>NZ_JAXCHC010000002.1:0-1588841 GCF_037027545.1 Serratia sp. 201 | reverse complement strand
GCTCGGCGGATATTTACTGGTATCACACCGATCTGAACAGCGCGCCGCTGGAGGTGACCGACGCGGCGGGCAACCTGTGCTGGTCCGGGCAATACGACACCTTCGGCAAGCTGCAGGGCCAGACGGTAGCCGGCGCGGCGAAGCGGCAAGGCGCGCAGTATCAGCAGCCGCTGCGCTACGCCGGGCAATACCAGGACGACGAAAGCGGCCTGCACTACAACCTGTTCCGCTACTACGAACCCGAGGTGGGGCGTTTCACCACGCAGGATCCGATAGGGTTGCGCGGTGGGTTGAACCTGTATCAGTATGCGCCGAACCCGCTGATGTGGGTGGATCCGTTGGGGTTATCTGTAGAAGGAGTTCCACATGGCTTTAATAGTTTCGGCCAATTTAAACAGTTCGGTGAAGCATTACAGGCAGGAATGAGTAAATTAGGATATCCCGGCACAGTTTCATATATGCAAGGAAGCTCCGTATCGGGGGTAAGTTTCTCTACAGGTCAACCATTTGATGTTGGCCGTGTTAGTGATTTTGACGTTGCTATTTCACATCCTGAGCTATATCAAAAAGCAGAGCAGCTGGGAATAGGAAAAGGAGGGCGTACTGGACCAATTGATATGGGTAGTGAAATGGCTAAGAAATTAGGTATTGATGATACATTGCAAAAATTATCCAAAATGTCAGGAGGTAGACCTGTGAACGCAATGGTCTTTGAGTCTGCTGCTGAAGTTAAGGCTAAAGGAAAGGGAACTAGAATACCTGATAAATGTGGTGGATAAATTATGAAAAAATTATATTTTTTAAAATATGGCAGTATCATATCAAAAAAAGAAGCGAGCAAATTACTGGACGATAAATGGGATATAACTTGCTCGGAGTATGATAGCTCCTATTTTGGTGTTTACTTTGCATATACTGGCCTTTATGCGGACAAGTTAACCATTACTGATAATTATATTCCTCACTCTAATGAGTGGTTAGAGGAGGATAACAAAGAGTTTAGCACGATAATTAAGGTGTCTTTCACTAATGGGAAGAATCCAGAAAAACTCAGCAGGTACAAATTCTTGAAGAGTGCGTTTAATCAACTTGATGGATTATCGATCATAAGTGATGAGTGCATCGAAGAAGAGTGACCGACAAGCTGTCGAAAGGATCCTTTCTTTGGGGCACTTTAGTGTGCAGCATTAAATATGAGATATAAGATCAAAGCTTGAAAAGGAGATATTAGGTTCTTTAAAAATAAAAAAGAAGAGTAAAAACATTAGATTGTTAGTTGCATCAAAGGCCGCCTGCTGCAACACAGCGAACCCAATCAGGGTAAACCGGGCGCGCGGCTGGTGTACGATCTGGCGGATAACCTGCAGGGCGAGCGCAGAGCAACCTGATCAGCCGGCGCAACGGCCTGTACGAACAGCACTACCGCTACGACGCCGACAACCGGCTGGTGCGGGCGCACGGCCGCGGCCCGCAGGGCGAATTCGAGGCGCAGTATCATTACGACGCGCTGGGCCGCCGCAGCCGCAAGGCGGTGCGCTACAAGGGCAAAACCGAACAGACGACCCGTTTCCTGTGGCAGGGTCCGGTTTCTGCAGGAGCAGCGCGACGACGGCAGCCGCCGCAGCTGGAGCTACGATCCGGCCAGCCCGTGGAGCCCGCTGGCGGCGCTGGAGCAGGCGGGCGACAGCCGCTCGGCTGATATTTACTGGTACCACACCGATCTGAACAGCGCGCCGCTGGAAGTGACCGATGCAGCGGGCAACCTGTGCTGGTCCGGGCAATACGACACCTTCGGCAAGCTGCAGGGCCAGACGGTGGCCGGCGCGGCGAAGCGGCATGGCGCGCAGTATCAGCAGCCGCTGCGCTACGCCGGGCAATATCAGGACGACGAAAGCGGCCTGCACTACAACCTGTTCCGCTACTACGAACCCGAGGTGGGGCGTTTCACCACACAGGATCCGATAGGGCTGCGCGGCGGGTTGAACCTTTATCAGTATGCGCCGAACCCGCTGATGTGGGTGGATCCGCTGGGGTTATCTCCAGTAAGCCCAAAAACTGTTCTTTTCTCACAAGACAGTATTAATCCTGTCTTCGATGATGGCAGGAATGTTAATGAGTTAATTCATAGATTGAAAAACGATCCGTCATATATCAATCAAGTAGAACCTATTAGAAAAGTAAGAATGCGTGATTTACCAGAAAATGTACAAGAAAGGTTAATTTCCCAAGGTGCACATAAGGATTCTGTCTTTAGTCTTGATAACCGGCGTCTTTATGCAGCTAAAGAGGCTGGTGTAGCCAAAATCCCTTCTAGGTGGGCAACACAGGAAGAATTGTCGAAAATTAATCTTAATAGGCGTTTTTCAACTAAGAATTCAGGTAGGTCAATTAGAACTAGAGGATGTGCTTAAAATGAATGTACAAGCAATAAAAACTAAGTATGGAATCATACTAGGACGAGATGCCTTGATCATTTCTGAACATGAAATCAGTCTTTCTCCTTTTACATTTAAAGTTAAAGCGTTGCTTTCGTTATCGGCATGCGAGCCAGAGGTTTTGAATGAGGCAGATGTGAAAATAGAGTTCTTTTTTAGTGAAATAGAAAGGATGTCTATTTATAAAGTTGATGACTACCCTTATGAGAGGTATTCAGAGTCAAGCTTTGATTTGCTGGAAGAATACAGTTCAGGAAAAAAAAGAGTTGCGTTAAGTACTTATGATCATGTTTTCGATGTTACAGGTAATTTTAAAATATTGTATGAATAACGGGGCGTTTTGAATCGCAGAAAAAGATCGAAGTGGTAGGAGGCATAGTAACAACAGTCGCTGCGCGACGCCTTTGGATTGATAGAACACCACGAAACAGGACTACTTGATGCCTCCATACCATCGAGTAGGTACCTGTACCTATTAGCTGTTAAACCAATAACGGCGTGGGCGGTAGCGTGTTAAAACTACGAAGCCGTTAAGTATGGTCAAGCCCGTGGTGAAGGTTAGGGCGTTCCGGATGTTCATGAAATGGAGAGTGGCTGTGAACGAGAATAGGCAATTAGGTATTTTATTATTGGAAGACATTCCATTTGATAAGCTGCTTATTAAGCTGGAAAGGGCGTTTGGTGTTTCACTTCCTTGTGAAGATGATAAGGGGCGCTATGTGGCAAAAGCAGAACTAGATGATTATAATATAGAGGTTATAGATAGAGTTGATAGATTAGGGGATGTTCTTTGTGATGATAATCATGTGATCGACGTGAAAATAAAATCTAATGATTTTTTTAATCCAGACTTTGAGAGAAAAATAAAAAAATACTAAGAGATGGAGATGTGAAGTGGAAGGATGGAATTTGGACTAAGCTTCATAGGGATGAGGATTATAGAGTCGTCTATCCTGACTCTTAGTGTTCACGTTAACAATGTAACCATTTCTAAATCTGCGTTAGAGCCGACAATTCTCAGTCGGTTCTAAATGTTTAGAATGAAAAGTATCTAAACGAGCAGATTTGATAATTTTCAAATATCCATCCGTACACATTGATAAATAATTTAATATTACGGTATCTAACATGATTGATTTTAACGCTAGGATTGTGTCGGGTGTCTCCATGGGTAATGTCGCTTTAAATGAAAATATTTCATTATATATTAATGAGATGCACTCCAGATTTAGTGTCAAGATTAAAAGCCACTTCCTACCTGACGGGAATGAGCGAAATTCATATATAGTCGATAATGCCTTGACCGTCGTAACTGATAAAGACGGTGTCATTTTGTCACTTGGATGTAATGCTCATTATCAAGGGGGCTACAATGGAATCATATTTCCCGGAATGAGTGTGATAGATATAATAAAGCTGACGAGGTCGCAGAAAATATACAATGGCTCCATCATTATTAATGATGACTTTGGTGTTACGTTTATCCTCCCATCCCCATATGATGAGATTTCCGATGCGATAAACCATATCCCTGGTGGGGTGATGATAAACGAAATTTTCGTATCTGATTTTTCATTCTGGCGTTAGCTTATTGAATATATGAGTGGGTTTAGTGAGCATGAAATTAAATTTGGGGTGAGTGATATAGTTGTCACTGTCTACATAGATTCGGATACACCACCGATTTTTCACCCGATGTATGATAGAGTTTACTTTATATCAGATGAAGCTGTATTTGAATTTTACATTGATGATGAGGGGATTGTTAATTCACATTTAGTTGAAAAAATCGCTCCGTGGTTTGAGGTGGATGTGGATGATCAGTTTTCTATGATGTCAATTTATCCACAGGTTTTTAAAACTGAACTGGAGGTTAAAATAATTGCAGTGAATTATAGTGAAGAACCGTTCTCAGTGTTCATCGTAAGGTATAAAGATGGTGACCATGAAAAATTACTGTATTTAGAGCCAAAGAATTTTTTTGGATTTTTGATTTCATAGAAAAATTACAGAATGATTAGGGGGCAATGTGAGCAAGGAGTTAAAGCTTGATGTTATGAAAAACAGAAATGACTTGGTTGAAGGGACTTTTTGCTACTCTCTTTTTGAGAGGTCGTTCTTTGATGAGAAGCTATTAAGTGACTTAGTAAATAATTCAGAGGCGTTTTTGAAAGAAAATGAGTATGATACGGATATTTTAAACTTGCTATCATGGATTGTTAATGGTGTTGATCAATGTTTCACATCCCATAATGATAAAAATGACTATTATTCAATTGAAAACTATTCTGTGAATTTGGAGAGAAAATGGGGGCGTGTGTGGCGACCTGAGATTAATAAGATAATAAATGGCGATAAAGATTGTTAGTGTTTTACAACAAATATGAGAAACATTGAATATGAGATGTAAGGTAGATGCCTGAAAAGGAAATGTTAGGTTCTTTATAAATAAAAAAGAGGAAGAGTAAAAGCATTAGATTGTTAGTTGCATCAAAGGCCGCCTGCTGCAACACCGCGAACCCAATCAGGGCAAACCGGGCGCGCGGCTGGTGTACGATCTGGCGGATAACCTGCTGGGCGAGCGCAGCCCGCAGAGCGACATCGACGCGCACCTGCCGCTGGCGCCGATCGCCGACAAACTAAATACCCAATGTGCCGTTAATCAGGGTGCAGCACTGCCCGCCGATCCAAGGTTCGCCGTCAATAAAGCGCACGCTCACGCGGCCATCTCGATTCAGTTGGGTGCCCTGGCGCACCTGGTAGCCCTGTGCGGTCCGGCCGCCGTCGGGGAAGCGGTTGGCCTTCAATAAGCGCGCCAGGCAGGCGTTGGCGCTGCCGGTTACCGGATCTTCAATCAAAACACCGCATTCCACCATAAACGCGCGCATTTCGTAATCGGCCGGTTCGGTTGCGGAGCAGGGGCCATAGATCACCACGCCATCTACATCACACGCCGTTTGCAGCCGTTTAATCGTGGCCTGATCCGGCGTTATCGCCAGGCAGGATGGTGCGTCCGGCAGGCGCACCATCAGCCAGCGAATGCCCATCTCGGCAATCACCGGCAGGGGGCCTCCTTCAATCATCGCGGGCCGTAAAGCGGCCATCAGCCGTTCTGTTTCCTCAGCCGCCATTGGGCGAAACTCAACTTCGGGCGCGGCGAACGCCAAGGTGCCTTCCGGCTGGATATTGACCGCCACCAGGCCGACGCCGCATTCCTGCATCACCGTTCCAGGCCGTTTAGGTGCCAATCCGGCTTCCAGCAGGGCGTGGGCGGTGCCCAGCGTCGGGTGGCCGGCGAAGGGCAGCTCTTTTTCGGTGGTGAAAATGCGCACCTTATAATCCGCCGCCGGGTGCGTCGGTTTAAGCACAAAGGTGGTTTCCGAAAGGTTGGTCCAGCGGGCCAGTGCCAGCATCTGCGCGCTGCTCAGCCCCTCGGCCTCCAGCACCACCGCCACGGGGTTGCCCTGCAGCGGCGTACGGGTAAACACGTCCACCTGTTTGTAGGCGCGGGGTGTCACATCATCACTTCTGAGCATTTGCCATCATCCATTATCAACAAAACCTGATGATAACGATATTCGCCAATGGCTTCAAAGGGTTGAGTTTTGTTTTGAGATATCCGCCCGCCGCCATTTCAGCGTCGGCTTGGCGAACATCACCAGGTTGCCCAGCAGGATCAGGCACAGGCCCAGCACGGCGTTGAAGTGCCACTGATAGCCTTCGTAGATCGTTGAGATGGTCAGCGCCACCAGCGGGAACAACAGGGTGCTGTAGGCCGCCGCGCCGGCGCCGATGCGGCCGAGCAGGCTGAAGTAAGCGGCGAAGGCGATCACCGATCCGAAGATCGCCAGGTACAGCAGGGAGCCGATATAGCGGCTGCTGTATTCCATCTGGAACGATGCGCCCTGCGCCAGGGCGATCAGCGCCATCAACAGCGCGCCGTAGGTCATGGCGTAGGTATTGGTGGAAAAGATATCCAGCCCGCGGCGCTGATGGCGCGTGCTGATCATGTTGCCCAGCGAGAAACCGTAGGTACCGAGCGCGCTCAGGCCGATGCCTTTAAGCAGCTCCGGCGCCATGCGGGTGGCGGCCAGATCTTGCCAGAACAGCGCCACGATGCCGGTCAAACCCAGCAGCGCCGCCGGCAGCAGGTTGGGGCTGGGGCGCTGGCGGAAAAACAGCAGGCTGTTGAGGGCGTTGAACAGCACCGCCATCGAGAAGATCACCGATTCCAGCCCGCTGCTGATGTAGGCGGCCGCGTGGTAGAAGCAGAAGAAGTTGAAGCCGAACACACAGCAGCCCTGCAGCACGCAGAACAGATGATCGCGCGGGGCGAGGCGGCGCAGGCGGCGCGTTAGCAACAGCACGGCGAACATCACCGCGGCGGCAATGGCGAAGCGGTAAGCGATCGAGACGGGAATGGCCACCGGCCCTTCCTGTTGCAGGGTGATCGCAATCCAGGTGGTGCCCCAAATCAGCACCACGGCGAGGTACAACAGCGCATTCATTCTATTTGTTACTCCGAAAAAACCGATGGCGCAGTATCCGCTTTGGCGCGCGGCGGCGCTTGCAGCGCTTTGCGCTCAGTTGCATATTCTTGCGCTTTTTTTGCCAAAAGCGCGGGGCGGCGGCTGGTATGCGGCGGCGCCACTCTTTACACTGTCGGCATGTCGAACAACGGGGCCGGCGATGTCCAACTATCAGGCGTTTGAAACACTGCGTGAGCACAAGGCGCGGCTGCACGGCAGCGTGCTGCTGGGCACCGGCGTGGAGCTGGCCGCCTGGTCCAACTGCAACGATCGCGTCACGCAGGAAAGCGCCGACCACCATACCCTGAGCCTGTACGTCGCCGACGGCTATGAGTGCTACCAGCAGGTGCCGGGCGGCTGGCGCAACGGCGGCGGGCCGGATCGGTTCTGCATCATGCCGCGCCAATACGCCTCCACCTGGGATGTGCGCAGCGATCTGTCGTTCGTGCATCTGTATTGCACCGATGGGCATCTGCGGCAGCTGGCGGAGCAGACCTGGGATCGCAGCCCGGCGGCGATCAACGTGGAGCAGCGCAGCTTCGGCGAAGATCCGCAGATCACGCTGCTGTACCGCCAGTTTTTGCTCAACTGCGATTGGCATGACAGCGCCAATCTGCTGGCGCTCAGCAGCGCGTCGAACCTGCTGATGTCGCATCTGATCCAGCGTTACAGCCAGCTGCAGTGGAAGCTGCCGCCGGTGCGCGGCGGCCTGGCCCCTGCGGTAGCCCGGCGGGTGCGGGAATATATCGCAAGCCACCTCGATCGGCCTTTGCTGTTGGCGGATCTGGCGGCGCAGGCCGGGTTGAGCGAATACCATTTCGCCCGCATGTTCAAGCACGCCACCGGCCTGGCGCCGCACCAGTTCGTGATGCGCGCCCGGCTGCAGCGGGCGGAACAGCTGTTGCGGCATAGCCAACAGCCGATCACCGAGATCGCGCTGGCGTGCGGCTTCAGTTCCGCCAGCCATTTCAGCAACCGCTTCAAGGCGGCCTATGGATTTGCTCCGCTGCAGGTGCGGCTGGGGCGCTAACCGAAAGGGAGTGCAGCATGGATCAACAGTTTGCCGGGCTGGGCGTGTTGTTTGTCGCCGGATTCGGGCCCATCACGCGTGAGAGCGACGAGAGTAAGGCATTTTATGTCGAGGCGCTGGGGCTGCCGCTCAAGCCGATGCCGGGCAACGAAACCTATCTGCTGTCGGAGCAAGGCGCGCTGGACGGGGTGAAGCATTTTGCCCTGTGGCCGCTGGCGCAGGCGGCGCAGTCCTGCTTTGGCGACGATCGCTGGCCGGCGGATCTCGCGGTGCCGCAGGCATGGATCGAGTTTGACGTGGCCGACATGGCGGTAGCCACCCAGGGGCTGGTCGATCGCGGTTATCGGCTGTTGGTCGCCAATCGCGAAGAGCCGTGGGGGCAAAGCGTTACCCGTTTGCTTAGCCCGGAAGGCTTGCTGGTTGGCGTCACCCATACCCCCTGGCTGCGTTAAATGCCGTGCCGTTCGCCGCCGTTTTGCAGCGGCGGGCGGCCTAAGAACAAATACGCATTAGCTTAAAGCGATCCGCGCTATAGACCTATCGAATCCCCGAGTTGTTTCCTTCCCTGAAAGCAGTAATCCCGTTCATTGCGTAAAAACCAAGGGCCAGAACGCGCTATTGCCATGCCATTTTACGGCGATTTCCCCCCGTCTTTTTTTGCCGCCAGGTGCCTGATGGGAATAGAGATTATTCTTATATTTCCGCCAACCCTTAAGAAATAATAATGATTCTCGTTTTCAACCACGGAAAGGAGAAGGAACGATGAAAACAGTGAAGCGAACGGGCATTGCATTGGCGATAGCCCTGACTTTCCCCCTGGCATTGCCTGCCGCTACGGCGGCGCAACCCTCCCTGACAAACAGTAAGGCGGCGACGATGACGGAAAAACACGGGCAGTTCATTGCGGTCGGTAAAGTGGTGCAGGTGACCTTCGGCGATTTCGCCTTCAAGCTGGATTTTACCGATGACAAGACCATGACCTTCACCGGTATCGGCGAGGCGTCGCAGGGCATTACCGACACGGTACAGTACACCGCAGTGGAGATTCGGCCGAAGGTCTACATGGTCTATTGGCACGAACCGCAGTCCGGCGACAACGTGACGCATATCGAGGACTTTGAGCGCGGCGAGGTGTACACCAACATCGCCGCCAAGGACGGCAGCTTCACCCATCTGAAAGGGCAGCTGAAAATCGTAGGTCACTCAGGAAACTAAGGAGCAGTTATGAAAAAGGCATTGATCGCCTGTGCGATCGTCGGCGGCTTGCTGGCGAGTTACCCGGCGTTGTCAACGGATCAGGCGGCGTCGCAAAAGTCGGCCGGCAAGGGCGGCTATCATCATGCCCAGCAAAAGCTGAAGGTGGTGGAAGATCTGTACGCGGGCTTCTTCAACCGCCACGACATCGGCGTGGCGCAGAGGCTGATTGTGGAAAACTACAAGCAGCATAACCCGTTCGTCGGCGACGGCATCAAGCCGTTCCTCGATTTCTTCAGCCAGACCTTCAAAGACAATCCGCAATACAGCGCCAAAATATACCGCAGCGCGGTCAACGGCGATCTGGTCTACGTTCACGTCAAATACCAAAATAACCCGCAGGATCGCGGCACCGCCAGCGTGGATATTTATCGGGTGAACGATCAGGGGAAAATCACCGAGCATTGGGACGTCAATCAGGATGTGCCGGAAAAATCGGCTAACGACAATACCATGTTCTGAGCCACAAGGGCCGCTGCGGCGGCCCTCTACGCGCCCGCAACACTTTATTTACTTACATAAATATTAAATGACCGCCGCGTCGAGTAGGCTACGGCCGCCTTTGGCAGTGGTGGTACGGTTGATGGGCGTCATTGTCCCGCCACTGCTTGAGGCGTTTCCCCACATTCCCCGTTATCCCGCACGTTGATTTTCCACTTTTTTGAACTGATGACGCAGCTGCAGCGCATTGCAAAGCACCAAGACTGCCGTGACGGCGAACACCCAACGGAACCCCATCATCGCCGAAATGCCCGATCCCAGCAGTGGGCCAACCACGTTCCCCAGGTACATAAAGGATTGGTTATAGCCGAAGATGCGCCCGGTCACCTGATCGGAGGAATACTTCAGCAGCAGCGCCTGCACCGCCGGCATCAGCGCGCCGTCGGCAAAACCCAGCAGGAAGCGCAGAATGCCCAGCTGCAGCGGCGTATTGACCCAGGCCATCACGGCGAACAGGCCGGTGGTGAACAGCAGCGCGGCGATCAGGATGCGCGCGGTGCCGATGCGATCGCCGAGCCGCCCGAGGCGTGGCGCCGAGATCAGCGCCGCAATGCCGGGCACGGCGGCGATCATGCCGCTGACAAAGGCGATATTGCTGACGTCGCCCGATAGCTCGCGAATGAACAGCGTCAGGATCGGGCTGATGGACGAGTTAGCCAGCTGGATCATCAGGGTACAAACGAACAGGGTGACGATCAGCGTCGGATAGGGCAGCGAACGGAATACCGCCTTGCCGCTCAGCTGATCCGCTTTTTTCACCGTGATGCGCCGCTCTTTAATCAGGAACAGCGTCACCAGGAAGCTGACGAACATCAGCCCGGCGGTGACGAAAAATACCACCCGCAGCCCCAGATGGTCGGCCATCAGCCCGCCCAACAGCGGCCCGGCGATCACGCCGGAGATCTGCCCGGTAGAGAGCGTGCCCAGCGCCCAGCCGCTTTTATCACGCGGCGCCTGCGAGGCGACCAGCGCCATGGCGTTGGGAATATAGCCGGACGTCAGCCCCATCAGGGCGCGCAGCGCGAACAGCTGCCACACGTTAGTGGCCAGCCCCTGCAGCGCGATGACGATCGCCATGCCCAGCGAGGCGCGCAGCAGCATCAGCTTGCGGCCTTTGCGGTCGGCCAGGCTGCCCCACAGCGGCGAGACCACCGCCGAGACCAAAAAGGTGCCGCTGAACACCAGCCCGGACCACAGGCTGAGGGATTGGTGATCGCTGACGCCGAGCTGTTCGACGTACAGCGGCAGAAAAGGGAGGATTTGGCTCATCGCCAGCCCGGTGAAGAAACACCCGAGCCAGACCGAGATCAGATTGACTTTCCACGCTTCCATCGGCTTACCGTACCACGTTGAATAAGGAGGGATTTATTAATCAAAATAATAATAACACTGCAAATTAATCGGCGAGGGGCAAATGCGTGAGCAAACGTAACCCTGCCGATGCAGTGTCTTTTTTGCTATATATTAATAGCTATATTATCATAGGTAACTAGGTTAAGCCAGAGCGGCGCGGTAGCCAGGCAGGGCACTGCGCGATCCGGCGGTGTGAAAGCAGGGATAAACTGAACGCTAGATTGATGCCAATGAAAAAAGATCACCCTGAAGACGTGACGCTGCTGCGCACGCAGTTAATGTCGCTGGTGCGCCGTTTACGGCGCGAGTCGCGTAGCGACGAAAAATCCTGGGCCCAGCTGATGCTGTTGGGGGCTATCGATCGCCACGGCGGCGAGGCGACGCCGTCGCTGCTGGCGGAATCGGAGCGCATGCGTTCCTCTAACCTGGCGGCCGCGTTGCGTGAGCTGGAGGCCGACGGGCTGCTGGTGCGCACGCCGGATGCCGAAGATAAACGCCGGGTGCGGGTACGTCTGACGCCCGCCGGGCTGGGCCTGCTGCAGCAAAGCCGCAGCCGGCGCGAGGCGTGGCTGCTGGCGGCGATGGAAAGTTGTTTAACGGAGCAAGAACAGGCGCTGTTGGTTGAGGCGGGGGCGTTGATGGCGCGGCTGGCGGCGGCGCCAACGGACGAGGAATAATCGCTGGGCGGCCGGTGCGCCGCCCGTGCAGCGAGGTTACGGCATCGGCCAATCGACCGGCATGGTGCTGACCACGTCCACGTAGCGATCCCAGGCCGATGACCAGAACTGGGTGAAGGCTTCCAGGGTAAGGTGGATGCCCATCAGGCCCATCACGAACCAGCAGGCGGTAAACAGGCCCAGGCTGCTGAACATGAACGCCATGCCGTTGCGGCTGGTTTTACGGCAAACGACGTTTAACTGGCTGGCGAAGAACATCATCACGGCGCTCAGCAACTCCCAGCGCATCATGACTAAACCGGTGGCAATGGTACTCATCGAACTCGATCCTATGTAACAAAAAGCCGCATCCGGCAGGGCGCCGACAGGGAAATGCGGGGGAATATCGGTAATAGTGTGATTAAGATCACATTGTAGCATTGGGGCGAACGGGGGCTCAATGGGGATCGCGGTGAAAAAATCGCCGCCGGTAACATTCCAATATGCTGAAACAGTTATGCCATTTCATTAGCAACCTTTTCATGGGGCGTCGCGCCCGATAACGCTATGCTTGCCGGCTTTTCAGCCCCCTGATTTTGCGGGGAAATGTGACGCAAAAGGTACCGGCACTGCATGGCCCTGTTAAAAGAAACAATTCGCGACCACTCTGCGGAAGAAAGACTGTTTATCCGCCGGGCAGGCGTGGCGCTGGCGCTGGTAGTGGTGTGCTTCGGCGTATTGATCGTCAACCTCTACCGGCTGCAAATCCGCCAGCACGGCTTTTACCAGACGCGCTCCAACCAGAACGACATCAAGATGCTGCCGCTAGCTCCCAGCCGCGGGCTGATCTTTGATCGTAACGGCACTCCGCTGGTGCGAAACGTGACACTGTATCGTATCGAGATCACGCCCAGCAAAATCACCGACATGGCGGCGCTGCTGCAGGCGCTGACGCCGATCGTCGACCTGACGCCGGAGGACATCAGCGCGTTTCGCGATGACATGCACCACAACAGCCGTTACAAGCCGGTGACGCTAAAAACCGGTCTGAGCGACACCGAGGTGGCGCGCTTTGCCGTCAATCAATACCGTTTCGACGGGGTGACCATCGATACCTATCAACAGCGTGAATATCCTTACGGCGCTCAGCTGGCGCACGTGCTGGGCTATGTGTCGAAGATCAACGATAGCGATCTCAAGCGCCTGGACAAGGCCGGCCTGAGCGAAAACTACGCCGCCGACCGCAACATCGGCAAACAGGGCATCGAAGCCTATTACGAGTCCGAGCTGCACGGCACCACCGGCTATCAGGAGGTGGAGGTGGATAACCACGGGCGCGTGATCCGCCTGCTGAAGGAGCAGCCTCCGAAGGCCGGCAAGAACATCTACCTGACGCTGGATTTGCCGCTGCAGCAGTACATCGAATCGGTGCTGAAGGGGCAGCGCGCCGCGGTGGTGGTGGAAGATCCGCGCGACGGCGGCATCCTGGCGATGGTCTCCAGCCCCAGCTACGATCCCAATCCTTTCGTCAAAGGCATCGGCTATCAGGCCTATAAGGCGCTGCTGACCAACCCGGATCTGCCGCTGATCAACCGCGTCACCCAGGGGCTGTACCCGCCGGCGTCCACGGTGAAGCCCTACATGGCCGTTTCGGCGCTGTTCGCCGGGGTGATCACGCCCACCACCACCTTTTTCGGTGCGCCGACCTGGACGCTGCCCGGCACTGAGCGCCGCTACCGCGACTGGCTGAAAACCGGCCACGGCATGCTCAACGTCACCAAAGCGATCGAGGAGTCCGCCGACACCTTCTTTTATCAGGTGGCGTATGAGATGGGCATCGATCGTATTCACCACTGGCTGAGCCAGTTCGGCTACGGCCAGTCCACCGGCATCGATCTGAACGAAGAGTATCGCGGCGTGCTGCCGAGCCGCGACTGGAAGCTGAAGGTGCACAAAAAAGGCTGGTATCAGGGGGATACGGTTTCGGTGGGCATCGGCCAGGGGTATTGGGTGGCGACGCCAATCCAGATGGTAAAAGCGCTGACCACGCTGATCAACAACGGCCAGGTGAAAACGCCGCATCTGCTGTATTCGCTGCAGCAGGGCAACCGGGTGACGCGCTACCAGCCGCCGGCGCAAGCGGCGCAGATCGGTGATCCCCACTCGCCTTACTGGGGCATCGTGCGCAACGGCATGTACGGCATGGCCAACCTGCCGAACGGTACCGGTTACAAGTTGTTCCACACCGCGCCGTACCAGATCGCCGCCAAATCCGGCACCTCGCAGGTGTTCAGCCTGAAGCAAAACCAGACCTACAACGCCAAAATGATCCCGGTGCGGCTACGCGATCACATCTTCTATACGCTGTTCGCGCCTTACAAAAACCCCCGGGTGGCGATGGCGCTGATCCTGGAAAACGGCGGTGGCGACGGCGTGGTGGCGGGGCCGACCGCACGCGCGATCCTCGACCATATTTTTGACCCGGCCAACGCGCCACAGCCCGGTGATATGCCGCAAAGTAAACCGCAGTTAAACGACAGTGCGGATGTGCAACGGTGATGCGGTTTGTTTTTACTTTCTTACAAACTGCAATCTCCTGACCATTTCCGGCAAGGTAGACTGAAATAACACCATAAACCGAATAAAAACGTAGGGTTAACACAACAGTGGCGCCATCGACCAAAAAGAGCGGTAAAACCTATTCCACAGTTCGTTTCGGCTGGATTTGCGCCGGCATGCTGGTCTGTTTTTTTCTGTTGGCGTTCAGGGTCGGCTACCTGCAGCTGCTGGAACACCAGCAGTTGGCGGATCAGGCCGACCAGCGTTCGATCCGCACCCAGGTGGTGCCGACCAACCGCGCTATGATCACCGATCGCAACGATGAGGCGCTGGCGGTCAGCGTGTCGTCCAAAGACATCGTGCTGGACCCGAAGCATATTCTCGATACCCAGACCGATACCGGTAACGAACGCTGGCAGAGTATGGCCAACGTGCTGAAGATCCCGCTGGCGGACATCCAGCATCTGATCCAGAGCAACGCGCACAAACGTTTTGTCTACCTGGCACGCAAGGTGGAGGATGACAACGCCGCCTACATCAGCAAACTGCACCTGACCGGCGTCAGCGCCGAGCAGGATTTCAGCCGCTTTTATCCGATGGGCCAGGATGCCGCCGGGCTGATCGGCATCGTCGGCCAGGACAATCAGGGACTGGAGGGCATCGAGCTTGGGTTCAACCCGCTGTTGCAGGGAAAAAACGGCCTGCGGGTCTATCAGAAGGATGGCAGCGGCGCGGTGATCGGCGTGCTCAAAAGCGTGGATCCGGTGCCGCCGCCGAACGTGACGCTCAGCATCGACAAATTTATCCAGTACGTGCTCTATGCGCAGATCCGCGACGGCGTGGTGGCTAACCAGGCCGACTCAGGCTGCGCGGTGCTGGTCAAGATCGACACCGGCGAAATCCTCGGCATGGCCAGCTATCCGTCGTTCAACCCGAACAACTATGGCAGCACGCCGGCGAAAGATATCCGCAACGTGTGCAGCAGCGACAGCTTCGAACCGGGTTCGACGGTGAAACCGGTGGTGGTGATGGTGGGGTTGGAACATAAGCTGATCCGGCCGGATACCGTGTTGGACACCACGCCGTATCGGGTGAACGGTCACCTGATCAAAGACGTCGGCCACTGGTCGAAACTGACCATCACCGGCGTGCTGCAAAAATCGAGCGACATCGCGGTATCGCACATTGCGCTGGCGCTGCCGGCCACCGTGCTGCCGGCGGTCTACCGTAGCTTTGGCCTGGGGCGGCCGACCGAGCTTGGCATCGGCAACGAGAGCAGCGGCTATCTGCCGCAGCACCGTGAACGCTGGGCCGATATCGAACGCGCTACCTTCTCCTTCGGCTATGGGCTGCGCGTGACGCCGCTGCAGATGGCACGCGAATATGCTGCTATCGGTTCCTTCGGCATTTATCGCCCGCTGTCGATCACCAAGGTGACGCCGCCGGTGATGGGGCAACGTATTCTGCCGGCGGATACGGTACGGTCCGTGGTGCATATGATGGAGAGCGACGCCTTGCCAGGCGGCAGCGGGGTGAGCGCCGCGGTGCCGGGCTATAGGCTGGCGATCAAAACCGGTACCGCCGAGAAAATGGGCCCCAGCGGCAAATACGACGGCGGCTACATCAACTACACCGCCGGTGTGGCGCCGGCCAGCGATCCGCAGGTGGCGCTGGTGGTGATGGTCAACAACCCGAAAGCCGGCAAGCACTTCGGCGGTTCGGTGGCGGGGCCGGTGTTCGGCAAGATCATGGCCCAGGTGCTGGAGCACATGAATATCCTGCCGGATGCCCAACCGCTTAACGTGGTGTCGTCGGTCAAGGGCTGATGGGGATTAGCGCGATTCCAGCAGGCGCTTTAGCGCCCGCAGATCGGCGTTCACCAGCCCGGCGTCGCGGGCGAACAGCGCGTCGTCCATGTCCGGCTGGCGGAACAGGGTGAAGATCACCTCGGTGCCGTGCCGGTTGGCGAGCGCGCGCAGCGGCACGTAGACCACGCCGCCGTTCGGCAGCGTCACCCAATGATCCAGCACGCCGAAGGCATTCGGCGCGCTGAAGCGAATACGAAGGTTTCCCTGTGGGGTGTCTGCCACCCATTCTTCATCTTCCTGCCGTAAACTGTTGGCCAACCCTTTGGCCCACAAGGGGAAATTTTCCGGCTGGCTGAGAAAGGCGTACACCTCGTCACAGGGGCGGTTGATGGCAATATGCAGCGTTTGCGCGCTCAGCATCGTGGCTTCTCCGGTTGGCGGTGATACTTCAGTGTAGATCTCGCCGTGCTCAGAAGTAGTAACCGATGTTCACGTTAGTGCGAAAATACCATTTATTGCTGCCGGAGGATTGCGTGCCGGTCCAACCGGTGGCGTTTTCCACGCCGCCCCACGGGTTGGCATTCTGCGCCCAGGTCAGGTCCACCCACAGCATCACCGGCATGGCGAACACCTGCACCCCCAGCGTATTCATTTTGGAGTCGGAACCGCCGTGCTTATCCTTCCAGAGCACGCTGTAGTCGTTGTAGAACCGCAGCTTTTTCACCGGCCCCCAGGGTACGTCGACGTCGCGCGCCAGGTTGATGGCGGCGGTGGTGGCCTGCGACGGGATCAGATAGGCCGGCGTCAGGCCGTTGCCGCCCATCAGGATCACCGAATTGTTGGCCCCGGCCGGGCCTTTGGCATCGTAACCGTAGCGGATCACCTGGCCGGACAGATGCCAGGGATCGTTATTCACCAGCGTATGCAGGCCCGCCGCCCAGAAGCTGCCGTTATCGCCGGTAGCCTGGTTGTAGAGCCGTGAGGCCGCCAGCGAACCGCCGAGCTCATTGTCCCAGCCGCCCTGGTGGAAAGCGCGCGTCAGCCGCAGGTTTATCTGATCGCGTTTTTCGTTGCGCTGCAGGTGCTGTGACGCATAGTTGGTGTTTTTCAAATCGTCGTAGCTGGCGACGTCGGGGGCGTAACGCACGCCGGTCGGCATCATGCGCGGGTAATAGGCGGCGTCGAAGGCCCAATCATCATGCTGATATTGGTATTTGGCGCCCAGCCCGGTGTTGACGCCAAAGCCGAGGTAAAACGGAATGCCGTACGACCAGCCGAACTGCGGGTAGGGCATCAGGCCGAACGGTTTGAACGGCGCGCCCAGTTGCACGGCGGAACGTTCAGACAGGTGATAGCCGACATAGGCGCAGTCGATGGCGTATTTGCGCCGATCCTGAAACCAGAATCCGCCATCGAAAAATGCATCGTTTACCTGGCCGACGGCATCGATGCGAAAAGCGTCAAAGCGTAAATGCGGAGGATTCCGATAATTGCTGCTGTGCCAGTCTTCATAGCGATAATTGGCGCGCAGTGCGCCGCCGATATCAATATTCTTTTTATTATCCTCGCTTTGCCAATGAATATGCGGAAATGCCGGGCGGCTTTTTTTTACCGGCGCCGCGGTGGTGGCAACATCGTTGGGCAATGCGGCGACGGTTGCATAACTCACTGGTGAAACAAGGAAAAAACAAAGCGTGATCTTGCGCATAGCAGGCCCCTGAAGAAAATAGACTGTTTATTAAGGCGAGCGAGTTTCACCTGTGAACAGGGCATTTACGCTCATCGGTTTTATATTTGAGACGATTTTATTGAGCGTTTCATATATTAAATTTCGCGCCGGTTAATATATGAAACTTTGTTTCTTTTTTAATGGAAAAACTATAAATCCGGTATTAAACAAGTCAAGAAATAAAAATGAGAGTTGACGGGCAATACCGATTATTGGGGGATCTTGGCCGGCGGGGGCGACGCAGAGCAGGCTGAAATAGTCGTGTCATCAATGCCCGTTAGACTCGCGGCATCCTGGTATGACTGACTAAAAATCATGAACATAAAACTGACACTGGGCCGCAGGGTAAAACCTGCGGCAGCGCTACCGCGTGCGTTTGGCTTCGGCAAGAGCATGGGCTTATTAAGCGGGGTAATTTGCGTTATCGCGCTATTTTCTCTGCTGCAATTGTTTTCCACCCTATTTATTTCCAATATTTTGCGCGACGCCAAGGTTAATCTGGTGACGGGCGATGCGTTGCATCGCCAGCAGGCGACAATGGATCGCGCCAGACTGTCGCTGCTGACGGCCAGCGATACCCTGAACCGTGCGGGCATCTATTATCTGCAGGATAAAGCCACCGGCTCCGAGGGCAGTTGGCATAGCCTGCTGGATGAATCGTTGGCGGCGTTGGCGGCTTCAAAGCAGGCCTTTGCCCGGTTCGAGCGCTTGAGCGCGGCTGCGCCCGAAGCGACGGGCGCCCTGAAAGACAGCTATCGTCTGTTCTATGACGGCCTGAAGGAACAGGCGCAAGGGTTGCAAAGCAGCGCCAGCGTCGATGCGTTTTTCGCCGTGCCGATCCAGGCGTTTCAGGCGGATTTCAACGAGAAGTATCTTGCCTACCAGACGCTGAACGAGCGGCGTGGCGATGACGTCAACGTGCGGCAATTGGCGGCGCTGGAGCAGGCCAAGATCTTTGCGTTTGGCGCGCTGGCGGCGCTGGCGCTGATTGCCGTAGGGGTCTGGGTCGGCGTCTCTCGCTGGGTTATCGCACCGTTGCAGCGGGCAATCGCACACCTCAACGTGCTGGCCGCCGGCGATCTTTCGCGGCCGCTGCCGCCTGAGCGGGCATTCAACCGCGAGATGCGTCAGCTGCAGACCAGCATTGGCCATATGCAAAGCGGCTTGCAGCGTCTGGTGAGCGAGGTGCGCGATGCGGCGAGCGGGATCCTGAGCGGCGTTGGGCGGCTGGCGGACGGCAATCGCCAGTTGACGGCGCAGTCGGCGAAGCAGGACGGCGAATTGCAGTTGGCGACCGAGCACGTGCAGCAGCTGGCGGCGCGGGTGGAAGAAAACGGCCAATACGCCCAGCAGGCCAGCCAACGAACCGAACAAGCCCGGCAGTACGCCGGCGCCGGTGAGCAGATGATGGAAACCGTCAATGTTTCAATCCAAGGGATCGTCATCCAATCGGCCGAGATGCGTGGCATCGTCGCGCTGATCGACAGCGTGGCGTTCCAGACCCATATTCTGGCGCTGAATGCGGCGATCGAGGCCGCGCATGCCGGCGTTCACGGCCGCGGCTTTGCCATCGTAGCCAAAGAGGTGGGTCTGTTGGCGCAAAAGAGCAGCCATTCGACGCGCGATATTCAGCAGTTGATCAACCGTTCACTGCAGCAAATCGATCAAGGTTCGCAGGCGGTGGATCTGCTGACCGGCAACCTGCGCCAGATTATCGATCTGGTGAACAAATGCAGTGCCCTGATGGCGGAAATCTCGCAGGCGTCTTTCAATCAGGGGGAGAGCATTCAGGACGTGACGGCGCGCATTGCGGCGCTGAATCAGGTGGTGCAACAAACCGGCGCCGTGGTGAACGCGGTGACCGACGCTTCTCAGTCGCTGCAGGGCGAATCGGAACGGTTGGAAAAAGCGATGGCGCGTTTCAGGCTGCCTGTGCAATAAATAACCCTGACGCAGGTTAATGAATAATAAAGCTGCGCTAAACGTTATTTATTATTTTCCACCGCTGAGGGACGTTATTTCGATAAATAAAAAACAGACCGGCGCTTATGGATTAAAAAAATGCCGGCCTGCAGAGATTATTTTAACGCGATGATTAACGGCTGGTCTGGTGGCCGATAATGCCACCCAGCGCCGCGCCGCCGAGGGTACCCAGCGTGCTGCCGTCGGTCAGCACCGCACCGCCGACTGCACCGACGCCCGCGCCGATCGCCGTGTTGCGATCGCGATTGGACATATGCCCACATGCGGTAACGGAAAGCGTTGCCATCACCACCACCAACACACCTACGGCACGTTTAATATTCATAATGAGTTCCTGGTAAATTGACTGATTAATGGATTAAAAATAATCCGATTAACCTGCCGGTAGAAGTTGGGATGAATGTATTCCTCCGTAAGAAAATCGAACAGGTAAAAATTCTTAATTTTGCGGCGGTGAAAAGCGATTGCTCGCCGAATGTGCGGCCGCCGGTAAAATCGTGGGTCTATACTGGAAAGACGCCTCGCGGGGTGCGGGGCGCACACTCTGGAGGCCGCCATGTCCGATCTCGTTTCCGCATCCGGCAAACCGGTGAAAATCCCCGGCCCGGACCACCCAATCACCTTGACCCGCCATCCGGCGCGGGTTGTCGTGCGTGCAGCCGGTCAGACCCTGGCCGACAGCCGCAACGTGCTCATCCTGCAGGAAGCCACCTATCCGCCGGTGTTTTACTTTCCGCGTGAGGATGTGAATCGGGCGCTGTTGCAGAAAAACGAGCACGTCAGCTACTGCCCTTATAAGGGCGACTGCAGTTATTTCTCCCTTGTGCTTAACGGCGAGCAGGAGGCCAATGTGGCCTGGAGTTATGAAATGCCCTACAACGCCGTGGTAGCGATCAAGGATCATCTGGCATTTTATCCCGATAAAGTGACGGAGATCCGCACAGAAGCGTGAGCCGCCGCCGCCATCGGGCGGGGCAGGTTGACATTTTCATTATCCCTACTCATTATGTGTATTATCGTAAATTGATACGCTTTCCTTATGTTTTAATCCGACATAAACGAAACTCTGAGCAGGTGCCAAGGTGTCTACCTCTACGCGATTTGCCGTTGCCATCCATATTCTGACCAATATCACGCTGTGTCGTGGCCAGACGGTGCGTTCAGAAGACATCGCGCGCAGCGTCAACACGAATCCGACGGTAGTACGGCGCATCCTCGGCGCGCTGGCGGAGGCCGGGCTGACCTATTCACAGATGGGACAAGGCGGTGGGGCGCTGCTGGCGCGGCCGGCGGAAACGATCTCGCTGCTGGACGTGTATCGCGCGGTAGAGGATCAACCGTATTTCATGCTGCACCGTACCCGGCCTAACGATGCGTGCTATATCGGCCACGCCATTACCCCGGTGCTGGAGCAAGAATTTGCACGCGTCGGTCACGCGCTGGAAGCCAGCCTGGCGCAAACCAGCATCGCCGAAATGGCCGGGCAGGTCGAACGGTGCGCGGGCTATCCTTTTGTCCCTTGTTCACCGCAATATCAAGCGGATACGCAATAAAAAACCACGCAAATTCCCGCTACGCGCAGAGCATTTTTTGCATTGCGTTAATGTAATTGTGTAAGTTACATTAGCTCGCATCAAGTGTGATGTAGCTCACGTTTTAGACTGCCTCCCCACGATAATCGATCGATTGGCCGGAAACCTTTTCTTCCGGCGTAGGTTCGCTGTGCTTATAAACCAGGAGAGAACGATGTTAGAAATGATTGAAAGCTTGGCCACCGTGGTGGTCCTGGTGCCGGTAATGGTGGCCGTCTTGCTCGGCGCGATTTACGGCCTGGGTGAAGTGTTCAACGTCTTTTCCGCTATCGGCAGAAAAAATAACGGCTGAATTTGAACGTCAGGGGACGCAACGCCCCCTGACGGAGGGTTACAATACCGTCGCCAGGAAGTTGCGCGTCCTCTCATGTCCCGGCGCATCCAGAACCTGCTGCACGCTGCCCGTTTCTACCACCTTTCCCTGATCCATAAAGACAATCTGGTCGGCCACTTCGCGTGCGAAGCCGATTTCGTGCGTGACCACCACCATGGTCATGCCCGAATGCGCCAAGTCTTTCATCACCTGCAGCACTTCGCCAACCAATTCAGGATCGAGGGCGGAGGTCGGTTCATCAAACAGCAACACCTGTGGGTTCATTGCCAGCGCGCGGGCGATGGCGACGCGCTGCTGCTGGCCGCCGGACAGTTCACGCGGCCAGGCGTTGATGCGATGTTCCAGCCCGACGCGGGTCAGCAGCTGTTTCGCCCGTTCCTGCACCTCGGCTTTTTTTTCCTTTTTCACCCGCAGCGGCGCGTCGCTGACGTTTTGCAACACGGTGCGGTGTGCAAACAAGTTGAACTGCTGAAATACCATGCCAATGCTTTTACGCTGTTCGGCCACCTCGGCTTCTTTCAGCTCGTACAGATGCCGGCCTTTTTGGCGATAGCCGATCAGCTGTTCGCCAACACGAATGGTGCCGCCGTCCAGCTTTTCCAGGTGGTTGATGCAGCGCAACAGGGTGGATTTGCCGGAGCCGGAAGGGCCGAGGATCACCGTTACCGAACCTGCCGGAATGGTCAGGCTGATGTTTTTCAACACGTCGGTGCCGGAAAAGGATTTCCGCACCCGGTTGATGTGGATAGATGCGCTCATTGTTCACCTCCCTGAGGGGCTTTGCGGTTGAGGAAGAACCGGCCGCTGCGCGTTGCCTGCGTGCCGCGGCCAAAATAGCGCTCCACGTAGTATTGACCAATCGACAGAATCGAAGTCATGGCCAGATACCACAGGGTGGCGACCAGCAGCAGCGGGATGACCTCGTAGGTGCGTTGGTAAATGATCTGCGCCGAATACAGCACGTCCTGCAGGGCAATCACCGACACCACCGCGGTGGTTTTCAACTGCCCGATCACCTCATTGCCCGCCGGCGGCAGGATGGTGCGCATCGCCTGCGGCAATACCACGCGCCACAGGATTTGCCCACGACGGTAGCCCAGTGCTTTGGCGGCTTCCAACTGGCCGCTGCCGACGCTTTGGATGCCTGCGCGCACGATCTCCGCCGCATAGGCCGACTGATGCATCACCAGCGCAATCACCGCGGCGCTGAAGGTGCTGATAAGGGTATTGGTCGGTGCGCTGGCGACTTCGCCCAGAAACGGGATCCACAAGCTGATGCGGGGATAAAGCGCGGCGATGTTGTACCACAGGAACAGCTGCACCAGCATCGGCACTGCACGGAAGAACCAGGTGTAGAACCAGCTTACCGCCACCAATACCGGATTGGCCGACAGGCGCATCAGCGCCAGCAGCACGCCGCCGGCGAAGCCGAACACCACCGAAATTACCGTCAGCTTCAGCGTCATGAGCACGCCGTTGAGGATGGACGCCTCGGTAAGATTTTCCGCCACCACCGACCATTCAAAGCGCGGGTTGTGCAGCATGGAATTGACGATAACGCCGACGATCAGCAGTACAACCAGGGCGCTGAGCCAGCGCCCGTAATGCCGGTGGCCAACGATGCTCAGTTCCGCGTCGTCGACAGGGTATTGCCCACTCATTTTGCGATCTCTTCATTGATGCCGGCGGTTTTCACGGCACCAAAACCGATATCCCAGCCGTCGAGGATTTTCTGGTAGCTACCGTCGGCGATCAGCGAATTTAGCGCCGCCTGCACCGGTTTCACCAGTTCGGAGCCTTTCGGCAGGGCGATGGCCACCGTGGTACCGTCGATGTTGATATCACCGGCCAGCGTCAGCGGTTTGACGTGGGTGGCCTGGTAGCGCAGCCCTTCATACGGGCCGAAAAACATCGGCACGCGGCCGCTGATCACCGCCTGCACCCCGGCCGGACGGTCCGGGAAGATCGGCATGGTGATGGCCGGCTTGCCGGCGGCGACGCATTGATCGCTGGCCTGCTGCAGGCGGGTGATTTGCGAGGTACCTGCGCCGGCGCCGACGGTCTGGCCGCACAGCTGGGCCAGCTCGGTGTAAGGGCCAAGCGCAGCGTCTTTGCGGGCGATCAAGGCCAGTTTGGAAGCGTTGTAATAGCCGACGAAGTCCACCTGCTGGAAGCGCTTTTTGTTGGCGTCAATGTTGGCCAGCGCGACGTCATAACGGCCGGACTTCAGGCCGGGGATGATGTTGTCGAAACCGCCGGTGTCCTTCCAGTGGATCGCCACGCCCAGGCGATCGGCAATTGCGCTCATCACGTCGATTTCACGCCCGGCCAGCGTTTTGTTGTCCGCCTGGTAAAAGGTGGTCGGCGGGGTGTTCGGGTTGGTGCCGGCAACGATATAGCCGGCCTTTTTGATAGCGTCAGGCAGGCTGTCGTGCAGCGCCGGATCGGCGGCAGCTTTCACCGCCGCCTTGAAGGGAACATCGCCTTCAGCGGCATGACCGGCGGCCAACGGCGCCAGCGTGGAGGAAGCCAACAGCAGGGACAGTACGGTGCGTTTGAATGTGTTTTTCATCATGATTTCCCTGCGGATTAAGCCGATTTTACGTTAGCGAAGTTGATTGCCGGTTCCGGCAGGCCCAGGTTTTCACGCAGGGTTGCATGCTGATACTCTTCACGGAACAGGCCACGGCGGCGCAGCTCCGGGATCACCAGCTCGACGAACAGTTCCAGTTGGTTGGGCAACACCGCCGGCATGATGTTGAAGCCGTCTGCGCCTTGCTGTTCCAGCCACAGCTGGAAGTCGTCGGCGATCTCTGCGGCGGTGCCTACCACCACGCGGTGGCCACGCGAACCGGCCGCGACGGCCGCCAGCTCGCGCAGCGTCAGGTTTTCCCGCGCGGCCAGATCGGTCAGCAGTTTCACGCGGCTTTGGCCGCCTTCGGTGGCGCCCACGTTCGGCACCGGGCCGTCCAGCGGGTAATCGCTCAAATCGAAGCCAAAGCGCGCCGACAGCTGCTCAATGCCGTTATCGATATCCACCAGTTGATTCAGCTGATACCAGGTTTCCTGCGCTTCTTCTTTGGTACGGCCGACAATCGGCATCACACCTGGCAGGATCAGCAGGTGGTCCGGGTTGCGGCCGGCGTCGGCCACGTATTTTTTCTGGCTGCGGTAGAAAGCTTGTCCTTCTTCCAGGCTGGCGGCGGCGGTGAACACCACTTCGGCGGTTTCCGCCGCCAACTGTTGGCCGGCCGGGGAAGAGCCGGCCTCAATGATCACTGGCCGCCCCTGCGGCGAGCGGGAAATATTCAGCGGGCCCTGCACCGAGAAATGCTTGCCCTTATGGTTGGCGGCGTGGATTTTCTCGTCGATGGCGTATACGCCATTTTGCTTATCGCGCACGATAGCGTCTTTTTCCCAGCCGTCCCACAGTTTGTAGCTGGCCTCGAGGAATTCCCGCGCCACTTCATAGCGTTCGGCGTGCGACGGCAGGTCTTCACGACTGAAATTGCGCGCCGCATCGCTGGAGAAAGAGGTCACCACGTTCCAGGCGGCGCGGCCGTGGCTGATATGGTCGATGGAGGCCATGGCGCGTGCCAGATGGAAAGGTTGATCGAAAGTGGTGGAGGCGGTCGCCGCCAGCCCGATATGGCGGGTGTTAACCGCCAGCGCCGCCAGCAGCGTCAGCGGCTCCAGGCGTGACATCGTCGAGGGCAGGCGGTGCACGCTGGTGGCCAACGCGTCGCCGACGAAGAACATATCGAAGGTGCCTTCTTCGGCTTTTTTTGCGATCCAGGTGAACCAGTCGATATCGGTCGGTGAACCGCTGGCGCCTTGTGCGCGCCATCCTCCGATGTGGTGTCCCAGCGCCTGAACGAACAGGCCGAGACGGAGTTGGCGCGATGGTGTTGAAGGTGAAGTACTCATAATTATTCCTGTTTTATTATTAATTTAACAATGCAATCAGTCGCGGCAGCGCGCCAGGGGACATGAGGGCGCAGTCGCGGATAACGCTTTCGCCTTCGAGGCCCGGAAGCAGCTGCAGAATGGCGTGCAGCTTGGCGTCGAGGTCTGTCGGCCGGGCGGCGGTTTGCTTTCTTGTGACCATGTCACTTATTTGCCTTCCGTCCTGCAGCGTCAGGGTCAGGCGATGGAAGCGCATCTCCGGATCGAGCGCGTCCGGCGGGGCTGCGGGATCGACATGGCGCTCAACTTTTGCCGCCAGGGCGGCGATAGCCGCATCGACCGGCTGTTCGCCGTAATGCGTCAGCGGGACCTCGCCGTGGTATAGCGCATCGGCTATGACGTATTCGAGGCTAAAGCGCGCTTCCACACCGGTGGCCGGCTGGCGAATATAGGGTGCGGTATCTGCGCCGGGCGGAAAACTGACCTCAACCAGTGCGATCTCCGCAAGGGCGTCGCCTTGTTCCAGCAGCCGCGCGCGCAGGGCGAGCGCCGCCTCGGCCGCGCTGTGAGTGCCACCGCAGGTCGGGTACCGCTTGAACTCCAGCCCTGGTTGCAGGATGCGCCAGGGCGTGCCCCAGTCGGCGGTCAGGCATTCCGGTTTTTGCCGGCCGTCGCCGTGGGAAGTCAGCAGGCTGTCCAGCACGCCCTCCGGTTGGCCGATGAAACCGGCCTGAGCCAGCAGGGCGGCATTGACCGCGTTGCGTGCCGCCAGCCCTGCGTGCAGCGGTTTGGCCGCCGAACCGAACTGGCTGCGCAGGCCCGCCGCCTGGGTGGCCGCCAGGCCGAGAGCAATTTGCGTTTGCCGCTGGTCAAGCTGCAGATAACGCGCCACGGCGGCGCAGGCGGCGACCGCGCCCAGGGTGGCGGTGCTGTGAAAACCCAGCACGTAATGTTGCGTGCCAGCGGCCAATCCCAGCCGGCCCGCGGCCTCTACACCGATGATATAGGCGGTTAACAGCTCAGTGACATTGTCACTCTCACCGTTCAGCGCCAGCAGGGCGGAGAGCACTACGGTGCTAGGATGGCCACGCAGCGCAGGATGGTAATCATCGAAGTCCAACGAGTGGCTGACATAGCCATAGCGCAGTGCACGGTTCTCACTGCTGGTCGGCGGAAACGTCGTGCCGATTGCTGCCAGACCGGCATCGCTCAACGCCCCGCGGGCAATCGGCAATGCGCAGGCGAAGTAATCTGTCACGCCGCGGCGAGCGGCTGACAGGGCGGTTTGATCCGGCTGGCTGTTCAATATCAGATGAGCGAATTGGGCGGTTATCGATAATGACAAGGCGTTAACACCTGAATTTATAGATGGTTATGCACGAGTGCGGGGTGAAAGGTATTGTGTGGCGGTTTTCTTTGTCCCGAAAGAACGAACGGCGCTTCCATATCGCTGAATGGAATATCACGACGGCACTGCGCCGCCGTCAGGGCTGCTGGCAGGCGCGGCAGGCTGCGCTTTAGCTATTTTTGTGCAAAACAAAGCTGAATTTGTTCTAACACGGTAGAGGACTTAGGCTGAGAAAAGGCGAACGCTCATGATGTCGATAAATGCCCTGAGACGCGGTGTAAGATGTTTGCTTGAAGGCCAGAGGATTTTGAGACTGCCACTGTGTCGGCATTGGTCGCCAAGCACGGGGTGGAGCCGCTGCTGCTCCAGCGCCTGTCGCACCGCGAAATCGGGCAGGCAGGCGATGCCCAGGCCCTGTTCCGCCAGGTAAATCAGCGTATCGACGGTGTTGCATACCGTGCGCTTGCCCAGACCTTCGTCGAGCAGTTTATCTCCGCCCGCCACCGGCCAGGTCTCGACTTTGCCGGTGGTGGGGAATCTGTATAACAGGCAGGCGTGATCGCGCAGTTCTGCCGGCTGGCGGGGTATTCCCGCCCGGCGCAGATAGTCCGGCGCCGCCACTAGCTGTAGGTGAAACGTGCCCAGTTGGCGGCTCATTAAGCGAGAGTCCTCGGTATCGCCCACGCGGATCACCGCATCGAACCCTTCTTCAATCACCGCGACTCGACGGTCGGAAAAATCGGTTTCCAGCTCAATCTCCGGGTAACGCCGAACAAATTCCGCCAGCACCGGATTCAGCAGGCCGCCCACCAGCGGCAAACTGACACGCAGCTTGCCGCGCGGCGCGCTGTGCGTATCGCTGATTTCCCGTTCCGCCGCCGCCAATTCCTCCAGAATGCGCTGGCAGCGGTGCAGAAACAGCCGGCCTTCGGCGGTCAGGGTCATGCTGCGCGTGCTGCGGTGAAACAGGCGCGTGCCCAGCCGGTTTTCCAGGCGGGCGATGCTTTTCCCCACCGCGGAAGCGGAAATGCCGAGCACGCGCCCGGCCTCAACGAAACTCAGCGTCTCCGCGGTCTGCACAAAGACGCTCACCCCAGACAGATTATCCATTGCTTGCCCCATTACGGACGTGAGTGTCCGCTATGAAAGGAAATCTAGCCTGTTTTTTCGTTAATCGCCACGCCCTATGCTCGGTGGCGACAGCATGGGCTGACTACCTGGGGTAATAAAGATGAATGAATACGGATCCTCCGCCAACGCGATTGACGGCGCGATAGAGAAAGCCTTACGCGAAAAACGATTGGTTGGTGTGGTCGTTTTGGTGGCGCAGGGCGGTGAAATCGTTTATCGACGCGCGGCGGGCATGGCGGATCGCGAAGCCGGCCGGCCGATGGCGCTCAATACGCTGTTTCGTCTGGCCTCGGTGTCCAAACCGATCGTGTCCACGGCGGCGCTGGCGTTGATGGCGCAAGGCGCCGTGCGGTTAGACGATCCGATCACGCGTTGGCTACCGAATTTTCGTCCGCGACTGGCGGATGGCACCCAACCGTTGATGACGTTATGGCATTTGATGACCCACACCGCCGGATTAAGCTACCGATTTTTCCAGCCGGAAGGGGGATTCTACGCTCAGTCGGCGGTCTCCGACGGTATGGATGACGCGTCCGTCAGCCTGCAGGAAAACGTGCGGCGTATTGCCTGCGCCCCTTTGCTGGCTCCGCCCGGCGCGGCGTGGCGCTATTCTATCGCCACCGATGTGTTGGGCGCGGTTATTGAACAGGCGAGCGGCCTGCCGCTGGCGCAGGCAGTAAAAAAATGGGTGACCGGGCCGCTGGCGATGACGGATACCGACTTCCTGGCGGTGGACGCCGCGCGCCTGGCGGCCGCTTACGCCGACCATCCCGGTGGGCCACGCCGCCTGCGCCAACCGGATCGTTTACCGTTCATCGATGGCAGCGCCGGTTTTCTTCTGTCGCCGGCGCGAGCCTTGGATCCGCAGGCTTACGCTTCAGGCGGCGCCGGTATGGTCGGATCGGCCGAGGATTTCCTGCGCTTGCTGGAAGCGTTGCGCCAGGGAGGAAAGCCGGTACTGCCAACCGAGTGGGTGACGGCGCTGACCACCAACCAAATCGGCGATTTAACGATGCCGTTTTGGCCAGGGCGCGGGTTTGGCCTGGGCATCACCGTGCTGAAAGATCCCGTCGCCGCACAAACGCCGGAGTCCGTAGGCAGCTGGCGGATGGGGGGCACCTATGGCCACTCGTGGTTCGTCGATCCTGCCCGACAGCTCAGCGTGGTGGCGTTTACCAACACGGCGCTGGAGGGGATGTCCGGCGCCTTTGTCGGCGAGATTTGTCAGGCGGTTTATGCCGCGACGGGAGCGAGGTGATGGGTCTGATGCCACCGATTTTCTTCCTCGCGCTGGGGCTGTTCGGCGTTTACTGCATCGAGTTCGGCGTGGTGGGCATTTTGCCGCTGATCATTGCACGGTATGGCATCTCCACGGCGCAGGCAGGCTGGCTGGTCGGGATCTTCGCCCTGACCATTGCGCTGCTCGGGCCGCTGTTGGTGCTGTTGGCGTCGCAATTCAATCGCAAACGCATGTTGTTGATCGCGTTGACCGTGTTTGCGGCGGCCAGCGCGCTGTCCGCCCAGGTGGACAGCCTCTCCATGCTCATGCTGCTGCGCATTGTGCCGGCGTTGTTTCATCCGATCTATTTTTCACTGGCCATGGTGGCGGCCGCGGCGCTTTATCCGCCGCATCAAGCTACCAAAGCAACCGCTTATGCGTTCATCGGCACCAGCATGGGCATGGTGCTGGGGATACCGCTGACGCAATGGATCGCCGGACAGTTCAGCTATGAAGCGTCGTTCAGGTTCTGTGCCTGGGTGAACCTTCTGGCGGCGCTGGGATTGCTGTGGCGTTTGCCTGATGCGGCCGTACAGCGCCTCAGCTATGGCAAACAGTTGGCGATACTGCGCAGCGGTACGCTGTGGCTGAATATCACTACCTGCGTGCTGATCTTTGCCGCCATGTTTGCCGTCTATGCTTACGCGGCCGAGTACCTCAGCCGCGAAATCGGTCTCAGCGGCGGCGTCATCGGCTTTCTTCTGGTGGCGTTCGGTGTGGGCGGTGTCGTGGGCAACCTGTTGGCCGGCAGATGGCTGAGCCGCCATCGTGCGGTGACGGTGCTGCTGCATCCGATAGCCTTGATTGCGGCTTATGCGCTGCTGTATCGCTATGGCAGCGTGAATATTGGCTCGATGACGGCGCTTTGCCTGTATTGGGGAGCGGCGCACACCAGCGGTTTGATTGTCACGCAGATTTGGCTGACCTCCGAAGCCCCGCAAGCGCCGGCGTTCGCCACCGGGCTGTATATCGCCTTTATCAATCTGGGCGTGGCGCTGGGCTCGCTGGCGGGCGGCGGGTTTATTACCGCGTGGGGGCTACAGGGCAGCCTGCTGTGCGGAGCCTTGTTCGCCGCGCTGGCGGTGATTACGATCGCCGCCAGGCTGCGGTTGCAGCGGCAGGCTACCGTTGCGTTGCGTCGATCATCGCCATCACCTGCCGGAACATCGCGCTTTCCGCATCCGCCAGCTCGTTGACCAGCGTAAAGTGATTGCAGTGACGGTCGGCCAGCAGCTGGACGTCGAGGCCATGCGCCCGGCAAGCGTCATAATAGGCCTGCGTCTGGTTTTTGAAACCTTGCGTTTCCCGTTGGCCGACGTCGAGCAGGATCTGCGGCGCATGGTCTTTCGCCGGCAGTAAAAACAGCGGGCTGAGGGTTTGCGCCTGCTCGGGCGTCAGGTGCAACCAGTCGTTGATGTAGATATCGCACAGCGGGCGCAGATCGTAGAGGCCGCTCAGCGCCAGCGCGCCTTTGATCGCGTCGGGCGGCAGGCGATAGCGTTGCTGCCAACCGTCGGCGATCAGCATGCCGCACAGGTGACCGCCGGCCGAACTGCCGCTGACGAAAATGCGCGCCGGATCGATGCCGAACGGCGCCCCGTGATGATAGAGCCAGGCGACGGCGCTGCGCACCTCATGTACGATCTCCGCGAGCGTCGCTTCCGGCGCCAGCGTGTATTCCAGCGTGGCGACCGCCACGCCGCGGCGAGCAAACGCGGCGGCCATCGAACAGGCTTCCTCTTTGCGCTGTGAATGCCAATAGCCGCCATGAATAAAGATCAGCAGCGGGGCGGGTTGTGCGCTGGCCGGGAACAGGTCGAGGCGCTCGGCGGCGCTCATGCCGTAGCGCAGATCGTAAATGCCCGGCGTCTGGGCCTTGGCGCGCTGGGCCAGCGCGGCGTATTCCGCCATGCAGGCGTCAAAATCCTCCACCGAAGCGCGGGCATTGTATTGCACGGCGCGTGCGTTCAGGTGTTCAAACGTCAGATCGATGTTCATGCGTTTCTCCGGATTGTTATGCGTTATGTCTTCATCATCATCGTCCCACAGGCGAAAAGATGTTTGATCGCCGGTGCGCACAATTGCGACTTCTCCATTGCTGTTATCTGCTGTATATTGCTGTTTTATGCTTTTTACGGCGGAATAAGCCCATGCACAAAGCGGCACGACAGCGCCATTTACTGGATTTGCTCAGCGAACGCGGGCAGGCGGCGGTGGCGGAATTGGCCGGCGCCATCGGCGTTTCGGTCGATACCGTGCGCCGCGATCTGGCCGATCTCGAGCGGCAAGGGTTGGCGCAGAAAAATCACGGCGGGGCGATCGCGCTCGAACCGTCCGGCATGCCACGTCAGGCGCGCGCGGCGCTGTTGCCGCAGATCAAGCAGCGGCTCGGCCGCGCGGTGGCTGCGCAGATCCCGCCCGGCAGCACCCTGATGCTGGATGCGGGCAGTACGCTGTTGGCGGTGGCGCAGGCGTTGCGCGGCCCGGCGACGGTGATCACCGCTTCGCTGGATATCGCGCAGTGCCTGAGCGACAGGCCGGAGATTAACCTGATCCTGCTTGGCGGCCAGTGGGATGTGCGTCAGCGGCTATTCGCCGGCAGCACCACGCTGGCGTTGCTGGCGCGCTACCGCGCGGACATCGCCTTACTGGGCGCCTGTGCGGTGCATCCCCAGCTGGGACTGAGCGCCGGCGAAGAGGCCGATGCAGAGGTCAAACGCGCCATGTTGGCCAACAGCGGCGAGCGCTGGCTGGTGGCCGACCATATGAAACTGGACCGCTGCGAGCCGCATCACGTTGCGGATCTGGCGCAGATCCAACGTCTGTTTACCGATCGCCCGTGGGACAACCTGGACGAACAATCATTGATTGAACTTTGTGTCGTCGCCGACGACCGCTAGAGGAGAACACTGATGAACGATACTGCTCGACCGTTGCAGGTGGCGCTGATTGGCTACGGCTTTGTCGGCAAGGCGTTTCACGCGCCGCTGATTAACGCGGTGCCGGGGCTGGAACTGAGCGTGGTGGCTTCGCGCGATGCCGCCAAGGTGCATGCCGATCTGCCGCACGTGCAGGTGATCGCCGATCCGCTGGAGGCCATCCGCCGGCCGGAGGTGGATTTGGTGGTGATCGCATCGCCGAACGACACCCATGCGCCGCTGGCGCTGGCCGCACTGGAGGCGGGCAAGCACGTGGTGGTGGATAAGCCGTTTACGCTGGATTTGGCGCAGGCGCGTACGCTGATTGCGGCGGCGGAAAAACACGATCGCCTGCTGTCGGTATTCCAGAACCGCCGCTGGGACAGCGATTTCCTGGGCGTGAAGCAGGTGATCGAACAGGGGCTGATCGGCAAGGTGACGCACTTTGAGTCGCACATCGATCGTTACCGCCCAGAAGTGCGGGTGCGCTGGCGCGAGCAGAACCTGCCGGGCAGCGGGCTGTGGTTTGATCTGGGGCCACACATGGTCGATCAGGCGCTGCAGCTGTTCGGTTTACCGCACAGCGTGCAGGCCAACATCGCTACGCTGCGCCCCAACGCGCAGATTAACGACTGGGCCCACGTGGTGCTCAACTACCCGACGCACCGCGTGATCCTGCACGGCAGCATGCTGGTGGCGGGCGGCGTCTCACGCTTTACCGTGCACGGCGAGAAAGGCAGCGTGGTCAAAGCGCGCGCCGACGGGCAGGAGAGCCAACTGCTGGCTGGCGTGACGCCGGGCTCGGCGGAGTGGGGCAAAGACGACGATGCGATGAGCCTGTTTATCGGCACGGAGCCGGTGCGTACGCTGCCGACGCCGGATGGCGACCAGCGTCAATATTACGTCCAGGTGCGCGACGCGCTGCGCGGCGCCGGCAGCAATCCGGTTACCGCACCGCAGGCGCTGGCGGTAATGGCGGTGCTGGAGGCGGCCACCCTGGCGGCGGAAACCGGTGTGACTCAGCCGTTGCCGCTCACCGAGGCGGAAATCGCCGCCTGGTAACGGCTCGCGTCAGATAAGGCGTCAGGCGCATGGATACAGTGCACGCCGTGCGTCTTCCGCCATCCTACCTCCTGACATAGGCTAATCCTCAGTCTATGTCAGGAGTGCTTATCATGTTATCCCATCCTTCGCCGCAGGGCGTCCGCGGCATACTGGCCGCACTGTCTTTGAGCATGCTGCTGTCATCGCTCGGCATCAGCATCGCCAATGTCGGGCTGCCGGCGCTCGCCACCGCGTTCCATGCCTCGTTCCAAGCGGTGCAGTGGGTATTGCTCTGTTATTTGCTGGCCGTCACCACCTGCATCATCGGCATCGGCCGCTTGGGCGACAGCCTCAATCGCCGCCGCCTGCTGCTGGCGGGCATCGCGCTGTTTACCGCCGCTTCGTTGGCTTGTGCGTTGGCTCCGCAGCTTTGGCTGCTGCTGGCGGCGCGCCTGGCGCAGGGGCTGGGGGGCGCAGTCATGATATCAATTGCCATGGCGCTGGCGGGCGAGGCGCTGGGCACGGAAAAAATCGGCCGCGCGATGGGGCTGCTCGGCACTATGTCGGCCGTGGGCACCGCGCTGGGGCCGTCGTTGGGCGGCGCGCTGATCGTCGGTTTCGGCTGGCGGGCGATGTTCCTGATCAACCTGCCGCTGGGGCTGCTGGCGCTGTGGCTCGCCTGGCGATACTTGCCGAATGGGCCGCGCGCGGCAGCGCCCCCGGAACCGTTCGATCGCGCCGGTACGCTGCTGCTGGGCGGCGCATTGCTCTGCTATTCACTGGCGATGACCCTTGGGCGCGGCAATTTTGGCGCGCTCAACCTGGCGTTGATGCTGGGGGCGCTGTTGGCGGGGGCGCTGTTCATCGGTGTGGAACGCCGCGCCGTATCGCCGCTGTTGGCGCCGACGCTGTTCCGCCATCCGGCCCTGACGGCGGGGCTGGCGGCCAGCGCGCTGGTGATGACGGTGATGACCGCCACGCTGGTGGTCGGGCCGTTCTATCTGTCACGCGCGCTGGGGTTAAGCGCTGCGCAGGTCGGGCTGGTGATGTCGGCGGGGCCGGCGGTGGCGATCCTGACCGGCATACCGGCCGGTTATCTGGTGGATCGTTTTGGCTCGCAGCGCATCGCCCAGTTTGGGCTGGCGGCGGTGGCCGCCGGGGCGGCATTGCTGTCGTTGCTTAACCGCTGGGGCGTGCTCGGCTATATCGCCCCCATCGCGCTGCTGACCGCCGGCTATGCGCTGTTTCAGGTGGCCAACAACACCATGCTGATGAAGGATCTGTTTCCTGAACGGCGCGGGCTGATCGCCGGCATGGTGAACCTGGCGCGCAATCTCGGGGCGATCACCGGCGCTTCGGCGATGGGGGCGCTGTTTTATCTGGCTTCGCAGCAGGTGGCGGGTACTGCGGCGGCGGCCGCGGTTGACGGCATGCGGGTGACTTACGGCGTGGCGGCGCTGTTGGCGCTGGCTGCGTTGCTCATCGCCTTCGGCGGCCGCCGACGGATGCTGCGTTACGATGCGCGCTGAACCGCGTAGCGTTCTTGCACGAAACCATTGTCCGACTGGGTGACGGCGAGCAGGCGCAGGCGTTGCTCCGGGCCATCGGCGCCGAACAAGGGAATGCCGCCACCCAGCAGCAGCGGCACGCGGGTAATCGTCAGTTCGTCGATCAATCCGGCCTGCAAGAAACGCTGTACGGTCTGGCCGCCGTCGATATACAGGTGACCGCAGCCTTGCTCGGCCAACTGCGCCACGATGGCCGCCGGTTCGCCATTCATCCAGCGAACGTGGCCTGTCTCGTGCGGCGAGGGCGGCTGCGTCGACAGCACCACCACCGGCAGGTCACCATAGGGCCATTCGGGAAAGGCGCGGACTTTTTCATAGGTATGGCGCCCCATTACCAGTGCGTCGATGTCGGCGATAAATGCCTCATAACTCAGGCCGTTTAGCAACGAAACCGCGTACTCGGGGCGCAGCAGCCAGTCGATGTCGCCGTCCGCGCCGGCGATGAATCCGTCTACGCTGGTGGCGATATAAACCGAACATTTCATCAGGCGAGATCTCCCCGGTACACCACATGGACCTTGTTGCCGTCGGGGTCGCGCAGGTAAGCGCCGTAATAGCCCTTGCCGTAATGCGCGCGTTCGCCGGGCTCGCCTTCACTGCTGCCGCCCGCCAGCAGACCAGCAGCGTAGGCGCGTTTAACCTCCAGCTCATCGGCGGCGAGAAAGGCCAGCATGCCGCCGTTGCCAGCGCTGGCTGGCTGCCTGTCGAAGGGTTGGTAAGCATAGAAACGCGGCAGCGTTTGGCCCGGCTTCACCCAGCAGCGGGCAGCGGGACCGCCGTCCGGCGTCACTTCCCGCCGCTGTAATCCCAGCGGCAACAGAATGGCGTCGTAGAAGGCGGCGGCGGCGTCCAGATCGCTGACGCCGACGGTAATATGGCTGAACATGGCGCTTCCTTTCCGAAGAGAGAGTATGAACGCAAACAGTAGCAGCGATATTGCAGAATGGACAGACCGTAACGGAGGATTCGGATTAGGGACGCGCGCAGGAGCAACGCGCGCTTCACAGTAGGCGGAACAGGCAGCCGCTCAGTTGCTTTCGACGCGTGGATTGGCGTGAGTCGGCTGGCTGGGATAGTCAACCTGATGCTTGTGCAGATAATCGCGGATCAGCTGGCGTACCACCTGGGAAGGAGTGACGTCCTGCTGTAGGCACAGTTCTTCCAGAGCTTTCTTCTTGTCCGGGTCAATCAGCACCGTTAGCCGCGCCGTTTTCTTTTCCATCAGGATCCTCCAGAGAATGATAACTGAATGATAATACCACGTGGGCGAAGCGGCCAGCCAGACCGCGTCGCCGCTCGTCTTTAGCGGAAATGCAGCCGCTCTATTTTGCGTGACAGGTAGCCGAGTTCGCAGTTGAACAGCTCGCCGCTGCCGGCGGCCAGGTTGCGCAGCGCGCTCAGCGGCAATGTCACCTGGGCCGGCGTGGCGTAAATGATCACGTTGCCGCTGGGGGCGACGCAAAACAATACGGTGCCGAATATCCGGTGCAGGCTGTGGTACAGCAGGCTGTTTTCGTCGGGCAGATCGTGGTAATTCAGCACCAGCCAGCCCCCGTCGTTCAGCCGCGCGGCGCAGTTTTCCAGGAATGTCTGGGTGCCTTGCTGCGGATCCATGGCGAACGCCGAATAGAGATCGGAGAAGATCAGATCGTAACGCGTCTCGGCGGGCGGGCGCACAAAGTCCATGGCGTCGGCGGTGCGCAGGCTGATGGTGTCGGTGGCCGGCAGCGTAAAATAGCGGCGTGCGACGGCGATCACCGCAGCGCGCAGCTCGACGACGTCGAGGCGCATCGCCGGATCGAGCGCGTGCAGCGCACGCAGCAAGCTGCCGCCGCCCAACCCCAAAATCAACGTCGAGGCCGGCGGCTGCCAGGCCACCGCCATCAGCATCGCTTTGATGTAGTTGTGGATCGGCTGCGCGGGGTTGCTGAGGCTCATCTTGCTCTGTTCGCAGATGCCGTCAAACCGCAGCGTGCGGTAGTCCTTGTGGTCGGAAACGATGATTTCGCCCCAGGCGTCGGTTTCGCGAGCGATCACCTGGCCGCGCGGAGAGAAATCGAGGGTTTTGAGTAAGCTGTCAACCAGAGACATGGTATTCGCAGGGCTCCTTCGGCAAGCGGCCTATTTACGGGCGCACATGAAATCGGCGGTGCAAATGCGCTGGCCATCGATGCTGGCGCGGCCGGTAAAGCGGGCGATCGCCCCGCGGCGGCGCACAAAGGCCACCTCCATCAGCACCTGGTCGCCGGGGCGGGCGGCGCGATAAAACCGCGCACGCTGAATGGCCGCAAAATAGTAATGCTCCCCCTCGTTTAGCGCCCCGAGATAGTAATGCGCCAGCAGTCCGGTGCTTTGCGCCAGCGCTTCCACCAACAGCACGCCGGGAAAACCGGCGAAGTGCGCGTGGCCGTTCCAGAACGTCGGCTCATTGGCGGTGATGTTCTTGATGGCGCTCAGCCTCCCTTCGGCAATGCAGGTGCCGGCGGGAAGCACGCGATCGACCAACAGGCAGGGATAACGATGAGGCAAAATCGCCTGAATATCGTTGAATTGCAGGGGGTGACCAGTCAATGGCATGAGAGAGCGTGATCCTGTCTGCGGCGAAACCGGTGCAAGGGCCGGCGTTCAGTCCATGATGAGTGTAATAACATTATAATAAAATTATCATCAGATGTGCCAGATGAAAAAAACGACGGCGGGGAAACAGGCGAAGAAGGGCGCGTGAGGGAGGCACCCGATCATGACGACCGGGTGTGGCAGTACGTTTTAGTGTTTTGAGCGGGTCACTTTATCCAGGTAGCCCATCACGAAGGCGGACAGCACAAAGGTAAGGTGGATGATCACATACCACATCAGCTTGTTGTCCGGCACGTTCTTGGCGTCCATAAACACCCGCAGCAGGTGAATGGAGGAAATGGCGACGATAGACGCGGCGACTTTGTTTTTCAGCGAGGTGGCGTCCATTTTGCCCAGCCAGCTCAGTTTTTCTTTCCCTTCGGTGATATCCAGCTGCGAGACGAAGTTTTCATACCCGGAGAACATCACCATCACCAACAACCCGCCCACCAGCGCCATATCGACCAGCGACAGCAGGGTCAGGATCAGATCGGCTTCCGCGACAGAAAAAATGTTGGGCAGGACGTGCAGGATCTCCTGAAAAAATTTGATCGACAGGGCGACCAGGGCCAGTGAAAGGCCGAAATAAACCGGTGCGAGCAACCAGCGGGAGGCGTACATCGCGTTTTCTAGCAAGCGTTCCATCATAAAATTGTTTTAAATGCGTGGCAAAAAGGGCGCTCAGTATAGCGCAGGTGGCCCGGGCGAAATCAACCGGTTGCGTTATCCGAGCGCCTATCACGGCGCGGATCAGGCTGTTGCACGCAAAGAGTGGCGCGTCATGCGGATCAGCAAAGCAACACCCGCCGCGGCCGTCGTCAGCGCCACTACGCCCGGCCATCCCAGGTGTTCCAGTACGCGGCTGCCCAGTGCGGCGCCGGTGGCCATGCCGATGAATACCAGCGTGAACAGAATGGCGTTAAGGCGGCTGCGGGCAGCCGGATCGAGGCCGTAAATAATGGTCTGGTGCGCGATCAGCGTGGCCTGAATGCCGAGATCAAACCCGATGGCGCTCAGCGCGATCAGCCCCCATTGCGCCGATTGCGGTAGTAACGGCAGTAAAAACATCAGGGCGAAAGAAACCGTTACCAGCGCAGCGCCGATTTTAGTGACGCCGTCTGGGCCGTATCGGTCAGCCAGACTGCCCGCCAACGGTGCCGCCAGTGCACCCGCTGCGCCGGCCAGGCCGAACGCGCCGGCGACTGCGCTGCCCAGCTGATAGCGATCGGCCAGCATCACCGCGAGCGTGGACCAGAAGGCGCTGAAGGCGACGGACAAAAAGGCCTGAGACAACGCCGCGCGCCGCAATTCAGGGTAGGTGGCCCAAAGCCGGCTCATCGAACGCAGCAAGGCGGGATAACTCAGCGTGCTGTGAGGCTGAAAGCGCGGCAAAGCTCGCCCTATCACCAGCGTGATCGGTAAAACGGCCAGCGCGGCTAACGCATAAACACTGCGCCAGCCGAAATAATCGGCGACCAGCCCGCTGAACACGCGCGACAGCAAAATACCGGCCAGCAACCCGGTCATCACGGTGCCGACGATTTTACCGCGTCGGGCATCAGGAGCCAGAGCCGCGGCGGCGGGGATGATGTCCTGCGCGACGGTGGCGGCCAGGCCGAGCGTCAGGCTGCTGAGCAACAGCAGCGAAAAAGAGGAAACCAGGCTGCACAACAGCAGCATCATGGCCAGCAGCACGCCCTTCACCAGAATGATCCCGCGGCGATCGTGGCGATCGCCCAGCGGCGCCAGTAACAGAATACCCAAGGCATACCCCAATTGGGTCAGGGTCGGTACGAATCCGGTATCGCCAACGCCGACATGGAAGTCGGCACCCATGACGCTCAACATCGGCTGACTGTAGTAAATAGAGGCGACGCTAAGGCCGGCGCCGGTGGCCAACAGGAAAACGGTTTTGGCGGAAAGCGCACCGCCGGTGGGTGAGAGGCTCATTCGATAATTCCTGACAAGGTGGATGTGCGGCTATTTTTGTCTTGAATGCTATCGGCGGGTAGACCCGATATGGGTAGAACTGTTATACGTAATGCGTATGAATAAAATTAATTTATCCAACGGCGACCGTATAATCCTGCTGCAAACCCTGGTGCGTATTGTCGAGAGCGGGAGCCTGTCGGCGGCGGCGCAGCAGCTGGGCACCTCGCAGCCGACCATCAGCCGACGTCTGCGGGCGTTGGAACAGCTGTTGGGCACCAGGTTGATCCAACGGACGACGCATGCGCTCCATCTTACCGATGACGGCGAACGCTGCTATCAGCAAGCGCGCGGCTTGCTCGCGCAATGGCAAAGCCTGGAAGATGCGCTGCGCGGCGCGCGCGACGAACCGGTTGGCGCACTGCGCGTGCGCGCTCCGCACGCCTTTGGGCAGGATCAGCTGATCGGGCCGCTCGGGGAGTATTTGCGGCGCTATCCCCAAACCAGCGTGGAGTGGACGCTGAACGACCACTCTCCCGACTTCATTTCCGAAGGCGTAGACTGCGCCATTCACGTTGGCGCGGTGACCGATCCTTCGGTGGTGGCGGTGCTGTTGGCGGAAGTGCCGCGCAGCACGGTGGCGTCACCCGCACTGTTGACTGAACGACCGGCGATCGTCGATCTCGACGATTTGGCATCATTACCGTGGCTGGCGGTAAACAGTTTTTATCGCAATGAGGTCGTCCTGACCCACGCGACCAGCGGCGAGCAGCGGCGTTTCGGCATCGCACCCAGGTTGAGCACCGACAGCCTTTATGCGGCGCGTAAAGCGGCGCTGGAAGGGCTGGGCGTAGCGATCGTGTCGTCTTGGGTGGTGAAAGAAGAGTTGGCGCAAGGATCTCTGCAGACGCTGTTGCCCCTGTGGCGAGCCGAGCCACTGCCTATCTACCTGCTGTATCCTTACGCCAGCTATTATCCCGCGCGTTTACGCAAATTCATGGAAATGATGAAAGAAACGATGCCGCGCATTATCGGCGCGCAGCCGCCGACGGGGCGCTGACGGCCTTCAGTGCCTGGCTTTTTTACCGTCGCTGTGGCCGAGAGAGCGATCGGGGAAGCTGTGATCGCGCAGCCGCTGCTTTAACTGCGCCGCATCGGGGAAGCCGCCGTCAATCTTGCGATCCCAAATCATCACGCCATCGACGCTGATTTGATAGACCCCGCCGGTGCCCGGCATCAGGGTGACGGAGGCGAGATCGTCACCAAAGGTGTTCAGCAGCTCTTGCGCCATCCAGCCGGCGCGCAGCAGCCAGTTGCATTGCGAACAGTAGTGGATCGTCACTGCGGGGGCATTTTTCATCGTTGGCGGATCGAGTAGGAAGCGGTGCTTGCATCATCAGCTGCCGCACCGCCGTTGTCAATTTTCCTAACGGTAGGGGCCGAGGCTCGCGGCAGGGGCGCTGTCGGCGATGAATTCGCCGGTGGCCGAGTTGCCGAAGACGGTGCTCTCTGTCGGCGCCTTTGCGCCGCCGAACAGCCATTTTACGGAGCCGGCGCCGTGTGAAGAGGCCGCCCAGCCTTGCAGCGGCAGCGTTTGGCTGACGCCGATCTCCCCTACGGCGTGCCAGATCAGGCCGTCGATTGAATAACTGCCTTGTGCCTGGTGGCCATCGGCCCGAACCGTCAGCTTCAGCCATATCGGCGTATTGCTGCTGACGACGGGCTTGCCGTTGACGCCATTTGGCAGACGGGCATCGATTTTTTCCGTACCGGCGCCGTTATCCCGCCGGTACTGCATGCGGATTTCGTGAGCAGCGGTTTGAAATATTGCGATATAGGCGGCGTCATCGGCGGTCGTGGCCCGCGCCATCACTCCGCCTTTGATAAAGCCGTCGGTATGTGACTGCGGGTTGGCGACGAAGGCGCTGAGCGTGCGTTCGGCACCGATAGTGGCACGATCGAAACGAAAATAGCCGCTGTCGCGTTTATTCCAGATATCGCCGGAGTCGACCTTGATGGCGCAGAGTGCACCGGATTCGGTCAGATCCGGCGGTAGCGTGACGTCGATGCCGGTAAACGGATAGCCGGTCATCGGCAGATCGGTGCGCGCCCACCCGTCCCAATCGGCGTTAACCTTGTTGGTGGCCAGATGGTGCGCGCGACTGTTCCAGCCGGTAGCCCAACTGTTTGCGTCGTTCAGGCCGTAGGCGCGGCCGACAAAGCCGGCGGTAAACACCGCGTTCGCCAGGGCGGTGTGGGCGGCCGAGAGGTTGAACATCACGGCGCAGGCGTGTTGGTCGATTTGTTGCGCCTGGGTGATTTCCGGCGTGACGAACGCCAGCCGTTGATTGGCGGTGGCGCCGTTTTGCACATACTGATTGAGCACCGAATTCGGCGAGGCGAGATCGCCGGTGGTGCAGCCAACAATGAACTTGCCGCGCAGGGTGTCGAGCGACGGCCACCCATAGGCGGCGATCGCTGCTTGCAGATCGGTGCAGTCGCCGATCAGATCGGGTGGTCCCCAAATGTGTTCGCGCCCCAGGCGCTCGGCCAACAAACGATCGAGCGATTCGGGTGTTTGATCTCGGGCGGCGTTGAAGTCGTCTTTCAAATCCAGCCACAGGGTGACGACTTCGTGCTGCGGCACCGCGCGATGAAACGCCAACAGCGCGTCCAGTGCATCCGCCAAGGTGTTGACTGAGCTGACCTGATCGATGACCGCCAGATGATAAACGTACCAGTTGCCGTTTAACTGCGGCCAACCGGCGGCGTTATTACTGTTGTGGATATCGATCTCAAGGGAACGGATGCGCCAGTACAGCGCCTGAGCCGGGTAGCTTTCCGTGCGTTGATACGAGTTGTGGGTGCTCTTTTGCCGCACCTGATGGTAGCGAATCGTTGCATCATTCATGACGTTGCCTCTCATCAAGACGCAGGGACGGGACGCGCAGTCCCGCACCCTGCGTGGGTTATGCTTTGCCGTTGCTCCAGCCGGCGGGATCCAATACCAGCGCCGTTTGCAGCCCGATGCTGCCGGTCATCGCCGGGCTGTAGGCCTGTTGTCCATAGAAGGCCGTCGGCGGGGTTCCTGTCGCCGTGCCACCGCCGCTCGGCAGCAGCGGCGAGACGGCCTGCTTGGCCACCGCACCGCCGAGGCTGCTGAAAGTTGGCAGGCTGAATTTCCCCAGGACGAAACTTTGCATTCCCCCGACCAGTGGCAGGTTGTAGTTGGGGATGCGGCTGACGAAGGCTGGCAACGGCACGATGCCCAGGCTACCGAAAGCGTTGTAGGCGTTGCTGACCTGAGTGAGCGAGGTCGGGCTGAAGGCCCAGCCGTTGCCGCCGGTCAGCTCGGCGAAACGCGCAGCCTGCTGGAAGGCGGCCGCACCGCCAACCCCTGCGGCGCCGCCACTGATCGCGCCGCCGACGGCACCGGTAACGGCGCCTTTCAGCAGCGACTGTTGCCAACTGCCGCTGTTGGCGACGCCAAAGGCGTCGTTGATGAAGAATTGGCTCACTCCCTGCGCCGCACCTACTGCCGCGCCTACGGTGGCTCCGACCCCTGCGCCGGCCGCCAGGCCCGCCGCAATGCCGCCGGCGGTGGTGGAAGCCGCCGCCGCCGCTGCCGACCCTGCGGCAAAGGCGCCGACTCCGCCGGCGGCGGACAGAGCCCCGGCGAGGGCTCCTATCCCTGCGCCGGCGAATACATAACCGGCTAGCGCGCCACCGCGCAATCCGGACTGATAGCCGCTGTACAGGGCGACCCCGCCGCCCAGCACGGCGCCGACGGCGGCCCCGATCAGCAAGATGATAATGATTGGGGCGATCTCACCGGAAGGGTCGGTCTGATTAACCGGGTTGTTGCCGCAGTAGACGTAAGGGCCGCCATACTGGAATCTAGGATCGCAGGAGTAAAAGCGCCCCAATTGCGGATCGTAGAAGCGCGCCCGATAGTTATAGAGTCCCAAATCTTCGTCCAACTCCTGGCCGGTGTAGCGATAGCGCAGTAACGAGGACGTGCCGACGCCAGTCGGCAACGATTGGCCGAAGGGCATGTAGTCGAGCAATGCGTTGACCTGACCGTTTTCCGCCACTACGGCACGGATCGAACCTTGCTGATCCTTCAGCACGTACTGGGCCTCACCACCGTCGATGAGCAGCAGCAATCCGCCGACGCCATAGAGATATTGCGTCGTACGAGCGCCGAACTCCATCAGCGGCGCGTCGCTCAGGCCGTGTACGTAAGCGAGTTTGCTGCCGTCGGCGAACCGCTTTTGCACCCGCTGATTGATGCCGTTGTAGCACAGCGCAAGCTGGCGGCCGTCATCCAGTGCGATCGTTAACGGAAGATTATTCAGTGGGTTGTAATCGATACGCTGAATACCGCGACTGGCGGAGAGCGTGACGTTACCGACGACGTCATACTCGTAACGCTGCGCGACCGCGTCATTGGCGAGCACGGCGGCGACTTTGCCGCTGTTCGGCTGATACTCGTAGCTGAAGAGGGTGTCTCCCTGTTGCAGCCGGAGGATGTTGCCGCCGGCGTCGAAGGTCAGCGGCGCGCCGAGGCTGTAGGCGGAATTGACGCTGTGCTCGGCGACCGTCAATTGGCCGCGCGGATCGTAGCGATAGCGATAAGCGAAGCTGTTTTCGGGCCTGACCGCATTGTCGTGCACTACGCCGGCGATATTGCCGTTGAAGTAACCGGCGCCCTCGTAGCCGCCGTCGGTGTAGCTGAAGCGATGTTTCAACAGCGGTGCGCCGTCGGCATAGTGGTTGTTGATTTCATTCAACCAGCCGGGAGAGTTATAACTCATGGTGCGTCGCAGCGCCCGCCCCCCCTGTGAATTCAACTGCTCTTCAGCCAGGCTGCCGTCGGCATGGTAACGGTAGCGAACGAACTTCTCCGGATCGTCCGGCGTGCCGATGGCGGCGGTTTGTCCCATGTCGTTATAGCGATAGGCCACGCTGGCGAGCGGCGCGCCGGCGGGATAATCGATGCGGATGACGTTGCCGAGGTTGTTGTAGGCATAGCCCGTGATGTAATCGCCAGCGTCCGGCAGACGCAGTTGCGACAGGGTCGCATTGCCTCCCGTATCGTAGCCATAGCAGTTTTCGACGCAGAGTCCGTCAGCGGTGCGACGGTACATTTTCCACAGGCGGCCGCGCAGAGTCGGCTCGTCGCCTTCGCCGTCATAGACGTTTTGCGTTTGCCAGTCATCATGGTGCGGGTAGTGCGGATCGTTATCGGCGATCGCCTGCAGCGCCGAACCGTCACCCCAGGCTTGCGCCACTTCGCCATCCTCGCTCAGGCGCCCCAGAACGTCATATTTTTTATACAACACGCGGTCTTTCGCGCGGCTCAGCGGCGTTGAGCTGAAACGCAGACGTCCGGCAGGATCGTAGATATATGTCGTTTCTCCGGCATCCGGCGTGACGCGTGCAGCGAGCTGACACAGGAAGTTGTAGCGATTGTGGCTGATGAAGGCGTCATCCGCCGGGGAAGACGACGGGTGGCGAACCTGCACGATATTGCCCGCCGCGTCGTAGATCTGTTGGACAGCGTCGCGAACAACGCCGCCGGCCTCGGTCTGCTTGCTCAGCGTCTGGCCACGGCGATCGTTGAGTGACAGCACGCCGGTGCCATCGGCATCGTACAGGGCGCTCACCCGCAATTCTCCAGGGCGACAGGCGATACCTGCCACCTGCGTGTGATCGGTGACGGCGTAAATGAACCTCGTAATATGCGGGTTGTCGCCGGTAATGGCGAAGATTTTGCCTGGCATGCCTTTGGCCACCGGGCGTTTCAGCGAGGAAGCCTCATAACGGGTGCCGCTATAGGGGTAACCTTCGTCCTGCGGGTAATAATCACTCACTTCACCGGTCATCACGCCGTTTGCGGCGTCCAGTGTGCGGACAAAGGCCGCCCGGTAGCCGAACAACGTGCGTTCAAAGGCGGCGATCTTGGTTTCGGCAACCGTATTGCCCAGCGCGTCGTATAGCGTTTCACGCACCAGACATCGTCCTTCGTTCAGCACCTGGTGCTGCGTTTCCTGCCGGTTGGCGTTTTTATACGTGATGGCCAGCTGCGGCGAACGGAAGGTAACCGCATTGGCAAAATAGATTTCCCCCTGTGCCTGCAGGCTGAATTCACCGTCGATCCTTGCATCGGTCTGAAGGGCGAAAACCTGACGACCGTCGGCATATAACAGAACGGCATCGTCGCCCGGTACCAGCAGCACCGAGGTGGGCAGGCAGCCGTTGGTCGCGTCGTCAGTGTAGGTGTTGCCCGCCAGCGTCAGCCGCCATCCCGCGATGGCGTCCCACTGGGCGCTCAGACTGTCGCCGATCGTCAGGCCGAAGGTGAGGTTCTGCGTCGCCGGCGACGAAAGGGTGAAGCCCACCGCGTAGCGGCCGGCGGTGGCCAACCAACGCAGGCGGTTGAGCGTCGTACCGCAATGCAGTAGCCGGCCCTGGCTGAGACGCCAGGCGCTGTCGTCGTCGCGCCGCCAGCGCGTCCAGGTTTGTTCGCCCTGCGTGAAGGTTTCGTATTGCCCACCGTCGGCGGCCAGAATTTCGCAGCTGCTGGCGGGATCGTGCTGCGGGTAGCTGAATGGCAGCGTATCGTGCCAACTGCGTGGCGCATAGTTCACCACGCCTTTCTTGCTTTCGCCTTGTGGCCCGGTCTCAACGAACTTTTGCCGCAGCGGATCGTAGCCGCAGCGCTGGACATCGGCGTTGTTGCCCATAACGGCGATCTCATCCAGATACAGCGGATCGTAGCAGCGGGCCTCCATCTTGCTGGCCAACGGCGTGACGCTGACGGTGTTGAACAGCACATAGCCGACCGTTTTTTGGTTGTCGAAGGCGAGCGCGAGCGGACGCTCCGGATCGCCGCTATAGGGGATGACGCTTTGCCAGTAAACCCAAGCGCCTTCTGCCGTGGGGACGATCGGCGTGGTGTGCGGCGCGGCGTTGCCACTACGGCTGATCAAGTTTGCCGCACCGGGTGCCGCGTTGAAACCGGGCGAGGTTTTGATCCAGGCGGAGACAACGACCGGCTGCGTTTGCCGCAGCGGCGCCGTTCGGGTCAGGGTCGCACCGACGCCGAGTTTGAGGCTGCGGCTGCCGACATAGGCGTCGTCGTCGACGATCGCCGTATCGCCGTCGAGCCGCCAGGGATCGGTGCTGTGTTGATAGGGTTCGAAACCGATGAAATCGCACTCATCCGCCGCGCCGCTGACGAACGCCGCCACCGGCAGGATCTGGTTGTTGTCCCACAGCGTGCTTTCGACCTGGCTTTCGCTGTTTTTCTGGGAGAGGATCGCACCATAGAATGTTCTGGCCAGTATTGTGCCTACCGGCAACCACGCGTCACCCGGATCGCTTGCCAGCGCCGGCGGGCTGGGGGGCTGGGCGCCAATCGCGGCTTGCAGCACATAGGCTTGCGTGGCGGCCCACACTGTCGGCGCAGCTTCATCGGCAAGCGGCTGTTGCCGTTGCAGAGCGCCGTAGCGTTGCAGACTGCCGGCGTAGATTGGCAGCGCCTCTCCCAGCGCCGCGCTCCCCGCTGCGTCGAATTGGCTGAAGGGCGCGTCGATCGCATTTTTCAGTAAGAACCAGGGATAGGCTTCGAACGCATAGCCGTAGAGTTTGGCAACGCCCTGCGTTTCTCCGGTGGCGGTCACATTGTCAAAGCGCTCGCGGATCAATTTGCCGAAGCGTGAGTCATAGCGATAATCGGTACGTATCGCTAGGCCATCATTAAGGCTGTTGTCGGCGATGCAGCGTGTATAACCGCCGAACAGCGGTCGCTCGACGCCGTCGATCGCTACGGAGGTGAAGGCCATCAGGTTTTTTTGTTCGTGAACCAACAGATTGCCGTCGGCGTCAAACACCTTTTGCTCGATCAATTGGCCGTCCAACAGCCCGGATGACGCTTGATCTGCAGCGCGAACTCGCTGGCCGACCTGCGGATCCTGGCGCGTCAGGCCATTGAAGTAATAGTTCTCGCGATAGCCGAAGCGCGGCGCGGACATGCTCTCGCTGCCGGGATAGCTGGCACTCTTGTAGTACTTGAAGACCGCGCCGGTAGGGTCGCAGGTCGCTGTCGCAATGTCGAACACGTAGCAGGTGGTGCTGACGGCGTAGCCGTCATCGATGCTGACCGTGTCGACGCAGTAATCCACCAGTGCGCCTTGCAGCGTGTTGTCGAGGTAGCGATTCAGCGTCAGGCTTTCCGCATTATCGAAGTCTTTGTTCAGCGGTAGATAGGTAACGAACGCGGACAGGCCGGCGGGATATTGGCCGTTGATATTGGGTTTGACCATGCCGGAGACGCCAATCTGCGTGAAATAACGTTGCGTGAGCGTGTCATCGCCGGCGAAGGCCTGATTGCGGAAGGTTTTCACGGTGGTGTTTTTGGCTGCCGTGCCGTCCAGGTTCAGATAAGAGATAAAGCGCGGTCCCTGATTGATCATGGTGGTGCTGTCTATCGCGTAGGGCACTTCGGCATATCCGGCTGCCGCGTCCAACCAATTACACCAGGAACCGCGGTGATAGACGCGGTTGCCCATGGTGGCGATATCCGCGCCTGCCGTCGGGAAGTAGTGTCTTTTTCTTTCCGAAGTCGGATCGTCACGGGTATAGAGATCGCGCGCCGCATCGTTCCAGGCGATGATTTGCCGGTTGGGATCGTAGGCTACCATGCGCGCCTGAGCCGCGAATTCGCGGTTGCTGACGGCGATTGCGTAATCGGCGCCGTAGGCGAACCAGTTGATGTCCTGATCGCTGCAGGTACTGCGTAACAGCAGGCTGTCGTTACGCAGCCAGTCTGCGCCGTTATAGCGCAGCAGATAGGGGCCGGACGCAATCATGGCGTTGTTGACGAATTTTGCCAGGAACGGAATGGTGAGGGTTTGCGACGGCGCGCTTTTCGGCAGGCGGCAGGGAAAGTCAGTGCTGGTCATGGCGCCGAATGCCGCGTCCCATCCGATGACCTTGACGGTGTAATCAACGCTGAGCGAAACCTCCTGCGTGATGTAGGTCAGCGCGATAAACGAGGCGCCGGCGGCAAAACCGAAACGGGTGGCCGACGCATCGCCGCCGAGGGTGAACACCAGCGGGAGTGAGGCGCCGTTTCGCCATTGTTCTTGGCTATCCTGATAATAAAGCGCCAGCCGATTACGGTGTTCGCCGCCGGTGAGGGGGGCATAATCCAGGACGGCGTAATAGCCGTTGGCCGCCGCGATGTAGGGGCGGGCGGTGGCGTTGAGATCGCCAGACCTATCGGCGATCGCCCACCGTTTGGTGAAGTTATCCCAGGTGTAGCGCAGCAGCGTCCGTTGATCCTTGTCGCAGACCACAAAAAAGTTGTCGCCGGCGGCCAGCTGCAGTTGGGTGGTGTTGGCGGCGATTGGCGCGCTGTCGAACCACTCGCCCCATTTGCGGTTATCCTTGTGATAGACATGCGCATAGGATTTGCCGCTCTGCGGGGTGGCATAGGTCAGGCAGGCGAAATCACCGGCAGTGACGACGTTGACACTGTTGATGTCGAAAGCGGCCTTGATCGTTTGCTGCTCGGGAGCCCAGCATTGCCAGCGCCCAAGCCAGGTGTAAAACGTGACGTGGATTTGGTCGCTCGACTCGTTAAGCCACAGGCAGACCGCGTAATCGCCGCCGAACCATACGCGCGGTTTGGCGCTGCGCGGCCAGGGACTGACGATCTGCCGCTGGCGATCGCACAGCGGCAGCGTTTGTTGCTTATACCGGTAGGCGATTTTCGCACCGTCCGGCGTGACGGCGCCACTGAGCGCGCCGGCATTGACCGTACCCGCCGGCCAGTAGCTGAACTGCATCTGCGGCAGCGCACAATTTTCCGCATAGCGCCGCTGGACGCCGGTGAGCGTGCGTTTGACGGTATCACCGTAAAGCGGATCGCTTTGCGGGTAACCGCTGAAATTACTCTGCGTGTCGTAGCTCAGCTGCACCGCATAGAGCAATGTGCCCTGCGAGTTTTTGACGACGATGTTGTCCAGATAGCGCGTTTCGTAGCGATCCTGATAGGCTGAAGCGGCGTTGCCGGGGGCCTTGCTGTAGGGGGTATCCCAATGCGGAGACAGGTATTCCCGTGGGCCTGCGGGCGACTGCGTGTCGTACCGCTTCTCCTGATAGCCAAAATCGACGGTGCGATCGAACATGTCGGTGATGCGCGTCAGGTAGCAGGCTTTGGTAAAACTTAAGCCTCGTTCGCCAACCGGCTGTTCAACGGCCTCGTAACGGAAGGCGATCCGATCGCCCCACAGGCTTTCCACCTGCGCCAGATTCCAGATTGCCGCAAAGCGAGCCTGCAAGGCATCGCCCTGGGGCGAGTGGGTCAAAGCGGATTGTCCCGACCAGTTGCCCCAGCGCACTTTCCATTGAATGCTCTGATCATCCTGCGCGTTGCCGCCGTAGAAGTAGCTGACCCCGTTGTCCTTGACCAGCTCCCAGCGTTCGAACTGCGGATAATACAGGACCTTGCTGAAATCATAGTGGAAGCACTCAAACGCTTCACCGCCGGAGAAGACGGCGAGTTCGGCGTCCTGGCGCAGCACGTTGAAGGTGCGCTGATAGACTGGGTCGATAATTTCCCATTGTCGATCGTCGAACCGCGTGACGACCTGAGCATGGCAACCCAACTGCAGGCCGGCGGCGATGAAAGCGGATTGGATTTCGGTGTCCACTTTGCCGCTATTGAGCGCGGTGGTGGCGGCGATTGGTAATTTCGCTCTCAGCCAATCGTTGGGCGCGCGAATTAATTCTGATGAGGCGTTGTTGGTATAAATTCGATAAAGGTTGTCACCGGGTGTTGCATTATCCCGGTGATCGACTTCAATGCGTTCGAAAGGCAATTGCCAGCCTAATCCCATAATTCCGGTTGGTGCGCTAACATTTGATTGATAAATTTCATTTTTGATGTTGCTGCCATAAAATGCAGTGACTTTGACGTCGAGTTGATTCCTTCCGGTTAACGCAACCAAATCAAGCGATAAATTCACATCGCCGCGAAACAGATTGACGCTGTCTTCGAATATGTTTTTTTCATTGCTTTCGAATTGGCTTGGCCGTACTGGCGGGATCTGACCGTTGGTTTTGTCACTCATTTTTAAATACCCTCATCGATAAAGCGCAGGGAAACAAAATGGCTTTCAATCGCCAGGGGCGATTGAAAGCCAGGCGATGCGCCTCTGCGCCCAAACGGCGGGCCAGCGGCCGCTCAACGTCTCAGGATTCGCATTCGGCGATCACCAGCACTCTTACCGTACCTGAGGTTTTATTGTTGGATTTGTCCTCCATAAAGCAGGTGGCGGACACCGTGACACTGCTGCCGCTGAGGCCGGCGATCGCGCTGGAGACGTCGATTGTTTTCAGGTGGTGGTCGGTGTTGCCGTAAGAAACGTTAAACCCCTGAACGGCGACGGAAGCATTAATCACCCGTGAACCAAAATCCAAACTTTGAGTGGAGCCAGAACTGACGCTAATAACTTTAAATTGTGTCGTCGACATATATAACCTCGAATTTTTAGACAGCTGTGGGTAGCGCCGCTAAAAATAGCGGCGATGAAAAATAGAAGGTGAAGAAAAGTCTTATCAGAGATAAACAGCATAGTTAAAACTAGGGGAGGTAATTGATTCTGTCAATGAAAGTATAAATAAAATTAAACCATTTCAAAATCATGATGATAAATAAAATAACTTTTTTATCAATGATATTAAGCGTGTTAATTATAATCTTATTCAGTCGTTATTGAACTAAGGGTATTTCTGTGACAGGTGATGTTACATTAATTAGAGAGCGTTGTTTTTATTGTGTTAAGTGAATGGCACTCATGCTTCTGCAATGCCGTGCAATTAATTCAATAAAAAAAATTTCTCTGCTATATTTTAAAGCTAACCGTTTAGCGGAAAAAGAGAATGTGAATTGTCGCCCTGGGTGACAGTAACGACCGTGATCAAGACCGTTTTTATAATCCGGCTGGAGGAATACAGCATGAAAGCTGCCGTAGTGACGAAAAACCATACCGTAGACATTCAGGATAAAGTGCTGCGCCCGCTGAAGCACGGCGAGGCGGCGTTAAAAATGGAGTGTTGCGGGGTGTGCCACACCGACTTGCACGTGAAAAACGGCGATTTCGGCGAGGTGCCGGGCATTACGTTGGGACATGAGGGTATCGGCGTGGTCTCCGCCGTCGGTGAGGGCGTTACCTCGTTAAAAGTGGGTGACCGCGCTAGCGTCGCCTGGTTTTACCAGGGTTGCGGCCATTGCGAATATTGCGTCAGCGGCAACGAAACCCTGTGCCGCTCGGTGAAAAATGCCGGCTACAGCGTTGACGGCGGCATGGCGGAAGAGTGCATCGTGGTGGCGGACTACGCGGTGAAAGTGCCGGACGGGCTCGATTCTTTCGCCGCCAGCAGTATCACCTGCGCCGGGGTCACCACCTACAAGGCGGTGAAAATTTCCGATATCAAGCCGGGGCAGTGGATCGCCATCTATGGCCTGGGCGGGCTGGGCAACCTGGCGTTGCAGTACGCCAAAAACGTGTTTAACGCCAAAGTGATTGCCATCGACGTCAACGACGGCCAGTTGGAGTTCGCCAAACAGATTGGCGCCGATCTGACCATCAACTCCAAAACGCAAAATGCGGAGGAGATCATTCAGCAGCAAACCGGCGGCGCTCACGCGGCGGTGGTGACGGCGGTGGCGAAAGCCGCCTTCAATTCGGCGGTCAATGCGGTGCGCGCCGGCGGTAAAGTGGTGGCCGTGGGGCTGCCGCCGGAGAGCATGGATCTGAGCATTCCGCGCCTGGTGCTGGACGGCATTCAGGTGGTGGGGTCGCTGGTCGGCACACGCGAAGATCTGAAAGAGGCGTTCCAGTTCGCTGCCGAAGGCAAAGTGACGCCGAAAGTGACCAAACGGCCATTGGGCGATATCAACACCATCTTCGACGAGATGAAGGCGGGCACCATTCGCGGTCGCATGGTGATCGATCTCGGCATGGCGAAATAAGCATCGCTAAAAAAGGCCACCCGCGGGTGGCCTTCTTGTCGCTATGCCCGGCTCAGAACAGGCCCAGCGGTTTGGCGTCGTAGCTGACCAGCAGATTTTTCACCTGTTGATAGTGCGACAACGCCGCCTTGTGGGTTTCGCGCCCGATACCGGAGTTCTTGTAGCCGCCGAACGCGGCGTGCGCCGGGTACAGGTGGTAGCAGTTGGTCCACACGCGCCCGGCCTTGATCGCGCGTCCCATGCGGTAGGCGCGGTTGATGTCGCGGGTCCAGAGCCCGGCGCCCAGTCCGAACTCGGTGTCGTTGGCCAACGCTAGAGCTTCGGCCTCATCCTTGAAGGTGGTGACGCCAATCACCGGCCCGAAGATTTCCTCACGGAAGAAACGCATACTGTTGTTGCCGGTAATCAGCGTCGGCTGCAGGTAGAAACCGTTTTGCACTTCGTCGCCGCGCTGAGCGGGTTCGCCGCCCGCAACGATTTTGCCTCCCTCGTTTTTAGCGATGTCGATGTACGACAGGATCTTGTCATACTGCTGTTTTGACGCCTGGGCACCGATCATGGTCTCGGTGTCGAAGGGATCGCCCTGGCGGATGGTGGCGATGCGTGCCAGCACTTTCTCCATAAACTGCGGGTAGATGGATTCCTGGATCAACGCGCGTGAAGGGCAGGTGCACACCTCCCCCTGATTGAAGAAGCCCAGCACCAGCCCCTCAACCGCCTTGTCGATAAACGCCGGCTCCGCCTGCATGATGTCTTCAAAATAAATGTTCGGCGATTTGCCGCCCAGCTCGACGGTGCTGGGGATGATGTTCTCCGCCGCACAGGCGAGGATGTGGCGGCCGACCGGCGTGGAGCCGGTGAAGGCGATTTTTTCGATGCGTTTGCTGCGCGCCAGCGCTTCGCCGGCCTCGGCGCCGAAGCCTTGCACCACGTTGAGCACCCCCGGCGGCAGCAGATCGCCGATCTCTTCCATCAGCACGCTGATGCCGAGCGGCGTCTGTTCCGCCGGTTTCAGCACCACGCAGTTACCGCCCGCCAGCGCCGGCGCCAGTTTCCAGGCGGCCATCAGCAGCGGGAAGTTCCACGGTATGATCTGACCGACTACGCCCAGCGGTTCATAGATATGGTAGGCCACGGTATTTTGGTCGATCTCCGCCGCAGTGCCTTCCTGCGCGCGCAGGCAGCCGGCGAAGTAGCGGAAATGGTCGACCGCCAGCGGCAAATCGGCATTCAGGGTTTCGCGGATCGGTTTGCCGTTGTCCCAGGTTTCGGTCAGCGCCAGCATCTCCAGCCGCGACTCGATGCGATCGGCGATCGCCAGCAGCACGTTGGCGCGTTCTTGCACGCTGGTTTTGCCCCAGGCGTCCGCCGCCGCATGCGCCGCGTCGAGCGCCAGTTCGATGTCTTTGGCGTCGGAACGTGGGAATTCGGCGATCGGCTGGCCGGTCACCGGCGAGGTGTTGGTGAAGTAGTTGCCGGATACCGGTTCGACGAATTTACCGCCAATGTAGTTGCCATAGCGTTTGCGGAACGAAACCAGCGAGCCAGGCAAACCGGGGTGGACATATTTCATGTGAAGCACCTCTCTGCAGATGATAACCGGCGCTATTGGGCTGCGCCTGTGAGTGCGGCATGTCGCCGCAGCACGGAGAAGCACGGCCCGTGCCAGATTGATGAATGGCGAAGATGATCGTTAAAAGATCTCATTTATTAACGCGTTAAAAATTGATATGACGTGACGAATCATGCGGTACCGCCGCCGGCGCTGGGTTTTTGTGTTCCGTGTCGCAACGCCTGATACACATATGTGATACATATTTGCAACACTCGTAAACGGGGGGAGAAACGCATGTTTCCTGATGACCGCTTGCCCACCGAGGGCGCCAGTTTGTTGACCCGCCCGCTGGCGGAATCCTGGCAGCGCAGCCGGGGCTACGGCCTGACGCGCGCCGATCAACATATCCCTTTTATCAAAGCCGGATTACTCGAAGAGCTACGCAGCCGCAATGACTGGGTGCCGCAACGGGTACAGCCGCTGATCGAGCAGCTGGGCGCGCAAATTACGCGCCAGCCCGCCATCGTGGTGATCGCCGACGCCGACGGACTGGTGCTGGAAACCCGCGGCAATACCGACTTTCTGCACAAGGCGTCGCGCTTTGCGCTGGCGCCGGGCAACCAGTGGGGCGAAGCGGATCGGGGTACCAATGCCATCGGCACCGCGCTGGCACTCGGCGCGTTCTGCGAGGTCCGCGGCGACCAGCATTTCCTCAACCAAAATGCCGGATTGAACTGCACCGCCGCACCGATCTATCGGCCGGATGGCCGCATTGCCGGCATACTGGATCTCTCCGCCCCCGCGCAGCGCCCGTACCGCGATGCACAGCGCCTGATCATGCAGGCGGTGCGGCATATCGAACACCGCTGGGTCAGAAGCGCGATCGCCGACCGTCACTGGACGCTGCGCCTGCACGCCAACGCCGGGAGCTTGGGCAGCGCGCAGGAGCTGCTGCTGGTGTTTCACGACGAAGTGCTGGTCGCCGCCAATCGGCTGGCGATGCTGGAGTTCCGGCTTTCACCGGCCGCATTAGGCTCGGTTGAGTTTGCCCAGCTGTTTCCCGACCTGCTGCGACAGCCCTCCGGCGCACCGCACCAGACGCTGGCCGGCAATCAACGGCATTATTATTCGCTGCTCGAGGCGCCGCAGCGCCGCGTTAGCGCCCTGCGTTCGGTTCCGCCGCCGGCGGAACGGCATGACGAACAGCATCAGAAGGCGCTACGCATTCTCAACGCCGGCCTTTCGCTGTGCGTGACCGGCGAAACCGGCTGCGGTAAAGAGCATTTCAGCCGACGCTTGTTTCAACAGAGCCGCTGGCGCAACGGCAACTTCGTGGCGATCAACTGCGCGGCGCTGCCTGAGCCGCTGATCGAATCCGAACTGTTCGGCTATGCGCCGGGGGCGTTTACCGGCGCCAACCCGAAAGGGTATATCGGCAAGATCCGCGAGGCGGACGGCGGCGTGCTGTTCCTCGATGAAATCGGCGACATGCCGGCGGGCCTGCAAACGCGCCTGCTGCGGGTGTTACAGGAAAAAACGGTCACGCCGCTCGGTAGCCGCAGCGCTTATCCGGTCGATTTCGCGCTGGTCTGCGCCACGCACCACGATCTGCATCGGCAGGTAGAGGCCGGGGCGTTTCGTGAGGATTTGCTGTACCGCATACAGGAATACAGCCTGTGCATCCCGCCGCTCAGAGAGCGGGCGCAGCTGGAGACCTTCATTTTGCAGTTGTGGCGTGAGCTGGGCGGCGAGCGGCGCGACATTCGCCTGTTGCCGGAGGCGCTGGCGATGCTGGCGCGCTATCCATGGCCCGGCAACGTGCGGCAGCTGTTGAGTACGCTCAAGGTGCTGCTGGCATTGGCGGACGATCATGCGGTGCTCACCCTGGACGATCTGCCTCAGTCCATCGCGGTGCTGGCGCCGCGCCAGGAGAACGCCGATACCGGCCAGGCGGATCTGCAGACGGCGATCGACAGGGCGGGCGGCAATCTCAGCCGGGCGGCGAAGGCGCTGGGCGTTTCGCGCAGCACGCTGTACCGCAAGTTGTGGAGGCAGAAAGCGGTGGCGGAATGAAACGTCATGATTGCTCATCAATAACCGGCCCCTCGATGCGGGGCCGGTTCATGCTCTAGTCCCCCAGCCCCGGCGGGTTAATCTCCGAACGGGCAATCTTCTCGTCGCTTTCCGCCCAGCGATCCAGCACCTGCAGATAGCTGCCGTTGGCGATGGCGCTGTTGAGCGAAGCCTGCACCGCGTCCACCAGACCGTTGCCTTTCTTCAGTGTGACGGCGATGTTGGCGGTCTTCGGCCAGCCGCCGGGCACAATGCCCACCAGCCGGGTTTTGCCGGTCAGCCGCGCCTGATAAGCGCCGGAGACGTTGGGCCCGAAGGTGGCGTCGGCGCGGCCAGACTGAATGGCCAACGTGGAGGCGGCCTTATCGGTGACGTACACCGGCTGCAGCGGCGCTAATCCCTTGGCGCGGTTCTCCTTGTCCCAGGCCAGCAGCACCGCTTCCTGATTGGTACCGGAATCGACGATGATTTTTTTACCGGCGATATCCGGCGCCGTTTTGATCTGGGTGATTTTACTGTCGGACTTGACGTAGAAGCCCAGCGTATCCTGCCGATAGGTGGCGAAATCGAATTTGGTCTTGCGTTCGTTGGTCACGGTGATGTTGTAAACCGCGGCGTCATATTTGCCGGAGGCCACCCCCAGCGGCCAGTCTTCCCACGACGTGGGCACCAGTTTGAGTTTCAACCCCAAACCGTCGGCCACCAGGCGCGCGATGTCCGCCTCGCTGCCGATCACCGTTTTATTGTCGCGGGCGTACAGGCCGAACGGCGGGCCGCTGCCCAGCAGGGAAATGGCCACCGTCAGCGTGCCGGGTTCCACGAACCGGAAGCCGGCGGGGATTTTGGCCACGGCTTCGGCGCTCTTCACCGTGTGGATCGGCGTTTCGTTGGCGACGAGATCCACGCCCGGTGCGGCGGCGGCGGAAAAACTCAGCAGCGCCGCAATCACTATCATCTTTTTGCTATATATCATTATGTTAATTACCTTCATTATTATGGGTGTCACACGGTCGTTGCACTATCTCTAAAGGCTGCAGATCTGTGAACGAACAAAATCAACTAACCAATCTTGGAAAAATCATGAGGCGCCTCTGGCGGCGCTGAATCGATCGAGGATGAAGCATGTCGTCGCGTTTCGCTACGTTGGGCCGCATACCGCGCGGCGTGTGGGTATTGGGTGGCGTGAGCCTGCTGATGGACGTTTCCTCGGAAATGATCCATAGCCTGCTACCGCTGTTTATGGCGACGACGCTCGGTGCCAGCGTGATCGTCATCGGGCTGATCGAAGGGCTCGCGGAGGCGACGGCATTGATCGTCAAGGTGTTCTCCGGCGTGCTCAGCGATTACCTCGGTAAACGTAAAGGGCTGGCGCTGCTGGGCTACGGGCTGGGCGCCATCAGCAAGCCGTTTTTCGCTATCGCATCGTCGTCCGGCATGGTGATGAGCGCGCGCCTGCTGGATCGCGTGGGCAAAGGCATCCGCGGGGCGCCGCGCGATGCCCTGGTGGCCGACGTGACGCCGCCGGAAATTCGCGGCGCGGCCTTCGGGCTGCGGCAGTCGCTGGATACCGTCGGCGCCTTTTTAGGGCCGCTGCTGGCCGTCGGCCTGATGCTGCTGTGGCACAACGATTTTCGCGCCATCTTTTGGGTGGCGACGGTCCCGGCGGCGCTGGCGATTGCGCTGCTGTTTTTCGGCCTGAAAGAGCCGACCGCCGCGATAACCCACAAGCGCACCAACCCGATCACCCGCGCCAACCTGCGGCTGCTGGGGCGCAGCTATTGGTGGGTGGTGAGCATCGGCGCGATCTTTACGCTGGCGCGCTTCAGCGAAGCGTTCCTGGTGTTGAAGGCGCAGCAGGGCGGCACGCCGCTGGCGCTGATCCCACTGGTGATGGTCGCCATGAATCTGGTCTACGCCTGCTCGGCCTATCCGTTCGGAAAACTGTCTGACCGCATGAGCCATGAAGGATTGCTGAAAGCCGGGTTGCTGGTGCTGATCGCCGCCGACCTGGTATTGGCGCTGAGCGATCATTGGGGCGGGGTGCTGTTTGGCGTAGCGCTGTGGGGGGTGCACATGGGCATGACCCAGGGGCTATTGGCGGCGATGGTGGCGCATACAGCGCCGGCTCATCTGCGCGGCACCGCGTTTGGCATGTTCAATCTGATCAGCGGCGTGGCGCTGCTGCTGGCGAGTCTTGGGGCTGGAACCTTGTGGGAGCTGTTCGGTTCCGCCTCCACCTTCTACGCCGGGGCACTCATCTGCGTAGTGACGCTTATCGGTATGCAACTGGCGCCGTTTGGCGCACGGCAGGGGGCTTAACGGCCCTCGACAGATTGCGGCACCGCTTGCAGCAGCTCGGGCACCCGCTGGGATTCCACCGCCCGGCTGAACAGAAAACCCTGGCCAATATGGAAACCGGCTTCGCACAGCGTTTGCCGCTGCTGCTCGGTTTCCACGCCCTCGGCGATGATATCGATCGACAGCTTCTGACCGAGGATACCGATGCTTTCCACGATCGCCAGGATCGCCGGTTCGGTGTTCATGCGTTGAACGAAATCGCAGTCCAGCTTAATGCAGTCCAGCGGGTAATCCATGATATGGCTGAATGAGGAATGGCCGGTGCCGAAGTCGTCCAGTGCGATGCGGATGCCCATCTCTTTGAGCATTTGCAGCGCGCGCAGCACGTACTTGGAGCCATGTTTGTTGAACGCGTGCTCGGTCACTTCCAGTTCGATCAGGTGGTGGGGAATATGGAATTTCAGCAGGCGCTGCAGGAAGGTTTCGGCGTAGTTGTCGCGTAAAAATTCGATCGGCGACACGTTCAGCGAGATAGGGCGTACCGCCACGCCGGCCGTGCGCCAGCGGGCGATATCGGCGAAGACCTTCAGCTGCATGGCTTCGCTGATCTTGGTCGCCAGCTCGTAGTCGTTGAAGGCTTCGCTGACCGTCGCCGGCAGCTGTATGCCGTTTTGCGGGCAATGCCAGCGCAGCAACGCTTCGAAGCCGACGATGCTGCCGTCGGAGAGGCTGACCTTCGGCTGGTAGCTGGGACGGATGCAGTTGTCGCGCACGATCTGGCGCGCGTAGTTGAGCTGGCTGGCGCGCGCACGGGCCTTGTCCATCATCTTGCGATCGAACATATAGACGCCGCCGCGGCCGCCGTCTTTCAGCTCATACAGCGCGGTATCGGCGCATTTCATCAGTTCCGAAGCGTCGCGGGCATCTTTGGGGTAGATGGCGCCGCCGATGCTCATGCCGCAATGCAGCGTCTTGCCACCGTGGGTGATCGGCGTCTCCAGCTGCAGCAGAAACTTGTTGGCGATGCGGAAAATATCCTGCTCGTTTTCAACGTCGCTGATTACCACCGCGAATTCGTCCCCCCCGAGGCGGGAGACGAACGAATGCGTATTCATGCAGGCGCTGAGCCTTTTACCCAGAACCCGCAGCAGATGGTCGCCCGCCGCGTGGCCCAGCGTGTCGTTCACCAGCTTGAAGTGGTCAAGATCCAGCAGCATCAGCCCGAGGGACTTGTTGCCATGCAGGGCGCGCTTCATCTCTTGCTTCAGCTTTTTCTTGAATAAGCGCCGGTTGGGCAGGCCGGTCAATTCGTCATATTCGCTGGCGAGCAACAGACGCTGTTCCATCACGCGTTGCGACGTCACGTCGCGCGAGACGCACAAGATCTCGGCCACTGCGCCGTGTTCATCGCTGACGGGAGAGAGAATGTTGTCCCAATGCTGTTTTTTTCCTTGCGGCGTCACGCTTAATCCCGCGAAGCGCGCATTTTTACCGGCTCTGACGCTGTGCAGCGCCTTGCTGCCACGGCGGCGGACTTCGGGCGACAACAGCCCCAGCCAGGGCATGCCAAACTCTTTTTGCGCCGGATCCAGGCCGAGCGCCAGGCTGCCGGAGCGGTTCATGTGCCGCAGCGTGCCGTCGCGATTGATCACTTTGATGCAGTCGACGCTGGCGTCCAGCATGTCTTGCTGGATAGAGAGCGCCTGAACGTTTTGCTGACGTTGCAGCATTTGCGGGTGGATGTCGGTGGCGGTGAGGTACCAGCTGGGCTCCAGCGCCATGCCGTCCTGACGGGCGTTAAACGCCAACATAAACCAACGGTAGGCGCCGCTGCGATCGCGCAGGCGGGCCTCACCGGCGAATGAGGAGAGGGCAACGATCGCCTGGCGCCATTGTGTGGCCAGCCGCTCGCGATCGTCGGGGTGCAGGGTATCGAGCCAATCAGCGGCGCCGTGTTCACCGGCGATTGCGCCGGTATAGTCGCGCCACTGTTTATTGAAGTAGCCGCCAAGGCGGTTGCCGAAGCAAATCAGACCGGGCAAGTCGTCTACGATTTCGCTATAGAGATCAATCGGATTTTTGTTATTGGTCTGCTTGGGCAACAGGGTCATGCGGCATTTCCTCGGAAAATTACCCATATTCTCGCTCTCTAGCAGAGCCTCTTTCAATATAGTCTTGCCAATGAAATTGGGAATAGCCAGCGGGCGCGGCTAAAAATCAGCCCGCTAGCATGGAATACATCCAGCGTGAACGCATTAGGAATACTCCTGTTATTTATAAGCCCCCCTTATATTGCAACGAAAAATAAGTGATCGGACCACGATGGGGTTTTGCCATAAAAATTAATCAATCTGATGTTTCTATTTGATGAAATGTTCAGGTGTTTTATGCTCTTCCACCGGTTGCTCTGCCGGCGCTATGCGTCTTCACTGACGAAAATCTCACTTATGGCGGCAATAACCGCCATTTTATGCACTCTTCAGCGGTTGTCGCAGCACCGTCGCCCGGCGTTTAGAGAAAAGTTATGATGCAAATCAAGAAATGTTTTGTTTCATCTGTTGACACTTTACTTACGTATAAGATAGCCTCGCGAATGATAATCATTAGCAAAACTGGATGGTGAGGCGAAATGCACCCACAGCCTGATCCTTACGCCCGCACCCGATGGTCGGGGCATTTCGGCGCAACGGCGCCGGCAAGCGTACATTCGCCTCCTCTCCAAACGTCTGCGCCATAGGCGCCCGGCGCGATGGCATCTCTTTGTCAGTCTGCGCCCATTTGCATCTCTCAGCCTGTCTGTTCGCGCGGCCCGCGTCGGGCCCGCATGTGTTATCCGTCGTTTCACGATCATAGGAGGTTTCAGCGCGGTTAAAACGTAAGTTTTCTTCTGGGTATAAATAAACATGGAGCGTAAAATGATACTTAATAAAAGATTGAAGTTAGCGTATTGCGTTTTTCTGGGTTGTTATGGCTTATCCATTCATTCTTCTCTTGCCGCTTATCAGGATCCCGGTCGATTGGGCGTGCCTGACAGTTGGAAAACCGCGGAGTTTAATCGCCAATGGGGGCTTAAGGCTATTTCCGCCGAATTCGCCTATGCCAGAGGCTATACCGGAAAAGGTATAACCATCGGCATTATCGATAACGCCATTCTTTCCCATTCTGAATTCGCCGGTAAACTGACACGCCTGGATAACGGCAGTTATAACTTCTCGTATGATAAACAAGATAATATGTCTTTCGGCGATCACGGCACGCACGTAGCCGGTATCGCGGCGGCTAAAAGAGATGGCGCAGGTATGCACGGCGTTGCTTTCGACGCGGATATTATCGGCACCAAATTGAATGATTACGGTAATCGCAACGGCCGTGAAGAGCTGATTCAGAGCGCAGCCCGCGTCATCAATAACAGCTGGGGGATCGCGCCAGATATACGGCGAGACGCCAAAGGCGATATCATCTGGTTGCCGAACGGTAGGCCGGACTACGTGGCATTTGTAAAAAACGAAGTGATCGCCGAGATGATGCGCAGCAAATCCAGCGTGGAATGGGGCAGCGAACAACCGGTGCCCACCGGCGGGCACAGCGCCATGTCGACGCTGCTGCGGGCGGCCAGGCATGGCAAGCTGATCGTCTTCTCGGCAGGAAATTACAACAACTACAATATCCCGGAAGCGCAAAAGTCACTGCCTTACGCTTTCCCGGACGTACTGAATAATTACCTGATTGTGACCAACCTGAGTGACGAAAATCAGTTAAGCGTTTCCTCGACCAGCTGCGGACAAACGGCCAGCTACTGCGTTTCCGCGCCGGGTTCTGATATTTACAGCACCGTTGGCTGGCTGGAATCCAATACCGGTGGCGCCGTGAATCGCGAAGCTTATAATAAGGGCGAGCTGTCGGTTAATCCCGGCTACGGCAATAAATCCGGCACCTCAATGGCGGCGCCGCACGTTACCGGCGTTGCCGCCGTATTGATGCAACGTTTCCCTTATATGAGCGCCGATCAAATATCCGCGGTAATTAAAACCACCGCCACCGATTTGGGTGTTGCCGGTATTGATAATCTGTTCGGCTGGGGACGTGTCAATTTACGCGATGCGATCAACGGCCCGAAAATGTTTATTACCCAAGAGGATATCCCGCAGGAATATTATGTACCGGGCTCCTACAGTGAAAAACAGTTCGTGGTGAATATCCCCGGCCTGGGAAATATCGTCGAACCCGGTACCTCTGTTGAGCGGCGCTGCACGTCGAGCGAATGCGACTTCGATTCGTGGAGTAACGACATCAGCGGGCACGGCGGCTTGACCAAAACGGGCGCCGGTACGCTGGCGTTGTTGGGTAATAACACCTATCGCGGTGATACCTGGGTGAAACAGGGCGTGTTGGCGATCAACGGTTCGGTGGCCTCCAACGTCTATATCGAAAATAGCGGCACGTTGTCCGGTGAGGGTACCGTAGGCGCCTTCAGAGCGGTTCGGGGCGGCAGCGTCGCGCCGGGTAACGGCATCGGCACGCTGCATGTGTTGCACGACGCCATTTTTGATCGCGGTTCGCAGTATAACGTGGAAGTGGCGGACAATGGCCGCAGCGATAAGATCGCCGCGCGGCGCGCTTTCCTCAACGGCGGCAGTGTGAATGTCAGCCTGGAGCGCAGCCAAAACCTGCTGTCGCAGAATGAGGCGCAGAGTCTGCTGGGCAACAAGTACACCATCCTGACCACGACGGACGGCGTCAACGGCCGGTTCGAAAACGCCAACCCAGCGTATCCGTTTGTTAAAGTCGCGCTGGATTATCAGGGCAATGACGTCGGCCTTGGCATCACGCGCACCGACGCCAGCTTTGACAGCCTGGCCAGCACTGAGAACGAGAAAGCGGTAGCTCGTGCGGTGGAGACGCTCAACGCGACGGAGCCAGTCACGGAAACGGTGAAGCGCAGCGTGGCTGCCCCTACCGCTGAGGCGCTAAGCGCACTGCAAGGTGATGAAGGCAAAGCGCAAGCCGCTACCGAAGATGCGGGCGTCGTAACCGGCCATCCGGTGTATGAAAGCTTCCTCGGCTTCACGTCGGCCAGAGAGCTGCAACAGGCGACCCGTCAACTGTCCGGCCAGATCCACGCGGATATGGCTTCCGCCCAGATTAACGAAAGCCGTTACCTGCGCGATGCCGCCACCGAGCGCTTGCGCCAGGCGGAAGGCCGCCGTATCGCTTCCGATATCAAGGCGGATGATAATGGGGCCTGGGCGAAACTGCTGGGCAACTGGGGGCATGCTTCCGGCAACGACAACGCCACCGGCTACCAGACCTCTACCTATGGCGTACTGTTAGGTCTGGACAGCGAACTGTTTGACGACGGCCGGCTTGGGGTGATGACCGGGTATACCCGCACTTCGCTGGATGGCGGTTATCAGTCAGATGCCCACAGCGACAACTACCATCTGGGGCTGTACGGCGACAAACGCTTCGGCGCGTTGGCCCTGCGAGCAGGCGGCACCTATACCTGGCATCGCATCGACACCTCGCGCTCGGTGAACTACGGCGCGCAGTCGGATCGCGAGAAGGCCAAGTATAACGCGCGTACCGGTCAGCTGTTCATCGAAAGCGGCTACGATTGGTCGAGCGATGCGGTCAACCTTGAGCCGTTCGCCAACCTGGCGTATACCCATTACCGTAACGAGGAGATCAACGAGCAAGGCGGGGCAGCGGCACTGCGCGGCGACAAACAAAGTCAGTCCGCCACCGCCTCGACGCTGGGTCTCCGCGCCGACACCGAGTGGCAAACCGACAGTGTGGCGATCGCGCTGCGCGGCGAGCTGGGTTGGCAACATCAGTACGGCAAGCTGGAACGTAAAACGCAGCTGATGTTCAAACGCACTGATGCGGCGTTCGACGTAAACAGCGTGCCGGTTTCCCGCGATGGGGCGATTCTGAAAGCGGGCGTCGATGTGTCGATTAACAAAAACGCCGTCCTGTCCCTTGGCTACGGCGGGCAGCTGTCGTCCAACCACCAGGATAACAGCGTCAACGCCGGTCTGACCTGGCGCTTCTGATCGCGGTTAGCGTGCTTCGCTTTATTCAGCCCTCATCGTGACGATGGGGGTTTTTTATTGTGCGGGCGGCAAGCCGTCGACGATGGTAATCATGGCTTCCGCCACGTGGCGCCGCTGTTGTTTTGCCAATTGATAGGCCGGTGAATGGTAGCAGGCCAACGCGGTAGCGTAGTCGTCGAATTCGATCAGCACATGCTTTATGAACGCCGGGCCTTCCAGCGTTTGCGCCTGTTCGCCGCGGGCGAGAAAACGGGCGTTGAACTGGCGAAACGCCTGGGGCGCCAAATTCATATAATGCTGATATTGCTGCGGATCTCTTACGGTGACATGGGCAATCCAATACGCGGGCATTTCAGGACTCCTGCTGCAGAATGCGCTTGGCCAGTGCGGCAGCCTCGGTCAGATGTTCGATGACCTCTTGCCTGGCCTGCGTCGGGTTGTTTTGCTCGATGGCGTGATAGATCCGCGTCATGCGCTCGAAACCGGCCAGCTGACGCTCCGGGGTTTTCAGGGTCAGGGCACGCAGGCGACTGATGCGGCTATTCAGGCGTTGAACGATTTCCCAGGCGATGGCGTGATGGGCCACTTGGAAAATGGTTTCATAAAAAGCCTGCGACGCTTCAACGCGCTGAATATCGTCCTGCCCGGCCGAAGCCTGATTAATTGCAATTAATTTTTCATGCAGTTTCTTTTTATCTTCCGGCCCAGCGTTCAAGGCGCAGTCGTGAGCGGCATCCTGTTCAAGCAGCAGACGAATAGTATAAATCTGCTCGGCAATGTCCCAGGTTAAAATAGCGACAATCGGCCCTTTCTTACCGAGCGTCTCAATGAGTCCCTCCGCTTCGAGATAACGGATCACCTCACGCACTACGCTGCGGCTGACGCCCAGCTCCTCGCACAGGCTGCGTTCCACCAAACGATCGCCGGCCTGAAAATACCCTGAGATAATCGCCTGCCTAATTTTCGCCAATGCCAATTCGCGCAAGGTGACCGGTGCATTCTCAATCTTCAATGATGCCTGAACCATAATTGTCTCTATTTTTTGTGGATCATCATTAATCCGGATAACGACGCGAATTCCCGTTTGCCCGGTACTATTAACATCTTTCCAACCCGCAAAGCAACGGCGGCCGATTTCGCGCCGCATCGCCAAAACGGTGAATGTTGCAGCAGCTCACAAAATCGAAAGATAGCCTAAAAAAACCGCTTTTCGTTGCCGATACCCGCTGGCTCAACGGGTTCGGCATCGGCACAGGTTGCCGAGTGGGGGCGGTCATGGCCGGCGTTTTGCCCCCAGTCAAAGCCCAATCGAGTTTATTAATGCATTGATTAATAAGTGTTATTTCCAATTTATTTTTGCCGTCTCATCGTAAAATAAGAATACCGTATTATGGTATACCAAATTTTGACATGCCAATCTGCCCGATGCTATACCCTCGAATCGTGACACATGGTTAACATTCGATTTACTTTTCGAGGTCCCTTATGCATCAAGACATTCGCAAGACCCTGGTCTCTACCGAAACGATCTACACCGACGGCGGCAAATCGGCGGGCAAACCGCTGGTGATGATCGCCGCTGCGGCGGTCATCAAAAACCCCTGGGCCAGACAAGGCTTTGTCGAGGATCTGGCGCCAAAGATTCGAGAAATGGCGCCGGTGCTGGGTGAGCTGCTGACCGGTTTGATCCTCAAGGAGGCCGGTTCCGGCGAGCGGGTGGAAGCCTTCGGCAAAAGCGCGGTGGTGGGGCTGGGCGGCGAGTTGGAACACGCCTCGGCGCTGATCCACACGCTGCATTTTGGCAACCACTACCGCTCGGCGGTCAACGGCAAAAGCTATCTGGCGTTCAACAATACCCGTGGGCCGGCCAACGCGCCGATTCTGATCCCGATGATGGGGAAAAACGACGAAGGCAGCCGTGAGCACTACCTGACATTCCAGTTCAACATCAACGACGCGCCTTTCGACGACGAAATCGTCATTGCACTGGGCGCGGCGCTGGGGGGGCGGCCGCATCACCGTATCGGAAACCGTTATTTGGATCTGAAAGAGTTGGGCCATGATCAGAACAATCCGGCAGCTGTCTGAGCCCGCTCTGCGGGTGGGGTATCTGGAGGCCGGGCGTGGCGAGCAGCTGGTGTTGATCCACGGCGTAGGCATGAATGCGGAGGTCTGGTATCCCCAGCTCGATGCGCTCAGCGCGCGCTTTCGGGTTATCGCCGTCGATATGCCGGGCCACGGCGAAAGCGAAGGCTTCTCCCACGCCGCGACGCTGGAGGATTACGTGCGCTGGATGGCGGCTTTCTTAAACACCCTGGATGCGCCGAGCGTTGCGGTGGCGGGGCACTCGATGGGAGCCTTGATCACGGCCGGTTTGGCGATCGATTATCCGGAGCGGGTTAATCGTGCCGTGGTGATGAGCGGCGTGTTCCAGCGTACGGCCCAAGCCAGCGCCGCGGTCGCGCAACGCGCCAGCGCGTTGGCCAACGGCCAGACACAGCTCGACTCGCCGCTGAGCCGGTGGTTCGGCGCCGATCCTGTCGAACAGCATCTGCGCCGGCAGGTGGGCGGCTGGTTGCAACAGGTGGACGTTGCGGGCTATGCCCGCGCGTATCAGGCATTTGCAACCGGCGATCGGGTGTATGCCCAGCGTTGGCACCTTATCCGCTGCCCGGTATTGGTGCTGACCGGCGAGCACGACGCCAACTCCAGCCCTGAGATGGCGCGGCAAATGGCGCAGGCCGCCCCAAACGGGCGCGCAGTGATCATTGAGAACGCCAAACACATGGTCAGTCTGACCGATGCGCAACGCGTCAACGCGCTGATGCTCGATTTTCTGACCGCAGAGCAACCTTTGACTTTAGGAGCGGCTAATGGACGCGGATAAACGCAGGCAGTTGCGCGACGCTTTCGGCGCCTTTATGACCGGCGTCACCATTGTGACTTCGGTGGACAAGCACGGGCGGCCGATTGGCTTCACCGCCAATTCGTTTTCGTCGGTCTCGCTGGATCCGGCGCTGCTGTTGGTGAGCATCGATAAGCGTTCGGCGAACTTGGAGCACTTTACCCAGTGCAGCCATTTCGCCATCAATATTCTGGCGGAACGGCAAAAAGAGGCTTCAACCATTTTTGCGCAAAAGAACGAAGACCGCTTTGCGCTGATCGATTGGCGCTGGAGCGCGTCACGGGTGCCGCTTATCGATAACAGTTCGGCGTGGTTCGACTGCGCGCTGCATCAGGTGGTGGACGCCGGCGACCATGCCATTCTGATCGGCAAAGTAGAGGGGTTCGAGTCCAACGCGACCGCCGGTCTGGGGTATTACCGCGGTGCATACTTCACGCCTTATCAAAACGCGCAGTCGCTGATTGGCGGGCCGCAGGTGGTGGTGAGCGCGCTGATCGAGTTTGAAGGGCACGCCGTGATGGTGCGGCAAAACGACGGCGGCTATCAGCTGCCGTCCAGCCCGGTGGAGAAACGCAGCGTCAGCGAAACGTTGGGGGATTTACTGCAGCAGTTGGGCATCAATGCCCATCCGGGTTTCGTCTATTCCGTCTACGACGACCGGCAGAAGAACCAGCAACACATCGTTTTTCTGTGCGCGCTGCCGACCGACGCCGGCAGCCTGACGCCGCAGCTGAGCACGGCGGAATGGTTCGACATGCCGACGCTGGCACGGTTGCCGATCAAGGATCCGGCGCTGCGGTCGATGATGGGCCGGTTCGTCAAAGAAAACGCCGTGGGGAATTACGGTATCTATTATGGCGATGAGCACAGCGGTGCCATCAAGCAATTCGCCGGTTGAAGCTAAGCGGGAGAGTGTGATGAAACTGTCTTTATTCGTGCATATGGAACGAACGTTACCCGAAGAATCCCAGGAAAAGCTATACCAGGAGATGATCGAACTGTGTGAAATCGCCGATCGCGGTGGCATGCACGCCATCTGGACCGGTGAGCACCACGGCATGAATTTCACCATTGCGCCGAATCCGTTCATCAATCTGGCGGATATCGCCCGGCGCACGTCCAGGGTGCGGCTCGGCACCGGCACCATCATTGCGCCATTCAATCACCCGATCCGTCTGGCGGGCGAGGCGGCGATGACCGATATCATCACCGGCGGCAGGCTGGAGCTGGGCATTGCGCGCGGCGCCTATTCCTATGAATACGAACGGCTGATGCCCGGTTTAACCGCCTGGGATGCCGGGCAGCGCATGCGCGAGCTGATCCCGGCGGTGAAAAAACTGTGGCAGGGCGACTATGCCCATCAGGGGGAATACTGGTCGTTCCCGGCGACCACCTCTTCGCCGCTGCCGAAACAGCAACCGCATCCGCCGATTTGGGTAGCGGCGCGCGATCCCAACAGTCACGAATTTGCGGTGCAAAACGGCTGCAACGTTCAGGTTACGCCGCTGCATCAGGGGGAAGAGGAGATCGTAAGGCTGGTAACCTGTTTCAACGAGGCTCGCGCGCGTTTCGCCGCCGAGCAGCCGCTGAAGATCATGCTGTTGCAGCATGGCTACGTGGCGGAAGACGAGGCGGACGCCCGCCTGGCGGCGGAAGAACTCAACCGTTTCTACCACTACTTCGGCGCCTGGTTCAAGAATCAACGTCCGGTTCAAAAAGGGTTGATTCAGCCGCTCAGCGACGAGGAGATTGCTGCCAATACCTATTACTCCGCCGACATGATGCGTAGCAACCTAGCTATCGGCACCGCCAATGAGGTCATTACGCGACTGAAAAAATATGAGGCGCTGGGTTATGACGAGTTTGCGTTGTGGATTGACAGCGGCATGAGCTTTGCGCGTAAAAAGGCCTCTCTGGAGCGGTTCATTCGCTGCGTGATGCCGGAATTTCACTGACGGAGGCGCTAATGGAGTCGTTCGAACTTTACATTGATGGCCGATTTGATGGCGGATCGGCGACCTTCGCCTCGCTCAATCCGGCGACCGGTGAACCCTGGGCGCAGGTGGCGGAAGCGCGCACCCAGGATGTGGATCGCGCCGTTGCGGCGGCGCACCGGGCATTTCAGGGGGCCGAATGGCGCGACATGACCGCCGGCGCGCGCGGCAAGCTGTTATTGCGGCTGGCCGACTTGCTTGAGCAGCACGCCCCCGAGCTGGCGCGGCTGGAGACGCTGGATACCGGCAAGATCATCCGGGAAACCCGGGCGCAGATCGCCTATGTGGCGGAGTACTACCGGTACTACGCCGGCCTGGCCGACAAGATGGAAGGCAGCGTGCTGGCGATCGACAAACCCGACATGGAAACCTGGGTTCGACGCGAACCTATTGGGGTGGTGGCGGCGATCGTGCCCTGGAACAGCCAGCTGTTTCTCGCGGCGGTGAAAATCGGCCCGGCGATCGCCGCCGGCTGCACGCTGGTGGTCAAGGCGGCGGAAACTGCGCCTGTGCCGCTGCTGGCGTTCGCCAAACTGATAGATGAGGCCGGCTTTCCACGCGGCGTGTGCAATGTGATCACCGGATTTGCCGCCGACTGCGGCGCGGTGCTGACGGCGCATCCGCAGGTAGACCACATCGCTTTTACCGGCGGCGCGGAAACCGCGAAGCACATCGTTCGCGGCAGTGCGGAAAATCTCGCCAGCACCTCGCTGGAGCTGGGCGGGAAATCGCCGTTTATCGTCTTCGACGACGCGGATCTGACCAGCGCGGCGAATGCGCAGGTGGCGGCCATTTTCGCTGCGTCGGGCCAGAGTTGCGTGGCCGGTTCGCGGCTGCTGGTGGCGGAAAGCATCAAAGACGCGTTTTTGGCCCGGCTGACGGAGAAGATACGCAGCATTCGCATCGGGCCGCCGGATCGCCCAGACACTCAGTTCGGGCCGCTTTGCACCCGGCAGCAGCAAGCGCGGATCGCCGCCATCGTCAACCGTTCGTTGGAGCAGGGGGCGAAACTGGTGATTGGCCATGCGGCGATCGCTTCGCCAGGCTTTTACTACCCGCCGACGATCGTCGATTGCAGCGCGCAACCCGACGCCGAGTGCGTGAAGCAAGAGCTGTTCGGCCCGGTGCTGTCGGTGTTGACCTTCAGGGACGAAGCGGAAGCCATTCAGCTCGCCAATGATTCTGCCTATGGCCTGGCGGCCGGTATTTTCACGCAGAATCTGACGCGCGCGCACCGGGTGACCCGTCGCCTGCGGGTGGGCGTGGTGTGGCTCAATACCTATCGAGCGGTATCGCCGCTGGCGCCGTTCGGCGGTTACGGCAAGTCGGGGTTTGGCCGCGAGGGCGGGATTGACGCCGCGCTGGAATACACCACCAGCAAGACGGTATGGCTGCGCACCAGTGACGATCCGATAGACGATCCCTTCGTCATGCGCTGAGCCAGCGCAATCAGGCGCGATCTCGGATCGCGCCGGCAACCCAGTTTTCATCGCGTTGAAACCGGCGACCGCAATGTCGCCGGGGCAAACGCACGCTTTTTTCGACGTATTGGCACCCTACACGCTGTAAAAAATAATAATCCAGGTTAACCGGGGGATATATGAATTCTCAGCCAGAGCAGACCGCGTTTATTGAAGACAAGTCGATCGATTTTGTTCCCGCCGGGGAGCGTCATGGCCATGCCCGCAGCCTGTTCACCCTGTGGTTTTGCACCAACATTGCGCCGCTGGCGGTCGTGACCGGGGCCATCTCCACGCAGACGTTTCATCTCGATATTCTCTCGGCGCTGAGCGCGATTATCGCCGGCCACCTGTTCGGCGGCATTTTTCTGGCGCTGACCTCGGCCCAGGGGCCGCAGGTCGGGATACCGCAAATGGTGCAGAGTCGGGCGCAGTTCGGCCGCTATGGGTCGCTGTTGGTGATCGTGTTCGCCACGGTGATCTATCTGGGATTCTTCATTTCTAACATCACGCTCTCGGGCAAGGTCATCCATAACGTCATCCCGTCATTGAACATGGGCGCGGCGACGGTGATTGGCGCGGTGCTGGCGACGCTGATCGGGGTGGTGGGCTACCGTTTCATCCATAAGATCAACAAAATCGGCGCCTGGGTGATGGGCAGCGCGTTGATCCTCGGGCTGGTATTGATGTTTTCTCAACCGCTGCCGGCGGATTTTTGGCTGCGGGGATCGTTCAGCATTGCCGGTTGGTTCGCCACGTTCTGCATCGGCGCCGTCTGGCAAATCAGCTTCTCGCCCTACACGTCAGACTATTCGCGCTACCTGCCGGCGGAAGTCGGCATTGCCAAACCGTTCCTGTATACCTACTTCGGCGCCTGCAGCGGCACCATTTTGGCCTTTGTGTTCGGCATGGTGGCGGTCAATCTGGTCGCCGGCAGCGATGATGTCATGGAGGCGGTGCGTCAGGCGACGGGAGGGGTGGGGCCGGTGCTGATGGTGCTGTTTCTGATCAACATCATCTGCCATAACTCGATGAATTTGTACGGTGCGGTGCTCTCGTTGATTACCGCCGTACAAACCTTCTTGCCGCAGTGGATGCCGAATGCGCGTATACGCACGCTGTTCTCGACATTGATTCTGCTGGGATCGGTATGGGTGGCGTTGGTCGCCTCGGCCAACTTTGTACATCTGTTCCTGAACCTGATCTTTGCCTTGATCTCGGTGCTGATCCCGTGGTGCATGATCAACCTGATCGATTTTTACCTGCTTAACCGCCAACGCTATGACATTTCGGCCATTTTCAGCGCCGACGGCGGGCGCTATGGCCTGCTTAACACCCGCGCGCTCGGCGTTTATTTCGGCGGTATTGCGGTGCAGGTGCCTTTTGTTGAGAACGCGTTCTTCTCCGGCCCTTACGCCAATCTGATCCCGGGCGCAGACATTTCCTGGGTGATCAGCATGGTGCTGACCGGTATCGCATACCCATTGTGTTGTTCACGACGGGCTAACTGGGCAGTGCAGCTTTAAATGTCATCGCCCTGGAAAAGCCGCTGCTGCCAGTGCAACAGTTGGGTCAGCGTGACTGGCGCCGCGTCAGCCATGGCCACGCGATCTTCCAAGGCAATTTCTCGGGCGCGCTGCAACGATTCGATGCTGAGGCGCTGCAAGTTTTGTTGCGTCGCCTGTTGTATTTGCGCCAGTTCACCCGCGCTAACGTGCGGCAACTCATGACGCATCTGCAATAAGAATTCGTCGGTTAACTGCCTCAGCTGTTCAACGGTGAACGTCGGGGATTGCAGCGCGAACAGCAGGCCTTCGGCATCGGCGCAGCGGTGGAAGGCGCATTGCACCACGTAACCCACGTTGCGTTCCACGCGCAGCCGCTGAAAATAGCGCGGCGCGTAAAGCTGGGCCAGCACGCGCAGCGCCCAACGGCCTTCGGCTTCATCGTTTTGCAGCGGGTAAAACTGCAGTAAGGCACTTTCGGCGCCGCTTTCCGTCAGCGTGATGGGGCAATGATGTTGATGTGTCGGCAGCGGCGGCTCCGCGGCCACGAAATAGGGGAAGTCGTACAGCAGGTGCGACAGCTGCCGTTTTAACTCGCCATCGCCGCCGATCAAGGTGGCATGCCATTGTGCTGCTTCGGTTGGCGCACTGAGCGCCGCCGGCAATTGAGCTAACAGGCGGCGAATGGCGATATCGCTTTGTTCTTTCAGCTGCGTATGGCGCAGGTTTCTCGCCGCTTCGCTGAGAACGGTCGGCGGCAACACCGCCAGCGCTCGGTTCACCTCACTCAGCCCGTGGCAGATCAGCGCGTGGCTGCCCGCCAGTTGCAGCAGCCACACGCCCTGATGGCGCTCGAAGCTCAAATGTCCCTCCCGATGCGCCAGTTCTGCCGCCCCGGTGCGCAGCGCCGCCTGTAAGCCGTAGGCCTGTCCATCGCTGAAGCGGCTCGACGGCGCCGGCCGCAGCAGCAGCACAGGCTGCGCTTCGCCGGGGAGCAGATGCCGCAGCGGCGCCAGGCCGGAAGGCAAGGTCGGACTAAGCAGCGCCGCCGAGGTGGCGAAAAAGCGGAAAGGTTCCGCGGCAGACGTCAGCGCGGCGCCGGCGAAGGGGCCAAGCGCCAGCGGCAGCCCTTGAATTTCACGGGTTTCGCCGTGGCCATCAGGCCGCACGGCCAGGCGACGGCGCGGCGCGCTAATCAGCGCCGCAATATGCCGCGGCCAATCGTCGTTCGACTCCACCGGCGGTAGCCCAAGCGCTCTGGCCTGCAGCTGATCGAGCGGCGCCAAACGGTGGAAATCGCGATTTGCCAGCCGCTCGTAATGCGCAAGCTGAGCCGGTGTCAGCACCTGCAGCGCCTGTAGCCACGCCAGCAGGGCGCTTTCGATGTGGGCAGCTTCAGCGGCTGAACCGCGATTGACGGTAAAGATAAAACTCAGCAGGGCGTTGTTCTCACTGCAGCGCGAATAGTCCAGCCGAACGGCGTCACACCACGCCTGAGCGCGCAGCCGCGCCAGCAGCCCGCCGGGGGCTTCGTCCAACAGCAGGCGCTCCAGCCGCCGCAGCCAACCGCGTGAATGGGAACGCGACAGGGCAAATACCAGCCTCAGCTGCGGCGTGCCGGGAAGAGACAGGGTGTAATCTTTCGCGGCGGTTAGCGGCGGTGAGGCTTCGTGCGGTATGGCGCTGCCCGATGGCAAGCGGCTGCCGTAGCGCTGTGCCAGCGCATGCAGCTGCGCCAGCGATTGCGGGCCTTGCAGCCACAGCGTCATGTTTGGCGCGCGAAAATAGCGCTGGTGAAACTGCCGCAGCGCCAGCTGCAACGCGGAAATGTCGCTGCCGAAGGCGGCGCGGCTGCCGATATGAAAGCGATGCATTGCACCAAGGCCGCCGAACATCTGCCGCTGCGCCGCTTCGCAGCGGGTTTCTACCTCGGCGCGCAGCAGGCGGTATTCGGCGTCGATGACCTCGATCTCCTGCTCAATCGCCTCGGTCGCCAGCTGTGGGGCGGAGAGCATATCGCTTAGCCGCGCCAACCCCTGCGCCAAATGTTCGGTGCCCACCTCGAAGAAAAACGCGGTTTGCGTAGCCTGGGTGGTGGCGTTCAGTCGGCCAGTGACCGACGGTACCCAGCTCATCAGGCCCTCTTGCGCGCTGAAGTTCGCGCTGCCGCGAAACAACATATGCTCCAGCAGGTGCGCCAGGCCCGGCCAGGCGACGGGCGCCTGAAAACTGCCCGCCTCAATGCGCACCAGCGCGGCGGCGCAGTCGGCAGCAGGGTCGCTTATCGCCTTGACGGCCAAACCGTTCTCGAGCTGCCAAGAGGCGCCGGCGAGTGCCATCGTCAACCCTTGAAGATCAGTCGGGAGTTGGTCTGATTGCGAAAACGCAGCTGATCGATACCGATCTGCGAACGGTTCGCCGCTTCCCGCGCCGCCAGAATGGTGCCGTGGTGCGGCGATTTGCCGCACACCGGGTCGGCGTTGTCGGCGTTGCCGGTTAGCATGAACGCCTGACAGCGGCAGCCGCCGTAGTCTTGCTCTTTCTCCGAGCAGGAACGGCAGGGCTCCGGCATCCAGTCATAGCCGCGATAGCGGTTAAAACCGAACGAGTGGTACCAGATATGCTGCAGATCGTGCTCCAGCACCGACGGGAAGGCGATCGGTAACTGACGGGCGCTGTGACAGGGTAACGCCATGCCTTCCGGCGTCACGCTCATGAAGATGGCGCCCCAGCCACCCATGCAGCCTTTGGGGCGCTCCTCGTAGTAGTCCGGCGTGACGAACAGCAGGTTGGCCAGCTTGCCGTCGGCGGCCATGCATTCGCGGTAGCGTTTCACCACGGTTTCCGCATCGGCGATCTGTTCGCGGGTCGGCAGCAGACCTTCACGGTTCAGGTGCGCCCAGCCGTAGAACTGGCAGGTCGCCAGCTCGACGTCGTCGGCGTCCAGCTGGATCGCCAGTTCGATAATGCGGTCGATCTGGCCGATATTATGGCGATGCAGCACGAAGTTGAGCACCATCGGATAGCCGAGCGCCTTGACCGCCTTGGCCATGGCCAACTTCTGCTGAAATGCTTTGGCGGAGCCCGCCAGCGCGGCGTTCAACGTTTCATCGCTGGCCTGAAAACTGATCTGAATGTGATCCAGCCCGGCGTCGGCGAAGGTCTGCAGCTTTTTCTCGGTCAGGCCGATGCCGGAGGTGATCAGGTTGGTGTAAAACCCGAGATCGCGGGCGGCGGCGATCAGCTCGGGCAGGTCTTTACGCACCAGCGGCTCACCGCCGGAGAAGCCGAGCTGCACGCTGCCCATCGCCCGCGCTTGGCGAAACACCTCGATCCACTGCGCGGTGGTCAGCTCTTTTTCCTGCGCGGCAAAATCGAGCGGGTTAGAGCAATAGGGGCACTGCAGCGGGCAGCGGTAGGTCAGCTCCGCCAGCAGCCAGAGCGGCGGATTCACCGCCGGCGCACGTGGTTCAGTCACGGAAGGTCACCCATTTTTGTTCGTAGGCGCGCTGGAAAAATTCCAGCACGTCGTCCGCTAACCCTTCGGCGCCGGGGAAGCGGGCGTTCAACTGGGCGATGATGCCGTTCAGCGTAGTGTGGCCGTCGACCAGTTGCAAAATGGCGGCGGCGCTGTCGTTCAGCTTGGCCATGCCTTCCGGGTAGAGGATCACATGGCTGTTTTGCACCTGCTCCCATTGCAGGCGGTAACCGCGGCGGAAGACGGGGGTGTGTTCAGGGTTCAGCGTCATTACACCAGCCTCTGGTTGTGCCATACCCGCGCGGCGGTCACGCTGTGGTAAGGCGGGCGGTTCAGGGTGTAGGCCATGCTCATGGCGTCCAGCATGCTCCACAGAATGTCCAGCTTGAACTGCAGGATCTCCAGCATGCGCTGCTGCTTTTCAACGGTGTCGCAATAGTCCAGAGCCAGCGCCAGGCCGTGTTCCACATCGCGGTTGGCCTGGCCGAGGCGGCTGCGGAAATAGTCGTAGCCGGCGGCGTCGATCCACGGGTAGTGCTGCGGCCAGCTGTCGAGGCGCGATTGGTGAATTTGCGGCGCGAACAGTTCGGTCAGTGAGCTGCAGGCCGCTTCCTGCCAGCAGGCGCGGCGCGCGAAGTTGACGTAGGCGTCCACCGCGAAGCGCACGCCCGGCAGTACCCGCTCGTCAGAGAGCAAAGTGTCGCGCTGCAGCCCAACGGCTTCGCCCAGGCGCAGCCAGGCCTCGATGCCACCTTCGCTGCCGCCGTAGCCGTCGTGATCCAGGATGCGCTGTACCCATTTGCGGCGTGTTTCCGGTTGTGGGCAGTTGGCCATGATCGCTGCATCCTTAATCGGAATGCTGGTCTGGTAGTAGAACCGGTTGGCCACCCAGCCCTGGATCTGCTCGCGGGTCGCTTCGCCGTTGTGCATCGCGATGTGGTACGGGTGGTGGATATGGTAATAAGCGCCTTTGGCGCGCAGCGCCGCTTCAAACGCCTGTGGGTCAAGGGGGAGTGGTTGCGTCATGGCGGTTCCCTACAGTTCGATATTCATGCCGTCCCAGCTCACTTCAATGCCGGCGGCGGTCAGGCTTTGCCGCTCTGCCGAGTTTTCATTGAGGATAGGGTTGGTATTGTTAATGTGGATCAGGATTTTGCGCCTGGCGGGCAAGGTGGCGAGCAGGGCCGCCAGCCCGTGTTCTTCCGCCAGCGCCAGATGCCCCATGTCCTTGCCGGTATTGCGGCCCACGCCGGCGTTGGCCAGCTCGTTGTCGCGCCACAGCGTGCCGTCGATCAGCAGGCAGTCCGCGCGGTGCAGCCACGGCATCAGCGCCTCGTCCGGCTCACCCAGGCCCGGTGCGTACAGCAGCCCGACCCCGCGTGCGGTATCTTCGATAAACAGCGCCACGTTGTGGCCCGGCAACGGACGATCGCGGTACGGCGAATAGGGCGGCGCGTTGCTGAGCAGCGGAATGGCGGTAAAGCGCACGGTCGGGCAGACCGCCGTGTGGAACGGCTCGCCGGGCGTCACCGGGTGGTGAATCAGCCCGCCGTTCCAGTGGGAGAGCATGGGAAACACCGGGAAGCCAGTGCTGAGATCGTCATGTACTTCAGGCGTGCACCAGACCTGGTGCGGACAGCCCTCACGCAAATTGAGCAAGCCCGAGCTGTGATCGATCTGGCTGTCGGTCAGCACGATCGCGCCGATGCCGGTGCCACGCAGCACGTCGGGGTTATTCAATTCGGGCGAGGCCAACAGTTGATGGCAAATGTCCGGGGAAACGTTGCACAGCACCCAGTTTTTACCGTCGTCGCTGATAGCGATGGAAGACTGCGTGCGGCGCGTGGCGCTGATGCTGTGGTCGCGAACGCCCCGACAGTTGTCGCAGTTGCAATTCCACTGGGGAAAGCCGCCGCCCGCCGCCGAGCCGAGAACTTTTATCTGCATGTCTAAACCAGAAAGAGAGGGAAAGAAATGCCCGCGCGAAGGGCGGGCAGACGGGCGATTAACGGTTGGAAATGTACAGCGTTACTTCCAGCCCCAGACGCAGGTCAACAAACTCAGGTTTAGTCCAGGTAGTCATAGCGGTGCTCCTTAGCATGCATCGTAATATGTCGAACCCAATGAGAAACGTTCGCATTCGGCCGGCCCAATGTTGACGAAATGTGACGGAGATCGCAACCTTTAAAGCGTAACCGGGTTATTCACCCCAGGTGGCGGCGAGCACGTTCAGCCAGTTGCGCCAGGTCAGCTTCTCCAGCAGCCGGTTATCGAACCCGGCCTGCGCCAGCGCTTGCGTCAGGCGCGGCAGGCCTGCGGCGTCCTCCAACGGTTGCGGTACGTTGACCCCGTCAAAATCAGAGCCAAACCCCACGCGATCTTCACCAAGTTTAGCGATCAAATACTCAACGTGTTTAACAATTTCTGTTAAGCCGGTCGTTGCACTGTCACGTTTACCGTCCGCCCGAAGGAAGGCGGTGCCGAAATTGACGCCGACCATCCCGCCGCTCTGGGCGATGGCGTCCAGCTGCGCGTCGGTCAGGTTGCGTGGCTGCGGGCAGAGGGCATGGGCATTGGAGTGGGTAGCGACCAGCGGTGCGGTGCTCAACGCGGCGGTTTGCCAGAAGGCTTTCTCGTTCATGTGCGAGACGTCTATCATGATGCGGCGCTGATTGCAGGCACGGATCAGCGCCTCGCCGGCCGGCGTCAGGCCGGGGCCGGTATCGGGTGAGCCGGGGAACGGCCCGCTGACGCCGGTACCGAAGGCGTTTGGCAGATTCCAGAATGGCCCGATGCTGCGCACGCCCAGCCGGTAGAAGGCCTCCAACTGCGTCAGTTCTGCATCGATCATGCCGGCGCCTTCGATATGCAGCACCGCGGCGATTTGCCGGTTGAGGCGGCACTGTTCTATTTCGGTGGCGGTGCGACAGATGCGCAGCTGTCCCTGAGAAGCCTGCTCCAGCTGCTGCAGGATGGCGATCTGCCGTTCGGCGATCGCCAGCGGATCGAAGGTGGCCTGCGCCTCGTCCTGCGTTTGATTACGCATCTGGGCGATATAGCTGACCGGAGGAATAAATACCGCGAACAGCCCGCCGAAAAATCCGCCGCGCCGCATGCGGGAGAAATCGAGGTGGCCCGGCGTGACGCGGGAATAAAAGGCGGCGACCGGATCGTCGTCATGCTGCAGCCACAGATTGAGCAGCAGGTCGTTATGGCCGTCGAAGACCGGCCAGAGAGGGGGAAGCGTCATGGGCGTTTCACTGAGTCAGGCATCGTGAACGCTATGTTCTCCCATCGAGCGAGGGGGAACAACCCTCGCTCGATGGGGAGATTCGAATGCAGTGAACATACGGAGATTAACCTGACCGAAATTATTTTCAGCCAGCGGTCAAGGTAATTTAAACGTGTGGATCAGCGTTGATTATGCCAATAAAATTGATGGTTCTGTAATATTTTAGACATTGATTTCTTGAATCAAATTTTATTTGTGGCAATATCGTCATCGCTTGTGTGTTGGGCACGCCGCCCCCCTAACTCACTGTTTGAAAATGAATTTCACCACTATCAATATAATAACTGTTGGTTATATTTAATGTGATAATTAAATGTTCACAGTGAATTAAGCGTTGTTCCTTGCTACATTTTTATACCGAAGGATTGATCATGACCAAAAGACTACTCCTCTCCGCCTCACTGGCGAGCGCATTATTATTAAGCGGGTGTGCAAGCATCCCTCTCGCAACAGATCAAGAATCAGCGCATGCCAAAAGCTTCCCTGCGTTGGATGAAAACAAAGCGGGCCTCTATATTTATCGTGACAGTTTTGTCGGCAAGGCGCTGAAGAAAGATGTTTATCTTGACGGCAAATGCGTGGGTGAGACCGCGGATAAAACGTTTTTCTATACCCAGGTTGACGGCGGACAACAGCATAAAATCTCTACCGAATCTGAATTTTCTCCTAACGATCTTTCCATTTATACCGAAGCGGGGAAAAATTACTTCGTAAGACAATATATTAAGATGGGTGTATTCGTCGGCGGTGCCGGTCTGAGTCAATCGACAGAGGATGAAGGCAAACGTGTTATTTCTAAAGCTGCGGTAAAGCTTGCCAAGGGCGGCCGTTGCGATAGCTAATGCTCCTTGCCCGTGGGATTTCAGGGATATTCCTCCTGAAATTCCCATTATCTGTTTAAACCTTCGCTGTTTACCCTACGGCTATGAATGGAGTGACGATGTCACTCCGTTTTTCTTTAATGACAAACCGACAACACCAACTGCCGCAGCCAGCGGTGATCCGCCTCGGCGTCCAGGCGCGGGTGCCACATTTGCGAGACGGTAATGGGCGGCGTTTTCACCGGCAGCTCGAAGACGCGCAGCGGGCCATCGGCAGGTTGAGCCTGCAGGAAAGAGGTGGGCAGCAACGCCAACAGGTTTGAGGCTTGCGCCACCGCCAGCGCGGCGGGAAAGCTTGGCACCACGGCGGCGATATGGCGTGCCAGCCCCAGCTCCGCCAGCGCGGCATCTACCGGCCCGAGAATGCGCCCGCTGCGCGAGGCCACCACGTGGCCGCAGGCGGCGTAGTCGGCGACGCCAATCTCTGGCTGTTGCGCCAGCGGATGTGCGGTTCTCATAACGCCAACGAAGCGATCGCGGAACAGCGCCTGCAGGCGGATTTCCGGGCCCATGTCACCCAACACGCCGATCTCCAGATCGACCAGACCTTCACGCAGGGGGCGGTCGCTTTTCTCCGGCTTGGGCGCAAAGCGCAACCGCACCCGCGGCGCCTGTTCGGCGGCGGCGGCGATCAGCGCCGGGCCGAAGGCCTCGACGAAGCCGTCATTGGCGCGCAGCGTGAAGGTACGATCCAGCGCGGCGGGATCCAATGCTCCCTGCGCCGGACGCAACACTGCGCGGGCTTCGAATGCCGCGTTTCGCGCCCGTTCGCGCAGCGTTTCGGCATAGGGCGTCAGCACCATATGACGGCCGGCGCGCACCAACAGAGGATCACCGGTGGCCGTGCGCAGCCGGCTGAGGGTGCGGCTCATCGCCGAGGCGCTTAAACCGAGACGCCGCGCCGCGCCGGCAACGCTGCCCGCCGTCAGCAGCGCGTCGAGTGCGATCAGCAGGTTGAAATCAGGGTCGGTCATGCGTGCGCATCCTGTCATGCTGAATAGGGGGAAAGGCGTTCGATGCAGTTTGTGCGTGCGAATGCTGCATCAGTCGCCATGCATTATGCCTGAGCCTGTTTTCGCTGTGCCATGACTTACCGCTAAAAAACCGGAGGGGGACTGGCCCGTTTGCCGTCTGAACATGGCGATAAACGCGGACGGATCGTTATATCCCAGGGTAGAGGCGACATATTTGACGGCTTTCCCTTCCTGTAACAGCGTCATCGCCATGAGGGTTTTGCTTCTCAGCTTCCATTCATTGAAAGAGATGCCGGTAGCGGCGAGAAATCGCCGCGACAGCGTACGCTCACTCAAGCCCAGCATGCCCGACCATTGTGTCAGGGTGTTGAGATCGTGCGGCGCGGCGCTCATCTTTTCGGTCATGATCTTGACAACGTCATCGCTGCCGAGCGGCAGGTAGCTGTCAAAACGCTCCGACAGCGCCAGCTGCTCAAGCAACGCGGTAACCAGCGTCTGGTCCTGAGGCGTGTGCGGATAGCCAATAAGCCTTTCTGAAAAATCGGCCAGCACCGCTTTGACGATCTTATTCAGCCGCAGGGTTTGCGGTCTGCTCGGTAAGGATTGGCATAGCGAGGGGCTGACATGAAGAATGACATAGTCAATTGCACTCTTTGCTACGGATTCATGTTCGGTATTAACGGGGAGCCAAATGGCATATTCTGGTGTGGATAAATAAATATTGTTCTCAATATTTATTTCCGCCAACCCTTTCATGGAATACATCAGTTTGCCCCATGGCAACGCCTGTAAAGGGAATTGCGTTCCTGCCGGCCAGGATTTATTTCTGAACCAAATCGATATTGGGATTTCCCCGGTCAATTCTGACGGTTTCATGACGCCTTCCTGTCCGTTCATGGCTGCGCCTTCCTATTATAACAATAAGTTGTCTGATAATCGGCATTTCTATTCTATGGGGAAAGCTTACTCTGGGCAGGTCATTCCCCTGGATAAAGGTAACAATATGTACGGTAAAATCATTGATCTTTCGGTGCCGCTGATGAGCGGGATCGCTTCCGATCCGGAGCGGTTTCTGCCGGAAATCGAGTATGTTGACAACAAGCGCGGAGCGTTGCAGCTGGCGGAATCATTTCCCGGCCTGGATCCCTTAGCGCTGCCGCGTCAGGAGGGCTGGGCGGTGGAATTTGTCCGCATGAGCACCCACGCGGGGACGCATATGGACGCCCCGTATCACTACCATTCGCATATGGACGACGGCTCTGCATCAAAAACCATTGATGAAATACCGCTGGAATGGTGTATCTGCCCTGGCGTCAAATTGGATTTTCGGCATTTTCCCGACGGCTATGTAGCCACTGCACATGATATTGAGCGTGAATTAGCGAGGATCGGCCATCCTATCGCCGCCGGCGATATTGTCCTGGTCAACACGGCGGCCGGCGGGCGTTACGGCAGCGAAGATTTTATTCATCGCGGTTGCGGCATGGGCCGTGAAGCGACGCTGTATCTTACTGAACGTGGTGTCAGGGTGGTGGGCACCGATGCCTGGAGCTGGGACGCGCCATTCAGCCATACGCGCACCAAATTTGAACAAAGCGGCGATATTTCGCTTATTTGGGAAGGGCACTATGCCGGCAGTCAATATCCTTATTGCCAGATTGAAAAACTGTGCAATCTTGAATTGCTGCCGCCCTGCGGATTTAACGTGATCAGTCTGCCGGTGAAGGTTTATAAGGCATCCGCCGGCTGGGCTCGGCCGGTTGCAATTATCGATGAACGCGCAGGGGAATAAACGATGGCCAGAATAAAACTGCCGGTAGTGAGTGAATTAACGGCTGAGCAGCAGCAGCAATATGCCCGTTTTCCCGCCAATCTTACGCTGGGTCTGTTGAAAACCAGCCGTTCGGCGCAGGGATATCTGTCCCTGGGCGCTTCTTTTCCGGCCGGGCGACTGTGTGATAAAGATCGGGAAATGATCATATTAAGGGTTGGCGCGTTAAGCCACAGCGCTTATGAGCGTATGCAACACTATCCGCTGGCGATCCTTGCGGGGTGGCGCGATGACGACATCGAGAAAATAGAGCAGGGTGTGGGCATCGACGCCAGAGGGACGGCCATCTTGCATTTTGTCGATGAATGCGTGAAGCAGGTGAAGGTCTCTGCCGACACATTTAACGCGGTCAGGCGCTATTATGACGAGGTTCAACTGGCTGAACTGGCATTAATGATTGGGCACTACATGATGACGGCGCGCTTTTTGGAAACGCTGGAAATCGATCTGGACCTACAAGCGACATCCTGGGAAAACATGTCAACGGATTGAATACGCGCACGGCGTGAGCGCGATAAAAAAGCCGATAACCTGGGGTTATCGGCTTTTAATGCGCAGTGGCAGAGGGTTACGCGGGCAGCTGCTGGGCGGTTTTCTCGACCAGCGCCAGCAACAGCTTGATGTCTTCCAGCGTCACGATCGGGTTCAGCAGCGTCATCTTCAGGCAGGTCACGCCATCGAACTCGGTCACGCCGACGTTGGCGCGGCCCGATTCCAACAGGGCGTCACCGATACGCTGGTTGAACAGCGCGACGGCCGCATCGCCGTTCGCCGCCAGCTGCGCCGGACGGTAGCGGAACAGCACGCTGGCCAGCTGCGGCTGCATCACCAGTTCCAGTGCTTCTTGATCGGCGATGTAGCGCGCCACCTGTTGCGCCAGCGTCACGCCATGATCGATGATCTCGGCGTATTGCTTCTGCCCGAGCGCTTCCAGCCCCATCCACAGCTTCAACGCATCGAAGCGGCGGGTGGTCTGTAGCGACTTGGACACCAGGTTCGGCACGCCTTGCGCTTCGTCGAACTCGGAGTTCAGGTAGGCCGCCTGATAGCGCATCAGCTCGTAGTGGCGCTCGTCTTTCAGCAGGAAGGCGCCGCAGCTGATGGTCTGGAAGAACTGTTTATGGAAGTCCAGGGTGATGGAGTCCACCAGCTCCAGGCCGTCCAGGTAGTCGCGGTACTGCTCGGAAAGCAGCAGCGCGCCGCCCCAGGCCGCATCCACGTGCACCCAAATCTGCTGCTCCGCCGCCAGCCGTGCGATGTCGCGCAGCGGGTCAATGGCACCGGCGTCGGTGGTGCCGGCGGTGGCGACAATCGCCATCACCTGCTCGCCGTTGGCCTTGGCCTGCGCCAGTTTTTCCGCCAGATCGTTCACGTCCATGCGGGCGAAGCGATCGGTTTTCACCAGGGTGACGGACTGATAGCCGAGGCCCATCAGCGCCATGTTCTTCTGCACCGAGAAGTGGGCGTTTTCAGAACAGAACACCTTCAGCTTGCGCAGATCGCCCACCAGACCGTCCTGCTGCACGGAGTGGCCCTGACGCGCGAAGAACGCGTCGCGCGCCAGCATCAGCCCCATCAGGTTGCTCTGGGTGCCGCCGCTGGTGAACACCCCGGCGTCGCCGGACGGGTAACCGACCTGGGCGCGGAGCCACTCGATCAATTTCATTTCGATCAGCGTGGCCGACGGGCTCTGATCCCAGGAGTCCATGCTCTGGTTGGTGGCGTTGATCAGCACTTCGGCAGCCTGGCTAATCACCAGGCTCGGGCAGTGCAGGTGCGCCACGCACTGCGGGTGGTGCACCGACAGGCTGTCTTTCAAAAAGTACTCGATGGCGCGCTCGATCGCCGCCTGGTTGCCCAGGCCTTGCGGGGTAAAGTCTAGCTGGATGCGCTCGCGCAGTTCGGCAACGCTTTTGCCCTGATACATCTCGGGCTGTTGCAGCCACTGCACGACGGCTTCACTGCTCTGTGCGATCGCCTGGCGGTAAGCCTCGGCGCTGTGCGCCGAGGAAGCCAGAATCGGGTTTAACTTGGACATCGCGGTCATTCGCTCCAATCAGACAGGCTTGACGCCGGCGGCCAACAGCGCCTGCTCAAATTTATCCAGGAAAATACCCAGCTCATCATTGGTGATCAGCAGGGAAGGCAACAGGCGCAGCACACAGCCGTTGCGCCCGCCGCGCTCCAGGATCAAGCCGGATTCGAAGCATTTTTTCTGCAGCAGCGCGGACAGCTCGCCATCGGCCGGGTAACAGCCCATGTGATCCTGCGCTTCGTTCGGCTTGACGATCTCGATGCCGATCATCAGGCCCAGACCGCGGACGTGACCGATCACCGGATAACGTTTCTGCAGCTCGGTCAGCTTGCCTTTGAGCCATTCGCCCTGAGCGGCCACTTTATCGGCGACCTTATGCTCTTTCAGGTACTGCAGGGTGGTCAGGCCGGTGGCCATCGCCAGCTGGTTGCCGCGGAAGGTGCCGGTGTGGTGGCCCGGTTCCCAGGCATCGAACTCTTTTTTGATGCCCAGCACCGCGAGCGGCAAGCCGCCGCCGACCGCTTTCGACATCACGATGATGTCCGGCTCGATGCCGGCGTGTTCGAAGGCGAACAGCTTGCCCGTACGGGCGAAACCGGCCTGAACTTCGTCGATGATCAGCAGAATGCCGTGTTCCTGCGTCACTTTGCGAATGCGCTGCAGCCACTCGGCCGGGGCCGGGTTAACCCCGCCTTCGCCCTGAACGGCTTCTAGGATCACCGCCGCCGGTTTACGCACGCCGCTTTCCACGTCGTTGATCAGGTTGTCGAAGTAGTAGGTCAGCGCCTTGACGCCGGCTTCGCCGCCGATGCCCAGCGGGCAGCGGTATTCATGCGGATAAGGCATGAATTGCACTTCCGGCATCATGCCGTTGATGGCCGCTTTCGGCGACAGGTTGCCGGTGACCGACAGCGCGCCGTGGGTCATGCCGTGGTAGCCGCCGGAGAAGCTGATCACGCCGGAACGGCCGGTGTGCTTTTTCGCCAGCTTCAGCGCGGCTTCCACCGCATCGGCGCCGGACGGGCCGCAGAACTGCAGGCAATACCCTTTGCCTTCGCCAGGCAACAGAGAGAGCAGGTAATCGGAGAAACGATCTTTCAACGGGGTCGTGAGATCGAGAGTATGTAACGGCAAGCCGCTGGTAATGACATTTTGGATGCTTTGCAGGACGTCGGGGTGATTATGTCCAAGAGCCAACGTTCCCGCCCCGGCCAGGCAATCAAGATATTGATTATTCTCAACATCAGTGATCCAAACGCCCTGGGCTTTCGCAATTGCCAACGGCAATTTGCGCGGATAACTCCTAACATTCGACTCAAATTCGGCTTGACGCGCCAAATAGGTTTCATTGTTTCCGTTTAATGAGTTTGCAACTAAAGTATCAATACGGACTTTATCCGTCATCATATCTCTCCTACAACCGAAGGTCTCAAGACGCAACGATTGAATTAATGAATTAGAAAAGTAACTGCCTTGTGAAAAGCGCGACCAATATATGGCTTTTTTGCCTGGGACTCAATAGCCGATTTTGTTTTGAATTGTTTAGTTTTTTCTTAGGCTCATCAATATGTTGTTGATTTGTTGACCGTTGGTTTTGCCAGCAAAAAACAACATTTCTTTAACATTGCGTAAAAATCCTTTTCTGCTTTCCTTTGGCTACTTCTTTAATGCATTTATTATTAAGGTGAATTTCCGATTAATAACATAAATAGAAAATAGCGGCTTATTTTCATCTATTCACCACCTTAAGTCCTATAGCGGTTATATACACAAAATTTGTGATGAATATAAGCGGTCGAGCGTTAAAAGCGCAGTACCCAGAGTGGTGATTTCTTGCAGATTTTACGTAGCGCGATCAAAAAAGCGGGATTTTTGTGCGGTGCCGGCGAGTCTGCCGGCACCGCGGTTATTAACGTTGCCGTAACCAGGCGTGATAGCGCCGCAGAGTGCGGCGGGTGCGCCACCGGTCGATGAGCAGCGACCACAGCGGGGAGTAACGCACGTTGCGCGTCCGATCGCGGCTCAGGGCGTGCATGCGGCGCTTGATCAGCGCCATACGGGCGAGCAGCGTCAGCGTTTTATCGCGCCATTTTACCGGTGCGGGCAGCGCATGAGGGGCTTCGCCGGTTTGCCAGCGGTGCGGCAGATCGGGAATTTCCGCCATGGCGGTGGCGATGCCGACCACCGCGATGCCGCTGTTCAGCACCCGTTGCGCCACCGACGGGCGGGCGATGCCGCCAGTAGTCATCACTGGCATGCGGGCCACTGCGGCGAGATCGCGGGCGAAGGTCAGAAAATAGGCTTCGCGCGCCAGGGTGCTGTCGTCCGCCGCTTCGCCCTGCATCGCCGGGCTCTCATAACTCCCGCCTGACAACTCCACCAGATCGACCGGCAGTTCGTTGAGCATCAACAATACCTGTCGGGCCTCGTCCGGCGAAAAGCCGCCACGCTGAAAATCGGCGGAGTTCAGTTTGACCGCCACGCAAAAGCCTGGCGAGACACGCTGGCGCACCGCGCGCACCACCTCCAGCAGCAGGCGGGCGCGATTCGCCAGCTCGCCCCCCCAACGATCGCTGCGCTGGTTGGACAACGGCGACAAGAACTGGGAGATGAGGTAGCCGTGCGCCGCATGGATCTGCACGCCGGTAAACCCGGCCTGTTCGGCGGCGTGCGCGCTGGCGGCGAAGCGGGCGATCACCTCGGCAATCTGCGCTTCGCTCATGGCCTGCGGCGGGGCAAACTGCTTGCTGTACTTGCCCATCGCCATTGGGATGGCGGAGGGCGCCCAGGCGTTACCGCCCATGTTGGCCATCACCTGACGGCCCGGGTGGCTGAGCTGCATCCATACCTGCGCGCCTTCTTGGCGCGAGGCCGCCGCCCAGGTTTTGAACGCCTCGAGCGGCGTATCCTGTTCCAGCACTACGCCGCCGGGGCCGGTCATGGCGCGTCCGTCGATCATCACGTTGCCGGTGATGATGAGGCCGGCACCGCCGATACCCCAGTGGCGATACAGGCGCCATAGCGCGGGGCCGGGCAGTTGGCCTTCATCGGCCAGATTTTCTTCCAACGCGGCCTTGGCCAGACGGTTGGGTAAGCGGCTGCCGTTGGGCAGAATCAGTGGGGTAAACATCGGGTACGTTCCTGTCGCAGGGGGAATGGCGCTATACTAGGGTTAAAGTTAACTTTAAGGTCAATAGGGCATGAAAATCGGAGAGTTGGCGGAGCGCGCCGGCATGGCCGCCTCGGCGATACGTTACTACGAACAGCAGGGGCTGCTGCCCAAAGCGGTGCGCGGCGTTAACGGATATCGGGTGTATAGCGAAAGCGCGCTGGAGCGGCTGCACCTGATCCAAATCGGCCAGAATCTGGGGTTTTCGCTGCAGGCGATCCGCGGGGTATTGGCGCTGCAGGGCAGCGCCTATCAGGATGGGTTGATACAGGGCGTCGACAGCCGGCTGGCGGAAATCGAGCGGATGATGGCGACGCTGAACGAGCAGCGTGAGACGTTGATGGCGACGCGGCGTATTCTGTTGGAATCCGGCGTGGCGGGATTATGCCGCGCAAAAAATGAAAAACAGGCCGGTGCGTGGCCGGCCTGCAAAGATTAACGGTGTTTAAAGGCGGCGCGCCCGGCATATACCGCCGCGATGCCCAATTGGTCTTCGATGCGCATCAGCTGATTGTATTTTTCGATCCGCTCGCCGCGGCACGGCGCGCCGGTTTTCACATGGCCAGCTCGCATCGCAACCGTCATATCGGCGATAAAGCTGTCGACGGTTTCGCCGCTGCGGTGTGAGATAAAGGCGCCCCAGCCATTTGCCTGGCAAAGCTGCACGGCGGCGAAAGTTTCGCTCAGCGTGCCAATCTGGTTCAGCTTGATCAGCGCCGCATTGGCCAATCTTTCATCAATCCCGCGCTGGATGTATTTCACGTTGGTGACGAACAGATCGTCACCGACCAGTTCCACCTGATCGCCCAGGGCGTCGCTGAGAATGCGCCAGCCCGCCCAGTCGTCCTCGGCCAAACCGTCTTCAATCAGCACGATGGGAAAATCTTGCACCAGCCGCTGGTAATAGGCCGTCATCTGTTCGGCATCCAGTTCAGCGTTTTCGCTGCGCAGGCGGTATTTGCCGTTGGCATAGAATTCACTCGAGGCCGGGTCCATGCAAATGGCGATATCGTCTCCCGGTTGATAACCGGCTTTCTCTATCGCCTGTACGATCAGCTCCAGCGGTTGCCGGTTAGAGGCAACCGCCGGCGCAAAACCGCCTTCGTCGCCAACGCCGACCGACAGGCCTTTCTCCAACAGAATTTGGCGCAGCGCCTGATAAACTTCACTGCCCCAGCGCACGGCCTCGCGCAGCGACGGCGCGCCCAGCGGCGCTATCATAAATTCCTGAAAGTCCGCACCTTGCCAGCGGGCATGCACGCCGCCGTTGATGATATTCATGCAGGGCACCGGCAGCAGGTTGGCGCCGAGACCGCCCAGATAACGATACAGCGGCAGCTGCGACAATTGCGCCGCGAGGCGGGCGGCGGCCAGAGAAACGCCGAGCAGGGCGTTGGCCCCCAATCGGCTCTTGTTCTCGCTGCCGTCCAGTGCGATCAACCGGCGGTCAATCTCCCCTTGTTGGCGTACATCCACCCCGCGCAGCGCTTCATTGATCGCCGTTTTGACGCTTTGCACCGCTTCCTGAACGCCTTTACCGCCGTAACGGTGCGGATCGCCGTCGCGGTGTTCCACCGCCTCGCGTGAACCGGTGCTGGCGCCGGAGGGAACCGAAGCCCGTGCCACGACGCCCGCCGCAGTCATTTCAACTTCGACGGTGGGGTTGCCGCGCGAATCCAGGATCTCTCTGGCGGTTACGTTTTCAATTTCATAGCTCATGGATGATCACCTCATTCTAGGGAGTGGGCACGTGCTTTATCAGCACGTCGATCGACAAATGGTTAATGAACTCGAAGCCGAAGGAGGCAAAGACGCCGAACGGACGGTTCTGATGGCCGAGCAGCAACAGATCGACGCCTTCACGGGCAATCAGGGCCTCGATGTCTTTGAAGCGGTGAATACTGACAATTGCGCGCACCTCCAGGGGGATTGTGCAGTCTTCCACCAGCCTGCTGAGCATGGCTTTGGCAGCGATCACCTCGCTGGACTGGCGATCTTTGGTTTGTGCATCGCTGAGGTAGTCCAGCTCGGCATAGTCGGCGCTGATGTGCGCCACGGTAATGCGCGTATTCATCTGCTGATTGAGGCGTTCGGCATGGCGTAACAGCAGCCGGCCGTCGCGTTCATCCTGCACCAGCAGTAAAGCATGTTGATAGAGCGACATGACTTATCTCCCTGCGTTAGCAATCTGTAGGGTTAACCACGGTAAAACCTCTTTTTTCCGGCTCGTCATGCCGGGCAGCGACACCTGCCGAATGGCGAGCACCCGGTTCGACGAGAAATACAGGGTGGAGCGGTGGCGGGTGATATCGGTAACCAGCAGCGCGGTCATCTCCAGCCCGGCCTCCTGCTTAGCCTGCTCGAGCGCCTGTTGCAGCGCGGGCAACAGCGGATCGATATCGCTCATAGCCCGCACTTCTATCTGCGACAGCAGCAGCGAGACGCTATGGATGCGGTAATTCTTGGCGTCACGGTGCAGCAACTGCGGGGCGGATTGCCCCGAAAGATCGGTTTTGGCGGCAAGCAATCCGGCGGTGAAGGCGTCATAGTCAACGTGAGAGATTGCGCATAACCGCGCGACCGCCACCCGATCCTGTTCGGTGGTGGTCGGTGCGCTCAGCGCAACGGTATCGCTCAAAATCGCGCCCAGCAGCAGCGTGGCCTGGGCGGAAGAAAGCGGCATCGGCGTATCTGACGTCAGTATGGACAGGATCACGGTGGCGCAACAGCCAACGGCGCGGATCCAGACATCGGGCGGGTTGCGGGTGATCAAGGTGCCCAGCCGGTGATGATCGATAACGCCGGCCACATCGCTGTCGGGCAATGAGGCCGGCCCTTGTTCGACGTCGGTAAAATCCACCAGCCAGACTTTGCGGTCACGGAGATCGTCTGTCAGCAGCGCAGGCGTTTGTACGCCGGCGGCGGCCAGTATGTAGCGGGTTTCCGGCGTCAATTCGCCAAGGCGGAAAGCGACGGCCGGTTTGCCGAGGTGATTGAGCCAGTCCGCGACCACCAGCGCGCTGCAGATGCTGTCGCTGTCGGGATTTTTATGGCCGAAAACGTACAGCGGCATTTCCCGCACGGCGAGATCAGGCTGGGATGGAAAAGGGGTAAGACGTGAGATTTCATTCATAGCGACTCCTGACATACCTGCCTAAAAAATAAAGCGAAGTTGTATATCAGGCGTCATCATCCGGTTCGAGCGAACGCGGCGGTTGGGAAAGGTGGAACACCATCACCTTGTGAACGACTGTAGCGCAGCGCGGTGGCAAACGCAACGCCCGGCAAAGCTGGCGAGAATGCGCAATCGGATTGATACTGAGTGAGTCTATGATGGACAAGGATATTTGCCGCTAACCGACGGATAGGCTGAACGGAATCACGCAGGCTGGCTGCGCCGGATCCGTGGGTGACACAATGGGAGACAACATGCTTGAACCCTGCTTCCCCGAAAACGAAGCCGAACGTCTGTCGGTACTGAACTCGCTGAACGTGCTGGATTCGAACTCGGTGGAAAAACTGGATCGTATTACACGGCTGGCGGCGAAATACTTCGGCGTCACCATTGCGCTGGTGTCATTGATCGACCGGGATCGCCAATGGTTTCTATCGCGCTACGGTCTGGATGTCCGGGAAACGCCGCGTAACATCTCATTTTGTGGCCATGCGATCTTGCAACGTGAAGCGCTGGTGGTGCCCGATACCGCCAACGACCCGCGTTTTTTCGACAATCCGCTGGTGATCGGCGGGCCGCGAATCGGTTTCTACGTTGGGCAACCGCTGCTGTCGCTCGACGGTTTGCCGCTCGGCACCCTGTGCATTATCGACAGCCAGCCGCAGCCGTTTTCTCCGGAACAGGTGGCCGACCTGCACGACTTCGCCGCCGTGGTGGAAGAGTACCTGCAGAGCATTGAACGCCATGTCTATACCGAAAACCTGAAGTCCAACCTGCAACGCTCGGAAGCCTTGTTCGAACAGACCTTCGCCCAGGCGGCGGTAGGGATGGCGCTGGTGTCGCTGCAGGGGTATTGGCTGCGGGTCAATCCGCGCATCTGCGAAATGTTACACTATTCCGAGCGCGAGCTGATGGATCGCACCTTTCAGGACATTACCTATCCGCTCGATCTCAACACCGATCTAGAAAAACTGCAGCAACTGCTGAGAAACGAGATCAGTACTTACTCGCTTGAGAAACGCTATTTCCGTGCCGATGGCTCGATCGTCTGGGTGCAGCTGACGGTGGCGTTAAACCGGCTGCCTAACGGCAAACCGGATCATTTCATCTCGGTTATCGTCGATATCAGCGAGCGCAAGGCGGCGGAGGCCGATCTGTTCTCTCTGCAACACGAGCTGGAACAACGCGTCGAAATCCGCACGCGGGAGCTGAACGTGGTCGTCAAGAAACTCAACGAAGAGATTGAAACCCGGGTACTCGCCGAATATCAGCTCAGCACGGAGAAGGAACGCCTGCGGGCCATTACTGACAACATGCCGGCGTTGATCAGCCAAATCGACGGTAATGAACGCTACCTGTTCGCTAACAGCGCCTATAAAACCTGGTTTGGCCTGGAAGAAAGCCGCCTTAGAGGAATGACGGTGCGCGATTTTATGGGGGAGAACGTTTATCAGATAGCGAAACCGATGATAGACAGGGCCCTGGCGGGGGAAATGGTGAGCTTCGAAAATGAGCTCCAGACCCAGAAGGGGTTGCTGATGATCCACACTACGCTGGTGCCGTGCGAGGCTCAGGGGTTTTACATTCTGTCCATGGACATTACCGAGTTGAAGCGCCTGCAGCAACGGCTGGAGTACGATGCTACGCACGACATGCTGACTGGGTTGACCAACCGCCGCGCTTTTCTGCGTCGGTTGTCCAGCACGGTGCAGGCCTGTTGCGAACAGCAGCAAATGGCGCTGGTGTTCATCGATCTCGATGGTTTCAAAGCCCTCAATGACAGCTATGGCCATGACTTCGGCGATCTGATCCTCAAGACGTTCGCCAGGTTGCTCAGCGCCTGCGCCGGCGAGCGCCATAGCGTTTCGCGCCTGGCCGGTGACGAATTCACGGTCATCCTATGGCCGTTGGCGGAACCGCAGCGCGAGGTCAGCGAATTTTGCGAAAACGTGTTGGCGCGGCTGGCTGATATTTCGCAGATCGGGCAGCAGACGGTGAGCCTGTCCGCCAGCCTGGGGGCGGCGATTTCCTCACACACTGACGTGACGGAGGAGATGCTGTTGACCCGTGCCGACGGCGCGATGTATCAGGCGAAATCGGCCGGAAAGGGCACTTATGCCATCTGCAAGTTATGAGCGTGAAACGGTGACCGTCTCAGGGTAAGCTGTTTTCTTCTTTCCTATGGGCAGAACTCCGGACTGATTGCATGGCGTCTAATCATCAACACAAAGACTGGCTGGAACTGCGGCGCGATGACGAAACCGGCATCGAGAGCGTCAATGCCCACTTTCAGGGGCATGCCTACGATCCCCACGATCATGACGAAATGCTGGTGGGCGTGACGCAGCAAGGTTTACAACGTTTCAACTGTCATCGTTCCTTGCATACCAGCCGGCCGGGACGCGCCATGCTGATCGAGCCGGGCGCGGTGCACGATGGTCATGCGCCGCAGGCCGAAGGGTTTACCTATGCCATGCTTTATCTGCCGCAGCATTGGGTTTCCGATGCGATGAACCGCCGCGGATTAGGGGACGTTTCTGTGCTGGAAGGCGCGTTCCACAGCACGTTGACCGACGATCCGATGCTGGCGACCGCGATACAACAGGCTTTTTTTGCGTTGCATCAGGGGGAAGGCCGGCTGGCGCGCGATCAAAGCCTGGATCAACTGCTGACGCTTTTGGCGCGGCATATTCGCGTCAGGCCGACTTCCCAAAGCGATGATGCTTTGATTGTGATGAATCGCTTACGAGACTACCTGCACGAGCACATGGCAGGTAACCCCAGCCTGGATGAACTTGCGCTTCAGTGCGGCCTGGACCGCTTCCGCCTGACTCGCCAGTTCACCCGGGCCTTCGGCCAGTCGCCGCATGCTTACCTGGTCCGGCTGAGGCTGCGGGCTGCACGCTTGTTGTTGGCGCAGGGGGAAGAACCGGCGCAGGTCGCGATGCAGGTGGGCTTTGCCGATCAGAGCCACTTGGGCCGCTGGTTCCAGCGCGCCTACCGTTTATCGCCGGCGGCCTATCAACGTCAGTGCACAAACGTTCTATACCGCTGATTCGCCCATCGCCGATGATGCGCTTTTATTTTAAGAGCACAACGGAGTAGAGCGAAACATGTTTGATACCAAGATAGCGTTTATCGTACGCGACGATCTGCAGACCTGGCAGCGGCTGAATGTGGTGGCCTTTCTGGCGACGGGCATCGCCGCCGCCGCCCCGGAAATCATCGGCGAGTGTTATGTGGATGCGCAAGGCAGACGCTACGGCGGCATTTCCGGGCAGCCGATGCTGATTTTTGCCGCGGATCTGCCGGGCCTGCAAAAGGTGCATCGCAAAGGGCTGGAGCGGGAATTGACGTTGGTTCCCTATGTGCACGCCATGTTTGCGACCGGGCACGATGCAGCCAACCGGCAGGTTTTTCTCGCTGAAGACGCGGACAATCTGGATTTGGTCGGCCTGGCGTTGCGCGGGCCGAAGAAAGCGGTGGATAAGGCGATAAAAGGCCTGACGCTCCACGCCTGAGAATGTCTTTGCCTGGTTTACCGACTGGACGCGCGAAACGCTCGCGCATGTCCAGGAGGGTGACGCGTTTCCGATACGGCGCTTACGCCTGGAACGTTTGCAGCCAGGCGGCGAATTGGCTCACGACCTCATCGTCCCGATCGCGCAGCAGCAGGGAATAAACGCCGGTTCGGATAGTCAACGCTGGGAAAGGCGACACCAGCCGGCCAGACGACAGATGTTTGGCGCAGAACAGGTAAGGCACGACGGCCAGTCCCAGGCCGTCTTCGGCCGCCTGAATGGCGGCGAAGGTATGGTCGAGCGGCGGCGGCGAGGCGTCCAGCGCCGTCGGATAGGTATTCAACCAACTGTGCCATAAATCCTCACGGGCGCGGATGCGAATGGCGGTATGCTCGGCCAGATTGTCTGGCGCGCTGATCGGCATGGTGCGCAAATAGCTCTGGCTGCAGACCAGCAGGCTGTCTTCCTGCAAAAAAGGGATCGCTTTCAGTCCGGAGAAGTGCGCGGGATCGCGCCGGATCGCCAGGTCAAACGGCATATTGCGATCGACGGCCCCAGTGGCGGTGGTGATATCAATCGCGACCTCCGGATGAATCTCGTTGAACGCTGCCAATTTCGGCATCAGCCAGTGCATGGTGAACGTCGGCAGGCTGTGTACCACCAGCCGCTGCCGGCCGGCGCTCGCTTTCAGTGCGCTTTCCGCCGAAAACAATTCGCTTATCACTCGGGACGCAGTGCGGGAAAAATTCTCGCCGGCCTGCGTCAGCCGCACGGACTTGTGTCCGCGATAAAACAGTTTGAGCTGCAGCTGTTCTTCCAGGCTGCGGATGTGGCGACTGACCGCGCCGGTGGTGAGAAACAGCTCATCCGCAGCGGCGCTGAAGCTGCCGAGACGGGCGGCGGCTTCGAAAGCGGACAGGTGCGGCAGGGAGTGAATTTTTTTCATAGGTTGAGTCTAGCTCAACCAAGTGAGGGAGGAAAGATCGTTTGTCAGCCGTTGATTTTGCTCACTATGATGAGGCATCTCCTTCTGATTGCTGAGTTTATGATGCGGATCTTTTGGCTATCGGTCATGCGTGTTAATGGCGTTATCCTCACCCTGCGGTTGACAGGGAGGCGCCCCTGAGATGCGAGCTTTCTTTTTGCTTTGCGTGAGCCGGGCCGGCCTCTGCCTGGGCACCATGATGTTCGCCGGCGCGCTGCCGACCATCAGAAGCGAGTGGCAGCTCGACGCCGCCTCCGCCGGTACAGTGCAGACGGTGTTCAGCCTGACCAACGCCCTGGCGTTGCTGGTGGCTTCCTGGTGGTGTGATTCGCTGGGCGCGCGTCGGGTGTATCTGCTGTTTTCCTGGCTGGGTGCCGGTGCGCTGATGCTGTTCGCCGTGTTTGCCCATTCGTATATCGGCGCACTGGTGTTGATGGCCTTCGTCGGCCTGACGCAGGGCGGCGCCTATACGCCGGCGCTGCTGTTAGCGATGGGGATGAACGGCCCGGCCCGACGCGGTTACGCCATCGGCATGATCCTGGCGGCCAGTTCGTTGGGGTATTTTCTGTCGGTTTTCATCGCCGGTTGGAGCGCCATGCGCTGGGGCGCCGGCGTGGCGTTTGCCCTGTGCGCCGCCGGTGCGCTACTGGGGGCGCTGGCGGGTTCGTTGGCCCTGGTCGGTTATCAGGAACCGCAACCGCGCACGCTGGGGAGGAAGACGAAACGAGAAAGCTATGCTATCACCTATGCGACCCTGCTGTTGCTGATCGGGTATATCGCTCACAGCTGGGAACTGCTCGGTAACTGGGCCTGGGCACCCAGCCTGGTCAGCGAGGCGTTGAGCGGTTTCTCTCTGGATCCGCTCAGCGCCGGATTGATCGCCGCGGCGGTGATCCACCTGGCCGGCATGATCGCCACGCTGATTGTCGGCACCGTTTCCGACTATTTCAATCGTGCCTCGGTGCTGACGTTTGTGGGCGCCGCCGGTGCGTTGGGATCGCTGCTGATGGGGTGGTCGGCGAACTGGGGGCCGGGCTGGACGCTGCTGTTCGTCAGCATCGGCAGTTTCTTTATTCTTGGCGACTCCGGCGTGCTGTCGGCGGCGATGGCGGACAACGTGCCGCCGCAACAGCTCGGCAGCGTGATGGGCTGGCGATCGTTGCTGGGGTTCGGCATCGGTTCGTTCGCCCCGTTATCCTTTGGCATCGTGATGGATACCACCCAGAGCTGGGGCACGTCTTATGCCGTGTTGGCCTGCGGCGGCGGGGTAGCCTGCCTGGCGGCAGGATTGCTTTGGCGACAACACTTGAAATGAGGTTCGGACATCATTAAATGAATGGAACATCATCACGCATGGTTATCGTGGGCGCCGGGATTGTCGGCGCATCGATCGCCTATCATCTCGCGCGCCAAGGGCAGCACGTTATCGTGGTTGAGCAGGCGCATCCCGCGGCGGGAGCCACAGGCCGCTCGTTTGGCTGGATCAGCGAAGGCGTGCCTGAGGGCGCGCCCGACGCGTTTCTGCGGCGCGAGATCGTGGCTGACTGGATACGCCTGACGCAGGAGATCCCGGATCTCTGGGTGAATTGGTCCGGCGCGCTCAGCTATGGTCAGGCGCCGGCGACGCAAAACCCCGATAATCGGCTTTTGCCCTCCGCCGAGGTGACCGCGCTGGAACCGGGGCTCAGGCAGCCCGATAGCCAAGCCTATTTTGCGGCGCATGACGGCGCCGTCGATCCGCAAGAAGTGACGCAGCGGTTGCTCGAATGCGTTCGCGCGTGGGGCGGGGAGTTGTTCCTGGGGCGAACCGTCAGCGGATTTTTGCGTGAAGACGGGCAGATAATCGGCATCGTTACCGAGGAAGGCGCGATTACCGCCGATCGGGTGGTGCTCGCCTGCGGCACGGGGATCTCGGCGCTGTTGGACGGTAGCGGATTCTCGCTGCCGATCGAGGCGTCGCCGGCCATTTTGTTACGCTATCACGCGGCGGCGCAGGTGGTGAACACGCTGATTGCGGGCGACGACATCGAAGTGCGTCATGCACAAAATGGCGATCTGCTGGCGGCGGAAGATTATCCTGCGCACGGCGATGAAAATCGCGTGGAGGGCGAAGCGCAATCGGCGATTGAAGGGCGCCTGCCAGGCACGGCGCCCTTGAAACTGCAGGCGTGTTCGGTGGGGATGCGCCCCCGGCCGCGCGACGGTTATCCCATCGTTGGGCCGCTGGGCGCCACCTGCCTCTATGTGGCGGTGATGCATCCGGCCGTGATGTGCGCACCGACGCTTGGCCGGCTGATCGGAGACGAGCTGCTGCATGGCGTCAATTCCGCCATTCCGCACGCTTATCGCCCGGCGCGATTTATTAATGATGGGGTGTGAAGGGGGAGACCATCGCGATCTCCGGCAGACGGCGCCTTGGTCTCGCCGTTCAGGTTTTCCGACTACGGATCAGCACCGTAATACGCTCAACCCTGCAGCGGTTTTTTGCGCCGTCGGCGAGGCTCTTATATATTTAGTAGCATGCCTGAGGCAGGTTAGGCATGAAACGGCGGTCGATCTGGCCGCTGCAAGTACGACAGTTAATCCGTTCGCCAAGAGGCTGCGAGCCGGTGCTTTCGGTAGGGACAGCCGCCAATCGTTTTTACGGCGACCGAAGGCGGAGCAGCTACTCACAGGTCACGAGGACACTTACCATGCATAAGAGAACACTGGCGTCACTGCATTACGAAAACATGCCTTACGATGGGGTACACTTTCACATTTTGAAACGGGAGACGCCTGGCCATACGGCGTTGCTGAAGCTGGATGCGGGCAGCCAACAACCGGCGCGTTTTCATCCGGGCTGGGTGAAACTGATGGTACTGAGCGGTGAACTGAAGGTTGACGATCAGACGTTGCAACCCCATGAGATGTTAATCATTCCTGCCAAGACCGCCTATACGGTACAGGCCATCACGGAAGTGATTTGTCTGGCGATTTCCGAGCTGGACGGCGCCGAGTTGGCCCGTTGACGAGATAACCATTCTGGATGGAGGAGAGCCTAGGCGCTCTCCCTATCCCTTTAGCATTAAGCCGCCCCCCAGGCTGAGCTACCTGCTGATTGATGCGCATACCTCCTGATTTAAGCCACCGCGCTTTCCCTTTCCATCACTTTCGGCCGCGTCGCCCCCGCAACGAGCCGCCATTGCGCAGCGCATGCGCAACGTCATCGCCTTCGTTTTAAGCAGAACGATGAAATTTTGGTGTAAATAGTGAGTTTCTTCGCATAAGGCCCCTGGTGTGGCTTGCGAGAACGTCACTATATGGAGGATCATGCGGCCTCTCTATCAAATAAAAGACATTCGCGTTATCAAAAGGGACAAACGACCATGGGATTCGACGTCGACAACGCCGAAACGAAACGCATCGACCTCAGCAGCCACGAAAACTCTGCGTTCGAGGTGACGGGGCTGGTGAAACACTACCCGGCGGGCTTTGTCATTCCTTACCACTCGCATAAACGCTGCCATTTGCTCTATTCGCAACAGGGTGTTATGGCGGTCGAGGCGAGCTGCGGACGCTGGATCGTACCGCCTACCACCGCAGTCTGGCTGCGGCCGGGGGTAGAACATCAGTTGGTCATGCAGAGCAACATTTGCGTTTACGGGATTTTTGTTGATGAATTCACCGCCGCGCGGTTGCCGTTGCGCGACGGCGTCTTGCAGGTGTCGCCGCTGCTGCGCGAGCTGATCGCCCAGTTGGCGACGCTGGCGCCCGAGGGCGAGGAGACCAAACGCCACGCGTTGCTCAGAGCATTGTTCCTCGAGGAACTGAGCCTGCAGCCGCAGCTGGCGCTGCATCTCCCTTGGCCGATGGAAGCGAGAATGGCTGACATTTGCCGGCAGTTGGTCATCACGCCGGCCGACGATCGCGGCATTGAGATCTGGGCGGATTCATTGTCGATCAGCGCGAAAACCTTCCAGCGTCACTTCACTCAACAAACCGGCATCACCTTTGGTCAGTGGAAACAGCGTCTACGGCTGTTGTCGTCCATCCCGCTGCTGCTGGCGGGCAACTCGATCATCCACGCCGCCTTCGAAAGCGGTTATGAGAGCCACAGCGCCTATTCGGTGGCGTTCAAAAAACTGTTTGGCGTTTCGCCTTCGCGCTTTACGCTATAGCCTTATGGCAGTGATCCGCTTGGAGATTGTTGTTGCTTGCACTCAGGTGAGCATCGACTGCCGAGCGAAGATACCCGCCATCGCGCCGTGGTGACTGAGGGAGTATCAGAGAGGCTGTCCGCGCGGGCATTAACCATATTGATAGCAGGGCTGCGGCGAGACCGGCAAAGCTGCCGCCGATGATGATGACGTCATTATTCATGGTGAGATGTTCCGTTTTGTTGATTAAGTGGAGTGCCCGGGGGCGCTGTATCATCCGGCGAAAAGTCTGCCAGAGTGCAAGTGTATTTAGGGCAAACAGGAAGAAGCCTTGAACCGAATTTGAATTGTGACCATATTACCAATTGGTCACTCGTTGTCAGCCGGGCTTCATTGAGCTAGGATGGGAAAATGACTAAACAGATGAATGAAACCCCTTCCAGGGGACCTTCCGACCACAGTGTCCGCGATCAGGTCGTTGACGCGGCCACTGAGCATTTCGGTCACTATGGCTACGAAAAAACAACGGTTTCCGACCTCGCCAAAGCAATTGGTTTTTCAAAAGCTTATATCTATAAATTTTTCGATTCCAAGCAGGCGATTGGAGAAGTGATCTGCGCTAATCGGCTGGCGATCATAAGGGATATTGTCCACGCAGCGATTGCGGATGCGCCGACAGCTGCAGAGAAAATAAGGCGGTTATTCAAGGCATTGTCAGAATCTGGCTGTGATTTATTTTTTCATGACCGTAAGTTGCACGATATTGCGGCTGTTGCTGTGCGTGATAAATGGCCCTCAGCACAAGCTCATGAGCAGCACCTGCGGCAGCTAATCGAGCAGATCATTGTTGAAGGGCGCCAGGCAGGTGAGTTCGAAAGAAAAACGCCACTGGATGAGGCGGCGGATGCGATTTTTATGGTCATGCGTCCCTATATCAGCCCGGTTCAGCTGCAATATAATTTGGACACCGTCCAAGCAGCGGCGGTGTTGCTGCCATCACTGATCTTGAGAAGTTTGTCACCCTGACTTTGTGACCATTGACAATAATGGTCACAAGTATAAGTATGGGTTCCTGTCCTGTTAATTAATTAAGGGAACCCATGCTCGGACTTAAACCTGTCACCTTTGCTGTCTGTCTGTTGCCGTTTGCCCTTGTGGCCTGCGGTGAGGCTTCCGATAACCGCGATCCACGCAGTCTGCCACCTCTGGTCAGGTCTGCCGCAGCGATCAATGCAACCGACTTTTCCCGTGCTTTTACGGGGGTGGTGGTTGCACGAATTCAGAGCGACCTTGGTTTCAGGGTTCAAGGCAAAATCCTGGAACGTCTCGTCGATACCGGCCAGGCCGTGAAACGTGGCCAGCCGTTAATGCGTCTGGATCCGGTTGATCTGAGCCTACAGGCTCAGGCTCAACAGCAGGCAGTCGCCGCAGCAAAAGCGCGAGCCCGACAGACAGCGGATGATGAATCGCGTTATCGCGGTCTGGTCACTACAGGTGCTGTGTCGGCATCCGCTTACGATCAGGTTAAGGCTGCCGCAGAGACGGCCAGGGCTGACCTCAGTGCCGCCCAGGCGCAGGCGAATGTGGCGCAAAACGCCATGGGCTATGCAGTCCTGGTCGCTGACGCCGACGGAGTGGTGATGGACACGCTGGCCGAGCCAGGTCAGGTGGTCAGTGCCGGACAGCCAGTTATCAGGCTGGCGAGGGCTGGACAACGCGAAGCGGTCGTCCAACTGCCTGAGACGCTGCGCCCGGTAATTGGAAGCGTGGCACAGGCCTCTCTGTACGGCAGCGATACACCCTCTGTTTCCGCGAAGCTACGGTTACTCTCTGATGCAGCCGATCCGCTGACGCGCACGTTTGAAGCAAGGTACGTGCTCGACGGTCCATTGTCTGGTGCCCCTCTGGGGGCCACTGTCACCATCCATATTGCGCAGAGCAGAGCATCGCAGCCGTTGCTGCAGGTGCCTTTAGCGGCTGTTTTTGACGCGGGTAAAGGTCCGGGGGTCTGGAGCATTTCAGGAAATCCCGCCAGAGTGACCTGGCGGTCCGTGCAGGTCGTGAGCCTCGAGGATGATGCAGCAAGCGTAACCGGCAGCCTTAAGCCTGGCGAACAGGTCGTAGCGCTGGGCGCTCATCTACTGCATGATGGTGAGACAGTCCGGCTGGCGAAGCAGAGCGATATCCGTGTCGCCGGGAGTCGTCCATGAGTCGCGGACGTTTCAATCTTTCCGCGCTCGCCGTACGCGAGCGTTCCGTTACGCTGTTTCTTATCCTGTTGATCACCGTTGCCGGTATTCTCTCGTTCCTTGGGCTGGGGCGCGCAGAAGACCCGCCTTTTACGGTCAAGCAGATGACCATCATTTCCGCCTGGCCTGGAGCAACGGCTAAGGAAATGCAGGATCAGGTGGCCGAACCGCTGGAGAAGCGTCTCCAGGAGCTCAAGTGGTATGACCGCACAGAGACCTACACGCGTCCCGGTCTGGCTTTTACCATGCTCTCATTGTTGGACAGCACTCCCCCCTCAGAGGTCCAGGAAGCGTTCTATCAGGCACGCAAAAAACTCAGCGACGAGGCTAAAAATTTGCCGGCAGGGGTGTCTGGGCCGATGGTTAACGATGAGTTTTCGGATGTCACGTTTGCGCTCTTTGCGCTGAAGGCAAAAGGCGAGTCACAGCGGCTACTGGTGCGCGATGCCGAGTCATTACGCCAGCGCTTATTACATGTTCCCGGGGTAAAAAAAGTCAATATTATCGGTGAGCAGGCCGAGCGGATATTTGTCTCATTTTCCCATGACCGTCTGGCAACCCTGGGGGTCTCTGCCCAGGATATCTTTGCAGCCCTGAACAACCAGAACGTGCTGACACCTGCGGGCTCGATAGATACCCGTGGGCCGCAGGTTTTTATCCGTCTGGATGGGGCTTTTGACACACTGGAAAAAATTCGTGAAACGCCGGTTGTGGTGCAAGGGAGGACGCTGAAGCTTTCCGATGTGGCGACGGTCGAGCGTGGCTACGAAGATCCGGCGACCTTTATGGTGCGTAATCAGGGCGAACCTGCACTTCTGCTGGGTATCGTGATGCGTGAGGGCTGGAATGGTCTGGAGCTGGGTAAAGCGCTGGATAAGGAAGCCGCCAGCATCAATGCGGACATGCCACTCGGCATGACATTCGTGAAAGTCACCGATCAGTCAGTTAACATCAGTTCCGCCGTAGATGAGTTCATGATCAAATTTTTCGTCGCGTTGCTGGTCGTGATGGTGGTCTGCTTTCTCAGTATGGGTTGGCGTGTGGGTGTGGTGGTCGCTGCTGCTGTGCCCCTGACGCTGGCTGTCGTCTTTGTGGTCATGGAGGCGTCAGGTAAAAACTTCGACCGTATTACCCTGGGCTCGCTCATCCTGGCCCTGGGGTTGTTGGTGGATGACGCCATCATTGCCATTGAAATGATGGTGGTGAAAATGGAGGAGGGGTACGACCGAATCAAAGCCTCGGCCTATGCATGGAGCCACACTGCTGCGCCGATGCTGGCAGGCACCCTGGTGACGGCCGTTGGCTTTATGCCCAACGGTTTTGCACAATCCACGGCGGGTGAATATACCAGCAATATGTTCTGGATTGTGGGAATTGCATTGATTGCCTCCTGGGTGGTGGCAGTGGTGTTCACCCCTTACCTTGGGGTGAAAATGCTGCCGGATATCAAAACGGTTCAAGGGGGGCACACAGCTATCTACAACACCCGCCGCTACAACCGTTTTCGTCAGTTGCTGGCGCAGGTCATCGCGCGAAAATGGCTGGTCGCGGCTTCTGTCGTCGCGGTATTCACCGTTGCTGTTCTCGGCATGGCGCTGGTGAAAAAACAGTTTTTCCCGACGTCTGACCGGCCAGAGGTCCTTGTGGACGTCCAGATGCCGTATGGCTCGTCCATTGAACAAACCAGCGCCGCCGTGACGAAAATTGAGGACTGGCTGAAGCACCAGAAAGAAGCAAAAATCGTGACGGCTTATATCGGGCAAGGGGCTCCTCGTTTTTATCTCGCCATGGCACCCGAGCTACCTGATCCCTCTTTTGCGAAAATTGTTATCCTGACGGACAGTGAGGGAGCCCGTGAGGCGCTCAAGTTCCGTCTTCGCCAGGCTGCGGCTGATGGACTGGCTCCTGAGGCGCGAGTTCGCGTGACCCAACTGGTGTTTGGCCCTTACTCACCCTATCCGGTTGCCTTCCGTGTGACAGGGCCTGATCCGACGGTATTACGAGACATCGCGGACAAGGTGAAAATGCTGATGCAGGCCAGCCCGCTGATGAGAACGGTCAACACGGATTGGGGCTCACGCGTGCCAACACTGCATTTCACCCTGAATCAGGACCGCCTGCAGGCCGTGGGGCTGACGTCAAATGCCGTGGCCCAGCAGCTTCAATTCTTGCTTTCGGGTGTTCCTATCACCGCGGTGCGCGAAGATATCCGTTCGGTGCAGGTCGTGGGACGCGCTGCCGGCGATATCAGACTTGATCCGGCGAAAATAGAGGGTTTCACCCTGGTCGGTTCTGCAGGGCAGCGTATTCCGTTATCGCAGGTTGGCGAGGTCGAAGTGCGCATGGAAGACCCGGTCCTGCGACGTCGTGACCGTATGCTAACCATTACCGTGCGAGGCGATATTGCCGAATCCCTTCAGGCACCTGATGTTTCCACTGCGATTTTTAAACAACTGCAGCCCATCATCACAACGCTTCCGAATGGATACCGGGTTGAACAGGCAGGCTCTATTGAGGAGTCAGGGAAAGCTACCCAAGCGATGGTGCCGTTATTCCCTATCATGATAGCCATGACATTGCTGATCATTATCCTTCAGGTGCGTTCGATGTCGGCGATGGTGATGGTCTTTATGACCGCACCTCTGGGGCTGGTCGGTGTGGTGCCAACCTTGCTGCTCTTCAACCAGCCCTTTGGTATCAATGCGCTGGTTGGTTTGATTGCCCTGTCAGGGATCTTGATGCGTAACACGCTGATCCTCATTGGGCAGATCCATCACAACGAGCAGGAAGGGCTTGAACCCTATCATGCGGTCATTGAGGCAACGGTACAGCGCTCCAGGCCTGTACTGCTGACGGCGATGGCGGCCATTCTGGCCTTTATCCCGTTAACCCACTCGGTATTCTGGGGAACCCTGGCCTATACCCTGATAGGCGGGACACTGGGTGGAACCATTATTACGCTGGTGTTCCTGCCTGCTATGTATGCTATCTGGTTCCGGATAAAGAGCCCAACGGCAACCTTGCCAACCGAAAGCCATTCCACGTCTGAAGGATAAAAAAATGTCTGAATATAAAGCTGTTCTGATTGCCGGCGTTTCATCAGGCATTGGCAGGGCTGCCGCCTTGGCTTTTAAAGCCAGAGGTTGGTACCGTCAGGGATATCGATGGCGCTTCGCCGTTGAATGGCGTTGCGCTGACAGAAATGGATGTTCGTCATTTAAGCATCATGCCTAAGCTGGAATAAATTAAAGCCGATAGATATGCCAGTTGCGCAATACGGCGCAACTGGCATGATTTGGATAGTAACGTAAGATATTTTTCGTTTTCCAAGCGGACCTCGCGCATAGCGCGCTTCTCCTATAGATTGAAGCAACCTAATGACGTATAAAGCAAAGCAGTCAACCTCCGAGGCCGCCTCCCGTGATAAAAATTGTCGTGTATCTGATTATCGCCGTGACGATCGCCATTATTGCGGCAAGAGTCATCTTTCGTTTGCCGGATATTTCGCAGCGTCTGCCGCAGGCGGCATTGCCGGCTGATCCTACCGCGCTATTGCCGGCGCGGGCCGCCGAACAGATGGCGGCACATTCCGGCCTGAGCGGCGTGGTGCCGCTGGTCAGCGGCCACGATGCGTTCGCCAGCCGCCTGGCGCTGGCGCGGATGGCGGAAAGGTCTATCGACGCTCAGTACTACATCTGGCATAACGACACCTCCGGGCAGATCCTGCTGAAAACCCTGTATGACGCGGCCCAACGTGGGGTGCGCGTGCGGCTGCTGCTGGACGATAACGGCGTCGCCATGGATGAGACGCTGGCGGCGCTGAACGCCCAGGAAAACGTCGAGATCCGTCTGTTCAATCCGTCCACCGTACGTACGCCGAAGCTGGCCGGTTACGCCTTCGACTTTATGCGCATGAACCGGCGCATGCATAACAAGTCCTACATCGTCGACGGCGCCGTGGCGATCATCGGCGGCCGCAACATCGGCGACGAGTATTTTCAGGTCGGTGACGAAAACTATTTCCTCGATCTCGACGTGTTGAGCGTCGGCAACGTGGTGGCGGAGACCGCCGAGGTCTTCGATCGCTACTGGAACAGCGCCTCGGTGTTCGGCGTTGAGCAGATTATTAGGGGAAAAGGCGATCTTTCCGCCTTCCTGACGCAGGCCGCCGCCACCGAAACCAGCGAGCGCGCCCGTAAACTGGCGGTGCAGCTGGAAACCAGCGCGGTGCGCTTTCGCGATGGCGCCGTACAGCCGGAATTCACCCAGGTAGAGCTGGTGGCCGACGATCCGGCGAAAGGGTTGGGCAAGGCTTCGCGCGATCGTTTGATGGTGACGCAACTGGGTAAGATCATCGGCGGCGTCAGCCAGCAATTGGATCTGGTCTCCGCCTATTTCGTGCCGGGGCGAGAAGGGGCGACTTTCTTTGAATCGCTTGCCAAACAGGGGAAATCCATTCGCGTGCTGACCAACGCGATGAACACCACCGACGTGCTGGTGGTGCATGCGGGCTACGCCAAATACCGACGTGAGCTGCTGCAGGCGGGCGTCGAACTGTTCGAGCTGAAGCTGCGCGCCGGTCAACCGACCGGGCGCAAGGAGCTCAAGCCGCTGGGGCTGTCCGGCGCGGCGCTGCATGCCAAAACCTTCGCCATCGACGATAAGCGGGTGTTTATCGGCTCGTTCAATTTCGATCCGCGCTCGGCGCACCTGAACTGCGAAATGGGATTCTTGATCGACAGCCCGGCGCTGGCGGCCGACACCCGCCAACTGTTTGATGGCCCGCTTGAGTACGCCGCCTATCGGCCGGCATTGACGCCCGAAGGCAAAATGGTGTGGAAAGAAGCCTTCGAAGACGGCCATACCGAGGTACACCAGCAAGAACCCGGTGCCGGCTGGGTAAAACGCATCGTTCTTACCGTGGCCGGCTGGTTGCCTATCGAGTGGATGTTGTAACGCCGGCGAAGGCCGCCAACACCTGTTGAGTCAACCGCTGCAAGGGAACCTCGCCCGCGATGATCGCAACGAGGCGCGCATCCTCAAACAGGGCGAGGGAGGGCACGGATTTAATACCGAATGCAGGGGCGAGCGTCGGCGCCTGCGCGACGTCAATGCTGCCGAAGGCGATCTCGTTGGTGTGACGGTGCAGCTGTTCAACGATCCCCTGCATATTCTGGCAGGGGCGACACCAGGAGGCGGAAAAGTAGAGGATGGCCCGCTGCCCCTTGGGTTTATCCGCATCATAGAGGAAATGGGCCACCTCATGGGGCTCTGCCAGGTTCGTGATCGTCATGGCAGGCTCCCGACGATCTCTATCCCCATCCAAAACATCGTGACGATTTGTGTGAAAAAGAAAGCGAAACGCCATGTGGCGACGTTTTCCGTCTGCTCGAAACCGATGTGAACCAGACTCTGCGCCATGCGCGCGCCGAGCAGCACCAGAGACAAGACATTCAGCGTCGTGCTTTCCACCTGAAATACAGCTATCGCCACGACGAGGGCCGTATAAACCGGCAAATTTTCAATGCAGTTGCGATGCGCCGCAATGGCGCGCTGGTAGCTATCGCTGCCCTGTGGTTTGTTCGCTTGCCATTCGCTCACCGTGGCACGGCCGGTTAAAATTCTGGACCAGCGATAAACGCCGACGGTGCCGAATAGAATCAATAAGGTCCAGCCGGCAAACGCCAGCAGTACCAGGGTTGGCATATTCATAATGCATTCTCACTTGTGTTGGGGAAGGCCTGCGGCCTCAGGGAGAGCCAATTGGCATGAATACAAGGTTATATTAGATTTATATAAATTAGCAACATCTAATTTAAATGGTGCTAATATAATGCTGTGCCAGCGTCTGAAAGCCGCTATAATGCGGCTGAATGATGACGGGGCCGTGATTGACCATGAATGCAAAAGCTAGCCAAGATCCCTTTCTGATCGAAGGGGCGATTGAAGCCGCCAGGCTGTTGAAAGCGATAGGCAACGAACACCGCTTGCTGGTGCTTTGCCTGCTATTGAAACACGATGAGATTGCCGTGGGGGAGCTACAACAATTGGTGCCGCTAAGCCAATCGGCGCTGTCGCAGCACCTGGCGAAAATGCGCAATGAAGGTCTGGTGACGTACCGACGCGAAGCGCAAACCTTGTTTTACCGCATCGATAACCCAAACGTGGCGAAAGTGATCGCCACGCTCAGAGAGATTTACGCGCCGAAGTGAACAGGGCGTTGATCGCCGGCCGAGATAAATCGACCGTGTTTTTCGGCAGCGTGACAAAGCAGATTTTATTGGATGTTATTTTATTGAATTATATTTTTTATATTATTTACCGATAAAGATTACTGGCGTGTTTAATTATTTCCCAAGGCGGTAAAATCGGAAAAAATGACCGATTGGATTATTCTTTTCTGTAGCCACTTCGGCAGAAACCAAAGGATCTTCCGCCATGCGCATGATGAAAGCCGCTGCCTTTATCGAAAAGGGGCGAATAGAACTCATTGAAAAACCTATTCCTTCCCCTGGTCCCAACGATGCCTTGCTCAAAATAACCACGACGACAATCTGCGGCACGGATATTCATATCCTCAAGGGAGAGTATGCGGTACCGCGTAGGTTGACCATTGGCCATGAGCCGGTCGGCATTATTGAAAAGTTGGGAAGCAATGTTAAAGGCTTTCAAGAGGGGCAGCGGGCATTGGCTGGGGCTATTTGCCCCTCTTTTACCTCCTATTCATGTCAGGACGGCTTTCCCGCGCAGGACGGTTCCTATTTACCCGAATGCCGCTGCCATGGCTATAAAGCCACGGCGGGTTGGCGCTTCGGCAACGTTATCGACGGCACTCAGGCTGAATATGTCTTGGTGCCTGATGCGGAAGCTAATCTGGCGCTCATCCCCGACGGTCTGACGGATGAACAGGTGCTGATGTGCCCGGATGTGATGTCTACCGGTTTCAAAGGGGCAGAAAATGCCAACATTAACATTGGCGATACGGTAGCCATTTTCGCCCAGGGCCCGATCGGCTTATGTGCCACCGCGGGGGCTCGCCTGCGGGGCGCCAGCCTGATTATTGCCATCAGCAGCTCTCCCGAAAAGCTGATGATGGCGGGAAAAATGGGGGCAAACGTCTTGTTGAATTACAAGGAAACCGATGTGATTGATGAAATATTCAAGATTACGGCAGGGCGCGGCGTGGATGCCAGCATCGAGTGTTTGGGGACGCAGGCCACCTTTAATCAGGCGCTGCGAGTCTTAAAACCCGGTGGCACATTGTCCAGCCTTGGCGTCTATAGCGACGATATTCAATTGCCTGTCGAGGCGTTTGCCTATGGGCTTGGCGATCATACGATTCGGTCGGCTCTGTGCCCCGGCGGCAAGGAACGGATGCGCAGAATGATGAACGTGATCCAGCATGGCGGTTTGGATCTCACGCCGTTCGTGACGCATCGTTTTCAACTGGAGAATATTGCCGAGGCTTACCACCTGTTCTCCGAAAAGCGCGATGGCGTGATTAAGTTGGCGATAACCCCGTAACGTGATGAACTCTGCGCAGCGGCCGTGGCCGCCGCGCAGGGTGTTATTGGCTGATCGTCTGCTGTAGCGCCTGAACGGAAGAGACGATGCCGGCATCGACCGACATGGTCAAATCTTCCATTTCCAACGACACCCAGTCGTTGTAGCCCATCATGCGCACCACCGAGAAGAATTCCTTCCACCACTGCAGATCCCGGCCGCAGCCGACGGCGACATAGTTCCAGGCGCGGCCGGCCACCTCGTCGATCGGTTTGGTTTCCAGCAGTCCGTTAACTTCGACGACACCGCGTTCCAGGCGAACGTCTTTGCCGTGTACATGGTGAATGGCGGGGCCAAGGGCGCGAGCGACCGCGATGGGATCCGCGCCCATCCAGATCAAATGGCTGGGATCGAGGTTCAGGCCCACCATCGGGCCAACGGCCTCGCGCAGCCGGAACAGCGTTTCCGGGTTCCACACCAGCATGGCGCTGAAGTTTTCCAGCGCAAAGCGCTCAACGCCGCACGCTTTGGCTCGGGCGACCAGTGCCTGCCAATAGGGGATCGCCACCTCATTCCATTGATAATCCAGACAGTTTTTCACCGTCGGCGGCCAGCTGACGGTATAGGTGATCCAGTTGGGGATGGTGTCATGCGGGCTGGCCGGCGGCAGGCCGCTCATCATGACGATCTTCTTCACCCCCAACAGGCCAGCCAGTTCCAGCGTATTGTCGGTTTGGCGCAGATGGCGCTGCCCCAGCTCGCCCGGATCGAGCGGATTGCCGGAGACATTGAGCGCGGCAATCTCCATGCCGCGGCTGGCCAGCGCCTGTTGCAGCTGCCGGCGTTTGGCGGGATTGGCCAGCAGATCGTCGGCATCCAGATGGGGCGCCGGGGACCAACCGCCGGTGGTCATTTCCACGCCGCGCACCCCCAGCTCCAGCAGCCGATCCAGCATCGGCTCGAAGGGTAAATGGCCCAGGCTGTCGGTACAGAACGAAAGTTTCATGGTGCTTTCCTTATTGGTAATTGACCCAGGTGGCGCCGTTGTCGGCGGAGCGAACGCAGTTTTCAATCCAGCGCACGCCTTCCAATCCGGCATCGATATCCGGATAGATCAGCGCGGCCAGCGTCTGCCGATCGCCGCGCTGGCTGGCGCTGATGGCGATGGCGAACTTGAGGTAGATATTGGCCCAGGATTCGGCCAGCCCTTCGGTATGCAGCGCGCCGAGCCGCTCTTCGGCCAGCGCGCTGTCGTCCAGATAGGGCATGCCGTGGTGCAGCGTTTGGTTGGGCCGCCCCTGGATCTCATAGCGCAATTCGCCGGGCGTGGAATCGCTCCATTGCAGGCTGGCGCGTGAGCCCACCACGCGGATGCTTTGGCTGTCCATCGCGCCGGCGTTGATGGCAGAAGCCCACATGCGGCCGACGGCGCCGTTTTCGTAGTGCATGAGCACCATGGCGTTGTCTTCCAGCGGGGCGCGGGAAGAGATAAAGCTTTGGCGATCGCACAGCAGGGAGGCAATCTTCATATCGGGCATCACCAGCTGCGAGATGTAGAAGGTGTGGGTGGAGATGTCGCCCAGCACAAAAGAGGGGCCGGCGATTTTCGGATCGACGCGCCACTTTTGTGCCTCGAACGTGTCCGCGCTTTCGTTGGCATTGAAGCCGTGGGTGTACTGCAATTCGACCATGCGTATTTCGCCGATGTCGCCGTTCGCGATCATGGCGCGCATCTGCATCAGCAGCGGATGGCCGGAGAAGCCGTAGGTTACGCCGACGATAAGGCCTTTCTCCGCCGCCAGCGACTTGATTTCTCTCGCCTCCGCCGTGGTGAAGAACAGCGGCTTTTCGCAGATGACATGCAGGCCGGCATTCAGCGCGGCGCGCGTGATTTCATAGTGGGTGCCGTTGGGAGTGGCGATGGTTACCACCTCAACGCCATCTTCGCGGTTAGCTTCTTGCTCCAGCAGCTGTTGATAGTTGTCATAGCAGCGTTCGGCGGGCACGCCGAGATTGACGCCAAACTCACGTCCGCGCGCCGCGTCGATATCAAAGGCACCGGCAACCAGCCGATAGGCGGTGTTGTCGCGCAGTGCGCCGGAACGGTGTTTGTAGCCCACCTGGCTGAGGCGGCCGCCGCCGATCATCGCCCAACGCAGCGGGCGAGGGATGCTTCTTTCACCATTTAACATGCTGACTCCTGATACTGTGGTTTTGCACTCGGGTGCAAAGTGGGTTGAAAAAGAGAGTGGCAACGGCTTATTTCTGGTTCATCTGCGCAAATTGCGGGTAGTTTTCTCGCGTCACGGTGGCGTAGGGTACCCAGTTATAGGGCTCGGTTTTGGCGTGATCCAACATCGCTCGGGTCACCTGCACCGCGCCGATCGCCTGGGCTTTGGCATCCTGGAAAATGGTCACCGCCAGGTCGCCATTTTTGATAAATTGCAGGCCGTCGGGTGTGCCGTCGATACCGGCAACCAGCACGTCGCGCTTTTTGGCCTGTTTCAGCGCCATGATCGCGCCGATGGCCATCTCATCGTTGTTGGCGGCGATCGCATCGATCGCCGCGCCGTTCAGCAACCAGCCGGAAACCACGTCGACCGCTTCATTGCGTTGCCATTTGGCGGTCTGTTTCTCTACCACTTTCAGGTCTTTGTATTTGGCGATCACCGTTTCCACTGCACGGGTGCGTTCGCGAGTTTCTTCGTTGGAGAGGGCGCCCATCAGGATCGCCACGTTGCCGCGGTAATTCATTTTTTTCGCCAGGGCCTCCATCTGCAGGCGGCCGCTGAGCGCCGAGTCGGAGCCGACGTAGGCCGTCGCGCCGCTGAGCGGCACTTCGGGTTTGCGGTTGACGAAGATAAGGGGGACCGCGGCGCGTTGGGCGGCCGCTATCATCGGCTGGACGCCTTGCGTATCGACTGGGTTGAGGATAATGGCGTCCACGCCCTGATTAATCAGATCGTCTACCTGCTGCACCTGCAGGGCAACATCGCCTTTGGCATCGACGAACTGGCCTTGCAGCTGTTGCGCAGCCAGTTCTCGCGCCATTTGGCTGCGTAGGATGGAGACGAAGTTGAGATCGAAGTTGGCCAGCGCCACGCCGACCTGGTAGGTCTTGGCCTGGGCGGTCACGACAAACAGCGAGCAGGCTAACATCAACAGCAGTCTGGTTTTTTTCATTACGGTATCCTGTTGAGAAGAGAGGTGTTATGTAAAAACAGTTCTTTTGCAACCGGGTGCAAAGTAGGAGACAAAACCGCGATGAGTCTCTGAATGCCACCGTGAATGTCGGCCATGAAGAAAGTTTGGTCAACAGGGGAAAGGTGAAAACAGCGCGGACGATCACAAACTCTTTACCTTTTGCACCCGGTTGCATAACAAATTGCAATCGGGTGCAAAAACGGGACATAATCGCAGCAGGTATGCCGGCAGGCGCTTAGGGGATCTGAGCGAGCAGGGTATAGTTTGATTTCACCGAAGCAGGGATCGACGTAACCATGATGAAACACCACAAAGCCACCGCCAGCGACGTCGCCGAAAAGGCCGGCGTCTCTAAATGGACGGTATCGCGCGCCTTTACGCCCGGCGCGTCGATCTCAGACAGCGCGCGTGAAAGCGTACTGGCGGCGGCGGCCGAGCTGGGCTATCGACCCAATCTGCTGGCGCGCAGCCTGTCGCAAAAACGCACGCACATCATAGGCGTGGCCATCGACGAGATGAAGAACCCGCATTCGATGATGATGCTCGATATGGTCACCAAACAGCTGCAAACCCGCGGCTATATGGCGCTGCTGCTGAACATCACCGCCGGGGAAAACTACCGGGCGGTAATGGCGATGGCCGACCAGCTGCAGGTCGATGGAATTCTGTTCCTGGCGACGGTGTTAACCCAAGAGTGGGCGGCGATTGCGCAAGATCTGCATCAGATCCCGCTGGTGCAGGTATGCCGCAATACGGAAAGTGAACACATTGATGTGGTGAACATCGACGGCTACCGCGCTGGCGAAGAGATCGCCACGCTGCTGATAGAGCAAGGTCATCGGCGCTTTGGCTACATGAAGGGGCCGGATACGCAAAGTAGCCATTTGCTGCGCATGGAAGGCTACCGCGACAAACTGATGGCCGCCGGTTTTCAGCTGGATCGGGTGCTCACCGCTGGCCACTACGATCGCCAGCGCGGTTTCCAACTGATGAGTGAATACCTGCAGGCAACGCCGGAAAGTGAGCGGGTTGAAGCGCTGTTCTGCGAGAACGACGTGCTGGCACTGGGGGCGCTCGAAGCGCTCAGGCAAGTAGCACCGTCGTCAGCCATGGCCGTGGTAGGTTTCGACGATATCGACGAGGCCGGCTCAGCCAACTGGGCGCTGACCAGCTACAGCCAACGTATTGACCGGCTGGTCGAAGAGGCCTTGAATCGCCTGCTCGACAATCGCGCCACGGCAGACGGCGCTTGGCGGCACGGGGAATTGCGGGTTCGGCGGTCGCATTTGGCTGGGAAACCGGCGTAAGGATTTCTTTTTGTGTGACAATGTCACTATTGAGGCTTGATGAGAGCACATCGAGATGGAAAGAAGAAACTCTATAGAAGAGAAAGCGTTACATCCAGAGGGCCCATCGCCAGCGGTGGTAAGTACCGCTGGGAACGCCATGGCAAACAGGTGGACGATGAGCAGTTGCCGCTGCGTGAAAGTATGCATGGGCAGATACAACATGGCATGGATTACACGCCGCTATTTCAATTTCTGCTCAGTAAAGTGGGCCAACCCTGGAATGAAGTACATAGCGAAGCGGTAAGTCGGTTGGATAAAGAAGCGCCTATTTTTTACCTGGTGGCGCTGCACCGTAAAAACTGGCAGAGCTATGTCTGCTGTGGTGAGTCGAGCTATTACAGCGGTCTATGCATAGATGATCACGGGATACTGCAGAAAGTGAACCCGGCATTCACCGCAGAAGATGTGCCGGTGAGATGCCGCTGTTGTACCTATACGTTCAACGGGGAACTCGTACCCGTCACGGAAAAGAACTGGCAAAAACCCTATGAGAAGGAATCCTGGGAATAGTCAGGTTTCACGAGTGTCATTCTGATGTAGAATTGACTGCCGAAGTTTGCCAGATTTCACGTAGCGCGATCAAAAAAGGAGGGCATTTTGACCCATTTTGCACAGTGGCTTAGCCAAATTCAGGCGCTTGAGGTTGAACTGCACCAGCCAACAACGCGCTGCGATCCGAAACATGTCGCGGCATTGTTGCATGAAGACTTTGAAGAGATTGGTCGTTCAGGCCTACGTTATGACAAATGCCAAACCGTTGCGGCGCTGGAGATGGAAACGGATTATCCGCCAATTTTCGCCGAAGGTTTTAAGCTGGCGCAAATCAGTGAAGGCGCCGTGTTGCTGACGTATAAAAGTTTTCAGCATGACGCGCAGGGCCGCGCCGTTCGTTGCACCGAACGCTCATCGATTTGGCTCCTGACGGAAAAGGCGGGTTGGCAGATGCGCTTTCATCAAGGTACGCCGACTAAGGGTTAAACTGAGATGGGTTGATAGATGGGCTTAAACATAAAAAAGGATGTCAGCCTGATAAGCCTTGAAGGTGAGGTGAGAAAGAACGGGCAGGATAACCCCCGTGCGTACCCAGTGATTCTATTTAACATAATATACATTATGCGCACCTAAGTAATGATATGTAGATTCTGCCGTCCAGGTCTGATCATGGGCTTTCTCATGCGGTTAACCATATCAGCGCCAGCTGCTCATGCCGCTTAACAAATTCGTTTTTCAACCGGCCATAAGCCGCCGGGTTTTGCCGGCTGTCTTCTGCTGCCTGACGTTTGATTGCCGCATATTGCTGAGCAACACCATGATGCTTGCGCAGATAATCTCTGAACACCAAATGTCGGATCGCCTGTTCACTTCCTGCAGTAAATACATGATTGCCGTTTCCCTTGATGTAGTAACGCCTGCCGGCTATGCCGTTCTCACCGCGCGGCGTAGCTCTCATATCATGCATCTTGTCATTCAAACCATCCAACGCCGCCAGGCTTTCAACTTCTAGCAAGATATCAATCGCTGGTTTGGCCGGCAGCTCCGGCCTGCTGATGAATTGCCGTTAACATGCCGGCCGGTATGCGCTCTGCCATTTCCCGCTCCTGTAATGATGACCGGACATGATTTTCTATGGCGGCTACCTGCCGGTATTGGCCAGAAATCCTCTGCTTTTTTGATCGCGCTACGTGAAATCTGATAAAACGTGGCGGCTACGATACTGCAGATTTCATCCAAACGCGTCACTTAAACGGGCAGTATTTGCCTGTTAAATGCGCATTGGCGTGCGTTTGCATCGCTTTCTGCGTCCAACACGGCGTTGGCTATACTGAATGGGAACATTCTTTCACGCTCAAGGAGCCTCCCCATGTTTGATCATGTGAAATTTGGCGTCAGCGACTTTGCCCTCAGCAAAGCGTTTTTCCTCAATGCGCTGGCGCCACTGGGCGTAAAGATCGTTGCCGACGGCGAACCCGACTATGGCGTTGAGCTGTGCCGCGATCGAGATAACGTGTCATTATGCCTGTTTCAGACCGATGAAAAACCGGCGCATCTGCACCTGGCATTTGCCGCAAGCAGCCGTGAACAGGTCGATGCGTTCTATCACGCCGCGTTAAACGCCGGCGGCAAAGACAATGGCGCGCCCGGCTTGCGGCCCAATTACCATGCCCATTACTATGCGGCATTTGTGATCGCCCCGGATGGCCACAATATCGAGGCGGTTTGCCATCACCCGATGGATTAGTAATTTTCCCTGTTAAAACAGTCTATTAATTAAGAATTGATACAATCTATTTAACATAACGTAATTGTGACACGGTCACCTATAGTTACCCTGTCACGTCAATCCACTCCGCTCCGGTGATGCTGGCCAGACGTTGCGGCGCAATTCTCACGCCTGAGTTATCGCTGCCGCCTGCCGGAAGCACTTCACCGTAACTGCACAGGCTGCGGTCGCAGTAAATTCTCACCGTTTCCGGTGCGGCAAAGGGGCAAACGCCGCCGGGCGGATAGCCGGTTAATGCTTCAACCTCTTCCGCCGGCAGCATACGCGCCTTCACGCCGAAGAATTGCTTGTACTTCTTGTTGTCGATTCTGGCGGTTCCCGCCATCACCAGCAGCACCACGCCATCGTTTACGCGAAACGACAGCGTCTTGGCGATCTGCCCGCTCTCCACGCCAAAGGCTTCCGCCGCCAGCGCTACCGTCGCGGTGTTCTTTGCCAGCACCGTCACCGTCGTCTCCGGTGCGTGCTCGGCCAGAAATCGCTGAACGCGCTCTATACTCATGCCCTTCCTCCTGATATTGCTAAGCCATTGATAATGCCGCAGTGATGGTTTCGGTTTTAACATCGCATGCTAAAAATGAGAATCAAAATTGTTCAAATCGCTGGATCTGAACAAAGCTTTAAGGGGCCAATGGCCTTTTTACCCATCATTTTTCATGGAGATGCCTGCATGACCACGCAAACGACAGCAAGGCCCTCAGCGGCCGCAGTGGCCGTCTATGAATGGCTCAACCCGATACCTTATGGATTTTTCACCGCGGCGCTAATTTTCGACATCATTTATGCCTGCACTGCCAATATTCAGTGGGTTAATGGCGCCAGCTGGCTAATCGCCATCGGCCTGATTTTTGCCATCATTCCTCGCCTGATTAACCTGGTGCAAGTATGGTTCGGCAGCGGCCGGCTGCTGGGTTCGTCGGTCAAACTCCATTTCTGGCTGAACCTGTTGGCCATCGTTCTCGCCATTATCAACGCTTTCGTGCATAGCCGGGATGCGTATGCCGTGGTACCCCAAGGCCTGGTGCTGTCTGCGATCGTGGTCGCGCTGCTCAGCCTGGCGAATATTCTGCTGGCCCTTGGCGCCCGCGCAAAATAAGGAGGTTTTCATGAAGCTCTCATCTCAGGCGCTCACCCTTTCCGCCGTATTGGCCTTGGCCGGCTGCGATAACAGCGCCGTCATTTCGCCAGAGCAACAAATGGGCCCGGACCCGACGTTGCCGGCGGCGCAAGACTTTCTGATGCCGCCGATGCAGGTGCCTAAGGGCGTTGGCTGGCAACAAGATCAGACGCCGAAAGTGGCGGAAGGCTTGAAAATCGATAAGGTGGCGGACGATTTGCTTCATCCGCGTCAGTTGCTCGCGCTGCCCAATGGCGATGTGTTGGTCGTGGAGGCCAACGGGCCGGGCACGGAAGCGGTGAGCACGCCCAAGCAGCTGATCGCCGGCCTGGTGAAAGGCCAGTCCGGTAAAGGCGGTAAAGGGGGCAATCGTATCACCCTTCTGCGCCCGACCGCCGGCGGCAACTGGGAAAAGCATGTCTTCCTCGAGGGGCTCGATTCCCCGTTCGGCGTCCAGCTGATTGGCAATACGCTGTACGTGGCCAACACCGGCAATATCATGCAGTACGCCTATCAACCGGGCGAAACGCGCATCAGCGATCCGGGTAAAGAGCTGGCCGATCTGCCGAACACTATCAATCACCACTGGACCAAAGCTCTGCTGGCCAGCCCGGACGGCAAAAAGCTGTATGTTGGCGTCGGCTCCAACAGCAACATCACCGAAAATGGCCTGGCCGTAGAGTACCGGCGCGCCGCGGTACTGGAAGTGGACACCGCCTCCGGCGCCAGCCGCATCTTCGCCAGCGGGCTGCGCAACCCGACCGGGCTACAGTGGGAACCGCACAGCGGCAAGCTGTGGGCCATCGTCAACGAGCGTGACGAGATCGGCGCCGATCTGGTGCCGGACTACCTGACCTCGGTGCAGGACGGCGGCTTCTACGGCTGGCCTTACAGCTATTTCGGCCAGCACGTCGATCGTCGGGTGCAGCCGGCGCGGCCGGATCTGGTGGCGAAAGCCATCAAACCGGACTACGCCCTCAGCTCGCACGTCGCACCGCTGGGGCTGCTGTTCTACACCGCGAGCGCTCTGCCGGCCGAGTATCGCGGCGGCGCCTTTGTCAGCGAGCACGGCAGCTGGGATCGCTCGCCGCTGAACGGCTACCGAGTCAGCTACGTGGCGTTTGAACAAGGCAAGCCGGTCGGCAAGCTCAAAGCCGTGGTGACAGGTTTTGTCTCCGATGATGAGAAGGAACTCTATGGCGCCCCTGTGGGCCTGGCGATCGACAAGACCGGTGCTTTGCTGGTTGCGGATGACGTCGGCAACACCGTCTGGCGCGTCAGCGCGAACTAAGGTTACGGGCGGGTTCCGGTGAACTCGCCCGTGACATTGTCACTCATCCCTCTGCGCCAGCCAGATCGTCATAAAGCGGAATAATCGTGCTCGCCAGTTTTTCCGTCATTAATATTGTCCCCGTCACGTTATTGGCGCAAAAAAAAATAGCCTTTGGTCAGGATTAAAGCGCTTATCCGATAATATATTCATCAACAGACCGTTGACCAGAAATAAAAGGTTTTAACATTTCTACATAAACCAGTACAATTCCCTACCCTGTGTTAACCCTTTTTTTAGGTTGATTGTGTCGTTAATTCAGCGCTCTGCATCGCGAAATCGGGCCGCCGCCTGGTTAGGGATGTTTGCCATTCTGATGTTGTTCATTGCGCCGGTGGTCTCGCGATCCCTGGAGCATGTACGCGCCGGAAGTGCTGGAACGACCGCCATGGCGGATTGCGGCATGGCGATGCCGATGCATCATGGTATGCACTCGCCGCCGCCTGAGCCTGAAAAAGCCTCACAGCCGCTGATGCAGCACGGCGGCGGCCACCACAACATGGCGATGATGATGGACGACAGCGCCTGCGGCTACTGCGTGCTGTTGCTGCACGCGCCGCTGCTGGACGTGAGCCACGCCCCGCTGTTCTGGTCCCAGTCGCTGGCTTCACGCCCGCCGCCGATCCATTACCTCGTTCCCCTGTTTGCCCACGTCGTTCACACCGAATTACAGCCGCGCGCGCCCCCCGTCTCTTTCCTCTGATTTAACCGCAAACCCATTGCCGTTCTCTGTATTGCCGTTGATTGCTTCAACCCGGCGGAATTAACTCGCCCAACGGTTAATCATCGAGACGACATTATTAGTCCGGTTATTTCCACGTCGATGGAATTAACCTCCCGTATTTACCGATGGTGATTTTCGCCAGGCCGCCCTACGCCTGAATAATCCCTCGGCCAAGAACGGAATAGAGTTAGCTTAAGGAAAGATGATGTTTAAACCGACTTATAAAAAGAACGCCGTCACCCGCGCCATTACCACCGCCATGCCGTTGTTCCTGCTGGCTGGCCACGCGGCGCAGGCGCATCAACCCCCTACCGGCGCCCAGGTTAATGATGGCGACGTGATCACCGTTACCGCACCGCTCTACTCTCCGCTGACCATCGTGACGTCACCGAAAACTCCGCGCCAGCCGGTGCCGGCCAGCGATGGCTCGGACTACCTGAAAACCATTCCCGGCTTTTCTCAGATCCGCAACGGCGGCACCAACGGCGATCCGGTGTTCCGCGGCATGTTCGGTTCGCGGTTGAAGATCCTCACCGACGGTTCGGAAATGCTGGGCGCCTGCCCATCGAGAATGGATGCGCCCACCTCTTACATCTCGCCGGAAAGCTTCGATCTGCTGACCATCACCAAAGGGCCGCAGACGGTGCTGTGGGGGCCGGGATCGTCGGCGGGCACCGTGCGTTTCGAACGTGAACGTCCGCGCTTCGACGAGCCGGGTATCAAGGGCAACGCCAGCGTACTGACCGGCTCCAACGGCCGCTGGGACGAGAATATCGACGCCAGCCTCGGCGCCGAGCAAGGTTACTTGCGGGTGATGGCCAACAAATCTCGTTCCAACGATTATCAGGACGGCACCAATACGCGTGTGCCGTCGCGCTGGGACAAGTGGAACGGCGATCTGGCGCTCGGCTGGACGCCGGACAACGATACGCTGCTGGAAGTGACCATGGGCCGCGGCAACGGCGAAGCGCGCTATGCCGGCCGCAGCATGGACGGTTCGCAGTTCAAGCGCGAAAGCCTGGGCATGCGGGTGGAAAAATCCAACATCGGCGAGGTGCTGGATAAGCTGGAAGCGCAGGTCTACTACAACTACGCCAACCACGTGATGGACAACGTCACCCTGCGCTCGCCGGGCAGCGGTGGCATGGGGGGGCACGGCGGCCATGGCGGTATGAGCATGGGGGGCCACGGCGGGCACATGATGTCTTCCGGCATGACGATGCAGCTCGATCGCCGCACCGTCGGCGGCCGCGTGATGGGCACCTGGCAGTGGCAGGACGTGAAGCTTGAAAGCGGCCTGGACACGCAGACCAACACCCACCGCAGCATGAGCCGCGGCAGCTGGGAAAAAGACGCCCAGTTCAACAGCTACGGCGCCTTCAGTGAGCTGACCTGGTCCACCAGCGAGCAGGATAAACTGATCGGTGGCGCGCGTCTTGATCGCACCCTGGTGGAGAATTTCCGCAGCGGCAGCGATGGGGAGCGTTCAGACACCCTGCCTAGCGGCTTTATGCGTCTTGAGCATACGCTGGCCGACCTGCCGCTGATGTTGTATGCCGGCGTCAGTTATACCGAGCGCTTCCCGGATTACTGGGAGTTATTCTCGCCGAAGCTAGGCCCGAACGGCAGCAAGGATCCGTTCTCCAGCGTCAAGAGCGAGAAAACCACGCAGCTCGACATCGGCGCGCAGTACAACGGCAAGCGCTTCAACGGCTGGGTCTCCGCTTATGTGGGCCGCGTCGATGATTTCATCCTGTTCAAATACGATCCGCACAATGCGCGTCTCAGCCAGGCCGATAACGTCAACGCCAACATCATGGGCGGCGAAATGGGCATGGGTTATCAACTGAGCGAGCACTGGAAAACCGACGCCAGCCTGGCCTATTCCTGGGGGAAAAACACCAGCGACGGCCGCCCGCTGCCGCAGATCCCGCCGCTGGAGGCACGCTTGGGGCTGACCTATGAGTACGGCGACTGGAGTGGCACCGGGCTGTGGCGTTTGGTCAGCAGCCAAAACCGCGTGGCGATCAACGAAGGCAACGTGGTGGGCAAAGACTTTGCCGAAAGCGCCGGCTTCGGCGTGCTCTCCGCCAACGCCGCCTACAAGGTGAATAAAAACGTCAAGCTGAGCGCCGGTCTGGATAATATCCTGAACAAGACCTACAGCGAGCACCTCAACCTGGCGGGCAACAGCGCCTTCGGCTATTCGGCCAACAGCGCGGTGAATGAACCGGGCCGCACCCTGTGGGCCAAGGTTAACGTCACCTTCTAAGCCATCCACCGGGCGATGGGCAACCGTCGCCCGGTCATGCGATATGCGATCCGGTTCTTAGGATATGAGTTTTAAGTTTTTCCCATTCGGTTTAGCGGCGATTACTATCACCCTCAACGTAATCAACGATCCGGAGGGAATATGCAAAAGCTCACTCGTTTTCTGGCCCTGCTCGGCGAGCTGATGATCGAAAAAGCCGACGATGTCGCGCCACAGGCTACTCAGCCAGACGATCGCGACGACGCGTTGCCACCGCGCCTCGAGCGTGGCGTTCCGCTGGCCGACCGCTTCCTGTTCATGTGATTTACCGCGCAGTTTAACCCGCTTACACTGACCGCACGATATGTTCGCGCAGCCACCGGTGCGCGGGATCCCGATGCGATCGTTCGTGCCACAGCATGGTCATTTCAAAACCCGGCACCGCCAGCGGCGGCTTGAGTTGTTGCAATAAAGGCTGGTTGCGCACCAGCCGCTCCGGCAGCATCGCCACCAAATCGGACTGCGTCAGCACCGAGATCACGAAGAGAAAATGCGGCACGGAAAGCACCACGCGCCGCGTCAGCCCCACGTCCGCCAGCGCTTGGTCGGTGATGCCGTAGAAACCGCCGCCGTCCGGTGAGACCATCACCTGCTCCAATTGGCAAAATTGCGTTAGCGTCAGGTTTTCATGCAGTTTAGGATGGCCGACTCTGCCCACCAGCACATAGCGTTCACTGAACAGCGTGCGCTGACGCAAACCGGGCGGCGCCCCTTCACGGGTGTGAAACGCCAGATCGATCTCTCCCTGTTCCGCCAGTTTGGCGATGCGTGACGGCGCGGTTTCCAGCACCGCCAGCCGGGTGCCGGGCGCCGCCGTGCGCAAACCGTTCAGCGCCGGCAGGACGATGGTGGATTCGCCGTAGTCGAAGGCGGCCACACGCCAGGTATCGGTCGCCACGGCGGGATCGAACGGCGTCGCCGGCGTTACCGCCAACTCAAGCGCCGCCAGCGCCTGGCGCAGCGGTTCCCGCAGCTGCTCCGCTCTGGCGGTAGGACGCATGCCGCGCGGGCCGGGCAACAGCAGCGGATCGTCAAAGATCGCCCGCAGTTTGGCGAGATGCACGCTGACCGCCGGCTGAGAGAAATTGAGCCGCTGCGCCGCGCGCGTAACGTTGTGCTCCGCCAGCAGCGCGTCGAGCGTCACCAGCAGATTGAGATCCAGCCGCCTTAAATTATTCATGGTTATACCTGGGATAACGGTAATTCATTTCTAATATACCTTGTGACGCCCTAACCTGCAGCTCTCACACCAAGGAGCGTTGTTATGAATGTGCTGATTGTTTACGCCCACCCGGAGCCGCAGTCGCTGACCGGCTCACTGAAAAACTTCGCCGTTGAGCGCCTGACGCAGGCCGGTCATCAGGTACAGGTGTCCGATCTGTACGCCATGAAGTGGAAAGCGGCACTTGACGCCAACGACAGCCTGGAAGGTGCATCAGGGCCCCGTTTCGATCCTTCGTTGGATTCCCAGCGCGCGTTTGCCAACGGCGTGCAGAGCGCCGATATCGAACGGGAGCAGCAAAAATTGCGCTGGGCGGACGCGGTGCTGCTACAGTTTCCGCTGTGGTGGTTCTCGATGCCGGCGATTCTGAAAGGCTGGTTCGAGCGTGTCTATGCCTATGGTTTTGCCTATGGCGTCGGTGAGCATTCCGATACGCATTGGGGCGACCGTTACGGCGAGGGTATGTTGGCGGGCAAACGGGCGATGCTGATCGTCAGCGCCGGCGGGTGGGAATCCCATTACGCCCCGCGCGGTGTCAACGGGCCGATCGACGATATCCTGTTTCCGATCCAGCACGGCATACTGCATTACCCGGGATTCGAGGTGTTACCGCCGTTTGTCACCTATCGTGCCGGAAAGACCGACGAGACGCGCTTCGCCGCCCTGTGTGAACAGCTCGGACAGCGGCTCGATAATCTGTGGCACACTGAGCCGATTCCGTTTCGGCGGCAGAACGCCGGTGACTACCTGATCCCGCAGCTGACGCTGAAAGCACATCTCGCGCCGGGGCAAGACGGTTTTAGCATTCACCTGAAATAGCGCGAACCGCTCCTCTTATCGCGGCGCTGACGCAGCGCCGCCCCCGAGGAGGAGTTTGGCGCCCAATCCCATCATGACCAAGCCCGTAAATCTCTGCTGCCACACCAACAACCGAGGATTGCGGGCGAGCCATTGCCCCACGGTGCCGGAGGCCATAGCGACAGAGCCCAGCGAAAGGATCCCGGCCAGCTTCTGAATGGAACCTAAAACGAGCAATTGCAACCAAACCGGCCCGGTTTCAGGGTTAACAAACTGCGGGAGGAAAGCAAACATGAACAGCAGCGACTTAGGGTTGGTCAGGCTGTTAATTGCCCCTTCTTTCACCGCCTGCCACCCGGTCATCATCCGGGGTTTCAGCACGGCATCGGAACGCTGCCGGCTTACCTTCAGCATTTTTATCCCCAGCCAGACCAGATAGGCGGCCCCAACCCAACGCAATACGTCCAACGCCAGCGGATAACTATGCAGCAGCGTGGCGAGGCCGAGCACCAGCATGGAAACCTGCACCATACCGGCGACAAAAACCATGCCGAAAACATTGAGCAGCGCGATGCGACGGCCTTGGCCGATACCCCGGGCCAGCGTGAGCATCATGTCCGGTCCGGGAGAGAGTTCCAGAAGGGTGAGTGCAACAAGAAAAGCAATAAACGTTTCGGCTGAAGGCATGGGGGTTATCACCGGCGAGTCAAAGGATACGGCAATCATATTCCTCCCCGGACATTCGCAACAGCACTATCAGGCGCATCCGGGGAGTGTCGTTAACTCAGGGCGGCGAGAAATGCCTGATAGCCTTGCGCGCTGCTATCCAATTCGTGGGATTGCAGCGGTTCCACCGTCCCGTCCGAAGCGGCTTCCTTGCCGTAAAAGGCAAAGAACGAGGCATAATCAGCCCGCACGTAATCGGCGGTCACTTCAAACGGCCGGAAGATCTCCTCCAGCGAGTAGCGATAACGCCCTTCACGCGCGTAATCTTCTGCGCGCACGCCCGCCGTGACCGCCAGCGCCAGTTTCTTGTTCTGCATCTTATAGCCGCTGCGGGAACCGTAGGCCCAGCCGTAGGTGAGCACGTCGTCCAGCCATTTTTTCAGCAGCGGCGGGCTGCTGAACCAGTAAATCGGGAACTGCAGCACGATGTTGTCATGCGCTTCAATCAACTGCTGTTCTTTGGCGACGTCGATCTGCCAGTCCGGATAGGCCTGATGCAATTCGTGCACCGTATACCGCTCCGGATAGCGACGCAGTTCCTCCAGCCAACGTTTGTTAACCACCGAGTTCGCCATATCGGGATGGGCCACGATCACCAAGGTTTTCATACTGATTTCTCCAGTCAGGTGTTTCGACGCATCTTAGGGTATGCTGACAGAATGTAAAATACGCACACTCACGACACATACTTACCTTGGAGAAAGTATAAAATGACCGCCGAATCTCACTGCAGCCCAACGGGCATCAGTCTCGAAGACACCGGCTATGGCTACACCCTGTCGGTGATCAACGGCAAATATAAAATGATTATTCTCTACTGGCTGGCGCTGTATAAGCCAGTATTGCGGTTCAACGAGCTGCAGCGCTGCATCGGCACCATTTCGTACAAAACGCTGAGTTCGACGCTGAAAGAGCTGGAAAAAGATCGCCTGGTGGTGAGAAAGGAGTATCCGCAGATCCCGCCCAAGGTGGAGTACAGCCTGTCCGAACGCGGGCGTTCGCTGATCCCGGTGATCGACATGATGTGTAACTGGGGGGAACAGCACCGGCCGGAACAGCCGGTGCCCTGAGGGGTTAGTTGTCCGCCGCCGCTGAGGTTGCCGGAGCGGGATCGTCGTGCTCAACCAACGCGTCCGCCGGCCGGCACTGGCGCAGCGTGCGCACGCTGAAAGCCACCAGCACGCCCAACAAGGCGGCGAATGCACCAAACGACAGCACGCTCATCAACGGGGTGAACACCCTGCCCAGTACGCCGAGCCCCAGCGCACCGATCGAGTCGCCGGTCACGTCCTGCGCGGTGCCCAGGCTGTTCACCCGTCCCAGCAAATGATCCGGCGTGTTGCTCTGGATCAGCATGAACTGCAGAAGTGAGGCGATAGCGTTGGCGTAGCCGTAGCACACCAGCGCCAGCAGCGCCGGCGCCAGGTGGCTGAACAGCCCCAGTGACGCGATGGCGGTGAACGCGACGATAGCGGCGACCAGGATCAGCACGCCAGGGCGAGCGTATCGCCCCACCCAGCCGCTGGTCAGCGCGCCCAGCATCGCACCGAGCGGCACCGCGGAGTACATCAGGCCGATAGAGGACGCGCCAACGTGGTAAGCGTCCTGCGCCAGCGCCGGGAACAGCACCCTGACGGCGCCGACGATGCTCATCAGCATCCCCAGCAGCACCACCGAGCCGACCACCTTATTGCGCCAGACAAACTGGAAGCCGCTGGCGAGCGCGCGCAGCGGGTGTTCCGGCTCCTGCTGCTGCGGCAGCAGCGTCGGCAAGCGCACCAGCGGGACCAGGGTGCCCAGCGTCCCTGCCGCCGCGACGGCGAAGGCGAGACCGACACCCCCGAACACGATGATAATCCCGCCCAGCGCCGGTGCGAGGATCGCGCCGATGCGCACCGTCACCATGCTCAAGGCCCCTGCCGCCGCCAGGTTTTCACGCCCGACCAGCAGCGGGATCACGGCCATCAGCGCCGTCATACCCAGCGCGCCGAAGAAGCCGTCCCAGGCCGCCAGCAGGTAGAGCGCCCACAACGACGGTGCCGGGGCGAAGGCGTTCAGGCTCAGGGCGACAAAGCCCAGCCCGCAGGTGCCGCGCGCAAACAGGATAAGCTTGCGGCGATCGTAGCGATCGGCAAGCACCCCGCCCAGCATCAGGCCGATAAACATGCCCACCCCGTCCAGCGCCACCGCCACGCCCACCTGCAAGGTGGAGCCAGTCATCGCCTGGATCTGAATCGGCACCCCTACCGCTAACATGCCGAGGGAAAACACCGACAGCATGCGGGCGCAGAAAATCGCGCGGAAATGCGCATTGCTTCTCAGCAAACTGAAATCAAGAAAAAAAGAAGGTCTGGCCATAGTGTCCTGCATGTCATGTTTTAGTGCGGGCCGGGACGCACGCCCCCCGGCCCGGTTGCGTTATACCAACCCGTATTGCCGCGTCAGCAGCGAATGCAACAGCGGCCCAAGCGTTTCCAGCGAAACCGGCGACAGAATGTCCGCGTGTTCGCAGCGCTGATGATGGCAGATCAATCCATCCAGATACGGCGCCCACACGGCGTCGATATCCATCTCCGGCGGTAGCGTCTGGTCGGCGACAAACAGCGTTGCCGTGCCGTGGAAGCGCCGGCTGCGCGCCTGAGACAGAATGCGCACCGCGTCGCGGTAGTTGGCGACGATGCTGTCGAACATCGCCGCCTTCTCCGCCATCAGCGCCGGATCGCCATGATCTTCCGCCATAAACTCGGCCTGTTCCTGTGCCACCTCTTTCTGCGCGTCCTCCTCGCTGGGGCCGGTCCAATCCTGGCCTTCCGGCGGATAGGTATCCAGCATGCCGAGGAACGCCACCTCTTCACCCTGCTGCTGCAGGCGCGCGGCCATCGAGTGCGCCAGCGTGCCGCCGAGCGAATAGCCCAGCAGGTAATAAGGTCCCTGCGGCTGCAGGCGGCGCAGATTGGCCAGATGACGATCGACCATCTGCTCAATGTCCTCGCAGGTGGCGATAGCGCCATCCGGCCTTGGCGACTGTAGGCCGATGATCGGGTAGTTCCCTGGCAGATAACGGCTCAGCCCCGAGTACTGCCAGGCGAAACCGGAAGCCGGATGCAGGCAGAACAGCGCGGGGCCTTGACCCGCCCGCAGCTGCAGGCACTCGCCGACGCCACGGCTCTCGGCCGAGTTGGCGGCCTGTGCGTCATCGAGCAGGTGCGCCATCTTCTCTAGGCTACGGGCAAACATGATTTGCCCGACGCTCAGTGGCCGAGGGACGCGCCGACGCAGCTCCGCCGCCAGACGCATCGCCAGCAGCGAATGGCCGCCCAGCGCGAAGAAGTCGTCGTCGGCATACACCGTCTCACGCCCCAGCAGTTCCCCGAACAGCGCTGCCAGCAGGCGCTCGCTGTCGCTCTCCGGCGTGCGGCCGCTCTGGTGGCTCAGCTGCGGCCGTGGCAATGCCTTGCGATCCAGTTTGCCGCTGGCACTGAGCGGGAAGCTGTCGGTCATGACATAGCTGACCGGCATCATGTGCGCCGGCAAACGTTGCTCCAGCGCCTGATGCAGCGCGCCGGTATCCAGCGTCACGCCCGGTTGGGCGATCAGCCAGGCAACCAGCTGGCGCATATCGGCCCCGCCCAGCCCCGTCGCGCCCTCGCCCAGTTCGATGGCGTGCACCGCCGCTTGCGCTACCCCCGGCTGTGCCAGCAGCGCCTGCTCGATTTCGCCCAGCTCGATACGCTGGCCACGGATCTTCAGCTGATCGTCGCTGCGCCCCAAATACTCGACGCTGCCGTCTTCCAGCCAGCGGGCGATATCGCCGGTGCGATACATGCGCGCGCCGTTGCCGGCGGGATCGGCGACAAACCGCTGCGCCGTCAATCCCGGCCGATGCAGATAACCATCGGCCAGCTGAATGCCGCGCAGGTAGAGATCGCCGGCGCAGCCGACGGGCACCGGCCGCAGCATGGCGTCGAGAATGCTCAGTTGGGTGTTCCAGACCGGTTTGCCGATCGGCACGCCGGCGCCGTTCACCGCCGCCAATGCCGCGCCGGACGCCGGTTGATAGGTGACATCGACCGCCGCCTCCGTCGGGCCATACAGGTTGTGCAGCGGTGCGGTAACCAACGCCTGATAGCGGGAAGCCAGTTCACACGACAGCGCTTCGCCGCTACAGAACACGCGTTTCAGGCTGGCGGCGGCGCGCTGTGGCGCCCGCTCGTTCAAGGCCTCCACCCAGATAGCCAACATGGATGGAACGAAATGCAGCGTGGTCACGCCATAGTCGTCAATCAACGTCGTCAGCGCCTGCGGATCGCGGTGCGCCTCCGGCGGCGCCATCACCAGGCGCGCGCCGACCATCAGCGGCCAGAAGAACTCCCAGACGGAAACGTCGAAGCTGCACGGCGTTTTCTGCAAGACCACGTCCTGCGCATCGAGCGCATACTCGTGCTGCATCCAGAACAGGCGGTTGACGATCGCCCGGTGGTTCACCACCACGCCTTTCGGCCGCCCGGTAGAGCCGGAGGTATACAGCACGTAGGCGGGATAATCGCCGTTCCCCGCCGGTGGGCGCGGCGCCGGTTCGCGCCCGCTGTCGTCCAGCGCATCGAACCGCAACGTCGGCGCCAGCGCGGCAAAACGGGCATCCAAGGCGCTCTCGGTGATAATCAGCCGTGGCTTGGCGTCTGCCACCATGTAGGCCAGACGCTCATCCGGGTAACCGGTATCCAGCGGCAGCCAGGCGGCGCCGGTTTGCACAATCGCCGTCAGCGCCAGGCTGAGGCGCACGGAACGCGGCAACGCCACCGCGACGATATCGCCCGGCTGAATGCCGGCCGCCGTCAACCGTTCGGCCAACAGCGCGGCCTGGCGCTGCATGTCACGGTAGCTGAGGCTGTGCCCGGCATCCTGCAGCGCGATGCGTTCCGGCGTGCGCCGCGCTTGATCGGCGATCGCCTGATGCAAGGTGGTGTCCGCCACCGCCTGCCCGGTGCGGTTGACCGCCGCGATCAGCGCCTGCTCCTGCGGGATTTGCAACTGCCAGCGCGGCAACGGCAGATCCGGTTGCGCAATCCACTGTTGCAGCAGCGCCATCAGCCGTGCGGCGAAGCGTTCAGGCTGCGGCACCGAGTCGCGGTACTCCATCAGCAGGCGCAGACGGTCGCCCGGCAGCACCAGCAGCGTCAGCGGATAGTGGGTATAGCCTTTGTTGTGGATAGCATCGCAGCGCAAGGAACCTGCGTCGCCCAGCAGGGCGTCGTTGTCCGGGTAGTTCTCTACCACCAACAACGTATCGAACAGCGTGCCCGCGCCGGCCAGATGCTGGATCTCCCCCAACCCCAAATCGTCGTGCTCCAGCAGTTCAATCTGCCGGTGCTGCAGTTCGGTCAGCTGTTCCGTCAACGAACGGTCATGCTGCAGACGAACCCGCACCGGCAGCGTGTTGCTGAATAGGCCAACGTGTTCCTCGACCCCTTCTATCTGGCCAAAGCGGCCGGAAACCGGCGAGCCGAACACCACGTCCTGATGGCCGCAACAGCTGGCCAGCTGCAGCGCCCAAATGCCCTGCATCACGGTATTGAGCGTCAACCCGCGTTCGCGGCACAGGGTCAGCAAGCGCCTTTCCTCGGCCGGCGGCAGCGTCATTTCCAGCTCATGCACGCGATCGTCCTGCGTTTCACCGAACAGCAACGTCGGGCGCACATCCTGCAGCGTCTCGCGCCAGAGGCGGCGTGAGGCTTCGGCATCCCGCGCGGTCAGGCGGCGCACGATATCGGCGTAGTTCGAACGCAGCGGCGGCAGCGCCTGCTCGCCTTCACGCAAGGCCAGCATCAGATCGTTGAGCACCACCGGCGTCGACCAGCCGTCGACAATCAGGTGGTGCGCGTTAAGGAACAGCGTGTAGCGTTCGCTATCGCCGTGTTTGACCCGCAGCGCATGCAGCATTGCGCCCGGCTGGTTGAACAGATCGCGCTGCAGTTCCTGCTGCTCCAATTGATTCAGCGCCAGCGCTTCTTGTTCGGCGGACAGCGGCGGCAGCCTGTGGCTGTCCAGCGGCCAATGGCTTTCCTGCGGTATCAGCTGCAGCGGCTCACCCTCGCGGTTGAATCGGGCGGCCAGCTGCGGATGGCGGCGGATCACCACATCCAGCGCCTGCTGAAGGCGATGCGCGTCCAGTTCGCCGCAAAGGCTCAGGCGCGTCAGCGAGTTATAGCTGCCGCCCTGCTGCGCGGTCTGCGCATGGAACAGCAGGCCGTGTTGCAACGGCAACAGCGGCAGCGCCGCGGCTAACGGCCCGCACTCCCGCTCCCAGGCGCGCACCGTTTCATCGTCAACGTTCGGCTGGGCGATCTCGGCCGCTACCAACGTCGCCGCCGCGCGATCGGGATGCCGTTCGGCAAATTCGCACAGTGCACGCACCGCTTGCTCGATGTCGCTGTGCAGCTGCGTAATGTCGCTCTCGCTGAAAATCCCCTCCAGCCAGCTCCAGTTGATCGCCAGGCAGGCGCCGTCGCGCCGCTCTTCGACAAAGATATTCACCTCCAGGCCATACGACAGCGCCTGCTGCGCATCCTGCGCCACGGCGAAGGCGTCGCGGAAGCGGGTTTGGCTGCGTTGCGGCGCCCAGTTCCCCTCGTCCTGGCTGAAGCGCCCGAGGTAGTTGAATAAAATCTCCGGCGCATTGCGCTGCGCCAGCGCCGCCAGTTCGTCACGCCGCGGATGCAGATAACGCAGCTGGCCGTAACCGATGCCGCGATCGGCTACCGCACGCGTCGCCCGTTTCACCGCGCGCACGGCCTCATTGTGCTCAGCGTCATGCAGTTCGATGCGCAGCGGATACTCCGCCGTCAGCCAGCCGACGGTGCGGGCCAGATCGAGGCCGTCGTCCAGTTCGGCGCGGCCGTGCGACTCCAGAGAGAAACGCAGCGAAGCGGCCTGGAAACGCTGGCGACAGGCCTGAGCCAGCGCGCACAGCATGATCTCTTCAACCTGGGCGCGATAGTTCTGCGGCAAGGTGCCGAGCAACGCGGCGGTCAGCCGGCTGTCGATCAGCGTGCGCCGTTCGCTCACCGAGGCGAGGCGATCGGTCTGCGGATCCAGCGCGCGCCGGCCCAAACGCGGCACGTCGTCCGCCAGCATCTGCCGCCAGAACGGCAGCTCGGCTTCGCGGCGTTCGACGTCGGCTCGTAGGCGTGCAGACCACTCATAGAGCGAGGTTTCTTCCGGCGGCAGCGTGATCGGCTGCCCCTGCATGGCGCTGTCGGCCACTTGCCGCAGTTCGTCGAGCAAGATGCGCCAGGAAACGCCGTCGACCACCAGATGGTGGATCGCCAGCACCAGCCCCAGGCTCTGCTCGTCGCGCTGCAACAGGATGGCTTGCATCATGGCGCCGGCCGCCGGATCGAGATGGTCAAGCGCGGCATCAAACGCCTGTTCTGCCGCTGATTCCAGCTCACCGGACACGGTATTAACCTGCATCAGCTCACCGGCGACGGCGGTTTCAACCACCAACTGACCGTCGCGGATCCGCGCGCCCAGCGCCGGGTGTGCCGTGTGCAGCTGTTCCAACGCATAACGCAGCTGTTGCGGCTGCAGCTCGGCAGGTACACGCAGGAAAACGCCGTGCGCGAAGCGGCGATGCATATCGCCCGTCTCGGCAAACCAGTGCAGGATCGGCAGCCCGTCGATCGGGCCTTGCTGTACGCTGCGTGTAGCCTGAGAGTCTATGGCCAGCGGCTGCATCGCCTGCGCCATGCGCGCGGGGGTGTGCAGCGCGAAGATCTCGCGCGGCCGCAGCAGATACCCTTTGCGCCGCAGGGCGGTACCCAGCCCCATCGCCGAGATGCTGTCGCCGCCGAGCGCGAAGAAATCGTCGTCGGCACCGACGCGATCCATCCCCAGCAGCTGCGCCATGGCGCCGCAAATCAGCCTTTCCTGCTCGGTGGCCGGCTCGCGAATGCTTTGCGCCAGCGTCTCCTGCGGTTTTGGCAGCGCCTGGCGGTCAATCTTGCCATTCACGTTAAGCGGCAGCTCCGGCATCACCACCAGGATCGCCGGCACCATATAATCCGGCAGACGCTGCGCCAGTTGCCCCAGCAGTTCGCTTTGCAGCGTGGGTGAGGCGCGCCGCGCGTCATTCTGCACCGAGCAATAACCGATCAGGCGATAGGTGGCGCCGATCGGCTCGGCGATCACTACCGCCCGCCCCACGTCCGGCAAGGCGGCCAAGGCGCTTTCCACCTCACCCAGCTCGACGCGGAAGCCGCGCACCTTGATTTGGTGATCGGTCCGGCCAATGAATACCAGCTGGCCCTCTGCGCTCCAGCGCATCAGATCGCCGCTGCGGTACATCACCTCGCCTTCGGCGAACGGGTTGGCGACAAAGCGCGCCGCCGTCAGATCCGGGCGCCGCAGGTAACCGCGCGCGATGCCTTTGCCGGAAATGTACAGCTCGCCCGCCGCGCCGATCGGCACCGGCTGCAGCCGGCTGTCGAGCAGCCAGACGGCGGTATTGGCGAGGGGACGACCGATCACCGGCTGATCGGCGGCCGTGACCGGCGCGCCGAGGGTATCGACGGTATATTCTGACGGGCCGTAATAGTTGTGGATCTCCACCTCCGGATGCTGCTGCATCAGGTTCCACAGCGTCGGCGTCGCCGCCTCGCCGCCGATCATCACGAACGCCGGCAGCGGGAACTGCCCCTTCAGCAGGCCGCAGTCCACCAGTTGTGAGAAGAACGACGGCGTGATGTCCAGCAGATCGATCGGCGTCTGTTGGGTTTGTTCCAGAAGCGCCCAGGGGTCGCGGCGCAGCTCCTCGTCGAAGATAACCAGTTCGCTGCCCATCATCATGCAGAACAGCGGTTCCCAGGAGGAGTCGAAAGAAAACGAGGCGGTATGGCCGGCGCGCAAGCGGCGCGCGTGGCGAGCCTGGAATTTTTCGATCGCCGGGCCAAACAGAGAGGCCTGGTGCGACAGGAACAGGTTCAGCAGCCCGCGGTGCGTGGACATGACGCCCTTGGGTTTGCCGGTCGAACCGGAGGTGTAAATCATATAGGCCAGATGCGCCTCGTTCAGCGGCGCACGCCGTTCGTCGTCCGTTATCGGCGTCGCCTCGGCAGCCGCGCAGCGCGCCAGGCACGCTGCGTCGTCCAGGCACAATACCTGCGGCAGATCCGGCATATTGAGCTGCGTCGCGCGGTGGGTCAGCAACATTACCGGCCGCGCGTCGTCGCACATCAGCGCCAGGCGTTCACGCGGGTAATCCAGATCGAGCGGCATATAGGCCGCGCCGCTGGCCAACACGCCGAACAGCGCGACCAGCGTGTCCACCGAGCGCGGAATGCCGATGGCCACCACGTCTTCAGCGCCGATGCCGCTTTCGATTAGCACTCGCCCCAACTGCATCACCCGTTCGGAGAGCTGCCGGTAGCTGAGGCGCTCGTCGCCGCAGGCCACCGCCAATGCCTCAGGCTGGCGCTCAACCTGGCGCTGGAACGCATCCAAGATTGACACCATGCCCGTCGGCGGCGTCAGATCGGCGCCGCGCCCCCAGGCCGCGAGTTGCCTTAGCTCCCCTTCGCCGATCAGCGCCAGTTGAGCGTTCGGCTGGTGCGGCTGTCGCGCCAACTGCTGCAGCCAATGGCCGATGCGCTCCGCGTGATGATGCAAGGTGCGCGGCGAGTATTTGGCCGGGTTGGCGACCAGAGACAGCGTCAGCACGCCGTTGCGAAAGCCGATCTCAAACTCCAGGTCATCGACCGGCCCCATCGCCAGCGTATGGGTAACGGCCGCTTGGCCGTCGAACGACAAGGCGCTGTGGTAGACCTTGACGTTGATCACCGGCCCGTACAGTTCCTGATGGCCACCGACCAGGCCGAGATCGCGCTTGATCTGCTCCGCCTCATAGCGTTGATGGCGGCGCGCCTGTTTGATCTGCGCTACGGTCGCCTGGCAGACGTCCGCCAGCGACAGCTCCGGCGTCACGTTCAGCAGCAGCGGCAGCACGTTGACCACCGGGCCGACCGCCGCCAGCGCCTGCGACCCCATCCGCCGCATGAAAGGAAAACCGACTGAGAAGCGGGTTTCGCCGCTCATGCGCGCCAGATACATCGCCAGCGCCGCCGTGACGATGTCGGCCGGTTGCAGCGCCTGCAACGCGTCGTCGCGCAGCGCTTCGTCAAACAGTGACTCCGGCAGCACCAGCACCTGTTTGAGCGGCCGGGCGCCCGGTTCAACCTCCCGGCTTTCCGTCGATAATGACAGCGGCGACGGCAGTTCGCGCAGATGCTGGCGCCAAAATTCGGCCGCCCGCTCACGTGCGGGCGACGTTTGCCATTGCTGAAACTCTTCCACTACCTTGCCGAACGGGGTAAACGGCGAGGACACCGGCGACAGCCCGTGGCGCAGCGCGCGATAGATATCGGCGATCCGGCGGGTGATGGCTTCGAAACTGAAGCCGTCCAGGGTCAGATGATGAAAGCGCTGGTACCAAAACCAACGATCGGCGCTGACGCGGATTATCGCATGGCGATAAAGCGACCGTTCGCCGTCCGCAGGCAAATCCTGCGCCAGATCGTCGTTCATCAGCGCCAGCGCCGCCTGTTCGGCGTCCGGCTGCGCGCTGAAATCGAACCACTCCGGCGCCTGTACGCGCGCAGGGTCGGCTATCAACGGGAGACGCTGCACCGGCTGGCCGTCCTGCGCCTCAAAGAACCGCGCCTGAACCGTATCCGCTTCGGCCAGCCCCTGACGGATCGCGCGCTCCAGCGCCGAACGATCGATAGCGCCGTGCAATTCGGTGTAGTGCGCCACGGCGAAGCTGTTACGCCGCAGCGCGATTTGGTCGGCGATCCAGATCCCCGGTTGCGCAGCAACCAGCGGATAATCCCGATACTCGACCTGAGTATCCGGTAAAGAAAGCGTTTCTGACATGGTGTCTGTCCTTTCCCTCAAACGGAATGTATCGATGTGGCTGCCTGGCGCTTAACGCGCCGCATCCGCCGCTTTCAGCGCCGCCGGCCGCATGTCCTGCCAGTGCGTTTCGATGTAGTCGATGCATTCACCGCGTGACGCCGGCCCCATCAACACGCGCCATCCCTGCGGCGTATCGGCAAACTGCGGCCACAGCGAATATTGCTGTTGCGCGTTGATCAGCACGGAGAAACGGAGATTTTCGTCATCGAACGGGTTTTGTTGTTCCTGAGTCATTTGCCTTACCTGTCTGTCAAAATGTGTGGGTTATTCCATCGCGGAAAGCAGTTGGCGCACGCCGTCCACCAGGCCACCGCGCCAGCAGAGCGCATCGTGCCCGCCGGAAAACACGCGGTATTCGGCGCGGTGCCCTGCCGCCGTCAGCGCCTGATGCATCTGGCGATTGACGAATTCGATGTCCGCCTCCCGATCGCCGGCTTGCTGAATTACGGTGAGCGTGGCTGCCGCTGCGCTGCGTTGCCGAACCTGGCGTATCAGCCAGCCTTCCTCCAGTTCGTGGCGTTTTTCGAACTGGGTAACGAATTGCACCGTAGGCCACCAGAAGGAGCCGGACTGGCTCAGCACGTGGCCGAAGCGCTCTGGCCAGTGCAACCCGGCATATAACGCCGCCAGCCCGCCGTAGCTCTGGCCGGCGACGACGGTGCGCGCCCCTGCCTCGCTGAAGGGTTCGCGCCGCTGCGCCTGCGGCAACAGTTCGTCGATCACCGCCTGCCAAAACGCGGCGTTGCAAGGCAGCTCGTTTTCCCGGTGTTCGCCGTCGATCGCATCGATCAGCAGCCAACATGCGGCCGGCAGGTGCCCTTGTGCGGTTTCGTGCTCGATCACCGGCAACAGCGCGTGCTTTTCGATCCAGTTTTGGCCATCGAGCAGCAGCACCAGCGGGCGATTCGCTTTCATCGCCGCGTCGCCGCTGGCATACAGCCAAACTCGCCGCTGGTTATCCAGCCGTTCGCTCTGCCACTGGAAAAGCTGCAGCCGCGCCTCCTCCAGTGGCCGATCGACGGCCTGCCAGGCGCTTTGATCGTCGGCATCCGGCCCTTGCGCCAGGGATACGGGCCGCGGGCGATGAGACGGTCCCAACGAGAGACGATTCAGCGGATCGGCAATCGCCAACGGGGACAGCGATACCCACCAGGCACGCTGCTGGCGGTCGCGCAACGTTTCGTCGTCGCTGAATGCGGGGGGAAGATCCCGGTCGGTAATGGGGATCAGGCTGTAGCTACCGCGCCAGCGGCGATCGACTACGGCCGAGCCGTACCAAACGTCGGTGCCGGGGAGCCGGGTCAGGCCGCTGGGGGACGTGCTGTGGTGATCGGTAATGCCGTTGATATCGGCGTAAACGCGGCATATCGGCGAGTGCCGTTCATCGCCGGCGGGATCGCGCCATAGCCAGGTCATTTTGACGTGACTGTCATCGTGCGGTTCGACGACAGGCGTGCCCTGAGCGGCAACCTTCTGCCACCACGCGGATTGCCCTGCCGCCTCTTCACGCAGCCACTGCGCCGCCAATCCCTCACGACCGTTTTCTGGCCTCTTTTCCGGCAAAAACTCCATAGCGCCCCTTACATAACATGAGTGTCTTTTACAAAACCTGACAATCGTATTGATACTCATTATCATTTTCAATACTATTTGTCGGATTTTTACCGTCGTGCAAACACGACGTCTCCACGTCGACGGGACAAGACCGCTTGTCGGCATTTCGGGGTTTATCAGGGTGGCATGACACACAAAAGCAGGTATTCAGGAGAGATAATGAAGACTAAAAACAAAGGGATAGAAAACGCGAACGCGGAGGCGATGTCCGCCAAGCGTCTGTTGCTGGGATCGGCGCTGGCCTTACTGCCCTTGGCGCCACACGCGTCCGCCGCAGCGGACGAGACGATTCTGGTGACCGCCGACGCGCAAAACAGCGTGACCGCGCCGGTCAAAGGGAGCGTCGCCAAAGAGAGCGCTGCCGGCACCAAGACCGCCACCGCTCTGCGCAAGACGCCGCAGTCCATCTCGGTGGTCACGCGCGAGCAGATGAACGATCAGGAGCCGGCGTCGGTCGCCGACGCGCTGAACTACACCAGCGGGGTGATCACCACCTACCGCGGCAACTCCAACCGCAATGACGAAGTGATCAGCCGCGGCTTCCGTTATGCGCCCAAGCTGCTCGACGGCCTGCACTTTGGCCTCTCGAGCCAAAACGGCGGCGCCGGGCAGATCGATCCCTGGCTGCTGGAGCGCGTGGAGATGGTGCACGGCCCGGCCGGCGTGCTGTACGGCCAGGTCAGCCCCGGCGGCGTGGTGGTGATGACCAGTAAACGCCCCACCGCCCAGAGCATTCACGAAGTCAAATTCAGCACCGGCAACCGCCATCTGGCGGAAACGGCGTTTGATTTTGGCGGCAAACTTAACGACGACAACACCCTGTTCTACCGCCTGAACGGTATCGCCCGAACCGAACATGAGTTTGTCAAAGACAGCAAGCAGCAACGGGTGGCCATCGCCCCGGCCTTCACCTGGCTGCCGAACGAAGATACCAGCTTTACGCTGTTGACCAGCTACCAGAACGATCCGAAAGCCGGATCGCGTAACTTCCTGCCGCGTTCCGGCACGCTGTTCCCGACCAGCGCGGGCTACGTGCCTTACGACTTCAACGTCAGCGAACCCAGCTTCAACAAGTCGCGGCGCGAACAGGCGTCGATCGGCTACAGCCTCGAGCATAACTTCAGCGATGCGCTGTCGTTTACCCAGAACCTGCGCTTCACCCACCGTGATGAAGACTATAAATATCTGGTTTATAACGTAAACTCGACGGTCAACGACCACACCGTCACCCGCATGGCGCAGCATGAAACGCAGATGACCAACGAGTTTGGCGTGGATAACCAGCTGAAGGGTTTGTTCGACACCGGCGAGGTGAAGCACACGGTGCTGGGCGGGTTGGATTACCGCTACAGCCATATCGATTCGAAGATGTATCGCGATCGCGGTAACGATTACCCGATCGACTGGGCCAACCCGGTTCGCCCCAGCATCGATGGCAGCACGTTGGCGCTGGCTTCCAGCGATTTGAAGACGCTGAATCAGGTCGGGGTGTATCTGCAGGACCAGCTGGAGTGGAATAACTGGAACCTGCTGCTGTCCGGCCGTCAGGACTGGTCGCAGGTCAACACCCGCGATCGCACCAGCGGCGGCAAAGAGCAGACCTATAACGATGCCCAGTTCACCGGCCGCGCGGGCCTGCTCTACGCCTTCGACAACGGCATTTCACCGTATGTCAGCTACAGTACCTCGTTCGATCCTAACCTGTACCCAAGTGCCGCGGGCGCCGATCCGCTCAAGCCGACCACCGGCAAACAAACCGAGGTGGGCGTGAAGTACCAGATCCCGGACGGCAACACCCTGCTGACCCTCTCCTGGTTCGACATCACCCAACGCAATGTGGCGTCTTACAACCGTCTCACCTCCGCCTACGAGCAGATCGGTGAGGTGAAATCCAAAGGGATTGAGGCGGAAGTGCACGCTCAGCCTACGCCGGAGATCACGCTGACCGCCGCTTATACCTACACCGACGTAGTGACCAAAGACTCCAACTCGGCGGATGAAATTGGCCACAGCCCGGCGGGCATCCCGCGCCACGCGGCCTCCGCCTGGGGCAGCTACAGCGTCCTGAGCGGTGCGCTGAACGGCCTGACCGTCGGCAGCGGCGTGCGTTACATCGGCGATGCGCCGGCCGACGCCACCGGCCAGTACGACGTGCCGCACTACACGCTGTACGATGCCATGGTGAAATATGACCTCGGCCAGGCTTCGTCGGCGCTGCGCGGTGCGGCGCTCCAGCTCAACGTGCAGAACCTGACGGACAAGAAATACGTCTCATCCTGCAGCGGCGAGTACGCCTGCTTCTACGGCAGCGGCCGCAGCATCATCGCTTCGGTCAACTACCGCTGGTAACAAAAAGGGGTGGCCAACATCGTAATGTTTGTCAGTTAGCGTTTTTCTGAAGGTATTGATGACGTTTTCGGGCGATAAATGAAAATGAGCAAGGGGCCGTAAGATGCTGCCCCTTGCAACCCACGCCTTTGTCCAATCCCCATGCCGCACGCGGGTTAACTCGTGCGGCATGGTCATCAGGCGTTACGCCCCGCCATCACGCCGCCATCGATATCCCAGATAGCGCCGGTCACCCAGCCAGTCTTGTCAGAAAGCAGGAAAGTGATGGTTTCCGCGATGTCGACCGATGAACCCACGCGTCCGATCGGATGAAAGCTGTCGAAGCTGTTCATCACATCCTTCACGTCGTCTTTCGGAATGAAGCCCTCATAAATCGGCGTGTGAACGACAGCTGGAGAAACCGCATTCACACGGATCCCTTTTTCACCCAGTTCAATAGCCAGGTTTTTGGTCAGCGCGTGCAGACCGGCTTTGGCCATTGAGTAGGCTGAAGACGGTGTGGCACCGATGGCCTGTCGTGCCCACATAGAGCCAATATTGACGATAGCGCCTTTGATATCGGCCTCGACCATATTGCGCACTACGTCGCGGGTGATAAAAAACGTGGCGCGGTTAATGCTCATGTACATGTCATAGTCTGACGCTTCATGTTCTGTAAACGGTTTCGGGAAGAACACGCCAGCCGCATTGACCAGCAGGCTGATATCTTTGTGTTCGGCGTTAATGATGTTCACTACATGCTGCAGACCTTCTTCTTTCATCAGATCTGCAACGATGACGGAAACCTGGCCGTCTGCAGCCAGCGCCTGACAGGCCTGCTCGGCTTTGTCCTGACGATGGCCAACAAGCACCACGCTGCTGCCGCTTTTCAGGACCCGCTTCGCCGTTTCGAAGCCCATACCGCTTGTACCGCCGACCACTAACAGTTTTTTGCCAGCAAAAGATGTATTCATCGCTAACCTCTTTACATTCATCTGGTTGTCATTAATAAGAAGCCTGGCTTCTCATCGTGTGAAACCAGATTGCCACCCTGAAAACCGATTGACGACTGAGAAGAAATTGCGACACAGGAAAGAAAATCTTTCTCGCCGGCGTATACTGAGGAAAAGAATGAATCAGGATGATCACAATGCGATCGTTAAACCGACTTAAATGGCTGCACGCTTTTGAAGCCACCGCCAGGCATGGCAGTTTTACCGGCGCGGCACAGGAGCTGGGTGTCACACCCGCCGCCGTAGGTCAGTTGGTCCGTTCGCTGGAAGACTGGGTCGGACACCCGCTTCTTCACCGCACCCGCTCTGGCAAGGAGCGACTGACGCTGGTAGACGAAGCGCAGGAGGCCCTACAAGATATCACTCAAGGTCTCGATAAACTGGAAACCGGTTTAAGTAAGCTTCGTGGTCGCCGGTCACGCTCGGTGGTCGTGGTGACGGCGTCCCAGGTACTGATGATGAACTGGCTGATGGACCGCCTGAACCGGTTTGCGGAAACGCATGAGAATATCGATCTGCGGCTTAACGTCACGGAAAGGCTGATGGACGTGTCGTATGGCGAGGCAGATATCGGCATTCGCTGTGGACAGGGAGAGTGGCCCGGCGTGAGTAAAACCTGGCTAATGGATGAGGAAGCCGTGCTGGTCTGCAGTCCACGCCTGGCTCCCCCCGAGAAAATGGCCTGCAGTGAATGGCTCGCCTCGCAAAAACTCATTCACGATGACACGCCGCATCCTGGTGCGGATTTTCCATCATGGGGTGATGTATTGAGAGCGGTCGGTGCGCCCGAAACGCGGGAAAGCGGGCTGCATATCAATTCTACTTCAGCAGTGATCCTGTCGGCGCTGAGCGGCAGGGGCGTGGCCATCGTTCGAAACGCTCTGGTAAAGCAGCTTATCGAGAACGGGCAGTTGGTTCATCTCCATCCCGACCATCGCTGGCCACTTAGATGGTCCTACTATCTGGTCACCCCGCAGCAACATGTCATGCGTGATGAAGTGAAAATTTTCCACGACTGGCTTCTTCAGGACGTCGTCTCAGACCGTTCATAAACGATCATCGCAGCTATTGCGCTACCTCGGCATTCGCCCTGGGGCGTCGTGCCCTTTCCCGCCGCCTTTACTCCTGCTTCAATTCCCGCAAGTGCTTGTACACCGTGGCGCGCCCCATCGACAGCACGTTGGCGATGTAGTCCGCGGCGCTTTTGGCCTTGAACGCGCCCTGATGGTAGAGATCGCTGACCAGTCGCCGTTTTTGTTCGCGGCTCAGCGCGCCGAGCGCGGCGTTTTCGCGCCGCAGCCAATCGTGCAGGAAAGTGTTGATCTTCTCCTGCCAGTCGTCTTTGAACAGCTCTTGTGGCTGAGGTTGCAATCGCGTGACCGACAGGAACATGTCCAGCGCGTTGCGGGCGTCCTCGAACATCGCGGTGCTCAGGTTGATGCACAGCAGATAGCTGGGCTTGCCCTGTTCGTCGCGTGCGGCAATGCTCACCGAACGCATCTTTTTGCCGTCCCAGTTCAGCTTCTCATAGGGGCCGGTCACGCCGGCGCCGCCATCGAGCTCGAAGTCTTCCAGCCCGGCGTCGTCGCCCGGTTTGCGCTTCGACAGGTTGTTCGCCAGATAGGCAATCTTGTTGGTGGCCAGATCGTGGATCACCACTTCCGCATTCGGGAAAAACAGCGCCGCGATGCCGTCAGCGACCGAGCGCAAAAGTTCGAGTTGAGAAGAAGAGTTCGGCACGCTGGGGGTCTCCGTATGGCCCGGTTTGGTTTGCTGTTCAGCCGCTTAGCATACCGCAGTTGCCGCCGCTTGCCGAGTGGAGCGGCAGCAAGCGGCGTATCCTTTGCCGGTTATTCCGCCTCGGTGCCACGCCGATAAAACACGTAGCTCTCGCGCGCCACGCTGTCGCGGACCCGATAGCGCCAGATCAGCCCGAGCGTGGTAAACCACAGCGGCATGCTGCACAGCGCGATCAGCGTATCGCTATCGAACACCATCAGCACCAGCGTAAAGGCGAAGAATGCCAGCGTCAGCCAGGCCATCGCGACCCCGCCTGGCATTTTGAAATTGGAATCGGCGTGCAGATCCGGTCGCTTCTGGCGATACACCAGGTAGGCGACCAAAATCATGCCCCAGCTGTAGACCACCAGGATCGCCGCCACGGTAGAGACGATGGTGAACAGCGTCATGACGTTCGGCACCAGTATCAGCAGCAAGGTGCCGGCCACCATGCAGAAGCAGGAAAACAGCAGGCTGCGGATCGGAATGGCCGTGGTGCGAGACAGAATGCGGAACTGACCGTGGGCGTGCTTTTCCATCGACAGGCTGTACAGCATGCGGGTGCTGGAATACACCCCGCTGTTGGCCGAGGACATCGCCGAAGTCAGCACCACGAAGTTGATCACCGCGGCGGCAGCCGGCAGCCCCGCCCGATCGAACAGCATCACGAACGGGCTGCTGTCCGGCGAGATGTGGCTCCACGAGGTGACGGCGATAATGGTCAGCATCGAGCACACGTAGAAGACGATGATGCGCGCCGGGATCGCGTTGATCGCCTTCGGCAACACCTTCTGCGGGTTTTTGGTCTCCGCCGACATCGTGCCCAGCAGCTCGATGCCGGTACAGGAGAAAATGGCGATCTGGAACCCGGCGAAAAAGCCGAAGATGCCGTGCGGCATGAAAATGGCGGGATCGGTGACGTTATACAGCGAAGCGGTCACGCCATCCGGCGAGGTCCATCCGCTGAACACCATCCAGGCGCCGGTGGCGATCAACGCGACGATCGCCACCACCTTGATCATCGCAAACCAGAATTCGGCTTCGCCGAACATCTTGACCGACAGCATATTGAACAGACACAGAAACCCCAGCGTCAGCAGCGCTGGCAACCAGGGCGAGACGTTAGGCAGCCAATACTGCACGTAGCCGCCGCACACCACCACGTCGGCAATGCAGGTCACGACCCAGCTCAGCCAGTAGGACCAGCCGAGAAAAAAGCTGGCGCGCGGCCCCAGGTATTCGGAGACGAAATCGGCGAACGAACGGTAATCGAGCCGCGTGAGCAGCAACTCCCCCATCGCCCTCATGACCATGAACATGAAAAAGCCGACGATGGCGTAAGTCAGTACGATGGAGGTGCCCGACAGCGCGAGGGTTTTCCCGGCGCCCATAAACAGCCCGGTGCCGATGGCGCCGCCGATCGAAATCAGTTGAATGTGGCGCGCGCTCAGCCCGCGCTGCAAGGTTTGGGCACAGTTTGGCCCCTCGGCTGAACCTGGGTTCAGCCGATCGCAGTGATTTTTTGTCATGGTGTTACCTGTCCGTCATTAAGGCGATTAAGCAACCGATATGCGGCTGCAGCAGGAGTGAAACGCCCGTGAGCGTTCTAACCGGCAAAAAAGTGAGACCGAACGCTGCCCGCCCCGTTGTAACAGGGAGGTAATAATAATGGGTACCGAGAAAATGCTCTCGTGAGCCGTCGTATCGCCCACGTTTGGCGAACATAGCCTGAGCGTGGTGGGTAAATACTACAATATCAAATAGTTATGCTTTCCCTTGTGCAACAAAAAAACGACGCCGGAGTCGTTTTAACATTAATTTAACTCTGGCGAGGGGAAATGCCATTGTCAACATGGCAGTTAAATAAAATGAAACTTTTTGATCACATTCAAGCTTCTGAAAAATAGATAAAAAGGGGTTTTATGCGCTTTATATGCATAAAATATGCATGAACTCGCTCACCGTCGACAAAAAGTAATTAACTATTCATTTGCCGCCCTGCAGGCGGCGAAAAACCGTCCGCTGGCCCGATGAGAGGGGGGCTAACAACCGGCATAATTAGTGGTAAATTTAGCGTCGCAAAGTGTTATGCGCTTGCTAATCCACGGTTAAACGAAATAAATACCTCTAAAATATAAAGGTTGGTTATGGAAAAGCTATCCTACGCTTCAGACAGCAGCACCACCGCTTGGGCTACATATCTGCAACAAATCGATCGCGTCGCCCCTTACCTCGGCGACCTCTCACGCTGGGTTGATACGCTGCGTCACCCTAAACGCGCTTTGATTGTTGATATCCCGCTGCAGATGGACGATGGCACCATCCGTCACTTCGAAGGTTTCCGCGTACAGCACAACCTGTCGCGCGGGCCGGGTAAAGGCGGTATCCGCTTCCACCCTGACGTCGATCTGAACGAAGTGATGGCCCTGTCCGCCTGGATGACCATCAAGTGTGCCGCGGTCAACCTGCCGTACGGCGGCGCCAAGGGCGGCATCCGCGTCGATCCGTTCAAACTGTCTGAAGGTGAACTGGAGCGACTGACCCGCCGCTACACCAGCGAAATCGGCTTCATCATCGGGCCACAGAAAGACATCCCTGCGCCGGACGTCGGCACCAACGCCAAAGTGATGGCCTGGATGATGGATACCTACTCCATGAACCACGGCACCACCATCACCGGCGTAGTGACAGGCAAGCCAATCCACCTCGGCGGTTCCCTGGGCCGTGAGAAAGCGACCGGCCGCGGCGTGTTCGTCACCGGCAGCGAAGTGGCCAAGCGTCTGGGCGTGCAGATCGAAGGCGCCAAAGTGGCGGTACAAGGCTTCGGTAACGTGGGCAGCGAAGCGGCCCGTCTGTTCGTCGGCGTCGGCGCGCGCGTCGTCACCATCCAGGACCACTCCGCTACCCTGTTCAACGCCAACGGTATCGATCTGGTCGCGCTGACCGAATACCAGGCCAAGCACAAGCAGATCGCCGGCTTCCCGGGTGCCAGCGAGATCGAGAGCGAAGCGTTCTGGTCGGTTGACATGGACATCCTGATCCCTGCGGCGCTGGAAGGCCAGATCACCCGCCAGCGCGCCGAAATCCTCAGCGCCAAGCTGGTGCTGGAAGGGGCTAACGGCCCAACCTTCCCAGAAGCGGACGACATTCTGCGCTCCCGTAACATCACCGTAGTTCCGGACGTTATCTGTAACGCCGGCGGCGTAACGGTCAGTTACTTCGAGTGGGTGCAGGATATGGCGAGCTACTTCTGGAGCGAGTCCGAGATCAACGAGCGTATGGACAAGATCATGACCGACGCGATGGTCCACGTCTGGAACAAGGCCGCAGAGAAAGAGTGCAGCCTGCGCACCGCGGCTTACATCGTGGCTTGTGAGCGCATCCTGACCGCACGTAAAGAGCGCGGCATCTACCCAGGTTGATGCCGGCTTATTTGGCCTGCGAGCGGGCCATTGTTTCAGGGGGCGAAAGCCCCCTTTTTCGTTTCACCTATTTTTGAAACAAGGCCACGATTTCTGGCGAATACAGGTCGGGATATTTTTCTGCCGACCCGAGTATATTCTGACGAACCGTTTTACCTTTTACGCTTGGATCTGCTGCCACATACTCTGCCGGGAAAGCCAGCGCATCTTTATCGGCACCCGCAGCCAACAACGCCTTGACGCAGTCAGGATTATTGCTGGTCAGGCTTTCCAGCAGTGGTGTGCCAACAGGCCAGGCCTGTTGCTGGGGCGGTTGAGCATCGATAGAGGTTCCGGGTTTATGCAACAAGGCGATACGCTGTGCCGCTTGCGGGTCCGGCTGGCCGTCTTGGGAAGCATCCCGCGTGCAAACAAAGTGCAAAGGCGTTGATCCTACCTTGCTGACGCCATAAGGATCTGTACCGGCGGCTACCAGCAGTTTGATGACCTCCAGATTAGTCGCCCCTTCCCCCATTATCGGTGAGAATCCCTGCGGGGTAACCTGCTTGGCATCCGCACCAGATTGCAGCAACAGTTTTACCAGCGCGGGCGCGGCTCCTTGGCTTTGGGCGGCGGCAATAAGTGGTGTATTAGTCCCCCCTTGTGCAATGACGTTGGTATTGGCACCTGCTTTTAGCAAGCTCTGTAAAATGTGAAGGTCATCATCGGATAATTCAGACTTGTCGGTATTTCCCAACGCTGACAACAATACGGTTTCTCCATTGTCACTGATGGCTTGATTCACATTCACCGACATATCAAGAAAACGATCGAGCAGCGCCGGCTGTTTGTAATAGGCGGCATACCATAACGTTTGAATAGTAGGGTGAGCGCCATTTTTTATCAGTTCATTAATGGTGTCCATATCGCTACTGCTCTTAGAGTAAGCATACGTCATTACCGACTCATCGAGTTTTTGGGTAAGTTCCTCTTGTTCCCCAGCGTGTGCTGCAACCGAGCTCCCCAGCAGGCTCAGCGCCAGTGCGCAGGCTGTGGCACAGCGATTTAAAATAGGCATTTTTTTGTTCCTTCAAAATAATAAAAAAATTAAACAAGTGCTTTCCATTATTACGCAATGGTCATAATCACAGAACTCTGAAGTATTCGTATGAAGCGTGCTAACAGATTTCTCTTCCATTTTAGTGGGGAGCCGTTTTTCTACCATAGGAAACAAACGAAAATCAAATTCATTACTGATTAGACCGCCAAGATAATTATGGCCTTTATTCTTGCCAAGAAAGTCAACTCAATTTTTACGCTTTTTAATCGTGTATTCCACAGCACTTTGCGGTTCGCATTCCCAGGGGGGCTGGGCTATACCTTAGGCATTCCCCCTCCTGCAGGAGTTGTGATCATGAGCAAGAAAAAAATCCTGATGCTGGTCGGCGACTACGCCGAAGATTACGAAACCATGGTGCCGTTTCAGGCATTGCAGATGATCGGCCATTGGGTGGACGCCGTGTGCCCCGGCAAAGCCGTCGGCGACTACATCCAGACCGCGATCCACGACTTTGACGGCGCACAGACCTACAGCGAGAAACCCGGTCATCGTTTCACCCTGAACGCCGACTTTGCCGCCGCCAAAGAAGAACACTATGACGCGCTCTTGATCCCCGGCGGTCGGGCGCCCGAATACCTGCGTCTGAACCCCGAGGTGATCGCGCTGGTGCAGGCGTTTGACGCCGCGAAAAAACCGATCGCCGCCGTTTGCCACGGCCCGCAGTTGCTGGCAGCGGCCGGGGTGTTGAAGGGCCGCACCTGCAGCGCCTACCCGGCTTGCGCCCCGGAGGTGCGACTCGGCGGCGGCCATTATGCGGAGATCGGCATCGATCAGGCCCACGTCGACGGCAATCTGGTCACCGCCCCGGCCTGGCCGGCGCATCCGCAGTGGCTGGCGAAATTCGCCGAGGTATTGGAGCAGTAATGCGGTGCTAGCGGAGCTGCTCGATCAGGAAGTGGATGTCGTACAGCCAGCGTTTGGCGCGTGCGGAGCGTACCAGCATCGACACGCACAGCGGCCGGGGGTGTTCTTTGCAGGCGGAGGGGGAAAACCAGCGCCCGGTGTTGGCCGGCGGCTGGAAATACAGCTCGTGGTTGTAATTGCTGCTGTCGACGCCGAAGGTATCGAAGTAGCGGCGCATCAGCGTGTTGGAGTCGCTGAACGACAGACTGAGCGCGGTGTTGATCTCGGTTTCCGGGGTGATGACCACGCCCTTCTTCTGCCGCCCAGGCGCGTTGAATGCGGCGATAAGCGCGATGACCTGTTGCTGAATGTCTTCTGCCATGACGACCTCAAGCCGGTATGAATAAAGATGAATGCGGTTCTCTGTCTGACTCTGCTCGCCGCGGCGAGTTCGGGCCGCCGCGCGGGTTTTCTGTTTCTTTACACTTTCCATAAAAAACCGCGCGCAGCCACACTTCTGGCGCGCGCGGTCGATGGTTAGCGGCTGAGCGTCGTCTTGTCGGCGATGACGCCGTCCCCCTGCCGCTCGGCGGCAATGCCGCCGCCCAACACTTTATACAGGGTGGCCTGATTGTCGTACGCGGTCTGCTGCGCGGCGATCAGCGACTGCTGCGCCGTGTACAGCGTGCGCTGCGCGTCCAGCAGCGTCAGGTAGCTGTCCACGCCCTGGCGGTAACGCAACTCGGCCAGGCGATAATATTGCTGCGCCGCCGCCACATAGCCGGTTTGCGCCGCCAGCTGTTCCTGCAGAGTCGCTTTACGCGCCAACGCGTCGGCGGTTTCCTGAAATGCAGTCTGCACCGCTTTCTCATAGGTGGCGACATACAGATCTCTCTGCGCTTTGCTGTAGTTCAGTTGCGACGTGTTATAGCCACCGCTGAAGATCGGCAGGCTGATGCTCGGGGCGAACGACCAGACGCCCGCGCCGTGGCTGAACAGCGACGAGAGTTCACCGCTGCCCACGCCGCCGCTGGCGGTCAGGCTGATCGACGGGAAAAACGCCGCCCGCGCCGAGCCGATGTTGGCGTTGGCGGATTTCAGGTTATGCTCAGCCTGCAGCACGTCCGGCCGCGTCAGCAGCACCTGCGAAGACACCCCAGCCGGCAGATTGCGCATGATTTCGCCGAGCCCATCGATACCGCTCGGCAGCAGATTTTCCGGCACGCTTTGCCCCACCGCCAAATCCAGCGCGTTTTTCGCCTGCGCGGCGCTGGTCGCATAGCTGGCGGCGTCCGATCGCGCCTGTTGATAAACGGTCTCCGCCGACGCCACGTCAACCAGCGACGCAATGCCGTGCTGCTGGTTCTTACGCGTCACGTCCAGCGAACGTTTGGCGTTTTCCATCGTCTGCTGCGCCACCGCCAGATTGTTGCGCTCGGCCGCCACCGCCACCCAGTCGGTGACGATATCGGCGATCAGCGTCAGGCGAGTACTTTTCGCCGCCTCCGAATTGGCCAGATAGGTTTCGAACGCCGCGCGCGACAGGCTGGCGTTTTTGCCGAACAGATCCAGCTCGAACGCGCTGACGCCGGCCTGCGCTTCATAACTCTGACTGATGGCGGTGGCATTGCCGCTACCGGTCAGCGAACGCCCGCGGCTGCCGTCGGCGGTGGCGTTGATCGTCGGGAACAGCGCCGAGCGCTGCTCACCGTACAGGGCGCGCGCCGAGGCGATATTGGCGATCGCCTCGCGCAGATCGCGGCTGCTGTCCAGCCCCAGCGCCACCACCTGCCGCAGCCTGGCGTCCTGCACATAGTCGCGCCAGGCGACGTCCGGGTAGCTCAACGCCTGCTTGCCGGCGGCCTCGCCCTGCGGCAGGTTGGCGGGCACCGGCGCCGCTGGGCGCTGGTAGTGTGGATCCAGCGACAGACACCCGCTCAGCAGCAGCGGTAAAGTTAACATCATGACTCGTTGCAACACGTTATTCTCCTGCCTGAGACGGCGAGTTGGTGGGCCGGCGGGTAAACATGCGGCGCACCAACACATAAAACAGCGGTACGAAAAAGATGGCCAATGCGGTGGCGGTGATCGTACCGCCGATAATGCCGGTACCGATGGCGATTCGGCTGTTGGCGCCGGCGCCGCTGGATACCGCCAGCGGCAGCACCCCGGCGGTGAACGCCAGCGAGGTCATCAGGATCGGCCGCAGGCGCATGCGTGCCGCGTGGACCGCCGCGCCAATCAGCGTTTCCCCCCGCTGGTGCATCTCCTCGGCGAACTCGACGATCAAAATAGCGTTCTTCGCCGACAGGCCGATGATGGTGAGCAGCGCCACTTGGAAGTAGATGTCGTTTTCCAGCCCGCGCAGCGTGATCGCCAGCAGCGAGCCCACCACACCCATCGGCACCACCAACATCACCGCGAATGGAATCGACCAGCTCTCATACAGCGCCGCCAGGCACAGGAACACCACGATGAGCGAAATGGCGTACAGCGACGACGCCTGGCCGCTGGTCAGCCGTTCCTGATAGGAGAGCCCGCTCCAGGAATAGCTGCTGCCGGCGGAGTATTTCGCCGCCAGTTTCTCCATCTCGCTCATCGCCGTACCGGAGCTGACGCCGGCGGCGCCCTGCCCGGTGATCTCGAACGACGACAGCCCGTTATAGCGCGACAGGTTTTCCGGGCCGTAGATCCAGTGCGAAGACGCAAAGGCGGAGAACGGCGTCATGCTGCTGGCGCCCGACGCATTGGTGCCGCGCACAAACCAGCGGTCGAGGTCTTCCGGCTTGGCGCGGTACTGCACGTCGCCCTGCATATAGACTTTTTTCACCCGGTTGCGGTCGATAAAGTCGTTGATGTAGGTGCTGCCGAACGCGCTGCTGAGGGTGCTGTTGACGTCACCGGCGCTCAGGCCGAGCGCCTGCAGCTTGCCGTTGTCGATCTCCACCTGCAGCTGCGGGGTGTCCGGCAAGGTGTTGGCGCGCACTGCCAGCAATGCCGGATTGTTGCCGGCGGCGGCGACGATCTGGTCGCGCATCGCCTGCAGCTCGGCGCGGGTGGTCGCCCCTTTGGCCTGCAGCTCGAAGGTGAAGCCGTCGGACTGACCGAAACCGTCGATCGCCGGTGGGCTCATGGAGAACACCTGGGCGTCGCGCAGCGAAGCGAAGTGCGCCATGGCGCGTTTGGCGATGGCGTCGGCGGTGTTCTCGCTGCCGCTGCGCTGGCTCCAGTCTTTGAGGCTGACGAACGCCATGCCGGCGTTTTGCCCGCTGCCGCTGAAGCCGAAACCGTTGATGGTGAAAATGGTGCTGACGTTGGCCTTTTCCTGATCGAGGAAATAGGCGGTCACCGCCTCGCTCACCGCCGAGGTGCGCGCGTTGGTGGCGCCGGCCGGCAAGGTGTACTGCACCATCACCGAACCCTGATCCTCATTGGGCAGGAAACCGGTCGGCAAACGCAGATACATCACGGCCGCGGCGATCAGCAGCAGACCGTACAGCAGCAGATAGCGCGTTGGCCGGTGGATCACTGCGCCGACCTTGTCGGCGTACTTCTCCTGCAGCCGGTTATAACCGCGGTTGAATCTACCCAGCAGCCCTTTGTCGGTCTGTTCTTCATGCGTCGATTTCAGCAATGTGGCGCACAGCGCCGGCGCCAGCGTCAACGCCAGCACCACCGACAGCACCATTGAGGAGACGACGGTGATTGAAAACTGACGGTAGATCACCCCGGTGGAACCACCGAAGAACGCCATCGGCAGAAACACCGCCGACAGCACCAGCGCGATGCCGACCAGCGCGCCGGTGATCTCGCGCATCGATTTCTCCGTCGCCTCGCGCGGCGGCAGTTTATCTTCACGCATCACGCGTTCGACGTTTTCCACCACCACGATGGCGTCGTCCACCAACAGCCCGATCGCAAGCACCATGCCGAACAGCGTCAGGGTATTGATCGAATAGCCGAACGCCGCCAGCACGCCGAAGGTGCCCAGCAACACCACCGGCACGGTGATGGTCGGGATCAGCGTGGTGCGCAGGTTTTGCAGGAACACGAACATCACCACCACCACTAACACCACCGCTTCAAACAGCGTTTTCACCACCTCCTCGATCGAGATGTTGATGAAGTCGGTGCTGTCTTTCGGGTAGGCCACCTTGTAGCCCTGCGGCATCGCGCTTTGGTATTCCGCCACCTTGGCCTTAACCAGTTTGGCGGTGTTGAGGGCGTTGGCGCCCGCCGCTAGCTTGACCGCGATCCCCGCCGCCGGGTGGCCATTGAGGTGCGCGCTGGCGGAGTAGTCTTCGTTGCCCAGCTCAACCCGTGCCACGTCACCCAGCCGCACCAGCGCGCCGCTGCTGTCGCTTTTCAGGGTGATATTGCGAAACTGTTCCGGCGTTTGCAGCCGCGACTGCGCCTTTACCGTGGCGGTCAGCTGCTGATCGGCGGCGGCCGGTAGATCGCCGATCTTGCCGGCAGACACCTGGGTGTTTTGCGCTTCGATCGCCGTCTGCACGTCGGAAGGCATCAGCGCATAGCTCGCCAGCTTGGTCGGATCCAGCCAGATACGCATCGCATATTCCGAGCCGAACACCTGCACGTCCCCCACGCCCTCGATGCGCGACAGCGGATCCTGCAGGTTGCTGACCAGATAGTCGGAGATATCGGCCATTGTCGCCTTGTCGCTTTCGTCATACAGCCCGACGATCAGCAGGAAGCTGCTCTGGGATTTCTTGACCGTCACGCCCTGCGCAGTGACCGCGCTCGGCAAACGGCTTTCCGCCTGCTGCACCTTGTTTTGCACCTGCACCTGAGCGATATCCGGATCGGTGCCCTGATCAAAGGTGACGTTGATGCTGACCGAGCCGCTGGAGCTGCTGGTCGAAGAGAAATACAGCAGGCCGTCCAGGCCGGTGAGCTGCTGCTCAATCACCTGCGTGACGCTGTTTTCCAGCGTTTCCGCGTCCGCGCCCGGGTAAGTGGCGGAGATGGAAATCTGCGGCGGTGAGACATCCGGGTACTGCGAGACGGGCAATGAATTGATCGACATCAGGCCGCACAGCATGATGATGATGGCAATCACCCAGGCGAATACCGGCCGCCGGATAAAGAACTGCGCCATATCACTGCTCCCCGCGTTGGGTTTTGTCGACTGAAACCTCAACCGGCTTCACCGCGGCGCCGATCGTGACCTTGCCGGTGCCTTCGACGATCAGGCGATCGCCTTCGTTCAGCCCGCTGCCGATCAGCCAGTTGCTGCCCACCACCCGTTCGGCGCTGACGGTGCGCTGCGCCACGTTGTTTTGCTCGTCCACCACCAACGCGGTGGCTTCCCCTTTGGCGTTGCGGGTGATGCCCTGCTGCGGCGCCAGAATGGCTTTGGGATCGACGCCGTTATCCACCGTGGCGTGGACGTACATGCCGGGCAGCAGCTCATGCTCGGGGTTGGGGAACACCGCACGCAGCGTGACCGAACCGGTGGCCTCATCCACCGCCACCTCGGTCAACTCCAGCTTGCCGGCGTGGGCATAAGGCGTGCCGTCCTCCAGCTTGATGGCGACCGGCGTGACCGCACCGCGCTGCAAAGCGGCCTGCTGACGGCGCAGTTTAAGCAACTGGGCGCTGGACTGGGTCAGATCGACATAGATCGGATCCAACGCGCGGATGGTGGCCAACGCATCGGTCTGGCTGGCGGTGACCAGCGCGCCCGGCGTCACCGATGAGATGCCGATGCGGCCGGCGATCGGTGCCCGCACCTGGGTATAGGCGAGGTTGATGCGCGCCGTCTCCAGCGCTGCCTGATACTGGGCCACCGACGCCACGGCCGCCAAATAGGCGGCTTTGGCATCGTCCGCATCCTGCTGAGAAACGCCGTTCTCTTTCACCAGCGCCGCATAGCGCTGTGATTTGAGCCGGGTGGATTGCACCGTGGCCTGGGCGTTTTTCAGCTGGGCGGCGGCCTGATCGTAGCTGGCCTGATAGCTGGCGGGGTCAATTTGGTACAATACCTGCCCGGCTTTCACCTCGGCCCCTTCGGTAAACAGCCGCTGCTTGATGATGCCGTCGACCTGCGGCCGCACGTCGGAAGTCATGGTGGCGTTGACCCGGCCGGTCAACTCGCTGCTCAGGGTCACTGACTGGCCGCGCAGCGTGACGACGCCGACCTCCTGCTCACCGCCTGCGCCCGTCGGCGCACCGGCGTTTTGCCCATCGCAGGCAGCCAGCAACAGCGACAGCCCAAGCACCAAAAGCGTTTTTCTCTGCATTGCAATACGATCCCATTGAGAATGACTATTCTCAATATATCGAATGCAGACATTCGCTTCTGAAAGGGTTGCGTAAGGATAGCGTAAAATCTTGTCGAAGCGGGAAACGGTGGAGCAATATCGTTCAGCGTGGTTTCAGCACATTGGCGCAGCGATTTTTTGCCAATGCAATAAAGCGTTCCACTTCAGCCGGCGGCTGCGTCGTTTCAGTCGCATCAGGCTCTTGCTCCCGATGAGCATCGCTCGCCGGCTGTTTGCAACGATAAACCAGACCATACAGGGGATGACGTCCGTCTTCGGTCTGATAATAGTGGGCCACGCGGGCGAATGAATAGTAATAATAAGGCGTTGAATGTTCTTCGCCCCGATAAACGTTTTGCGTACCGCCGTAGTCGAATGTCAAGTTGGCGGTCTTTTCCATCAACCGATCCAGGTCGTCGATGACCTGTTCGGTACAACGGTTCAATTGTCGCCGCGCTTGTTCATTCAATTTATCGGCATCGTCGTCGGCGCATCGGGTGATATAGCCTTCATACTGGAGATTGTCGGCGAGCTGAAGTACGAAATAACGGTATGACTGCCCGGCGATTTTCACCCCCTCGCGTTCTTGAATCAGCTTCGCGTCCGGAATGAGATACACCGCCGCCGGATCCTGATTATCGAGCGTAAGCGTAGCGGCACTGGCCCCAACAACGGGCGCCAAGAGCGAGACCATAAGCAGGGATAACCGGGTGTTCAAACGAAAGTCCATTGTTTTCGCATCCTCATCCATCATAAATCTCGCCATCTTATCTCGTCAGCGGCGGCGTACCGAGCGCCGCGTGGGGATTTTTAGGGTTTAACCAGTCTAAACACCGTTTTGGTGTGCCAATAGTAGTCGATCGCCGCCGCGATATTCGGCATCCAGCCGTCCGGCTCATAGGGCACGAAGCCGGAAAAGCCCAGCCGGCGGGCAGAGACCTGGAATCCCGCGGCGGAGAAAATGCGCGCATAGTCGTCCAGAGCGCGATCCCGCACCACGGTATGCGTCTGTTCAGCCACCCTTTCGCGCCATTGCGGCCACAGCGGGTTGTCGGTGTGGCAACCGGTCACCGCATAATAAACACCGCCCGGTTTCAGCACCCGCAGCATATCGGCGGCATGCTGCGCGATATCTTCAATCAGGTAGATGACTTCATGACTGAAGGCGATATCGAAGTGGTTCTCATAACCCGTCAACCGCGTGTCGGTCTGATAACCGATCGGCAGGTTTCCTTTCAGGCGGTTGGCCTGTTCGACGGACTGGCGGGCGATATCGACGCCGAGTCCTTCACGAAATGGCCGGATTTGGTGCAACAGACGCAGAAAACCGCCCTGATTGCAGCCGAAGTCCAGCACCCTGACGCCGGACAATTCGTGTTCCGGCACCAGGCTCAGCAGATGCCGCCAGATGGGCGCATGGCCTTCGGCCATGGCCTGTTCTGCGTGCGGATCGCGATACCAGGTGGGAATGCTCAAGGGTGAGTCGTTCATTATGGCCTCCTTATGTTTCCACTCAGCCAATCACACCCTATGGCGACAAACAACCGCGTGCGCATTTTTTGAACATTCACTGGTCTGGCTTGCCATGCACCGGCAATTGGCTGGTCACGCAGTGAATGCCGCCGCCGCCGGCGGCGATGGCGTCGATCTCCAGCTGCACCACCTTGTGCTGCGGATAGAGCGCCGACAGCAGTTCAAACGCCGCCTTGTCCGCCTGCAGGTCGCCAAACTCCGGGGCGATCACCGCGCCGTTGATAACGAAATAGTTGATGTAGCCCGCCGCGAAATCGGGGTTGCGGCGACTGAATCGGCTTTCGCGCGGTGCCCGCGGCGGCGAAAGCGTATGTACCTGCAGCGTGCGGCCGTCGGCGTCGGTCGCTGCTTTGAGGATCGCCAGATGCGCTTGGGTAACCGCATGATCATAAGAGGCCGGATCGGTATCCAGGTTGGCCACCACCACGCCAGGCCGCACGAAACGGGCATAAAAATCGACGTGGGCATCGGTGATGTCCCGGCCTTTAATGCCCGGCAGCCAGATAATTTTGCGCAGGCCGAGCATCGCCTTCAGCTCTTGCTCAACCCGGTCTCGGCTCCAGCCCGGGTTGCGGTTCGCATTCACCCAACTGCTCTCGGTCATGATGCCGGTGCCGTGCCCATCCACCTCGATGCCGCCGCCTTCGCCTACCAGCGCGCTGCGGCGCGGTTGAGCGACGCCGTATCGCCTGGCGACAAACCCTGCCAGACGCGCATCCCTGGCATGTTGCTGCTTATCGCCCCAGCCGTTGAAGTTGAAATCCACCGCGCCCAGTTCGCCGGCGTCATTGACGACGAAATTGGCGCCGATGTCGCGCATCCAAATATCATCCAGCTCAGTGACAACATAGCTGACGTTGTGACTGCCGCAGGTGGCCTCAGCCAATTGACGTTCATTGCCGCGGCAAAAAACCGTCAACGGCTGAAAGTCGGCGATGGCGCGGGCGATGCGCCCCTGCGCTGCCTGCACGTCCGCGGTGAACCCGCCCCAAATCGCACGCTGCGCGCCGAAAGCGAGAAACGCCCGCTGTTGCGGTTCCCCTTCGTCGGGCATCCGCCAGGCCGGATTAAGCGCAGCTTTCGCGTGACCGCGTAACGGGATGCCCAATGATGCCGTCAAGCTCACACCGGCCACCGCCGAAAGCTGCTTGATAAAGGTGCGACGCGTTGACATAAATAGCCTCTTTAAATTGATTTAAATTCAAACTGTTAGCCGGTTTTTTTACGCTCCAGCGCTTGAATCCCATGCTAGTCTTCCCCTGCCACCGCGACAAACGATATATTTAGCGGATATCTGATTAGACAGGCTTATCGATAATGTTAAAACACTGGCCCCCCTTGAGCGCCCTGCGCGGTTTCGAAGCGGCGGCGCGCCTGGGCAGTTTTCATCAGGCTGCCGAAGAGCTGCACCTGACTCAGTCGGCGATCAGCCAGCAAATCCGCAGCCTCGAGGCGTTTCTGGAGCAACCGCTGTTCTTCCGCACCGGCCGCAGCGTGGCGCTGACCGACGCCGGCCACGATCTGTTCAGCACCGCACAGGTGATGCTGCAACAGCTGGCCGTCGGCATTCGCCGTTTGGATCAGTACCGCAAACCCAACCAACTGATCGTTAACACCACCCCGGCCTTTGCCCGCCACTGGCTGACGCCGCGGCTGGGCGATTTCAATCGGCAGCATCCGCAGATCGATCTGTGGCTGTTCACCAGCTTTGAACCGCCGGATATGGCGACGGACAGCATCGATCTGGCGATCCGTGACGATCTCAGCGCGCAGGCGGACTGCACCTTTAACGTTCTCTGTACCGACCGACTCTACCCCGCCTGCCACCCCAGCCTGCTGGCGTTGACGCCGGAGCAGCGCGTGACCTTGCACGGCGAACGCGAGATGGATTGGAGCCACTGGGCGGTGGCGGGCGGCGCGCACGTCGGCCAGCGAGACAGCGGGCTGAACTTCTCCGATCCTGGTCTGCTGCTGGACGCCGCCTGCAACGGCCTCGGCATCGCGTTGGTCAGCCAATTGCTGGCGCAACACGCGCGCGACGCCGGGCTGCTGCAACCGTTAACCGAGCAACGCGTGCGCGGCGCCAACTGGGCGTGGCTGCTGCACCGCGACAGCGAACACAATCCGCTCGCCCGGCACTTCTGCCAATGGCTGCAGTCGGCGCTGCCCGCCGGCGCATAACGCGCCACGTCACGATTTGCTACTCTGGTCAGGCGGCCCCGCCTGCCCGCTGCTACTTTCAATAAAGCGTCGCAACAGCCCGAAGAAAACGCGCTAACCTGCTGTTTCAAAATAATTAGTTGAATTCACCTGATAACTGAACATCGCTAAAAGGATCTTCTATGTCTGCCGGTTTATTGAAAACGATAGCTCTGAGCGTGGCCCTTGCCTGCACCGTTCCCGCTGCCTTTGCCGCCGAACTGACCGCCGGCGCGGTCGCCGCCCCGGATCAGTATGGCGCCAAGGTCGCCGCGCACATTCTGCAGGCCGGCGGCAATGCGGTCGATGCGGCGGTCGCCACCGCCTTTACCCTGGCCGTTACCTACCCTGAAGCCGGCAATATCGGCGGCGGCGGCTTTATGACGCTGTACGTCGACGGCAAACCCTATTTCCTCGACTACCGCGAAGTGGCGCCCAAGGCCGCCGGCAAAACTATGTATCTGAACGAGAAAGGCGAAGTGATCGAGAATCTCAGCCTGGTGGGCAGCCGCGCCGCCGGCGTGCCGGGCACCGTGCTGGGATTGTGGGAAGCGCATAAACGCTTCGGCAAGTTGCCCTGGGCCGAGCTGCTGACGCCGGCGATCGGTTACGCCCGGCAAGGTTTCACCGTGGCGGATCAGCAGTATCAGTACCGTGAAGACGCCAACAAGCTGTTCGCCGGTAAAACCAACTTCGGCGACTATTTCGGCGCCATGAAGCCCGGCACGGTGTTCAAGCAGCCGGAGCTGGCCGCCACCCTTGAGCGCATCGCCAAATCGGGCGCCGACGATTTTTATCACGGCGAAACCGCTCGCCTGCTGGTGGCGCAAATGCAGCGCGACAACGGGCTGATCGGCGCGGCGGATTTGGCCGACTATCGGGTGAAATGGCGTGAACCGATGCGCATCAGCTGGCGCGGCAACACCGTGTATACCGCCCCGCTGCCCAGCTCCGGCGGCATCGCGCTGGCGCAGCTGCTGGGGATCAAAGAAGATCGCGCCGCCGACTTCAAGAGCGTGCCGCTGAATTCGGCGCGCTACATCCACCTGCTGGCGGAAATCGAAAAACGCGTGTTCGCCGATCGCGCCGACTACCTCGGCGATCCGGACTTCACCCAGGTGCCGGAAGCGCAACTGATCGCCCCCGACTACCTGAAAAAACGCGCCGCCGAGATCAACCCGACGGCGATCTCGCCGACCGAAAAGGTGCGGCCGGGGCTGGAAACCCACCAAACCACCCACTTCTCGATCGTCGATGCCGCCGGCAACGCGGTCAGCAACACCTATACGCTCAACTGGGACTTCGGCAGCGGCGTGGTGGTCAAAGGCGCCGGCTTCCTGCTTAACGACGAGATGGACGACTTCAGCGCCAAACCCGGCGTCGCCAACGCCTTCGGCGTGGTGGGCAGCGACGCCAACGCCATCGAGCCGGGCAAGCGCATGCTCTCCTCGATGAGCCCGACCATCATCACCCGCGACGGCGACGTCACCCTGGTGATCGGCACCCCGGGCGGTTCACGCATCTTCACCTCGATCTTCCAGGTGATCAACAACCTCTACGATTACCACCTGCCGCTGGCGCAGGCGGTCGCCGCCCAGCGCGTGCACCATCAGCTGTTGCCGAAGGACACCGTCTACTATGACAGCTTTGCGCCGCTGACCGGCAAACCGGCGGACGAGCTGAAGGCCATGGGTTACACCCTCGAAGACCAGGGCTGGAACATGGGGGATATTCAGGCTATCCGCATCGATGGCCGCACGCCGGAAACCGCATCAGATCCGCGCGGCCGCGGCGTCGGACTGGTGGTGAAAAAGTAACGCGCCGGCGGCCCGCTTCAGCCACGCCGGGCCGCCGTTCTCCCCGCACAGACTGACGTTGCTCCCTTTTTCACTCATCTATACTGAATCGACAGGCTCGCGTTTAACGGCGACGGCGCTTGCGTTCCATCTTGGACGATAAAAATAATATTTTCAGTAAATCAATCACCTGCATTTATCGTAAGCGATGTCGGAGGCAATCAACAATGGCGAAAAGACGAGCAGTACCTGGGGTGCATCCCTACGATGGGCCCGCCGGCGGTTGGGGCGCACTAAAAGCGACGGCCATCGCCGTGCGCACGCAGATGGACACCTTAGAAGCGCCGGTGACGCTGATGCGCACCAATCAACCCGACGGTTTTGATTGTCCGGGGTGCGCATGGCCGGATAAAGAACATCGATCTACCTTCCAGTTTTGTGAAAACGGCGCCAAAGCCGTGACCTGGGAAGCGACCAGCAAGCGCGTGACGCCCGAATTTCTGGCGCAGAACACCGTAACGTCGCTGCTGCAGAAAACCGATTACCAGTTGGAAGACTATGGCCGCCTGACAACCCCTCTGTGCTATGACGCCGGGACGGACACCTTGCGCCCGCTGGCCTGGGATGAGGCGTTTCAACGCATCGCCGCCGTTTTGCAAACGCTGCCGCCGGAGCAGGTGGAGTTTTATACCTCCGGCCGGGCGTCCAATGAGGCGGCCTATCTGTTCCAGCTGTTTGCGCGGGAGTTCGGCAGCAATAACTTCCCCGACTGTTCCAACATGTGCCATGAGCCGACCAGCGTTGGCCTGCCCCAGTCGATCGGCATCGGTAAAGGCACCGTGTCGCTGGACGACTTTGACAGCGCGGAGCTGATTATCTCCATCGGGCACAATCCGGGCACCAATCACCCGCGCATGATGGGCACGCTGCATGAACTGGCGCGTAAAAAGGTGCCGATTATCGTGTTTAACCCGCTGCGCGAGCGGGCGCTCGAGCGTTTCACCGATCCGCAAAACGTCATCGAAATGGCGACCTACAGTTCGACCCCTATCGCGTCCACCTACTATCAGGTCAAGGCCGGCGGCGACGCCGCAGCGCTCAAAGGCATCGCCAAAGCGCTGCTGCAGCTGGATGAAACACAAGGCAACGCCGTGGATCACGCCTTTATTGCCGAGCACACGCAAGGCTTTGCCGCTTTCGCCGCCGATCTGGCGGCCACCCATTGGGAGGCTATCGAAGTGGAGAGCGGCCTGGCGCGCCAGGACCTGGAACGGGTCGCCACCGCCTACGCAAAATCCAACGCCACCATCGTGACCTACGGCATGGGCATTACGCAGCACAATAAAGGGACGGCCAATGTGCGCCTGATCGCCGATCTGCTGCTGCTACGCGGCAACATCGGCAAACCGGGCGCCGGCATCTGCCCGCTGCGCGGCCACTCCAATGTGCAGGGCAACCGCACCGTCGGCATCACCGAAAAACCGTCGGCCGATTTTTTGGCAAAGCTGGAAACGGTGTTTGGCTTCACGCCGCCCAAAGCCCATGGTCACGATGCCGTGAAATGCATGCAGGCGATGATCGATGGTGCCTCGAAGGCGTTGATCTGCCTGGGCGGCAACTTCGCCGTAGCATTGCCGGACCCCGAGCAGAGCTTCCCGGCGATGAAAGCCCTGGAGTTAAGCGTGCATATCGGCACCAAACTCAACCGCAGCCATCTGTTGGTGGCAAAAGAAACCCTCATTCTGCCCTGCCTGGGCCGCACCGAACTGGACATGCAGGCCGGCGGGCGGCAATCGGTGACGGTGGAGGATTCGATGTCGATGGTGCATGCGTCATCCGGCAAATTAAAACCGGCGTCGGAACTGCTGCGTTCGGAACCCGCCATTGTGGCCGGCATGGCCAAAGCGGTGATGCCCGCCAGCAAGGTGCCCTGGGATGAGCTGATCGAAGATTACGACGTGATCCGCGAGCTGATCGAAAAAACCATTCCCGGCTTCGACGATTACAACGCGCGTATTCGCCAACCCGGCGGCTTCCGCATGCCGCTGCCGCCGACCGAACGCCAGTGGCCGACGGCGACGGGCAAGGCGATGTTTTCCGTGTTCAACGGGCTGCATGAGGACGAGATAACGACAGACAAAGACACGTTGCGGCTCATAACGCTGCGCAGCCACGATCAGTACAACACCACCATCTATGCTCTGGACGATCGCTACCGCGGGGTCTTCGGCCGGCGCGACGTGCTGTTCATGAATGACAGCGATCTGCAACGTTTGGGGCTGGAACATGGCGACGTGGTCGATCTGGAAACGGCGCTGCCCGGCAGCACCCAGCGCCTGGAAGGCATCACGGTGATCGCCTACAACATCTCAGCCGGTTCGGTCGGCGCCTACTACCCGGAGGCCAACGTGCTGGTGCCGCTGCATTACATCGATGAGGAGAGCGGCACGCCTTCGTATAAATCGGTGCCGATCCGCGTGAAGTTGAGATCCAAAGAGGTGCGCGCGGTCGATATCGCCTGACGGAAGCGGTTTGAGCCTTTCTCCGCATGGAGAAAGGCTTCTCCCCCTTTAGACCTGCGCCACCAACACATTAACGTTGGCGGGGAAAACCAAGCCTTCTAATGCGTTACCGCTGTCGGAGGTCACCAGATAATCGACCTCGGGCCATTTGGCCACCAGCGTCATCGCATGCCCGCGCAGCTTATTTTCGTCGGCCAGCACGATGCACTTGCGGCTCTGGGCAATCATTTTGCGCGCGATGGCCGCTTCATTGACGTTCTGATCCATTACGCCGGTCTGCACGTTGACCGCGCCGGCGCCGATGATGGCGTAGTCGGCGAAAAACGCCTCGATATTATTCAATGCGATCGCGCCCAGGCACGCCATTTTGGAGTCGATGAACTGCCCGCCGATCAGCACCACGTCAATGGAGTCATTCTCCAGACAGACGTTGGCAATCAACGGCGAGTTGGTGATGACCGTTAACTGATCGACCGTCGCCAACTGCCGGGCAAACTCCAGCGTGGTGGAGCCGAAATCCACGAACACCGTATCGCCCGGTTGGAGCAGCGTCGCCGCTTTCTCCGCGATGGCGCGCTTCTCGGCCTCGGCGATTTTGGCCCGCTCGTTGAATTCATGCTCGAATTTAAACTGGCTGCTCACCGCGCCGCCGTGGATCTTCTTGATCAGCCGATAGTCTTCCAGCTTGTTCAGGTCGCGCCGAATGGTTTCCTGCGAAACCTGGAATTTATCCGCCAGCTCATTCACGTAAACCCGGCCGTTGGCCTGGATCAGCGCCAGTATTTCATTGCGCCTTTCCACGGAATTAGAGATATCCATTCACATTACACTCGCTGCCTTTAGTAAGAGTGACTGCCTCCGCCGAGACTTGCGGCGTTAACTGACGGAATACTACGGGTTTCAGGGCGTTAGACGCAAGCCGTTGCCATCGTTCACCCGGCGGATTCTATGCTGATGTGCAGTGCGTCACGCTCGCCGTCGGGCGGCAAGGCGATGTTGCGCAGCAGGATCCGCCGTTCCGGCAGGCAGCGGTGCGTTTTGCGATACAGCACTTCGTCGCCCAGCCGCACCACCACCGAACCGGACACCGCCTGTTCCACGCGCATATTGATCGTGACCGTGGTGGCTTTGCCTGACAGCGCCACGTTGGTAGGCGCGGTCAGGCGGATCCGTTCGTCATGCCGCACCGGGAGGATTTGCCGCGCCGGTGGCAGCGTGCGCTGCAGCGAACGGGCAACGGCCTCGCCAACGCGCAGCCCTTCCTGATAGCACTGGTCGCCCATGTCCGCCGGATGCAGCATGTTGCCGACGGCGAAATAGGCGGCGTCGGAACAGCGGCCGAACTGGTCTGTCAACGGACAGCCGCTGTCCGGCCGCTGCGCCAGGTGGCTCTGGCGGATCAGCGTATACTCCCCGGTGAAGCGGCCGGTGAAGATCAGGCTGTCGCAGGCGATGCGCCGTTTCTCCCCCTGGCGGTTTTCCACCTCGATGGACTCAACCCGATCGCAGCCGGCAATATCGGTCACCCGCGAATAATAATGAATCGGCACCCCCATCAGACGCGCATAGAGCGCGCTCAACCGCCAGGCGACGGGCCTGCCGCCGCTTTCAATCATGGCGACGGCGCGCACGCCGGCGTTGCGCAGCGTCCATAGCGCGGAGAAACTGACCAGCTCGGTGCCGACCACCACCGGCGCCTTACCTGGCTGCAGCCCGCGCAGATAGACGAACTGCTGCAGCGCACCGGCGGTGAGTACGCCCTGCGGCCGCAGCCCGCTCACCAGTCGCGGATGGCGCGGCGTCTCGCGCACGCCGGTCGCCAGGATCACCCGCTGCGCTTTCAACGTGCTGACGCCGCGGCAGTCCGTGATGGTCAGCTCGCCGTCCGGCTTGATGGCGAGCACCGTCACGCCGGTACGGATCTCCACCTGCCCGGCGCGCGCCAGTATTTTATCGACATAGGTGGATCCCAGCATCGGCCTATAAAACGTTTGCAGCCCAAAGGTGGGGTGCCGACAGTGTCTGGGCACGCCGCCCGCCTGCCGTTCCCGCTCCAGGATCACCACATCCTCGATCCCCGCTTGCCGCAGCGCGGTCGCCGCCGCGATCCCGGCCGGCCCGGCGCCGACAATCGCCACCTGATACTCAGTTTTCATCAATGCTCCCTACGGCCAGCGTTTGGCCAAAACGATCGCCTACCATTTCCGCTACCCGGCTGCAGCAATAAAACCCGTTGCAGCGCCCCATCATCACGCGCGTGCGGCGCCGCAGCCCGCCGATGCACTCCGGCGGCACGGCGGAATCGAACGTCGCCTCGATCTCCCGTTGGGTCACCAGCTCGCAGTGGCAAACGATGCCGCCGTTGTCCGGGCGCGCGTAATCGCGCAGCGCGTAGTCGGCAAGCATCGGCATCTGCGGCCAATGCACAGTCTCCGGCGTTTTTGGCGTGAAGCACGGTGTAAAGTGGTCGCGATAGAGCTGTTCCACATATTGCGCGATGCCGAGCGCCGCCGTCAGGCCGGTGGAGCGAATGCCCGCCACGCAGATCCACTGCCGCTCGGGATAGTGCTGAATGCGGTAGTGTTTCTGTTCGGTCGCCGGGCGTAATCCGGCATAGCTAGCGGTCACGCTGTAATTCGCCAGCGAGGGCAGCAGCCGGGTGCCCTGTTCGATCAGTTCGCGCATTTTGGTTTCGTCTACCGTTGCCGTTTCTCGATCCTGCTGTTCTTCGGCGGTCGGCCCCAGCAGCAGATTGCCGAAGATGGTTTTCGACAGCAGCACCCCTTTGGTGATGGCCGTCGGCACCGGCAAGATAATGGCGTTGACCTGCCCGGCGGCGGCCTTGTCGAACACCAGGAACTGCCCTTTGCGAGGGCGAATTTCAAACTCGGGCTGGTGGCAGAAACTTTCTACCCGGTCGCCCTGATTGCCGGCGCAGTTGATGACGATTTTGCCGTGAAACTCGCCCCGGTTGCTGGTTAGCCGCCAGCCGGTCGGCAAGCGTTCGGCGCCGGTCACCTCGGTATTGAAGCGATAGTCGCCGCCGTGTTTAACGCCCTGCGTCAGGTAAGCCAGCGGCGTGCTCCAGGGATCGATCACGCTCTCGCCCGGCACCTCTACCGCCGCCAACGCGCCGGGCGCCAGCTGTGGCTCACGGCGATACAGCTCGGCGGCGTCGATCTGTGCCACGTCCAGCACGCCATTGTCGTGCGCCTGCTGCACGATCGCGGGCAGCGCCGCCAACTGCTGCTCATCCCAGGCCACAACCAAGGCGCCGGTGGGTAACAGCGGCAAATTCATCCGTTCGCGGATGGCGATAAATTCCCGGTACCCGGCCTGCATGCAATGCAGTTCCAGGCTGCCGCTGGGCGCATCGAAGCCGGTGTGCAGCAGCGCGCTGTTGGCTTTGCTGGCGCCAGACAGGATATCGCCTCCCTTTTCCAACAGCAGCGTTCGGGCGCCCATCAGGCAGAATTGGCGGAATACCGCACACCCGACCACACCGCCGCCAATCACGACAATGTCCCAATCCGTTTGTTCTTCCATCATGCTGATGTCCCGTTTTGATGTGATAACCACAATAAAACCACACAATAACCGCATTTGAAATGGTAAAAACAACACAACTCCCAAAAAAAAGCCGCAGAACGCGGTGATAAGCAAAAAGTATGAGGTCGATCACGCGGGGTTATTTTATCTTGTGATTTATGTTGCTTTAATGTGTGAAATTGAAGATAGATTATTAAAACAGTCATACAACCAACACCAGGCACAATAAAAAACAAAACCTATAAGAGAGCGAAGCAATGATGAATCAACGTTATGCCGCGATTGATCAGGGGACCACCGGCACCCGGGTCGTGGTGTTCGGCGAAGACGGCAGGCACCATTCGCCGGCCAGCATGCCGCACAAGCAGATCACCCCCAATCCGGGCTGGGTGGAACACGACGCCCTGGAGATTCTGGCGAATATCCGCCGCTGTCTCAGCCAGTGCGACATGGTGGACGCCATCGGTTTAGGGCATCAGGGCGAAAGTCTGCTGGCCTGGGACGCCGACAGCGGCCTGCCGCTGTACAACGCCATCGTTTGGCAAGATCAGCGCACCGAGCCGGAGATCCAGCGCCTGAAACGCGAAGGCGTCGAACCGCTGGTGATGGCGAAAACCGGCCTGCCGCTCGATACCTACTTCTCCGCCAGCAAGATGGGCTGGCTGATGAACAACGCGCCGGGGGCCAGGCAGCTGGCGCAACGCGGCCGCCTGCGGCTCGGCACCATGGACGCCTTCTTCCTGTTCCACCTGTGCGGCAGGCATCTCACCGACTATAACTCGGCCTCGCGCACCTCGTTATTCAACATTCATACCCTGCAGTGGGACGAGGAGCTGTGCCGTTTGTTCGGCGTGCCGATCGACAGCCTGCCCGAGGTCAGAGACAACATCGGCCACTTCGGCGACGTCGTGCTCAACGGCAAACCGGTACCGCTGACGGCCTGCATCGTCGACCAGTTTGCCGGTACATACGGCCACGGCTGCCATCAACCTGGGCAGATGAAGATCACCTTCGGTACCGGCGCTTTTTTACAGGCGATCACCGGGCCGCGTCCGATCGATGCCGGCGAGTCCGGCCTGTTGCCCACGCTGTGCTGGAAGCTGCCCGGCAGCGAGCCGGTGTATGGCCTGGACGGCGGCGTTTATAACGCGGCCTCCGCCATTAACTGGGCGAGAAAGATAGGCCTGTTCAACGATTTCGATGAATTCGGCGATTTCCCGGCCCAGCCGGCCATCGCGCGCGGCCTGGCCTTTGTACCGGCGCTCTCCGGGCTGGCCTGCCCGTACTGGGATCGCTCCGCCGCCGGGATGTGGGCCGGCCTGTCGCTGGAAACCGAACGCAAGGATCTGCTGCAGTCAATACTCGAAGGCATCGCCATGCGTTCCGCCGAGGTGATCAACGCCATGGATAAGTTGAAACCGATCGGCGACAGCATTTCGGTGGACGGTGGTCTGTCCGCCAACCGCTATTTCACGCAGTTCCTCGCCAACCTGATCCAAAAGCGCATCGTTACGCCCGCCAATAAAGAGATCACCGCTCAGGGCGTGGCTCTGTTGGCGCGTAAAGGGCTGGGCGTGGAACAGCCGCTCAAGGTGCTCAACCGCTATGAAGTGACGGAGCCCGCCGAGGTCGATATGGCGGTCTGGTTTGCCCGCTATCAGGAAATCATCGCGCGTTCGCGCGGCTTACGTTCATCGCAGGAGGAACACCATGGCTGAGTTCGGTAATTTCATCATCTATATCATCATGGCCGGCACTCTGATCGGGGCGTTGGCGTCGATCGTCAAACCGGAAGGCGAACTGGGACGTGAGTTCGTCAACGGCATTCACGCCATCGGCCCGGTGTTTCTCGCCCAGGCGGGCATCATGGCGGCGATCCCAATCATCTCTTACCTGATCATGTACAGCATCGGCCCCTTCTTCTCGGCGCTCGGCTCCGACGCCTCGATCGCGGCGCTGGCGGTGATCGCCGTGGACATGGGCGGCTATCAGTTGGCTGACGCCATCGCCGCCAACCGCGACATGTGGATCGTCGCCATGTTGGTGGGCTACACCTCCGGCGCCAGCATCGTGTACCTGATCCCGGTCGGGCTTATCATGCTGAACCGCGACGACCATAAATATCTGGCGCTGGGCGCCATGGCGGGCCTGATCAGCATTCCGTTCGCCGTGCTGATCGCCCTGGTGACCATCACCTTCAACAACCTGCCGGTCAGGGAGATTATCTCCACCACGTCACCTGCCGCGCACTATCTGCAGTTGGACTTGCTGCAGGCGCTGCGGCTGCTGTCCCCGCTGTTCGCCCTGTGCTTCCTGTTGGCGTTGGGGCTGAAGCTGCGGCCGGCGGCGATGGTGAAAGGGTTCCTGATCTTCGGCAAGGCGGCGGATGCCTTTATCAAGCTGGTGTTGGCGCTGTGCATCATCGAGCATTTCACCGGTGTGTTTAAAAAGGTGTTCGGCGGCTGGGTATTCGATCCGTTATTTGCCGACAAAGACGAATTATTCCGCGCTATCGAGATCGCCGGTTATATCGGCATTATGCTGGCGGGCACATTCCCCATTTGTTATTTATTCCAGCGCTATTGCCGCAAGCCGATGCATTTCATCGGTAAAAAGCTCGGTTTATCGGATACCGGCGCGCTGGGCTTTATTATGGTATTGGCCAATATCATCGCCGTTTATCACCTGTTCAAAGGCATGCGCGCCCGCGATAAGGTGCTGTGCGTGGCCTTCGGCATCTGCGCACAGGCCACGCTGGGCGATCACCTAGCTTTTACCGCCAACTTCCAACCTTCGCTGGTGTTGCCGATCATGATGGGCAAATTCCTCGGTGGCATGATTGCTGTCCTGATCGCCATCAAGATCTCGGTGCCGGAAGCCGAATTGCTGGAAAAAGAACAGACGCAAAGGCAATCGACGGCCATCGCCGCCGCCGCTCGCTAAATTTATCCCTAAGCCATAAAAATAAACGGGGCGCCGCCTCACGGGGAAGCTGCGCCCTTTTTTCGCCCCGACCATCAATTATTGAGAGAACAAACGGTAATGAGAAAAATATTTTTAGCCTGCCCCTACAGCCACGCCGACGCCAACGTCGTGCAGCAACGCTTTATCGCGTGCAACGACGTCGCCGCCGCTATCGTACGCGCCGGCAGCGCCGTTTTTAGCCAGGTCAGCATGTCACATCCGATCAACCTGTGTTTGCAAGAGCTCGACAAAACCGCCATCGGCAAGCTGTGGGCGCCGATCGACGCCCTGTTCATGGCGGCGATGGATGAGTTGATCGTGCTCGATTTGCCGGGTTGGCAAGAGAGCGGCGGCATCAAGCGCGAGATGGACGCTTTCGCCGCACGCGGCTGCCGCGTCAGCCTGTGGTCTGGGGTCGCGGGCGAGTTCAACTGAGGCGTGCGCCCCGCCGCTAAGCGCGACGGGGCAGCGGCTTATTTGCCGTTGGCCAATTCGCCGTACACCACCTGGCCGCGGAAACCGCGCCGCACCTGCTGGAACAGCTCGCGGAACGCCGGGTAATCCTGTGCCTGGCACAGCGCCTCCTTGCCGCGAATAGCGTTCACCTGCAGGCGGTGATTGACGATCACCTGCTGCCCGTCGCGCCGCCACGCCACGCGATAGTCGCCCGCCGCATTGCGGAACTGTCTGTCTTGCGGAATGGCGATGATCGGCACGTTGGCCGGCAGCTGCAGACGGTAGGTTTCGTCGTAGCGCTGCGCGCTGCAGTAGAACGGCGTTTCGTTGTCCGGTGCCGCCGTGGTGGTATACAGCGTGCGGAACGATTTGCCACCGGGCGGATTAGGTAGCGTCATGCCGCCCACCACGCCGAAATCGACGTAGTCGTCCGCCTTGAAGCGGAAGCGGTAACCGAACTGTTTTTTGAGATCCAGCGGATCGCTGTTCATCGCCACTTCGCCGCTGCCGTCGATACCGGAGGCGGACATGATCGACGCTTCGGCCTGCGCCCGGTTCTGCCGGTTGATCTGCGAGAAATAGCCCCGCAGGTCAATTTCTTCCACTTCGCTCAGCCGACGCTCGGTTTGTCCGTGCAGATTGCCCGCTTTGTCAAACACGAAATCGACGCTCAGCGCGCTCTTGACCGGCTGCTCATCGCTGCCCGGCGTGCGCGCCAGCTTGGCGTCGCGCGTCAGCAGCACCGGCGCCCCCAGATCGCCTTGCGGCAGTTGCCCGAACCGCGCCCAGGGGTTGGTGGAGTCCAGGTACAGTTTGAACTCCGGCACATAGGTGATGGCGTGATTAAAGCGGCTGAGCAGCGGCACTTTAGGCAGTAACGGGCCTTCATCCATACCGATCAGCACCGGTGAGCTTTCAATACCCTTGGCGGCGAGCAGCGCCTCCAGGATCACCACGTGGTCCTTACAGTCGCCGTAGTGGTTGTCGAGAATGCTCTGCGCCGAATTCGGCTCCAGCCCACCGTTGCCAAGATACACCGCCACGTAGCGAATGTTTTGCGCCACCCAGCGATAGAGGGCCTCCGCCTGCTCGCGCCGATCGCTGATGCCGGCGGTGATGTTGTCTGCCAGTGCCTGGATGCCCGGCGTCACCTTCGCCGCCGCACCGGCCTTCAGCTGATAGGCCTTGGCCAACTGCGGCCACTCGCGGTAGGTGCTCGCCATGATGGTCGGGCTGAAGGTCCAGCTGTCCGCTGCCCAGTTTTGTGATTTCATCGGCGCGCTGCGCGAATAATGCCAGCGCCAGTGCGCTTGGCCGTTGCGGATCTGCGGCTTGTCCCCGCCTTCCACGCCACGCGTGAAGATATGCATCGGCAGCTTGGCCGGTGCCTGCAGGGTCACTTCGGCGTCGTCGAACTGATCGAAAACGCTGAACGTCTCCCACAGGCCGAAATAGTCGGGGAAATACGGGGTGTTTTGCGTGCGGCGCAGCTCATACACCACCCGCGAGCCCGGCGCCAGGTTGGAGAACACGATGACGCGCACTTTGCGGTCGGCATACAGCGGGGCCGTGGCGCTGGAGTAACTCTCCTGGGTATAGATGCGATCGGGCGCCACGTCGTGCCGCTGGCCGTCGGCAGTCAGCGTGTAGGCGGCGACCACCTCCAGCGTTTCCATTTTTTCGCTGTAGCTCAGGCGGATCTGGCTGAATTTTTCGACCGCCGCCTTGGTCTTCAGCAGCACTTCGTAGCTTTCCGTCTTCACGTTGGTGGCGTTGGCGTTGACGCGGTAATCCGCGCGATAGCGCACGAAGCTGAAATCGTTGTTGGCCGTGTCGTTCTGGCCCTGATCCGCCGCGACGGGCGGTGTAGCGGCCAACACGGTGGCCGGGTGCGTTGCCGTCAAACCGGCGAATAACAGCAGGGAAGGAATAGCGATTTTCATCTTCGGTCCTTGAAGGGCAATAAACGGCGACGCCGGGCTACGCGCCTGCCCCGGCGTCAAAACAGGCGGGCACACTAATATAATTGAGAATCATTTTCAATAAACGGACCTTCAACGCCCGGGCTAACCCTGTTCTATCAACATCACGGCGGTGGTCTCCGGCTCCAGCGCTTCGAAAACGTGCTCGCGATCGGCGGAGTAGCTGATGTAATCGCCGGCGCTCAGCTCCAGCGGCTGCTCCGCCGGCCCGAGGCGCGCTCGCCCGCTGCTGATGATCACATGCTCGACGGTGCCGGGGGGATGTGGCCGGGAAAGTTTCGCCTCTCCGGGTTGCACCCGCAGCCGGTAAATGTCGCGCTGCGCGCCCGGCGGGCAGGTGGCCAGCAGCGTGGCGGCGTAGTTGCCCTGCTCCGACAGGGCCGGCGTTCCTTCATGGGCGCGGATCACTTGCACCGGCCTGCTGGGTTGCGAAATCAGTCGGCTGACCGGCACGTCCAGCGCCATCGCCAACGCCCACAGCGTTTCCAGGCTGGGATTACCGCTGCCGGCTTCGAGCTGCGACAGCGTGGACTTGGCGATGCCCGCGCGCTTCGCCAGCTCGGTCACCGACAGGTTCAATCGCTCACGCTCGCGGCGGATCGCCGCCGACAAGAGGCCGATCGGCGTAATGTTCTGCATCAGGTTATTGCTCATCGTTCTCTATATCATCCGTTTGTTCGACTTGACGAACAGCTGCATGCGTGTTCATCATAATGTCCAATTGTTCATTTTAATGATTAAGCGGCTTCACCACAAGCATGGTCAGGCAGCGAGGGCAACAACATGAAAACAAAGACGCGCGGCGTAGTGCAAATGATCCTCGCCATGACCATCTCAGGCACCGTCGGTTGGCCGGTACTCGTTTTAGGGCAGCCGCCCACAACGGTGGTGTTTTGGCGCTGCGCGTTCGGCGCGCTGGCGATGCTGGCGACCTGCGCCGCACTCGGTCAGTTGAAGCTCGGCGCGATCAACCGGCGGCAGCTGGCTGTCGCCATCCTCGGGGGTATCGCGCTGGTGCTCAACTGGACGCTATTGTTTGCTGCCTATCAGCATGCTTCGATCGCTGTCGCCACCGTGACCTACCATGTTCAGCCGTTTATGTTGGTGGCGCTGGGGGCGCTGCTGTTCGGCGAAAAACTGACGGCTAACCGGCTGGGCTGGCTTCTGCTGGCGTTCGCGGGGATGGTGTTGATCGTCGCCGGCCGGCAAAGCGGCGGCAGCGGCGATGACTACCTGCTCGGCGTGGTACTGGCGCTCGGTGCGGCCCTGATGTACGCCATTGCGGCGGCGATCGTCAAACGGCTGGCCGCGTTGCCGCCGCAGCTCATCGTGTTGATTCAACTGACCGTTGGCACGTTGGCACTGGCACCGTTCGCCGGCCTGGCCACGCCGCCTGCGGCCCCCATCGACTGGCTGCTGCTGGCAACCCTCGGCCTGGTGCATACCGGTTTGATGTCCACGTTGCTCTATGGCGCCATTCAGAAGATCCCCACGGCCCTGGTCGGCGCCCTGTCGTTTATCTACCCGGCAGTGGCGATCGTGGTGGACTGGGCAGTGTTCGGGCACCGTCTCAGCCTGCTGCAGCTGCTGGGCACGCTGGCCATTCTCGGCGCGGCAGCGGGCATGAACTTCGGCTGGCGATGGACGCTCGCCGTGCATCGGGCCGGTAAAATCGGTTAATCCCGCCCGACGGGCAAGCTATGCACAATAAGGCATTCGCCTTGTGTCCGGCGCGGTGCTATTTATTTAAACCGTGTAGGGTAGAAGGAGTTTTCTATGTGGCATCACCGCCTGCAACGGCGCATCCGTTTCAGCTACTGGAACGAACTGTGCGTCACCAAAAAATAAGGGAAGGCGCAAGCCTTCCCTTTTGTCATTCACCGCTCAGATCAGAAACGGTCGGTTTTCACCACGTCGTCGAACGGCAGTTTGCCGATGCGCGGATAAGGCTGCCCCGCCGCCTTGCCGATGGCGACCATCAGCGCGATCTGATAGTGCGCCGGCTTATTGATAATCTCACCCACCGCGTCGAAATCAAATCCGTCCATCGGGCAAGAGTCGTAGCCCTGCGCCTTGGCCGCCAGCATCAGCGTCTGGGCGAAGATGCCGCTGCTGCGCATCACTTCGTCGCGCTGCACCTGCGGCTTACCGCGATAATACTGATCGACGGCCGGGATCATGAACTGCTGTACCGGCTCCGCCGCCTCGGCCCAGACGTTTTTAACCTGTGACTCCCAGCTCGACAGATCGCCGCACAGCACGACCAGCATCGATGCGTCGGTCACCTGCGCCTGCCCCCACGCCGCTTCGCGAATTTTCTCGCGCTGCGCGCGATCTTCGATCAGCAGCGGGCGCCAGTGCTGCAGGTTAAACGCGCTGGGTGCGCCCTGCAGCGCAATGTTCAACAGCGCTTTTTTCTCTTCGAGCGTCATCACGTACTGCGTATCGAACTGCTTGGTGGCGCGGCGTTGGCGGATCGCGTCTAACGTATTCATTTTACTGCCTCTGTCCATGTGAAAAGGTCTATTGTCGTCACCGCGGCGCGGCTGTCCAGCCCCAGGCGGCTATTTCTGCGCGGTTTCGGCGCGCAAACGGCTGACCTGCGCCGCCAAGTCCGGCCACGGCGCCTGACCGGCGTAATGCTGCCGCAGGTAGTTGAGCAGAATGGCGATCTGCGCGTCATTCAGGTTATGGCGAAAACCCGGCATATAGCCCAGCTCGGCGTTCGCCGGCCGCTGTATGCCGTCCAGCACCACACGAATGGCGTTGTCCGGCGCATCGGCGAACAAGTTAGTGTTCAGCGCCAGAGACGGCCGCACCCCCGCCATCTGCGCGCCTTTTTCCTGCGCATGGCATGCCATGCAGGCGCCGGAAAACAGCCGTGCCCCTTCCGAACTCAGAGGCTCCACCTGCCGTTCCGCCTGAGCGTTTAACGTTGCCGCCGTAGCGCCCGCCGCCGTTTCAGGATGATAGCTGCGCAGATAGACGGCGATCGCCTGCAGATCGGCCTGCGGCAAGCGCGACAGCCCTTCTTCGATCACCGGCGCCATCGGGCCGGCGGCGACGCCGTGGTTGGCCGAGTAGCCGGTGCGCATGAAATCGACCAGATCCTGCTGCGTCCAGGCGAGCGGCGCGGGTGAGCGGCCGGTCAACGCCGGCGCCGTCCAGCCTTCCGCCACGCCGCCGGCCAGGTGCTCGTCACCGGTTTTCTCGCCGAACAGCACGTTGCGCGGCGAATGGCAGGCGCTGCAGTGCCCCAGCCCTTCGACCAGGTACGCGCCGCGGTTCCAGTCGGCGCTTTGGGCCGCCTGTTCCGGCATCGCGTCCGGCGTCAGGAACAGCAGGTTCCAGGCAAAGATGCCCTGGCGAATATTGAACGGAAAGTGCAAATCGGTGGCCGGTGGCCGGTACTTGACCGGCGGCTGCGACATCAGATAGGCATACAGCGCCTGCAGATCCTCGTCGCGAGTGCGGGTAAAGGCGGTATAGGGAAACGCCGGATAGAGATAGCGGCCCTGGCGATCGACGCCGTGCCGCATGGCGCGTACGAACGCCGCGTAACTCCAGCTGCCGATGCCGGTTTCCACGTCCGGCGTGATGTTGGTGGTGTAAATGGTGCCGAAGGGGATCTCCATCGCCAGCCCGCCGGTGTTGCGCTCGCCGCCCGCACGGGTGTGGCACACGGCGCAGTCGCCGAGGTCGGCCAGCGTTTTGCCGCGCGCGATCTGCGCCTCGCTGAAACGGTGGGTCGCATCGGCGGCGAGCGGCGCGATTTCCGGCTGCCAACTGGCGACCACGCCGGCCACCACAACGGCGATCACCGTGACGCCGCCCCACCCGACGATTTTTTTCATCTTACTCATCTTTGCTGTCCTTGTTCGTTACGGGGGATTAATGGCCGGCCTGGGCGCGCAGCGCGGCGAGCACCCGTGCCGGCGTAAACGGCACCTCGCGCAGACGCACGCCGAGCGCGTCAAACAGCGCGTTGCCGATCGCCGCCGCACTCGGTACCGAGGCGGACTCGCCGGCACCCATCGGCGCTTCGTCCGGGCGGTCAATCAGCTGGATATCGATCTGCGGCAATTCGTCGAAGCGCAGGATCGGATAGCCGCCCCAGTCCAATGACGTCACCCCCGTCTCGTTAAAGGTCACAAACTCTTTCAGTACCCGGCTGGCGGATTGGATAATGTTGCCGTGCACCTGATGGCGCACCCCTGCCGGGTTGATCATGCGCCCGCAGTCATGCGCTACGAAGATTTTATCGAGCGTGATCTGCCCGGAAAGGCGGTTGACGCTGAGATCGCACACCCAGGCCGCCCAGGCGGCGCCAAAGCCGGGGAATTTGCTGTGGAAGTAGCGGGCATAGGCGAAACCGCGGCCGCTCACCACTTCGGCGCCGGCGGCGTGCGACCGGTACGCCGGGCCGTCTTGCCAGTTGGCTTGCCGCTTCAGGGCCTCAATCAAGGCCACCGCGCGCGGATCGCTCAGGTAACGCAGGCGAAACGCGATCGGGTCCTCGCCGGCGTGCCAGGCCAGTTCGTCGATCCAGGATTCATGGGCGAACACGTTGGGCAGCGCCGAAACGCCGCGCATCCACGACGCCCGCACGATCGGCGCGGCGTCCTGACAGATCACCCGCATGTGCGGATACGCGTATTGCGGAATGGCGGTGCGATCGCCCATCTGTTGCACATCGGCCCGGTTGGCCACCTTGCCGGTCAACACCAGCGGCAAGGTCACCGCATTGTTGGAGGGATAGCTGGTTTTCAGTTCGTAGGCCGCCACCCGGTTTTGCGCGTCGAGGCCGCCGCGCACCCGGATCAGCTGGCCGGTGCCCTTCGGCTCCCAGCCGGATTCCTGTTCGCGCATCAGCTGCACCCGCACCGAGCGGCCGGTCGCCCGCGCCAACAGCGCCGCGTCCGCCGAGACGTCGTCGGCGCAGTTGCGGCCATAGCAGCCGGAGGCCTCCATGCGGGTGATGTGCACCTGCTCAGGCGGCAATTCCAGCAGCGTGGCGATGTCTTTGCGCAGATCGTGCGGGTTTTGCGTGCCGGACCACACCTGCGCCCGCCCGTCTTTAACCTCCGCCACCGCGCAGGAAGGGCCGATCGAGGCGTGCTGATGGTAGGGCCAGACATAGTCGGCCTGCACTTCGGTATGCAGCGCCGCCAGCGCGGCGTCCGTTCCCGCATCGTCGCGCAGGACGCGGTCGGTTTTCGGGTTGGCTTCCAGCGCGGCGGGCAGCGCTTCCGGCGACAGATCCGGCAACCCGGCCCAGGGTTGCCATTTGGTTTTCAGCTGGCGCATGGCGGCGATCGCCTGCTCCTCGCGCTCGGCCACGATGCCGATGAAATCGTTGATCACTACCAGTTTCACGATGCCCGGCAGGTGCGCGATCGAATTTTCATCCACCGACAGCAGGCCGCCGCCCAGCGGGGCGCTGCTGTCGGCGCCTACGTAAGGCGGGCGCACCACCCGGCCATGCAGCATGCCGGGCAAGCGCAGGTCGTGCACGTAGGTCAGCCCACCGCTCACTTTGGCCGGAATGTCGACCCGGGCAACGGCGCGGCCGACGTAGCGATTCTGGTGTTCGCTGTTCAACTGAACGTTTTTATCCAGCATCACGTGCAGATTCTGCCCACTCGCCAGCTGTGCATAGCTCAGTGAGCGCCCCGGTTTTTTGGTCACAAATACCTGCCCCGCCGCCGCCGTCAGCTGGTCGGCCGGCAGTTCGAAGGCTTTGGCCGCCAACGCCGTCAGCATGTGCCGCACCTGCGCCGCCGCCTGTCGCAGCGGCACCGACGTGACCTGAATGGTGGCGCTGGCGATGGTCGGCCCCTGATCCGGCGTGCGCTGCGTATCGCCAAGGATCATCGTGACGTGCTCGAACGGCACGCAAATTTCTTCGGCGACGATCTGCGCCAGCGCGGTGCGAATGCCGGTACCCAGATCGACGTGACCATTGAAGGCCGTTACCCGGCCGTCGGCGGTGAGGCTGATAAAGCTGTCCACCCGATCCAGCGGCAGATCGGCAGGCGCTACAACCGCCTCGGCGGCGAAGGCGTTAAACGGCGCGGGCAGCAGGCTGCTGACCATCACCACCCCGCCGGCCTGCAACAACTGGCGGCGAGTCAGTTCGAGGCGGCTCATGCTTGCCTCCGTGCTGCCAACAGATCGCGGGCGCGCTCGGCGGCGTGCAAGATCTCAAGGTGAGTGCCGCAGCGGCACAGGTTGTAGGCCAGCGCTTTCTTGATCGTTTGCTCGTCCGCCTCCGGCTCGCGTTCGAACAACGCGACCAGCGTCATGATCATGCCGTTGGTGCAGTAACCGCACTGCGCCGCCTGCTCATCGACAAACCCCTGCTGCACTGGATGCAGCGCGTCCGGTGTGCCCAAGCCTTCCAGGGTAGTGACGGATTTGCTTCCTACGGCGGACAGCGGCATTGAACAAGAGCGCGCGGCGACGCCGTCGATCAGCACCGTGCAGGCGCCGCATTCCCCCAGGCCGCAGCCGTATTTGGGGCCATTCAATTGCAGATCGTTGCGTAAAACGTACAGCAGCGGCGTGTCGGGCGCGAGATTGCCGAGTGTAACCACCCGGCCATTAACATTGATTTCCATGGTGAAACTATCCCTTAAACAAACGGATTTAATCCGTAACATCACTGCGAAGAACAATTGAGCAGCGTGCTAATAATTATCATCAAAAGACATGATGATGTTAAGGGAATGTAGCCGCCATGGCTTTAACGAAAAGTGGGTATTTCCTATAAATTTCCTATAGATAAGCCCGGTTTTATGATTGCTGGCCGTGATTATTGTCGATCGTCAATTCGGCCTCGGCGCCGTCAACCAACAGCCGCACGCTGGCTTCGAACAGCGCGTCTGCGCCCTTATCCTGCAATGTTTCCCAGCCTTCGCACAGCAGCGGGTAACGCTGGCGATCGGCGTCATTCAGCGCATCGTCCGACTGCATTTGTTGCTCTTCCAGCACCCAGCCCACCACGAAACGTCCGACGGCGAACAGCAGATTAACGGCGCGTTCCGGCGTCAACCCCGCCCGACACAACAGCGCCACCTTGGCCTCAATGATGGCGAATTGCGGTTCCTGCGGCCGGGTGCCGGCATGCAGACGCGCGCCGTCGCGGTAAGCCAGCAGCGCCCGACGGAAATGGCTCGCATTGGTAACGACCCAATCCTGCCAGGGCATGTCGGCGGGCACCTCTTCACGGTGATCCAACATGATGGTTTCCGCCATCGCCTTCAGCAGTTCGGCCTTGTTCTTGAAATGCCAATAGAGCGTGGGAGATTGCACCCCCAAATGTTGTGCCAGGCGACGGGTGCTCAGGGCATCGATGCCGATGTCATTCAACAACGCTAGCGCCCCGCGCAGGACGGTCTCTCGCGTTAAACGCGTCGCGGTATTTTTTTCGCTCATCTCTCTATCACTGATAGGGTTACTATGGAATACTCAATACTCTATCACTGTTAGAGTCGCAATTTTGAAAAAACCTATGCTGGTTATTTTGTTGACGGTATTGCTGGATGCGGTAGGCATCGGCCTGATCATGCCTATCCTGCCGGCCCTGTTGCGCTCACTGGGCGGCCTCGACGCCGGCAGCGTGCATTACGGCGCGCTGCTGGCGGCGTATGCGTTGATGCAATTCCTGTTTTCACCGATCCTCGGTGCACTGAGCGATCGTTTCGGCCGGCGTCCGGTGCTGTTGATTTCGCTCGCCGGCGCGGCGGCCGACTATCTGCTGATGGCGTTCGCGCCGACGCTGGCCTGGCTCTATCTGGGCCGGTTGCTGGCGGGCATCACCGGCGCCAACATGGCGGTCGCCACCGCTTACGTCACCGATATTACCCCCGCCGGCCAGCGCGCGCGGCGTTTTGGCCTGGTGGGCGCGGTGTTCGGCGTCGGTTTTATCGTCGGTCCGCTGCTCGGTGGATCGCTGGGCGAATGGCATCTGCATGCCCCCTTCCTGGCGGCGGCGGCGATGAATGCCCTCAACCTGATCATGGCGTTTTTCCTGCTGCCGGAATCGCGTAAACCCCGCGCCCGCGCCGCCGAGAAAATCCGCCTTAATCCATTTTCGTCATTGCGTCGGCTGCACGGCAAACCGGGCCTGCTGCCGCTGGCCGGTATTTACCTGATCATGGCGCTGGTTTCACAGGCGCCGGCCACGCTGTGGATTTTATACGGTCAGGATCGTTTCGGCTGGAGCATGATGGTGGCGGGCCTGTCGCTGGCCGGTTACGGCGCCTGCCACGCGCTGTCGCAGGCCTTCGCCATCGGCCCGCTGGTCGCACGGCTCGGCGAGCGCAAGGCACTGCTGATCGGCCTGGCGGCCGACGCGCTGGGTCTGGTGCTGTTATCGATCGCCACCCGCGGCTGGGCGCCCTTTGCGCTGCTGCCGTTCTTCGCCGCGGGCGGTATGGCGCTGCCGGCGCTGCAGGCGTTGATGGCGCACAAGGTGGACGACGATCATCAGGGCGAGCTGCAAGGGACGCTGGCCAGCATGGGCAGCCTGATCGGCGTCGCGGGGCCGCTGGTCGCGACGGCGCTGTACGCCGCCACGCGCGATGTCTGGCCCGGCCTGGTCTGGGCGTTGGCCGCCGCCCTGTATCTGTTGGTTCCGCTGTTGCTGGCGCGTTCGCGTGAGCGTGACGCGGCGTAGCGTCGAGCTCACCCTCTCCCGATTAAGCTCATTTATGGCTAAGCAAGGCATTATTCAGCATAAGCGGGCGCTTTACACGCCACTGCGCCGCTCATTATCATCGCCCTTATCCCGCCGCAGGAAAATTTAAATGCCGTTTCATGGCGTTACGCCCAGCGCGTCATCGCTACCGTTCACTTCGCCTATCGGAAGATCATGATGAGAAAACTCACAACGCCGCTGATCGCCGCCCTGCTGCTCGGCCTGTTTAGCCTGCCGGCCGGCGCGCAGGAGAAACTGCAGCAAATCACCATCGGTTACCAAAAAGCCAACATTTTTGCGCTGCTGAAATACCGCGGTACGCTGGAAAAAACCCTGGAGCCGCAGGGTATCAAGGTTCGCTGGATAGAATTCCCCGCCGGCCCACAGATGTTGGAAGGGTTGAACGTCGGCAGCATCGATCTGGCGGCGACCGGCGACGCTCCGCCGGCCTTCGCGCAAGCCGCCAAGGCCGATCTGGTTTATTTGGCGCATTCGCCGCCCAGCCCGAAAACCGAAGCCATCGTGGTGCCGCAGGATTCGGCGATCCGCTCCGTGGCCGATCTGAAAGGGAAACGCGTGGCGTTGAACAAAGGGTCTGACGTCAATTACCTGCTGGTGAGCGCGCTGGAACAGGCCGGCTTGAGCTACAAGGACATCACGCCGGTCTATCTGCCGCCGAGCGATGCCCGCGCCGCCTTCCAGCGCGGCAGCGTCGACGCCTGGGTGATTTGGGATCCCTACTACGCCGAGGTGGAAACCCATGCCAACGCCCGTCGGCTGAAAGACGCGGAAGGCCTCGTGCCGCACTACACCTTCTATCTCGCCAGCCGCCGCTTTGCCGAAACCTACCCGGACAGCGCCAAGCAGGTGATTCAACAGCTCGGCGTGCTGAGCGACTGGGCCAACGGCCATCCGCAGGAAGCGGCGGCGATCCTCGCTCAGAGCACCGGCCTGGATCAGGCCATTTGGGCCAGAGCCATCGCCCGCATGCCGTTCGGCAGCCAGCGCATGTCGCCGGAGGTGTTCAGGCAGCAACAGCAGTTGGCGGATAAATTCACCGCCATCGGGCTGCTGCCGGTTAAGGTGGACGTCAACGCCGCCCGCTGGTCCGAAGATAAACCCGAGACGCCATAGCCTTTGCCGCGCTTTGTCTTTAGAAAGCAGAAACCGGCATTTTGCCACCGGAATAAGCTGACCTATGCTAACCCTGTGTGATGAAACGCGTTTTCATGGCATGTCTTCCGGAACGTTTTGCTTTAATTTGTTCGTCGTGAACCCTGGGCCGCGCCTGACTGGTGCGGCTTTTCTTTTTGCCCGGCAGTGCCAGCGGCGGTGAATTTTGCTATGTTAACCCGCAGATAAGCTTCCCGTTTTCAGCCGCCGGACCGACTCATGTTTACCCATAAAGCAATCGCCGAGCTCAACGCCCTGGAGCTGATGGTTTATACCTACGTCAGCAAACACAAGAATCAAGTGATGTACATGACCATCCGCGAGCTGGCCGAGGCCGCCGGCGTCTCCACCACCACCGTGCTGCGGTTTTGCAAGAAAATGGGCTGTGACGGCTATTCGGAATTTCGCATCCGTTTCAAGCTGTATCTGGAACAAACCGATGCGCCACCGGTCGATTCTGGCATCGGCGAAATCCTCAGCTTTTTTAAAAGCGTCAGCAACGAAGAATTTAATCAGCTGATCGATCAGGCGGTGCAACATATCGCCGCCGCCGAGCGAATTATTTTCGTCGGCATCAGTACGTCGGGCGCATTGGGGAAATATGGCGCGCGTTTCTTTTCCAACGTCGGGAAATTCAGTACTCATATCGACGATCCTTATTATCCCGTCAACAGCGATATGTATAAAAACGCGGTGGCGATCATGCTGTCGGTCTCTGGCGAGACCGAAGAGATCCTGCGTTTGGCCAGCCAGTTCAGCCTGCACCACTGCAAGATCATCAGCATCACCAACAACGAAACCTCTTCGCTGGCGCGGCTGGCGGACTTCAACCTCTCCTACCACGTTCCACAGCATTTGATCGGCGGGCATCACAATATTACCACGCAGATCCCCGTACTTTACATTATTGAAACCATCGGCAAACGGCTCGGGCATATTAATTCGGAAAAATAAAACAGGCTGTTTTTTTATTGTGACAAATCACTTTTCACGGTGATTTGTTATATCGTGACATTTCTTTCGGTCTTGCTACTCTGTTCTCAACGCAGCGTTATTACCCTTCATTAAATAAACCGATGAGACATTGACGATGAAACAGTTGCCGAAGGATTTTCTGTGGGGGGGCGCGGTCGCCGCGCACCAGGTTGAAGGCGGTTGGGATCGGGGCGGCAAAGGGCCAAGCATCGCCGACGTGCTGTCCGGCGGCTCACACGGCGTGGATCGCGTGATGACCGACGGCGTGCTCGACGGCTATCGTTACCCCAACCACGAAGCGGTGGACTTCTACGGCCGCTACAAGCAGGACGTGGCACTGTTCGCCGAGATGGGCTTCAAGTGTTTTCGCACCTCGATCGCCTGGACGCGCATTTTCCCGAACGGCGACGAAGCGACGCCGAACGAGGCCGGCCTGCAGTTTTACGACGACCTGTTCGACGAACTGCTGAAATACGGTATTCAGCCGGTGATCACCCTGTCCCACTTCGAAATGCCTTACCATTTGGTGAAAGCTTACGGCGGCTGGAAAAATCGCCGGGTGGTGGAGTTCTTCGTGCGCTTTAGCGAGGTGGTGATGCGTCGCTACCGCGAAAAAGTGAAGTACTGGATGACCTTCAACGAGATCAACAACCAGAGCAACTACCGCTACCCGCTGTTCGGCTACTGCTGTTCCGGCGTGGATTACACCCAGGAAGACAACCCGGAACAGGCGCTGTACCAGGTGTTGCACCACCAGTTCGTCGCCAGCGCGCAGGTGGTCAAACTCGGCCATCAGATCAACCCGGAATTCAAAATCGGCTGCATGCTTGCCTGCGTGCCGTTCTATCCTTATTCCTGTAAACCGGACGACGTGATGTACGCCGTGGAAGCGATGCACCAGCGCTATCTGTATACCGACGTGCAGATGCGCGGCTACTACCCAAGCTACCTGCTGCGCGATTGGGAACGCAAAGGGCTGAAGATCGAGATGCAGCCGCAGGACGCGCAGATCCTGCGCGAGGGCTGCACCGACTACATCGGTTTCAGCTACTACATGAGCAATGCGCTGCAGGCCAACGCGGTGGACGGCAGCGACGGCATGTTCGGCTTCCCGGGCAACGTGCCGAACCCGCACGTCAAGGCCTCCGACTGGGGCTGGCAGATCGATCCGGTCGGGCTGCGCTATTCGCTGAACGTGCTGTATGAACGTTACCAGAAGCCGCTGTTTATCGTGGAAAACGGCTTCGGCGCCTTCGACAAGGTGGAGGCGGACGGCCAGATCAACGATGACTATCGCATCGACTATCTGCGCGCCCATATCGAAGAGATGAAGAAAGCGGTGATTGAAGACGGTGTAGATCTGATCGGCTACACGCCATGGGGCTGCATCGACTGCGTGTCGTTCACCACCGGTGAGTACAGCAAACGCTACGGGTTCATCTACGTCGACAAACACGACGACAGCACCGGCACGCTCGAACGTTCGCGCAAGAAAAGCTTCGACTGGTATCGCCAGGTGATCGCCAGCAACGGCGAACAGCTGTAACCGCACGACAGACAATCAGGGGCGATTTTCGCCCCTTTTTACTGTGCCTTACTCCGCCGCCTGCCCGGCGGCGAGGTACTTCGCCATTTCCGCCGACGGCACCATGCCGCCGCCGGTCGCCCACACCAGATGCGTCGCCTGCGCCAGGTGCTCGGCGCTGATGCCTTGCTCGCTGAGCGCCTTCGCATGGGCGGCAACGCGCCACGGTCCGGCCATGCCCGCCAACGCGGACGGCTCCAGTTGGATATGCTCGTACCGGTCCAACAACCCGAGCAGCGCAAACATCTCTTCATCGCTGAGAGTGTAAAACGCGTTCAGCAGGCGCTCCATCGCCCGGCCGACAAAGCCGGAGGCGCGCCCCACCGCCAGCCCGTCCGCCGCGGTGCGGTTATCGATGCCGAGATCTTGCACCGCAATGCCGTCATGCAGCCCGCTGTAGACGCCGAGCAGCATGCAGGGCGAATGGGTCGGCTCGGCGAAAATGCAGTGAACGTGATCGCCGAACGCCAGCTTGAGGCCAAACGCCACACCGCCCGGCCCGCCGCCGACGCCGCACGGCAGATACACGAACAGCGGATGCTGCGCGTCCACCACGATACCCTGTTCGGCGAACTGCCGCTTCAGGCGGTCGCCGGCCACCGCGTAGCCGAGGAACAGAGTTTGCGAGTTTTCATCATCGATAAAGAAACAGCGCGGATCGTTTGCCGCCTGTTTGCGCCCCTGCTCGACCGCCACGCCGTAATCTTCGGCGTACTCCACCACCGTGACGCCGTTATCGCGCAGCTTTTGCTTCTTCCACGCCCGTGCATCCGCCGACATGTGCACGCTGACGTCAAACCCCAGTCGGGCGCTGATTATGCCGATGGATAATCCCAGATTGCCGGTCGATCCGACGGCGATGCGGTACTGGCTGAAGAACTGACGAAACTCATCGGAAAACAGCCGGGCGTAGTCGTCGCCGGTGTGCAGCAGCCCCGCCTCCAGCGCCAGCTTTTCCGCGTGCGTCAGCACCTCATAGATGCCGCCGCGCGCCTTGATTGAACCGGAAATCGGCAGATGGCTGTCCTTTTTCAACAGCAGGCGTCCGCCCAACGTCTGCCCATAGCGCCGATCCAACGCGAGCTGCATGGCAGGGATCGCCACCAGCTCGGATTCGATGATCCCCTTTGTGGGTTGGGTTTCCGGGAAGGCCGCGGCGAGATAAGGCGCGAAGCGCGCCAGGCGCTGCTCCGCGTCGGCGACGTCGGCGGCGGTCAACCCGACGTGGGGCAGCCCTGCGGCCAACGTTGTCGCGCGTGGATTGAACCAGGTGATCGGCTCTAGCGCGACCATGCGTTGCAACAGCGGATGCTGGGCGACCCACGATAGGATCTGTGATTTCTGCATAAGTGTCCCTGACTGAGGTTGGCGTTGCCGTCACCTTGCCGCGAACGCCGGCGGCTGACAAATGATAAATTCTGAGCTTGAGGTGCAATAGATTGATGCAAGTGCGACGTTAGCCGGCCGTAACGCCAAACAGCAGGCCGACGCCGGAAGAAACTGCCATCGCCAGTGCGCTCCAGATGAGGATGCGCGCCACGCCTGGCAAGATCGGCGCCCCGCCGGTTTTCGCGGCGATGCCGCCGAGAACGCCGAGGGAAATCAGCGCCGACGCCACCAGCGCCGGCCGCGTCCAGGCGACCGGTACCCACAGCGCCACCAGCAGCGGCAACAGCGCGCCGAGAGAGAAACTCAGGGCCGACGCCAACGCGGCCTGCAGCGGCCGGGCGCGGGTGGCAGAGGAAATGCCCAGCTCGTCGCGCGCGTGGGCCTCCAGCGCATCATGCGCCATCAGCTTTTCCGCCACCTGCCGGGCCAACGCCGGATCCAGACCGCGATGCACGTAGATTGACGTCAGTTCGCGAAACTCCCCCGGGTAGTCTTCAAGCAGTTCCGCCTGTTCCTCCGCCAGCGCGGCCTTTTCGGTATCCGCCTGAGATGAGACCGACACATACTCGCCGGTGGCCATCGACATTGCGCCGGCCACCCACCCGGCGACACCGGCGATCATCAGCGCGGAATGCGAGGCGCTGGCCGCCGCGACGCCCAGCAGCAGGCTGGCCGTTGAAACGATGCCGTCGTTGGCGCCGAGCACCGCCGCCCGCAGCCAGCCGATGCGTTCAATACTGTGCCGTTCTCGGTGCATCCGTTCTCTCCCTCAGTGAGCGTTGCACTACTCGCGCGCCGCCGCTTCCAACCCGGCGATGTCGATTTTGCCCATCAACAGCATCGCTTCCGTGACACGCCGCACGCGGGCGGCGTCGGGATCGTTCATCAACTCCGTCAGGCGCCGCGGCACGATCTGCCAGCACAGCCCCCAGCGATCGCGCAGCCAGCCGCACTGCTCCGCCTCGCCGCCCTCGCTCAGCGCGCCCCACAGCCTGTCGACCTCCGCCTGATCGTCACATTCCACCATCACGGAGAAGCTGTGATTGAACGGATCCAACGGCCCGGCTTCGATCGCCGCATAGCGCTGGTCGCCCAACGTGAAGGAAGCCAGCTTCACGCTGCCGGCCGGGCCGCTCGGCGTATCCGCCGGCAGCTCGGAAAACCAGTTCACGGACGAACCGGGGATCAACGCGACATAGCAATTCAGCGCCGCTTCCATGTCTTTTTCAAACCACAGATGTTGCGTAATTCTGGCCATCTGTGCCTCCTTTACGCATCGAGGATCGGCGCGAAACCGCCGAAGATCATGCGTTTGCCGTCGAACGGCATCTCGCCCAGCGCTTTCATGCGCGGGTCGTTCATCATTTTTTCGTTGGCGGCGTCGCGTACCGCCTTGGAGGGGTACTCTATCCAACTGAACACCACCACTTCGTCTTCCTGGGCTTTCACCGCGCCGCGAAAGTCGGTAAGTTTGCCGTCGGGCACGTCATCGCCCCAACATTCCACGATGCGCGTGGCACCAAACTCTTTGAACAGCGGCGCCGCTGCGGCCGCCAACCGGTGATAGGCCTCCTTATTGGCGGCCGGTACCGCCACCACAAACCCGTCTACGTATTTCATTCTGGCATCCTCTTGTCTGATTAAGGACAGTCGGTTCGGCGCAGGCGGAAATGCCCGCGCCCCCTACCAGTTTAGACGGCCGGGGCAGAGCGCGGATCGGAAGTTCAGCGGCCATGAGCAGCCGGCGGAGACGATTCCGGTGTGGCAACCCGGTTACGGCCGGCGTTTTTCGCTTTGTACACCGCCAGATCCGCCAGCTTCAGCAGATCCGCCAGGCTTTGGCCGGCGCCGCCCGGGCAGGTCACCATGCCGATGCTGACGGTGATCTGCAGCGGATGCCCGGCCGGCATGAGGATAGACTCCGTTTCGATGCGTTGCCGCAGGCGTTCGGCCAATTGCCATCCTTGCTGCGGCTGGCCGAGCGTCGAAACGATGGCGAACTCTTCGCCCCCCATGCGGCCGAACAGGTCACCGACGCTCAGATCGGCGGCGATCGCGCGGGTAAAGGCCATCAGTGCCTGATCGCCGCCGGCATGGCCAAAACGGTCATTAATCGATTTGAAATAGTCGATATCGAGCATCATGACGCACACCAGCTCGCCCTTTTGGTCTATCAACCGTTCGCCGCGCTGCATAAACGCATTGCGCGTCAGCACGTGCGTTAACGCATCGTGATTCGCCACGTGCTCCAGCGTGCGCAGCAGCGCATTACGCGCATAGTTCATGCTGGCCACGGCGATGGGCCCCAGCGCCAGCAGCGCGATGCCCAAACGCATCGATACCGCGTTTTGCAACACCTTCATGTCGAGCGTCGTGCTAAGCAACCCGAAATCGATCGCCAGATGGCACCACAGCACATAAATCAGCACCGCAATCATGGTGCAGAACAATGAGAAGGACATCGCCAGCCATAGCAGCACCGGCATGGGAAAGATCACCGCCCCGGGGCCGCCGATCAGCACGCTGCACACCGCCGCCAGCAACAGCAGCGCCAATACCGTGAGTTTTCGCCCCGCGCGCGGCCAGTGGCTGCGCTGGGTGAACAGGGCGCCGGCCGCCGCAAGGCGACGTCGCCAATCGGCGGGAAACGCCAGAATAAACGGCATCAGCGTGACGTAGTTGGTGAATTCGGACGAGAACCACAGCGCCAGCGAGGTCAGATACGGTCTGCCGAACAGCCACTGCGAAGTTGCGGCGCCCACCGCGCCGGTCGCGGCGGCGGCAGCCAGGCAGATACCGAACAGGTACATGCTGGACGTGCCGCGCTGCAACGTGCGCGCCGGCGGCGACAGCCGCATGAACAACAGATACCCCACCACGACGCCGGTCAGATTGGCGACGTTCAGCAGCAGCGTCTTTTGCAGCGAACTGCCGGTCAACAGATCCGCCGCCAGATAGCCCAGCACCGCCATGCCCCAGCCGGCCCGCGTAGCCCACTGTGGCCGCCGCACCAAAACGGCCAGCAGTACGGCGTTCACCGGCCAGAATATCGCCAGAAAGCTGCCGGGGCGACTCACGATGCCCAGCAGACACAGGGTGAACACCAGCAAAAAAATGATGAGCGCGGGCCAGATTTTCCGGGTATCGGACAACGAGGTGGTTTGCATCTTGGATCCAGAGACTTCCGCTAGCATAAAGTGACAGTCTGTTCGCGTCACAACCGTCGGCGATGAGGCGAAGATAAACGGCCGACCCGCCTATTATTGCCAGTTTTGCCTGCCCGGACACCTGTTTATTCATCAAGGGAAAATATATTTGTGTATCAATATATTGACAGGAATCCCCCTTCCGGCGAACAAACTGCCGTGCCCCTCCCGTCACTACGATCGTTATTGCCACCCAGCCGATTTTTTACCGGCAAAATGGCCGTCTTTTACCGTAAAGACAAAATTAAATCGCGCAGTGAAGGGATACAGGCATTCCCCACTATTCAAAACGGATAAATGATAATTATAATGATAATCGTTACTATTTATTATTTTTTACGGAATTATATGCGCCAGTCAGTTCTTCGCCACCCCAACAAAAACAAAAAAAATCACGTTTTTCGCTCGCTGCCCCTGTTCGCCGGCCTGTTCCCCGCCCTGGCGATCGCCGCCGCACCCGGCGCAAAAACGGAGGAATCCATTACGGTGACCGCCGCGGCCCAGCCTTCTGGCAGCTATAGCGCCGACACCGCCTCGACCGCCGGCAAGACCGCCGCGCCGATCGCCGAGGTACCGCAATCGGTCAGCGTCGTCACCTCTCAGGTCATTGACGACTTCCAGGTCAAAAGCGTCAATGACGCGATGAAGTTCGTCAGCGGCGTCACCCAGGGCAACACGCTCGGCGGCACGGAGGATGGCTTCGTCAAACGCGGGTTCGGGGTTAACTCCGACGGCTCGGTCTTCATCGACGGCGTGCGCAGCAATCAGGGGTTGAGCATGGACGCCACCACCGATCGCGTTGAGGTCCTGAAAGGTTCCGCTTCGCTGCTGTATGGCATCCTCAGCCCCGGCGGCGTCATCAATCTGATCAGCAAAAAACCGCAGTATGACTGGAACACCCGCATCAGCGGCGCCACCAACAGTGTTGGCGGCGGCAGCGGCAGCGTCGATGTGACCGGCCCGCTGGGCGGCGGCTTCGCCTTTCGCCTGATCGCCGAACGCCAGCACGCAGATTACTGGCGCAATTTCGGCAGCGACGAACACACGCTGATCGCCCCCTCGCTCAGTTGGTTCGGCGACCAGGCTTCCTTTAACATCGCCTACAGCGAATACAAGTACGACATTCCTTACGATCGCGGCACCGCATTTATCGACGGCAAACCGGTCGATGTGCCCTATGACCGCCGCTTGGATGACTACGCGAACCATGCCTGGGGCAAGAACAAACGTCTGAACGCCCATTATGAGTACGCGCTGGATCCGATCTGGACGACCCGCTTCAACTACGCCTGGCTGCAACGCCGTTACGACAGCAACGAAGTGCGCGCCACCGCGGTCGACACCACGACCGGCATCGTCTCGCGCCGCGCCGACGCCAATCGCGGTTTCAATCATCAAACCCACTATTACTCCTGGGATCTGACCGGTTCGCCGCAGCTGTTCGGCATGCAGCACGACCTGCTGCTGGGCGTGGACTACGAGAAGAATCAGACCTACAAGGCCTATTCCTACCGCGGCAAGGTCTCGAAGACCTTCAACATGTATGATCCGGTGTATGGCGAAACGCCGGTCACTGACAGCACCACTTACAGTGACGCGTCAAGCAACCTGCGCGCCACGCTGTTCAGCCGTTCCCTGTACGCCAAGGACAGCATTCATCTCACCGATCAATGGATCGCGGTGCTGGGCGCGCGCTATCAGTCGTATTACCAAAACAACAGCAACGGTTTCCAGAAACCGAAAAATACGCTCAATGACAAAGACGACCAGTTTTTGCCGCAGGCGGGGTTGGTGTATAAGCTGACGCCGAGCCTGTCGCTGTACGGCAATTACAGCCGTTCGTTCACGCCGTCCACCGCCATCGACGACAATGGCGACGTCGCTACGCCGGAAACCGGCACCACCTATGAGGTAGGCGGAAAATGGCAGATCACTCCGGCGTTCGACGCCACGCTGGCGCTCTATCGCATCGATGAAAGCAATATGTCGATCTTTATCAACGGCGTGACCCGCAGCATTCCCAAAGCACGCTCCACCGGTGCGGAATTGGAGTTGAACGGCGAAGTGGCGCCCAACTGGGATCTCACCGCCAACTACAGCTACGACAAAACCGAGATCGTCGAAGACAACCTCAATCCGACCAACGTCGGCAATCGGCTGGTCAACGCCCCGACCAACATGGGCGGCCTGTACCTCAGCCACCGCATGACGCTGCCGGTGGTGCCCGGCGAGGTGCGCATTGGCGGCGGCGCGCGCTACGTCGGTCGCCGCGCCGGCGATCCGGAGAACAGTTTCACCATGCCGGCCTATACCGTGGCGGATGCCTTTGTCGCCTGGGACAGCAAGCTGCTGGGGAAACATACTCAGCTGAAACTGAATGTGAAAAACCTGTTCAACCGCGAATACTATGCTTCCAGCGCCGGTAATTTACGCGTGATTGAGGGTGAGCCGCGCAGCCTGAGCCTGCAGGCGACGGTCGATTTCTAACCTGTCACGCCTTGGGCGCCGTTTGGCGCCCGTTTTCTTTGCGGCGGCCTCAAAACGCCTTGCGACACATCACATCGGCGAGAAAATCCAACAGCGCGCGGTTGAACACCGCTGGCCGCTGCAGCGGCGCGAAGTGGCTGACACCCGGCAGCATCACCAGACGGGCGCCAGGGATGCTGCGGCTCAAGTAGACGGCATGCTCGACGCGGATAAACTCATCGTGCTCGCTATGAACGATCGTCACCGGCACGCGAATGGCTGCCAATTCCTGTACGCGGTAGTCTGGCTGGCTGCTCATCATCAGGCTCACGGCAGCGACGAACGCGTCGAACTCCTCCGGCGTCGGCGACAAGGCGGCATAGTCCTGCGCATGACGCGCAAAACAGCGCTCCACGATGGGGTTTGACGCGGGCGGTTTAACGCCGCTGGCGTCCATATTGCAACCGAAGAAAAAAACGCCGTCCACCCGCTGCGGCGCCCGATGGGCAGCGATAAGCGCAACACAGGCGCCATCGCTCCAGCCCGCCAGCGCGGCGTGCGGGATCCGCAACGCGTCCATCACCGCCAACAGATCATCGGCCATGCGAGCGTAACGATACGGCCGGGCGTCGCGAGTGCTGCGCCCGTGCCCGCGGCTGTCGATGACCAGCACGCCGTACCCGGCGGCCAGCAGCGTCGGCAGCTGATACCCCCAGTTGCCGCTGTGGCCCAGGCCGCCGTGCAGCAGGATCACCGTCGGATCCGCGCCATAGGCCGCATACCAGATGCGCGCGCCGTCATGTTCGACATCACCCTGCTTGGTACAGGGCGGCAACGGCGGCGCACCCTGCGCGGCAAAGTGGGTCAAATCGTCGTCGGTTTGCATCTTTCCCTCCTCGTTCGCCGCCGTTGTGCGCCGAAACGTTATCAAAGGAGTATAGATTGCACCGGTGAGCGGTGCCGTTCGCTTTCCCGACATATACTTAAGGGAGGAATCGCAATGGAGGACGGTGAGATGAAGAAGATAATTCTCGTGTTTTTGATGCTGATGCTGAGCGGCTGTATCGGCGGCGGCGGCCCATCGAATGCGCCTTCGGCATCGCCGAATGAGCCCTACACCTGCACCAAATCCAGCGCCAACAGCGACTGCTCGCAATCGGTGGAGCCGTCGATGTACTAGCCACGTTCGGCGGGCCGTCACTTAACGGCCCGCCGCCTCAGGGCTGGGTTAGGAGGAATGTTCCTCTTCGTTGGCCTGATACCGCGTCGCCTGCTGTTTCATAAACACCACTTCTTGCGGGCTGGACAGGCTCACTTCCTGCGCGCGCAGCAGCTTGAGGATATTGAACAGCAGTTCGCTCTTGGTGGCGCCGACCATGCGCGGGCTCGGCACGTAGCCGGTCACGCTCAGGATAATTCCGTCCGGCCCCAGCTGGCTAAAGCGCACATAAGGTGCCGGCGTCTCCAGAATGGTTTCGTACTCGTTATAGGCGCTGAGCAAGATATTGCGCACCTGCTCCGGATCGATCGAGGTCGGGAACGTCAGCGCGATGGTCACTACCCCTTGCGCGTTGCCCATGGTGGCGTTGCGCACGTTCTGCGAGATCAGCTGCGAGTTCGGTACGATCATGGTGGAGCGGTCGCTGAGCTGGATTTCGGTGGCGCGCACGTTGATGCGCCGCACGTCGCCTTCCACGCCGCCGATGCCGATCATATCCCCGACCTTCACCGGGCGCTCGGTTAGCAGGATCAGGCCGGAAATAAAGTTCTTCACGATCTCCTGTAAACCGAAACCGATACCGACCGACAAGGCGCTGACGATCCACGCCAGGTTGCTCCACTGGATGCCGAGCGCCGCCAGGGTGATCAGAATCACCAGCACATAACCGATATTGCTGAACAGCGTCACCAGCGAGGCCCGGATGCCGACGTCCGAAATGGTTTTCGGCAGCAGCTCAGAGCCCAGCCAGCGCCGCACCGCGCGCAGGATGTAGATACCGATCGCCAGACAGATCACGGCGTTGAGCAGGTTGCCGGGCACGATGTTGAAACGCTGTAAGCCTTCGCCGGTCAGGATCGAGACGATTTTCTCTATCAGCGAGCCTGGCGTGGTGCTGCCGAACGAGCCGTTGAACAACGCGACGATCATCAACAGCAACAGCGAACATTTGGCCAGCGCGGTGGTGATGATCGCCACCTGCTCCAGATGGCGATCCTTGAAGCTGAGCGTTTTCTTCAGCATCTTGCCGCTGACGGTCTGCGGCGAAAACAGCGCGGCGCACAGGTCAGTGGCGAACAACACCATGAAGTAGAACGCCATCAGCACCAGCACCACCCAGATCAGCTGGTAGGTCAGGAAGCGGGCGAAGGCGATGTAACCCACAAGCAAGGAAAGCAGGATCACCACCGAACACACCAGGGTGACGATATGCACCAGCCCGCCGACCAGCGTGCGTTTTTCCAGGTGCGCGCCCTGCTGCTCCAGGCGGCGACGAATGCGCTGGCCGCGCAGCGGCGCCGCCAGCAGCACCATGCCGATCAATCCCGCTACCAGGCCGTTACCGAAGATGGTGGTGGCCAATGAGGCGCTGACGACGTTGTTGATCAGCTCAACGGTGCCGAACGCCAGCGCCAGACCGGCCAGCAGCGGCGAGAAGTAACGCAGCCCGGCGGCCACTTCATTGTCCAGCGAAGCCAAACGCCACGACGGACGATTCAGCGACAGCGCCGCACGCCCCAGCCCGGCGATCAGCGCGCAGAAAATCCCCAGACGGTTAAAGCCTTCGGCGAAGTCTTCCAGCATCACCGGCAGCGGCTGCACGCGGATAAAAACGTAATACAGCAAATTCAGCGCGATCGAGGTAGTGAACACCGTCACGGCCACGGTGATGATCGCCATAAAGCTGCGGCGCAGGCGCCCGTCCGGCAGGAAGCGAATGCTGACCCAGGCGAGGAAACGCTCGGACAAATAGCGCCCCCAGGACCAGACGATCACCGCCAGCGCCAGCAACGCCAGCGTGCCGTACCGCCATTCGTCCTGCCAACTGGCGTCCCAGGCCGCTTTCATCTCGGCGTTGAACTGGTCCAGCCGCTGCACGTCATCCGCTGACGGCTGCACCACCGGCGTCCAGAACTTGACGCCCAAAATGCTGCCGGTGTTCAGCGCCAGCTGGGTTTTAAACGCTACCCGGCGCAGATCGCTGATCTGCTGCCCCAGGTCGAAAGCGCTGGTCTTGATGGCCTGCGCGCGTTTTACCGCATCGTCCAGCTGCTTCTTGCTGCTGTTCAGCGCATTACGCTGCTGGGCGACAGCCGGGGTTTCCGGCAGCGCGCCGGCCGCCGGGGCCGGCCCCAACACGTCCAACTGCGCCTGCAGCTTTTCCTGCAGCGGCTGCAGATCGGCAGACAATTTATCCATGCTGGCGACCAGATCGTCGGTCGCCAGCCGCAGCTTGCTGAGCTGGGTGTCGGTGGTAGCCTTTGAAACCAGCTGCTTCATGCTGTCCAACTGCTTTTGCGCGGCTTTCAGCTGCGTAGCGGGATCGGGCGCGCTTTCGGCGGTGGGATCATCCTGGGGGGCGGCGACGGCGCCGAGCGGCGTCAGCTGCAAACCCAACAGCAATAACAACAACAGCAGGAACGAACGGGGCTTTAACATAAATTCAGTGCTCAGCATCATTATCTGATAGACAGACGAAAAGGCGGCGGATGAACCGTCGCTTAACCATAAACGCTAATTATAATAGCTGCTTAATGTCGGCCGAAATACAGTAATTATTCCCATTGTGTGCCACGCGCCCGTGCTCGCCTTAGCCTGCTGATTATTCAGGCGCTTTTACACTGGCGATACGGCATAAAGCGCTCTATACTCCAGCCACCGATTAACCTGCAACCAATAAAAGGAGACTTACTATGCTGACGTGTGAATTGGTTTTTCACTCACACTTCTTTGGTAATCGTCGCCGCTCAAGCATTACCGGTATCGTGCTGCGATAACCCAGCTTGAGCGAAGCTTACTAAAATCCAGGATCTTCCCTCCGGCTTACCGGGTTGTCGTCAGCGATGTTTGACGATAGGCATTGTCATGCCTGTAACTCTTGAGTAAGCAATGAGCACATTACTGTCTGCACAATCTGTCGGTTACGACAACGCGTTCGGCGTCCTGCTGAGCGAGATATCCTTCAGCCTGAAAAAAGGCGATCGCATCGGTTTGATCGGCGATAACGGCTGCGGCAAAAGCACCCTGCTGCAAATTCTCAGCGGCGACCTACCTGCGCACACCGGTTCAGTGACATTGTCACACCAATGTCTGATGGCGCGCATCGAGCAGCACCTGCCGCCGGAGCTGCACGCCTGCACCCTGCTGGATGCGGTGCTGGCGCGGCTGCCTGCGGGCCAACACCTCAGTGAACGCTGGCGCTGTGAAGCGTTACTGGCCGAGCTGGGGTTTGAACCGGCAAGCTGGACGTTGACCGCTGGCACCCTCAGCGGCGGCCAGCATACGCGGCTGCTGTTGGCGCGCGCGCTGATCCGCCAACCCGATCTGCTGTTGCTCGACGAACCCAGCAACCACCTGGACCTGCCCACGCTGCTGTGGCTGGAACAGTTCTTGCGTAACTGGACCGGCAGCTTCGTGCTGGTGTCGCACGATCGCTACCTGCTCGATCAGGTGACTAACTGCACCTGGATCCTGCGCGACAAAACGCTGCAGTTCTTCCGTTTGCCCTGCTCTGCGGCGCGCACCGCGCTGGCGGAACAGGACGCCGCGGACGAACAGCGGCGCTACGCCGAGCAGAAAGAGATAGACCGGGTGGAAAAAAGCGCCAAACGCCTGGCGACCTGGGGCAAGGTCTACGACAACGAAGATCTGGCGCGCAAGGCCAAGCAAATGGAGAAGCGCGTCGATCGGTTGAAGGAAGAACAGACCACCCTGACCGCCGGCAGCCCGTGGCGGTTGCGGCTGCAGGGAGAAGCGCTGGACGCCGATCGCCTGCTGGCGCTGCCGCACTGGGCGGTGCGCCCGGCGCCGGATGCGCCGGTGCTGTTCAGCCTCGAACATCTGCGCGTGAAAAGCGGCGATCGCATCGCCATCGTCGGGCGCAACGGCTGCGGTAAATCGTCGCTGCTGCGCCTGTTGTGGCGTGAGTATCAGCAACAAACGGAGCGCCCGGCGCTGTTCCATCCGCGCGTGCACATCGGCTATTACGATCAGAGCCTGCAACAGCTGCGCGATGAGGACACGTTGAGCGACGCGTTGGCGCAGTTTGCACCGCTGACCGAGGAACAGCGGAAACTGGCGCTGATCGGCGCCGGTTTTCCTTACCTGCGCCACCATCAGCAGATCCGTTCGCTGAGCGGTGGCGAGCGTTCGCGGCTGCTGTTCGTCGGTCTGACGCTGGCCAACCATTCGCTGCTGCTGCTGGACGAGCCCACCAACCACCTGGACATGGCGGGCAAAGAGGAGCTGGCGGAAACACTGCGCCAGTTCCCCGGCGCCGTCATGCTGGTTACCCACGACAGGATGCTGATCGAACAGAGCTGCAACCGCTTTTGGCTGATCGACCAGCAAAAACTGGAGGAGTGGCACGATCTGGCGCCGGTGTATCAGCGCCTGGCGGGCGAAGCGCCGGTACTGCCGACGGCGGACAGGGCTAATGCTGATGGCCCGACGCCGGACGATCGATTGGAAGGCGAAGAAGCGCTGTTGACCGCTCTGTTTGCCCTCGAAAGCAAATTGGAGGCCGACCTGGCGCGCAAGCCGAAGCATCAGAAACCGGAGCTTCAGGCGCGCTGGCGCCGCGAGATTGCCGACATCACCGCCCGGTTGCATCTGGGCTAACCTTGACAGGCCGCCATCCGGCGGCCTGTTTTTTGATGGAGTGCGACATGGCATTTTCCCTTGAGCAAGCCTCACTCTCGCAGCGGCCACTGCTGGCGGCCATGCTGTCCGATTGCCTTCGCGAGTTGGGCGCCGATGGAGATTACCCCTATCTGCCGCTCTACTGGCGCGAGGTCGGCCGCTACTCTTATTTGATGTTGAGCGATCGGCAAACCGCCGGTTTCGCGTTGGTCAGGCGTCTGGATAGCGCAACCGTCGAAATGGCGGAGTTCTACATCAAACCCGAATGGCGACGCAACGGGCTGGGACAACGGGCCGCTCATTCCTTGTTCGCGCAGCATCCCGGCGGTTGGTCGCTGTCGGTCAGCCAGGATAATCCGCGCGGGCTGGCGTTTTGGCGCTCGATAATACCGGCCGAGGCCAAGACCGAACCGCTTTCAGCCCACGACGCCCTGATACTGCTACGTTTTTATTATCCGCCGCGTTGAACGACACATTACGTTCATTCTTTTATGGCAGAGTAAGTCGATTCATTCTTTGTTATCGAGCCTGCCATGCCGTTACTTTCCCCACAGGATATCGAAACGCGCTACCGCTTCGCGCGTGAGATCGCCCGCGCCGCCGCCGATCTCGCTTTCAGTTTTTATCAACGGCGGCAAAGCCTGGCGGTCGACTTTAAACAGGGGCTGCAGGACGTGGTCAGCGAAGCCGACCGCCGCGTCGAAGCGCTGATCCGCCGCATGATCAATCGCCGGTTTCCCCAGGATGGCTTTCTCGGCGAAGAGAGCGGCAGCAGCGGCGAGCACGCCGCCTGCGTTTGGGTCGTCGATCCTATCGATGGCACCGCCTGCTTCCTGAACGGATTGCATACCTGGTGTATCGCGATAGGCGTGGTGATCGACGGCGAGCCGACGATCGGTGTGGTCTACGATCCCAACCACCGCGAGATGTTCCGCGCCTGCCGCGGCGGCGGCGCCTTCCTCAACGGGGAACCGATAGGCGTGCATGCCGGGCGCAGCGTTGCGGATGGCGTGATGGGCGTCGGGATATCACCACGCGCCTCGGCGGCGGAATTCAGCGGCTTTCTCTGTCGCCTGCTGCAGGCGGGAGGAATGTTTGTGCGCAGCGGCTCCGGCGCGTTGATGACCGCCCAGGTGGCCGCCGGACGGCTGCTGGGCTATTACGAACCGCACATGAATGCCTGGGACAGTCTGCCTGGACTGGTGCTGACGCGCGAAGCCGGCGGCGTGGCGAATGACTTTATGCACAACAACGGGCTGCGGCGCGGCAACCCGCTGCTACTGGCCAACGCGGTGCTCTATCCGCAGTTGGCCGAGCTGATTCAAATGCCGGGCTTGATCGGCTCGACGTGCCCTATCGCGCGCGTGATGGCCGGATAAAGCGCGCGCAGCCGCCGCTCGACCCGATCGACCGCATCGTGCGCGGCGGCGATGGTTACCGCCGGCGACACGCGGCAGTGGAAGTTGACGATGATGCCGCCGTCGGTCTTGCGCGCACGGATGTTGTGTACGTCTTGCACATTCTCCCCCTGCTCCAGCGCCGATTGCAGGATGCGGCGAATAGCAGCCAGCTCCGCCGCATCGACATCCTCGCTGGTCAGCCAGTGCGGCGTCTGCGGCTCCAGGTGCGTCTCTATTTCAGTGTCTTCGCCGATCGCCTGGCGCAGGATCCCTTCTATTTCCGTGGCGATGTCATGCGCCTGCGCCACGCTGACGTGGGCCGGCACCGCCAAATCCATGCCGATCGCCATACGCGTCGGCAACTGCTGCAAGGTCACATTCTGCACCTGCGCGCCGTGGTTGGCGGCAATCGCCCGAATGCGCGTCGCCATGTCTTCGTCGCTGCGGGTCTGCGGCACCGCGATGACGGTGAATTCCGCCCTGGCGTACTGCTCCCGCAGCCGTTCGATGATTTCTCGCTTCAACGTATCGATGCGCTCCAGCGGCAAGGTGCGGCACACCGCCACCGTGATCTCGACAAACATTACGGCGCCGGCGTTGCGAATGCGCACGCTGTCGCAGGCCAGCACCGCCGGAAAGCTGTCCAGCGTGGCGCGAATCGCTTCGGTGGCTCCGGCGGGCGCAGTATCCATCAACGAGTCGAAGGAGCGTTTACCGAGCTTGATTGCGGCGACAAAGATAAAACCGGCGACGATCAGCGCGGCGATGGCGTCCGCACGGCCAAAGCCTAGCAGCACAAACACCATGCCCAGCAGCACCACGCCGGATGAAAGCATGTCGGAGAAGAAATGCAGCGCATCCGCCTCCAGCGCCGCGCTGTCGGTGGCTTTGGCGACGCGGTTGAGCGCCCGCACGCGGAAGAAATCGACGCAGATGGAGATCAGCAACACCGCGATCACCACCGGCGCCGCGACGATCTCATGCGGTTGCCCGAGCAGGCTGCTGCCCGCCTCATAGACAATCCAACCGGCGGCGCCCAGCAACAACAGCACTTCGAACAGCGCCGCCAGGTTTTCCACTTTGCCGTGGCCGAAGTGGTGATCGTCATCGGCGGGTTTATCGCTGATGCGCACCGCCAGCCAGGTGATGCTGGTGGCGATAAAATCGGTGAAAGAGTGGATCCCTTCGGATATCAGGCCAATACTGCCGGTAAAAATGCCGGCGACGAATTTGCCCGTGGCCAGCACCCCGCTGGCAATCATCGAGTTTCTGGCCACGGCCTGTTTTTCATTCTGCATGATGCTGCTCACATTCAGACGGTGATTTATTTTTTTACTTTAGCGGATAATTGCCAGACAAAGGCGATCAGCAGCATACTGCCAGAGAATGTCAGCATGAGGCTAGTAAGAAAATTGGATTTTCCGGTGGAATAAAAATAAATCTCATTAACGCCCACCGAGATCATTAAAATGGCGTAGAGCAATCCCAAAATAAGAATCGTCATTATTATCAACTCCCGTATCAGGCCGCGCGTTCAGCGCGCCACTAAATCCTCCCCATAATAAATAGCGGTACGGGGAGGATGCATCTAGGCGGATCTTTAGCGTTCATCAATCATCCCATTTGGTGCTCATATAGGCCGCCAACAGGCCCAGCGAGCTGATCATTGCCAGGAATCCCATAAAAATAGTCATGTTTCCCATTATTTTGTCCTCAGGTTAAATGTTATCGATAAAAGCCCCTTGCGTTAAATATCGGGGTTGGTCGGTATCCATGGTTTTTTAACGTCCTCCTCTTTTTGGCAACATTCCCGCGCTTTCAAGCGCGGGACCCGTTTAAATTCCCAGGACGTGCTGGGCGATTTTGAAATAAATAATCAGGCCGGTGCCGTCGATAAAGGTGGCGATAAACGGCGCCGACACCACCGCTGGATCGATACCGAGCCGTTTCAGCAGCATCGGGATGATCGACGAAACAATGGCGCTCCATACGGTGATCGCCACCAGCGACAGGCTGACCACCAGCGTCACCTCCATGCCGACGCCCATGATCCAGGCGCGCACCCAGGCCGCCAGACCGATGGTGACGGCGATCAGCAGCGAGGTCGTGACCTCTTTGCGGATCACCGCGCCCAGATTGCGCAGGCTGACCTCGCCCAGCGCCATAGCACGCACCAGCGTCGAGGTGATCTGGGTGCCGCTGTTGCCGCCGGTGCCGATCAGCAACGGGATGAAGAACGCCAGCGCAATCGCCGCTTCGAGCTGATCTTCAAACGCTTTCAGCACGTTGCCGGTGTAAGCTTCGGCCACGAACAACATCAGCAGCCACACCGAGCGTTTGCGCCACAGCGCCCACGGGCTGGTCTCCAGATAAGGCTTGTCCAGCGGCAGGCTCGCGCCCTGACGCTGCGCGTCTTCGGTGTTTTCATCTTCGACCAGCCGAGCGATCTCGCGCTCGCCCAGCACGCCGACCAGCGTGTTGTTCGCCACGACCGGCACCACGTCCAAACCGCCTTTGCCCAGCAGATGCGCCACGTCATTGCGATCGTCGTCGGGTGAAACCTGGAAATAGCTGTAATCCATCATTACGCCGACCGCTTTATCCTCATCGTCGCACTGCAGCAGTTTTTTCACCGACAGCGTGCCGCGCAAATGATAGTCGTCCGCGGTAATAAAGACCCGGGTGGGAATTTCGTCCGTTTTTAGCTGCGAAAGTAAATATTCCCGGGCATGCGTGACCGTCATCGTCGCGGGAACGGTAATAAAATCGGCGTTCATATAACCGGCAACTGAAGTTTCATCGAGAGTTTCAGTCGCGCGCAGCGCCGGAGAAGAAGAGTATTGATGTGACTTGATCATTTTGTCAGTCCCTATTTCTGTTGTGAACTTCAACAGCGAATCGCATAGGGGCGTAACCACAGAGGGAGTGCAGACTGCCTATCTCCGCGTCCAGGTTTTAGCACTATACAACGTATCCGAATTGTTGCTCGGAAGTTACTTTGGGCTGAACCTTAATCCGATAAAGCCTGTCTTAACCTTGGGCATCTCTCGATGTCGTCAGATCAGTAACCTGTGTTTGTATAGGAGCCTCGCCAAACGAGATACTGCATATAAACTACCGGCGCAGTATAGGCGTTGTTTTATCCGGCGGGAAGAAAAGATTGCCCGTCGTTTATGGAGTATTTAGGATAATTTTATTAAATGTGAATCTATAAAAACGGCTGATATAAATCAGCCGTTTTTTTATTTCTTAGTGCGCGAGAATGTAGACGTTTTTATCGTATAGCGCGCCCTGACGGGTAAAGTCGATCCCCTTCACGTAAGGTTTGACCAGCGTGGCGTTGGCTTCGTAGTACACCGGCGCGACCGGCGTATCGACGGCCAGCACCGCCTCGGCCTGCTGGAAATACTGCTGCACCTGCTGCGGTGTCGGCGCCGCCGTCGCCTGATGCAGAATGCGATCGTACTCCGGATTGCGGTATTTGGGGCTGTTTTCGCTGCTGTCGGAACGGAACACGTTCAGGAAAGTAGACGGATCGTTGTAATCCGCCAGCCATCGAGTAAAGGCCACGCCGTACTGCCCGCGGTTGATATTATCCAGCGTCACTTTACGCTCCTGGCTTTGCAAGGTGGCCTCTACCCCGAGGTTCTTTTTCCACATGGCGGCGGCGGCGATGACGATCTTCTTGATGGTGGCGTCGTTACTGTACAGCACGGTAAAGCGCAGCGGATGCTCGGCGTTGAAACCGGCCTGCGCCAGCAGTTGCTTCGCCTGGGCGTGCCGTTGTTCCGGCGTCCAGCCGGCCGCGGCGCCGGGCTGCAGGCGATAGCCGCCCGCCCCCGTTGGGGTAAAGGTCCAGGCCGGCTGCTGGCCATATCCCAGCACCTTGCCGGCGATGATCTCTTTATCCAGCGCCAGATTCAGCGCCTGACGCACCCGCACGTCGTTGAACGGCGCCTGGCGGTTGTTGAAGGCGAAATAGCTGGTGGAGAGCAGCGGATAGGTCACCAGCTGTTGCTCACCGAGCGTTTTTTTCAGCTGCTGATACAGCTCCGGCGGCGTGGTATACCCCAATTCCACCTCGCCGGCGCGAAAACGCGCCACTTCCGGGAATCCCTGTATCGGCAAGAACGTCACCTTGTTGAGCACGGTGTTGGCGTTATCCCAATACTGCGGATTGCGTTCCACCACCACCTTTTCGTTCACCACCCACTGGCTGAGGCGGAACGCGCCGTTGCCGACAAAATGCGCCGGTTGAGTCCAGTTTTTGCCGTACTGCTCCACCACCTTGCGGTTAACCGGCAAGACCGGAAAATGCACCAGTTGTTTGAGCAGATAGGAGTTGGGCTCCGACAGCGTCACCTGCAGGGTGTGCGCATCCAGCGCCTTGACGCCCAGCTCGCTCGGCGGCTTGCTGCCGGCGTTGATCGCCGCCGCGTTCAGCACGTAGGCCGAAGCCAGATAGCTGCCGTACGGCGACGCGGTTTTCGGATCGGTGAGGCGCTGCCAACTGTAAACGAAATCGTCGGCGGTGACCGGATCGCCGTTCGACCACTTGGCCTGCGGCCGCAGATGGAAAGTCCAGACGTTGCCCTGGTGCTCCCACTTCTGTGCCAGCGCCGGGATCACTTCGCCGTCTTTTCCGACGCGCAGCAAGCCTTCGAACAGATCGTTGAAGATGTAGAACTCCACATTGCTCTCGGCCAGGTTTGGATCCAGCGTCGCCGGTTCATACCCGTTGGCGCGCACCAGTTCTTGCGCCGCCGCCAGTTTAGCGCCCGCCGGCACCTCGGCCGCCTGTGCGACCGTCGCGTTAAAAGCCAGGATGATTAAACCAGCCAATTTCTTGCCATTGAATGAATATTTCACGTCGATATCCCTGATGAGTGTTTTATCGCGTTCAATATGCAATGAGGCAGTGGAATAAATTAAATCATTAATCGCTATGAGTCATAACCAAAAGCGGTGTTGAATTTCTTTCATTATCAAAGGAGTACTGGTGACGGAACGATAAAGAACACGAGGATAAACGCGGAGACCGGCATTGCCGCCGGGAACCCCGTGAATCGGCGGTGACATAAATTCAGGCAATCAATATAGATTATTCCAGCCGAAGCTTAACGTATCCTTAGGGCAATTCATTTTGTGAGCGATCGTCAAAAATAATTTAATACGAATCGTTTTCACTATCATTATTGATGTTCTTGGCTAAAATCGGCCTGCTTGCGCTTGCCAGGCGATATTCGTTTTCTTCATTCGAACGCTAAAAAGGATAACTGCATGAAGCTGCGTATTTCATCTCTCGGCCCCGTCGCCCTGCTCGCCTCCTCGATGATGCTGGCCTTTGGCGCTCAGGCGGCCTCCGCCGACCAGGGCATCGTTATTTACAACGCCCAGCATGAAAATCTGGTGAAATCCTGGGTCGACGGGTTTACCAAAGACACCGGCATCAAAGTCACGCTGCGCAACGGCGGCGACAGCGAGCTGGGCAATCAGCTGGTGCAGGAAGGCAGCGCCTCGCCTGCCGACGTGTTCCTGACGGAAAACTCCCCGGCGATGGTGTTGGTGGATAACGCCAAGCTGTTCGCCCCGCTGGACGCCGCGACGTTGGCCCAGGTAGAGCCGCAATATCGCCCCAGCCACGGCCGCTGGACCGGCATCGCCGCCCGTTCTACCGTGTTCGTCTACAACCCGGCCAAACTGACCGACGCGCAGTTGCCGAAGTCGCTGCTGGATCTGGCCAAGCCGGAATGGAAAGGCCGCTGGGCCGCTTCGCCATCGGGCGCCGATTTCCAGGCGATCGTCAGCGCGCTGCTGGCGCTGAAAGGCGAGAAAGCCACGCTGGAGTGGCTGAAAGCGATGAAAACCAATTTCACCGCCTATAAGGGCAACAGCACGGTGATGAAAGCGGTCAATGCCGGCCAGATCGACAGCGGCGTGATCTATCATTACTACCCGTTCGTCGACGGCGCTAAAACCGGCGAGAACAGCAACAACATCAAGCTGTATTACTTCAAACATCAGGATCCGGGCGCATTCGTCAGCATCTCCGGCGGCGGCGTGCTGGCTTCCAGCAAGCATCAGCAGCAGGCGCAGGCCTTCATCAAGTGGATCACCGGCAAACAGGGCCAGGAGATCCTGCGCACCAACAATGCCTTCGAATACGCCGTCGGCGTCGGTGCGGCCTCCAACCCGAAACTGGTGCCGCTGAAAGATCTGGACGCACCGAAAGTAGACGCCGCGCAGCTGAACAGTAAAAAAGTGGTCGAACTGATGACCGAGGCCGGCCTGCTGTAAGGCCCGCCGGCAAACCGAGAGTTTTTGATCGTTATGTCAAACCTGAGTACCCACGCCGCGCAGACCGCGCGGCGTTATTCTGTTGTCCCCCGTCACCCGCGGCCAGGGGCGATCGTGGTGGCCAGCGCTGTGCTGCTGTCGCTGCTGGCGCTGTTGCCGCTGGGATTCGTTATCGGCGTGGCGTTTGAAACCGGCTGGCAAATGGTCAAAGCTCTGGTTTTCCGCCCACGCGTGGCGGAACTGCTGTTGAATACCCTACTGTTGGTGGTGTTGACGCTGCCGATCTGCGCCGTGCTGGGCGTGGCCCTGGCCTGGTTGACCGAACGCACTACGCTGCCGGGCCGCCGTCTCTGGGCGGTATTGGCCACCGCGCCGCTGGCGGTGCCGGCCTTTGTGCAAAGCTATGCCTGGATCAGCCTGGTGCCGTCGATGCACGGCCTGGGCGCCGGCGTTTTCATCTCGGTGCTCGCCTATTTCCCGTTCATTTACCTACCGGCCGCCGCCGTGCTGCGCCGCCTGGATCCCGGTATCGAAGACGTCGCTACCTCGCTTGGTTCCCGGCCGCCGGCGGTGTTTTTCCGCGTGGTGCTGCCGCAGCTGAAGCTGGCGGTCTGGGGCGGCTCGCTGCTGATCGCGCTGCACCTGCTGGCGGAGTATGGCCTGTACGCCATGATCCGTTTCGATACCTTTACCACCGCGATCTTCGATCAGTTCCAGTCGACCTTCAACGGCCCGGCGGCCAACATGCTGGCCGGCGTGTTGGTGCTGTGCTGCCTGGGGCTGCTGTTGCTTGAGGCTCTCAGCCGCGGCCGCGCGCGCTATGCCCGCGTCGGTTCCGGCAGCGCCCGCAGCCAAACGCCGCGTCGCCTGTCAGCGCCGTTCGCCGCACTGGCGCTGCTGCTGCCGATCGCGCTGACCGCGTTGGCGCTGGGCGTGCCTTTCATCACCCTGGCCCGCTGGCTTTGGCTGGGTGGATTCGAGGTGTGGCGTAACGCCGAGCTGTGGCCCGCGCTGTGGCAAACGCTGTCGCTGTCCGCCGCTGGCGCATTGTTGATTACGCTGTGCGCCATTCCGATGGCCTGGCTGTCGGTACGCTATCCGGCCCGGCTGTATCGGGTGCTGGAAGGCTGCAACTACGTGACCAGCTCGCTGCCTGGTATCGTGGTGGCGCTGGCGCTGGTGACCATCACCATTCACAGCTTCCGGCCGATTTACCAGACCGAAATCACCCTGCTGCTGGCATATCTGCTGATGTTTATGCCGCGGGCGCTGATCAATCTGCGCGCCGGTATCGCACAGGCGCCGGTGGAATTGGAAAACGTGGCGCGCAGCCTCGGCAAATCGCCGGCGCAGGCGCTGTGGAGCACCACGCTGCGGCTGGCGGCGCCGGGCGCCGCTGCGGGCGCCGCGCTGGTGTTTCTGGCGATCGCCAATGAACTGACCGCCACGCTGCTGCTGGCGCCGAACGGCACCCGCACGCTGGCCACCGGATTTTGGGCGCTGACCAGCGAGATAGACTATGTCGCCGCCGCGCCTTATGCGCTGATTATGGTGGCGCTGTCGCTGCCGCTCACCTGGCTTCTTTACTCTCAATCTAAACGTACGGCGGGACTATGAGCACGCTCGAACTGCACGGTATCGGAAAATCTTACAATGCCATCAGGGTGCTGGAACACATCGACCTACAGGTTGCCGCCGGCAGCCGCACGGCGATCGTCGGCCCTTCCGGCTCCGGCAAAACCACCCTGCTGCGCATCATCGCCGGCTTTGAAATCCCCGACGGCGGCCAGATCCTGCTGCAAGGGCAAGCCATGGGCAACGGCGGCGGCTGGGTGCCGGCGCATCTGCGCGGCATCGGCTTCGTCCCGCAGGATGGCGCACTGTTCCCGCACTTTACCGTTGCCGGCAACATCGGTTTTGGCCTTAAAGGAAGCAAACGCGAGAAACAGCACCGTATTGAGGCGCTGATGGAAATGGTAGCGCTGGATCGCCGCCTGGCCGCGCTGTGGCCGCACGAGTTGTCCGGCGGACAGCAGCAGCGGGTCGCGCTGGCGCGCGCTTTGTCGCAACAACCTCGGCTGATGTTGCTGGATGAGCCGTTCTCGGCGTTGGATACCGGCCTGCGCGCCGCCACCCGCAAAGCGGTGGCCGAACTGCTGACGGAGGCCAAAGTGGCGTCGATTCTGGTTACGCACGATCAGAGCGAGGCGCTGTCGTTCGCCGATCAGGTGGCGGTGATGCGCAACGGCCGGCTGGCGCAGGTGGGCGCGCCGCAAGATCTCTATCTGCGCCCGGTCGATGAACCGACCGCCAGTTTCCTTGGCGAAACGCTGGTGCTGACCGCCGAACTGGCGCAGGGCTGGGCAGACTGCGCATTGGGGCGCATCGCCGTCGACGATCGCCAACGCAGCGGCTCAGCGCGCATCATGCTGCGCCCGGAGCAGATTCAAATCGGTTTGTCTGATCCGGCGCAGCGCGGCCAGGCGGTGATCACCGGCATCGATTTCGCCGGCTTCGTCTCCACCCTCAATCTGCAAATGGCGGCCACCGGCGCACAGCTCGAGATCAAAACCGTCAGCCGCGAAGGCCTGCGGCCCGGTGCACAGGTCAATCTCAACGTGATGGGCCAGGCGCATATTTTCGCCGGCTGACTCTCTTGTGGCCGGGCTGCCCCGGCCTCCTCAGCGGCAAACCTTGTCGCGGCGCGGCTTTTTCGGCGCCAGCAGATACTCCACCACGCTTTCGTCAACGCAGCTGTCGATGCCGTTCAGCGCCAGCGTATGTCCGTCGCGTTCGCGGGTGATCAGCGGGCTTTTAAAGGCGGCGGCCATCACCTGGGCGTTGCGGTACGGCGTGGTCGGATCGTAGCGCTGGGCGACGAACAGCAGCGGCGGCAGCGCGGCGGACGCCACCGGGGTGTGCGGCCGATCTTTGCCGCGGTACGGCCATAGATCGCACATTTCCAGCGGATACTCGTGTAGCGGCAGGTAGTGAGCGTACAAAGCGGCGGTATTGATCTCCTGCCGCTGCCTGCGCAACTGCTGCGGATCGGCCGTCGGGTTGGCGACGTCGGCGCAGGTGATGACGTTCAGGGCGTCATCGGCGTCCGGCGAATAGCTTTCGTCAATCAGATCGGAAACCTGCTGCCCGGCGATGCCGGCATCGAGTTGACGCAGCACGGTCGCCAGCTCATGCCAGCGCTCCGGCCACAGCAGCAGCGAACGCGTGACCGTCAGCACATCGTCGGCGGAGATTTCATAGCCCGCCGCAGTGACGAACGGTTGATCGTGCAGCTTGCGCAGTAAGGCATGATAGCGCTGCAGCGCCTGATTAGCGCCGCCGCCCAGCTGGCAGCTGTCGGTTTTGCCGCAGTAGGCGGCGAAGCGCAGGAAGCTTTGCTGGAAGCCCCGCTCCTGGTTCATGCGCTGGGTGAAATCGTCCTCCGCCAGATCCACCACCCCGTCCAGCACCAGCGCGCGCGTTTTCTTCGGAAAACGTTCGGCATACAGCGCCGCCACCTTGGTGCCGTAAGAGTACGCCACCGCCGTCAGCCCCGGTTCGCCCAGCGCGTGGCGGATTGCGTTCAGATCGTTGACCGCCTCGTCGGTGCCGATGTGTTGCAACACGTCCGCGCCGGTTTGTTTGATGCAGGCGGCAATCAGGGTGCGCGTCTGATTCTCCGCACCGGCCACGTCGTTGTCGTCCGGCGTCGGGGTTTCGTCGCCTTCGGCCAGCTGGCAGGAGATTTTCGGCGTCGACTGACCGACGCCGCGCGGATCGTAACCGATGATATCGTAGGATTTTCGCAGTCTGGCGACGTGGGCGTCGTTGCCCAGATAGGGGTTGATGCCCGGCAGGCCTGGGCCCCCGCTGATCATCACTACGCTGCCCTTTTTCGGCCCGGTAGCGGGCTGCAGGGTCAGTGCCAGACGCACGGTCTGTTCGCCCGCCTGCGCCGCATGGGCGGGCGGCGTGGCGTAGGCTAACGGCACCTCGAGGTAACCGCAGCGCAGCCCCGGCGGTGGCGCCTCATCGAACCAGCGCTGAAAACCGCTGTTGAGACAAGATTGCCAACGAATGCCGTTCTCGAGCGCCGTGCCGTGAGCCACCGGCTTGGCCAGGGCGGGCAACGCGGCGGCAGTCGCGGCGAACAGCGCCAGAATACGCAGTACTGACATGGGGAGTCCTTTCAACTCAACGAATCGGTCAAAGGGTAAAGATTCTCGGTTAAACCGCTAGCCAATAGAACATAAAAAAACGCGCGGGTGAAGCCGACGCCGTGCGTATGGAAAGACTTTTCTTTGCTCAGATTGATCTTATAACGCACAGAATGCTGCAAAAAATGCCATTCACCTGCTAGGCTTAGTGTTCGTTAACCCACAAGGAACAGGAGAGCAGCATGTTTGGTAAAGCGGAAGACAAAGCCAATGAAGCCGCAGGCGCGGTACAAGAAGCGTTCGGCAAAGCCGTTGATTCGCCGGAGCATCAGGTGCGCGGCGCGGCGCGCAAATACGCCTCCCAGGCCAGCTATGCCGCCCGTGACGCAGCGGACAGCGTAAGAACGCAGGTGGAAGCCAACCCGCTGGCCGGCGTAGCCGTTGCAGCAGCGGTCGGCATCGTTTTCGGCTTCCTGCTGGGACGCAAATAAGCGGCGAATGCGCCCTACGACAACAGGCCCGTTACGGGCCTTTTTTTTCGCCCTTTTCTGCACCGGCGCCGTTATGCGCGCAAACTTTCATCTATCACAGCCATCGCTTAAAAAAACTAACGCCTTCAACTACGATTAGTTTGTGACCAGAGCGAGGCTCTGCAATCCGGCGGATAACCCTATGAGGATTATCATCATTATCCATGCTGTTTAAGCCGCTCTCCTTCATGCGGCTAAGAAAGGTTAATTATGGCTCGCACCACCCCTATCGAACGTTACCGCAATATCGGCATCTCCGCGCATATCGATGCCGGCAAGACCACCACCACCGAGCGGATTCTGTTTTACACCGGGGTCAGCCACAAGCTGGGTGAAGTGCATGACGGCGCGGCGACCATGGACTGGATGGCGCAGGAACAGGAGCGCGGCATCACCATCACCTCGGCGGCCACCACCTGCTTCTGGAACGGCATGCAGCATAATTATCCGCAGCACCGCATCAATATCATCGACACCCCCGGGCACGTCGATTTCACCATTGAAGTGGAGCGTTCGATGCGCGTGCTGGACGGCGCCGTGATGGTCTATGACTCGGTGGGCGGCGTGCAGCCGCAGTCGGAAACCGTCTGGCGCCAGGCCAACAAGTACAAAGTGCCGCGGCTGGCGTTCGTCAACAAGATGGACCGCATCGGCGCGGATTTTTTCCGCGTGCGCAAAATGATGATCGAGCGCCTGAAAGCCAACCCGGTGCCTATCGTTATCCCTATCGGCGCCGAAGATCACTTCAGCGGCGTGGTGGATCTGGTGCGGATGAAAGCCATTCTGTGGGACGAGACCTCGCAGGGCATGAACTTCAGCTTCGAAGAGATCCCGGCAGAGCTGCGCGACTCGGCACAGGAGTGGCGTGAAAACATGATTGAGGCCGCCGCCGAAGCGTCGGAAGAACTGATGGAGAAATACCTCAACCAGGTGCCGCTGAGCGAAGAGGAGATCGTTCACGGGCTGCGGGTGCGCACCGTCGCCGGCGAAATCCAGCCTATGCTGTGCGGGTCGGCGTTCCGCAACAAAGGGGTGCAGCGCATGCTGGACGCGGTAATTGAACTGATGCCCTCGCCGCTCGACGTGCCGCCGATGGAAGGCCACGGTGAACATGATGAAATCATCACTCGCAAAGCCGACGACAACGAAAAATTCTCGGCGCTGGCGTTCAAACTGATGACCGATCCGTTCGTCGGCCAACTCACCTTCGTGCGCGTCTACTCCGGGGTGCTGGCCAAAGGCAGCAGCGTTTACAACCCAATCAAGGGCAAAAAGGAGCGCATCGGCCGCATCGTGCAGATGCACGCCAACGATCGTAAGGACATCGACGAACTGCACGCCGGCGACATCGCCGCCTGCGTCGGCCTGAAGGACGTCACCACCGGCGATACGCTGTGCGACCCTGGCGCCATCATCACGCTGGAGCGCATGACCTTCCCCGAGCCGGTGATAGCCCAAGCGATCGAGCCGAAGACCAAGGGCGACCAGGAGAAAATGGGCATTGCGCTGCAGCGGCTCTCTTCGGAAGATCCGTCGTTCCGCGTGCGCACCGATGAAGAATCCGGCCAGACCATTATCTACGGCATGGGCGAGCTGCACCTGGAGATCATCGTCGATCGCATGCGCCGCGAGTTCGGGGTGGAGACTACCACCGGCAAGCCGCAGGTGTCGTACCGCGAAACCATCCGCAAACGGGTAACCGACGTGGAAGGCAAGTTCGTGCGCCAGTCCGGCGGTAAAGGGCAATACGGCCACGTGGTGCTGACCGTCGAACCCAACGACCCTGGCAAAGGCTTCGAGTTCTTCGATGAGATCAAGGGCGGCGTCATTCCGGGCGAGTTTATCCCGGCGGTGAAAAAAGGCGTGCTTGAGGCGCTGAATAACGGCGTGCTGGCCGGTTATCAGGTGGTGGACGTCAAGGTACACCTGACCTTCGGTTCTTACCATGATGTCGACTCGTCGGAACAGGCGTTCCGCATGGCGGCGATCTTCGGCTTCAAGGACGCCTGCCGCCTGGCGGACCCGGTGATCCTTGAGCCGATCATGTCGGTAGAAGTGGAAACGCCGGAAGATTATGCCGGCAACGTGATGGGCGACCTCTCCTCACGCCGCGGTCTAGTACAGGGTATGGAAGAGATCCCGGGCGGCGGCGGCAAGGAAATTCGCGCCAAGGTGCCGCTGTCCGAGATGTTCGGTTACTCGACCACCCTGCGTTCGATGTCGCAGGGCCGCGCCACCTACACCATGGAATTTAGCCACTACGCCGAAGCGCCGCGCAACGTGGCCGAAGAAATCATTCACCACAGCAAGCGTTAACCCTCGCGCCCGCCTTCGCGGCGGGCGTCACCTCGGCTTGTCCTCCAGCGCCACCACCACCGGCTGCGGCTTGATACGCATGGCGTACACCACGCCGGCGATCAGGCAAACGATGCCGGCCAATGTCAGCAGCGGCGGCCAGGCCTGGCGCAGCAGAAAGGTATAGGCCAACCCCGCCAGAATTTCGAACACGATAAGCGGCCCCACCAACACCGTCGGCAGCCGCTGGCTGGCTTCGTTCCAGCACAGCGCCCCCAGCCAGGAGCAGAACACGCCGATAACCAGCATCAGTGGGATAAATACCTCGGGGCGCGGGCCGAACGGCAAGGCAAACGCCGGTTCGCTCAGCGCCAATTGGCCGCAGACCGCCAGATAGCCCAGCAGCGCCAGCGGCAGCGTCACCAGCCCCTGCGCCGTGGCCCAGGTGGCCGGCCGCTGCGTCGGGTTATCCCGCAGCCAACGCGAATTGCGCAGCGGAAACCAGGTCCAGCACGCCACCGCCAACGCGGCCAACCCAAGGCCGCTGAGATAGCGCCAGTCGTCGATCGGCACCGCATTGCCGCGCAGTTCGGCGATGTTTACGCACGCTAACCCGCAGACGATCAGCAGCAGCGCCGGCGCCAGCTTGCTCCAGGCCAGCCGCCCGTCGTGCCTGCCGTAAAACAGATTGGCGCAGATGGCGATCACCACCGGCAAGGTGCCGATGATCATGGTCGATACCGGTGCGCCGGTACGCTGAATGGCGCTGGCCAGGCACAGGTAGTACAGCAGATTGCCGATGGCCGTCAGTTTGAGCGCTTCCAGCCAATCCTGGCGCCGCAGCTTGCGCAGGCGGCGGCGATCGAACCACGCCAGCGGCAAGGTGATCAGCCCGAAGGCCAGATAGCGCCCGGTGGACTGCAGCGCGGCGGGATAATCCGGCACCAGCAGCGGGCCGACGAAAATCAGTCCCCACATTAGCCCGGCGGCCAGGGCAAACACAACGCCAATGAACATAACGACTCCGACAAACGGCCGGCGCGGCCAATCCGCCCGACAAGACAGCGGCAGAGTAACGAAAACGCGGGGAGGAATTATTGTAGCAGGTTGCTGTTTTAGCCCAATTTCACCTGTTTCTGGAAACGCACTGGCGTGACGCCGTAACGGTTGGCGAAGGCACGCGTCAGGTGAGCCTGATCGGTCAGCCCCGCCGCCGCCGCCACCTGTGCAGCGGGCATGCCGCGCTCCAGCATGCGTTTGGCCTGCGACAGCCGGATCGCCATCAGCATCTGCTGCGGCGAAACGTGATATTCGGCCTTGAACTTGCGCAGGAAATGGTACGGGCTGAGCGACACCAGCTCGGCCAGTTGGTTGAGCGTTATGGCCTCGGCGAAGTTATCGTGCAGGTAGCTTTTCACCACCTCGAAACGGTGCGCCGCCTCGGCTTTCTCTCGCCGCCCGGTACGGATGTGCGGGTGCAACACCTCGACCGCCTCCAACAGCAGGCCGTCGAGCGTGAGCGGATCGTCGGTTTGCCACAGCGTGGCGAGAATGGCGGACAGGCGCTGCGCCGCCCGCGGATCGTGGCACACCGCATCGGTAAACCACTGGCACCGATCGCCGGACAGCTGCTCCAGCGCCTCGGGCGCCAGGTAGAGCATGCGATAACACCAGCCGCCCGGCGTTTCGGCTTCGCCGGTGTGCAGCTCGTCCGGGTTCATCAGCACCAGCGCGCCCGGCGCCGCCAGGTGCTGCGCCCCGCGATAGCGAAAACGCTCCGCCCCGGTGTCCACGGTGCCGATGGCGAAGGCGTCGTGGGTATGCGGCTCGAAGGCATAGCGTTCGATATGCGCCTGATAGAGTTCGACGCCGGGCAGATGCGACAAATGCCGGAACTGCGCGCAGTCCTTCTCGAACGGAAACTGTTGTGGAACCCCTTGCACCCGACCTCCTCATCCGTGCTGACAATCTGCTCAGCATAGCCAAAACATCGCCGGTTGAGTAGCCGCCCTGCTCCTTTCGTGCCCCTCGCCTGGACGATCGCCGCCATTCGGCGTAGGGTTAAGGTCCCTGTCCCTTTCAGACGGGCCGCATCGCGAAGCTCATCGGCCCCTGACACTCCGCAAACAAGAGGCAACAATGTATCCGGATACTCAACTGTATATCGATGGACAATGGCGCAGCGCACTGGCCGGAAAAACCCTGCCGGTCACCAATCCCGCTACCGACGAGGTCATCGGTCAAGTGGCGCATGCCGCCGCAGAGGATCTCGATCTGGCGCTGGCCGCCACCGAGCGCGGATTTAACGTCTGGCGCGACACCGCCGCGCACCAGCGCGCCAACCTGATGCGCAAAGCCGCGGCGCTGCTGCGCGAACGCGCCAACGCCATCGCCGCCGTCATGACGCAGGAACAGGGCAAACCGGTGGCGCAGGCCAAAGTCGAAATTCTCAACGCCGCCGACGTTATCGACTGGTTCGCCGGCGAAGCCACCCGCACCTACGGGCAGATCATTCCTTCCCGCGCCCGCGATGTACAGCAGCAAACCCTCAAGCTGCCGGTCGGCCCGGTGGCCGCCTTCACGCCGTGGAACTTCCCGATCAACCAGATCGTGCGCAAGCTGTCCGCCGCGCTGGCGGCGGGCTGTTCCATCATCGTCAAAGGCCCGGAAGAAACGCCGGCCTCACCGGCTGAACTGATCAAAGCCTTCGCCGACGCCGGTATTCCGGCCGGGGTGATCGCGCTGGTGTATGGCACCCCGGCGGACATTTCGGAATACCTGATCCCCCATCCGACCATTCGCAAGATCTCCTTCACCGGCTCCACTCGCGTGGGCAAGCATTTGGCGGCGCTGGCCGGCCAGCATATGAAAAAGGCCACCATGGAGCTGGGCGGCCACGCGCCGGTGCTGATCTTCGACGATGCCGATCTCGACGCGGCGGCCAAAGAGCTGGCGCAGTCCAAGTTCCGCAACGCCGGCCAGGTCTGTATCGCCCCGACCCGCTTCCTGATCCAACAAGGCGTTTATGAGGCCTTCGTGGAGAAATTCACCGCCGCGGTGCGTGAGCTCAAGCTCGGCAACGGGCTGGAAGACGGCGTGACGATGGGGCCGATGGTGTTGGGCCGCAGCGTCGACAATATCGAGGCGCTGGTGCAGGATGCCGTCGCCCACGGGGCGAAGGCCAGCACCGGCGGCAAGCGCGTGGCGGGCAAAGGCAACTTCTTCGAGCCGACGGTGCTACGCGACGTGCCGCTGAGCGCGCGCGCCATGTCGGAAGAGCCGTTTGGCCCGGTCGCCCTGCTGCGCCCGTTCGCTACCTATGACGAGGCGATCGCCGAAGCCAACCGCCTGCCGTACGGGCTGGCCGCCTACGCTTACAGCCGCAACATCGCCACCGTCAATGCGCTGGGGCGTGACGTGGAGAGCGGCATGCTGAGCATCAACCACATCGGTTTCGGCCTGCCGGAAACGCCGTTTGGTGGCGTGAAAGACTCCGGCCACGGCACCGAAGGCGGCAGCGAAGCGATCGAATCCTACCTGGAAACGCGCTTTGTCACCGTCGCCGGCCGATAATCGCCCGGCGGATGAATAGCCAGAAGCCCCGCAATGCGGGGCTTTTTTTTACTCACCGGCCAGTTCGAACAGCTGCCGCGCCGCCGGGGTCAGCCCCAGCATGTGAATACAGGCATGCACCATGCCCGGCAACCGTTCGCAGCGCACCGGCACGCCCGCCTCGCGTAGCCGCTGCGCATACTGCTCGGCCTCATCGCGCAGCGGATCGTATTCGCAGCTCAGGATGGTGGCCGGCGGTAACCCGCGCAGCGTGGCGGCATACAACGGTTCCGCGCCGGGATCACGCCGCTGGCCCAGATACTGCTGCCAACAAAACCCCATCGCGTCGCGCGTCAGAAAGTGCCCCTCGGCAAACTCGTGATAGCTCGTCGTCGTCATCTCGCGGCTGAGCGCCGGGTACAGCAGCAGTTGACGTTCGATGTACGGGCCGCTGCGATCCCGCGCCAACAGTGCGACCGCCGCCGCCAGATTGCCCCCGGCGCTATCACCGCCCACTGCCAGGCGCTGCGCGTCAATCCCCAACTGCGGCGCCCGTTGTGCCACCCAGCAGAGCGCCTGATAGACATCTTCCAGCGGCTGTGGAAACGGGTATTCCGGCGCCAGACGATAGTCAACCGACAGGATCACCCGGCCGGTGGCGTTAGCCAACGCCTGACAGGGCCGATCGTACAACGCCAGTGAGCCGAGGCACCAGCCGCCGCCGTGGGCGAACAGCATCGCCGGCTGCGCGGTCGTGCCGTTTTCCCCCGCCGGTAGATAGGCGCGCAGTGCAATCCGGTGTCCATCGGCGGCGACCACCGTATGGTCCCTGACGCCGCCGCTCGGTTCCGCCTCGCCCTGCAGCTGGCGTAAACCGGTTTCCGTGGCCGCGCGCATTGCCGCCAGCGAAGCGGGCGGTGGCACGTCGGCCGATGCCGTCAAAAAGGCGGCGATGCGTTCATCAAGCGGCATACGGCTCTCCCGCCAGGAATGGCGTAATCAGTGCAATAAATTCCTCATGACACTCCTCGGTGATGAAATGGCCGCAGCCGGCGACGGTTTCGCCCCGCAGATCGTGCGCATTGCCCTGTAGCGTCGTCAGCGGCGCGTCGCCGGTGGCGTGCTCCGCTCCCACCGTCAACACCGGCATCGTCAAGGGCGTAGCGGCGCGCAGCCGGTTCTGCCGCACGGTCTCCGGGATCGCCCGGTAATAGTCGAATCCGGCGCGCAGGCCGCCCGGTGCCGAATAGGCGGCGATATACACCTCCGCCGCCACCCGATCGCGCCGATAGGACCAGCGGTTGAAGATATAGCCAAGATACTCCCGTTCGCGCCCCTGGGTCAGGGTCTCCGGCAAATCCGCCAGCTGGTTGAACATGAAATGCCACAGGAAGATGTTCTCCTCCGGCGCAACGAAAATCGGCGGCGGCGGCGCCAGCCCGGGGATCACGGCCTCCGTCAGCACCAGACGCTCCACCGCCTGCGGGAAATCGCTCGCCATGGCGTAACCGATCCACATGCCGATGTCGTGGCCAACCAGTTGGTAACGCTCATGGCCCAGCTGCGCCATCATTGTGTGCAACACCGCGCCGATGCTGCCGGTGTCGTAGCCGCCAGCGGGCTTGTCAGAGTCGCCGATGCCCGGCGGATCGACGGCGATCGCCTGAAAACCGGCCGCCGCCAGCGCTTGCATCACATGGCGCCAGGTGTACCAGGTTTGCGGCCAGCCGGGGATCAGCAGCACCGGCCGCCCTTCACCGGCCACCACGCAGTGAAGGCGCCGGCCGTTCACCTGGAGATAGACGTGTTCCGCCGCGAGATCCGCCAACGGGACCTCGTTCTGTAGATATTGCATGGGTGACTCCCTGAAAAGTTGGGCTCAGCGAATGCCGAGCAAGGCGTTGATCTGCTGCGGGCTGACCGGCGCACCGGCGAAGTCATCGAACACTTTGTCGGTGACGCGGATAATGCGATCGCGAATGAAGGCTGCGCCTTCGCGCGCGCCGTCCTGCGGGTTTTTCAGGCAACATTCCCACTCCAATGCCGCCCAGCCCGAATAGCCGTACTGCGTCAGGCGCGAAAAGATGCCGTTGAAATCAACCTGGCCGTCGCCCAGCGAGCGGAAGCGGCCGGCGCGATCGATCCAGGATTGATAGCCGCCGTAAATGCCCTGGCGACCGGTCGGATTGAACTCGGCGTCCTTGACGTGGAACATGCCGATAACGTCCTTATAGATATCGATAAACTCCAGATAGTTAAGCTGCTGCAGCACCATATGGCTCGGATCGAACAGCACCCGACAACGCGGGTGGTTACCGACGCGCTCAAGAAACCTCTCGAACGTCACGCCGTCGTGCAGATCCTCACTCGGGTGAATTTCATAACACAGGTTGATGCCCTGTTCTTCGCAGGCGTCGAGCACCGGCAGCCAGCGTTTGGCGAGTTCGTCGAACGCGGTGTCGATCAATCCTTCCGGGCGCTGTGGGAACGGGAACAGATAGGGCCAGGCCAGCGAACCGGAAAAGGTGCCCAGCTCGCTGAGCCCGAGCCGCGCCGACGCCTTCACCGCCAGCAGCATTTGCTGCCGCGCCCACTCGCCGCGCGCCTGCGGATTGCCCTGCTGCGCCGGCGGCGCGAAGCTGTCAAACAGCGTATCGTAAGCCGGGTGTACCGCCATCAGCTGGCCGAAGATATGGCTGGTCAATTCACTGACCACCAACCCCTGCTCCGCCAACATCCCGGTCAGATCGTCGCAGTATGTTTGGCTTTCCGCGGCGGTGGCCACGTCGAATAAACGCCGATCCCAGGCCGGGATCTGCAAGGCGGTAAAACCGGTTTGCGCCGCCCACTCGGCGATGGCCGGCAGGCTGTTGAACGGCACTGTCTCATCGCTGAACTGCGCGAGATGCAGGCTTGGACCTTTGAGGGTTTTCATCGTAAACTCCTATTAGTTGTCGATTGACAAACAATAGGAGCAAAGCGAGTTCACCGCAAGCGAAATTTATAAAGACATTGGTATTCCCGCCGATTTAAGCGATCCTATGTCGCTGAATGGCAGGTAAATTGGAGCAGAGAATGGCTGGCAGACCGCGTGAGTTCGACCGCGAACAGGCGCTCTTGAAGGCGCGAAACTTATTTTGGCGGCAAGGTTACGAAGGCACCTCGATGTCGGATCTGGTGGCAGAATTGGGCATTGCTTCCGCGCGCATCTACAAGGCGTTCGGCTCCAAAGAGCAGCTGTTCCGCGAGGCAATCGCCAGTTACGAAACCGAGGAAGGCGGCTTCGCCGATCGCGCCTTCGCGCAGGAAAGCGGCATTCGCCCGGCGATCCAACGTATGCTGGAAGATGCCGTGCGCCTCTACAGCCGGCCAGATCTGCCGCAGGGCTGCATGGTGGTCTCCGCCGCCGCCAGTGTCAGTGCGGAAAACGATGGGCTCAAAACCTGGCTGGCAGAGCATCGGTTGCAGCGTACGCAGCAGATCGTCGAACGGCTGCGGCAGGCGGTGCAAACCGGCGAATTGCCGGCCGATACCGACGCCGACAGCCTGGGTGACTATTTCGCCGTCTTCCTGCACGGCCTGTCGATTCAGGCACGTGACGGCGTCACTGAAGAGCGGCTATTGGCAGCGGTAAAGGTGGCGCTGGCGGTCCTGGGCGCCGCTTAATCATCCGGCAGATCGACAATCACCAGCGTGCCTTCGCTGCCCGGCAACACGCGATGCGGCACGCCGGCCGCGGCCTGATACAGCTGGCCGGCGCGCACCACCACCACTTCCCCCGCCACCTGCAGCCGCAGGTGGCCGCTGATCACCAGCAATCCTTCGCTGTAATCATGCACTTCATCCGCAATGCTGCGCGCGTCCATGCGCAGCACTTTGATATTGGCCGCACCGACGCGGCCCAGCACGGCAGAACGCCAAGCCTCGGGCAGTTCGGCCGCCTGCTGGTTTAAATCGAACAGCATCGTCATACCTTATCGCGACACAGGAACCCGCACTCTACTGCAAGCCGCCAGGTGCTGAAAGACGCGTTGGTTGTAGATTATGCCCCGACGTTCTGAGCCGCCGCCTCACGCCGCAGCCATTGCCGCAGATTTTCGCCTTCCTGCGACAGCTCGCTATCCAGTCGAGCGCACAGGTAATAATCGCGGCCGTCGTCGATCGGCAGATCGAACATTTTGATCAACTCACCGCTCTCAAGGTACTGGGCGATTAACGGTTCACGCATCAACGCGCACCCTAGCCCCGCCTGCACCGCCGCCAGCGTCAACAATCCGTCTTCAAACATCGGCCCGATGCTGCGCAGCGGGCGTTTAACGCCGGCCAGCTGAAACCATTGCATCCAGGTATTGCGCTCCTCGTCGTGCAGCAGCGGCAGCGTCGCCAGCTGATCCGGCGTATCCAGCAAACCGTGCAGTTTACTGAATGCCCGGCTGCACACCGGCACCATTTGGCCAGACATCAGCTTTTCGCTGCGATAGCCGGTCCACTGCCCAACCCCGAAGCGGATCGACAGATCGGCGGCGTCGCTCAGGTAATTGCGGTGGTTGGCGTAAACCACATTGATGTCGATATCCGGATTTTCGCGCAAAAAGCCACGCAGCCGCGGAATGAACCAACCCATGCCGAACAGCGGGATCAGGCTGATGGTCACCTGCCGCGACGCGGATTGCTCACGCACGTGTTCAGTCGCCTGGCGCAGCACGTTGAACGCCGAGCGAATCGAACGGTAATACTCCCGCCCCTCGCTGCGCAGCACCAGGTTACGCCCCTGCCGTTCGGTCAACGGCATCTGCAAAAATGCCTCCAGCGTTTTGAGTTGATGACTGATCGCCGAAGGCGAAATCATCAGCTCGTTAGCCGCCGCGCTGATGCCACCCAGGCGCGCGATGGCTTCGAACGCCCGCACGGCGCGCAGCGGCGGATCGTTCGGCAGCATCGGCAATGGCTCATCGTACTGTTCTGTTTTTTTCATATATTGACTGTTTTTGGGAAATCGACACTGAAGGGATGGGTTCAATATACATAAAAATCAACGTATTAAAATCACTCGTTTTTTGTATAAGAAAGTATTTTTCCGTATTTTACAATTTTTTTAAATTCTCTACTGTGAGCCTCCTGACTCATTATCTCCGGACTCTCCTTATGGATACGCTGGTACAGCAAACCGTCAACGGTTTGATGCTCGGCAGCATCTATGCGCTGATCGCGCTCGGTTACACCATGGTGTACGGCATCCTGCGCATCATCAATTTCGCGCACGGCGACGTGCTGATGGTCGGTGCGCTGAGCGCGTTGTCGGCGATCGGCGTGTTGCAACACCACTTTCCCGCGTTATCGCCGTACGCCACGCTGCTGCTGGCGGCCCTGTTCGCCATGGCGGTCTGCGCCATTACCTCGATGGCGATCGAGCGTCTCGCCTACCGCCGGTTGCGCACTGCGCCGCGCCTGGCTCCGCTGATCAGCGGCATCGGCGTCTCGCTGCTGCTGCAAACCCTGGCGATGCTGATCTGGTCACGCAATCCCCTGATGTTTCCGCAACTGCTGCCAATGACCCCCATCGCCCTGACCGCAGGCAGCGGCGGGCATGCGCCGGCGGTGATCACCGGCACGGCGATCGTCACGCTGGCGGTGGCCGTGGCGGTCATGGCCGGCCTCTGGCTGCTGGTCGAACACAGCCGTTTCGGCCGCGCCATGCGCGCCACGGCGGAAAACCCGCAGGTCGCCGGCCTGATGGGCATCAGTCCTGACCGCATCATCGTTCTGACCTTTGCGCTCGGCGGCGCGCTGGCGGCGGTGGCCGGCATCATGATGGCCAGCAACTACGGCAACGCCGGTTTCTCGATGGGCTTTCTGCCGGGCATCAAGGCGTTTACCGCCGCCGTGCTCGGCGGCATCGGCAACCTGCGCGGCGCGATGCTCGGCGGATTGCTGCTGGGCCTGTTCGAATCGCTGGGCACCGGCTATCTCGGCGAGCTGACCGGCGGCGTGTTCGGCAGCAACTACCAGGACGTGTTCGCGTTTCTGGTGCTGATCGCCGTGCTGGTCTTCCGCCCCTCCGGGCTCTTGGGCGAACGCATCGCCACGCGCGCATAAGGACATCACCATGACCGTTTTGACTCCCCCCGTTCCTCTGGCCACGCCGCGTCGCGCCAGGCTGGGGCTGACGCTGTTCATTCTCGCGCTGCTGCTGGCGCCCTGGGTGGCGGGCGCCACCGGCGGCAACTACTGGGTGCGGGTCGTCGACTTCGCCCTGCTGTACCTGATGCTGGCGCTCGGGCTGAACATCGTGGTGGGCATGACCGGGTTGCTGGACATGGGCTTTATCGCCTTTTACGCCGTCGGCGCCTATTTGGCCGCGCTGCTGTCATCACCGCATCTGACGCAGCAATTCCCGCTGCTGCTGCAGTGGTTCCCCGACGGGCTGCACCTGTCGATGCTGTGGCTGATCCCGCTGGCGGCGCTGCTGGCGGCGGCGTGCGGCATCCTGCTTGGCGCGCCGACGCTGCGGCTGCGCGGCGACTATCTGGCGATCGTCACGCTCGGTTTCGGCGAGATCGTGCGCATTCTGATGCGTAACCTCGATCGCCCGGTCAACCTCACCAACGGCCCTAAAGGCATTTCCGGCATCGACCCGGTCAGCCTGTTCGGCCTGAAGTTCTCCGGCATGCATGAGTGGTTCGGCGTGCGTTTCTCCGGGCTGTATCTCTATTACTACCTGTTCGCCGCGCTGCTGCTGGCGATCCTGTTTATCAGCCTGCGGCTGCAAAACTCGCGCATTGGCCGCGCATGGACAGCGATCCGCGAAGACGAGGACGCCGCGCGGGCGATGGGCATCAATACCCGCAACTTCAAGCTGCTGGCCTTCGCCATCGGCGCCACCTTTGGCGGTGTGGCCGGCGCGTTGTTTGCCGCGTTTCAGGGCTTCGTGTCGCCGGAATCGTTCACTCTGCAGGAATCGATCGCCGTACTGGCGATGGTGGTGCTCGGCGGCATGGGGCACATCCCCGGCGTGATCCTGGGCGCGCTGCTGCTGGCCGCCCTGCCGGAGCTGCTGCGCAGCAGCATGGGGCCGCTGCAGCAGGCGCTGTTCGGCCAGGTGCTGATCGACCCGGAAATCATTCGCCAACTGTTTTACGGCCTGGCGCTGATCCTGGTGATGCTGTATCGCCCAGCGGGCCTGTGGCCGGCTCGCCATGCTGGGAGGACCGCCGCATGACGCCGCTGCTCGCTTTACACCATATCAGCAAACGCTTCGGCGGCCTGACGGCGGTGGATGACGTCAGCATGAGCATCCGCCAGGGGGAAATCTACGGCCTGATCGGGCCGAACGGCGCCGGTAAGACCACCTGCTTCAACCTGATCACCGGCCTGTATCGCGCCGACGCGGGCGAGTTCCGCCTGGCGGGCCAGCGCTATAAACCCCAGGCGATCGACAAAGTGGCGCAGGCCGGCATTGCCCGCACCTTCCAAAACCTGCGGTTGTTCAATGAAATGAGCGTGCTGGAAAACGTGATGGTCGGCTGCCACGTGCGCACCCGCAACGGCCTGTGGGCGGCGATCGCCCGGCACCGTCGCGCCAGGGAGGAGGAACAGGCGGTGCGCGATAAATCTCATGCGCTGCTGGAGTACGTCGGCATCAGCCAATTCGCCCATTACCGCGCCGGCGATCTCGCCTACGGCCATCAGCGGCGGCTGGAGATCGCCCGCGCGCTGGCGACCGAGCCCCGGTTGCTGGCGCTGGACGAACCGGCGGCCGGCATGAACGCCGGAGAAAAAGTGGCGCTGCGCGAACTGCTGCTGCGCATCCGCGACAGCGGCAAAACGCTGCTGCTGATCGAACATGACGTCAAGCTGGTGATGGGCCTGTGCGATCGGCTGACGGTGCTGGATTACGGCAAAGCGATCGCCGAAGGCGAACCGGCGCAGGTGCGACGCGAACCGGCGGTCATTCAAGCCTATCTGGGAGGCGGCGCGCATGTCTGAAGCCCTGCTGAGCGTTAAACGACTCAAAGTGTCTTATGGCGGTATTCATGCGGTCAAAGGCATCGATTTCACGGTGAACGCCGGCGAACAGGTGACGCTGATCGGCGCCAATGGCGCGGGAAAAACCTCCAGCCTGCGGGCGCTGACCGGCCTGCAGCCGTTTGAGGGCGACATCCTGTTCGACGGCCGTTCGATTCGCGGCATGCCGCCGCACCGCTTGCTGCAACAAGGGCTGGTGATGGTGCCGGAGGGACGCGGCATTTTCACCCGCCTGACGGTGCGAGAAAACCTGCAGCTGGGTGCCTATGCGCGGCGTGACGCATCGGCGGTGCGGCAAGATTTCGAACGCGTGTGCGCCACCTTCCCACGGCTGAGCGAGCGCCTGCATCAACCGGCCGGGCTGCTTTCCGGCGGTGAACAACAGATGGTGGCGATGGGCCGCGCGCTGCTCAGCCGCCCGCGGCTGCTGATATTGGACGAACCGTCGATGGGGCTGGCGCCGATTGTGGTGGAGGCCATTTTCTCGGTCATCAAGCAGTTAGCCCGTGACGGTGTCACGCTGCTATTGGTCGAGCAGAACGCCCGCCTGGCGCTGGCGTCCACCGATCGCGCCTACGTATTGGACAGCGGCAGCCTGAGCCACAGCGGCCGCTCCGCCGACATGCTGGACGATGAAAAAATCAAACAGATCTATTTGGGTGAATAACCGTTGTTACCTTTAACCGCACCAGGAGTATGACATGCAGCAGAACATTCGCATCAAGCCGTTGGCGCTGGCCGCCATGACAATGATCCTGAGCCTCCCGGCGCTGGCGGACGACACCGTGCTGATCGGCCTGGCCGGGCCGCTGACCGGCCCTTCCGCGCGCATCGGCAAAGATCTCGAAAACGGCGCACGGCTGGCGATCGCCGACGCTAACGCACAGAAACCGACGCTGAACGGCAAACCGGTCACCTTCAAATTACTGTCCGAGGACGATCAGTCCGACCCGCGCACCGCCGTGGCCGTGGCGCAGCGCTTGGTCGACGAAGGCGTCGCCGGCGTGGTCGGCCACTGGAACACCGGCACCAGCATCCCGGCGGCGCGCATCTACCACGACGCCGGTATCGCTCAGGTGGCGCCGGTGGCGACCGGTCACGGCTACACGCAGCAAGGCTTTGACACCAGCTTCCGCGTGATGGGCCACGACGACGACGGCGGCAACTACGCCGGGCAATATGCGGTGAAAACGCTGAAAGCCAAGCGTATCGCGGTAATCGACGATCGCACCGCTTTCGGCCAGGGGCTGGCGGACGAGTTTATCAAATCGCTGCAGGCCCAGGGCGTGCAGCCGGTCACCCGCGAGTATGTGGATGACAAGACCGTCGATTTCAGCGCCGTGCTGACCACCGTGCGCAGTAAAAACGCCGATCTGATTTTCTTCGGCGGCGTGGATTCTCAAGCGGCGCCGTTGGCACGCAAGCTGAAACAGCTGGGCATGAACGCGCAGCTGATGGGCGCCGGCGGCTTCGTCAGCCAAACCTTCCTGACGCTGGCGCAGCGGGAAGGCGAAGGCGTCGTCGCGCTGGAGCCGGGGCTGCCGCTGGAACAGATGCCGGGCGGCAAGGCGTTTGAGCAAGCCTACCGCGATCGTTATCACACCCACATCGAACTGCATGCGCCCTTCGCCTACGACGCCACCCGGGTGCTGATCGCCGCCATTGAGCAAGCCGATTCGGCCAATCCGGCCGATTATCTGCCGAAACTGCGCGCCATACATTACCAGGGCGTCACCGGCGACATCGCCTTCGATGCGCAAGGCAACCTGCAACAGCCGAGCTTCACCCTGTACCGGGTGGTTGACGGCAAATGGCAGCCGCAAACCGTGTTGGGCGGCGCCAAGTCACAATAAATCAAGAGGAGCAAGGCGATGAGCTGTGCAAAAAACGAATTGGGCATTTTGGCCCGCAGAAAGATCGAGGCGGAGATCATCAAGCCGATCTACCAGATTCTGGTGCGTGAAATCGGCAAGGCGCGCGCCCAGGCGGTGATCGGCGAAGCCATCGAGAATGCCGCCATCGAGGCGGGCAAACAGTTCGCCGCCCAGGAACCGAACGGCGCGGATCTGCGCAGCTTCGCCGCCTTGCAGTACCTGTGGGAAAAAGACGATGCGCTGCGCGTCGAGGTGATCAACCAGGATGCGCAGCACTTCGACTATAACGTCACCCGCTGCCGCTACGCCGAGATGTATCACGAGATGGGGCTGGGGGAGATCGGCCACCTGCTCTCCTGCGCCCGCGACAGCCAGTTCATCGTCGGCTATGCCCCAGAGGTTGACCTGCAGCGCAGCCAAACCATCATGTCCGGCGCGCCCTGCTGCGATTTTCGCTACACCGCCAAAACGTCGGGAGAAGAACAATGACGTATCGAGTCAACGGCGAGCGCCTGTGGCAAAGCCTGCAGACGATGGCGCAGTTCGGCGCCATCGCCAATAACGGCGTCACCCGGCTGGCGCTGAGTGAAGAAGATCGCCAAGCGCGCGAGCAGCTGCGCGCCTGGGCGCTGGAGGCAGGTTGTAACGTGCGCGTCGATCGGATGGGCAACATGTTCCTGCGCCGTGAAGGCGCGCGCCCCGAATTGCCGCCGGTCGTCACCGGTTCTCACGGCGACTCGCAGCCCCGCGGCGGCCGTTTCGACGGCATCTACGGCGTGCTGGCCGGATTGGAGGTTATTCGTACCCTTAACGATCGGCAGATCGTCACCGAACGCCCGATTGAAGTGATCAACTGGACTAACGAAGAAGGCGCACGCTTTGCGCCGGCGATGATCGCCTCCGGGGTGTTCGCCGGGGTATTCGACCTGGAGTACGGCCTGACGCGCCGCGACGAGCACGGCGTCAGCCTCGGCGACGCACTGGAGCGCATCGGCTACGCCGGCGAGCACCCGGTGGGCGGCACGCCGATCCACGCCGCCTTCGAACTGCACATCGAACAGGGGCCGATTCTGGAAGCGGAACATCTCGACATCGGCGTGGTGACCGCCGCACAAGGGCAGCGCTGGTATGAGCTGGAGGTCGTCGGCTTCAGCGCCCATGCCGGCACCACGCCAATGGATCGGCGCCGCGATGCCCTGCTGGGCTTTACGGCGCTGGTCACGGCGGTCAACCGCATCGGTTGGGATTTTGCGCCCGATGCGCGCGCCACGGTGGGCATGGCGCAAATTACCCCCAATTCACGCAACGTGGTGCCGGGGCGCGTCTTTTTCAGCGTCGAATTCCGCCATCCGCAGGAGTCTACCCTGGAGCAGATGGAGCAGCGTCTGCTGACGGCGGTAAACCACGTCAACGGCGACGGTCTGACCGCCCGCGCCGACCGCATCTTCCAGTATCCCCCTATCGCTTTTGATCGGGGCTGCATCGACAGCGTACGCCACGCCGCGCAAGCATTGGGCTATCGCCATCGCGACATGATTTCCGGCGCCGGCCACGATGCCTGTTACCTTAACCGCGTCGCCCCGACCGCCATGATTTTCATTCCCTGCGTGGACGGCATCAGCCACAACGAGCGGGAAGATATCACCCCCGCCTGGGCCGCCTCAGGCGCCGACGTGTTGCTCAACGCCCTGCTGGCGCACACCTACGCCTGATCCTCGCCCCGGTTTCTCGCCGGGGCAAAAAAATATTCAACAAAACGGTTGAATATTAGCCCACCTGTTCTATATTCAACCATATGGTTGAATTATCTTCCTCACAGCTGGACGCCATTTTTCATGCGCTGGCCGACCCGACCCGCCGTTCGATGTTACGCGCGCTGGCCGGCGGTGAGCGCAGCATCGGCGAACTGGCCGCGCCGTTGCAGATGTCGTTCGCCGGCGCCTCCAAGCACGTGAAAGCACTGGAACATGCGGGCCTGGTGCAACGCACCGTGCAAGGAAGAAACCATATCTGCCGGCTCGAACCCGAGCCTATGGCGCAGGCCATGCACTGGCTGCAAACCTATGAACATTTCTGGACTGAACGGCTGGATGCGCTCGAACAGGCGCTGCTACAGCCCGAACAGCTTCCTCCCAAGGAGTGAACCATGAATGATTACGGCATGATTATCGAACCCGGCACGCTGCGCATCCAGCGCTTGCTGCCTGGGCCCATCGAGCGGGTGTGGGCTTACCTGACCGAATCCGACAAGCGCGCCACCTGGCTGGCGTCCGGCGCCATGAAGTTGGAAAACGGCGCGCCGCTGGAGCTGGAGTTTCGCAACTCCGATCTGGCCGGCGAGCACGAGCAACCGCCGGCCAAGTACAAACAGCACGGCGGCTGTGTCAGCAACCGCGGCCACATCACCTGCCTGTTCCCGCCGCGCCTGCTGAGCTTTACCTGGGCCGAACAGGATCAGGGGCGCCCTTCCGAAGTGACCTTCGAACTGACGGAGCAGGGAAACGCGGTGCTGCTGACGGTCACCCACCGGCGCTTGGCCAACCGCGACGAGATGCTCAGCGTCGCCGGCGGCTGGCACACTCATCTGGATATCCTGCTGGATCGCCTGCACGACCGGGCGCCGCAGCCGTTCTGGAGCACCCATGCCCGGCTGGAAGAAGAGTACCGCGCCCGCCTGTAATTACGTCTCGTCCCTGCGCCTGAACGCCAAATAACCGGCGATCAGCGTAAAACTGCCGACCAGCAACACCAGCAGGATAAAACCGTGGTGATTGCTGGCCAGCGGGATCCCCCCCACGTTCATGCCAAAGAAACCGGCGACGATATTGATCGGCAATGCCAGCACGGTGATCACCGTCAACGTATAGAGCGTGCGGTTATTCTGCTCCATCAGCTTGGCGCTCAGCTCCTCCTGCAGCAGCCGAATGCGTTCGGTCAAACTGGCCAGATCGTTCAACACCACGGTGAACTCTTCGGTAAACTGCCGCAGATCCTGCACCACCTCACGGCTCAGCCAGGTCGGCGGCCGGTTCAACAGGCGAAACAGCGCGGCCGGTTCCGGCGCCAGCAGACGTTGAAAGCGCAATAACATGCGGCGCATGCGCCCCAGCTCGGCGCGATTGCGTTTGACGCGTCGAGTCAGCAGACGATCCTCGATGGTATCGACATACTGGTTGGCCTGCCGCACCACCTGCTCCAGCACGTCCTCCTGCTCTTCCAGCAGGTGCGCCAGCAGCTCGGTAGACGACGCCAGCTGCAGCGCCGTCAGGCGGCCGAGCAGCCGTTCAATCAGTCGCACCGGTTTGTGACGCACGGTGACCACCAGCCCACGGCAGCAATAGAGCCACAGCGTCGCCGTCTCCGGGTTGCTGTCCTCGGGGTGGAAAATCACGTCGTTGAGTACGGCGAACAGATCGTCGCCCTGGCGCTCGATGCGCGTAGTGTGGGAGCCGTGGCGGATCTCGTGAAAGAAAAAATCGGAAATGGCGAAATGGTTTTTCAGCCACTTCTCCGCCGCCGCGTGGTTGAGATTGAGGTGCAGCCAGACAAAACCGTCGCCGGGCGGCAACGCTTGGTAGGCCTGACAAACCTGCTGCGAGTTCAGGCGCGCCGGCGCCTCACCGGAGCGGAACACATGGCCGTAGATCAGCCCGGTCACCTCATCATCAAAATCCAGCTTGTGCATCTTTTCCGCTAACCGTTGCACCATAACGCCATATCCTGCCTGTTGCCGTTAACCCAAGACCTTCCCCGCTGTTATAACAATCTTTATTTATCGGCGTTAATGATTTTCGCCGTTCCCGATGATTAATATTTTCGTCATAAAAAGGCCACATTCATTCAGAATACTTTTCAGGCGACAGCTACCGCATTCAATCCTTTCAGGAAGGTCATTATGAGCGATAACAGCGCCGTTCAAACGGGTGTGCCGGCCGCATCCAGCCTGCCCAAGCTGCATCAAAAGAACAGTCGACTCACTGTTCTTTTTTTTGTTTTCTTATTAATTCTGGGGATCGCGTTTGCCGGAGTGAACTTATTTAACGACGTCAGCGATGCCGGCGCCGTCTATACCAGTTACATTCCGTTTTTATTATTGGGGCTGGCGCTGCTGATCGCGCTGGGCTTTGAATTCGTCAACGGCTTCCACGATACCGCCAATGCGGTCGCGACGGTGATTTACACCCACTCGCTGTCGCCGATGGTCGCCGTGGTGTGGTCCGGTTTCTTCAACTTTCTCGGCGTGTTGCTCTCCAGCGGCGTGGTGGCCTTCGGCATCATTTCACTGCTGCCGGTCGAGCTGATCCTGCAAGCGGGCACCGGCAACGGTTTCGCCATGGTGTACGCCCTGCTGTTCTCCGCCATCATCTGGAACCTCGGCACCTGGTGGCTCGGGCTGCCCGCCTCGTCGTCGCATACGCTCATCGGCTCGATTATCGGCGTCGGCGTGGCCAATGCCCTGATCCACGGCCGCACCGGCACCAGCGGCGTGGACTGGGGCCAGGCGATCAAGGTGGGCTATGCGCTGCTGCTGTCGCCGGTGATCGGCTTCGTGTTCGCCGGCCTGCTGCTGCTGGCGCTAAAGCTGTTCGTCAAGAACCGCCAGTTGTACAGCGCGCCTAAAGGCAATACCCCGCCGCCGCTGTGGATCCGCGGGCTGCTGATCCTCACCTGCACCGGCGTTTCCTTTGCCCACGGCTCCAACGACGGGCAGAAAGGCATGGGCCTTATCATGCTGATCCTGGTGGGCACCATGCCGATCGCCTACGCCCTGAACCGTTCGATGCCGCCGGAGCAGATCCCCCGGGTGGCGGCGCTGGCGGAGGTGACCAAAAACGAGCTGCTGCGCCAGTTCCCGGCCGGCGGCCAAACCCCGCCGCGTGAGGTGTTGACCGGCTATGTGCGCACCAGCGAACTGACGCCGGAAGTCGTACCGGCGCTGGCGCAGCTGGCCGGCGCGATCGGCGATCAAATCCGTCAGTACGGCTCGGTCGACAAGATCCCGGCGCAGGCGGTGTCGAACACCCGCAACGACATGTACCTGGCGTCCGAGACCATCAAGCACCTCAAAGCAGAGCGTCAGCTGCAGATCAATCCCGATGCGCAGCGCAACCTCGACGCGCTGAAGGGTGAACTCGATAACGCCACCCGCTTCATTCCCTTCTGGGTGAAAGTGGTGGTGGCGATTGCACTGGGGCTCGGCACCATGGTCGGCTGGCGCCGTATCGTGGTGACGGTGGGCGAAAAGATCGGTAAATCGCACCTGACCTACGCCCAGGGCGCCAGCGCCGAACTGGTGGCGATGACCACCATCGGCGCGGCCGACGCCTTCGGTTTGCCGGTTTCGACCACGCACGTACTCTCGTCCGGCATCGCCGGCACCATGGCCGCCAACCGCTCCGGCCTGCAGATGGCCACCCTGCGTAATCTACTGATGGCCTGGGTGCTGACGCTGCCGGCCTCGGTGCTGCTGTCGGCGGTGCTGTACTGGATCTTCAACCATTTCTAACACCGGGCTGATACGGAGAAAATCTGATGACCATGCATGAATTCAACCGCGATGACGGTTTCAACCAGCGCCTGCTGCAAGAATTTTACGACAGCTACGATGAAGAGCTGGAAATGGAGCTGGACGACCTGCGCTTCGACGCGGCAGAAGTCGACAGCGACGCGAAAAAAGCCTGGCGCAAACAATACTTCCGCGAACTGCTGCGCCTGCAGGGCGAACTGGTGAAGCTGCAGGATTGGGTGATGCGCACCGGCCACCGGCTGGTGATCATCTTCGAAGGCCGCGACGCCGCCGGCAAGGGTGGCGTGATCAAACGCATCACCCAGCGCCTCAACCCGCGCACTTGCCGCGTGGCGGCGCTGCCGGCGCCAAACGATCGCGAACGCACCCAGTGGTATTTTCAGCGTTACATCGCGCATCTGCCCGCCGCCGGCGAAATGGTGCTGTTCGACCGCAGCTGGTATAACCGCGCCGGCGTGGAACGCGTGATGGGCTTTTGCAGCGACGAAGAGTATGAGGAGTTTTTCCGCAGCGTGCCGGAATTCGAAAAAATGCTGACGCGCAGCGGCATCCAAATCGTCAAATATTGGTTTTCGATCACCGATGACGAGCAGGAGCTGCGGTTCCTCAGCCGCATTCACGATCCGCTCAAACAGTGGAAGCTCAGCCCGATGGATCTGGAAAGCCGCCGCCGCTGGGAAGACTACACCGAAGCCAAAGAGATCATGTTAGCGCGCACTAACATTGCCGAGGCACCCTGGTGGGTAGTTCAGGGCGTCGACAAGAAAAAGGCCCGCTTGAACTGCATCACTCACCTGCTGCAGCAGGTGCCTTATGAGGAGGCCGAAGGCAACGTCATCACGCTGCCGCAGCGCAAACGCAGCCCGGAATACCACCGTAGCCCGGTGCCGGACAACATGGTGGTGCCGGAAATCTACTGACCTTAGCGCAGAGAAGCGGTTGCCGCTTCTCTGTACGAAGACAACGCTTTGATTTCTCTCACGCTACTGTGCCAAACCCCATGTTAAAGTGGTTGTTTTCCATTTTGACAGGAGTCTTCCATGCGCCAACGCATCATTGTCTGCCCGCTGATTGAAAACGATAACGCCTTTCTGCTGTGCAAGATGGCGGCGCACAAGGGCGTGTTTCCCGGCCAGTGGGCGCTGTCCGGCGGCGGCGTCGAGCCGGGTGAACAGATAGAACAGGCGCTGCGGCGTGAAGTGCGCGAAGAGCTGGGCGCCGCGCTGATCCTCGACAACATCACGCCCTGGACCTTCCGCGACGACGTGCGTATGAAAACCTACGCCGACGGCCGCCAGGAGCAAATCTACATGATTTACCTGATTTTCGACTGCCATGCCGCCAACCGCGACGTAACGATCAACGACGAGTTCGACGACTACGCCTGGGTGCCGCGCGAGCGCCTGGGGGACTACGATTTGAACGAGGCTACCCGCTTCACGCTGCAGCAAAAGGGATTGTTGTAACAGTTTGAGCGATTATCGCCCTATTTCCTTCACATTTGCCGGGCAGACTCTTTTGATATTTTTTAATCACTTAGGGTCACTATTTCCGCCGTTATGCTTTTATCTCACGCTTTTCTCCGTCTGCCTGTCCGGCGCTTCGGCGCCGCCCTTCTGTTCAGCCTGCTGTTCGTTTTGGCGCCCGTGTATGCCGCTGCGCCACCGCTGGTGCTGAATGCCAAATCGGTGCTGGTCGTCAATCAACGCACCGGAAAGACCCTCTATCAGAAGCAGCCGAACCGCGTACTGCCGATCGCCTCGCTCACCAAGCTGATGACCGCCATGGTCGCCCTGGACAGCAAACGTCCGATGGGCAGCAAGCTCAAAGTCACCGCCGCCGATCGCGATCTGCTGAAGAAAACCCATTCGCGGCTGACCATCGGCTCGGTGCTCAGCCGCCGCGACATGCTGCACATCGCCCTGATGTCTTCGGAGAACCGCGCTGCCGCGGCGCTGAGCCGCAGCTATCCCGGCGGGCGCAAGGCCTTCGTGGCGAAAATGAATCAGAAAGCGCGCGCCATCGGCATGAAACGCGCCCGCTTCTACGATCCGACCGGGCTGACGCCGCGCAACGTGGCGAGCGCCAACGATCTGCTGAAGATGGTCAATCACGCCTATCGCTATCAGTCGATCCGCCGCTTCAGCACCGACAAGCAGCAGATCGTACGCCCCGGCCGCGGCCAACTGGTCTACCGCAGCTCCAATGGCTTAATCAATAACCCGGCCTGGAAGATCCAGCTGCAGAAAACCGGCTTTACCGACGAGGCCGGTCACTGCCTGGTGATGCGCACCACCATCAAAGGCCAACCGGTGGTGATGATCCTGCTCGGCGCGCAGCCGCGCTACGGCCACTACCGTGACGCCATTCGCCTGAAGGCCTGGCTCGAGGGGTAACACCGTGGCGCTTTACCGTCCCACGCATATCCAAATCCGTTTTGGATCAATGGAATATCCTATCGCCAATCAGTATTAAGCCTCACGCCGCCCGCATGGTATTTGTCAGGCATATCTGATGATCAAAGGAGCGGGAAAATGGCTTATGCCTTGAGCATATTGGAAAAAAGTCCGATCGCCGACGGGGAAAGCGCCGCGCAGGCGTTGGCGCGCACGCTGCATCTGGCGCAACAGGCGGAACGCTGGGGCTATCGGCGTTTCTGGCTGGCGGAACACCACAACACGCCGCAGCTCGCCTGCCCGTCGCCGGAAATACTGATCGGCTACCTGCTCGGCCAGACGTCGCGCATTCGCATCGGCTCTGGCGGCGTGATGCTGCAACACTACAGCGCCTACAAGGTAGCCGAAAACTTTAACCTGCTGGCGGCGCTGGCGCCGGGGCGCGTCGATCTCGGGGTAGGCAAAGCGCCCGGCGGGCTGCCGCTCGCCACCCAGGCGCTGCAGGCCGCCCATGACCGACAAAACAAACCGGCATTCCCGCAGCAGCTGTCGCAGCTGACCGCCTACCTGAACGACGACGCCGAACCGGGCCTGAGCGCCACACCGCTGCCGCCGCACGCCGCCCAGCGCTTTCTGCTCGGCGCCAGTAAAGAGAGCGCGACGCTGGCGGCCGAATCCGGCTGGGCCTTCGTGTTTGCCGCGCATCTGAACGGCAATCCGCAAGATATCCGCGAGGCGCTGGCGCACTACACCGCACTGAGCGGCGGCCGCAAGGCGCTGCTGGCGGTGGCGGCGATCGTGGCGCAGAGCCCGGAGCAGGCCGCGACGCTGGCGGCGGATATTCAGCAATACCGCGTGCACGTCGCCGGTGAGCAGAGCGTGACCGTCGGTAGCCTGGCGCAGGCAGAGAGTTTCGTGCAGCAGGCCGGCGCGACCGACTACCGCATCGAGCCGCGGGAAAGCCATATCCTGCTTGGTACCGCGCCGCAGGTACATCAGCAACTGGCGCAGCTGCAGCAGCGGTACGACGTGGACGAGTTCATCATCGACACGCCGATCGGCGAACCGAGCGCCCGGCTCACTTCGCTACAGCTGCTGGCGGAGGAGAGCCTGACGCCGGCCTAGTTGATCGCCGCGCTGGCCCGCATGGCGTCGGTCAGATCCTGCGCCAGCGGCGCCAACTGCGCCGGCGTGACGTTAGCCAGGCTGACGCGGAGCGCCGGGCCGCCCTTCAGGCGGAAAGGTTCACCGCCCTGCACCAACCACCCCCGCTGCGCCATCAGCTGCGCGGCGGCGGTTTCTGATCTCACCGGCAACCACAGATGCAGCCCTTCACCCGCCGCCAGCGCCGTGTGATTCAACGTATTGAGCCGCTGTACCAGTTCATCCCTTCTGGCCTGATACGCCTGTTGAGCCCGCTGCAGTTGCCCTTCCTGCAACGCCTGTTCCCACAGTCTGGCGGCGATCTGCTGCAAGATATGGCTGACCCAGCGTTCGCTGATGTACTGATCGGCGCGCATCGCCTGCAGCAACGTCGGGTCGCCGCAGGCCAGCGCGATACGCAGATCCGGGCTGAGAAACTTGCTCAGCGACAGCACGTACAGGCCGCGATCGCCGTCGAACGGCAGATGCAGCGGCTGCTGCGACAGCGGCCCCCAGAAATCGTCGACGATCGCCAGACACTGCGGGTTGTCGTGCAGAAAACGCCGCCACTGCTGCGCGCGTTGCGCAGAGAGCGAGGCTCCGGTCGGATTGTGGGCGCGCGGCGTCAGGATCACCGCAGCGGCCGCCCCGCTTTCCGGCAACCGACAGCCCTGTTCATCTACCGCCAGCGGCAGCGGCCGCAGGCGCAGGTGGCGCAACAGCGTCAATAGCGGCGGCCAGCAGGGATCTTCCACCCACACCGCCGCGCCCGGCTGCACATGGCAGCGCAGCGCCTTTTCCATCGCATCCAGCGCGCCGGAGAACACCGCCGGCTCCCCCAGCGCGACGCCCTGGCGGCCGAGCCACTCGCGACCCAGACCGGTCAATATCGGCAGATCGCCGCTGATGTCATAGCCGTTTTGCTGCGGGAACACCTCCGCCGTGCCAAGCGCCAGCACCGGCAACAATGCGGCATCCAGGTTACCGCTGGCCAGATCGCACATCCCTGCAGGCACCTGACGCGGCACATAGGCCGCACTCACCGCCGCCAGCGGCGGCTCCAGCACCACCGTTCCGGCCCGCCCGCGCGTCGCCACCAGACCGGCGTCGCGCAATCGGGCGTAAGCGCTGGCGACGGTATTCGGATTGACCTCCAGCTCCGCCGCCAGTTGGCGTACCGGCGGCAACAGCTCACCTGGCCGCAGCGCGCCGTCTTTGATGCGTGCGGCGATCTGCTCGGCAATCTGGACAGCGCCGCCGCCTTTTGCATACAATGAATTCATACATAAATCCTTTTGTACTAGTTCAAAATAGATTACCCGTTTCCGCGGCCAAAAGTAAGGGGTTCCATGGATAAACATTACGTGCTCGACATTCAGTATGCAGGAAAAGCCTTTGCCCGCCTGCAGATGTTCACTCCCTGGGCAGCCGATCAGCTGGAACAGGCGTGCGCGCTGTTCCCGGCCGCTCAGGGTTATCAGGTGCAGCTCAGCCAGGTCAGCGAACGTCGCATCGTCTACCAGAGCGGTGCGCAAGGCATCACTGTGCTGGGCGAGTCGCTGGCGCTGACCCCTTTCACTCACGCTAGCGAGGTTGAACAATGAAAAAAGCCGTCGCCATTCGACACGTCAATTTTGAAAACCTGGGTATCCTTGGTTCTCTGCTCTCGCTGCGCGGCTATCAGATCGACTATTACGATGCCGGCCGCGATGATATTCGTGCTATCAATAATGAAGAGACCGATCTGTTGGTAGTGCTCGGCGGGCCGATCAGCGCCGCCCAACACTTTTCCGGTGAGCAGCGCTATGATTTTCTCGACCATGAATTAGCGCTGGTCAAACAGCGCCTGGCGCAGCAGCGACCGACCCTCGGGGTTTGTCTCGGCGCGCAGGTGATCGCCCAGGCACTGGGCGCCGACGTGATCTCGCTCGGCGTCAAAGAGATCGGCTTCGCCCCGCTGAGCACGCTCGCGGCGGAAGACGACTCGGTGCTGGCCCCGCTGGCCGATACGCCGGTGCTGCATTGGCACGGCGATATGTTCATGATCCCGGACGGTGCCCGCTGCCTGGCCGGCACGGCGATTTGCCCACATCAGGCTTTCGACTATCAGGGGTTCGCGCTCGGCCTGCAGTTCCATCTGGAGGCGGATCATCGCGATATCGAACGCTGGCTGATTGGCCATGCCTGCGAGCTGGAACTGGCCGGCGTTGCGCCACAGAGCCTGCGCGAACAGGCGGCGTGCCACGGCGCACAGCTGGAACAACGCGCGCGGCAGGTGTTCGCACGCTGGCTGGATAATAACGAACCAAGGATGTAACTCATGCAACAGTCTTCACCCTTGCGGTCACCGTCCATCGACGTGATCAGCATTCAATCTCAGGTGGTCTACGGCAGCGTCGGCAACGGCATCGCCTACCGCGCACTGCTGAAAAAGGGGCTGGAAGCGCTGCAGGTGCCGAGCGTGCTGTTCGGCTGCCCGCCCTATTACGGCAAGCCGCACGGCGGCGTCATTTCCGGCGAGTGGTTCGGCGGCTTTCTCGACGATCTGATTGCCCGCGGCGTGATGAAGCGCACCCGGGCGGTGATTGTCGGCTACCTGGGCGATGTGATGCAGTGCCATATTCTGGCCAACTGGCTGCAGCGGGTGCGCTCGCTCAATCCTCAGATAAAAATCTATATCGATCCGGTGATGGGCGATTACGGTGAAGGGATCTACGTGGATGAGCGCATCGTCAACTGCTATCGATCGCCGTTCCTGCGGCTGGCCAACGGCCTGACGCCGAACGGCTTTGAACTGGAACAGCTGTGCGGCCGACAACTGAGCAGCCGGGAGCAGACGCAGCACGCCGCGCAGGCGCTGTTGAACGACACCACCGAATGGGTGCTGGTCACCAGCGCGCCGGGCGTCGCACAGCACGAAGACGAGGTGGGATTGATGCTGGTCACCCGGCAGGAAACACAGTGCTTTACCCATCCGAAGGTTAAATCGGCGGTCAAAGGCACCGGCGATCTGTTCGCCGCATTGCTGGTCAGCCATCTGCTGCACGGCGCTGCGCTCGACGCGGCCGTGGTCGCCGCCGGGGGTGAAGTGTGCGACGTGCTGGCCGAAGCGGCACATTTCGGTTGGGAGGAAATCGGCAGCCTGCGGGCGTTAAAGCCGTAAGGCCGGTGGAGAGTCAGGGGCAGCGTGCCGCCCCTGATCACTATCAGCGTTTTTTCTTTTTGTTGAAATCCAGCTCGAAGGCGAACACGGCGCTCTGAATTTTGCGCTCCATCGCCAACCCCAGCTTGAGGAAACGGCATGACAGGCGCGAGAAGTGCACCACCTGATCGTTATCGTCGGTTTCCTGATCGTCGTTGACCACCACCAGCTCCATGTTGACCTTGAAGCTGCCGTAGCTGCCCAGATCCAACTCCGCTTTCTTGAACTGCAGGCCCGGCTGGAAGAAATCCGGTAGCGGCCCGTCGAAGCGCAAACCGACGCCGCCGGCAGACAGATCGTGGATCCGCAGCTCATAAGGCGTGCCGTCCGGGTATTCGCCGGTACAGAAGAATTGGCGCCAGTGTGGCGTGGTGATGCGGAACTGACGGCGGCGCTGGATGTAGACCAACTCCTGCGGCAGCCGGGTCGAGCAGGCCTGGACGCCTTGATGTTCGGTCAGTTCCGCCTGGCCGACGGAAAACTCGATTTTGGCGTCGTTGCTTTCAATCACGATGGTGCAGGCGCCGTCGATGGCATTTTCCGCTTCCTCACCGCTAAACACGATATTGTCCGGCCCGACGCTCAATAACAGACTTTGAAACCGGTGCTGCTGATTTTCTACGCGCAGCGGCGTGCGTTGTTTGCAAATTTCACGCAGAATCGCCAGAACTTCAAAACGCTCCCGTTTGATAAACAGTCCGTTATCGCTGTGCTCCACACGTCTCTCCTGACTTTTTTTCTAATGACGTATTACGTATTCCTTACGGTTATCATCTCTGGGAATATTCCTAAAGTCAAATTTGCCAACGCTGCCAGGCCTGCGGCAGCAGGCGTGCGAAACGTTTCGCCCACGCCTGCTGCCCGCGTTCATCGGCGATCAGATCCTGGCGGATTTCGATGCCGACATAAGGCAAACCGCGACGTTCCGCATGCACCGGCAACGTGTAGTCGGTGGCGTCGGTCATCGCATAGGGTTCGTTGATCCCCACCTGCAAATCCCCCTCTTCGCGCAGCAGTTCGGCCAGCAGCAGCGCAAATTCCGGGTAGCGGTTAAACAGCAGGCCCACCTGCCAGGGGCGCGATTCGCCCTTGAACACCGGCGTGAAGCTGTGCATGGCGATCACCGCCGTCGGCAGTTCGCGCAGTTGGCGTTGCCCCAGATGATCGTCGATGGCGTGGTGATACGGCAAAAATACCTCACGCTCGCGCGCCAGCGCGTGTTCGCCGTCGATGCCGATATTGCCGGGGATGGGCGTCAGTTCGGACAAAGGCGGGATCGAGCTGGCGATGCCGGGCGCCCGGTTGCAGTCGATCACCAGCCGTGAGTAACGCTGATGGATCAGCGTGGCGTCCAGTTGGCGGCTCAGATGGCGCGACACGCTCAGCGCGCCGATATCCCAGCCGATGTGGCGTTCAATCTCCCCCGGCGGCAAACCGAGGTCGCCAAGGGACTGCGGTATCGCCTTGCCGGCGTGATCGCACAGCAGCAAAAAAGGCGCTTTGCCGCGCGGGATTTCAACGGCGGCGGCAGGCGGTTCATCGTCGGACAATAACGGCGGGATAAACGAATGGGGCATGACGGGCTCCGGCGGTGGAAAGCAAAACGTTTATCGTAGCGCTATCCCGTCGCCGGCCCCAAGGTCGTGCTTAGATCAAAAAGGCATGAGTCAGACTGTAGTCATGCCGTCTCGGCTGGCTGTGGCTGGTGCACCGCGATATAACGCTGATAGCGCGACGGCTTGAGCCGCGTGGTATCCACCAGCACCAGTCCGTCGATACAGTTGTTGAACGCCGGATCGGTGCCGAAGTCGATGAACTGCACCCCACCCGGTTCGCACAGCTCGGTGTATTGCTTGTACAGCGTCGGGATCGAGCAGCCGATGTTGCTGAGCAGGCTCTTCAGCCGCACCAGATCTTCCTGGTAGTTGTCCCCGGCAAACTGCGCCAACACCTGCGGCAGCGACGCCGGATAAGGCCGGCGCGACTGCGCGAAGGCGTGATCCGGCGAGAAATAGAGCCGGTAGAAGGCGATCAGCAAATCGCGCGCCGCCAGCGGCATGCCGCCGGAGATCGACACCGGGCCGAACAGATAGCGATATTGCGGGTATTTCGACAGATAGGCGCCGATGCCCAGCCACAAATAGTCCAGCCCGCGCTTGCCCCAATAGGCCGGCTGAATGAAGCTGCGCCCCAGTTCGATGCCCTGCGCCAGGATCGGTTCCATATCGCGGTCGTAATGGAACAGGCTGTTGCTATAGATGCTTTCCAGCCCTTTGCGTTCGATTTGTTCGGCGGTGGGAATAAAACGATAGGCGCCGACGATCTCCAGCTCTTCCTCATCCCACAGCACCAGGTGGTAGTAATCGTCGTCGTAGCTATCCAGATCGCGGCGGCGGCCGGATCCTTCCCCCACCGCGCGGAAGGCGATCTCGCGCAGGCGCCCCAGCTCGCGCAGGATTGGCGTACGCGCTTCGTCACGGCGGCGATAGAGGTAGATGGTTTTACCGTCCGGCGTTACCCCCAACCGTTCGCAGTTCGCCAACGCCTTTTTCAGCTCCAGACGCTCTTCCGGCAGCGCGATCGGCGACTCGCTGGCGAACAGCCCCGGTTTGCCCTGGCCCAGGCGATAGACGTGGCGGCGAAAGCGCTCCGCCAGATCCTTGGCGCTGGTGTGGCCGTCGTGCCAGCTGGCGAACGGCACACGGCCGCCGACGCGGATCTTGATGCGCCCGCCCCGCTGCTGGAACATTTCACGCACCAGCAGCAGCGTCGACAGCGGCCGATAAACCAGCGAGGTAAAGTAGAACAGGTTGCTGTTGCGCGCGCTGATGTGGATCGGCACGATCGGCGCGCGCGCCTTGGCGGCCAGGCGCAGAAAGCCGGTATGCCAGTGGCCATCGCGGATGCCTTTCGGGCTCATGCGCGACACTTCGCCAGCCGGGAACAGGATCAGCGCGCCCTGATTGTCCAGTTGCTGCTGCATCCCTTCAATCTGTTTGCGGCTGGTTTTATAAGCGACGTTATCCACCGGCACGAACAGGTTGCGCAGCGGTTCGATATAGGTCAGCAGCTGGCTGGCCACCACTTTCACATCCGGGCGCACCGCCGCGACGGCGCGCAGCAGCACCAGGCCGTCGAGTGAGCCGATCGGGTGATTGGCGACGAGCACCACCGGCCCCTGGCTCGGGATGTTTTCCAGATCGCCGTCCACCAGCTCGCAGCTGAGGTTGAAGTAGTCCACCACCTGCTCGATCAGATCGAGCCCTTTCAGGTGGGGATAGTCGGCAGCGAACTGTTTGAATTCTTTTTCGAAGAGAAGGGTTCTTAGCAGGCTGCGCTGCCAGGCAGGGGTATTGCGGTGTGGAAATGCATCTTGCAACAGAGAATCCAGGCTGAACATCGCGTTATCTCCTGACGTAGTCGCTGCAAACTTAAGCCAGAGCCGTGACTCTGACGTGTCAGTTACATGACAATAAAATGAATCCATCGACTATCAGGTATAGCAAAGTAATGACGAATTGGGAGCGAAAGACGCATTTTCGCCCCCACTTGCCCTCACATCGGCGCCAGCAGCGCTTCGATGCGGCGGTTCACCGCTTCGCGCAAGCGCAGCAGCGGCCCGGCCTGGTGCGGATAACGTTTGAAGGTAATGCGCATGCCCAGTTCGCGTTCGATCAGCCCCTCCACCGTCGCCCGGTCGGTCAGACTCTCCAGCAGTTGCAGCGCGCGCATGTCCTGCAGCCCCTGATGCAGCACCCGCAGGCGCAGCGACTCCAGCGGCTGCAGATCCTCGCCCGGATAGACCACGAACGGATCGCCGGAGGGAAACGCATGGCCGCTGTCGGTCACGGCGTAAGGGTTGATGCGCTCGCGCGAATGAGCGCTGTTATAGAAGTTGAATCCCCAATGCAGGAAGCCGGCGATGCGGTACAGATAGAGCTGCACGCCCAATATGCGGTTGCGCGCCGAAGGCTGGGCGAAGAACCGGTTGGCGACCTCGGTCTTCTGTACGCAGCAATAATAGGCCCACAGGCCAGGCACCCGGTGTTCGATAAAGGGTTCGATATGATCGGTGGCAGCGACCGGGATTTCCACCAGGCCTCGCTGATAGAAAGCGAAATCCGACAGCGCATCGAAGGTGCGAAAGCCATCCAGCAATGGGCGTAGCGCGGCGCTGGCGCGCTGGTAGGCCGCCAGGTTGTCCAGCGTCGGCTCATCGGAAACATGGAACCACACCTGCCGTTCCAGCCCCCGTTCGCGGAACCAGGCGGTCAACGCCGGCAGCAGCGCCTGCAGAAAACGCTGGTACGCTTCGCCCTGCGCATCGGTGTGCCAGCCGAAAAGCGGTCGCGCCTCGCCCTGCTCCTCCACCACGATCTTCGGCGCATGCGCCGCGCCCCATTGGGTAAACAGCGGCGCGATTTCGAAGTGCTCGATGCCCTCTTCCTGCGCCAACGCCACCCACTGCGCCAGGCGGCTGAAATCGAAGCCATACCCCTGCGCCGAACGCATCACCCTCACCAACTGCACCGTGGTGCGTTCACCGCCGACGGCGGTATCCAGCGGCGGCGTAAACAGCGGCGTCAGCAGCATATTAACCCCGGCCTGCACCGCACAGCGCACAAAGTTGCGCACCGCGCGCCAGTAATCCGGGCTGAACACCGCCAGACGGTAGTAATCCGCCAGGCAGTCGGTGTGCAACCACTCGGTGTGCAACAGCGTTTGCGGCGGCAACGCCGCCGGCACCAGATGCAGCGTCAGCGTGGCCTCGGCCAGCGCCTCGCCGCTCTGGGCATCCCGCAGCCGCAGGGTCAACGGAAAGTCACCAGCCAGTTGCGCGTCGGCCGGCGGCGTCAAGGTCAGCCACAGGCTGCCATAATAGCGGCAGGCGGCAAAAAAACGCCGTTGCGGCAGCGGTATCAGCGGATCGGGAAATAACCCCGGCTCGGTCGTCAGGTAATTCTCATCGATCTCGCGATAACAGGGAAAACCGCTCGGTACCGATTGCACCTGGCGCACGCTGATATACGCCGCCAGCGGTCCGTCAAGTTGATAACTGAGCTCATGGCGAGTCTCGTTGCCCGGGGTTTGCAAACAGTACACCGCCTGCCAGGAAAGCACCTCGTTATTTAACCCGCTCAGCCGATTTTCTACGGCAACGGGCGGCATATTTTGGCAATGAAATACTTTCTCCAGGCAATGCGTAAATACCAGAGACAGGCGCATGATAATCGGCCCTCTTTATTTTGGATAAATCAATATTGTGAAATTCAGGCTAACGTCTTTTATCGCCACAGACAATAGCCGGCAATAAAAAACGTTCCTGCACCCTCCTCTGACAGCCACAGCAAGATTTTTTTGTTTATTTGCATCACAAAAATGAAAGAAGCAGAAGCTTGCACAATAAAAATGTTTTTAATCCCCATTATGGTGCAAGGGTTATCAGTTATTCCTATGCCTGCGAAGGCCGCTAAATGCCGCGCCACCGGGGAAAAAAACCATCAAAAGGTTAACAAATTGTGAATAAACACACCTTTCACTTGGCCGTCAAAGCCTTTCGATTTTAACAACAATGAAACATCAACGCCCCATTTTTGGGCGTTTGGGGGTGTATTGACACATTGAAAGTTAAGGGATAGAAAGAATTTACGTTGCGAAAAACGCTATTCGTCGCTCACCGAGGGGAAAGCAATGTCACCGATAAAAAATACCGGCCGCCTGCTGGCGCACTCTATTATTGCCAGTGCAATATTATTACCCACGCTGCTCCACGCCGCAGATAAAATAACATTGCGCTATGCCGTTTGGGACAGAAATCAATTATCATCCGAACAGGAGATTGCTAAGCGATTTGAGCAGGTCAACCCGGATATAAAAATAGAAATAGAATTAACCCCCTCGGCGCAATATTTCGTTAAATTAGATTCCGCAGCCGCCGGCGGCGTGGCGCCGGATATATTCTGGATCAATATGCCTTATTTTGTGCAGTACGCCAAAAACGGCATTATGGAGCCGCTGGCACCCTATATTAAAGACAGCGGCCTTAAGCTGGACGACGTGGTCGCCAGCTCGGTGAAAGCCTACCAGTACGACGGCCAGCAGATGGCCATCCCGCGCGACGTCGATTCCATCGCCGTGTGGTACAACAAAAAACTGTTCGATCAGGCCGGCGTCAGCTACCCCACCAGCGACTGGAACTGGGACGATCTGAAAAGCAAGGCTACCGCGCTGAAAAACGGGCTGAAAGGCACGGCCTTCCCGCTGGTGATGGATCTCAGCATCGACGGTCAGGACAGCTACATGAACCTGCTGTTCCAAAACGGCAATCACATCGTGCCGAAAGACGGCCAGCCCACCGACATCGCCAACGACAAATCCCTCTGGGTCTACCAGCAGCTGCAGGGCATGATGAAAGACGGCCTGATGCCAAGCGCCCAGCAGATGAGCGAAGTCAAAACCGAGAACATCTTCCAGTCCAACCGCGCGGCGATGGTCTATGCCGGTTCCTGGCTGGCGGCACCGTTCGCCAATAACCCGCTGATCAACGACCACATCGGCGTGGTGATGATGCCCAAAATTGAACGCCAGTCCGGCGTGGCGCACAGCCTGGCCTTCGCCATGTCGGCCAAAAGCGCCCATAAGCAGGCCGCCTGGAAATATATTGCCTTCATGAGCAGCGAAGCCTCACAGGCTGAGCTGGCCAAGGTGGTGATCCCGGCCAACAAGACGGCGGCCAAGGTCTGGGCGCAGCAGATTCAGAAAGTCGACGTTTCACCTTATATCCAGACCCTTGAAGTGACCCAGGCTTACCCCACCGCCGGCACCAATACGCCGAAGTGGCAGAACATGTGGATCGCCAGCCTGAAGAAGATCTTTATGGGCGCGGACGCTAAGCAGGAAATGGACAAATCGGTCAAGAAGATCGCGCGCGTCATGGAGCAGTAATCGCCCCGCCGCGGCGCGCAGCCCCGAGCGCGCGCCGCGGTGGACCCACGCTGAACGTCATAGGTGAGGAATGGCAACATGTCGCTGGCAGAAACGGCTACGGTCACCCTGAAACCATCCCGGCGCACCGCCCGCCCCGCGCTCAATCGGCTCGAACGCGCCGAACGCTTCTGGGGCTGGGTGATGATCCTGCCGCTGTTGTTGGGGGTGACGGTGTTTTACCTGATCCCCTTTTTGCAAAACATTTTTTACAGCTTTACCGATCTGAACCAGTTCATGCGCTGGAGCAGCATCAGCGTCGATAACTATCTCAACCTGTTCGAAGACGACGACTTCTACACCGCCGCCGCCAACACCTTGTTCTACGTGGTGGTGTGCGTACCGATCAGCCTGAGCCTGTCGCTGCTGCTGGCGATCGGCCTCAATCAGAACATCCGTGGCAAAGGCCTGCTGCGCACCCTGCTGTTCCTGCCGGCGGTCACCATGCCTGCGGCGGTGGCCATGGTGTGGCAATGGCTGTTCAACAAGGATTTCGGCCTGATCAACCAGGCGCTGGGCCTGCTGCACATTGCGCCGGTCGCCTGGCTGTCCGATCCGGACGTGGTGCGCATCAGCGTGTCCATCATCATCATCTGGTCGTCGCTGGCGCTGAAGATCATCATTTTGCTGGCCGGGCTGCAGAGCATTCCGCGCCAGCTGTACGAGGCGGCGGATATCGACGGCATCGGCACCCTGCGCCGCTTCTTCTGTATCACGTTGCCGATGATGGTGCCGACGCTGTTTTTCGTGTCGGTGATGAGCTTTATCGAGATCCTGCAAATCTTCGACGTGGTGTTCCTGATGTTCGACCGTGCGCTGGTGGAAAACGACGTGATGACCGTCACCAACCTGTTCTACAAGTACGCGTTTTACCTGCAGGAAAAAGGCTACGCTTCCGCCATCACCGTGGTGCTGTTCGCCGTCACGCTGGTGATCACCCTGATTCAAATGGCGATCGGCAAGCGCCTGAAAGTCAGCTGAGGAGCTGCACATGAACGCAAGCAAGAAAACGCTGGTGTACCTGTTTATGGGGCTGGCGGCGCTGGCCTCGGTGGTGCCCTTTATCTGGATGCTGGTGACCTCGCTGAAAACCCAGGCCGAGAGCATTCAGATCCCGCTGACGCTGCTGCCGGCGCACCCTAGCCTGCAGGCCTACGGTCGGGTGATGCACGAAATCCCGTTCGCCGGCTTTTACCTCAACTCGCTGCTGGCGACTTTCTTCACCGTCACCCTGCAGATGGCGATCGCTACCCTGGCCGCCTATGGCTTCTCGCGCCTGCATTTTCGCGGCCGTGACGCGGTGTTTCTGGTATGCGTGTCGATCCTGATGGTGCCCGGTCAGGCATTTCTGATCCCGCAATTCCTGGTGGTCCAGAAGCTGGGGCTAGTCAACAGCATCACCGGGTTGGTGCTGCCGGGCATTTTCAGCGTTTACGCCACCTTCCTGCTGCGCCAGTTCTTCCTGGCGGTACCGAAGGAAATGGAAGAAGCGGCTTTGATCGACGGCTACAGCTACTTCGCCATCTTCTGGCGCATCATGCTGCCGCTGATCCGGCCAGGCATTATCGCCTGCGTCATCATCAATGGCCTGTGGAGCTGGAACAACCTGATGTGGCCGCTGATCGTCAATACCACCACCGAGAAGCTGACGCTGCCGGTTGGCCTCGCCTCGCTCTCCAGCCGCGCCGGGGTGGAATACCCGTTGCTGATGGCCGGGGCGCTGATGGCGGTGATCCCGATGTTGATGCTGTTCATTATTTTCCAACGCTATTTCATCCAGGGCATCGCCAGCGCCGGGGTGAAAGGCTAACGCGCAGACAAGGTAAACGACATGGCCGGAATTCAGTTAAACAGCGTTAAAAAAGTCTACCCCAACGGTTTCCACGCGCTGCACGGCGTCGATCTGGAAATTGAAGACGGGGAATTTATGGTGTTCGTCGGCCCGTCCGGCTGCGCTAAGTCTACCCTGCTGCGGATGATCGCCGGGCTGGAGAGCGTCAGCGAGGGGCAGATCCTGATCCACGATCGCTGCGTCAACGACAGCATGCCGAAGGATCGCGGCATCGCCATGGTGTTCCAGAACTATGCGCTGTACCCGCACATGACGGTGTACAAGAACATGGCGTTCGGCCTGATCGGCAAAGAGAGCAAGGCCGAGATCGACCGCCGGGTGCGCGACGCGGCGGAAAAACTGGAGATCACCAACCTGCTGCAGCGCAAGCCGGGCCAGCTTTCCGGCGGCCAGTGCCAGCGGGTGGCGGTCGGCCGAGCCATCGTGCGCAAGCCCAAGGTGTTCCTGTTCGATGAGCCGCTGTCCAACCTCGACGCCAAGCTGCGAGTGTCGATGCGCGTACAGCTGATCGAACTGCACAACCAGCTGAAGCAGGAAGGCGCCGCCGCCACCATGGTGTACGTCACCCACGATCAGGTCGAAGCGATGACCATGGGCGATCGCATTTGCGTGATGAATCGCGGCGCCATCATGCAGGTGGATAAACCGATCAATCTGTACCACCACCCCGCCAACCGTTTCGTCGCCGAGTTTATCGGCAGCCCGTCGATGAATTTGCACGATCTGGCGATCGTGCGCGACGGCCAAACGGTGCGGCTGCGTATCGGCCTGCAGCACCAGCTCGATCTGCCGCCGGCGCTGCAACGGCAGTTGGCCGACTACCCGCATGCGCGGGTGTGTCTCGGCATCCGGCCGGAGTCCCTGCGGCTGTGTGCGCCCGGCAGCGCCAACTGTTTCCCGGCGCAGATCGTCACCATCGAGCGCATGGGCAACGAAGAGTTGCTGCACTGCGAACTGGCTGACCTGCGCTTCGTGCTGCGCATGGCGTCGCTGCCGGACTGGGAGCCGCGCCTCGGCGAAAGCATTCATCTGGCATTCGATCTGACGCGCGCGCATTTGTTCGACGAGCTCAGCGGCCAAAACCTCAAATAACAACAGCGGAGTATCAGCAATGTCGTCAACACAACCCAACAACGTTGCCCAGCGCCCGGTGCGAGTGCTGGTCGTCGGCGCCGGTGCGCGCGGTGAAATCTACTCGCGCTATGCGCTGGCGCACCCCGATTTGATGCAGGTGGTGGCGGTGGCGGAACCGCGCGATGCCTACCGCGAGCCGTTCGTGGTGCAGCACGCCATCGCGCCGGAAAACATCTTCACCGACTGGCGCCAGGCCGCCGACGCCGGCAAGCTGGCCGACGCGGTGCTGATCTGCACTCAGGATCAGATGCACCTGGAGCCGGCGCTGGCCTTCGCCCGTCAGGGCTACGCCATGCTGCTGGAAAAACCGCTGTCGCCGGACGCCGACGAGTGCCGGGCCATCGTCGCAGAGGTCGTGCGCCAAAAGCTGATCTTCTCAGTCGGCCACGTACTGCGCTATACCCGCTATACCCAAAAGCTCAAACAGCTGCTGCGCGATGGCGCGATCGGCGACATCGTCAGCCTGCAACACTTAGAACCGGTCGGCTACTGGCATCAGGCGCATTCCTTCGTGCGCGGCAACTGGCGCAACGATCAACAGGCCGCGTTTATGCTGTTGCAGAAATCCTGCCACGACATCGACTGGATCCGCTACGTGATGGAACAGCCCTGCGAACAGGTCAGCTCCTTCGGCAACCTGCACCACTTCCACCAGGAAAACCAACCGGCCGGCGCGGCGGACAACTGCCTGGATTGCGCGGTGGAGGCAGCCTGTCCCTATTCCGCCAAACGCATCTATCTGGGCGACGACCACAAGGCCACGCCCGGTTTTCTGCGGGTGCTGACGCCGGAACCCGACCAGACGACGCTGCGGGCGGCGCTGCGCGACGGGCCCTACGGCCGCTGCGTCTACCGCTGCGACAATAACGTGGTCGACCATCAGGTGGTCAACATGCAGTTCGCCGGCGGCCGCACTGCGTCGTTCACCATGACGGCCTTCACTCGCCACGAAGATCGCCACACCCGCATCTTCGGCAGCCGCGGCTGCCTGGAAGGCGACGGCCGCCATATCCGCATCACCTCGTTCCTCGACGACGGCGAAACGCATTACGACACCGACGCCGGCCAGGATCTGCACGCGATGGGCGGCCACGGCGGCGGCGACTACTACCTGATGCAGCACTTTATCGCGGCCATTCGCGCCAACGATCCGAGCCAGGTGCTGGCCGGCCCGGCCGAAGCGCTGGAGAGCCACCTGATGGTGTTCGCCGCCGAACGCGCACGCCGTGAAGCGGCGGTGATCGCCCTGAACGGAGCCTGAAGCATGGCCACGACAGAGATGCGTTACGGCTTCGACATCGGCGGCACCAAGATTGAAATGGCCGCTTACGATCGCCGGCTCAATCAGGTGCTGATCCAGCGGGTGCGCACCCCAACCAGAGATTACGGCGAATTCGTGGCCTGCATCGCCGGGCTGGTCGAGCAGGCGGATCGCGAACTGCATACGCGCGGCAGCATCGGCATCGGTTTACCGGGGATCACCGATCCCGTCAGCCGCCGCCAGCTGGCGGTCAACGTGCCCTGCCTGACCGGGCATTGCCTGGCGGATGATTTGACGCAGGCGCTGGCGCGGCCGATCGCCATCGAGAACGATTGCCGCTGCTTCGCGCTGTCGGAAGCCAGTACGCCGCAAACCGCACACCTGCCGCTGGTGTTCGGCGCCATCATCGGCACCGGTGCCGGCGGTGGCCTGGTGGTGAACCGGCAACTGCATAAGGGACGCAGCGGCGTGGCGGGTGAATGGGGCCATATGCCGATCTCGGCCCAGTTGGCGCAGCGTTACGATCTGCCGCTGTTCGGCTGCAACTGTGGGCTGACCGGCTGCTTTGAGCGCTACGTCTCCGGCAGCGGACTGCTGGCGCTGAGCCGCCATTTCGCCCATCCGGCCGCCGACGTGCCAGCGCTGGTCGCCAGCTATCGTGCCGGTGATGCGCTCGCGCATCGGCTGATGACGATTTACGTCGACATTCTGGCCAGCGCGCTGGCCGGCTTACAGCTGCTGCTGGATGTTGATGCCTTCGTGTTGGGCGGTGGCTTGTCCAACGTCGGCGAGCTTTACCGGCTGTTGCCGCCGGCGATGCGGCGCTGGCTGCTGCCGGGCGTGGAACCGGCGGCGGTGTTCCCGCCGGTGCACGGTGACAGCAGCGGCGTACGCGGCGCGGCGCTTTTACGCGCGCCGGCATAAAAAAACAGTGAAAGCCCGGCGGTTGTCGAGCGATCGTTGCGGCTTTCGGCCTCGACGGGCTGAATAATTAAATGCCGGGAATTGGCGACTGAAAAATAACGAATTTGCCGTTTTCACTTTGCGTTAACACCGCTTTCGGTTGGCATTAAACTGAAAGCAAAATTAAATATAAACATCTGATAGATATAGATATTTTAAAATTAATCGATTGCATTTCAGTGTTTCGTTTGCTGTAATTCGCCACGAACTACTGAAAGCGCTCCGGTCGGTATCGCTGCGGCTTATTAAGCCGCGGTCGGGCACGGCTACAGGTAAATCAGGAGTCTGCGTTAATGATCAATACCGCAAAACGCCGGGAATTAATTATCGACCAGCTGTGCCGCGAGGGCACGGTGCGCGTGGAGCAGCTCAGCCAGCAGTTTTCGGTGTCCAGCGTCACCATCCGCAGCGATCTGCGCCAGCTGGAAAAGCACGGCTGCGCGGTGCGCGCCTACGGCGGCGCCATGTTGAACAAACAGTTCGCCTTCGACCGCCCATTGCAGGACAAGGGCCGCCTCAATCGCGACGTAAAACACGTCATCGCCTGCGCGGCCGCGGCGCTGATTGAAGACGGCGATGCCGTCATCCTCGACTCCGGCTCCACCACCAGCCAGATGGCGCCGCAGTTGGCGGGGAAAAAGGATCTGGTGGTGATGACCAACGCGCTCAACATCGCCTTCGAATTAGCCAGCAACGAGCAGATCGATCTGATGGTGGTCGGGGGCAGCGTGCGCCGCAAAGCCTGGTCGCTTTACGGCCCTGCCGCCGAACAGCAGCTGCGCCAATACCGGTTCGACAAGCTGTTTCTCGGCGTCGACGGTTTCGATCTCACGAGCGGCATCACCACGCCGGATCCGGGCGAAGCGCAGCTGAACCGCGTGATGTGCGAGGTGGCGCGTGAAGTGATCGCCATCGCCGACGCCAGCAAATTCGGCCGCACCAGTTTTTGCATGATCCGCGAAATCGGCCAGATCCACCGTCTGGTCACCGACAGCCGCATTCCGGCGCACTACCTGCAGGCGCTGCACCATTTAGGGATCGACGTGATTATCGCCGACCGTTAACCGAGGCTTTTTAAGGAGCTGTCATCATGAACGCGTATTTCTCTTACGAGGCGGATTGGCTGAAGCAGCGCAACGCCTGGCACACCGCCGCAGAAATTTGGCAACAGCCGGATCTGTGGGCAGCGCTGCACCGGCAGCTGCAGGATCAACAGGCGCAGTGGCAGCCGTTCCTGGCGCCGCTGCTGGCCAATCCGCGCCTGCAGATCGTCCTGTGCGGCGCCGGCAGTTCGGCATTTGCCGGCCGTGCCCTGGCGCCCTGGCTGCGCGAACGCACCGGCCGCGACGTGGTAGCCTACGGCACCACCGATATCGTCGCCAACCCGCTGCAGTATCTCGACCCTGATCGGCCGACGCTGCTGGTCTCTTTCGCCCGCTCGGGCAACAGCCCGGAAAGCGTGGCGACGGTGGAGCTGGCCGACCAGCTGCTGCCGGAAAGCTATCACCTAATGCTAGTGTGCAACCCGGACAGCCGGCTGGCGCAGTACGCGCATCGGCGTGACAACGTCTGTTCGCTGGTGATGCCGCAAGGTTCCAACGATCAGAGCTTCGCCATGACCTCCAGCTTCAGCTGCATGATGCTGAGCGCCGCGCTGCTGCTCGGCCCAACGTCGCTCGAGGCCGCCCAGGCACCGCTGAGTGCCATGGTGCAGCGCTGCCGAGAACTGCGTGAAACGCTGCAGGCGCAGGTGAAAGCGCTGGCCGCCAGCGGCTTCCGCCGCTACATCACCCTCGGCGGCAGCTGCTTTACCGGCCTCGCCGAAGAGGCCTCACTTAAGATGCTGGAGCTGACCGCCGGCCGCATCGTTACACGCTACGACTCGCCGCTCGGCCTGCGCCACGGCCCGAAATTCATGGTCGACGGCCAGACGTTGGTGGTGCTGATGTTCTCCCACGACGACTACGCCCGCCAGTATGACCGCGATCTGTGGAACGAGCTGCAGCGCGACGGGCTGGCGATGCAGTTGGTCGGATTGACCGGCGAACGCCAACCCCTGTCCGACGCTCTGCTGAATATGCACGACGCGGCTGACGATATCTGGCTGCTGTTCCCGTATCTGCTGTTCACCCAGATGCTGGCCTTCGAGAGTTCGCTGGCGCTGGGGCTGACCCCGGACAACCCTTGCCCGACCGGCGAGGTCAACCGGGTGGTGAAAGGCGTGACGATTTACCGTTTTCCCTCCCCTGAGTTGTAAGGAGATCCCATGTATCTGATAGCCAATCGAGAAATGCTGCTCAAGGCACAGCGCCAGGGTTACGCCGTTCCGGCGTTTAACGTCCACAATCTGGAAACCGTGCAGGTGGTGGCGGAGACCGCCGCCGAGCTGCGCTCACCGGTGATCATGGCCGGCACGCCCGGCACCTTCAGCTACGCCGGCACCGACTACCTGATCGGCATTTGCCAATCGGCCGCGCACCGCTACGATTTGCCGCTGGCGCTGCATCTGGATCATCACGAAGAGCTGGACGACATCGAGCACAAGGTGAAAAGCGGTATCCGCTCGGTGATGATCGACGGTTCCCATCTGCCGTTCGAGCAGAACATCGCCAAGGTGGCCGCCGCAGTGGCCCTGTGCCACCGCTATGGCGCCAGCGTGGAGGCGGAGCTGGGCCGCCTGGGCGGGCAGGAAGACGATCTGATCGTCGATACCGCGGACAGCTTCTATACCGACCCGATGGCAGCACGCGAGTTTGTCGCCGCCACCGGCATCGATTCGCTGGCGGTGGCGATCGGTTCCGCCCACGGCCTGTATCACGGCGAGCCGAAGCTGGACTTCGAGCGCCTGGCGCTGATCCGCGAACAGGTGGACGTGCCCCTGGTGCTGCACGGCGCCTCCGGCATTCCGGAAGCGATGGTCAAGCGCGCGATTTCGCTCGGCGTCTGCAAGGTCAACGTCGCTACCGAACTGAAAATCGCCTTCGCTGATGCGGTAAAAAGCTACTTTTCGCAGCACCCGGATGCTAACGATCCGCGCAAATACATCGTCCCCGGCAAGCTGGCGATGAAAGAAGTGGTAGCGGAAAAGATCCGCATCTGCGGCAGCAGCGGCATGCTGTAAGCCCGCTCTCGCCCCCGGTTCCTGCCGTTACACCACGGGGGCGAAAACATCCCGCCATTCCCCGCTTTCCTGAGAGAACGATCACAGCCTTTTACCCTGCCCACACCGGAAACCATTAACCGGTCTTCACTATGATCCAAATCATGGTTTTGCTCACCCTACCTCCCTATTATCAAATCCATTGGATGAAGGCAGTAGGAATTTTGCCCATTCGTTTTTATTTCGCCACACGAAATAGCTTATTTAATGAAAACAAGCATGCTTGTTTTTAATTGGCAGCATTCTTTACTCTAAGAGGAACAGCGTATGAACCATTACTTAGCCGTATTAAGCGCATTGGTCATTCTGCCCTTCGCTCTGCAAGCAAAACCGCTTTCCGGAAGCCAGGTCGCCTCCGGCGTCGTGCGCTTCACCGGCGCCATTACTACGCCAACCTGCGCCATCACACATCAGGATGAACAGCTTATCTCCAACTGTTTCGGCAAAGTGACGGAATATCAGAACGGGTATATTTCTTCTTCGTTAAAAGAGATGCCAAAAGAATTAGTCTCTGCCGTCACCAGTGAAATGGTGAATAACAATCCCCATTTAAAGCGTGTGACCATCAGCTATAAGTAACCCCAATGTGTCAATGCTTGATGAAATAATAAACAAGAAACAACTTGTCTTGATAACTTATAAATTTATTTTATAAATTCGTCGAACAATGACTCCCTGGCTTCCCCTGAGCCGCCTATTTGGGTAACCCTGCGGTTGCCCATCAACATGTCCGAAATCCGCCATCGTCTCCCTCCGTTTCATGCGATAATCCCCACACTAAACCGAGGAGTGATCCAGATGCAGACTTTTTTGATTGATCGTACCGCTACGCCGGTGGGTGAACTGGTGCTGATTGCCGATGAACAGGGGCGCCTGCGGGCGATTGACTGGACCGATCACGAAGCGCGCCTCATGAAGCTGCTGAATACCCACTACCGCGCCGATCGCTTCACCCTGCGCGAACAGCGCGATCCCAGCGGGCTGACCGACGCCATGCAGCGCTATTTCGCCGGTGAACTGAGCATTATCGATCGGTTGCCGGTGATGACTGCCGGCACCGAGTTCCAACGCACCGTGTGGCAACAGCTGCGCCAAATCCCCTGCGGCGAGATCCTGACCTACGGCCAACTGGCGCAACGCATCGGCCGTCCGACTGCCTCGCGCGCGGTCGGCATGGCCAACGGTTCAAATCCGATCAGCATCGTGGTGCCCTGCCACCGAGTGATCGGTTCGCAGGGCGCGCTGACCGGCTATGCCGGCGGCGTACAACGCAAGCAGTGGCTGCTGCAGCACGAAGGCTACCTGCCGAAAAATTTGCTGTAGCCACCTATCCAGCGCCATTGTTTGGCGCTGCTTAATAAAACACATTGCTCTTCGCCGCGCGCGTGCCCACTTGGGTACTATTAATAGCTTGTGTGAATAAAACGCATAAGTCACAAATAATACTCATAACTTCAGTCCCATACAGAATAATCGGCGGCATGTGTGCGCAAAATTCGCACACAATACCCCTATTCATGCTAATGCCACCCTTATCAGCTGCAGCAAAAGATGTTAAAATTGACTCATATCAATTATTGAATGAGCGTAATCTATGATCCCGGAAAAACGCGTGATTCGTCGTATCCAGTCTGGTGGTTGTGCGATCCATTGCCAGGACTGCAGCATCAGCCAGCTGTGCATTCCTTTCACCCTTAATGCTCACGAGCTGGACCAGCTCGACAACATTATCGAGAGGAAAAAGCCCATCCAGAAAGGCCAGACCCTGTTCAAGGCCGGCGACGAGCTGAAATCGCTGTACGCGATCCGTTCCGGGACCATCAAAAGCTACACCATCACCGAGCAAGGCGACGAGCAAATCACCGGTTTCCACCTGGCGGGTGACCTGGTGGGCTTCGATGCCATCGGCGGCCTGAAGCACCCGAGCTTCGCCCAGGCGCTGGAAACCTCGATGGTGTGCGAGATCCCGTTCGAGACCCTCGACGATCTGTCCGGCAAAATGCCCAACCTGCGTCAGCAGATCATGCGGCTGATGAGCGGCGAGATCAAAGGCGACCAGGACATGATCCTGCTGCTGTCGAAGAAAAATGCCGAAGAGCGCCTGGCGGCGTTCGTTTACAACCTGTCGCGTCGCTTCGCGGAACGTGGCTTCTCACCGCGCGAGTTCCGGTTGACCATGACCCGTGGCGACATCGGCAACTACCTCGGCCTGACGGTGGAAACCATCAGCCGCCTGCTGGGCCGCTTCCAGAAAAGCGAAATTCTCAGCGTGAAAGGCAAATACATCACCATCGAAAATGCCGACGCCCTGTCGGTGCTGGCCGGAACGCCACGTATCAACGTGACCGTCAACGCCTGATCCCCCTGCCGGATCAACATTTCCCCGAAATTGTTGATCCGGCACGCTTCTGTTGTTGTTCTGTTTTTCAATGTTGGGTTACTCTGTAAATTAACAGACTGTTGATTTCAGCTGTAAGGAGGCCCTATGGCGAAGTATCAGAATCTTCTGGTGGCTATTGACCCCAATCAGGACGATCAGCCGGCATTGCGCCGCGCCGTGTACCTGGTAAAACGGAACGGCGGGCGCATCAAAGCCTTCCTACCCATTTACGACTTCTCTTACGAAATGACGACCCTGCTCTCCCCGGACGAAAGAACGGCGATGCGGCAAGGTGTGATCAGCCAACGCGCCGCCTGGATCAACGAGCAGTGTCGTTTCTATCTCAACGACGGCGTGCCGATCGAAATCAAAGTGGTCTGGCATAACCGCCCCTTCGAAGCCATCATTCAGGAAGTGCTTTCTGGCCAACATGACCTGCTGCTGAAAATGGCGCACCAGCACGACCGGTTGGAGTCGGTGATCTTTACCCCCACCGACTGGCACCTGCTGCGCAAATGCCCTTGCCCGGTGTGGATGGTGAAAGACCAGCCCTGGCCGGAAGGCGGCAAAGCGCTGGTGGCGGTCAACCTGGCCAGCGAAGAACCCTATCACGACCCGCTCAATATCAAACTGGTGCAAGAAACCGTCGAACTGGCGCAAAACGTCAACCAGACCGAGGTTCACCTGGTCGGCGCCTATCCCGTCACGCCGATCAACATCGCCATCGAACTGCCCGACTTCGACCCGAGCGTCTACAACGACGCCATTCGCGGCCAGCACCTGATCGCCATGAAGGCGCTGCGGCAGAAATTCTGCATTAAGGAAGAGTTCACCCACGTAGAAAAAGGCCTGCCGGAAGAGGTGATCCCCGATCTGGCCGAACACCTGCAGGCCGGCGTGGTGGTGCTGGGCACCCTGGGCCGCACCGGCATTTCAGCCGCCTTTATCGGCAACACCGCGGAACATGTGATCGATCATCTGAAATGCGACCTGCTGGTGATTAAACCGGAAAACTTCAACTGCCCGATCGAAGCGGATGAAGACGACGAACACGACGACGAAGATTAAGCTTCGCGCATAAAAAACGGGCCGCTAAGCGGCCCGTTTTTCTTTGGTTGCCCAATTTTACTTCTGCAACGCCCGCAGAATCGCTTCCACGCTGTCTTTGGCGTCGCCAAACAGCATCTGAGTGTTCTCCTTGAAGAACAGCGGGTTTTGCACGCCGGCGTAGCCGGTGTTCATCGACCGTTTGAACGCGATCACGTTCTGCGCTTTCCACACTTCCAGTACCGGCATGCCAGCGATCGGGCTGCGCGGATCTTCCAGCGCCGCCGGGTTCACCGTGTCGTTGGCGCCGATCACCAGCACGGTGTCGGTATCCGGGAAATCTTCGTTGATTTCATCCATCTCCAGCACCACATCGTACGGCACCTTCGCCTCCGCCAGCAGCACGTTCATGTGGCCCGGCAAGCGCCCGGCGACCGGGTGAATACCGAAACGGACCTTCACGCCGCGCGCCCGCAGTTTCTCGGTGATTTCCGCCACCGGATATTGCGCCTGTGCCACCGCCATGCCGTAACCCGGGGTGATGATCACCGAGGTGGAGTTCTTCAACTGCTCGGCCACCTCTTCCGCCGTGGTTTCACGGTATTCGCCCATCTCTTCGGCATCGCCGGTGGATGAACCGTCACTGCCGAAACCGCCGGCGATCACGCTGATAAACGAACGGTTCATCGCCTTACACATGATGTAAGACAGGATAGCCCCCGAAGAGCCCACCAGCGCGCCGGTGACGATCAGCAGATCGTTGCTCAGCATGAAGCCCGCCGCGGCCGCGGCCCACCCTGAGTAAGAGTTGAGCATCGACACCACCACCGGCATGTCGGCGCCGCCGATCGAGGCAACCAGATGCCAGCCGAACGCCAGCGCGATCGCCGTCATCAGCAGCAGCGTCACCACCTGCCAGCCCACGCTGTCGGCGCGCACGAACGCCACCAGCAGCAAGAACGAGATCACCAGCGCCGCCAGGTTCAGCTTGTGGCGATTCGGCAGCATCAGCGGCTTGGAAGAGATGATGCCGCGCAGCTTACCGAAGGCGACGATCGACCCGGTGAAGGTCACCGCACCGATAAAGATGCCGAGGAACACTTCGGTCAGATGGATATTCGCCATCACCGGTTCCATCGGCGCGCCGTGATCCAGGTAGCTATTGAAACCGACCAGCACCGCGGCCAGGCCAACGAAGCTGTGCAGCACCGCCACCAGTTCCGGCATTTCGGTCATCTCGACCTTCTTCGCCAGATAGACGCCGATCGAACCGCCGATGATCATGGCGATGATGATCCAGCCGACGTTGCCGGAATCCGGCCCCAGAATGGTGGCGAGCAGCGCGATCGCCATACCGGCGACGCCGAACAGGTTGCCCTGCTTCGACGTTTCATGACGCGACAGGCCCGCCAGGCTGAAAATAAACAAAATAGCGGCAACAATGTATGCAGCTGTAACCAATCCTCCAGACATTTGTTACCCCTTAGTTCTTGCGGAACATCTTCAGCATGCGCTGAGTGACGGTGAATCCACCAAAAATGTTGATGCTGGCGATCAGCACGGCGATAAAGGAGAGGAAACTCACCCAGCCGCCGTGGCCAATTTGCAGCAGCGCACCGACCACGATAATCCCTGATATCGCGTTGGTGACCGACATCAACGGAGTATGCAGCGCATGGCTGACGTTCCAGACCACGTAGTAACCGACCACGCAGGCCAGCGCGAACACGGTAAAGTGCGACAAGAACTCTTTCGGCGCCGCGTCCGCCAGCCAGCCGAACAGCAGGATCGCCAGGGCCATCAGGCCGTACTTCAGCCACGGCGAGGTCGGTTTGGCTTCGGGTTTGGCGACCGGTGCAGCGGCAGGTGCCGCTTTCGGCTGGGCGGAGACCTGGATTGGCGGCGCTGGCCAGGTGACTTCACCGCTGCGCACCACGGTAACGCCGCGGATCACCGTATCGTCGAAATCGATGTCGATCTCGCCGTTTTTCTCTTTCGATAGCAGCTTCAACAGGTTGACCAGGTTGGTGCCGTACAGCTGCGAAGATTGGGTCGGCAAGCGGCTCGGCAGGTCGGTATAGCCGATGATTTTCACGCCGTTGTCGGTCACGGTAATGGTGTCGGCCACGGTCAGTTCGCAGTTGCCGCCGGTTTGCGCCGCCAGATCGACGATCACGCTGCCCGGCTTCATCGACGCCACCATCTCTTTGGTGATGAGCTTCGGCGCCGGTTTGCCTGGGATCAGCGCGGTGGTGACGATGATATCAACCTCCGCCGCCTGTGCGGCAAACAGCGCCATCTCGGCCTTGATAAAGGCTTCGGACATCACTTTGGCGTAACCGTCGCCGCTGCCCGCTTCCTCTTCAAAATCCAGCTCGAGGAATTCCGCGCCCATGCTCTGCACCTGCTCTTTCACTTCCGGGCGGGTGTCGAAGGCGCGCACGATGGCGCCGAGGCTGCCCGCAGCGCCGATCGCCGCCAGGCCGGCCACGCCGGCGCCGATGATCATCACCTTAGCCGGCGGCACTTTGCCGGCGGCGGTGATCTGGCCGGTGAAGAAGCGGCCGAACTCATGCGCCGCTTCGACGATCGCGCGGTAGCCGGCGATGTTAGCCATCGAGCTCAGCGCATCCATCGACTGGGCGCGCGAGATGCGCGGCACCGAATCCATCGCCAGCGCGGTGACGTTGCGCGCCGCCAGCTTGGCCATCAGCTCGGGGTTTTGCGCTGGCCAGATAAAGCTGACCAGCGTGCTGCCTTCGCGCATCAAGGCGATCTCGTCGTCTTGCGGCGCGTTGACTTTCAGGATCAGATCCGACTGCCACACTTCGTTTTCGTCGACCAGCGCCGCACCGGCGGCTTCGTAGGCGACGTCGTCAAAACTGGCCAGTTTGCCCGCCCCGCGTTCAATCGCGACGGTAAAACCCAGCTTCAGCAGTTGTTCCACCGTTTTCGGCGTGGCTGCGACCCGGGCTTCATTGGCCAACCGCTCTCTTGGTACACCAATACGCATAATGTTCCCTTCTCACCTGTCTTGGATGATGTTTATTATTTTCCTGCCCATAGCACGACGCCACCGGCGAGCAAGGCGTTCACTTGCCCGCACTGATTTCAGACGCCAACTATAACCTACTGAAAATAAGGTCGATGATCCATAATTGCTTACGCATTCAGCTCTGTTTTTACATAAAAATGCCGCGCGTGATATGACAAATCGCAATTTACTGTGAAAAAATCCATACAGAACAGCACATTCTGCGTGACAAGAGGTTTACGCCCGGCGTAACGATTGATGGCCACGTGCGGCGAAAGAGCATAAAAGTTATCATTTTGTGAATAATTAACATTAATGACACCAAAGCCTTTATTATGGAAACTTATGATGATGGCGCCATCCGTGCGGCCCGCGTCAACGTAAGCGATTTGTCGCACTGGATAACATAAAATGCTGAGACAGTTTTCAGAATTACATGTAATAATCGACGGCTGAATTACACTTAAACAGTTCAGTACGTTATAAACGTTAATGCGCTAGGCGAAAGGATTTTTTATGAAGCTGAAGACCACGATCATCGCGTCAGCCTTGTTATCACTCACCGCGCTGTCTGCTCATGCGGCGCAAGAGTTAACTCCTGAGAAAGCAGCGGCGCTGAAGCCGTTTGATCGCATCACGATTACCGGCCGCTTCAATGCCATCAATGAAGCCGTCGACGCCGTATCCCGCCGTGCAGACAAACTGGGTGCCGATTCCTTCTATATCCAGGACAGCAACAACAGCAACAACGGCGGCAACTGGCGCGTCACCGCAGACCTTTATCATAAAGATGCGCCAGAAGTGAGCAAAACACCAAAATACCGCGTATTTAACGGCGTGAATGAACTGCCTAAAGAGGAAGCCTACCTGCTGGAGCCTTACGATACCGTGAGCGTCAGCGGTTTCTACCGCAGCCAGCCGGACATCAACGACGCCATCTCCAAAGAAGCGCAGAAAAAAGGCGCCGCCTCGTTCTTCATCGTGCGCCAGGTTGACGCCAACTCCGGCGGCAACCAGTTCGTCACCGCGTACATCTATAAGGCCGATGCGCCGAAACGCCGCGTTCAGAGCCCGGACGCTATCCCGGCTGATTCTGACGCCGGCCGCGCCGCACTGGCCGCCGGTGGTGCCGCAGCCGCGAAAGTCGAAATCCCTGGCGTCGCGTCTTCCGGTTCGCCAAGCCGCGAAGTGGGCCGTTTCTTCGAAACGCAGTCCTCTACCGGCCAGCGCTATACCGTCACGCTGCCTAACGGCACCAAGATCCAGGAAGTGAACAACGTGACCGCCGCGCAGATGGTGCCGTTCGATTCCGTCACCTTCACCGGCCACTTCAACAGCATGACCGACGTGTCCACCGAAGTGGCGAAACGCGCGGCCGAGAAAGGCGCCAAGTACTATCACGTCACTCGCCAATGGCAGAACAAGAGCGGCGGCAACCTGACCGTCAGCGCCGATCTGTTCAAATAAAACCCGCTTTTCGGTTTACCATCGGGCAGCCCTTGAGCTGCCCGTTTTTATTGCCGTTCTTTTCGCCGCTCGTTGAATAGTTTTTTGTAAATTCCGCATATTCAATCATTGCATCTCTAATCATCCCTCCGTAGAATTTGCGCCAATTTTTAGGGCTATTGTCTATTCGCGCAGTGGTTGTTAACACATTGTTGCCGCCAAGCAGTTCCCTTCCAGTTGTTTATTCTGCGTTCAGGATCCGTCATTGGAAAAAAAACTCGGTCTTACCGCGCTAACCGCTTTGGTGCTCAGCTCGATGCTGGGCGCCGGCGTGTTCAGTCTGCCGCAAAACATGGCGCAGGTCGCCAGCCCCGCCGCGTTGCTGCTGGGTTGGGGGATCACCGGCGTCGGCATTCTGTTTTTGGCGTTCGCCATGCTGTTGCTTACGCGTCTGCGCCCGGATCTGGACGGCGGCATCTTCACCTACGCCAAAGAAGGATTCGGCGAGCTGATGGGCTTCTGCTCCGCCTGGGGTTACTGGCTGTGCGCCGTGATCGCCAACGTCTCGTATCTGGTGATCGTGTTTGCGGCGCTGAGTATTTTCACCGATCGCGGCGGCAACGTGATTCTCGGTGACGGCAATACCTGGCAGGCGCTGATCGCCGAATCCGCCCTGCTGTGGATCGTGCACGCGTTGGTACTGCGCGGCGTGCAAACTGCCGCCAGCATTAACCTGGCGGCCACCCTCGCCAAGCTGCTGCCATTGGGGATGTTCGCCGTTTTGGCGGCGATCGCCTTCAAAATGGACGTGTTCACGCTGGATTTCAAAGGTATCGCCCTCGGCAAGCCGGTGTGGGAACAGGTCAAGGACACCATGCTGATCACCCTGTGGGTGTTTATCGGCGTGGAAGGCGCCGTGGTGGTTTCTGCTCGCGCCCGCAATAAGAAAGACGTGGGCCGCGCCACCATGCTGGCAGTGCTGTCGGCGCTGGCGGTGTACCTGATGGTCACCTTGCTGTCGCTGGGCGTGGTGCCACGCAGCGAACTGGCCGACATGCGCAATCCGTCGATGGCGGTGCTGATGGTGGAACTGATTGGCCCGTGGGGAGACGTGATCATCGCCGCTGGACTTATCATCTCCGTGTGCGGCGCCTACCTCAGCTGGACCATCATGGCGGCGGAAGTGCCGCTGCTGGCCGCACAGCACGGCGCGTTTCCGCGCGTGTTCGGCAAGCAGAACCGCCATCACGCCCCAGCGTCTTCGCTGTGGCTGACCAACATCGCGGTGCAGCTGGCGCTGGTGCTGATCTGGCTGACCGGTAGCAACTACAACTCGCTGTTGACCATCGCGTCGGAAATGATCCTGGTGCCTTACTTCCTGGTCGGCGCATTTCTGTTCAAGGTGGCTTACCGCCGCCGCGACAAACGCCTGATCTTCGCCGCCACCGGCGCCTGCGTCTATGGTTTATGGCTGCTGTACGCTTCCGGTCTGATGCACCTGCTGATGTCGGTGCTGCTGTATGCGCCGGGCCTGTTGGTGTTCATGTACGCCCGCCGCGGCCATCAGGATATCAATCTGCTGAATCGCCTGGAAAAAGGCAGTATCTTACTGCTGTTGGTGGCCACGCTGCCCGCCGGCTGGTTTATGCTGCACTAAAGTGCCCCGTCAATGCGGCTGCCCGTCAGCCGCATTTTGCTTCCTCTTTTTCCCTGCTACCACGCTCCCCCCCTTTGCACAGTCAGCCATGCGCCACGCTTGCGATCTCAAATGCAATTAATTATCATTATCATTTATTGATTAATGGTAAGACGCGAGTGCCCCTGGCGAGAGGCGTCAGGCGGCGGATGAAGACAGGCTAAAATGGAAGGCATTTCATGGCTGAGAAACTGCTGCACGCATTACCTTTGTTTGCCGCCTGGGAGGCGCTGATCGCCGAGGGCAACACGGCGTTTAATCAGCGGCACGATCGCCAGGCGATGACCAGCTATCAACAGGCGCTGGAGGGGGCTCAGGCGATCATCGCCGAGAAGCCTTGGCTGAATGCGGACTATACCGCCAGATTTGAAGCGCTGAATATTTTCGAGTCTGCCCTTGCCGCGCTGATCGTCACGTTCAACAACATCACCCATCTGCGCCTGCGGCAGAAGCCTCTGCGCGGCGTCGAGCTGCATGTTCATCAGGCCCGAGTCGCTATCGAGCAACTCTTGGCCGATTCGTCGCTGTGCGAACAGATGCAGCAGATCGCTGAGCGGCACCTGCTGCGCTTCAGGATTGAAACCCTGCACTTACTGCGCGAGCACCGTCTGCCGGAAACCAGCATCTGCGCGCCCGCTACCCACCATTCCGCCACCGTGCATTAACAGTGACACATCAACCTGAGGGGTAATCTGCCCATGAATGAATTGAATGACGAGATGAAGAAGATGCTGGCTAAACAGCTGCCAGTGCAGGCAACCAGCAGCCCGAGCGGCGTGCCCGATATCGGCCCCAAGCGTTCTCTGCGCCTCTATGATGACCGTACACTGATTTACAACGAAAATACCGGTGGCCAAACGCTGCAAAACATCAAGGAAGGCTCGAAAATGGCCGTTGTGGTCATCGACCGCGAGGCACTGGACGGCTACCGCTTCGTTGGTACACCCGAACTGTTTCTGACGGGCAAACCGTTTGACGAGGCGCTGGCATTTGCAGAAAAAACGGGATGAATCCGCCGAAATACGCGGTGTTAATACATATAGACAGTATTTACACCCTGCGTTCCGGTCCCAATGCCGGGACCCGACTTTAGACAGCACGCGTCACGCGGCGTGAGATTTCACGTTCATGGTTAGGCGATCGCAGCAGGTCAATTGCCTAACCATGAACGGGCGGCCGGGTTGATTCCCGGTCAGCTTTTAGGGGGAATGGTGACGGTCATACGCTCACCCACCAGGGCGATCGCAATGCCTTCCGCGCACTCTTTTTGAATGGCCGCCAGCTGTTGCGCCTCCAGCGCATAGGGCAGCTGAATATCAAATACCGTCAGGCCCTGCTGCTGCGCCAGGTCAATCAGGCGCACGATATTGGTTTCATCGCTAACCTGCGTTGACACCACCTGCAGCGCCAGCTCTTTCAACTGCTCTTTGCGCGTTTGTGACGTGGTCACGCGCGATTTCAACACCATGCCGAAGATCGGCATCACACCATAAATAGCATCAACAAAGCGCCAGTGCTTCCTGCACGATGCGGACAGAAAATCCATGTAGTCAAAACAGATTTTCTCACTGCGCGCGATGGATGCAAGGTGATTGCTGTTCATCCCCTCATTCCTCTCATGGCCAGTGTTAACCCGTGGTCTTTCAAGCCGCCGCCGGACGGCAACCTGAAATGCATTGGGGATCTTACATCCAGAAATGGATAATCATGCGAAGCTTTAACGACTTTCCGCCGTATGATGGCATAATTCCCCTATTGTTTGCCAGTCTGTCCAGGAGCTTTAATCAATGGAACACCCCAACTCCGCCCCGGTGCTGATTACCGGCGGCGCGCGGCGCATAGGGCTGGCGCTCGCCAGAGCGTTTCTCCAGCGCGGCGTTCCGGTCATTATCGCCTATCGCAGCGAATATCCGGCGATGGCCGAGTTGCAGGCCTTGGGCGCCCGCTGCATTCAGGGCGACTTTGCCACACATGAAGGTATCTACCGTTTCGCCGACCAGGTGCGGCAAGTGGCGCCCAAGCTGCGCGCGATGATCCACAACGCCAGCGCCTGGCAGGCCGAGTCACCGGAGGTGCCGCCGGAACAGGTGATGGCAGCAATGCTGCAAATTCACGTTTACACGCCCTATTTGCTCAACCAGCTGCTCGAATCCTGTCTGACCGGCCAGGGCCAGGCTGGCGCCGACATTATCCATCTCACCGACTACGTGGTGGAAAAAGGCAGCGACAAGCATATCGCCTACGCCGCCAGCAAGGCTGCGCTGGACAATATGACTCGTTCGTTTGCCCGCAAGCTGGCGCCGGAGGTCAAGGTCAACGCCATCGCGCCGGCGCTGATCATCTTCAATCCGGGCGACGACGAAGCCTATCGCCAGCAGGCGCTGGCGAAATCGCTGATGAAGGTCGCGCCCGGCGAAAGTGAAGTGGTCAATCTGGTGAACTACCTGCTGGAAAGCCGCTACGTCACCGGCCGCACCCACGGCGTCGACGGCGGCCGGCCGCTGCGCTGACGCCAAGATCCGCATGGCGCAACGTCGCGGGCCGCGCTATGCTCAAATCCGCTTTTTATATTAAAACACGGGCATATGCATAAAATTGTTTTTGTGGAAGACGATCCTGAAGTCGGCAAACTGATCGCCGCCTATCTGGGCAAACATGACATCGAGGTGCTGATCGAACCGCGTGGCGACAGCGCGCAGGCGCGCATCGAGCGCGAGCAACCCGATTTGGTGCTGCTGGACATCATGCTGCCCGGCAAAGACGGCATGACGCTGTGCCGCGATCTGCGCCCTACCTTCCCCGGCCCGATCGTGCTGCTCACTTCGCTCGACAGTGACATGAACCATATCCTGTCGCTGGAGATGGGCGCCAACGACTATATCCTGAAAACCACGCCACCGGCGGTGTTGCTGGCGCGCCTGCGTTTGCACCTGCGCCAACACAGCCAACAGCCGAAAGAAGAGTCGGTTCAGCCGCTCACCCAGCATAACGCGCTGCATTTCGGGCTGCTGTGCATCGATCCGGTCAACCGTCAGGTTACGCTGGGCGAAGAAACCATCACCCTGTCCACCTCGGATTTCGATCTGCTGTGGGAGCTGGCGACCCACGCCGGGCAGATCATGGATCGCGAGGCGTTGTTGCAAAACCTGCGCGGCGTGAGCTACGACGGTATGGATCGCAGCATCGACGTGGCGATCTCCCGCCTGCGTCGTAAGCTGTACGACAATGCGCTGGAGCCTTTCCGTATCAAGACGGTGCGCAACAAGGGCTATCTGTTCGCCCCTAACGCCTGGGCTTCGGTGCAACAATGAGAAAACTTTTCGTCCAGTTCTTCCTGCTGCTGTTCGTCTGTTTTCTGGTGATGGCGATGCTGGTCGGCCTGGTGTACAAGGTGACCGCCGAGCGCGCAGGCCGCCAGTCGATGGACGATTTGATGAAAAGCTCGCTGTACCTGATGCGCAGCGAGCTGCGCGAAATCCCGCTGAAGGACTGGAACAAGACTATCGCCACGCTGGATCTCAATCTGTCGTTCAAGCTGCATATCGAACCGCTCGGCAAACAGGAACTGAGCGAGGATCTGAAAAAGCGGCTGCGGCTGGGTGAAATCATCGCCCTCGACGATCAGTACACCTTTATGCAGCGCATTCCGCGCAGCCACTATGTGTTGGTGGTTGGCCCCATTCCTTATCTGTTCTATCTGCACCAGATGCGCCTGCTGGATCTGGTGTTGCTGGTGTTTATCGGCATGTCGCTGGCGCTGCCGGTGTTTCTGTGGATGCGGCCGCACTGGCAAGACCTGCTCAAACTGGAAAACGCCGCCCAGCGGCTCGGCGCCGGGCATCTGGATGAACGCACCCACTTCGATCCCACTTCCAGCCTGAGCCGGCTCGGCGTGGCGTTCAACCAGATGGCCGACAACGTCAACACCCTGATCGCCAGCAAGAAACAGCTGATCGACGGCATCGCGCACGAGCTGCGCACGCCGCTGGTGCGCCTGCGCTATCGGCTCGAGATGAGCGATAACCTGTCCGAAGGCGAACAGCAGGCGCTGAACCGCGATATCGGCCAGTTGGAGTCGCTGATCGACGAGCTGCTGACCTATGCCCGCCTGGACCGGCCGCAGGTTGCGCTAAACATTGAACCCATCGATCTGCCAAAGTGGCTGGAGGACAAGGTCGACGATATCCGTCTTATTCATCAGGAACGCGACATCCAGCTCGATATCCCGCACGTCGGCGACTTTGGCGGCGTCGATCTGCGCCTGATGGAACGCGTGCTCGATAACCTGGTCAATAACGCGCTGCGCTATTCCGAGCAGCGTCTGCGCGTGGGTCTGTGGTTCGACGGCGACCTCGCCTGTTTGCAGGTCGAAGATGACGGGCCGGGTATCCCGCCGGAAGAGCGCGAGCGGGTATTCGAGCCTTTCGTTCGCCTCGATCCCAGCCGCGATCGCGCCACCGGCGGCTGCGGACTGGGGCTGGCCATCGTCCATTCCATCGCCGTCGCCTACCAGGGACAGGTGTTCGTCGAGAGCAGTTCGCTCGGCGGCGCCAGTTTCCGTTTCTGTTGGCCGGTGAAGCCGACATTCAGTTTAAAAGCCGATCTGGCGTAATACCGCCGGACCCTTCTCATTGGAGTCGAATAATAATGACATCTGCACATTCCAACACGTCTGCTTACGATCACCTGCGCGCGCTTTTTAGCCGTCTGTCGCGTTTCGGCCACCTGTCCGCCATCGCCGGTTGGGACATGCAAACCATGATGCCGCCGGGCGGCAGCAAGGCGCGCTCCGAAGCACTGGCCGAGCTGAGCGTGCTGCAGCACCAGCTTTTAACAGCGGAAAGCACCGGCGCGCTGTTGGATCGCGCGCAGCAAGAGACGCTGGACGAGATCGACCGCGCCAACCTGCGCGAAATGCGCCGCCAGTATGAAGACGCAGTGCTGCTACCGGCGTCGCTGGTCGAAGCCAAATCGCTCGCCGGCGCGCGCTGCGAACACGCCTGGCGCGCCCAGCGCCCGGCCAACGACTGGGACGGCTTCGCCGAGAACCTGCGCGAAGTGGTCAAACTCAGCCGGGAAGAGGCGCAGATCCGTGCGCAGGCGGCCGGCACCAGCCGTTACGACGCCCTGCTCAATCTGTATGAACCGGGCATGCGCAGCAGCGATCTCGACCGCATCTTCGGCGATCTGAAAACCTGGCTGCCGGATCTGCTGCAGCGCGTGGTGGCCAAACAGGCTAATGAGCCCTGCCAGGCGCCACAAGGTCCGTTCAATGTGGACACCCAGCGCCAGCTGAGCCTGAGCGTCATGAAACTGCTCGGTTTCAACTTCGACAACGGCCGTGTCGACGTCAGCGCCCACCCGTTCTGCGGCGGCGTGCCGGAAGATGTACGCATCACCACGCGCTACAACGAAAAAGAGTTCTTGACCGCGCTGCTCGGTATCGTGCACGAAACCGGCCACGCCCGTTACGAACAGAACCTGCCGCGCGATCTGCTCGGCCAGCCGGTCGCCCTGGCCCGCTCTACCGCCATCCACGAATCGCAGAGCCTGCTGTTCGAAATGCAGCTGGCGCGCGGCAATGAATTCCTGAAAATCTTGCGTCCGCTGGTCACCGCGCAATTTGGCGAACAGCCGGCGCTGGAAGAAGCCAACTTCATTCGCCTCAACCAGCGCGTTAAACCGGGCCTGATCCGCGTCGACGCCGACGAGGTGAGCTATCCTGCCCACGTCATCCTGCGCTACGAAATTGAAAAAGCGCTGATCGAAGGCGAGGTCGAAGTGGAAGACATTCCGGCATTGTGGAATGAAAAGATGCACGCTTACCTCGGCCTCGACACCATCGGCAACTATCGCAACGGCTGCATGCAGGATATCCACTGGACAGACGGCGCGTTCGGCTACTTCCCGACTTACACCCTCGGCGCGATGTACGCCGCGCAGCTGTTCCACAGCGTGCGCCAGGCCCTACCTTCGCTGAGCGAGGATATCGCCGCCGGCAATCTGCAGCCGCTGTTCCACTGGCTGCAGCACAACATCTGGCGCCACGGTAGCCGCTTCCCGACCGAGACGCTGATCGCCAACGCGACCGGCGAAGCGCTCAACCCACGCTACTTCCGTCAGCATTTGGAAAACCGCTACCTGTAATCTCTCCTGGCGCGGCCCTGCCGCGCCCTTTTTTCCTCTGGTTGACCTGACACTGTTCCATAGTGCACTTTCCTGCGGGTAACGCCTTGGCTACAGAGTGGCGGGTGGCCACTCACCATTAGTATGTTGTAACTAAAAAAGCAAAAATACCGAACCAACCGGCCTCTCATCCCAATGCATGGCGGGCGATCATCGCCGCCAGCTGCGGCCTCAACGGTGCGGGCAGGTCATGCCCCATGCCCGGCATAATATGCAGCTTGGCGTTGGCGACCGCACGGGCGATCGCCACCCCGCCGGCCTTGCGCACCAGCCGATCGCGATCGCCGTGAATCACCAGCGTCGGCGCGGCGATGCGCCGGCTGTAACGCCGCAGATCGCCGCTGCCGAGCAACGCGGAAAGTTGCCGCTGCATGCCTGCCGGATCCACACCCCGCTTCAGCAACCGCGTCACCAGGGCATCCAGCTCCGCCTCCTCCGGTGGATAAGTCGCGGTGCCAAGCGCGCGCAGAAAGGCCTTCATCCCTTCCTGGCGCTGCTGCAGCGTCATATCGGCGGCAGGCCGGCGCACCAGCAACCACAGCAGCGAAGGCGCCGGCGGCGGCAACAGCGGCTGATTGGTGCTGGAAAACAAGATGCATAACGAGGCGACGCGCTGCGGGTATTCGGCGGCCAGCACCTGGGCGATCATCCCCCCCATCGAAGCGCCCAGTACGTGAGCCTGCGGAATGCGTAAATGATCGAGCAGATGCGCCGCGTCCGTTGCCATGTCCGCCAGGGTATAAGGCACCGGCGTTTGCCAGCCAAGCTGGGCGCGCAACATCAGCAGCCACAATGGCTGTGAGCGTTGTGCCTGCGTTTTTCCTGAAAGGCCGACGTCGCGGTTGTCATAACGGATCACCCGAAACCCCATGGACACCAGGGCGCGGCAGAAGTCGTCAGGCCACAACAGGAGCTGCGCGCCGATGCCCATGATGAGCAACAACGGCGGGTGCGTCTCATCGCCCCAGTCCTCATAGGCCAGCGGCACATCGCCCTGTTCAGTCACGCCACAACGAATCGTTATCTCGTTCATTTTAAATTCCTTTTTTCTTGTCTGGCGGTCATTATAGCAGCAATCCCCCTCGCCACCGCCGCCCTGTACATTAGGTTACATGCCGAAACCAATCACTCACGGAAAGCCGGACGCCGTTTGCCTACTATCATCTCAACGGCCCCGCAGTGGGGTTGGTACCCAAAAGTCATGTTGAGGATTCTGCGATGAAAAAAGTATTAGCTCTGGTTGTTGCCGCTGCAATGGGTCTGTCTTCCGTGGCTTTCGCTGCCGAGGCTGCCACCACCGCACCTGCGGCTACCGCAACCACCGCCACCGCTGCGCCGGCTAAAGCTCAGGTGAAACACCACGGCAAGAAAGCCCCGGTTCAGAAAGCTCAGGCGGCCAAAAAGCATCACAAAAAAGCCGGCAAGAAAGCCCCGGCGCAAAAAGCCCAGGCGGCTAAAAAGCACCACAAGAAAGCCAGCCACAAAAAAGCGTAATGTCGTGAGGGTCCCCTCACCGTTTCAGGCTTGACGTGTACGACACCCGGTTCACCGGGTGTTTTTTCATCGGGGGGTTCTCATTGATGCTGCGCCGCTACCTGTTCGAGATCGTTCTGACCGCCCTGATCCTTTGCGGACTGATCGCCGTCTTTTTTTACCTGTAGCCTGCCGCATCGCCGGCGGGAAATTATTGAAAAATCAATTATTGCCCATCCACATGGCTGCTAAATCAGTCTATAGTTAGCATTCAGTGTGTTTATGGATGATCCGTATTTGTCAGGCAAGAGATCTATGCGCATATCCGTTTTACTGTTGCTGTGTTCACTCCCGCTCATCGCTTCTCAGGCGGCACGCGCAGACGGCCCGTCCAAGGCCGAGCAAACGCGTCTGTTTTTCGGCAAAGATGAACGAATCAAGGTCACGGATACCGCCGCCAAGCCGTGGCAGGCCATCGGCCAGGTCGAAACCGCCAGCGGCAATCTGTGTACCGCCACGCTGATCTCCCCACACCTGGCGTTGACCGCCGGCCACTGCGTGCTGGCACCGCCGGGGCTATTGGATAAAGCCATCGCTCTGCGCTTCGTGGCGGGTGATAAGTCGTGGCAGTATCAAACCGACAATATCGAGACCCTGGTCGACAGCAAACTGGGCAAAAAGCTGAAACCGGACGGTGATGGCTGGATCGTCCCGCCCGCCGCGGCCGCTTATGACTTTGCGCTGATCCGTCTGAAAGACAAAAAACCGCTGCCGATCGCACCCTTGCCGCTGTGGCAAGGCGACAGCAAGGCGCTGACTCAGGCCCTGAAACAGGCCAAACGGCTGATAACTCAAGCGGGCTACCCGGAGGATCATCTGGATGACCTCTACAGCCACCAAAACTGCAAGGTCACCGGCTGGGCCCAGCAAAGCGTACTGTCGCACCAGTGCGATACTCTGCCCGGCGACAGCGGTTCGCCGCTGCTGTTGAAAACCGCGGACGGCTGGCAACTGATCGCCATCCAAAGCTCGGCACCGGCGGCGAAAGATCGCTATCGCGCCGATAACCGTGCCCTGGCGGTGCCCGGTATCCGCGAAGCGCTGGACGCGCTGGCGGCAGGCAAATAATCCTCTCTCAACGGCGCATTATGCGCCGTTGCTGTTTCTCTGCTCTGCGAATTTCAACTTGCGCTGCGCCGGCCGCTTGCCGGCCGGTGCGGCTGAGCTTAGCTCGAAAGCTGCTCGATAGTTTGCAAAATGCGCTTATCGGAGATCGGGTAAGGCGTGCCCAACTGTTGTGCGAACAGGCTGACGCGCAGCTCTTCTATCATCCAGCGCACCGCTTTTACTTCTTCCTCCTGCTGTCGCTTCGGCGGCAGCTTGTTCAGCCACTGCTGCCAGGCCTGCTGCACCTGCTCCACCCGCAACATCTGCGCGCGATCGCGGTGCGGATCAATAGCCAGTTTTTCCAACCGCCGCTCGATCGCCTGCAGGTAGCGCAGCGTATCCGGCAGGCGCTTCCATCCGTTGCCAGTCACGAAGCCGCGGTAAACCAGCCCGCCGAGCTGGGTCTTGATGTCCGACAGCGCCAGCGCCAACGACATGTCCACCCGGCCTTTCAGCCGTTTGTTGATGTTGAAGACCGCCGTCAGGATCTGTTCAACCTGCTTGGCCACCTCGACGACCGTGTCGTTCAGCTCGGCGCGGATCTGCTCCTGCAGCCGTGCAAAGTCTGCTTCTTGCCAGACCGGGCCGCCGTGTTCTGCGATCAGCTTGTCGATGCCGCACGATATGCAGTCGTCGATCAGCTCCAGCACCTTGCCGTACGGGTTGAAATAGAGCCCCAGCTTGGCTTTGTTCGGCAGTTTCTCATGCAGGTATTTGATCGGTGAAGGAATATTCAACAACAGCAGACGACGCGTGCCCTGCCACATCGCCTGTTGCTGCTCGCTTTCGCTGTCGAACAGGCGGATCGCCACGCTGTCCTTTTCATCCACCAGCGCCGGGTATGCCTTCATCGAATAGCCGCCGCGCTTCTGCTCGTAAAACGCCGGCAGTTGGCCAAAGCTCCAAACATGCAGATTGCTCTGCTCCAGTCCGTCATCGGCCACCGCCGACAGCGTTTCCTGCACCTTCTCTTTCAACTGCAGGCGCAAGGCGGCCAGATCTTTGCCTTCGCGCAGCGTCTGGTTTTTCTCGCCCACCACGCGGAAGGTCATCTTCAGATGATCGGGCACCTGATCCCACTGCCAGTCATCACGTGACACGGTCACGCCAGTCATGCGCCGCAGCTCGCGCTCCAGCGCGTCCAGCAGCGGCAATTCCAGCGCCGTTACGCGGCCAAGGAACGCCTCGGCGTAGTTCGGTGCCGGCACGAAGTTGCGACGCACCGGTTTCGGCAGCGACTTGATCAGCGCAATCACCAGTTCACGGCGGATGCCGGGGATCTGCCATTCGAAGCCCTGCTCTTCCACCTGGTTGAGGATCGGCAGCGGGATGTGCACCGTCACGCCGTCAGCGTCGGTGCCCGGTTCAAACTGGTAGCTCAGCCGCAGCTTGAGGTTGCCCTGATGCCAGAAGTTCGGGTAATCCAGCGCGCTGATCTTGTTGGCGCCGTCTTTGATCAGCATCTCTTTTTCGAAGTTCAGCAGATCCGGCTGCTGCTTGGCCGCGCTCTTCCACCAGCTGTCGAAATGACGGCCGGACACCACGTCGTTGGGGATGCGGCGATCGTAGAAGCCGAACAGCATTTCGTCATCCACCAGAATGTCGCGGCGGCGCGATTTATGCTCCAGTTCTTCCACCTCGGCGCGCAGCTTTTGGTTTTCGCGGAAGAAGGCGTGGCGCGTCTGCCAGTCTCCCTCTACCAGCGCATGGCGGATAAACAGCTCACGGCACAGCAGCGGATCGATGGCGCCGTAGTTGACCTGGCGCGCCGCAACGATCGGCAGACCAAACAGCGTGACCTTTTCGCTGGCCATCACCGCCCCCTGCGACTTCGACCAGTGCGGTTCGCTGTAGCTGTGTTTCACCAAGTGCTGAGCCAGCGGCTCGATCCATTCCGGTTCGATGCGCGCGGCGATGCGTCCCCACAGGCGGCTGGTTTCCACCAGTTCGGCCACCATGGTCCACTTCGGTGGCTTCTTGAACAGGCCGGAGCCGGGGAAGATCGAGAAGCGGGCGTTGCGCGCGCCGGTAAATTCCTGCTTGTCCGTATCCTTCTGGCCGATGTGCGACAGCAGGCCGGTCAGCAGCGCGGTGTGGACGCTGCGATAATCGGAAGGCGTGCTGTTGATCGGCAGCCCCAGTTCTTTCACCACCTGGCGCAGTTGGGTATAGATATCCTGCCACTCGCGCACCCGCAGGTAGTTGAGAAAATCGTTGCGGCACAGCCGGCGGAACTGACTGGAAGAGTTCGCCTTTTGCTGCTCCTGCAGATAATCCCACAGGTTGACGAACGCCAGGAAGTCCGAGTCTTTGTCGGCAAAACGGCGGTGTTTTTCATCCGAGGCCTGCTGCTTATCCATCGGGCGCTCGCGCGGATCCTGAATCGACAGCGCGGCGGTAATGATCATCACCTCGCGCACGCTGCCGCTCTTCTGCGCTTCCAGCACCATGCGCGCCAGACGCGGGTCGATCGGCAACTGCGCCAGCTGCCGGCCCTGCGGCGTCAGCTGATAGTGGCCGTTATCGGCGGTGGTGATCGCCCCCAGCTCTTCCAGCAGACGCACGCCATCCTGAATGTTGCGCTTGTCCGGTGCCTCGACAAACGGAAACGCGGCGATGTCGCCCAGCCCCAGCGAGGTCATCTGCAGAATGACCGACGCCAGGTTGGTGCGCAGAATTTCCGGATCGGTAAACGCCGGCCGCGAGAGGAAATCCTGTTCAGAGTACAGACGGATGCACACGCCCTCCGACACGCGGCCACAGCGCCCTTTACGCTGGTTGGCGGAGGCCTGCGACACCGGCTCGATCGGCAGGCGCTGCACCTTGGTGCGGAAGCTGTAGCGGCTGATGCGCGCGGTGCCCGGATCGATGACGTATTTGATGCCCGGCACCGTCAGCGAGGTTTCCGCCACGTTGGTGGCCAGCACGATGCGGCGGCCGTGGTGCGACTGGAAAACCCGGTTCTGCTCGCTGTTCGACAGGCGCGCATACAGCGGCAGCACCTCGGTGTGCGGCAAATTGAGGCGGTTCAAAGCGTCGGCGGTATCGCGGATCTCGCGCTCGCCGCTCATGAAGATCAGAATGTCACCCGGCCCTTCGCGCCCAAGCTCGTCCACCGCATCGAAAATCGCCTGCAGCTGGTCGCGGTCGGTATCATCGCCGTCGTCCACCACCGGGCGGTAACGCACCTCCACCGGGTAAGTGCGGCCGGAAACCTCGATGATGGGCGCATTGTTGAAGTGGCGCGAGAAACGCTGCGGATCGATGGTCGCCGAGGTGATGATCACCTTGAGATCCGGGCGCTTCGGCAGCAGTTCGCGCAGGTAGCCGAGAATAAAGTCGATATTCAGGCTGCGCTCGTGCGCTTCATCGATGATCAACGTGTCGTACTGCATCAGCAAGCGATCCTGCTGAATCTCCGCCAGCAAGATACCGTCAGTCATCAGCTTGACCAGGGTGTTTTCCCCCACCTGATCGTTGAAGCGCACCTTGTAGCCTACGCTGCCGCCGAGCGGGGTTTCCAGCTCGTCGGCGATGCGGTTGGCGACGGTGCGCGCCGCCAGGCGGCGCGGCTGGGTATGGCCGATCAGCCCTTTCACCCCACGCCCCAGCTCCAGACAGATCTTCGGCAACTGGGTGGTTTTTCCCGAGCCGGTCTCCCCGGCGACGATCACCACCTGGTGGTCGCGGACAGCATTTAAGATGTCCTGCTTTTTCTGGCTGACCGGCAGGCTTTCCGGATAGGTAATGCGCGGGCAAGACGCGGCGCGCGCCTGCACTTTTTGCCGCGCCGTCGCGATGTCGCTTTCCACGTCGGCGGCGACCGCCAGCTGGGCATCGGGATTTTTGATTTTTCGTGCGCCCTGCAGGCGACGACGCAGGCGTTGTTGATCGCGGAGCATCAGCTCGCCCAGTTGGGCCGGCAGTGCCTCGAGCGGAGATTTCACGTTCGGTGTTCCTTGTTTCTTCGCCGCCAAGGCCAGGCTTGGCAACGGTTTAATGTTTTTTTAGCGATTTTTTTGCTTTAGCCGCACAGCCTATCACAAACGGCTTTCTCCCCCTACTTCCGCGAGTAAAGCGTCGCCATGTCATTCAATAAAATTGAACGGAGATCTCGAAATATTGCGCTATCACTGTTGGGGGAATGTGAATAGCATGTACTTCATGCAAGGGACGCTGAGTCCTGATGTCACTGTCACAACGTAAGGAATTATCGATGAGCAACGTATTGGTTCTGAAATCAAGCATCCTGGCGACCTACTCTCAGTCTAACCAACTGGCCGATTTCTTCGTAGAGCAATGGAGCAACGCCCACAGCGGCGACACCATCACCGTGCGCGATCTGGCCGCACAGCCAATCCCGGTGCTGGACGGTGAACTGGTCGGCGCGCTGCGTCCTTCCGATGCTCCGTTGACTCCACGTCAACAAGAAGCGCTGGCCCTGTCGGACGAGCTGATCGCCGAGCTGCAGGCCAATGACGTCATCGTGATTGCCGCACCGATGTACAACTTCAACATTCCGACCCAGCTGAAAAACTATTTCGACCTGGTTGCCCGCGCCGGCGTGACCTTCCGTTACACCGAAAACGGTCCGGAAGGCCTGGTGAAAAACAAACGCGCCGTGATCCTGACCAGCCGCGGCGGCATCCATAAAGGCACCCCGACCGACCTGGTAGAACCTTACCTGCGTCTGTTCCTGGGCTTCATCGGCATCACCGACGTGGAGTTCGTCTTCGCGGAAGGCATCGCCTATGGCCCGGAAGTGGCGACCAAAGCACAGGAAGACGCCAAGGCGGCCCTGTCTCAGGTGGTTGCTGCCTAAGACCCTGCGCAGGGGCGCCGAGCCCCTGCCGGACAAGAGGCAAGTCCTGTCAAACCTGCACTACCCTCATAATAATCATCTATCCGTATCTTTTGGCGCGCCAGACGGCGCGCTTTTTTTATTTCTTCAGCCACTGCCCGTTGATGCCGCGCACATACTCGCCGCTCTGCGCCCGCGTCACCAGCTTCTGCCCGGCCATGCGCGCCACTTCGTCGACGGCGATATGGTTGCCGTTCGCCACTTCCTGATACTTCTCGGCGCGGCCGGCGTTGATGCGTTTCACCAGCGCCAGGGTTTCCGCGTCCTGCTTCACCGGCGCGATGTAGCCGCTCAGGGTTTCACCTACCCGCCCTTGCTGCTTCGCCTCATCCAGCGTCAGCGCCATCGCCATGCCACTGAACAACCAGGCGGCGCCGGCCAGCCACAAATAACGTTTTTTCATGTCGGCTCCTAGAACAGACCGCTTTGGGTTTTCAGCAGGTTTTCGACGTCCTTATCCACCTTGATATGAATTTCATGCTCGATCTTGACGTTCATATTGATGGTGATCGGATCCTTCGGCGTCGCCACCTCGATGCGCGGCACGCAGCCGCTCAGCAGCGAAACGCACAGCACCGCTGCCAGCGTCGACACACTCATGATTTTCATTGTTGCTCCCCAGGTTGTGAGAGGGCCTGCTCCAGCCACTCCTGTAAATTGTCGCCGAAGCGCAAACTGCGCCACAGCTGAAACACGTTTTCCTGATGGCGATAGTTCAGGATCACCTCGCGCTTGGCGCTTTTCTGCGGGTTGATGCCGTCGATGCGCGCGCTCAGCGTCAACTCGCCCAGGTTGTCGAGATCGACCCGGGCATGCGAACGGTTGATTTCCATGTAGCGCAGCCAGTCGATCGCCGCGCCGGTCGCCAGGTTATTGCTGCCGATGGCGTCGGCCATGTCTTTGTCCAGGCGCAGCGTCAACGTGCCGGCGTTGGCGATCCAGCCGTTTTGCACCAACCACTTCGGATGGTTCAGGAACAGCGGCAGCTCGCCGTCGACCCGGCCGGACATGGCGAACTGCTTCGGTTTCAGGGCGGTAAACAGCGCGCTGAGATCGACCTTATCCAGCTTCAGTACCGCGGCGTCATGCTGCGGCAACCGCAGCGCCGACAGGCTGATATGCCCGTTGAGCATGTCCACGCCGACGTTGCTCAACGTCAGTGGCTGCCCTTCGCTATAAGGATAGGTGCCCTGCAGATCGGCGGAAATGTTCTGCATCTCGAACAGGTTGGTGAAAGACTTGATGCGCAGCGATACCGGCTGTTTAGCTCCCAATTGCCAGTGATGCTGCTTGAAACGGTACGACAGGATGAAATCCAGGCCGCTCATTTCGCCGTCTTTCAGCCACATGCCGCCGTTTTTCACCACCCAGTGGCCACCGGCCTCGAACCCTTGTTCACGGGCGGCGGAAAACGCCGACTGCGCGTAAAACTCGCCGTCGCGCAGCGTGAGATTGAGATCCGGTGCCAACAGCGGTTGGAAGACCTTCAGCGACTGTTTCGGCCACCAGCCTTCGCCGCGCAGACGTTCGCCGTCCCAACGGCCGCGCAGCGCGATCGGCCCGATCTGTTGCGCCTGCAGCTTGCCCTGCATCTGGAAACTGTCCGGCGAACGGCCGTTCACCTGCAGCGCCAGCACCGGCGCCGGCAGATAGCCACCGTCGCTGAAGCTGACCTTATCCGCCGCCAGCTGGAATTCGCCGTTGAACTGCGGGCTTTGTTCATCACGCTGCCAGCGCAGCGGCTGGTTGAGGCTCAAGCGCGGCGCGGCGACCGTCACCAGACCGTACTTCAATTTGTCGAAACCGGTGGAGAGCTTGTCGAGCACCAGCTCGCTGTCCTGCCAACGACCGCTGCCGGCGACGTCCCAGGCGGCCTGCAGCGGCGGCAACCGGCCGTTGCCCCAGTAACGCCACTGCCAGTCGCCCTTGTCCGGCCAGAAATCCTGCGCCTGGCCGTCCAGGTGGAGCTTGAAACGCCCCCAATAACTGTCGCTGGCGCTCAAAATCGCCTGCAGGCGGCCGGTGATGCCGGCGGCGGTCACCTTCACGCCGGCCAGCGGTAGACGCGCCTCTTCCAGCGTCATTTCCGGCGTCACTTTGCCCCACAGACGCAGCAGCGAACCTGGCTGCAGAACCAGCGTCGGGTTAAGAATGCTGCCGCCGATCACGCCCGGGATCGACGCGGTGGTGGAGAAATCGGCCAGATTGGCCTGCCCGGTCAGTTGGAAGCGCAGATCGCTGTCGGTCAACCCCACCTTGCCCGGCCCGAGGGTGAGCACCGCATTACCCTTGCCGTTGTGGCCGGCGGTGATCACGTTCAGCCGCGCGCTGATCTCCGTTTCATCCAATCCCTTGCTCCAGTCGTGCAGCGCGATGCTGAGGCCGCCGTTCAACGGCTGTCCGCTGTAGGGCCAACGCCACTCGCCCTGCTTGATGCTGACCCGCTGCGGGGTCACTTCCCACGGCAGCACCGCCAGCGGCCGATCGTCGCCTTTCTCGCTCACCGTCAACACGCCCTGCTGCTGTTGCCAGCGCATATCCAGCAAAACCGGTTTTTCCAGATAGGCCGTCTGCATTTCACCCTGCAACGCGCCCTGCTTCGGCAGGCTGGCCAGATCCAGCGGGAGAGTTATCTTACCGGCTAGGTGCAGCGGTTGCGCGCTGTTGGGCGGGACGACGGTCAGACTCTGCAACGTCAGCTGCTGTTTTTCATCCAGCCGCGCCTCGGCGCTGAGATTCGGTCCCCGATAATGCAGACGTTGCCCGTCGGGGCTGGAGGAAAGCTGCAGCTTGCCGGCATAGCGCTGCCAGGGAATAAGCGTCAGATCATTAATGGTGAGATCCAGCGCAGGCAGTTGCCGCTGCAATTGATCGAGCGCCAGCGGCGCGCTGTTGGCGTCGCCGCCCGGCAGTTTTGACAAACAGGCGCTATCGACGCTGACCTTATCGCTCGACAGCTGCCAGCGGCCTTGGCGGTAAGCCAGCCGCGTCGGACCGACGTTGGCCAGCAGGCAATCTTGCGCGGTGAAACGTGCCCCCGGCAACGCCAGGCCGCCTTGGCGCCAATGCAACTTGCCCTGTAACTCAAGTCGGCTTCCCGCCGGCAACCAATGCGATAACACCCCCGGCAGCCAGCGCGGCAAAGTTTGCCATAACGCCAGCACCAGAATTGCACAGCCCGCCACGGTCCCTATGAATACTTTCAATCGCCTGGTCATTAAATGATTGCTTCGTTCCTGAGTTAGGCATTGGTTAAGTCTATGCCTGAATTGACAATAATGATGGCACGAATTTGACATAGGGTGAAGCTGAGCGGGGTCGCAAAGGCGATTTGCACCTTTTTAGCGCAAACGTGTGCGAAGTTGTAGATTTTCGTTACATATACATCACATAAATAGGACGGTTTTCAGACTTTTGTTATTGTCGTTACCGTTGATGATTAATAGTCTTGCAACCATTCTAATAAAAGTTTAGCTGCTAGCTAACTGTGTACTAGAGAAGCCATTCCCCACACCCCCGTGGGGATTTTTTTGCCGCTAATTTCAAATCACGGCCTCAATAAAAGCCTGTACTATGCGGCTGTCGCTCGCTTTACGCCAGATAGCATAAATATCGCTGCGCATTTCATTCCCGCACTCGGTATACGCAACCTCCCGCTGTCGCGCCAGGCTCTCAGGGACAAACGCATACCCCAACCCCGCGCTTACGCAGGCGAATATCACGTCATAGCATTCCACCTCCAGCAGCGCGGCGGGGATCACTTGCTGCTTTTGCAGCCAGGCGTCCACCAGATGGCGATAGTGGCATTGACGCGAATAAACATAGAGATCGCTTTTTGCCAACAACGCTGGCTGATACGCCCCGCCAATGAAGACCAAACGCTCCTGAAAAGCACGCCGGCTCTGCAGCTGCGGATGTTCTATCGGCCCATCTGAAAACACCACGTCCAGAGTTCCTTTTTGCAATTGAAACTCCAGATCCAGCGAATAGCCCTGCACCACACTCAACTGAACGCGGCGGTTCTGCGCACGGTAATGCGCCAACTTTTGCGGCAGATGATGACTCAAGGCGATATCCAGCGCGCCAAGCTTCAGTTCACCCTGCACCGGATCCTGTTCAAGCTGCGCTCGCGCCCGCTCTTCGATAGCCAAAAAGCGCTTGGCTTTATGGTAAAGCGCCCGACCTTCCGGTGTGAGCGACAGTCGATTGCGCTCACGATCAAATAGCGTAACGCCACACGCCATTTCCAACTCTTTTAATTTCTTGGTCACGTTAGAGGGCACGCAAAACAGCCTCTCAGCCGCTGCCGTGAGACTCTCTGACTCAACCACCATGCAAAAGGTCACCAACTGAGCACGTTTCAACATCACAAACCTTCACCAAAAATGAATATTATCGGAACTTTATTTCACTTTTAGTCAACCATCAAGTCCGTAGAATCCTCGCAGTCAGCACATTGCTGCCACCTGGAAATTCCAGTTTCATTATCGACTGAGGAAATAAACCATGATCACGCTCAATGTCTTTTTTCAGGTCAATCCGGCCAAACGCCCCGCGTTTCTCAGCCTGCTCAACACCATGGTGCAGGAATCCAATAAAGAAACCGGCTGCTCTTTTTACCAGCTTTGGCAATGCCAGAACGATGAAAACAGCTACGCGCTGATCGAAAACTGGGACGATAAGGCGGCGCTTTCGGCACACCAGAAAACCCCGCATTGGGTCGCCTTTAACGATGCCGTCAACGGGTACTTGACCCATGACTACGATGAGCATCATTACACGGAAATCGCTCGCTAACATCGCGTGAACCGGCCCTATGGGGCCGGTTTCATCCTCTTGGTTGACCGAACAAACCCCACGCTGGCCAAACCGCTAACCAATTGTCGAATTTACTAAAATCTGTTAAATTGATCACAAAATCACGGTGGAGAAACCACGATGAAATTGGCGATATACAGTACCAAACAGTATGACCGTAAATATCTCGAACTGGTGAATCAGCAGTTTGGCTATGAGCTGGAATTCTTCGACTTTTTACTCAGCAAAAAAACCGCCAAAACGGCCGCCGGTTGCAAGGCGGTGTGTATCTTCGTCAACGACGACGGCAGCCGTGAAGTGCTCGAAGAACTGGCGGCACTGGGCGTCGAGATCCTCGCCCTGCGCTGCGCCGGTTTTAATAACGTCGATCTGGACGCCGCCAAAGAACTGGGCATCAAGGTAGTGCGCGTGCCGGCCTACTCGCCGGAGGCCGTGGCAGAACACGCGGTAGGCATGATGATGTGCCTGAACCGCCGTATTCACCGCGCTTATCAACGCACTCGCGACGCCAATTTCTCGCTGGAAGGGCTGATCGGTTTTAACATGCACAACCGCACCGCCGGCGTGATCGGCACCGGTAAAATCGGCGTGGCGACGATGCGCATTTTGAAAGGCTTCGGCATGAAGCTGCTGGCCTACGATCCCTTCCCGAGCGAACAGGCGCTGGCGCTGGGCGCGGAATATGTCGACCTGAAAACGCTGTACGCGCAATCCGACGTGATTACCCTGCACTGCCCGTTGACGCCGGAAAACCACCATCTGCTGAATGCCGACGCCTTCGCGATGATGAAAAACGGCGTAATGGTGATCAACACCAGCCGCGGCGCGCTGATCGACTCTACCGCCGCCATCGACGCGTTGAAGCAGCAAAAAATCGGCGCGCTCGGGATGGACGTCTACGAGAACGAACGCGATCTGTTCTTTGAAGACAAGTCTAACGACGTGATTCAGGATGACGTGTTCCGCCGCCTGTCGGCCTGCCATAACGTGCTGTTCACCGGCCATCAGGCTTTCCTGACCGAAGAGGCGCTGACCAGCATTTCGCAAACCACGCTGCAGAACATCAGCCTGTTGGATCGCGGCGAAGCCTGCCCGAACCAGCTGAACGCCTGAGCGTAACTTCGGGGCGCCCTTGCGGCGCCCTGTTTATTTGAGAGAACGCAATGAGAAAAACCACGGTGGCCGCCCTTGCGACGCTGGTCCTAGGGGGATGCAGCATGAAACCACAGTCTACCGTCACACCCGGCGATCTGTTGCATCACAACTTCGTGTTGCAGAGCGTAGATGGTGAAGCGGCACAATCACGAACGGATGGCGGCCTGCTCAATTTGGAATTTGGCGAGAACCTGCATGTCTCCGGCGCGATGTGCAACCGCTTCTTCGGCCAGGGGCAGTTACGCGACGGCGTGCTGACGGTAAAACCGTTGGCCTCGACGCGCAAGCTGTGCCCTGATGAGCAGCGCAACCGCTGGGATCGGGTGATCGGCACCGTGCTCGAAAACGGCGCCGACGTGATGCTGAACGCGCAGCAACTGACGCTCAACGGCAGCGGCCACACGCTGGTTTATACCCTGCGCGACTGGGTGTATTGATCCGGGCCTGTCGCTGCGGGCTTACCCGGCGCAGCTGCCCAGGCCCAGCGTGCGTTCTTCGCACTGCTTGCCATTCGGCATTTGGCACATGCGCAGCGCTTCACCGTTCAGGTTATGCGCGATGGTAGTAACGCCACCGACCGCCGCGCAACCGGCGCTGGTCTGCAACGTATTGATTCTGGCACTGTTGCCCTGCTGTACTGGCTCTTCGTTATTGCTGCTGCAGGCGGCTAAAAGCAGCACGGCGCTGGCAAGCAACCATTTTGATGTCGTCATTATCCCACTCCTGAACCCGGAACTGCGCTGTGTAAAATCGCCATTGCTGATAACGCGCGTCACTTAGCGGACACGTTTCGCTATCTTTGATGCAAACTTGTTTAATCTAGCTCGATATATAAATAATGAAAATATATTCCAGCCATTATTTGTCATTTTTTTGCACCGGCCGGACATTTATTTTGTTTGCAGAATATTTCCGCCCCGGCGCGATACGCCAAATGTGACAGCGCCACCCTGTGCCTAGCCCCGGCCGCACGCAGAAAGTGATAACGTCACCGCTGCTGACGAAGAGATTTCTCCCGCGATATCGGTATTCATTATCTTCACGTGCTTTCAGTGAGACGACGCATTTTTTGCTACCGGAGAGGACGATATTTACGTCTATGCTGGCGGCGCTAAGTAATTAGCATTCCACTATTTTCAGTGAATGATGGCTGAATTCTTCAACCGGCGCGACTTGCTGTCACGCCGGCCTTTTTTCACATTAAAATAACACTCAGTGCACCGAGGCTTTAGACAGTAAATTAATCACCAGCACGCCGGCAATAATTAATCCCATGCCGACAATCGCTGGCCAATCCAATTTTTGCTGGTAAACGAATACCGCGGCGATCGACACCAGCACGATGCCCATACCCGACCAAATCGCATACACGATGCCCAGCGGCATGCTCTTGACCACCATCGACAGCCCCCAAAAGGCCACGCCGTAACCCAGCACCACCAGCAGCGACGGCCACAGGCGGGTAAAGCCCTCGGAGGCTTTCAACATGGTGGTGGCGATCACTTCCGCGACTATCGCCATCGTCAAATACATAAATGCGCTCATGATTTTCTTCTGTCAGTTTGCCGATGCGCAATTATGACGCGCCGGAAATAAATTGTCTTTAAACGGTCAAAACAATTTATTGCCACTGCATCTCATTCGGCGAGGAAATACGCCATTGACGATTTATCACCCGCCACACAAACGCGATAAAGCCACGTTCAAACCCTCTGTTAGACTTTTTCCCATTACTGCGAAAGTGTGCTTTCGCGGCTTTGTGAGCAATGAAAAGGTAATGTCGATGATAACTACAGATGGTAATAACGCAGTCGCTTCCGTGGCCTATCGCACCAACGAAGTGATTGCCATCTACCCTATCACGCCAAGTTCCACCATGGCGGAGCAAGCAGACGCTTGGTCCGGCGATGGCCGGCAAAACATCTGGGGCGATACTCCGCGGGTGGTGGAAATGCAGTCTGAGGGCGGCGCGATCGCCACCGTGCACGGCGCCTTGCAAACCGGCGCACTGTCGACTTCGTTCACTTCATCGCAGGGTCTGCTGCTGATGATCCCGACGCTGTACAAACTGGCCGGAGAGCTGACGCCGTTCGTGCTGCACGTCGCCGCCCGCACCGTAGCCACACACGCGCTGTCGATCTTCGGCGACCATTCGGACGTGATGGCGGTGCGCCAAACCGGCTGCGCCATGCTGTGCGCCAGCAACGTGCAGGAGGCGCAGGACTTCGCGCTGATCTCACAGACCGCCACTCTCAACGCGCGCGTGCCGTTTATCCACTTCTTCGACGGGTTCCGCACCTCGCACGAAATCAACAAGATCGTGCCGCTCAGCGACGATACGCTGCGGCAAATGCTGCCGCAGGCGGCGATCGACGCTCACCGCAGCCGGGCGCTGTCGCCCGATCATCCGGTGGTGCGCGGCACTTCCGCCAACCCGGACACTTATTTCCAGTCGCGCGAAGCCACCAACCCGTGGTATGACGCCACCGGCCAACACGTGATCGACGCCATGGCGGCCTTCGCCGCCCTCACTGGCCGCCACTATCGGCCGTTCGACTATTACGGCCACCCGCAGGCCGAGCGCGTGGTGGTGGTGATGGGATCCGCCGCCGGCACCTGCGAAGAGGTGATTGACACCCTGCTGGCCCGCGGCGAGAAAGTCGGCGTGCTGAAAGTCCGGTTGTTCCGGCCGTTCTCCGCCAAATACCTGCTCGGCGCGCTGCCGGACAGCGTGCGCAACGTCGCGGTGCTCGATCGCACCAAAGAACCGGGCGCGCTGGCCGAACCGCTGTATCTGGACGTGATGACCGCGCTGGCGGAGGCCTACAGCCGGGGTGAGCGCGCCACGCTGCCGCGGGTGATCGGCGGCCGTTACGGCCTGTCGTCGAAAGAGTTCGGCCCGGACTGTGCGCTGGCGGTGTTTCGCGAGCTGGCCCAGCCGCAGCCGCGCCCGCGCTTTACCGTCGGCATCTTCGATGATGTCACCGGGCTTTCACTGCCGCTGAGCGACGAAATCCTGCCGCAGCGCGCCTCGCTGGAAGCGCTGTTCTACGGTTTGGGCAGCGACGGTTCGGTCTCGGCCACCAAGAACAACATCAAAATCATCGGCAACGCCACGCCGCTGTATGCGCAGGGCTATTTCGTCTACGACTCCAAAAAGGCCGGCGGCCTGACGGTGTCGCATCTGCGCGTCAGCGAGCAGCCGATCAATTCGGCCTATCTGGTCAGCCAGGCGGATTTCGTCGGCTGCCACCAGCTGCAGTTTATCGATAAGTATCAGATGGTTGAACGTCTCAAACCCGGCGGTACCTTCCTGCTCAATACCCCTTACGGCGCCGACGAGGTCTGGTCACGCTTGCCGCAGGAGGTACAGGCGCTGCTGCATCAACGCCAGGCGCGTTTCTATATCATCAACGCCGCCAAGCTGGCGCGCGAATGCCGGCTCGGCGCGCGCATCAACACCGTAATGCAGATGGCGTTCTTCCACCTGACGCAGATCCTGCCGAGCGACGTGGCGCTGCAACAGCTGCAGGATGCCATCGCGCGCAGCTACAGCAACAAGGGCCAGGAGATCGTCGAGCGCAACTGGCAGGCGCTGGGCGCCACCCGTGGCGCACTGATTGAAATTCCACTGCAGCCGGTCGACGACAGCAGCCCGATGCGCCCACCGGTGGTCTCGGACGCCGCGCCGGACTTCGTCAAAACCGTTACCGCCGCGATGCTGGCCGGGCTGGGCGATGCGCTGCCGGTTTCCGCCTTCCCGCCGGACGGCACCTGGCCGGTGGGCACCACCCAGTGGGAAAAGCGCAACATCGCCGAAGAGATCCCGGTCTGGCAGCCCGATCTGTGCACCCAGTGCAACCACTGCGTCGCCGCCTGCCCGCACTCAGCCATTCGCGCCAAAGTGGTTCAGCCGTCGGAGATGGAACACGCCCCCGCTTCCCTGCAGTCTCTGGATGTCAAATCACGCGATATGCGCGGCCAGAAATACGTACTGCAAGTGGCGCCGGAAGATTGCACCGGCTGTAACCTGTGCGTCGAGGTCTGCCCGGCGAAAGATCGCCAGAACCCAGAGATCAAGGCCATCAACATGGCTTCGCGCCTCGATAATCTGACGGCGGAAAAAGACAACTACGACTTCTTCCTGCAGCTGCCGGAAATCGATCCAGCGCAGCTGGAGCGCATCGACATTCGCACCTCGCAGCTGATCACGCCGCTGTTCGAATACTCCGGCGCCTGCTCCGGCTGCGGCGAAACGCCGTACATCAAGCTGCTGACCCAGCTCTATGGCGACCGTTTGCTGATCGCCAACGCCACCGGCTGTTCCTCGATCTACGGCGGCAATCTGCCGACCACGCCGTACACCACCAACGCCGAAGGGCGCGGGCCGGCGTGGGCCAACTCGCTGTTCGAAGACAACGCCGAATTCGGCCTGGGCTTCCGTCTGACGGTCGATCAACATCGCGCACGGGTGCTGCGCCTGCTGAATTCGCTGGCGCCGCAGCTGCCGGAGCAGTTGGTCAATGCCCTGCAGATGGAAGATGTGGCGCCGGAGCCGCGCCGTAAGCAAATCGCCGAATTGCGCACGCTGCTGGCGAGTATTGAAGGTGAAGACGCACGCCAGCTGGCGGCCGACGCCGATTACCTGGTCGATAAATCCATCTGGCTGATCGGCGGGGACGGCTGGGCCTACGACATCGGCTTCGGCGGGTTGGATCACGTCCTCAGCCTGACGGAGAACGTCAACGTGCTGGTGCTCGACACCCAATGCTACTCCAACACCGGCGGCCAGCAGTCGAAAGCCACGCCGCTCGGCGCGGTGACCAAGTTCGGCGAGCACGGCAAGCGCAAGGCGCGCAAGGATCTGGGCGTCAGCATGATGATGTACGGCCATGTCTACGTCGCGCAGATCTCGCTGGGGGCGCAGCTTAACCAAACGGTGAAAGCGATTCAGGAGGCCGAGGCCTATCCGGGCCCGTCGCTGATCATCGCCTACAGCCCGTGCGAAGAACACGGCTACGATCTGGCGCTCAGCCACGATCAGATGAAACAGCTGACCGCCACCGGCTTCTGGCCGCTGTACCGCTTCGATCCGCGCCGTAGCGCCGAGGGCAAGGCCGCGTTAGCGTTGGATTCGCGGCCGCCAAACAGCAACCTGTCGGAAACGCTGCTGAAAGAACAGCGTTTCCGCCGCCTGAACGCGCAGCAGCCGGAGGTGGCCAGCGCGCTGTATCAGGCCGCCGAGAAAGAGCTGAAGGAGAAATACGATTTCCTCAGCCTGCTGGCCGGTAAGGCGGAAAAGTCCGCTGCTGAGTAACCTCCCTCAGGGCGCGAGCGATTCGCGCCCTGTTTTCACATACCGTTTGAATCAGCGGTGGGCCTCAATGCTCAGGGGTTTCACACTTAGCGAGCCGCACTTTTTTCTTTTATCCATTGGGCCATGACGCGTGCCGAGAACGGCTTATCCGTTTTAATCTCCGCTAAAGCGCAAACCTTGTCTTTGAACGTGGCGCCCAGCGAGAATAATTTCCCGTCATAATAACAATAAAGTGCATCTCCCTTATCCTTGCCATCAAGACGCTCTTTTTGCTCGCGCGGTACCAGTACCACGGTTTCGGTCGGTTCGCTCAGACCAACAGGTATCGTGTCAAACGCCAGTGCGTTTTCTGCGTAGGCAAAAAACGATGCGTAAAATCCAACAACAGCGATTCCTTTCATGCTCTCAGTGCCTCTCGAAGTAAGTTCTGTCTGAGATGAGACCTGCACCGCGAAACAACGTTCCCTCAAGGCCTTCGTTCAAATGACGGCGAAGGCTTTTAAGGGAAACCGATAAAGCGGCGAGCTGAAAAACCTGCTGGTATTCATCGCTACAATCCGTACCATACAGACCTCGCGTCGGGTGCGTGGCGGCTGGATGATGAATAATGATCAAAATCGGCCGGTTGAATGGTAAACTCGCGGTCTACAACGCCATGCCCCTAGTGCCCCCTATTGAGAATGAGCACGATTTAAATGTCAGAAAAGCAATCCGTTAGCCAAAAAGAGCAGTACAACCTGAACAAATTGCAAAAGCGCCTGCGCCGCAACGTGGGCGAAGCGATCGCCGATTTCAATATGATTGAAGAAGGCGACCGCATCATGGTCTGCCTGTCCGGCGGTAAAGACAGCTACACCATGCTGGAGATCCTGCGTAACCTGCAGCAGAGCGCGCCGATCAACTTCTCGCTGATCGCGGTGAATCTCGATCAGAAACAGCCCGGCTTCCCTGAGCATATTTTGCCTGCCTACCTGGAAAGCCTGGGGGTGGAATACAAGATCGTCGAAGAGAACACCTACAGCATCGTCAAAGACAAGATCCCGGAAGGCAAAACCACCTGTTCACTGTGCTCGCGCCTGCGCCGCGGCATTCTGTACCGCACCGCCACCGAACTGGGTGCCACCAAGATCGCGCTGGGCCATCACCGTGACGACATTCTGCAGACGCTGTTCCTCAACATGTTCTACGGCGGCAAGATGAAAGGCATGCCGCCCAAACTGATGAGCGACGACGGCAAGCACGTGGTCATTCGCCCGCTGGCCTATTGCCGCGAGAAAGACATCGAGCGTTTCTCGATCGCCAAAGCGTTCCCGATCATTCCATGCAACCTGTGCGGCTCGCAGCCTAACCTGCAGCGCCAGGTGATCGGCGATATGCTGCGTGACTGGGACAAACGTTATCCTGGCCGGCTGGAAACCATGTTCAGCGCCATGCAAAACGTGGTGCCTTCGCACCTGAGCGATATCAATCTGTTCGATTTCAAGGGCATTCACCACGGGAGCGCCGTGGTAGACGGCGGCGATTTGGCCTTCGATCGCGAAGACATCCCGATGCAGCCGGTCGGCTGGCAGCCGGAAGACTCGGACGACGCGATACCTGCGCCAGAACGTTTGAACGTGCTGGAAATCAAATAAGCCCCCTCGCCGCTTGCCATCCTGCGAGCGGCGACATTTCCCTTTCTCGACGATCTCGATCCTGTTCACAGTTTGCGCAAAATTTACTGGGCAGTGCCGTTTTTACCCTATACTGTTTATTTATACAGTTACATGGAGATCGCGCAATGAATATTACCCCCTGCCTGTCCCACATCTCGCTGGGCTCCAACGATTTCGAGGCCGCCGCCGCCTTTTACGATCGTGCGCTGGCCGCCTTGGGATGCCGACGAGTGCTGGAGCATCCCGGCGCCATCGGTTACGGCCGCGACTACCCGGAGTTTTGGCTGCAGGTGCCGATCAACGGCCGCCCGGCCTCACCCGGCAACGGTACGCACGTCGGTTTTTTCGCCACCAGTAAGCAACAGGTGGATGAATTCCATCGCCAGGCGCTGCTGGCCGGTGCCGTCGATGAAGGCGCGCCCGGTTCGCGGCCGCATTACGGTGAGGCTTACTACGGCTGCTTTGTCCGGGATTTGGATGGGCACAAGATTGAAGCCAGCTTCTGGGATGAAAGCGCGGCCTGAAGAAGAAGGGAAGCCGAATAAAAAAATGCCGGTGATTAAACCGGCATTGTACGAATCAAATGTGCTATGCAGTAATTCAAAAATAAGAAAGTAAGACAATTATGGAGCGCAACGCCCATCGCTTGACGTTGCATTCACCTGCGCGAGAGATCATGCCCCATTTCCCCCGGCTAAATGTTGATTTTGCTCAATGTTAACCGGGTTTTCGTCATTTTCACCTACAGCCAGCGGCTGCGCTTCAGCCACCAGGCGACGCCAAGCACCAACCCGACCAACATCAGGCAAAATGCCGCGAAACCGAAGGGGTTACCGCCGCCCGGTATGCCGCCAAGGTTGACGCCAAACAGCCCGGTCAGGAAGGTGGTAGGTAAAAAGACCATCGCTAACAATGACATGGTGTAAGTGCGGCGGTTCATCGCGTCGGCCATCACCGTGGTGATTTCGTCGGACAAGATAGCGGTGCGCGCGATGCTGCCGTCCAGATCGTCCAACCCGCGCCCCAGGCGATCGGCGATGTCCTGCATGCGGCGGCGATCGTCGTCGCTCATCCACGGCAGGCGGTCGCTGGCCAGCCGTGCGAAAACGTCACGCTGCGGCGCCATGTAACGGCGCAGCACGATAAGCTGTTTACGGATCAACGCCAGCTGACCACGCTCCGGCACCTGCTGTTCCAGCAAGGCGTCCTCCAGATCGATAATCTTGTCGTGCAGATCCTCAATGAATTCGCTGGTGTGATCGGTCAACGCATCGGAAATCTCCACCAGCCAGTTGCCGCTGTTGGTCGGCCCGGCGCCGCTTTGCAAATCGTTCACCACCTGATCGATGGAATACACCTTGCGGTGCCGCGTGGAGATAATCAGTTTATCGGTGATGTACACACGGATGGTGACCAACTGGTCCGGCCGTGAGTTGGCATTGAAGTTGATGCTGCGCAGGGTGATCATGGTGCCTTCGCCCTGGCGGCTGACGCGTGGCCGAGAGCTTTCGCCGGAGAGCGCTTCGCGCACCGAGTCCGGCAGCAGCGGCGTGGTGCTCAGCCATTCGGCGCTGGCCGGGTGCGCGTAATCAAGATGCAGCCAGCACGGCGCGTCGCAGGTGATCTTGTCATCTTGCTCGATCGGCGTGACGCCGCCCTTGCCGTCCAGCTGGTAGGCGTAAACCGCATCGGCGATCTGCAGCTCGCTCCCCTCAATCACATCCATTCATTTATCCCCTCAGTCTTACTTATGTTGCTGAGTCTAGCCTTAACGCCTTGGAGATCAAAGGCCAAGCTGTAACGCCAGTTTTCACGCCAGGTGAAAAACGTGCTCTATACTTCTGGCCTTAGGGAACACATCGCAACGACAGGAAGCCCCCATGTTTGAGATCAGCGCCGCAGATATTCTCAAAGTCAGTTTGACCGTTATCACCCTGTTTATCGCCGTTGTTAAAACGCCATTTCGTATTCGGCGGGAAAACCATGACAAGCTGCTCAAGCTACTCGAATCCGTCGAGAAGCCCCACAGTGAGCGCATGCAGCTCTTACTGTTTAGGGATTACATCGGTAGCAAAACCGTCGGGCTGGCGGAGTTGCAGCAATTGCTGGCACTGCCGGACGGCGTAACGGCGCTGGAGCGCTACAGACCTACTGGCGGCCGACAGCAGATCCTGCGCACCACGTCCGAGGGTTTCGTTTTGCAACGACGCGCCAACAGTGCGTTAAAACGCTCGCTGCTTTCCTGTCGCTATCTGTTGAAATACCTGCTATTCGTCACTCTGTTGGTGCTAATGCCTGTGCTGGCGCAATGGGGCTTGCGGCAGCTTGGCGTGCTGGTTATCGCGCCGTCGCTGGTGTTTATGTCCGGTGCGCGCATCACCGACGGCTGGCAGCTGCTGTTCCCCGGCTTTATATTTATTATCATCATGCTCAGTCTGACATACTTAATCTTCAGGCAACTGGCGCTGGCGGGTAACCTCAGTTCGGAACGCGCCTTTTATCGCTACTATCAACGAGCGCGTGAGGAACAACGATGCCGGGAAGTCCTGAGACAACTGCGCACTGCGCTGCGCCGAACCTGACGAGGATGCGCCGCCTGCGCTACATCGCAATGGCCGCCCTGCTGCTGTTCGGCCAATCGGTTCGTGCAGAGCCGGTATTAGAACGCCTCGCCACGCCCTATCACGCGCCGACGGCGGCGGGTTCACTGCCTTATTTTGTCGCTCACGCTCACTCCCGCCAGCCGCGCACCGCACTGGTGGTGATGCACGGCCGCCCGCGCGATGTCGCCAAGACGTTGCAAGCGGCGATCGATGCCGCGCAGGGAGCGGGAGACAATGGCTTATTGGTCGCCCCGCTGTTCCAGGTGCCGGAGAAACTTGCCGTTCATTGCCATTCCGCCGGGCTCCCGTCACCGCAAGACGGCGATGCCCTGTGGCGCTGCGGCTCCTGGATCGCAGGCGATTTGGATAATAGCGGGAAAACCGGTTCGTTCAACGCCCTGGATAACCTGCTGGCCGATCTGAAACGGCGCTGGCCATCGCTGCAGTCGATAACCGTGGCCGGTTTTTCCGCCGGCGCCCAGTTCGTGCAGCACTATGTCGGCTTTGCCCATCCGCCAAACGGGGTGCGTCTGCGCTATGTGGTGGCCGATCCCGGCAGCTGGCTCTACTTTGAGAATCTGCGTCCTCAGCCCACAAGCAGGGGAAGCTGCGGCAGTGAAAAAACCTGTCGATTCCGTTGGCAAACGGTGAATGGCGGCCAGTGCCCACAGGCTAACCAGTGGAAATACGGCCTGGAAGCGCTTCCCGTTCATCTACAGCGCCCCGCAGACACGGCGCGCCGGCGTTACGCCGCCGCCGATATCACCTATCTGGCCGCCGCCGAGGATACCGGCACCACGCCGGGCGCCTACTATCGGATACTCGACAAATCCTGCGCCGCCCAGCTGCAGGGCCCCTATCGATTGCAGCGCGCCCTGGCCTATGCCGACTATGACCGGCGTTACCTGGCGCCGGATAAGCCGCATCGGTTAACGATCGTTCCCGGCTGCGGGCACAACGTCGCCTGCGTCTTTCCCGCCCCGGCGGCCAGGCGAGCGCTTTTCCCGATTAATGCAGACTAATAATAACGGTAATGAAATAAACCATTGCCGATAAATCGGGCAATATCGCCGATAAAGCACTGGTAATGCCGTTATTATTATGACTTAACATATTGCTATCACTTTTAATTCAAAATGATAATAATAAATCAACACAAAGCTGTTTCAGCGCAAATTTTAGGGGCATATACTTTTCTCACTACGAGGAGGTAGTTATGTTACGCGACCATTTAAAAATAAACGCCAGCGATACGCTGGAAAAAATCAGCAATATCCATTTGCAAAACCAGGGGCAGGAAGAGATCAGTGAATTCGTGGTAAAAAACGCCGCCGGCCTGCAGATTGGCAAGGTCTCCGTCCACGATCGTTTCAGCACTCGCCGCTCTTATCCCACCAGCTATCGCATCACCCAAACCGACATGAGCGGCCGTGTGGTGGTGGATGCCATGCGGGACTGTCTATAAGCGTAACCGCTCTCTGAAATAGCAAAAAATAATGTGATGATGGCAACCCTGTTTATTATTAAACGGGGTTTATCGCGTGGATAAATTAATTACCTTCTTCATTTAACCGTCAATAAAAATAAATCCCCCGCGTTACGCGGGGGTGAAAAATAAGCCCAATCAGTGTTTGATAATATACATCGTTTGGCTATAGGCCACGTCTTCCGGATTGGTGATCGGGTAGCCTTTTACCCACGGTTTGATCAGGCGGCCGTTGGTGTACTGGTAAATCGGCGCGATCGGTGCCTGATCGGCAATGATTTGCTCCATCTTGTTGTAATCGGCGGTCACCGCCGCCGGGTTGGTTTCCCGCCCCGCCTGCGCCAGCAGCTTGTCGTAGTCCGCGTTCTTGAACTTGGCAATGTTGCCGCTGTGGGTAGAGGTCAACAGCGACAGGAAGGTCGACGCCTCGTTATAGTCACCTACCCAGGAGGCGCGGATCACGTCGAAATTACCGGTATTACGGCTGTCGATATAGGTTTTCCACTCCTGGTTTTGCAGCTTGACGTCAATGCCGAGCTTTTTCTTCCACATTGAAGCCACGGCGATGGCGATCTTCTGGTGGCTTTCCGAGGTGTTATACAACAGCATCAGCTTCAGCGGGTTGTTCGGGCCGTAACCGGCCGCCTGCAACAACGCCTTGGCCTGCGCATCCAGCTCCGCCTGCGATTGCTGTTGCAGCAAACTCGCCTCCGGTTTGAACCCGGCAGTCACGTCCGGCGTGAAGTGATAGGCCGGTTTTTCGCCGGTGCCCAGCACTTTTTCCGCGATAATCTTGCGATCGATGGCGTAGGACAAGGCCTGGCGCACCCGCACGTCGTTGGTCGGCGCGCGCTGGGTGTTGAACGCGTAGTAATAGGTGCCGAGCTGATCCGGCGTGTACACCTGCCCCGGAATATCTTTCAGCAGCTTCTGATACATGTTTTTCGGGAAGGATTCGGTGATGTCGATATCGCCCGCCAGGTAACGCTTGGTGGCGTTGGATTCCTGATTGATCGGCACGAAGGTCACTTTGGTCAGCACGGTTTGCGCATGATCCCAGTAATGATCGTTAGGCGTCAGCACCAGCTTCTCGTTCACCACCCGCTCTTGCAGTTTGAACGCGCCGTTGCCCACCAGATTGCCGACCTTGGTCCAGTCGTTGCCGTATTTTTCCACCACCGCCTTATTCACCGGGAACAGGCTGAAGTTAGCCGTCAGGCTGACGAAGTACGGCACCGGCTTGTCCAGCTGTACTTTAAGCGTATAGTCGTCCGGCGCCGACACGCCCAAGCGATCGGCCGGCAGTTTGCCGCTGATGATCTGCTCGGCGTTCTGGATCCCCGCTAACTGCGCGAACCAGGCAAACGGCGACAGGTTCTTCGGTTCGACCAGCCGCTGCCAGCTGTAGACGAAGTCTTTTGCCGTGACAGGGTCACCGTTTGACCACCGCGCATCTTTGCGCAGATGGAAAATATAAGTCTGGTTATCGCTGGTCTGCCAGCGCGTGGCGACGCCGGGGATCACTTTCCCATTGGCGTCCTGATTGACCAGCCCTTCGAACAGGTCGCGCGCCAGCTGGGCCTCCGGCAGGCCTACCGCTTTAATCGGATCAAGCGAGGCCGGTTCGTCTTTAATGTGGCGCACGATTTCCTGTTTGGCCGCCAACGCGGTGCCCGGGGGAACCTGCGCCGCCATAGCGCTGCTCATACAGGCGCCGATCGCCGCCGCGCAAAGCGCCAAACGAAAACCCCGTTGCATTTTTCTTCCCGTCATTATGATTTACCCCCGTTAACCATCTGAATTTTTTATCATATAGCACAAGATCCGTCCGGCCTAGCGCTCACGGCCGAGAAGTTGCAAAAAGTGCGATTCAGGCAATAAAAAACCCGTGCGGCGCGGAGCGGCACGGGCGGTGTTTACAGCGGCGACCGTCAGTCGTACAGGTGGATGCTGTTGATGCGGTAGCTGAACTCTTCACCCTCTTCTTCATCGAACACGGTGAAAAAGCCTTTCTCGGCCAGCGGACGGGCCGAGATATCGGTTTTTTGCAGCTGGCGCGCGTCGGCGTCGTCGTAGCCGTAGTCGAGGTAGAAGACATCTTTTTGGTAATCGATATGCAGGGTGAACGGATAGTTCGATTCGTCCCCGCGCCCGTCGTCATTTTTCACCACGCCGAACCATTCCCCCTGACGGATCTGGTTTTCAGCATCCACGCCGCACAGCAGCGTGATGGTGTCATTTTCATTTTCGCTATAGCTGGCGATGATTCTGGCTACTGGCATGTTAAATCCTCTTGCGGGTGATTGGCTTAGCTCTGCCGTTAGTATAACAACAGCGCCAGGCCAGGTGCGGTTTAATTGGCATTTTCACCGCCGCGGCGTCACAGATTGCGCAAACGTCGCACAATTGCGATGGGAAAGATGCCTCAAAGCGTAATACACTGAATAAAATGACAATGACTCTCGACCTTTAATCCAGGGACAACACCATGACCGAACATCGACCACGCAGTGAACGTGGCCAGTTGGCCATCGCAGGAGAGAACTACGGCAGCTCGCTGCTGGGCGCGCCGCTGCTCTATTTCCCGGCGGCGATCAGCGGCCCGGAGACCGGGCTTATCATCGCCGGCACCCACGGCGATGAGAGCGCCGCCATCGTGACCCTATCTTGCGCGCTGCGCAGCATCGCCCCCGAACGACTGCGTCACCACGTGGTGCTGGCGGTCAACCCCGACGGCTGTCAGCTGGGGCTGCGCGCCAATGCCAACGGCGTCGATCTGAATCGCAACTTCCCGGCCGCCAACTGGCGCTCCGGCGACACCGTCTACCGCTGGAACAGCGCGGCGCCGGTGCGCGACGTCAAGCTCTCCACCGGTGGGCGCCCCGGTTCCGAACCGGAAACCCAGGCGCTGTGTCATCTGATCCATCGTCTGAAGCCGCACTGGGTGGTGTCGTTCCACGAACCGCTGGCCTGCATCGAAGATCCCGCCAGCTCGCGGCTCGGCGTTTGGCTGTCGCACAAATTCGAACTGCCGCTGGTGACCAGCGTCGGCTATGAAACGCCCGGTTCGTTCGGCAGCTGGTGCGCAGATCTGTCGCTGCCGTGCATCACCGCCGAATTCCCGCCGATCTCCGCCGATGCCGCCAGCGAGCGCTACATCGACGCGATGACCGAGCTGCTGACCTACCCGAATTAATCCCTACGGGGCGATATCGACGATCGCCCCGCATTCGAACGCCAGACCCGGTTCGACGTCCCGCGCCAGCCAGGTCGGGCCGTCCAGATCGACGAAGCGCGCCGCCGGCGCCAGCGGCAAGGCGGCGGATATCGCCCGTGACGTGCACAACATGCAGCCGAGCATGATGGCGAACCCTTGTTCGCGCGCGGCCTGCGCCAGCGCCAGCGCCTCGGTCAAGCCGCCGGTTTTGTCCAGTTTGATATTGACCATCTGATAGCGTTGCGCCAGCCGCGGCAGATCGGCACGGGTGTGGCAGCTCTCATCGGCGCAGATCGGCAGCGGATGGATAAAGTGCTCCAACGCAGCGTCGTCACCGGCCGGCAGCGGCTGCTCCAGCATCGCCACGCCGAGATCGGCCAGCAGCTGGCAGCGCGCCGCCAGCCCTTCCGCCTGCCAGGACTCATTAGCGTCGACGATCAGCGTCGCCTGCGGTACCGCGGCGCGGATCGCTACCAATCGTTCGCTGATATAGTGATCGTCGAGTTTGATCTTCAGCAGCGTGGCGCCCTGCTGCTCCAGTTCACGCGCGGCGAAGGCCATCGCTTCCGGCGTGCCGATGCTGACGGTCTGCGCCATACGGATATGCGCCGGGGCCGTCACACCGCTGCGCTGCCACAGGCTCTGCCCGTGCAGGCGGCACTCCAGATCCCACAGCGCCGAATCCAGCGCGTTGCGGGCGGCGCCCGCCGGCATCTGCACCAGCAGCTGTTCGCGGGTCATGCCTTGTGCGATCGCCGGCGCCATCTCTGCCAGCTGTGCCATCACCGATTCCTCGCTCTCGCCGTAACGCGGGTACGGCGTACATTCACCGGTGCCGCGCACGCCCTGCTGTTCGATTTCGACCACCACCACCCGGGCTTCGGTGCGGCTGCCGCGCGCAATCACGAAGGCAGTATGCAGCGGCCAGGCTTCCGGGTAAAAACGCATGTCTCTCATAACGGCTCCTGAGCGAAAACTGCGCATTCAGCCAGGCTGATGCGCCGGTGATGTTTTATAGAACAGCCTAATATATACAACTATTTAGCAAACTTTGATATCCAATCCGCCCCGGTTGTCATAAACTGGCGCCAGGGTGTGAACCTGATGTTAAATGCCGTTGCCGGCGCGCCGTTTCATCAGGTTCATACCCTTTGTATAAACACCTGTAAAAGGAATCTAGCAATGACTCAGACAGTACATTTTCAAGGCAATCCGGTCAGCGTAGCAGGCAAACTGCCACAGCAGGGCGAACAGGCCAAGGCCTTCTCGCTGGTTGCCAAAGACCTGTCAGACGTGGCGCTGAGCAGCTTCGCGGGTAAACGCAAAGTCCTGAACATCTTCCCAAGCATCGATACCGGCGTCTGCGCGACGTCGGTGCGTAAATTCAACCAGCTGGCCAGCGGCCTGGATAACACCGTGGTGCTGTGCATCTCCGCCGATCTGCCGTTCGCGCAGTCTCGCTTCTGCGGCGCGGAAGGCCTGAGCAACGTGGTTACCCTGTCTACCCTGCGCGGCGCCGAGTTCAAGCAGGCGTACGGCGTCGAAATCGCCGAAGGCCCGTTGGCAGGCCTGACCGCGCGTGCGGTCGTGGTGCTGGATGGCCAGGACAACGTGCTGTACAGCGAGCTGGTGAACGAAATCACCACCGAGCCTGATTACGACGCGGCGCTGGCTGCGCTGAAATAACAAAGCCGGCGAACGCCGGCTTTGGATACCCATTAAAGGCGCCGCAAGGCGCCTTTCTTATTCTTCGCCCTCAGCGCCGCCTTTGCGGCTGCTCAGGCCATACTCGCGCAGCTTGTTGGCGATGGCGGTATGGGAAACGCCCAGCCGCTTCGCCAGCTTGCGGGTGCTGGGATAGGTGCGATACAGGCGCGTCAGCACCGAGCGCTCGAAACGCTTGCTGATGTCGTCCAGCGAACCGTCCAGCACCTCGTCGCCCAGCGACATCTCCACCTCAAACTCCGGCAACACGATATCCTGTGGCCGCAGTTCGTAGCCTTCGGTTTGCGTCAGCGCGCGGTAGATAGCGTTTTTCAGCTGACGCACGTTGCCCGGCCAGCCGTACTTGCTGAGGAAGCCGCCCAGATCGTTCGCCAGCTTGGGCCGCGCCACCCCCTGCTCATCGGCGAAGCGCGCCACGAACAGCTCGGTCAGCGGCATGATGTCCTGCGGACGTTCGCGCAGCGGCGGGATGGTGATGGTCAGTACGTTGAGGCGATAATAGAGATCTTCGCGGAATTCGCCGCGCTGCACCAGCTCGGTAAGGTTTTTCTGGGTGGCGCAGATCACGCGCACGTCGACGTGCACCTCATGCTCTTCGCCAACGCGGCGGAACGTGCCGTCGTTGAGGAAACGCAGCAGCTTGGTCTGCATACGCGGCGACATTTCGCCGATCTCATCCAGCAGCACCGAACCGCCGTTGGCCTGCTCGAAGAAGCCCTTCTTGCCTTCCAGCGCGTTGGGATAAGCGCCCGGCGCATGGCCGAACAGTTCGCTCTCCACCACGTCATCCGGCAGCGCGGCGCAGTTCAGCGCCAGGAACGGCTGTTTGCCACGCGGGCTGCGCAAATGGCAGGCGCGGGCCAGAATATCCTTGCCGGTACCGGTATCGCCGACGATCAGCAGCGGCGCATCGAGCATCGCCAGCTTGCGCGCCTGCTCCAGCACGTGACGCATCTTGGCGCTCACCGCCACGATGTGGTCGAATTCGGTATCGTCGTTCACCGACAGATTTTGCAGTTGGCGGCCCATGCGCGCGGTGGACTTCAGCATCACCACCGCGCCGACCGCGGCCGCCTGCTGCTGTTCGTCTTCCAGATAGATAGGCGTGATGTCCATCAGGAAGTCCTGGCTGCGGATCACCACCCGCTCGGCGTGCGGCGCCGTATGCTCGCTCTCCAGCCAACGGCTGAAGTTATAGCCGCCGATCAGCGCCCCGGCGGTCTGGTTGCGGATCTTGTCTTCGTTCAGGCTGAACAGCGCCTGCGCCGCCGGGTTGGCCAGCTCGACCTTGCCCTTCATGTCGATAGAGAACACCGGTTCCGGCATCGATTCCAGCAGCGCACGCAGCGCGCGATGTTCGCGTTCGGAAGGCATAAAGCTGACGGTGCGCACGTCTGTCACGCCGGCGATGCGGCGGATCTCCGCCATCAGCGCGCGGAAAGTATCGAAATCCAGCTGGGAGAAATTGAGGTAAATGCGGCCGATGGGATCGATTTCGATGCCACGTAAGTCAATGCTGCGCGATACCAAAAGATCGAGTAATTCTCGAGTGAGACCGAGGCGGTCTTCGCAAAATACTTCCAAACGCATCAGTGTTGGCCTTATCTCTGCAGGTGCGGGGATCGTTGACGATGATGATACTCCCTCGCACCGGGCGGTAGAAGCGATCTGTCAGCAAAAGTTGACAGAACTCTGATTTATTGCCGTGGTTGCTGATTTTAAACGCAAGCGGATAACAGTATCGGCGTCATTTTAGCCTACAAACAGAGAGTTATCACAACCAGAATTAATTTTGCAGAGATTTATCACGCAATCACAGGGGGATCGACTGTCGTCAAGTCTCGATTACGTCCGGCGTCGGTGCCGTTGAGAAAACGGCGCTCCTGGGAGCGCCGTCGCGGGGTTATTTGGCCTTGCCGTCGCTCTTTTTCAGCGTGTCTTTCAACTGGCCGATCAGCTGGCTGCGGAAATCGCCAAGCTTCGGTTTTTCCCCTTCCAGCCACGGCAGCGGGCGACACAGCTCCATCGCCTTGATGCCCAACCGCGCGGTCAACAACCCCGCGCCGATGCCCTGCGCCGCGCGCGCCGACAGCCGCGCCGCCAGATCCTGCGACATCCAGTCCATGCCCACTTCACGCACCAGTTCAGAGGCGCCGGCGAAGGCGATGTTGAGCAGCACCAGCCGGAACAGACGAATGCGGCTGAAGTAACCCAGTTCGATGCCGTACAGCGCCGCGATGCGGTTAATCAAACGGATGTTGCGCCAGGCGATAAACGCCATATCCACCAGCGCCAACGGGCTGACGGCAATCATCAGCGTCGATTCGGCGGCGGAGCGGCTGATTTCGCGCCGCGCCTGGTTGTCGAGCACTGGCTGTACCAGCTTGGTGTACAGCTCCACCACTTCACGGTCATTTTGGGTTTCATGCAACGAGGCCTGCCAGCGCTGCAACGCCGGATGCCCCTGATCCAGCCCGGCCTGACGCGCCAGCTTCTCGCAGAATTCGCGCCCTTGCCCCAGCCCGTGGCTGTGCAACAGCTCGCGCGCCACGTCGCGCTCTTCCGCGCGCTGGCGCAGCCGATACAAACGCCGCCATTCGGTGACCACCGAACCGACGCCGGCGAACACGATCAGGCCGCCGGCCACGCCGCCGCCCATGGCGATCCAGTCCTGTTGCACCCAAGCGGTATGCACCCACTGCACGCCCTGCGCCACCACGCTGACGCCGAACAGCGCCAGCCCGGCAGTGACCATTTTGCGCCACAGGCTGCGTTTAGGTTTCAGCGCGGCGTTGATGATGCCTTCGGCGCGCCCTTCTTCCTCTTCCTGCTGCAGTTCCGGCGCCGCCGGGAAAAAGCTTTCTGCCTGTTCGGCATCGAAAGCGACGCCGGCGCGCAACGCCGGCTCCTGCGGCGGCTGCAGCGGCTCGTCAAAATCGATACGCGGTTTGATCGGCTCGCTCATCGCAATTTGTCTCCCAATAAAAACTCCATCACCGCATCCAGGCGGATGTGCGGCAACGGGCTGTCCACGCTCATGGCGCGCGGACGAAACTCATCGAAGTGGAACCCCTGGTTCTGCCAGAACGCCGGTCCCGGCAGGCGGGCGGGCACTTCGCCGGGGAACACCGTCAGCGGTGCGCCGTCGCTCAGGCGGTTGCCCTTCAATGCCGGAATGCGTTGCCCCTGGTGATCGACGATGCCGCTCTCGGTCGCCTGCACCGAGGCCAGGCCGACGCAATCCATGCTAATGCCCTCGAACGCCGCGTTCTGCCACGCCTCTTGCACCAGCTGCTGCAGCAATGACACCAGATTGGCGTGCTGATCGGCGGTGATATGGTCCGCCTTGGTGGCGGCGAACATCAGTTTGTCGATGGTCGGCGAGAACAAGCGGCGAAACAGCGTGCGCTTGCCGTAATGGAAGCTCTGCATCAGTTGGGTCAGCGCCAGGCGCATGTCGTTGAACGCCTGCGGGCCGCTGTTGAGCGGCTGCAGGCAGTCAACCAGCACGATTTGCCGATCGAAACGAACGAAGTGTTCTTTGTAGAAGTTTTTGACGATCGACTGGCAGTAATAGTTGAAGCGAGCGCGCAACATGCCGATGTTGGTGTGTTTGTCGGCCTGCGCCAGCTTCGATTCGCCGATCGCGGCCACGTCGGGCCACGGGAAAAACTGCAGCGCCGGCGCGCCGGCCATGTCGCCCGGCAGCACGAAACGGCCTGGCTGAATGAAGTGCAGCCCTTCGCTTTTGCAGCGCAACAGATAATCGGTGTAGGCCTGGGCGATCGCCGCCAGCCGGTTTTCGTCGGCCGGAGCCAGCGGATCGCAGGCCTTGCACAGTTCAAGCCAGGGCTTGGCCCATTCGGCGCGTTCGCCCTGCAGCAGCCCGGTCATCTGGCGCGACCAGGCCAGGTAATCCTGTTCGAGCATCGGCAGATCCAGCAACCATTCGCCCGGATAATCGACGATCTCCAGGTACAGCGTGGAAGTGTCTTTGAAGTGCCGCAGCAGCGAGTCGTTGGAGCGGTAACGCAGCGCCAGCCGGATTTCGCTGACCCCGCGCGTCGGCGTCGGCCAGGCCGGCGGCGTGCCGTACAGCTGCGCCAGCCCTTCGTCATAGGTGAAACGCTGGATGCCGAGATCGCGTTGCGGGATGCGTTTGACGCCCAGCAGGCGCTCTTCGCGCACCGGTGAAAACAGCGGCATGCGCGCGCCGCTGTGCACATGCAGCAGTTGGTTGACGAAGGCGGTGATAAAGGCGGTTTTGCCGCTGCGGCTCAGGCCGGTCACCGCCAGGCGCAGATGGCGATCCATTCCGCGGTTGACCAGCGAGGTTAACTCATTTTGCAGTCGTTTCATTGCTCTCCTTGACGTAACGCCCGAATGCCTTGTTCAGGCCTTTACGGAACAGCGGTTCCAGCACCAGCGCCAGCACGACGCGCACCGGTTTACGGCCGACGGTTTTCAGCAGCCAGCCGGCGGCGCCCGCCGGGCCATAGTTCAATAACGCTATGATGATGACTTTAGCCAATGTCTTCAACATTGCCGCCGCTCCTCGTTTAAATCCACCCGTTCTGGCGGTGTTTGCAACATCGATTTTATTCATGACAATGCCCTCCGGCACAAGAGATTAAGGTTACATTCAACGGGATAACGGCGGCGAAGATGCCCGGCCTGCGCAGGCCGGGTATCGCAAGAAGGGTTACAGCTTGCGGAAACGGCTCTGTACGCCGAAGGTATCGGACGTCACGTAGCGCTCGACCTGACGCAGCTGCTGCTCGCCGCTGCCCAACTCATACTCCAGCTGATCGAGCAGCTGGCGCGGCGTCTTCTGATGCTCGCCTTCGAAACGGCTGGCCGGCGCTTCATCCAACACGAACACCAGCGCGATATAGGCCACCAGCGTGAAGAAGAACAGCCCGAAGAACAGCGACAGCACCACCATCACGCGGATCAGTCGCACCGGTACGTCGAAATAGTGCGCCAAACCGGCGCAGACGCCTTTCACCATGCCTTCTTCGGGAACGCGATAAAGCTTTTTACTGCCCAGCGTCGTGCTCATCAGGACTGTCTCCAGTTCGGGTGTTCCGCATCGAGGATCTCTTCCAGCGCCTGAATGCGTTCACGCATGCGTTTGGCATCTTCCGCCAGCTGCGCCAGGCGCTGCATTTCTTGCTGACTCAGCTGTATGCCGGTCTGTTGCCGATTGCTGTAATGCAGCCAAAGCCAAATCGGCGCGACAAACAGCACGAAAATTGTCAGCGGAATGGCAAGTAATAAAGCACTCATTGTTGTTCCTTCTTATCGGATCCTGGATAGGCGGCCACCTCCGGCGTGTGGCCGCGGCTCGCCTTACTCGGAGCGGTTCATTTTGGCTTTCAGCGCCGCCAGCTGCTCACTGATGGCGTCGTCGGCTTTCAGCTCGGCAAACTCCTGGTCCAGCGACTTCTTTTTACCAATGCTGATGCTTTCCGCTTCGGCTTCCATATGGTCGATGCGACGTTCGAACTGTTCGAAACGCGCCATCGCCTCATCCAGCTTGCCGCTGTCGAGCTGGCGGCGCACGTCACGAGAAGAAGATGCGGCCTGATGACGCAGCGCCAACGCCTGCTGCCGCGCACGGGTTTCGGTCAGTTTGTTTTCCAGCTCGCCGATTTCGCTCTTCATGCGCGCCAGCGTTTCTTCTACGGTCGCCACTTCCTGCGTCAGCGTAGCGATCAGATCGGCCACTTTTTGTTTTTCGATCAGCGCCGCACGGGCCAAGTCTTCTTTATCTTTGCGCAGCGCCAGTTCGGCTTTTTCCTGCCAGTCACTGACCTGGTTTTCACCCTGCTCGATGCGACGCAGCAGCTGCTTTTTCTCCGCCAGCGCACGCGCCGACGTAGAGCGAACTTCAACCAGCGTGTCTTCCATCTCTTGGATCATCAACCGCACCAGCTTCTGCGGATCTTCCGCCTTGTCCAGCAGGGTGTTGATGTTGGCGTTCACGATGTCGGCAAAACGAGAAAAAATACCCATAATTCACTTCCTCTTGGTTCTGATGGCGTCTGAAGCGCCGCGTTAAGTCGTACAGCTTGCCCAAAGAGATAATCAAAACCCGTGCCAACTTTTAAATTATTGAAAAACAACAACTCTTTATTTTTGACTCTCTGCGCGCTTGCTGTAGAGTGATTATTTTCACCAAACATTGGCGAATTTCATCATGAACGAACAGCCAGAGAATTTGTTGGGCGAGGCAAACGCCTTTGTCGAAGTCTTGGAGCAAGTCTCCCAGGTCGCCAAGCTGAACAAGCCGGTGCTGGTGATCGGCGAACGCGGCACCGGCAAGGAGTTGATCGCCCACCGTCTGCACTACCTCTCCAACCGTTGGCAAGGGCCGTTCATCTCGCTTAACTGCGCGGCGCTGAATGAAAACCTGCTGGATTCCGAACTGTTCGGCCACGAGGCCGGCGCGTTTACCGGCGCCCAAAAGCGCCATCTGGGCCGCTTCGAACGCGCCGACGGCGGTACGCTGTTCCTCGATGAGCTGGCAACCGCACCGATGCTGGTGCAGGAGAAATTGCTGCGGGTGATCGAATACGGTCAGTTGGAGCGCGTGGGCGGCAGCCAGCCGCTGCGGGTGGATGTGCGCCTGGTGTGCGCCACCAACGACGATCTGCCGGCGCTGGCGGCGGCGGGCAAGTTCCGCGCCGATCTGCTAGATCGGCTGGCGTTCGACGTGGTGCAACTGCCGCCACTGCGCCAACGGCGGCCCGATATCATGCTGTTGGCCGAGCATTTCGCCATTCAAATGTGCCGCGAGCTGGCGCTGCCGCTGTTTCCCGGCTTTACCGAACGTGCCAGGCAAACGTTGCTCGAGTATGGCTGGCCGGGCAACGTGCGCGAACTGAAAAACGTGGTGGAGCGTTCGGTCTATCGCCACGGCGACAGCGACAGCCCGCTGGATGAGATCGTCATCAACCCGTTTGCGCCACGCGAGGCCACGCCGGTCGCGCCCATTCCTGAAGACGCCGGCGCGTTACCGCCGTTGCCGTTGGATTTGAAACTCTGGCAGCTGGAGCAGGAGAAGGCATTGATCGAGGCGGCGCTGCAGCAGGGGCGGTTCAATCAGCGCAAGGCGGCGCAGCTGCTGGGGCTCACCTATCATCAGCTGCGCGGTATGCTGAAAAAGCATGCGCTGCTGCAAAACGGCGAAGCGGACGAGGAATAACAGGCAAAAAAAAAGCCAGCACCCGAGCTGGCTTAAAAAACACTGGAAGCAATGTGAGCAATGTCGTGCCTTCCACATCAGAGCCGCAAACTGTGGCCTTCCGTGAACTGCCAGGCGATGATAATAGTTATCAGTATCGTCTGTAAAGCACTTTGTTGAGAATTTTTCTCATTTCCACACGAAGATTGCGCAATTACCACTCAGGGAACGGGTCTGCCATGTCCAGCCAATAGTCCACGCCGGCGGCCATTTCATCGTCGCTCAACAAGCAGTCGTCCAGCAGACGCACGATCGTCGCCTGCTGCAAATGCTGGCCGATAAACACCAGCTCCTGGCGCATGTCGCCGAACGGTTCCACCCATTTCTCCTGAATATGCGCCCGCGTTTCGGGATCCTGTGGCCAGTTGTCTTGCGGGATGGCGCGCCAAAAGGTGCCCGCGAGGCCATAATGGGCGATGCCGCCCGCCTGGCTCCACTGCCCGGCCTGCCGCGGCCGCGTCGCCAGCCAGAAGAAGCCCTTCGACCGCAGCAGCTTGCCGCCTCCCCAGTCGCCGTTGATCACGCGGTAGAACTTGTCCGGCGCAAACGGCCGCCGAGCCTGATAGACAAAGCTGCTGATGCCGTAGCTTTCCGTTTCCGGCACGTGTTCGCCGCGCAGCTCTTTCAGCCAGCCGGGTGCCTGCTGAGCCTTTTCAAAGCTGAAGCTGCCGGTATTCAGCACTACCTCCAGCGGCAGTTTGCCCGGCGCGATCGGCACAATGCGGGCGTCCGGGTTCAGGCTGGCCAGCAGCGCCATCACTTCGCCCTGCTGGGTTGGCGTCAACAGATCGGTTTTGCTGACCAGGATCACGTCGCAGAATTCGATCTGCTCAATCAACAGGTCCGCCACGCTGCGCAGATCGTCCTCGCCCAGGCTTTGACCGGCCTCCTGAAGGCTTTGCGCCTGCTGATATTGCTGGATGAAATTCACCCCGTCGACCACCGTCACCAGGGTATCCAGCCGGGCGAACTGCGACAGGCTTTCCCCTTCTTCATCCTCGAAAATAAAGGTTTCCGCCACCGGCAGCGGTTCGGAGATGCCGCTCGATTCGATCAGCAGATAATCGAAGCGCCCGTCCTGCGCCAGCTCGCGCACCGACACCAGCAGGTCTTCGCGCAGCGTACAGCAGATGCAGCCGTTGCTCATCTCCACCAGCTTTTCCTGCTGGCGATCGAGGTGCACTTCATTCTCCACCAGCGCGGCGTCGATATTCACCTCGCTCATGTCGTTGACGATCACCGCCACGCGCATGCCCTGCCGGTTGTTCAGGATGTGGTTCAGCACCGTGGTCTTGCCGGCGCCGAGAAAGCCGGAAAGCACGGTCACGGGAAGTTGTTTCATGGAAACCTCATTAAAATTCATTGCGTAATGCCTGGTAACCGCGCACCAGCTCGACGTTGGTGGCGGCCACTTCTTCCGAAAACTGCAGCGCGCCGCGGTCGACCTGGCGATAGCGCGACAGGTCGCTGTCCGGCCCCACGCGTTCGGTCGAGGGGATATAGCGGTTTTCCGGCAGCGTTACGCCGTCCACGACCGCGTTGTAGCGCACCACGCAGCCGGACTGAACGTGGCAGTTGAACAGCACGCTGTTGAAGCCGATAAACACCCGATCGTCGATGCGGCACGGGCCGTGCACGATGGCGCGGTGGGCGATCGAGCTGTAACGGCCAATAGTCACCGCCGCCCCGCTCTTGGAATGGATCACCACGCCGTCCTGAATATTGGAGTGCGAGCCGATGACGATCGGCTCCATGTCGCCGATGGCGTTCAACTCATCGGCGCGAATTACCGCATACGGCCCGACGTAGACGAAATCTTCGACGATCACCCGGCCGCAAATAATGGCGGTGGGATCGATGTAGGCCAGCGGCGAGACCTGCGGCAGATGGCCGCTGGGATTTTTACGCAGCATGGTGTTCTCCCCGCCAGCTCAGCTTCGCCACCGCATTGTGGGCATGCAGGCTCTCCTGATGCTCGACGCGCAGCGAAAAAGCGCGGTAGTCGCACTGGCTGCGCAGCATGCGATACAGACGGCGCGCCGCGTCCTCGCAAAACATCAGGTTCTGACCGTTGGCCAATGCGAAGGCCTGCTCGTCGCAGCGTTTCACCAGCGTTTGCACCGGCGTGCCCAGCGCGTGTTCGATGCGGTCAATCAGTTTCACCGGTTCGAACGCCCGTTCATTCTCGGGCGTCACGGTGATCCAGGCCCAGCTGCGTTGGCTGTGGGGCGTGGCCGGCATACCTTGCTCCAGCAGCCACTCGCTCACCTGGCGTTGGCTGACCCGCTCCGCCGCCTGTTCAAAATCAAACTGAAACTGTTGCTGCGCCAACTGACGGCTGAGCGCCGCCGAACTCGGGCAGGTAGAGGAATAAGGCACGCCGACGGTCAGCGCCAGCGTCAGCGTGCCTGCCAGGGTGGCCTCGATGCGCAGCGGGTAAGCCTTCCAGCCACGCTGTGGCGACAGCAGCGCCGGACGTGACAGCAACAGCTCGCCGCTGATCGACAAGCTGGCGCGATCGCTGTGTTCTGGCTGCGAATCCAGAAAGGCCTGCAGCGTCCGGCCGATGCGCTGCGGCGTCAGCTCGCCCTGCGTCAATTCGTCCAGCGCCAGATACAGCCGCGACATGTGAATACCGCGTTCGCCCGCCGCTTCGGCGCGCAGGTTGATGCCGGCGTCGACCTTCGCCATCAATGGCTTGCCAGCCAGTTCCAGCGGCAGCGCGATCCCTTGCATCCCGACCCAATCGAGCCCGACATCACTCATTTCGCCGCGCCATGCCTGAGCGTCCGGCAGCGAACGGCGTGGTGGAAGTGCAACTTCGTTCATACATCCCCTTGCGTTATTGTGACTTTGCCGGGGAACGGTAACACGGTTTTGTTATATTATAACATAACATGAAAAACTTTTTTCTTGCCGCTGAACAGCCTGATTAATCAAGTCGCAGAAAACTCAGCGATTTTGTTCAATGGATTGGGCTGCTGGTCAGAGTACGATACACTAACGCTATTGCTGATTAACCCATGAGCCTCTATGCGTGGTTTACCCTTTTGGATACTGTCGTTGTGCCTGACGGGCTCTGCCCTGGCCGCGACAACACCGCCCGCGCCCAGCGCGGCGCCGCTGCCGGACATTCGCCAGAGCGGCTTTGTTTATTGCGTCAGCGGCATACTGAATACCTTCAACCCGCAAATGGCCAGCAGCGGCCTGACGGTGGATACCCTGGCCGCCCAGCTGTACGATCGCCTGCTGGACGTCGACCCGTACACCTACCGGCTGATCCCCGAACTGGCGCAAAGCTGGGAGGTGCTGGACAACGGCGCCACCTACCGCTTCCATCTGCGCAAGGACGTGCCGTTCCAGACCACCGCCTGGTTTACGCCCACCCGCAAGATGAACGCCGACGACGTGGTGTTCAGCTTCGCGCGCGTATTTGACCAAAAACACCCGTATCACGACGTCAACGGTGGCGAATACCCCTATTTCGACAGCCTGCAGTTCGGCGATTCGGTGCAGAGCGTGAGAAAGCTCGACGACTACACGGTGGAGATTCGCCTGCAGTCACCGGACGCCTCGTTCCTGTGGCACCTGGCGACCCACTACGCGCCGGTGCTGTCCGCCGAATACGCCGACACGCTGACGCGCCAAGGCCATCAGGAGCTGATCGACCGCGAGCCGGTCGGCAGCGGCCCGTTCCTGCTCAACGAATACCGCTCGGGGCAATATATTCGCCTGGCGCGCAACGCCGCCTACTGGAAAGGCCTGCCGCGCATGCCGCAGGTGGTGATCGATCTGGGCGCCGGCGGCACCGGCCGCCTCTCCAAGCTGCTGACCGGCGAGTGCGACGTACTGGCTTATCCGGCAGCCAGCCAGCTGTCGATCCTGCGCGACGATCCGCGCCTGCGCCTGACGCTGCGCCCTGGGATGAACATCGCTTATCTGGCGTTCAACACCCGCAAACCGCCGCTCGACAACCTCAATGTGCGCCAGGCGATTTCGCTGGCGATCAACAACCAACGATTGATGCAGTCGATCTATTACGGCACGGCGGAAACCGCCGCCTCAATCTTGCCGCGCGCCTCCTGGGCCTATGACAACGACGCGCACGTCACCGAGTACGATCCGGCCAAATCGCGCGAGATGCTGCGGCAGGCCGGCGTCGGCCAGCTGAACCTGAAGCTGTGGGTGCCGACCGCCTCGCAGTCTTACAACCCGAGCCCGCTGAAAACCGCCGAGCTGATCCAGGCCGATCTCGGCCAGGTGGGCATCAACGTCACCATCGTGCCGGTAGAAGGCCGTTTCCAAGAGGCGCGCCTGATGGAAATGAACCACGATCTGACCCTGACCGGCTGGGCCACCGACAGCAACGACCCGGACAGCTTCTTCCGGCCGCTGCTGAGCTGCGCGGCAATCCGTTCGCAAACCAACTATGCTCACTGGTGTGACCCAGGCTTCGACGAGGTGCTGCAGAACGCGCTGTTGTCGCAGCAGCTGTCTCAGCGCATCGACAACTACCGCAAGGCGCAGAAAATCCTCGAGCAGCAACTGCCGGTGCTGCCGCTGGCCTCTTCTTTGCGTCTGCAGGCCTACCGCTACGACATCAAGGGATTGGTGCTGAGCCCGTTCGGCAACGCCTCGTTCGCCGGGGTGTACCGTGAATCCGCGCCGGAGGTGAACAAGTGATTATCTTTACCCTGCGCCGCATTCTGCTGCTGCTGATCACGCTGTTCTTCCTGACGCTGGTCAGCTTCAGCCTGAGCTATTTCACGCCGCGCGCGCCGCTGAACGGCGCCGCCCTGCTGGACGCCTATCAGTTCTACTTCGTCAGCCTGCTGCACTGGGACTTCGGCGTCTCCAGCATCAACGGCCAGGCGATCAGCGAACAGCTGCGCGAAGTATTCCCGGCCACCATGGAACTGTGCCTGCTGGCGTTCGCCCTGGCGCTGTTTATCGGCATTCCGCTGGGCATCATCGCCGGCGTGCTGCGCGGCAAGTGGCAGGACACCGCCATCAGCACCTTCGCGCTGCTGGGCTTTTCAATGCCGGTGTTCTGGCTGGCGCTGCTGCTGATGCTGTTCTTCTCGCTGCATCTCGGCTGGCTGCCGGTTTCCGGCCGTTTCGATCTGCTGTATCAGGTAAAGCCTATCACCGGTTTCGCGCTGATCGACGCCTGGCTGTCGGACTCGCCATACCGCGCCGAGATGATCGGCAGCGCACTGCGTCACATGATCCTGCCGATCGCCGCGCTGGCGGTGGCGCCCACCACCGAAGTGGTGCGCCTGATGCGCATCAGCACCGACGATGTGCTGAGCCAAAACTACATCAAGGCCGCCGCTACCCGCGGCCTGTCGCGCTTCACCATCATTCGCCGCCACGTGTTGCACAATGCGCTGCCGCCAATTGTGCCCAAGCTGGGGCTGCAGTTCTCCACCATGCTCACGCTGGCAATGATCACCGAAGTGGTGTTCAGTTGGCCGGGCCTCGGCCGGTGGCTGATCAACGCCATTCGCCAGCAGGACTATGCGGCAATTTCCGCCGGCGTCATGGTGGTCGGCACGCTGGTGATCACCATTAACGTCCTGGCCGACATTCTGGGTGCGGCAACCAACCCGCTGAAACATAAGGAATGGTATGCCCTTCGATAACGTATACCGCGAGAAAAAGATGCCGAGCCCGCTGCGCTACACCTGGCGGATTTTCTATGGCGACGCGCTGGCGATGATCGGTTTTTACGGGGTGATCGCCCTGCTGCTACTGTCGCTGTTCGGCAGCCTGCTGGCGCCCTACGCGCTGGATCAGCAGTTCCTTGGTTATCAGCTGCTGCCGCCGTCGTGGTCGCGCTATGGCAACGTGTCGTTTTTCCTCGGCACCGACGATCTCGGGCGCGACATCCTCAGCCGCCTGTTGACCGGCACCGCCGCCACCTTCGGCTCCGCGCTGGCGGTGACGCTGGCCGCGGCGTTCTGCGGGGTGATCCTCGGCGTGTTCGCCGGCGTCACCCACGGGCTGCGCTCTGCGGTGCTCAACCACATCCTCGATACCCTGCTGTCGATTCCCTCGCTGCTGCTGGCGATCGTGGTGGTGGCGTTTATCGGCCCCAAACTTGAACACGCCATGCTGGCGGTGTGGCTCGCCTTGTTGCCGCGCATGGTGCGCACTATCTACAGCGCGGTGCACGACGAACTGGAGAAAGAGTACGTGGTGGCGGCCCGGCTTGACGGCGCTTCCACGCTGCAGATCTTGTGGTACGCGGTCATGCCGAACATCGCGGCGGTGTTGGTGACCGAGTTCACCCGCGCGCTGTCGATGGCCATTTTGGATATCGCCGCACTCGGCTTCCTCGATCTCGGCGCGCAGCTGCCTTCGCCGGAATGGGGAGCGATGCTCGGCGATTCGCTCGAGCTGGTGTACGTTGCGCCCTGGACGGTGATGCTGCCCGGCGCGGCCATCCTCGTCAGCGTGCTGCTGGTTAACCTGTTAGGCGACGGTATGCGCCGCGCAATCAATGCCGGGGTGGAATAATGCCGTTACTCGATATCCGCAATCTGACGATTGAATTTATGACCGCCGAAGGGCCGGTCAAGGCGGTCGATCGCGTCAGCATGACGCTGACCGAGGGCGAGGTGCGCGGCCTGGTGGGTGAATCGGGCTCCGGCAAGAGCCTGATCGCCAAGGCCATCTGCGGCGTGACCAAAGACAACTGGCGCGTCACCGCCGATCGCTTTCGCTTCGACGACATCGACCTGCTGCAGCTAAGCCCGCGCGAGCGGCGCAGGCTGGTGGGCCACAACGTCTCGATGATCTTCCAGGAGCCGCAGTCCTGTCTCGATCCTTCCGAAAGCATCGGCCGCCAGCTGGCGCAGGCCATCCCAGGCTGGACCTACAAGGGCCGCTGGTGGCAACGCTTCAACTGGCGCAAACGCCGCGCCATCGAACTGCTGCACCGCGTCGGCATCAAGGATCACGACGACATCATGGGCAGCTTCCCGTACGAGCTGACCGAGGGCGAGTGCCAGAAAGTGATGATCGCCATCGCGCTGGCCAACCAGCCGCGCCTGCTGATCGCCGATGAGCCGACCAATGCCATGGAGCCGACCACTCAGGCGCAGATTTTCCGCCTGTTGGCGCGCCTCAACCAGAACAACAATACCACCATTCTGCTGATCAGCCACGACCTGCAGATGATGAGCAAGTGGGCCGACCGGGTGAACGTCTTGTACTGCGGGCAAACGGTGGAGAGCGCCCAGTGCGAAGAGCTGCTGGCGGCGCCGCACCACCCTTATACCCAGGCGCTGATCCGCGCCATGCCGGACTTCGGCCGCTCGCTGCCGCACAAAAGCCGGTTGAACACGCTACCGGGCGCCATTCCTTCGCTGGAACACCTGCCGATCGGCTGCCGCCTGGGGCCGCGCTGCCCTTACGCGCAGAAGAAGTGCATCGAAACGCCGCGCCTGCGCCCGGTCAAAAACCACTTCTTCGCCTGCCACTTCCCGCTGAACATGGAGGAGCAATAACATGGAAACGCTGTTGGAAGTGCGCAACCTGAGCAAAACCTACCGCTACCGCACCGGGCTGTTCCGCCGTCAGCACGTCGAGGCGGTGAAATCCGTCAGCTTTACCCTGCGTGAAGGTCAGACGCTGGCGGTGATCGGTGAAAACGGCTCTGGCAAATCCACGCTGGCGAAAATGCTCTCCGGCATGGTGGAACCGACCGCCGGCGAACTGCTGATCGACGATCATCCGCTGGCGTTCGGTGATTATCGCTACCGCAGCCAGCGCATTCGTATGATTTTTCAGGATCCGAGCACCTCGCTCAACCCGCGTCAGCGCATCGGCCAGCTGCTGGATGCGCCGCTGCGGTTGAACACCGATCTGGAGCCCGCCGAGCGCGAGCAGCGTATCAACCAAACGCTGCGCCAGGTCGGCATGCTGCCGGATCACGCTTACTACTATCCGCACATGCTGGCTTCTGGGCAAAAACAGCGCGTCGCGCTGGCCCGTGCGCTGATCCTGCAGCCGAAGGTGATCGTCGCCGATGAGGCGCTGGCCTCGCTGGACATGTCGATGCGCTCGCAAATCATCAACCTGATGCTGGAACTGCAGGAAAAACACGGCATTTCCTATATCTACGTCACCCAGCATCTCGGCATGATGAAGCATATCAGCGACCAGGTGCTGGTGATGCACGAAGGGGAGATCGTCGAACGCGGCAGCACCGCCGAGGTGTTGGCGGCGCCGCTGCACGAATTGACCAAGCGTCTTATCGCCAGCCACTTCGGCGAGGCGCTGACCGCCGACGCCTGGCGACGCGACGGCGGCCGTTTCTGAGCCCCGTCCTGGCCTGCAACAAACCCGCTGCGGCGGGTTTTTTATTGCTGCGCGCCTCGGTCGCTTAGCGAGAAAATGCACATACAAATTACATTCTTGTTATATATCCTTATATTTTATTCCTTTCAGTTATTGATTAGTCCGTAACATTATTTTATCTCGCCAGGGCGATCGGTGAGGATATCCCCTACGTTGAGCCTCTCATACGACAGGATATCGCACTGATGAACAGCCTTCGCCATCGCCGCCTCGCGCAGTTTCTGCTCACGCTGGCCACCGGTTTCTCTGTTTACGGCCACGCGCTGTACTGCGATGAGCTGCGCTAAATCCGCCTTTCGCCCCGCCTGCGGGCATGTTGCCTCTTTGTCCAGCCACCGCTGCCGTACGCAGCGGTGGCTGTTGATCATGATTAAGGATTGACCCTATGGAACGACTCCGTCGACAACATAATGCCCAGTGGTATCACGAAACCCAAAGCAGCGTGCGGGGCGATACGCCGTTGGAGCCGCAGGCGGCTACCCTGCGCGATCGTTTTCTGCTGGGGCTGGGTGCCTTCGCCGATGAAGCGTTAAACAGCGCGCTCGGCGCTCGCGCCGGGGTATTCAACGCCTCACTGGCCGGTTACCACGCCCTGTTTCCCGACCAGGTGTCGCTATCACGATACGTGACATTGTCACCCTACGATCGCCTCAGCACCGCACTGACCGTCGCTCAGGTGACCGGCGTGCAGTCCCTCTGTAGCCACTATGCCGCCCGCCTCGCCCCGCTGCACAGCCCGGACGCCTCCCGGGAAAGCAATATCCGGCTCGCCCAGATCACCCAATATGCCCGCCAGCTTGCCAGCCAACCCACGCTGATTTGCCGCAAGGCGCTGCAACAGCTTGTCGACGTCGGGCTGAGCCCTGCGGATATCGTCACCTTTTCGCAAATCATCGGTTTTGTCAGCTATCAGGCGCGTGTGGTAGCTGGCATCGCGGCGTTAGCCGGCCGACCGGCGGTAGTGGTGCCCGGCTTCCCGAATGTCGAAGACGCCGATGGCGTCGCTTTCAGTACCGAAGAACTGAGCTGGACTGCGCGGCTGCCGCCGATCGACACGGAAACCGCCGCCGCCGAACAGCTTGACGTGTTGGATCAGAGCCACCCGCAGGCGCGCGCCGAATCTTATTATCTACTGTTAGCGCACGATGCCGCCGCACTGCGCGAACGCAACGGCGTGTTCAATGGCATCAATGCCGAAGGGTATGGGTTATCGAGCCGCCTGAAGGCGCTGGCGACGCTGGTGGTCTCGCGCATCAACGGCAGCCGTTACTGCGCGGCCACGGTGGCGCATGAAATGCAGGATGACGGATTGGTACAGGCGCTGTTCACCGGGCTGCCTCAGGGATTGGCCTCTACCGAGGATACGGTCAAACGCGCGGTGATCCACACCGCCGCCGAGCTGACGCGCGCACCGGAGAAATTTACCCCACAGAGCGTGCAGCCGTTGTTCAACAGCGGTCTGAATCAGGCGCAGGCGCTGGAAGTGATCCTCACCGCCGCACTCTACGCCTGGGAAAATCGCCTGCGCCAAACGTTGGGCGATGCAACATCTTCCATCACCACCGACTGAATACCGCTATGCGGCCTTATTACCGGCCGCAATACGGCGCGTTTTAGACATTCTGCTGACGCAGCCACTCGCTGGCGGCATCGAAGAACTTTTGCGCCAACGGCGTAGCGCGCTCCGCCATATCGACGACCACCGCCGCATGACGCGGCATGGCGCCGATGGCCACCGGACGCCGCTGCAACGCCGGCATCAACGGCGATTGCAGCTGGCCGCGCGGGAACAGTCCGCAGCCCAAACCGACGAAAATACCTTCGAGCAGTTGGAAGATCGACGCGGTCTCAAGCCGCGTGTGCAGCGTCAACCCGGCGTCGCGAAAGTGTTGATCGAGATAGCGGCGGAAATAACGCGTCGGCTCGGCGAGACACAACGGCAAGGCGGCCACCGCCTCCAGCGGCAACGGCGTATCGCCCACCAGCTTCGGGAAATGTTGCGGATGAAATACCAGCTCGACGCCGGTTTCCACCAGCGGTTGCGATTGGAAATGCAGCTCCTTCAAGGTCGACAGCTCGAAAAAGCCGATGCCGATGTCGACGGTGTGCGCCGTCAGCGCCTCCAACAGCTGATCAGCGCTCAGCACCGCCAGCCGGTAATCGAGATGCGGGTAACGTTCGCTGACCGCCTTGAGCATTTCCGATACCGAGATACTGCACTGCGGCACCACGCCGAGGCGCAGCGTGCCGTGCAAACCGTGCTTGAGCGACTCCACTTCCAGCTTCAGCCCCTGATAAACCGAGACGATCTCACGCGCCCACGCCAACACCCGCTCGCCTTCGGCGGTAAAACCGCCGAAATGGTTGCCGCGGTTAATCAGCGAAACGCCCAGCTCTTTTTCCAGATTTTTCAATCGCATGGATAGCGTCGGCTGGCTGACGAAGCTGGCCTCCGCCGCCCGGCCGAAGTGGCGCTCTCGTTCCAGATTGCACAAATAAATCAGTTGTTTAATATCCATAGCGCAGCTCAATGATCGGCATTCGCACCAGTATACCACCGGGGGCCGCCGCCCGCCCGACGAGTCAGAGCCTCAGCTTCACGTAATCCACCAGGCGCGAGAACACGCCGCCCTGCGGTACCGCCTGCAGCGCCACCAGCGGTAGGGTTTTCACTACCTGGCCATTGTCGCTGATGCGGATCTCGCCGACGGTTTGCCCTTTACCAATCGGCGCTTCCAGCCGCGCGGTATTGATCACGTACTGCGCCTTCAGCTTGTCCGCTTCGTTTTTTGGCAGGCTGAGCGACTGCTCTTGCACGCTGCCGACCGGTAACCGGTGATTCTCGCCGTACCAGACTGGCTCTTCCCCCAGGCTCTGGCCGGCGCTGAACAGGTGTACCGTGGTAAAGTCGCGCAGCCCCCAGCTCAGCAGCTTGCGCGCCTGTTCCTCGCGGCCTTTGGAACTTTTGCCGCCCATCACCACGGCAATCAGGCGGCGATCCCCTTCGGTGGCGGAGGCGATGATGTTGAAGCCGGCCGAGGCGGTGTGCCCAGTTTTCAACCCATCGACGTGCAGCGTCTTATCCCACAGCAGGCCGTTGCGGTTCTGCTGCGTGATACCGTTCCAGGTCAGCGATTTCTCGCTGTACATGTGGTATTCCGCCGGCTCACTCATGATGATGGCGCGCGCAACCACCGCCAGATCGCCGGCGGTGGTGAATTGCCCCGGCGCATCCAGCCCGTGTACCGTTTCGAAATAGGTGTTCTGCAGGCCCAGCTGCGCGCTCTTCTCGTTCATCAGCTTGACGAAGTTGGCCTGGCTGCCCGCCACATAGTCCGCCATCGCCACGCAGGCGTCGTTGCCGGAATCGATGATGATGCCGCGGCTGAGATCGCGAACCGTGACCCTGTCACCAGGCTTCAGGAACATCAACGAAGAGCCTTTGAACACCGGGTTGCCCTGCGCCCAGGCGTCTTTCCCCACGGTGACGACATCGTCGAGGCCAATCTTGTGCTGATCGAGCGCGTGGTCGATCACCAACCCGGTCATGAGTTTGGTCAAGCTGGCCGGGTTGCGCCGTTCGTCGGCATTGCCGGCCGCCAGTACCTGGCCGGTGGTGTAATCCATCAAAACGTAAGAGGCGGCGTCTATCGCCGGTGGGGTCATGGTGGGAAAATGGGGCGTTGTTTCCGCCGCCTGCGCCGCTAAAGGCAGTAATATACCGCCGATCACCACTGATACTGAACGCTTCACGCTGTGTTCCTCAGGCCCGCAGGCTGAATAAAATGCCAATATAATCCGCGAGATAGACTGCATGAATTCACTTTCAGACGAAACCATTACTCTTTTGCAGCGGGTGTCTTTATGCAACCATTTGTTTAGGTCAGCGTCCGCCTGCGATAGATACGCTCTATGCCGCCATTGCCCCATTCGATTAGACGCCTGCCTGCCACGCCCCTAAACTTGTGACATAAATACGCAAGACGCATAAAAAAGCGTTTACTTTTTAGCTACAACCACCTGCGAAGTGTCACCATGAAATTCAAACCGTCAATCAAGCCTTATACCGGCCCAGCGGGCGGCTGGGGTTCGCTTGAAGCCACCACCCGCTTTGTCCTCGACAGTAAACAAACGCTAAAAAACATGCGCAACCTGATGCGCGTCAACAAGGCACGCGGCTTCGACTGCCCCGGTTGCGCCTGGGGCGACGACAACCACAGCACCTTCAGCTTCTGCGAAAACGGCGCCAAAGCGGTCAGTTGGGAAGCGACGCGCAGCGCCGTGGAGCCTGAGTTCTTCGCCGCCCACAGCGTCAGCACCCTGCAGCAGCAGAGCGACTATTTCCTCGAATACCAGGGTCGCCTCACCCATCCGATGCGCTACAACGCCGAAACCGACCACTATGAGCCTATCCATTGGCCGGACGCGCTGGCGCTGATCGCCAAGCACATCAACGGTATGGACAACCCGAACCAGATCGAGCTGTATACCTCGGGCCGCGCCAGCAACGAAGCGTCGTACCTTTATCAGCTGTTCGGCCGCATGCTCGGCACCAGCAATTTCCCCGACTGCTCCAACATGTGTCACGAAGCGAGCGGCGTCGGGCTGAAGCAGAGCATCGGCGTTGGCAAAGGCACCATCCGCATCGATGACTTCGAAAAGGCCGACGCCATCTTCGTGTTCGGTCAAAACCCCGGCACCAACCACCCGCGCATGTTGCACAGCCTGAAAAACGCCGCCCGACGCGGCGCGCGTATCGTCAGTTTCAACACCCTGCGCGAACGTGGGCTGGAAAGGTTCGCCGATCCGCAGGATCCGGTACAGATGCTGACGCCAAAATCCTCGCCGATCAGCTCTTCCTATTACCAGCCAAATCTGGGCGGCGATATGGCAGCGGTGCGCGGCATGGTGAAAGCGCTGCTGGAAACTCACCGCCAGCGTATGGCCGCTGGTGAACCCGCCCTGTTCGACCTGGCATTTATCGAACAGCACAGCGTCGGCGTGGAGGCTTACCTGGCGCAGGTGGACGCGACCGAGTGGCAGACCATTACCGCGCAATCGGGCCTGAGCGAAGCGCAATTGCGCCAGGCGGCGGCCACCTACCAGGGTGCCGAACGGGTGATCTGCACCTGGGCGATGGGCGTGACTCAGCATAAACACTCTATTGCGACGGTGCGTGAAATCACCAACCTGCAGCTGCTGTTCGGGCAACTGGGTAAACCGGGCGCCGGTCTGTGCCCGGTGCGCGGCCACAGCAACGTCCAGGGTAACCGCACCATGGGGATTGATGAGAAGTCGCCGAAGGCACTGCTCGACAGCCTGGAACGCCACTTTAACTTCACCGCCAATCGCGCGGTGGGGCACAACACGGTGGAAGCGATCGAAGCGATGCTGCGCGGCGAAGTGAAAGTGCTGATCGCGCTGGGCGGCAACCTGGCCGCCGCAGCGCCGGACACCGAGCGCACCGCCCGCGCCCTGCGCAACTGCGATTTGACGGTGCATATCAGCACCAAGCTTAATCGCAGCCACCTGGTGACCGGCAAAGACGCGCTGATCCTGCCGACGCTCGGCCGCACCGAACTGGATATGCAGGCCAGCGGCTCGCAGTACATCACGGTCGAGGATTCATTCAGCATGGTTCACGCTTCGGAAGGCATCGGCAAACCGCTGGCGGATACTCAACGTTCAGAGACGGCGATCGTCTGCGGCATCGCCGACGCCGTGCTGGGTACGCAACAGCTGGACTGGCTGGAACTGGCCGACGACTATTCGCTGATCCGCGATCATATCGCCGTCACCATTCCCGGCTTCGAGGATTTCAACCGGCGCTGCGACCAGCCCGGCGGTTTCTACCTGGGCAATGCCGCCGCCGAACTGCGCTTCGCCACGCCGAGCGGCAAGGCGGAATTCAGCGCCGCCGCGCTGCCGACCACCCTGTTCCCGCAGCTGGGCGACGAGCAAGCGCCGTTTACCCTGCAGACGCTGCGCTCGCACGATCAGTACAACACCACCATCTATGGTCTGGATGACCGCTACCGCGGCGTTTACGGCCAGCGCGAAGTGTTGTTCATCCATCCGGAGGATCTGGCGGCACTGGGCCTACAGGATGGCGAACGGGTAGAGATAGAAACCCTGTGGAACGATGGCGTGGTGCGTAAAGTGGACGGGTTCAAGCTGGTGAGTTACGACATTCCGCGTGGCAACCTGGCGGCCTACTACCCGGAAACCAACCCGCTGGTGCCGCTGGCCAGCTTCGGCGACGGTACCGGCACCCCGACCTCGAAGTCGATCCCGGTGGTGATTCGCCGCAGCGAGCAGCAACCCTCGCTGCGTATTGCCTGAACATGCGCGCCCGGTTCACGCCGGGCGCACCAATATTTCCAGGATAGTCTGCAACTCGTCGGACAGCTGATGCCGTCGCCAGACGAAGTACAGATCGCTCACGCCCTCCTCACCCATTTCCACCACCTTCAACCCTGGTGCCGGCAAGATCAGCGGCAGCAACGAACCGGGCACGCAGGCCACGCCGCAACCGGCCTGCACGCAGGCCGCCATCGCGGCATAAGACTCCATTTCCAGCGTCATGCGCGGTTTCAGCCCGCGCGAGGCCAGCCAGTGATCCACCTTCAGGCGAAACGAACATTCGCGGCTGAACGTGTAAAACTCCAGCGGCACCAGCGTGGCGGCGTCGGGTTCCCCGACATCGGCCGGCATCAGCAATACCAGCCGTTCATCGAATGCCTTTTGGCTGGCCAGTAACGGATGCTCAATCGGGCCGTCGGTGATCGCCAGGTCGAGATCGCTGTCGATCAGCATGCGTTCCAGCACCAGCGAGTCGCGGCTCAGTACGTTGATGTGCAGATGAGGCTGTAAACGGCGCAGCCTGGCAATACGCGCCGGTAAATGGCTGACCAGCGAGAAATCCAGCGCCCCGAGGTTCAGCAGCCCATGCTGATGCTCGCCGGCGAACAGCTGCTTGCTGCGCTCCGCCTGCGCCACGATGTCGCGCGCCTGCTGGTAGAACAGCCGCCCTTTGGGATTGACGTACAGCCGGTTCTTGTCGCGGAAAAACAGCTCGCCGCCCAGCGACTCCTCTAGTTCACGCAGCCGCAGCGTGACGTTGGAAGGCACGCAGTGCAGCTCGCGGGCGGCGGCGGCGATGGTTTTGTGTTCCACCACGGTGCAGAAAAACTTCAGCTGGCTCAGCTTCATCTATCATTCACTTTTAGTTAGTGTTTTAGTTAAAAACAATTACTTTAGATTAGCATCGATTTCACCTACAGTCTGCCGACACCCTGAGGAGGATCACTGATGCCACTGAATGATTTACTGACGCTGCCCGGCGTGGCGGCCCAACCGGACGCGGTTACCGACGGTTACGTGTTCAACCACACCATGATCCGCGTGAAGGATCTGGCCAAAGCGCTGGATTTCTATACGCGCGTGCTGGGCTTTACCCCGGTCTATCTGGAAGAGTTCAAAGAAGCCGCTTTCACCATCTGCTACCTGACGCGCAGCCCGCGCGAGCAGATCCCGCAGGATGACGACGAACGCAAACGCTGGGCGCTGAGCCAGCCGGGTATTCTCGAGCTGACCCATAACCACGGCACCGAAAATCAGGCGGATTTCCACTACCACAACGGCAACAGCGAACCGCGCGGCTTTGGCCACCTGTGTGTCACGGTGCCGGACGTGCGCGCCGCCTGCGAGCGGTTTGAGCGCCTGGGCGTCACCTTCCAGAAACGCCTGCATGAAGGCCGCATGAACTACGTGGCGTTCATTCGCGATCCGGACGATTACTGGATTGAAATCCTGCAGCCGACGCCGCTGCGGGACTGATTGTCCCACGCCCTTCACCCCGGCCTGCGCGCCGGGGTTTTTCATCGTTCGCCCTTCGATTGACCATTCTTGCGCAAAATCGCGCGGCAACGCGGGGTTCCGTGACGTTAGGCTTGCTCGCAGCGGGTGATTCGCGTAAAACTGTCAGCCGCAAATCTTGCCACTCACAACCCATTCACTGGACGATATGTTTCAAGATAACCCGCTGCTGGCGCAGCTTAAACAGCAACTTCACTCTCAGACCCCGCGCGTTGAAGGCGTCGTGAAAGGGACCGAGAAAGGCTTTGGCTTTCTTGAAGTAGACGGTCAAAAAAGCTACTTCATTCCACCGCCGTACATGAAGAAAGTCATGCACGGGGATCGCATTATCGCCACCCTGCACACCGAGAAAGAGCGCGAAATCGCCGAGCCGGAAACCCTGGTCGAGCCGTTCCTGTCGCGCTTTGTCGGCCGCGTGCAAAAGCGCGACGATCGCCTGTCCATCGTGCCCGATCATCCGTTGCTGAAAGATGCGATTCCGTGCCGCCCGGTGCGTGAACTGACCCACAACTTCCAGGCCGGCGACTGGGCGGTGGCGGAAATGCGCCGCCATCCGCTGAAAGGCGATCGCGGCTTCAACGCCGACCTGACCCACTTTATCACCGAAGGCGAAGACCATTTCGCCCCGTGGTGGGTGACGCTGGCGCGTCACAACCTGGAAAAAGAGGCGCCGGAGATGCAGGCCCTCAGCGAGCCGGACGCTGCGCTGGTGCGTGAAGATCTGACCGCGCTCGAATTCGTCACCATCGACAGCGCCAGCACCGAGGACATGGACGATGCGCTGTACGTGACCGACAACGGTGACGGTTCGCTGCAGTTGACCATCGCCATCGCCGATCCGACTGCCTACGTCGAACAAGGCAGCAAGCTGGACGATATCGCCCGCGTGCGCGCCTTCACCAATTACCTGCCGGGCTTCAACATCCCGATGCTGCCGCGCGATCTGTCGGACAACCTGTGCTCGCTGCGCCCTAACGAGCGCCGCCAGGTGCTGGCTTGCCGCGTGACCATCGCCGCCGACGGCGCGCTAGGCGACGATATTCAGTTCTTCGCCGCCGAGATCGAATCCAAAGCCAAACTGGTGTACGACGAAGTCTCCGACTGGCTGGACGGCATTGCCGGCTGGCAACCGCCGAGCGACGCCATCGCGCAACAAATCACCCTGCTGAAGCGCGTTTGCGATGCGCGCAATGCCTGGCGCCACCAGCATGCGCTGGTGTTCAAAGATCGTCCGGACTACCGCTTCGTGCTGGGTGAAAAAGGCGACGTGCTGGAGATCGTTACCGAGCAGCGCCGCAGCGCCAACCGCATCGTTGAAGAGTGCATGATCGCCGCCAACGTCTGCGCCGCCATCGTGCTGCGCGATCGCCTGGGCTTCGGCGTGTACAACGTGCACACCGGTTTCGATCCTGCGCTGGTTGAACAAGCGGTCACCGTGCTGCAGGCCAACGGCGTGGAAGCCGAAGCCGAGAAGCTGCTGACCCTCGACGGTTTCTGCGAACTGCGCCGCCACCTGGATGCGCAGCCGACCCAGTTCCTCGACAGCCGCATCCGTCGCTTCCAGACCTTCGCCGAGATCAGCACTACGCCGGGGCCACACTTCGGTCTGGGTCTGGAGGCTTACGCCACCTGGACATCGCCGATCCGTAAATACGGCGATATGGTCAACCATCGTCTGCTGAAGGCGATCATCAACCAGCAACCGGCGGAAAAGCCACAGGATGACGTCACGGTGCAGCTGGCGGAGCGCCGCCGCCTGAACCGCATGGCGGAGCGCGACGTCGGCGACTGGCTGTACGCCCGCTTCCTGCAGGACAAGGCCGGTACCGATACCCGCTTCAACGCCGAGATCATCGACGTGACCCGTGGCGGCCTGCGTGTACGCCTGCTGGACAACGGCGCGGTTGCCTTCATCCCGGCACCGTTCATTCACGCGGTGCGTGACGAGATGCAGTGCAGCCAGGAAACCGGCACCGTGCAGATTAAAGGCGAAGTGGTTTACCGCCAGAGCGATACCTTGCAGGTCACCATCGCCGAAGTGCGCATGGAAACCCGCAGCGTGATCGCCCGCCCGGCGGCCTGAACGCCAGCCTGAAACGGTCGCAACGCAAAGCGCCGACGGTGAAAACCGCCGGCGTTTTTTTTCGGCTAGCGCAGCGGCTCTCCGCCGGTTTCACGCAGCAATGGCAGCACCGCCAGCGAAGCCAGCGTAGCCACCATCAGATAGACGGCGGGCGCCAGCAGCGAACCGCTCAGCGCGATCGACTGCGAAGCGATGTACTGGGCGAAGCCGCCGAAGATCGCCACCCCGAGGCTGTAGACCAACGCAAACCCCAGCGCACGAATGCGCTGCGGGAACAGCTCCGAAATCATCAGCATGGTCGGCACCGAACCGAGCGTGGTCAACCCGACCAGCAACGCGACGATCAGCAGCAGCACCGCAGGATGCGGCACCGCGCTCAGCCACCAAAACGCCGGCAGGGCCACGATCAGAATCGCGATCCGCGACCCGCGGATCAGCGGCAGACGGCCGTAACGATCGCACCAGCGCCCGACCAGCAGACTGCCGCCGAAGGTGATGAGCCCCGCCAATAGCATCGCGGCATAACCGTAGGCCTGCGCCATTCCCAGGTATTTCACCGCGTAGGTGCCGAGATAATACATCGAGATGTAAGTGGCGACGGTGGCGCCGATGGTCAGCATCACACCGAGCACTACCGCCCGCGAGTGCTGGCGCAGCTGAGCAGGCGGCTCGTGAGCCCGCGCCACCGACGGCCGATCGCTTTCCAGCCCGAGACGCAGCCAGCAACCGAGCGGCGCCAGCGCCACGCCGATAAAGAATGGAATGCGCCATCCCCACTCGGCCATGGCGTTCGGTTCGCCGGAAAGCACCGGCAAGGCCGCGCTGAGCGCCAGCGCGGTGACGCCGCCAACCACGGTGGCGATGCCCTGCGTCGCCAGTGACCAGCTGGAATAGAAACCGCGCCGATGGGGCGGCGCCGACTCCACCAGCAACGACATCGACGCCCCCACCTCGCCGCCCGCCGCTACGCCCTGGATCAGACGCGCGGCCACCAGCGTGGCGGTTCCCCAATAGCCGGCGCTGGCGTAGGTCGGCGCAAAGCCGATCATCGCCGTGCCCAGGCTCATCAAGGAAATCGTCAGGATCATCGCCGGCTTGCGGCCACAGCGATCGGCATAGGCGCCAATCAGAATGCCGCCCAGCGGCCGCATGAAAAAGCTGACGCCGAACGTGGCAAACGCCAACAGCAACGCCAGATGCGGATCGCTAGACGGGGGAAAAAACAATACGCTGATATAAATAACGAAGAAGTTATAAATACCGAAATCGAAAAACTCCAGCGCATTGCCGAAGGAGGCGGCGAATATGACCTTTTTGCCACCGACCTTCGGGGCCGATATTATTTCCGTTTGGGTTTCAGCCGTATTTTCACTCATCATTATCTTCCCTGTTATTATTTTTCGCGTTTATTTTAAATACGCTTCCGCCAACGCTCCCCAATACTGGCTGCCGGCCGCCAGACAGCCGTCATTGAAGTCATATCCCGGGTTATGCACCATGCAGCTGCCTTCGCCATCGCCGTTGCCAACGATCAGGTAGCAGCCCTGCGGATGTGCATCGAGCATGAAGGCGAAATCTTCGCTGCCCATCAGCGGCCGGGCACCGTAGTGCGCGCGGGCGGCGCCGAACTGCTGCTCCGCCACACGGTGGGCAAAGCGGGTCATCGCTTCGTCGTTGACCAACACCGGCGTACCGTTAACGTGCTCCACCACCGCGTGGGCACCGAAGCTTGCCGCCTGCGCCTCGATCAGCGCCGGAATGCGCGCCAGCAGGGTTGCGCGCGCCTGACGATCCAGAGAGCGTACGCTGAGCTTCATTTCCGCGCTGTCCGGGATCACGTTGGCCGCCTCACCGGCCTTGATGCTGCCGACGGTGATCACGGCCGCCTCCAGCGGATCGATATTACGCGAAACGATGCTCTGTAGGGCGACAGTGATATGCGAGGCCACCAGCACGGGATCGACCGCCAGCTGCGGGATGGCGCCGTGGCCGCCACGCCCCTGCACCCGCACGTTGAACTGATCCATCGAGGCCATAAACGGACCGTGTTGGAAGAAGAACTCGCCGAGCGGCATCCCCGGCATGTTGTGCATGGCGAAGATGGCGTCGCAGGGGAAGCGCTCGAACAGCCCCTGTTCCACCATGCGCGCGCCGCCGTTCAGCATCTCTTCCGCCGGTTGGAAAATCAGGTGCAGCGTGCCGTTGAAGTTGCGCGTTTGCGCCAGATAGCGGGCGGCACCGAGCAACATAGTGGTGTGACCATCATGGCCGCAGGCGTGCATGCGGTTGGCCACGCTGCTGCTCCAGGGCTTGCCGTTGTTCTCTTCGATCGGCAGAGCGTCCATATCGGCACGCAATCCGAGGCGTTTAACGCCGTCGCCTACCCGCAACGTACCCACCACGCCGGTGCCCGCCAATCCGCGGTGCACCTCATAGCCCCACGAACTCAGATAATCCGCCACCAGATCGCTGGTGCGAAACTCTTCGAAACCCAATTCAGGGTGCTGATGAATATCGTGCCGAATGGCCGTGAGCTGCGGTAAATACCCTTCGATGATTTTATTTATCATAATTAAATTCCTTTCGTAGCTTTATTATTTATTTGATGAATGATTAAGCCTGCGGGTGAAAATAAAGGTATAACACGGCATGAATAATTTTATTTCGGCACGCCTCGACAGATAAAATAATAATCCGCCAGACACCGTGCCCAGATAAAAAACGACGATAATTCGCTGTGCGCGCCGTGAAAATGCAGAATGAATAACTGCTCAGGATGGTGTGGGCGACAGCCTGCGCCAACGCGGTTTCATCACGTTGTTTTTACACTAAAACCCCACCTGCTTCACATTTCTCATCCGACCTGCCGCGGTTCGGCGGCAAAACTTCTACTGTTAAAACGTCATTCCTAATAACAACGTTGATTTTTACCTCTGCACGCCAAGGAGTTGTTTCATGAAAAACATCAGGTCCGGATTTATCTGGCTGCTGGTGGCGTTGGTCGGCGCCTTCGCTTTCGCCATGCTGGCGCTCAGCCGTGGCGAGCACGTCAACGCCGTCTGGCTGGTGGTCGCCGCCGTCGCCTGCTACAGCATCGCCTACCGCTTCTACAGCCGGTTCATTGCCGACAAGGTCTTTGAACTGGATGACCGTCGTCTGACCCCGGCAGAACGTCACAACGACGGCCTGGACTACGTGCCCACCAACAAATGGGTGCTGTTCGGCCACCACTTCGCCGCCATCGCCGGTGCCGGGCCGCTGGTGGGGCCGATCCTGGCCGCGCAGATGGGCTTCCTGCCGGGAACCATCTGGATCCTGGTCGGCGTCATGCTGGCCGGCGCGGTGCAGGATTTCCTGGTGCTGTTCATCTCCACACGCCGCGACGGCCGTTCGCTGGGGGAAATGGCCAAGCAAGAGCTGGGCGCATTCGCCGGGGTGATCACCATGCTCGGCGCACTGGGGGTGATGATCATCATCCTGTCGGCGCTGGCGCTGGTGGTGGTAAAAGCGTTGGCCGACAGCCCGTGGGGGCTGTTCACCATCGCCGCCACCATCCCGATCGCCCTGTTCATGGGCATCTACATGCGCTTTATCCGGCCGGGCAAAATCGCTGAAATTTCGGTGATTGGCTTCGTGCTGATGCTGCTGGCGATCGTTTACGGCGGCAACGTGGCGCAAGATCCCTATTGGGGGCCGTTCTTCACGCTGCACGGTACCACCCTGACCTGGGTGCTGGTGATCTACGGCTTCGTCGCCTCGGTGCTGCCGGTGTGGCTGCTGCTGGCGCCGCGCGATTACCTTTCCACCTTTATGAAAATCGGCGTCATCATCGGCCTGGCTATCGGCATCGTCTTCGCCATGCCGGAGATGAAAATGCCGGCGGTCTCGCGCTTCATCGACGGCAGCGGCCCGGTGTTCGCCGGCGCCCTGTTCCCGTTCCTGTTCATCACCATCGCCTGCGGCGCCATTTCCGGCTTCCACGCGCTGGTCTCCAGCGGCACCACGCCCAAGCTGGTGGAACGCGAAAGCCACATTCGCTTTATCGGTTACGGCGCCATGCTGATGGAGTCTTTCGTCGCCATCATGGCGCTGATCTGCGCCTCGGTGCTGGATCCGGGCGTTTACTTCGCCATGAACTCGCCGGCGGCACTGATCGGCACCACGGTGGAAAATGCTTCGCAGGTGATCAACAGCTGGGGCTTTATCGTCACGCCGGAAACGCTGGCGCTGATCGCCAAAGAGGTGGGCGAGAACTCCATCCTGTCGCGCGCCGGCGGCGCCCCGACCTTCGCCGTGGGCATGGCGCACATCATCAGCGAGGTGTTCAACAGCCGGGCGATGATGGCCTTCTGGTACCACTTCGCCATTCTGTTCGAAGCGCTGTTCATCCTGACCGCCGTCGACGCCGGTACCCGCGCCTGTCGCTTTATGGTGCAGGATTTGGTGGGCGTGGCGGTACCGCAGTTGGCCAACAACCGCTCCTGGTTCGGCAACCTGGCGGGCACCACGGTGGCGGTGGCCGGTTGGGGCTTCTTCGTGTATCAGAGCGTGGTCGATCCGCTCGGCGGCATCAATACCCTGTGGCCGCTGTTCGGTATCGGCAACCAGATGCTGGCGTCGATGGCGCTAATCCTCGGCACCGTGGTGCTGTTCAAGATGAAAAAACAGCGCTACGCTTGGGTGACTATTCTGCCGACCGCCTGGCTGTTTGTGACCTCCATGACCGCCGGCTGGCAGAAGATCTTCCACGAAAAACCGAGCATCGGCTTCCTGGCGCAGGCGAAGAAGTTCTCCACCGGCATCGAGCAAGGCACGATCATTGCGCCGGCCAAGTCTTTGAAAGACATGGAAACCATCGTGTTCAGCAACCAGATCAACGCCGCGCTGTGCGGGTTCTTTATGCTGGTGGCGGTAACCATGCTGATTGCCGCCTTCTTCGCGATCCGCCGGGCGCTGCGTTCCGAACAGCCGACGACGCACGAGGTCGGCGCCGCGCTGCGAGAGGAGACCGGCCGCGGCTAAACGAACCGAGCATCAAGCAAGGGCGCCGCGGCGCCCTTTTTACTGGCTTTAGCCTAACAGCGTTGAGCCGAACGCCCCCTGCCAATCCTGCTCGAATTTTTCGACCGCGGCCTGCACCGCCGGCGCGCTGAGGAACTGCTCCGCGACGTCCACCGGCAGCGTGATGGCCTGGCAGCCCGCCAACAGGCACTCCAGCGCCTGGCGCGGTGTTTTGAAGCTGGCGGCCAGCACCTGCGCCGACGGCGCGTGCAGGCTCAGCAGCTGCTGCAGCTCGTGCACCATTTCAATACCGTCGCCGCCCTGCGCGTCAACCCGATTGACGTAAGGCGCCACATATTCCGCCCCGGCCAAGGCGGCCAACAGCCCCTGCCCGGCACCGTACACCGCGGTGCCCAGCGTCGGGATGGACATCGTTTTAAGCTTCTTGATCGCCGCCAATCCCTCCGCGGTTGCCGGGATCTTCACCACCAGCCCCGGTACCCGCTGGCTGAGCAGCGACGCCTCAGCCACCATGCGCTCCGCATCGGCCGCCATCACCTGCGCGAATAGCTTGCCGGTGCCGCCAAGGGCGTCGCGCAGCGCAGGCAGCACTTCCCAGATCGGCTTGCCTTCCTTCGCCACGATGCTCGGGTTGGTGGTGACGCCGTGCAGCGGCAGAATGCGCGCCAGGCGTTTTACCGCGGTCACATCGGCTGTATCGAGATAAAGCTCCATCACGGACTCCTGTGTCATGTTCTGTGGGCGGATTCAAACTCTGATCATCATAGGGCAAAAACCCCGTCAACTTTTGATCAAAATCAATTCAACTTTCATTCGAAAGATCTTTAATGGCGAAAGATTCAGCAACGCCAAACGGGTGATTCATGTTCTTCAATCTGCAGCGCTACTCGACCCATGATGGCCCCGGCATCCGCAGCGTGGTCTTTTTAAAAGGGTGCCCGCTGAGCTGCCGCTGGTGTCAGAACCCGGAAAGCCGCTCGCGCCACGCGGATCTGCTGTTTGACGAGCGCCTGTGTCTGAGCGGCTGTACGCTGTGCACCGAGCGCTGCCCACAAGGCCTGCTACGTGACGAGGGCGCACTGACGCTGCGGCGCGACGTCATCAGCGCAGACGACTACGCGGCGCTGGCCGCCGCCTGCCCAACCGGCGCGCTCAGCCTGTGCGGCAGCGTGGTCAACCCCGACGATATCATGGCCGAGGTGATGCGGGATAAGCCTTTCTACCTGCGCAGCGGCGGCGGTTTAACGCTGTCCGGCGGCGAACCCTTTATGCAGCCGGAAGTCGCGGCGGAGCTGCTGCGGCGCGGTCGCGAAGCCGGCATCCACACCGCCGTCGAATCCTGTCTGCACGTGCCGTGGCATTACATCGCCCCTTCGTTGCCCTGGCTGGATCTGCTGTTGGCCGATCTCAAACACACCGATGAAGCGCGTTTCAAAACCTGGACCGGCGGCTCGGCCCGCCGGGTGATGAACAATTTTCGCCGGCTGGCGGCGCACGGCGTGCCAATGACCGTGCGCGTACCGCTGATCCCCGATTTCAATGCCGATCGCCACTCTGTCCGCGCGATTGTCGACTTCGCCGCCGACGAGATCGGCGTATCGGAGATCCACTTTCTGCCGTACCACACGCTGGGCATCAACAAGTATCACCTGCTCGGCGAACCCTACCGCGCCGCCCGCACACCGCTGGACGCGCCCGATCTGCTGGCCTTCGCCGAAACGTACGCCGGCGCCAAAGGCCTGACCGCCATTTTGCGAGGATAACGCCATGACCACATTGGATTTGACCACCCTCAGCGCCCGTATTCAGGCGCATAAGAACGCGCTGATCCACATCGTCAAACCGCCGGTGTGCACCGAACGCGCGCAGCACTATACCGAGGCCTATCAGCAGCATCAGGATCGGCCGCTGCCGGTGCGCCGTGCGCTGGCGCTGGCCAACCACCTGGCGAAGCGCAGCATCTGGATCGCCAACGACGAGCTGATCGTCGGCAACCAGGCCAGCGAGCTGCGCGCCGCGCCGATCTTCCCCGAATACACCGTCGGCTGGATAGAAAACGAGATAGACCAGTTGGCAGACCGGCCGGGTGCCGGCTTCTCAGTCAGCGAAGAGAATAAGGCGATTTTGCACCGTCTGTGCCCATGGTGGCGCGGCCAAACGGTGCAGGATCGCTGCTACGGCATGTTCACCGACGAACAAAAGGCGCTGCTGACCACCGGCATCATCAAGGCCGAGGGCAACATGACCTCTGGCGACGCCCATCTGGCGGTCAACTTCCCGCTGCTACTGGAACAAGGCCTCGACGGCCTGCGCGAAAAAGTGAACGCGCGCCGCAGCCGCCTGCGCCTGACCGAGTGGGAAGATCTGCACAAAGCGCAGTTTCTCAACGCTATCGATATCGTGCTGACGGCGCTGAGTGAGCACATCCTACGCTTCGCACGCCTGGCGCGCGATATGGCGCAACGCGAAACCCGCGACTGGCGTCGCACCGAGCTGCTGGCTATCGCAGACAACTGCGACCTGATCGCCCATCGCCCGCCGCAAACCTTCTGGCAGGCGCTGCAACTGTGCTATTTCATCCAGCTGACGTTGCAGATCGAATCCAACGGCCATTCGGTTTCCTTTGGCCGCCTCGATCAGTATCTCTATCCCTGGTATCGGCGCGACGTGGAGCTAGAGCAAAACCTGGCGCGGGAAGACGCCATCGAGCTGCTGCACAGCTGCTGGCTGAAGCTGCTGGAGATCAACAAGATCCGCTCCGGCTCGCACTCCAAGGCCTCCGCCGGCAGCCCGCTGTACCAAAACGTCACCATCGGCGGGCAAAAACGGGTCGATGGGCGGCCGTGTGACGCGGTCAATCCGCTGTCCTACGCCATTCTCGAATCCTGCGGCCGCCTGCGTTCCACCCAGCCCAACCTCAGCGTGCGTTACCACGCCGGGATGAGCGCCGATTTCCTCGACGCCTGCGTACAGGTGATCCGCTGCGGCTTCGGCATGCCGGCATTCAATAACGACGAAATCGTCATTCCCGAGTTCATCAAGCTGGGGGTCGAGCCGCAGGACGCTTACGACTACGCCGCCATCGGCTGTATCGAGACCGCCGTCGGCGGCAAATGGGGTTATCGCTGCACCGGCATGAGCTTCATCAACTTCGCCCGCGTGCTGCTGGCGGCGCTGGAACAAGGCCGCGACGCCACCTCCGGGCAGATCTTCCTGCCGCAGGAACAGGCGCTGTCCAAAGGAAACTTCGCCGGTTTCGAACAGGTCTTAACCGCCTGGGATCGGCAAATTCGCTACTACACGCGCAAGTCGATCGAGATCGAGTGCGTGGTGGACAGCGTGCTGGAGGAGAACGCCCACGATATCCTCTGCTCCGCGCTGGTGGATGACTGCATTGAACGCGGCAAAAGCATCAAGCAAGGCGGCGCCAAATACGACTGGGTTTCCGGCCTGCAGGTCGGCATCGCCAACCTGGGCAACAGCCTGGCGGCGGTGCGCAAACTGGTGTTCGACCAAGGGGCAATCGGCCAGCAGCAGCTGGCGGCCGCGCTGGCCGAAGACTTCGCCGGACTGGATGGCGAACAGCTGCGTCAGCGGCTGCTCAACGCCGCGCCCAAATACGGCAACGATGTGGACGAGGTCGATCGGCTGCTGGTGCGCGCCTACCAAACCTACATCGAAGAACTGAAACAGTACCGCAACACCCGCTTCGGCCGCGGGCCGATCGGCGGCGGCTACTACGCCGGCACCTCGTCGATTTCGGCCAACGTGCCCTTCGGCGCCGCCACCCTGGCCACGCCGGATGGGCGCAAGGCGCACCAGCCTCTGGCGGAAGGCGCCAGCCCGGCGTCCGGCACCGACCACCTGGGGCCAACGGCGGTGTTCAATTCGCTCGCCAAGTTGCCAACCGAGGCGATCCTTGGCGGCGTGCTGCTCAATCAGAAGCTGAATCCGGCGACGCTGGACAACCCGCGCGATCGGGAAAAGCTGATGCTGATGTTGCGCACCTTCTTCGAGAGCTATCGCGGTTGGCATGTGCAGTACAACATCGTGTCGCGCGAAACGCTGCTGGCGGCGAAGCAACACCCTGACCAATATCGTGATTTAGTGGTTCGCGTAGCTGGCTATTCCGCTTTCTTTACCGCATTATCCCCTGAGGCGCAGGATGATATTATTGCGCGCACAGAACATACTCTTTAAACCTTTGACTCTTAGCGGCCGCGCCTTGGCGGCCGCATCATCAGGCCGATATGAATTTACGACAACAGACCATATTGCAGTTGGTTAACGATCGCCGGCGGATCAGCGTCAATGAGCTAGCGCGCGCCTCGGGCGTTTCGGAAGTCACTATCCGGCAGGATCTCAACCTGCTGGAAAAGCGCAGTTATCTGAAGCGAGTACATGGCTCCGCCGTGGCGCTGGAGAGCGACGACGTCGACGCTCGCATGATGTCCAATTTCACCCTCAAGCAACGGTTGGCGCAGTACGCCGCCGCGCAGGTCAATGACGGCGAGACGATCTTTATCGAGAGCGGCAGCGCCAACGCCCTGCTGGCCCGCTACATCGCCGAACGCAAGCGCATTACGCTGATCACCGTCAGCCACTACATCGCCAACCTGCTGAAAGAAACCGACTGCGACGTGATTGTGCTGGGCGGCATGTACCAGAAGAAAAGCGAGACCGTGGTCGGCCCGCTCACACGGCTGTGCATTCAGCAGGTGCATTTCAACAAGGCGTTTATCGGCATTGACGGCTTTCAGGCCGAAACCGGCTTTACCGGCCGCGACATGATGCGCGCCGACGTGGTCAGCGCGGTGCTGGCCAAGGGCGTGGAGAATATCGTGCTGACGGACTCCAGCAAATTCGGCCAGATCCAACCCAACCCGCTGGCGCAGCCGGGGCAAATCAGCCGAGTGATCACCGATTCACGCCTGGCGCTGGAGTATCAGCATCAGCTGAAACGCCAGGGCGTACAGGTGGAGCTGGTCAACGAATAACGCGGGCCGCCACCGCACCTCTCGCGTCGCGCGGGCCACGCCGCGCGCCGTTTCCCTTGTGCAACGGGATTTTAAGACTATTTACCTGTTTATCCTTTCAGAGAAACCTATACTCAGTTTCGGTCACTTTTGGGCCGTAACCTGCTAATTATTCGGCCGTTAACAAAAAGTGCCATTTTTTATATCGATACTGTACGGGAATCAACAGCAGGCCTGATTTATGGTTAGCGCCTATACTTAGAGGGCACTTCCATATAGCCAATGCTAAGGAGAAGTCATTATGATGATTATCAATAAACGTTTCGCCACCGCCGCTCTGGCTCTGACTCTGGCATTTTCACTGAGCGCCTGTTCCAACATGTCCAAACGCGATCGCAACACCGCTATCGGCGCCGGCGCCGGTGCAGTCGGCGGCGCAGTGCTGACAGACGGCAGCGCGTTGGGCACGCTGGGTGGGGCTGCGGTAGGGGGCATCATCGGTCACCAGGTTGGCAAATAACCTTTCCGATGTTCCTCTGCCGACAGGCGGGCAAAAGCGCCGAGGCGCTTTGACGTATTAACCAGAATAACGATGATTTCAGGTCTGCTTTACTTTAAGGCTATGGTTCTTTCGCCGTTAACGGGCTAACCCCCGGCAGCAACAGCCTCAAGCCATGCCGCAGCATTGCACTGCGGCATGGCGATTCGCCTCAACCGCCCGCCAGTTTGACCTTCATGCCTTTGGCTTCCAGTAGCTGTTTGAGCAGATCGCGTTTATCGCCCTGGATCTCGATGATCCCGTCTTTCACCGAACCGCCGCAGCCGCATTTCTTTTTCAGTTCGGCCGCCAGTTTGTCGAGCGCAGCGTCATCCAGATCGACGCCGGTAATCAGGCACACGCCCTTCCCCTTGCGGCCGCTAGTCTGACGCTGGATGCGCACGATGCCGTCGCCCTTGGCGCGTTGCGGTTTAACGTCTTCCTGCTTGATGCGGCCGGTGTCCGTGGAATACACCAGGCGGCTGTTATCGTCATTCATCGGCGGTTCCTCAGGCCAAAGAGGCGCGGATCGCGCGCAGCGTCGCGGCCGGATCCGCAGATTGGGTGATCGGACGCCCAATCACCATGTAGTCCACGCCAGCGGTCTGCGCCTGCACCGGCGTCATAATGCGGCGCTGATCGCCCGCCGCGCTGCCTTCAGGGCGGATCCCCGGCGTCACCAGCTGGAAAGCCTGCCCGCAGGCGGCCTTCAGGCGCTGCGCTTCATGAGCCGAACACACCACGCCGTCCAGCCCGCAGTCGCGGGTCAGGCGCGCCAGGCGCTCGGCGTGTTCCGCCGGGCTGGCTTCGATACCAATGCCGCGCAGGTCTTCCGCTTCCATACTGGTGAGCACCGTCACGGCGATCAGCAGCGGCGCATCCGCCCCGAATGACGTCAGCGCTTCTTTAGCGGCGGTCATCATGCGCGCGCCGCCGCTGGCGTGGACGTTGACCATCCAAACGCCCAGCTCGGCCGCCGCCGCGACCGCATGCGCGGTGGTATTGGGAATATCGTGGAATTTCAGGTCAAGAAATACGTCGAAGCCACGCCCGTGCAGATCGCGCACCAGCTGCGGCCCGAACAGCGTGAACATTTCTTTGCCCACTTTCAGCCGGCAGTCTTGCGGATCGATACGGTCGGCGAACGCCAGCGCGGCATTCTTATCGGCGTAATCTAACGCCACAACGATTGGAGATGATTTTAAGTCATTGTTATTAGCGTTATTTTCAGACTTCATTTCTTCTACCTTCTGTAAAATAGACATAATCAGGGACTCACCCGCGAAACTGACCGCCGCATTCTACATGCCGGGGGCCAGAAATCCCAGCCGCAGCGCGCACCGGCGCTCTGTCATGTTACCTCTCACCTTTGTCATGGTGCGTCAACGAAAGCGCGCCAGCGATAAACCACGCAGCGTAAAACGCCGTAAAGATGCGTAAATTATCAATCAAATATTTTGAATAAATTACTCAGCATTATCAGATTTTCAATCGGCCAAGATGCTTTATTATTCACCACATCGGAAGCGAATGGCTTCCTTCCTAAATAAACAGACTGGAGTCACCTATGAAAACCATCAAATATTTTGCAGCCGCTGCCGCTATCGCACTGACCTCTTTCGCCACTTTCGCCGCTGAGCCGATCAGCAGCCAGCAGGCCGATAGCCTGACCGCCACCGGCGTCGTTTCCGCAGGTCATGCGACCACCCTCAGCAGCCTGGAGAAAAAACTGGCCGCTAAAGCGGATGCCCAGGGCGCCAGCAGCTACCGCATCATCTCCGCCGGTGGTAACAACATGCTGAGCGGCACCGCGGTCATCTACAAATAATGTTTCCGGTACAGGGCCCGCTCGCTCGGGCCCTGCCTCTGTTTCCCGCCTGAAAAAACCGCATCTTGCTCGCCTTACACTGTTACAAAAATATTAAATTTTTATTACACACTAGACACCCGATCGCCAGTGGCTTAGCTTGAAGGCATCTTCCTGCAGAAAGGCTTTCAAAATGAGCGAGATATCGACACTTACCATTAAAATTCCTCTGGCACTGAAGGAAAAAATCCGCGCCGCCGCCGCTGAAAACGAGTTTTCATTGAGCGTGGAAGTGTGCCAGCGCCTGGAAAGCAGCTTCAGCGCCCCCGCCGCCAAGGCAGAAAAACCGACCAAAAAGGCGGATGAGCTGCACCACGGCGAGATCGACAATCAAAGCACTGAAGAAGAGATTGAACAGCCGCTGAGCCAGAAAGAGCTGAAGAAACTGCGTCAGCTGTTGAAAACTGGCGCCAAAGGCGGCAAGAAAAAGTAAGCGATGAACGTAGAAAAACGGGGCGATGAATCGCCCCGTTTTATTTTGTCGCGCCGCCGCGTTATTGTCCGTCCAGACCGCGGATCGGTTTGACCGATGACCAGGCGCGGCACGACGGACAATGCCAATAGAGCGAGTGTGCGGTAAATCCGCACTTGTGGCAGCGGTAACGCGGCTTGGTGCGAATTTGCTCGCCGACCATATCGCGCAACAACAGCAGACTCTCTTTCGCACGGCCGTCTTCGGCGTCCGCCAGGTGATAATCCATCAACCGATAAAACACCCGCATAGTAGGATGACGCTGTAGCTGACGGTTGATATAGACCTGCACCACGTCGCGCCCTTCGTGCTGCTCGATGATCTCGGCCAACATCAGATCGGCGGTAGCGCCGGTGTTCTCTTCTACGCAGCGCTTAAGGAATTCAGCCCAGTTGTGCTGTTGTTCCGGCAGATGCGTGTAGCATTCCTGCAGCATCGGCAGCGTTTCGCTGACCAATTCTTTGTCCTGGCTCAGTACGCGCTGCAGCGACTCTGCCGCTTTGGCGTAGTCGTTTTGCGCCATGTAGATGCGCCCGAACATGATGGATACTCGTGCACACTGTTTATCGGCCGCGTCCGCACGCTTAAGTAAGCTCATCGCCCGATCGAGATCGTCACTGCCCATCGCCTGCAATGCCAGCTCACAGTAGAAATGCGCAATCTCGACGCGCTGTTTCTCTTTGCCCAACTTGACCAGCTTTTCCGCCACGTCGATGGCTTTCTGCCAATCGCTGGTGGCCTGATGGATAACCAGCAACTGCTGCAGCGCCGATACGCGGAAATCCGCTTCGTCAGTCAACTGGCTGAACATGTCTTCCGCGCGATCGTACAGCCCGGCCGCCATATAGTCGCGGCCCAACTGCTGTACCGCCAGCAGGCGCTGTTCGAAGGTCAGGGAAGCGCTTTCCATCAAAGCCTGATGGATGCGGATGGCGCGGTCGACTTCACCGCGCGAACGGAACAGGTTACCCAGCGTCAGGTGGGCTTCAACGGTGTTGCTGTCCTCTTTCAACATGTCGAGGAACAGATCGACCGCCTTGTCCTGCTGGTTGGAAAGCAGAAAGTTCACCCCTGCCACGTATTCGCGCGACAGGCGGTTGGCTTCTTGCTGTTTATCCTGCTGAGCGCTTCTGCGCCCCATGTACCAACCGTACGCGGCAGCCACGGGCAGCAACAGAAACAGCAGTTCTAACATAGAGGGTTATTCCTTGCTGACAACGGCCTGAGCCGCCGGTTCAGCGGGCTGCTCAAGCTGCAGCTCCAGCCTTTTGATCTTGCGCTCGGCGCGGCCCAGCGCAATGCGCGTGCGCAGGTAGAACAGGCCGCAAATGATCCAACCGAGAACGAAGCCGGCGCCAAACAGCGTGGCCAACAGGGTCGATACGCGATAATCGCCCTGCGCAACCAGATAGTTAAAATTGACCACCTGATCGTTATGCGCACCCAAAGTGACGGAAATCACGAAGATCACCAGAACCAACAAAAAAATCAGCAAATATTTCACATTCTTTCCCGCGATGCCGAGTGAATCGGATGAACGATGCCAAAACGTGGCGTCCCTAACCCTTAAGTTAGCATTTCCCGCTGCGGCAGGGAAACCCTGCGGCACGATAAAACCACATATCTGCTGGCATATTCGGCAGTAAACGGCTTTAGCGAACAAATTGATGAGAAAGCTTCTCAAAACGTCGAATTTATAAGGATATGGGGGCAACCGCGTGGATTGCAATGGCGGGAAAATGTAAGCGATTGATGCGGCGCCGATCCGACGCCGCGCTTTTTGTGACATCGTCACGTTAAGACATGATTAACCCGCCATCCACATTGATGGTTTGGCCGGTGATATAATCGGCATCATCTGAGGCAAGGAAGGCCACGAGACCCGCCACATCTTCGGGTTGCCCGGCACGCTTGAGCGGAATACCCGCCACCCACTCGGCCATCAACTCCCCTTTGCCGTAAGTTTTTTCCGGGCCGCTGAGAATTTCTCCCCAAACGCGGTCGTTATATTCCCACATCTCGCTTTCAATGATGCCGGGGCAGAATGCATTGACGGTGATGCCATGTGGCGCCAGCTCAAGCGCTAAACTCTGCGTAATGCCGATCACCCCCATTTTGCTGGCGGCGTAATGCGGTGTGTAAATAAACCCGTTACGCCCCTGGCCGGAAGAGGTGTTGATCAGGCGCCCCTTGCGCTGGCCGACCATATATTTAGCCGCCTCCCGGCAACAGAGCCAGACCGCCGTAGTATTTACCGCCAACACTTTCTCAAAATCGCTTTTGGGCATCTGGTCAAAACGATCGATAGTGATCACCCCGGCGTTCTGAATAGAAACGTCGATCGCGCCAAATCGCTCCCAGACCTGACGATAAAAATCAACTACCTGTGCTTCATCGGTAACGTCGAGGATGACCGGCAGCACCGCCACCCGATAACGCTGGCGCAGCGTTTCCGCCGCGGTCAGAATGCGCTCCGCATTCGATGCGATCGCCAGATTGGCACCCAAACTGGCGAAATGCTCGGCGATACCGGCGCCAATGCCGCGGCATGCGCCGGTAATCACCACGGTTTTCCCCGTGAAGTCACGATTCATGATTGTTCTCCTGTTATCAATGAGGCCGTCTGCGGCCGCCACAAGGTGCGCTGTACCGCCTGCCGCCACGCGCTGTAGTTTTCCTGCAGCTGGTGGTGGCGCTGCATATCGGGTTTAAACTCATCATGTTGAGGCAACAGTGCCGCCAGTTGCCGATCGGTAGCTCCCCACAGGCTGCGCATCGCCATCAACGCCGCCCCCAGGGCCGACAGTTCCGCCGTGTTGCTGCGCCACACCGGGCAACCCAGCAGATCGGCCTGAAACTGCATCAGCCAGTCATTGCGGCTGGGGCCGCCATCGGCCATCAGCCCCTGCAGCGCAAAACCCGGTTGTTGCCGCAGTACGCCGATCACATCGGCGATTTGATAAGCCACCGATTCAAAAGCGGCCCGCACCAAATGTTCTCGCCGCGTGCCGCGGCTGAGCCCGCAAATCACGCCGCGCGCCTGCTCATCCCACCAGGGTGCGCCGGCACCGGTCAGCGCCGGTACAAAATAGACACCACCGCTATCGGGCACGCGAACAGGCAGTTCACTCAACGGCGCTTCGTCCTCCGACGGCATGGCGGCGATATCCAGCATCCAGGCGATAGCATCGCCGGTGTGGGGAATATTGCCCTCCAGTGCGTACTGCATGCGTCCACCGTCATGCCAAGCGATGGTCGTTGCCAGAGCGCTCGTATCGCATTGCGCGTCGGCGATTGGCGCCATCACCGATGATCCGGTGCCATAGGTGGCTTTGACCTGCCCAGCCTGACCCATCGCATGGCCATAAAGCGCCGCATGCGAATCCCCTACCATCGCAGCAATTGGAATGCCGTCAGCAATGCCGTCCAATCCCAACGTCGTACCGAACAGATGGCTGGAGGGATGGATCGTCGGCAGCGCCTGACGGGGAATATTGAACAGCGCCAGCATCTGCTCGTCCCAATCGCCGGAAACAAGGTTCAGCAGCTGAGTGCGAGCGGCGTTGGAGATATCGCAACCGAATGCCTGTCCTCCGCTCAACTGCCACAGCAGCCAGGCATCGATGGTGCCCAGGCACAGCTCGCCGTTCTCCGCCAACCGCTGTCCCTCTTCGCAGTGATCGAGCAACCAACGCATTTTCGACGCCGAGAACAAGGGTGAAAGCGGCAAACCGGTGGCGCGACGCACTGCTTCCTCCTGCCGATCGCGCCGCAGCCGTTCGCAGAAATCGGCGGAACGCGCGCATTGCCAAGTTAAGGCAGGCCCGATAGGCTGGCCGTTGGAACGCCGCCAGCCGATGGCGGTTTCACGCTGGTTGCTGATGGCGATACCGGCAATGCGGGATGATCCGGCCAACGCAATAGCCTCCCGCAACACCGCCAGAGAGGCCGCCAGCAAGGTCTCGCCCCGTTGCTCCACCCAACCGGGCTGCGGCGTCTGCAACGTCAGTGGCCTGCTGGCCCTGGCGACGATCGTACCCTGCGCATCCACCACCACGGCCTTGGCGTTGCTGGTGCCCTCGTCCAACGCGACAATGCAATCCGCTTTAACCATGGCTCACCTCAGCCAGCGGCTGCACCGCTTTTTTTTCCTGGCGCTGCATCAGAATGACCTTGCTCTGCAAACGCTGCTGGAACTGGTCAATCACCACGGCGGTGACGATCACCAGCCCTTTAATCACCATTTGCCAGAACTCGCTGACGCCCATCATCACCAAGCCGTCCGCCAGAAAAACGATCACAAAGGCGCCGATGATCGAACCGAATACCCTGCCGCGACCACCGCTGAGCGCCGTACCACCCAGCACCGTCGCGCCGATGGCGTCCATTTCGAACATATTGCCGGTCATCGGGTGCGCGGTCTGCAATTGAGAAGCGATGACCAGCCCCACCAGCGCCGCACACAGCCCGGAAAACGCATAGACGAACATTTTCACTTTGACGATCGGCACCCCCGACAGCCGCGCCGCCGGCTCATTGCCGCCAATGGCATAGATATAACGGCCCAGCGGCGTTTTCTTGGTGAGATAGATCCCCAACAACACGATGGCCAACATCAGCCAAATCGGGTTGTAAATTCCCAGGAAGGTACCAGACCCCAGGGCAGCGAAACCGGTGTTGCCCAGCGCTTCCATGCCCACCAGATTGGGATAGGTTTTGCCGTCCGCCGTCAGCAACGCCGCCCCACGCGCCACGTACATCGCCCCCAGGGTGCAGATGAATGGCGCAACGCCGAGCCGCGTGATCAGCGTGCCGTTGATCAAACCCAACAACACGCCCAACAGCGCCACCGCGCCGATCACTTCAAAAACGTTGAGAAACAGCCGATTGCCCTCCCACAGCGGGATACCGACGGTCAATAGCGCACCGGCAATCATCCCGCACAAACCTGCCACCGCGCCGACCGACAAGTCGATGCCACCGGTGAGGATCACCAGCGTCATGCCAACCGCCAGCAGCCCGGTAATCGCCACGTGCTGCGTCATGATCAGCAGATTAGAGACGGTCAGAAAATTCGGCACCATGCTGCTGAAGAACAGCACCACCAGCAACAGGGCGATGAAGGTGCGCGCCTGCAGCAAATACATATACAACCGATACTTGGTTTGCATTGCCTTATCCTTATGCATGAGGGGTTGAGGCGCGGATCAGCGTTTCGCGATCGGCCCGTTCACGCGGCAGATCGGCCGTCAGCTGCCCGTCCGCCATCACCATCACCCGGTCGGCCAGTGAGACCACCTCATCCAGCTCCGATGAAGAGAACATCACCGCCAACCCCTGGCGCGCCATCGCGCCAATCAGGTGGTAAACGTCCGTTTTGGCACCGACGTCAATTCCGCGCGTCGGCTCATCAAGAAACACCACCTGCGGCCCGGTCAGCAGCGCCTTGCCCAACACCACTTTCTGCTGATTGCCGCCGCTCAGGCTGGTAATTGGCAGCTCCCGGTCACTGACCTTGATCGCCAGTTTTTCGATCATGCCATCGACCAACGTACACTCCCCGGCCGACGCCAACGGCCGTAGCGCATTACGTCCCAGGCTGGCCAGGGTCATGTTGGCCTTGATCGACATCATCTGCACCAACCCCTCCGCCTGCCTGTCTTCCGGCACCAGCGCCATGCCCAACGCCATGCGTTGACGGAATCCCAGCCGCTCCACGCTTTTGCCATTGAGCAAAATGCGACCTGCCGTCTGGCGCATCACGCCGTTGAGCACTTTGAACAGTTCGGTACGGCCGGCCCCCAGCAGGCCATAAATGCCGATCACTTCCCCTTTGCGCAGTGAAAAACTGACGTCGTTAAGGCAATAGCCGCCGTTTTCACGCGGCAGCGTCAGCTGTTCGACCTTTAACACTTCATCCCCTTGTTCTGCCGCGCAATAATCAAAGTGCTTGCTCTTTTCCCCCACCATCTTTTCGATGATCCACGGAATGCTGACGTTACTGACCGGTTCGGCGGCAACAAAACGCCCGTCGCGAAACACCGTGATGCGATCGCCAATCTCCATCAGCTCTTCCAGTCGGTGAGAAATGTAGATGATGGTGACGCCGCGTTTTTTCAGATCGGCGATCACCCGAAACAGCGTGCGCACTTCGGCCTGACTCAGCGCCGACGTCGGCTCATCCATGATCAGCACCCGGGTGTCCTTCGCCAGGGCACGGGCAATTTCAACCAGCTGCTGATGACCGATACCGAGGCTGCCCAACGGCGTATGCGGATCGATATCCAACTCCAGCCGCTGCAGCAAGGATTTGGCCAGCTGATACTGATAGTCCACATTGATACGGCCGCGCTGGAAGAACTCGTTGGCCATAAAAATGTTGTCCATGACCGACATGTTGGGGAACAGGTTCAGCTCCTGAAAAATAATGCTGATCCCGAGCCGCTCCGCCTGCTGCGTGGAGGTTAACGTCACCGCTTTCCCCTCCAGCTCGATAGTGCCGGAGGACGGGGTTTCCACCCCCGCCAGCAGCTTCATCATGGTCGACTTGCCGGCGCCATTCTCGCCGATCAGCACGTTGACCTGGTTGCGAAACACTTGATAACTCACGCTATCCAACGCGGTGACGCCCGGATAGAGACGCGAAACGTTGCGCGTTTGAATAATGATCGGATCGCTCATCACGCCCCCTTAAGGTTGAATGCGCACCGGCGTGATCAACAGCGGCTCGGCAGGTGCCTGCCAGCTGCTGAATACGCCATACACGGTAATGTGGTCACCCACCTTGGGCTGGGATCCGGTCAGTTCGTCGATCGAAGCCTGGTTAATCGCCCTGGCAAAATCGCCGAACAGCGCTTGGTCATTGAAATCGCTGTAGCTCAGGCCGCGATAGCTGTCGCGTAACGCCGTACCGCGGTAGACCGGCCCGATCTGCACCTCCACGCTGCTGAGCGGCGCATCGGTCAGTGCGAGCGTTAATTTTCCGCTGCGCGAGCGGGTGTTGACCGCCGCAACTTCACCGCTGACCTTAACGTTGAAGTAACAAGGAAACTCCGGTTGAGCACGGTACCCCAGCAGGCCGCAAGCGCTGTCAAAATCCTTGGCCTGGGCGATCCGGGCGATCAGCTCGCCCAGCGGCTGCGCCGTTTTGACCACTTGCGGGGCGATTTTGCTGCGGTAAATCTCCGCTGCCTGCGCCACATGTGGATTCACCGGGGAGCGAAGCTCCGCCAGCTTTTTCTCCGAGACGATACGGCAACCGCTCAACGCCAGGACGACGATGAGGGTCAACGCAATGCGCATCGACATAACAACACCTCCGATCGCACCCCGCCGCCAGGACGGGGTGGTGAAAGACGCCGCTCAGCGCGGGTTACGGTTTGAAGTTGAAGTCACTGACCCGTTGCGCATTGTCTTTGCCGATCAGGATGCCGCGGAACATCACGCGTTCCTTGCCGGTATAGCTGCCGGATTGGAAATAGCCGTCGAGGATTTCAACGCCCTGCGCAGCGATAGCCTGCGCCTGCAACATCACGCTGGCGTAGAGGTTGCCGTTGAGAATGGCGTCACGTTCATCGTTGCTGCCGTCGATGCCCACCACGGTGACATCCTGCCGGCCAGCGGCTTTCAGCGCCGCCACTGCGCCCAGCGCCACCGGTCCGTTGCCGCAGATCACACCTTTGATGTCCGGATGCGCCTGCAAAATGCTGTCCATGATGCGTTTCCCCTCCAGCAGATTACCCTTGGCATCCTGACGCGCCACGCTGACCATCTCAGGATATTGGTCGATCACGTTGTGGAACGACTGCGAACGCGTAACGCAGTTATTGTCCGCCAGGTTGCAGGTCAGCTCGGCGTATTTGCCGGTTTCCCCCATTTTTTCCACAAACTGGTTGGCGACGTCCGAGCCGGCCTGGAAGTTGTTATGGGTGATCTGCGCCAACGCCACGCCATCAACCGGGATCTCGCGGTTGATCAGCACCACTGGAATGCCGGCGTTTTTCGCCTGCTGTACGGCGGCGACGCTGGCCTGGGAATCGGCGTTATCCAAAATGATGCCCTGAACCTTACGGCCGATAACCAGGCTGATGAGCTCTCCCTGGCGCTTAACGTCTTCGCCGTGCGACAGCACCAGCGTCTGATAGCCGAGAGACTTGGCTTTGGCCTCGGCCCCCTTGGCTTCCGCGGAGTAATAAGGGTTGTCCAATGAGTTGACGAGGATGGCGATCGTGCCCTTTTCCGCCGCCATGGCAGAGGTGAAGGCAAAACCGGTGAGCAGGGTAAGGTAAGTGGCTATTTTTCTCATGATGGTGTTCTCTTATCGTTGTGTTGAACATCGTCTGGTGTTGGCGATCGCTGCGGTTGCCGCTTACCAAATGGTAAAACCGCCGTCGATCATCAGGTCCGCGCCGGTAATCATGTCGCTGCCGTTGCTGGCAAAAAACAGGATCGCCGCCGCGATTTCATCGGTATAAGCAAAACGCCCCAGTGGGATCAGCTTTTTCATCGCCTCGCCCTTTTCGCCTCGCCAGGCTTTCTCTCCCATAGGCGTCAGCACCACGGTGGGCGATAACGTATTGACGGTGATGCCGTGCGGCGCCCACTCTTTGGCCATCACCTTGGTCATGCCTAGCAGCCCCGCCTTGGCGGAGGTGTAAGCACAGTGATCGTCAATGGCGATGGAAGCCGCCTGCGACGCGATGTTGATGATTTTCCCGCCGTGGCCGGCGGTTATCGCGCGGCGCGCCAGTTCTTGTGAGCACAGGAAAGGCCCGGTGAGATTGACCGCCAGATGGCGCTGCCACTCCTCGAGCGTGACTTCTGTCGCCGGCTGCAAATTAACGTAGCCGGCGCAGTTGACCAGGATATCGAGCCGGCCAAAGCGCCGCTCAGCCGCGTTGAAGGCGGCAGCCACCGAGTCGGGTTCGGTCACGTCGCACACCTGACAGAACACCTGTTCATCGCCCAACTCTCGCAGCGCTGCCGCGGCCTTGTCTTGTTCAAAGGCCGGATACATCAACACCAGGCGCGCGCCCTTTTCCAACAGCAGGCGATTGGCTGCCATCGCGATGCCGCCCAAACCGCCGGTGATTACCGCAACCTTCCCTGCCAGCGACATCCGGCTATCGACACCGTAGCGTAAATTAACGTCGTATTCGTTCCGCTCCATCGCATCCCCCTATTGCGTTAACTGTGCGTGCAATCCTGCCGTATCTATGGCGTATTGCCGCCGCAGCGCCGCCCGGCTGCTGCTGTGGGTAAATTCGTAAGCCGGCACGCCCAGCGCGGTAAACGGCCGCGGCAGTTGATGCCGCAGCAACAATTCACCGATGATGGTGCCTAAACCACCGCTGAGCGCATGCTCCTCCATAGTCAGCACCTGGCGGTGCGAGCGCATCAACGCCACCACCGCCTCCTCATTGAGCGGCCAGAGCGAAGGGAGAGAGACAATGGTCGGGTTATCGCCCAATGCCAGCACCTTCATCGCCTCATGAGCCACCGTGCCCAAACAGAACACCAGGTTATCTTCCCCCTGGTGCAACACCTCCGGCTCTCCCGGACGGAATTGGTAATCCGCGTTCAACACCGGCAGCTTGTCACTGTCCATACGGATATAGGCCGGACCGGGTTGCGCGATGACATGACGGACAATCTCTGCCGCTTGCCTTGCATCCGCCGGCGCATAGACGCTGAGATTGCCCAACGTACGGGCGATGGCGATATCGTTCATGCAGTGGTGCGTCGCGCCCAGTGGCCCGTAACCAAATCCGGCATTCAGGCCAAGCATTTTCACGTTGGTCTCCGTGTAGCAAACATCGTTTTTCATCTGTTCGTTTGAACGAGCGAACAGGAAAGGTGCCGCGTTGGCGGTAAAGACCGTACGGCCGCTGAGCGCCATGCCGGCAGCCATGCCAACCATGTTCTGTTCGGCGATACCGACGTTCACTACCCGCTCCGGATAAGCCTGCTCAAAGGGCGCGATTTTCGACGTGGACGTGGAATCCGCCACCATCACGCTCAGATCCGCACCCGCCCGTTGCTGTTCGATCAACACCGTCACAACGGCATCGCGTAAATCCTGCATGTTTACCCCTCCAGTTCCGCCAGCGCCTGCGCCAGCTGTTGTTCGTCCGGTACCGCGTGATGCCAGGCGGCAACGTTAGCCATAAACGACACACCGTGCCCCTTTTCGGTATTGGCCAAAATCACTCGCGGCTTGTCCTGGCTCGGGCGTTGGATCGCCGCCACCAGCGCCGCCGGATCGTGGCCGTCACATTCCAGAGTTTCAAAGCCGAAAGCGCGCCATTTTTCCGCCAACGGTTCCAGCGGCATGATGGCCTCTGTCTTTCCCGCCAGTTGCAGCCGGTTGCGATCAACGATGGCAATCAGGTTATCCAGCTTAAATTTGCTGGCCGCCATCGCCGCCTCCCAATTGGAACCCTCTGCCAGTTCGCCGTCGCCCAGCAGTACGAAAGCGCGGCGATGCGCACGCCCCGCCAGCTTGTTGCCCAGCGCCAGCCCCACGGCGATCGGCAGCCCATGCCCCAAACCGCCAGAGTTGATCTCCACCAGCTCCGGCAGCTTCTGCCGCACCGGATGCCCGGCCAACAAGGTGTCGTCGCCCATGAACTGATCGAGCACCGCTGGATCCAGCAAGCCCATCGCCGCGCAACTGCAATAGAAACCGCCGGCGCCATGCCCTTTAGACAAAATGAACCGATCCTGATCGGGCCGGGCATTGCTGCGATCCATCACCGCCATATACAAGGTGCAGATGATGTCGATCTCCGACAGATCGGCGCCGGTATGACCCTTGCCTGCCTTATGGTTCATGGTCACCACATATCGGCGCGCCTGGCGTGCCGTGTTTTTAATCGCCTGAAAGTCCATCGTCACCTCTGCATAAGCGCCCTGATTATCGTTATCGCATCGAAATTGATCCGTTAACTCACCATTGATTTTCGAATGGAAATCATATGCAGCAAAAACGATAATTAATGTGGGCAAGATCAAATTTCAAGCAAAAGCGCTTACCAGACAATCACAGAGTCGATTAAATCCCATATATAACAATATAATAAAAACAAATAAGCGAATTTAATTTAGTTTTATCATTGATTTCATTGAATGCCAGTTACTTTCGAACAAAAATCAATGCAGTTTATCCGTGGCTTTATCAATAATCGCGAGCTAAAATTCAACGCATCAAGAAGGAGTTGCCGTAGCAAACCGCGCGGCGGGAACTGACAGGTACTGATAGGTGCAGGAGTCTTTCGATTGAAAAGCAAAAGCGAACAGCTGGCGGAAATGCAGCAACGGCGCGAAAAGATCCTCGACATGATCCGCGAAGACGGCTCGGCGACGGTCAAAATGCTTACCGATACCTTCAAGCTGACCGAGGCGACCATTCGTACCGATCTGCGCGTCCTGCAGCAGCAAGGCTATGTGCAGCGCTTCCACGGTGGTGCAACTCTGGTTGATGGCAAGCAAAATACTCATGCCATGCTGCTGGAACGCCAGGTTAACCTGACCGCCAAAGATCGCATCGGCAAGCTCGCCGCCGGTTTTATCGAGCCCGGCGACACCATCATTCTTGATTCAGGCACCACCACCACGGCTATCGCCAATCACCTGAATCACATAAAGAAACTGTCCGTTATCACCACCGGCGTCAATATTGCACTGCAGCTGGGCGGCGAACCGGGTGTGAATATTTTGCTGACCGGGGGCTCATTCAAATTCCCCACGCTCTCCACCTCCGGGGACAAAGCCGCCAGCTTCTTCGAAAACGTGCTGGCGCAAAAGCTGTTCCTCGCGACGGCCTGCATCTCGCCCCGCCACGGGCTCAGTTTCCCAAGCGAAACCGACATCAAACTGAAAATGGCGATGATCAATGCAGCCAACACGGTGTATGTGGTGGCCGACTCAAGCAAGATCGATAAGGTTTCAATGTTTGCGCTGCCTTGTGACTGGCAGCATATCGACTATTTGATTACCGACAACGGAATTAGCGATTCCGCACTGCAGGCATTTGAAAAGGTAGGCGTTAAGGTCTTGGTGGCAGGCGCCTGAACGGCGCCTGTGAAAGAAGTGATTATTCCGGCTTGCGCGCCGCGATTTCCTGCTGCTCTTGCGGCGGCGGCGTCAGCGGACCGAACCAACGCTGCGCCAGCCAGCAGGTGATCACCACCAGCAACCAACTGATCAACGTGGCCATTGCCAGATCGCGCGGCCAGTGCATGCCCAGCAGCAGACGGCTGCCCATCACACCCGTTGCCCACACCATCAGCAGCGCGACAGTTTTATAATGGCGGCGCGGCCACAGCAGCCCTACGCCCAACAGTGCCCAGGTGGCGGCGAACATCGTATGCCCCGACGGGAAAGCGAAGCCGGTTTCAAACTGCCAGTGCTTACGCAGCCAGTTCGGCACCAGCGTCTGGTCTTGCAACTGCTCGCGCACCAGCGCGCTGCGCTCTTTGCGGTGCAGCGAATAGAAATATTTTCCGTCCACACCGTGGGTTTGCTCGAGCCATACCACAAACGGTCGCGGTTCTTGCACCCGATCCTTGATCAACGATTTGACCCCCTGCCCAATCAACAGTGCGGCGAAAAGCAGGATTGCCAGACCGATCGCCGCCTTCAACCGAAAGCGCAGGCACCACAAAAACCAACCGCAAAGGATAGCGCTGGTCAGAATGCCCCACGGCGAGGTCACGGTTTCGGTCACCCAGTACAGCGCTTTGAGCAGCCGATCATTGCCGCCGGGCTGCCAGTGCCAGCCGGATGCCCATACTACCAGCGGCATCAACAGCAGCAGCAGCGCGCCGCCCGCCGTGCGTTTTGCTATCTCATACATTCCCGTTTTCCTCTGCGTGAATCAGTCTGCAGTGTAACAAGAGTGCAATATTGATAACACGCGAAAAATTAAACAGATAGGCAACCTATCGCAATAATAGGTGGTCAGAAAACGCCATCTGCTGGTTTGCTGAGCACCGCCCGGCAAGAAGTTGTGGCAAAATAGCCGATAATTAACGAAATAGAGATCGGCGTAGCACGTTTTAGTCTTGGTCAATTCACTGAACCGGACTTAGGATGCGCGACAATGATTGAATCGTAGGTTTTTGTGGAGAATGACATGCAGCTTAAACGGGTGGCAGAGGCTAAACTGCCGACACCTTGGGGCGATTTCCTGATGGTAGGATTCGAAGAACTGGCGACCGGGCATGACCATCTGGCACTGGTATTCGGTGATATTTCCGGCGAAGTGCCGGTACTCGCACGCGTGCATTCCGAATGTCTGACCGGTGACGCCTTATTCAGCCTGCGCTGCGACTGCGGTTTTCAACTCGAAGCCGCACTGGAACAGATCGCCGAAGAAGGCCGCGGCATCCTGCTTTATCATCGCCAGGAGGGCCGCAATATCGGCCTGTTGAACAAGATCCGCGCCTACGCCCTGCAGGATAAGGGCGCAGACACCGTGGAAGCTAACCATCAGCTCGGCTTCGCCGCCGACGAGCGCGACTTCACCCTGTGCGCCGATATGTTCAAACTGCTGGGCGTCGACGCGGTGCGTTTGCTGACCAACAACCCGAAAAAGGTCGAGATCCTGACCGAAGCCGGTATCAATATCAGCGAGCGCGTGCCGCTGATCGTCGGCCGCAATCCGAAGAACGAACGCTATCTGGCCACCAAGGCCGCCAAAATGGGCCATTTGCTCGACCAGAAGTGATCGCTACCGCGGTGGAAACAATCAGGGCGCCTCGCGGTGCCCTTTTTATTGCTTAATTACAGCATTTTCCTGATCACATAGTGCAGGATACCGTCGTTTTCGTAGTAGGTCAGCTCATTGCCGGTATCGATGCGGCAACGGGTGTCGACCACTTCCTTGCGCCCGTCGGCATAGGTGATATGCACCGGCACCGTCTGGCCCGGCTGCAGCTGTTGCAGGCCGCCAACGCTGATCTGCTCATCCCCGGTCAGCCCCAGGGTTTTGCGCGTCACCCCTTGCGGGAACTCCAGCGGCAAAATCCCCATGCCAATCAGGTTTGAGCGGTGAATGCGCTCGAAGGATTCGGCTATCACCACCCGCACGCCCAGCAGGCGCGGCCCCTTCGCCGCCCAGTCGCGACTGGAGCCGGAACCGTACTCTTTACCGGCGATCACCGCCAGCGGCACTTTCTCCTGCTGGTACTGCATGGCGGCGTCGTAGATAGACAGCTGCTGTTGCGACGGAATATGGCGGGTATAGCCGCCTTCCACGCCCGGCACCATTTCGTTGCGAATGCGGATGTTGGCGAAGGTGCCGCGCATCATCACTTCGTGGTTGCCGCGGCGTGAACCGTAGGAGTTAAAATCCTGCGGCGCCACGCCGTGCTCGCTCAGATAACGCCCCGCCGGGCTGTCGCGCTTGATGTTACCCGCCGGCGAGATGTGGTCGGTGGTCACCGAGTCGGCCAGAATCGCCAGAATGCGCGCGTCCTTGATGTCTTGCACCGGATCCGGCTTCACCTTCATGGTGCTGAAGAACGGAGGATGGCGGATATAGGTAGAATCCTCCTGCCATTGATAGGTCGCCGAACCGGTCACCTGGATCGCCTGCCAGTTGGCGTCGCCGTCGAACACTTCGCCGTATTCCTTGTGGAACATCTCGGTGCGCACTTCTTCCACCGCCTGAGCGATGTCCTGGCTGCTCGGCCAGATGTCCTTCAAATAGACCGGCTGACCGTCATTACCCTCGCCCAGCGGCTCTTTGGTCAGATCGATCTTCATGCTACCCGCCAGCGCATAAGCCACTACCAGCGGCGGCGAGGCCAGCCAGTTGGTTTTCACCAGCGGGTGGATGCGCCCTTCGAAGTTACGGTTGCCCGACAGCACCGCGCCCACGGTCAGATCGCCCTCTTTGATCGCCTGCTCGATGGGATCCGGCAGCGGCCCGGAGTTGCCGATACAGGTGGTACAGCCATATCCCACCAGGTTGAACCCCAGTTCTTCCAGATAGGCGGTGAGTTTGGCACTGTCAAAGTAGTCGGTCACCACTTTGGAACCCGGCGCCAGCGAGGTTTTTACCCAGGGTTTGCTGCGTAGCCCTTTCTTGACGGCGTTTTTCGCCAGCAGGCCGGCCGCCATCATGACGCTCGGGTTGGAGGTGTTGGTGCAGGAGGTGATCGCCGCAATCACTACCGCGCCGTCGCGCAGTTCGTGCTGCTGCCCGTCCAGCGTAAAGGTTTTGCTGTCTGTCTTGGCCTTGTGGCCGCCGATATCCAGCTCGGTCGCGGCCGTGAACGCCTGCGGCACATTCGGCAGCGCGACGCGGTCCTGCGGGCGCTTTGGCCCGGCGAGGCTGGCTTCCACGGTTGACATGTCCAGCGCCAGCGAGCTGGTGAAGACCGGTTCATCACCCGGGTTGCGCCACATGCCCTGCGCTTTGGCGTAGGCTTCCACCAGCGCGATTTGTTCGGCGCTGCGGCCGCTGAGCTTCATATAGCCGAGCGTAACGTGATCCACCGGGAAGAAACCGCAGGTGGCGCCGAACTCCGGCGACATATTGGCGATGGTTGCCCGGTCCGCCAGCGGCAGATCGGCCAGCCCATCGCCGTAAAACTCGACGAACTTGCCGACCACGCCATGCTTACGCAGCATTTGAGTCACCGTCAGCACCAGGTCGGTGGCGGTAATGCCCTCGCGGAGCTTGCCGGTCAGCTTAAAGCCGACCACGTCCGGGATCAGCATCGACACCGGCTGGCCCAGCATCGCCGCTTCCGCTTCGATGCCGCCGACGCCCCAGCCGAGGATACCCAGGCCGTTGATCATGGTGGTGTGGGAATCGGTGCCCACCAGCGTATCGGGATAAGCCACGCGGCGGCCGCTTTCGTCGCTGTGCCAGACCGTTTGGCCGAGGTATTCGAGGTTGACCTGGTGACAGATGCCGGTGCCCGGCGGCACCACGCGGAAGCGGTTGAAGGCTTTCTGCCCCCAGCGCAGGAAGGTGTAGCGCTCGTGGTTGCGCTGCATTTCGATACGCACGTTGTCTTCGAAGGCGTTATCGTCGCCAAATTCATCGACGGTAACCGAGTGGTCAATCACCAGATCCACCGGCGACAGCGGATTCACCTGGTCGACGTTGCCGCCCAGTCGCCGTACCGCTTCGCGCATCGCGGCCAGATCCACCACCGCCGGAACGCCGGTAAAATCCTGCATCAGCACGCGCGCCGGACGATAGGCGATCTCACGGTCAGCATGGCCGGTTTGCAGCCAGGCGACGATGGCCTTGAGGTCGTCAACCTGCACGGTATCGCCATCCACATGGCGCAGCAGGTTCTCCAACAGCACTTTCATTGATTTCGGCAACCGGTCGATAGCACCCAGCTGCTTCGCCGCCAGCGGCAGACTGTAATAGTAATATTCGCTATTCAGCGCAACCAGCTTATCCATACTTGTTTCACGAAGATCGGACGACATAGCTCCTCCATTTCTTATTGTGACTAAAACAGGGTAATCAGTGAGGTCTTGTTTAAAGATACCACAAAGATAAGTTAACGTTTTGATAACAACACGATTTGATCACAACGATAGGTGGGAACAATCAGCGGGCAACATGTGGCGGTGACTCAATTACTTAATAGAATGTGCCCTATGGTCTCTGACAGGCCTTCAACAACATGCTTGCCACTTATCTCGCCATTAAGCTGGTCCTGTGAGCCCAGCAGATTGCACGGCCGCTTTACTCGCAACCAAGACTATCCAGGAGAAAAACGTGGCAGAAACTAAAATCAATACACTTTCCACTGTTGAGGAATTAAGAACGACAGAACCCGACATGGATGGGCAAGTCGTGTTATTACGCAGCATCACCGATCGAATACTGCATTATGTCCATAAGGCCGGCGACAAAGCGCCAGATGATGGAACATTGGTGGTCGTTACTGCAAGCGGCAAACGCTGGCGGTTGGTCAGGGATGGCGACACGCTCCAACTCGCCTGGTTTAAAACCGCTGTCAACAGTTGGGACAATGCAATGGATGCGCTGCTCGGGTTCGCCGCAACCACCGGACGAAACGTTGCTAAAATCGTCTTTCCTCGTGGAACAGTGCAATTCAAGAAACCGATCATTCTGGATTATCGCAAAAACTGGTTCTTGGAGGGGCAAGGTGGGCACGGCGCTTCCGGCAGCGTACTCGATTTCAATATTCCTCGCAGTGCCGGCTATGGTGAATACGGCGCGATTCACTGTTGGGGAGAGCCTTTCGGATTTCAGCAGCTCACGCTGCGTGGCCTGATGGTGCAAGGCATCGGCACCCGCATCGTTGATCCTACTCAGGATGAAGCCAGCCGGGCCTACTGTCACGGCGTTTATTGCCGCACCACAGGCACTTTGTGGGAGGACGTCGCCATTCAAAACTTCCGCGGTGCAGCACTGTACCTAGACAACGCGTTCGACAATAACTTCAACCGGGTCTCCGTATTTGCTTCCGGTCGCATGAAGGACGGGTACAGTTATACCAACCTGGATGATGTAGCCAACCCTGATGCCACCGCCTACCCTCCTCTACTAATCATGAGCACTCGTCCTGGTGATCAGAGTAACTTCAATCGTTTTTTTGATGGTTCGATCGAACTCAATAATGTAACTCCATTTGTCGAAGTACGAGGAGGGATTCAGATCCACTTTACACGCATGCACTCGGAACGTCCTGGCGGTGGGCTTGCCGAAGGGCAATGGCCGTTAGGTACTTTTATGAAAGTTGGAGGCGAAGTTTGGCTTACCGACTGCGGGATTAGCAATTTCACCCGAGCGATCGCCTACGGCCCCTATGCACAGATGATTATTAACGGCTGCAATAGACTTTCAGGTGATATTTATCCATACGATACCTCCACCATTGGCAGTGCTCGCCTCAAGCTTGATAACACCATCTGCAAGGGTCTACATATTTCAAGCAATATTCAGGGCGATTATCAAATCAGTAACTGCGTACTACAGTACTTAAATACGGCCGTTATCTCTGGTTCCACTCTGGTCACAAATTGTCGGATCAATGGTGATATAACCGTTACAGGGAGGGCTGGTATACCACTTGGTTCAGCCGGTGGGTTAAAAATTAGTAATAGTCAAGTTGCAGGTAATCTGATAGCCACAGCAACGGCCCAGCGGATCAGCGTTGCCGGCTGCCATATTTTCGGGGATTTATCCTTACCCGGCACCAACTGCAGCGCAGTGCATAACGTAGTGCTCGGCACAGAGTACATTGCCTCAACGGGCAATAACGTAAGTATCGGCAAGACTTCTCCACCCATTATCTACGTTGATAGCAGCTATAGCGAAATATCAGGCAGTGTTCAGAGAGGCACATTAATTCTCAAACGATCGGCAACAGCGGCTCAATCCCCAGGTTGGATTTGCACTTCTAGCGGTGCAGTGGGAGCCACTTTGAAAGTAGCAGCGTTAGCCGCATTGGGGAATGAAATATGAAATTGCGCAGTTAACACACGGAAACGGGAAGGCATTAGCCTTCCCATTCATCATTAATGCAATGCTTAGCAGTCCAAGTGCAAGTTACTTAATCGGCAGCTTGATGTCCTTGAACATCGCTTCAATCTCTTCGTTGGAACGCAACGCCACCGCGCTGTCGACCACGTCGCGCGTCAGGTGCGGCGCGAAGCGCTGAATAAAGTCGTACATGTAGCTGCGCAGGAAGGTGCTGCGGCGGAAGCCGATCTTGGTGGTGCTGTAGGTGAAGATATCGCGCGCATCCACCGTCACCAGATCCGGATCCTGCACTGGATCCACCGCCATGCTGGCGATCACCCCCACCCCCAGTCCCAGACGCACATAGGTTTTGATCACGTCGGCGTCGGTGGCGGTAAAGACGATGCGCGGCGTCAGGCCGGCGCGGTTGAAGGCGGTGTCCAGCTCCGAGCGGCCGGTAAAGCCGAAGGTGTAAGTGACGATCGGGTAAGCCGCCAGTTCTTCAATGCTGATGCTGCTTTTGCCCGCCAAAGGATGATCGGGCTTCACCACCACCGCACGGTTCCAGTGGTAGCACGGCAGCATGATGAGATCGTCGTACAGGTGCAGCGCTTCGGTGGCGATGGCGAAATCGGCGGTGCCCTTGGAGACCGCTTCGGCGATCTGCGTCGGCGACCCCTGGTGCATGTGCAGCGAGACGCGCGGGTAACGCTCGATAAAGCCCTTAATCACGTTGGGCAAGGCGTAGCGAGCCTGCGTATGCGTGGTGGCGACGTACAGCGAGCCTTTGTCCGGGTAGGTGTGTTCACCGGCAACGGCTTTGATGGCGTCCACTTTGGACAATACTTCACGCGCGATGCGAATGATTTCCTGGCCGGCGGGGGTGACCTGGGTCAGGTGCTTGCCGCTACGGGCGAAAATCTGGATGCCCAGCTCATCTTCGAGCATGCGCACCTGTTTACTGATGCCGGGTTGCGAGGTATAGAGCCCTTCTGCCGTCGAGGAGACATTCAGGTTGTGGTTAACCACTTCCACAATGTAACGAAGCTGCTGCAATTTCATATCTTATACCATCCTAGGTTAAACACTGCGGCTTACCCGCAGCCAGGTATATCGGTGTCGCCCCGGTATGCTGAAACTCACAAGCCATAAACACCGTGTTCTACCCTGATGGTGAAGAAAGCGCCGTTGTTAATAAGCTTTAATAATAAAAAAACTTTTTATATAACCACTATACCACGTTGCAGCTTCAAGTATAGATCCGCGTCACACTATGATAACGATTATTTTGCATGGGTATCAACGTGAAACGACGGTAACGGAGGGATAAAAACAGCAAAGGATAGATCCGTTTGCCCCTTTTCACCAATAAAAAACCAGCCGCCAGGGCTGGTTTTTCATCTTACAGGCAGGACATCAGCCTTACTTCTTGCCTTCAACCCACTTGCCGTCCACGTAGAACGCAGACCAACCGGTCGCCTTGCCGTCTTTTTCAGAAGAGACGTACTGCTGCTTGGTTTTACGGCTGAAACGCACCAGCGTTTTATTGCCTTCGGCATCCGCGACCGGCGCATCGGCCAGATAACGCAGTTTCTCCGGCAGACGATCCTTGAAGCGAGCCAGCTCTTCCACCAGCGGCGCGCGGGTTTCGCGCGATTTAGGGAAGGTATTGGCCGCCAGGAACACGCCGGCAGCGCCGTCACGCAGTACGAAATAGGCGTCGGACTTCTCGCACGGCAGCTCTGGCAACGGTACCGGATCTTCCTTCGGCGGCGCGACATCGCCGTTACGCAGGATCTTACGGGTGTTTTTGCAGTTCTCGTTGGTGCAGCCCATGTACTTGCCGAAGCGCCCCATTTTCAGGTGCATTTCCGAGCCGCATTTGTCGCACTCCACCACCGGGCCGTCATAGCCTTTCAGGCGGAACTCGCCCTCTTCGATCTCATAACCGTCACACGCCGGGTTGTTACCGCAGACGTGCAGCTTACGCTGGTTGTCGATCAGATAGCTGTCCATCGCCGTACCGCATTTCTGGCAGCGGCGGCGTGCGCGCAGCGCGTTGGTTTCCGCGTCGTCGCCTTCGAGGATGTTGAGCACTTCCGCTTCAGGCACCAGGTTGATGGTGGTTTTGCAACGCTCCTTCGGCGGCAGCGCGTAGCCGGAACAGCCGAGGAACACACCGGTGCTGGCGGTACGGATGCCCATCTTGCGGCCGCAGGTCGGGCAGTCAATGCTGGTCATCACCATCTGGTTAGGCCGCATGCCGCCTTCTTCCGGATCCTTCTCCGCCGTTTCCAGCTGCTCGCTGAAGTCGACGAAGAATTCGTCCAACACCGCTTTCCACTCGGCCTGGTTGTTGGCGACCTCATCAAGGCCGTCTTCCATGCGCGCGGTGAAGTCATAGTTCATCAGCTCGCGGAAGTTCTCTTCCAGGCGATCGGTAACGATCTCGCCCATTTTCTCGGCATAGAAGCGGCGGCTTTCCACCCGCACATAACCGCGATCCTGAATGGTCGAGATGATGGAGGCGTAGGTGGACGGACGGCCGATACCGCGTTTTTCCAGCTCTTTCACCAGTGAGGCTTCGCTGTAGCGCGCCGGCGGCTTGGTGAAGTGCTGGCTTGGGATCAGTTTCTGCAGATCAAGTTCGCTGCCGATTTCGACGTATGGCAGAGTGCGATCTTCATCGCCCTTGCGCAGCGCCGGCATCACCTTGGTCCAGCCGTCAAAGCGCAGCGTACGGCCCTTGGCGCGCAGTTGATAATCGCCGGCTTTCACCGTCAGCGTGGTGGAATCGTATTGCGCCGGTGTCATCTGGCAGGCAACGAACTGGCGCCAGATCAGCTGATACAGCTTCTGCGCGTCCGCCTCCATGTCTTTCAACTGCTCGGCGAGCACGTTCACGTCCGAAGGACGGATCGCTTCGTGCGCTTCCTGCGAATTCTCTTTGCTGCTGTACTGATTCGGCGCCTTCGGCAGGTATTTGTCGCCGAAGTTGTCGCCGATGTAGCCACGCACCATGTTGAGCGCATCCTGGCTCAGGTTGGTGGAATCGGTACGCATATAGGTGATGTGGCCGGCTTCATACAGCCGTTGCGCCATCATCATGGTTTTCTTCACGCCGAAGCTCAGGCGGGTACTGGCGGCCTGTTGCAGCGTGGAGGTAATGAAAGGCGCGCCCGGCTTGCTGCTGGTCGGTTTATCTTCGCGATCCAGCACCGTATAACGGGCTTTTTCCAGCAGCTTGACCGCGGCGTGAGTCTGCTCGCGGTTGACCGGCTTGAACGGTTTGTCGTGCGCGTGAGTCACTTCCATCTGCAGCGCGGTTTCACCCTTCGCCAGCAGATCGGCATGCAGCTCCCAATACTCTTCCGGCACGAACGCCTTGATGTCTCGTTCGCGCTCAACCACCAGACGCACCGCCACCGACTGCACGCGGCCGGCGGACAGGCCGCGGGCGATTTTCTTCCACAGCAGCGGCGAGACCATATAGCCCACCACGCGGTCCATAAACCGGCGTGCCTGCTGCGCGTTGACGCGGTCAATGTTCAGCTCGCCCGGCTGTTTGAACGCCTGTTGGATTGCGTTTTTGGTGATTTCGTTAAACACCACGCGGCTAAAGCGTTTGTCATCCCCACCGATCACTTCCCGCAGGTGCCAGGCGATGGCTTCCCCTTCGCGGTCAAGGTCGGTTGCGAGATAAATGTGGTCGGCGTTTTCCGCCAACGATTTTAACTCGGCGACCACTTTTTCTTTACCCGGCAGGATTTCATAATGCGCTTTCCAGCCGTGGTAAGGGTCGACGCCCATGCGATTTACCAGCGCCGCCTTCTCATCTTTTTTAACTTTTTTCTTGGCTTTGTCTTCGGTTGAGTCAGCGCTCTTTTTGCTGGCTGAGCCACTGGTCGGCAAATCACGGATATGACCGACGCTGGACTTCACCACGTAGTCACTTCCTAAATATTTATTAATAGTTTTGGCTTTTGCCGGGGACTCAACTATTACGAGAGCTTTACCCATATTTACCTTTACCTAATTTATTTCTTCTAAAAAGAAGTCTTTTATCTCGCCGTGCCGCGGCAATTCGTGTCTCTTTTTTTATATTGCGGCAGTCTGGCAAGAGATCAACAGATTTTTTTCTTTTGGTTGCCCAACTGCTCAACCTGAACGCAAGTTGTTGATCCTGCCTGCTATTCACCCATGCCCCAGAAGTATGGCTGTGTGAGTTTTATTCATGGCGTAAACAAAACCTTCCACCCGACGCCGCAAAATCCCACACTGTACCTGATAAAAAGCGTCACGCAACCTAATTAGCACGGAAAGGCAGATTTCGCCAACCGGCGGCCGCCCATGGCCATCCAGACGGCAAATAAACCTTAGTCGGTTTGCGGATAAAAGCGAACCGGCGTTAGAATATGCGCAGCGTTTTTTGTTTGGAGTCTAATAAATGCACAAGAATACTGCACCTATCGGCCGCGAGGCCCTACTGGCGGAAGCAAATAACATCATCCGCCAACACGAAGATTATCTGCACGGCATGCTCGCCACCGACGTTGAACAAAAAAGCGGCGTTTTAGTTTTTCGCGGCGAATACTTTTTGGATGCCGACGGATTGCCCACCGCCAAAACCACCGCGGTATTTAATATGTTTAAACATTTGGCCCATCTGCTTTCGGAAAAATACCACCTGGTCGATTGAGTAAAGAAAACGGGGGCACCTGGCCCCCGTTGATTCCTGCTCTCATCGCCGTTACAACAACGGCTTTTCCCCACGCTGCCACCAGCGCAACAGTAAACGATCGACGCTTTCCGCCGCGCTGCCGGTGAAGCGATCCATCAGGCGTTTGCGGCGCGTGTAGCGCACGGCGATCACTTCGTGGTTATCCAACTCGGCGATCAGCAAATCGTCGCTGGTGCCGATGGCGTCGATCAGCCCCTTTTCTTTGGCCTGAGAACCGAACCAGTGCTCACCGGTGGCGACGCTATCGATATCCAGCGACGGGCGCTGCTCATGCACGAAGCGCTTGAACAGTTCGTGGGTTTCGTTCAGATCTTCGCGAAACTTCTCGCGCCCTTGCTCGGTGTTTTCACCGAACAGCGTCAGCGTGCGTTTGAACTGCCCGGCGGTGTGCAGCTCCACGTCGATGTCATTCTTTTTCAGCAGGCGGTGGAAGTTCGGGATCTGCGCCACCACGCCGATGGAGCCGATGATGGCGAACGGTGCCGCCACGATGCGATCCGCGACGCAGGCCATCATGTAGCCGCCGCTGGCCGCCACTTTATCCACCGCTACCGTCAGGCGAATGCCGCCCTTGCGCAGGCGCTCCAACTGCGAGGCCGCCAGGCCGTAGCCGTGCACCACCCCGCCAGGGCTTTCCAGGCGCAGCAGAACTTCATCCTGCGCCGACGCTACCGCCAGCACCGCCGAGATCTCTTCGCGCAGCGAGGTGACTTCGTGCGCGTCCATGCTGCCCTTGAAGTCCAGCACATACAGGCACGGCTTAGTCACTTCCACCGCGCCGGACTTGGCGCGCTGCTTCTTCAGCTTGTCGTCGGCCTTGGTCTGCTTTTTGAACTGTTTCAGCCAGACCTTCTGCTCGGCGGTATCCATACGCGCCAGGCGCATATCGCGCTGCATCTCGCGATACTGTTCGCCGAGGTCGGTCAGCTGCAACTCCCCTTTTTGGCGGCTCTTGCGTTGCCCCAGGCTGACCGCCAATATGGCCAACGCGGCGATGGCGAGCACCACCGTGGCGACCTTGGCCAGAAACAGGCCATAAACAGATATAAACTCCACAGATTCCGCCTTTATTTACAGGTTGTTAGTATACTTCTTTCCATTCTAGCCAACCGCAGCGGCTGCTGTCGCGGCTAAATGAAAATTCATTGCGCACGGAGCATCACTATGGGGACGATTTACGGTCGAACCAAGCCGCCGCTGCCGCGCTTTTGTTACAAAAGAATGCCATTTCAGCCTGCTATGCATTGAAAATGCCCGCGGATTAAGGCATATAACACCCATTATTCATCAATACGATGAGACGGATTCGCTGCGCGGCCCGCAGACGGTCGAGCCTTTGCTCCCGCCCCGGCCGCGCGTTTCACCCTTGCTCCCCGATATTCGCGGGAGAACAGCCACCCAGGCGAGGATGTATCGTGCATTACCAACCCAAACAAGACCTGCTCGAACAACGTATCATTTTAGTTACCGGCGCCGGTGACGGCATCGGCCGTGAAGCGGCGCTGACCTACGCGCGCTTCGGTGCCCAACTGGTGCTGCTGGGCCGTACCGAGAGCAAACTGCTGGCGGTACAACAAGAAATTGCGGCCCAGGGCGGCGCCCCGGCCTTGGTGGTGACGCTGGACTTGCTGCACGCCACTCAGGAGCAATGCCGGCAGATAGCCGACGATCTGGCTAGCCAGATCCCCCGCCTTGACGGCGTGCTGCACAACGCCGGCCTGCTCGGCGACATCGCGCCGATGGCCGAGCTGTCGATGACCATGTGGCAAGAAGTGATGCAGGTTAACGTCAACGCCACCTTTATGCTGACCCAGGCACTGTTGCCACTGCTGCTGAAATCCCACGCCGGTTCGCTGGTGTTCACCAGCTCCAGCGTCGGGCGTACCGGCCGCGCAGACTGGGGTGCCTATGCGGTGTCGAAGTTCGCCACCGAGGGCATGATGCAGGTATTGGCCGACGAGTACAAAACTCGCAATTTGCGGGTGAACTGCATCAATCCGGGTGGCACCCGCACCAAAATGCGCGCATCCGCCTTCCCACACGAAGACAAGAACAAACTGAAGACCCCCGCCGATATCATGCCGTTGTACCTGTATCTGATGGGCGAGGACAGCCGCCGCAAAACTGGCATGAGCTTCGACGCGCAGCCGAATCGTAAACCCGGCGCGGCCGAATAATAAGGAGCGTTTCATGGCGGAAGATCGTCATCAACAGCGCCAGCAGCGCCTGAAAGAACAGGTTGATGCGCGCATCGCCGCGGCGCAGGATACTCGCGGCCTGCTGCTGGTGTTTACCGGTAACGGCAAGGGTAAAACCACCGCCGCCTTCGGCACCGTCACCCGGGCGGTTGGCCACGGCATGCGCGCCGGGGTGATCCAGTTCATCAAGGGCGAATGGCCCAATGGCGAAAAGAATCTGCTACAGCAACACGGCGTTGAATTTCAGGTAATGGCCACCGGTTTCACCTGGGAGACGCAGAACAAGGCCGGCGACACCGCCGCCTGCCAGGCGGTGTGGCAGCACAGTAAACGCATGCTGGCCGACAGCAGCCTGGACCTGGTGCTGCTGGACGAAGTGACCTACATGCTGACCTACGGCTATCTGGAACTGGACGAGTTGAAGGAAGCGCTCCTACGGCGCCCTGTGCACCAAACGGTGATCCTGACCGGGCGCGGTTGCCATCGCGATCTATTGGAACTGGCTGATACGGTCACGGAGATGCGACCGGTGAAACACGCGTTCGACGCAGGCGTGAAGGCGCAACAAGGGATCGATTGGTAACAAAAAGTTCTGGCCCCGAACGGGACCAGAATGAGGGATTAGCTGCGTTTGCTTGGCTTGCCCGGTTTACCCGGTTTGCTGCCAGGCGCGCTGCGGCGGCCGCTGCCGGCTACCTGCGAGTGGCGCTTGACCGCACGGCGGATCTGGTTAGCCTTCACGCGGCGGCGCTCACGCTCCACCGGCATTTTGCTGACCGTTTCCGGCTTCAGTTCCACCAGCTCGCGCAGGTAGTTGATCGCCGGCAGGTCCAGTTCGGCCCAGCCGCCGCGCGGCAGGCCTTTCGGCAGATCGATGTCGCCGTAACGCACGCGGATCAGGCGGCTCACCTGCACGCCCACCGCTTCCCACAGGCGACGCACTTCACGGTTGCGGCCTTCGGTCAGGGTCACGTTGTACCACTGGTTGAGGCCTTCACCGCCCTGGAAGCTGATAGTGCGGAAGGCGGCCGGGCCGTCTTCCAATTGCACGCCCTTGCTCAGCTGCTTCACTTTCGCATCGTCAACCTGGCCGAACACGCGTACCGCGTACTCACGTTCCACTTCACGGCTTGGATGCATCAGACGGTTGGCCAGTTCGCCATCGGTGGTGAACAGCAGCAGACCGGAGGTGTTGACGTCCAGTCGCCCTACCGCCACCCAGCGTGAACCGCGCAGCTTCGGCAAGCGATCGAACACCGTCGGGCGGCCTTCAGGATCGCTGCGGGTACACAGCTCGCCTTCCGGTTTGTAGTAAGCCAACACCCGGCAAACCACCTCTTCGGATTCTTTGATCGACAGGACATGGCCATCCAGACGAATTTTCATCGCCGGGGCCACTTCAACGCGGTCGCCCAGCTTGGCGACCTTGCCGTCAACGCTGACGCGCCCGGCTTCAATCATGGTTTCGATTTCACGACGCGAGCCATGCCCGGCGCGCGCTAATACTTTCTGTAACTTTTCGCTCATTGAGCAACCTCTAATGTCGCCTTCACAGGCGTCGGGGGGATACCGTCGTGGCCAACAGCCACAACGGTCATAATACGTTTATCAGGATCGAACCGTGTATTATACAGGCTTTCTAAGGTGTTGAAACCCACTTTATCGGCGGTGTCCCCCTTCAGACGGCGTTCACGGCGCCAAAAAATCCTCCACAGCCCACAGCACCGAGTCAGGCCGTTCCAGAATGCCGAGGTGAGTACGGGCCTCCCCGAGACGCACCACGGAGAAAAACGGCTGCTCGGCGGCAAAGGCCTGCTGTTGCCGCAGATAGTCGTCACGGCGATCCAACGAGTAGATGTGCCGGCACGGCGGCGGTGCGCTCATTCCCGCCAGGCGTTGCAGCGGTGAGCCGAATTGCCGATAGGCCTGTTCGATGGCCACGCCGGCGGCACGCCAGAGCCGGTAATCTTCCTGCGCCATCTCAACCTCCAGATGGCGTTTGACCCGATCGTGGCGGATGCCGCCCTGCCAGAAGTCGAACAAGGCGTCGCGCGCCGCCAGCCACTGCTGCGGCTCCTGCATGCGGCTCACCGCCGTAAAGAACGCCGGTTCCGGCTGCGTCATGATCCAGTCGAGAAACACCATGCCCTGCACCCTCTGCGGCAACGCTTCAGCCAACGCTACCGCCAGCCAGCTGGCGTGCGCCACCGACAGGGTGACCACGTTATCCAAACGCAGCGCCGTCAGCAGTTGGCGCACATCCTCCAGCAAATCGTCCGCCGTCAGCGACATCTCCGCGGCTTTCGACGACAGGCCATGGCCCCGCCAGTCGATGTTGATCACCCGATAACGTTCGGCCGCCAAAGCAATGAACGGCTCGAACACGGTTTTCGGTTCGCACCAGCCGGGCAACAGCACCAGCGTGAGCGGCCCTGAGCCGATATCCTGATAGTCGAGCATCATGTTGGCACTGTGAAATGCGGTCATATTACCTCCTGCGCGTCTCTCCCCGACCCGTTCGGGAAATACCGACGGGAATAAGGTGACAGCGCAGCAGGCATTGATCTATTGAAGTTCGTGCGGAATGCGCCCCGAGCGCATCTTATGAAAAAATGCGCACTAATTGGAACGGGAACTTAATGGCGCACGCAGGGATAGGCAGCGCTTAATGCCAGCATGATCACCGACGGAGCGGAATAATGCAGTTGCTCTGGGTGCTCGTTCAAATACTTCATCACCGCGTCGGCGGCGACGCCGATGCTCATCCCGGCAGCCGGACAGATATTGCGATTGCCCTGCATAGAATAGGTATCGAATACGCCGGCGACGTATCCCATAAACATGCCACCATTCAGCGCTTCGGCCACGGTGGCTTCACCGCTTTTATTTTTTACGTAACCGCCGGATTCCGCCAGCAAACCGCTGCCTGAATAAAAACCCGCATTTGCCATTGAGGAAAATAATAAGGCCGCTAAAAAAGAAACCTGTTTAATCATTGCTGCGCATCCTGCCCATTATCAATTCTGAAGTAATCAAGAATAGCGGCTTTCACGCGAAATAGCCTCGCTTCAGCCGATTTTCAGACAATGGGCAAGGTGGCAACCTTTTACATCAGCGGAAAGGCGCCGCGTCGCCCGCCCCTTCGCGCACCACTTCCGGCGTGGATTCGGTCAGATCGATAACCGTAGTCGGCTGTTGGCCGAGGAAGCCGCCGTGGATCACCAGATCGACCACCTTGCCCAAATGATCGCTGATCTCTTCCGGATCGGACTCAGCAAAATCATTGCCCGGCAGCATCAGGGTGGTGGACATCATCGGTTCGTTCAACGCCTCCAATAGCGCCAGCGCGATCGGGTTTGAGGGCACGCGCAGGCCGATAGTTTTACGCTTTTCATTCATCAGGCGGCGCGGCACTTCTTTGGTCGCCTTCAAAATGAACGTGTAGTGGCCCGGCGTATTGTTTTTGATCAGGCGGAAGGCCGTGTTATCGACGTGCGCATAGGTCGATAATTCGGACAGATCGCGGCACATCAGGGTAAAGTTGTGGTTGCCGTCCAGTTGACGGATGCGGCAAATGCGCTCCATCGCCGCCTTCTCTTCCAGCATGCAACCCAACGCATAGCCGGAATCGGTGGGATAAACGATCACTCCGCCCTTGCGTAGCACGTCGACCGCCTGGTTAATCAAACGCGGTTGCGGGTTGTCCGGATGAATATAAAAAAGCTGACTCATGACTTGCTCCTAAAATGATGCCCGCGCGCGTTGCCACGCGCGTAAAATCAGACCGCCTGGCCCGGTTGCGGCCAATCGCGCCACACTGGCTCGACACCGCCCGGCAGCCACAGCTTGCGCCCCAGTTCGATCCACGAACAAGGTTGATGGAAATCAGAGCCTTGCGAGGCCAACAGGTGGTAGTCCTGCGCGTATTTCGCCAGCTGCGCGCGCTCATGCGGCGCCTGCTGACACTGCGCCACTTCCATGGCGTCGCCGCCGTGTTCGGCGAAATGCGCCAGTAAACGTTTCAACCACTTCGCGGTCAGATCGTAACGGCCGGGATGCGCCATCACCGCCTGACCGCCCGATTGATGAATCGCATCAATGGCTTGTTCTATTGTACACCACTGCGGCGGCACGTAGCCGGTTTTGCCCTTGGCCAAGTATTTCTTGAACACCTGCGCCATGTTGTTCGCCACGCCAAGCTCCACCAGGTAACGGGCGAAATGGCCGCGGGTGACCGCGCCGGCGCCCGCCAGCCGTTGCGCGCCGGCATAGGCGTCAGGGATCCGCGCTTTACCCAGGCGCACGCCAATCTCCTGCGCCCGCCAGTTGCGGCGTTCGGTTTGTTCCGCCAACAGTGCCACCAGCGCCGGATGCGTGACGTCCATGCCCAACCCAACGATATGAATTTCATGATTTTCCCACAGCGTCGAGATTTCAACCCCGTTGACCAACCGCAGCGGCAACGCCTGCTCCGCAATGGCCGTGGCGGCCTCGGCCAATCCGGCGGTGGTATCGTGATCGGTGATCGCCAGCACGCCTACACGCATCTCGACCGCCCGCAGTACCAGCTGCGTCGGCGTCAGATAACCGTCGGAGGCGGTCGTGTGGCTGTGGAGATCGTACAGAGTAAAAGCGGTGGATGGGGGGTTACTGTCTGTCAAAACGGCTATCCGGCAATGGCTTGGTTTTCTATCATACCCGCGATCGACGGCCGGACGGAAATCTATTCTGCCCTGGCCGCAGGCGCCAGGCGGATGATGAATAGAATTCACGCTGGCCGCTAAAACATTGTGCAAAAAGAGGGTTGACTTTGCCGCCGCGAACCAGTTAACTAGTACACAAGTTCACGGCAACGGCCGTGTCAGATGAGCGTTAACAGAGAGAGTCGGCAAATGAACAACTATATTTCTCTTCACGGTTGGTGGCGTACCTCCCTCTTGCGGGCGGTGTAATCGCGCATAGCTGTCATCTGACAATGCAGATTTCCTGAGCCCGCACTTGATGCGGGCTTTTTTATGGACAGAATTCACTGGAACCACCGATGATGAACACCAAACCACAACTGACATTGCTGAAGGCGCAAGCCAGCTACCGGGGCGACCCCACCACCCTTTTCCACCAGCTGTGCGGCGCCCGTCCGGCCACCCTGCTGCTGGAGTCGGCGGAAATCAACAGCAAACAGAATCTGCAGAGCCTGCTGGTGATCGACAGCGCGCTGCGCATTACCGCACTGGGCCACACCGTCAGCGTGCAGGCACTGACCGCCAACGGCGCGGCGCTGCTGCCGCTGCTGGACGAAGCGCTGCCGCCTGAGGTACGCAACCAGGCACGCCCCAACGGCCGCGAGCTGACCTTCCCGGCGATCGACGCGGTGCAGGACGAAGATGCCCGCCTGCGCTCACTGTCGGTGTTCGACGCGCTGCGTACGCTGCTGACCCTGGTGGACTCACCGGCGGACGAGCGCGAAGCCGTGATGCTGGGCGGCCTGTTCGCCTACGATTTGGTCGCCGGTTTCGAAGACCTGCCGGCACTGCGCCAGGATCAGCGCTGCCCGGACTTCTGCTTCTATCTGGCTGAAACGCTGTTGGTGCTTGATCACCAACGCGGTACGGCCCGTCTGCAGGCCAGCGTCTTCAGTGAACAAGCGAGTGAAGCGCAGCGTTTGCAGCAACGTCTGGAACAACTTCAGGCCGAGTTGCAACAAACCCCGCAGCCGATCCCGCACCAAACGCTGGAAAACATGCAGCTGAGCTGTAACCAGAGCGACGAAGAGTACGGCGCGGTGGTCAGCGAGCTGCAGGAAGCGATCCGCCAGGGCGAGATTTTCCAGGTGGTGCCGTCGCGCCGCTTCACCCTGCCGTGCCCGGCGCCGCTGGCGGCCTACCAGACGTTGAAAGACAACAACCCCAGCCCGTACATGTTCTTCATGCAGGATGATGACTTCACCCTGTTCGGCGCTTCGCCGGAGAGCGCGCTGAAATACGACGCGGGCAATCGCCAGATCGAAATCTACCCGATCGCCGGCACCCGCCCGCGCGGACGCCGTGCCGATGGTTCGCTGGATCTGGATCTCGACAGCCGCATTGAGCTGGAAATGCGCACCGACCACAAAGAGCTGGCCGAGCACCTGATGCTGGTCGATCTGGCGCGCAACGATCTGGCACGCATCTGCCAGGCCGGCAGCCGCTACGTGGCCGACCTGACCAAGGTGGATCGCTATTCGTTCGTCATGCACCTGGTTTCCCGGGTGGTGGGCACCCTGCGCGCCGATCTCGACGTGCTGCACGCCTATCAGGCCTGCATGAACATGGGCACCCTCAGCGGCGCGCCGAAAGTGCGGGCGATGCAGCTGATCGCCGCCTCAGAAGGCACGCGCCGCGGCAGCTACGGCGGCGCGGTGGGCTACTTCACCGCCACCGGCGATCTGGATACCTGCATCGTCATTCGCTCTGCCTACGTTGAAGACGGCATCGCCACCGTGCAGGCCGGCGCCGGCGTGGTACTGGACTCCATCCCGCAGGCGGAAGCCGACGAAACCCGTAATAAAGCCCGTGCCGTGCTGCGCGCCATCGCCACTGCGCACCATGCCAAGGAGGTGTTCTGATGGCCGATATCCTGTTGCTCGACAACGTCGACTCCTTTACCTACAACCTGGTCGATCAGCTGCGCGCCAGCGGCCACCAGGTGGTGATTTACCGTAACCAGATCGCCGCCGAGGTGATCATCGAACGCCTGGAGCACATGACCCAGCCGGTGCTGATGCTGTCGCCGGGCCCCGGCACGCCGTCCGAAGCGGGCTGCATGCCGGAACTGCTGCAGCGCCTGCGCGGTCGGCTGCCGATTATCGGCATCTGCCTCGGCCACCAGGCGATCGTCGAAGCCTACGGCGGCCAGGTCGGCCAGGCGGGTGAGATCCTGCACGGTAAAGCCTCGGCGATCGTTCACGATGGCGAAGGCATGTTCGCCGGCATGGCCAACCCGCTGCCGGTGGCGCGCTACCACTCGCTGGTCGGCAGCAACATCCCGGCCGATCTCACCGTCAACGCCCATTTCGGCGAGATGGTGATGGCGGTGCGCGACGACCACCGCCGCGTGTGCGGCTTCCAGTTCCACCCGGAATCGATTCTGACCACCCATGGCGCGCGCCTGCTTGAGCAGACCCTCGCCTGGGCGCTGGCGAAGTAATATAAGGAACACGACGATGCAACCTATTCTTGAGAAACTGTACCGCGCCGAGTCGATGAGCCAGCAGGAAAGCCAACAGCTGTTCAGCGCTATCGTGCGCGGCGAACTGGAACCTAGCCAACTGGCAGCGGCGTTGATCAGCATGAAAGTCCGCGGCGAGCGCCCGGAAGAGATCGCCGGCGCCGCCAAAGCGCTGCTGGACGACGCTCAGCCGTTTCCGCGCCCTGACTACCCGTTCGCCGATATCGTCGGCACCGGCGGCGACGGCACCAACAGCATCAATATTTCCACCGCCAGCGCCTTTGTGGCGGCGGCGTGCGGCGCGAAAATCGCCAAACACGGCAACCGCAGCGTCTCCAGCCGTTCCGGCTCTTCGGATCTGCTGGCAGCGTTCGGCATCCGTCTGGATCTGCCGGCGGAAGAAGCGCGCAAGGCGCTGGACGACCTCGGCGTGTGCTTCCTGTTCGCGCCGCAGTACCACACCGGTTTTCGCCACGCCATGCCGGTGCGCCAGCAGCTGAAGACCCGCACGCTGTTCAACGTGCTGGGCCCGCTGATTAACCCGGCGCGTCCGCCGCTGGCGCTGATCGGCGTATACAGCCCGGAACTGGTGCTGCCGATTGCCGAAACCCTGCGCGTGCTGGGTTATCAACGTGCGGCGGTGGTTCACGGCGGCGGCATGGACGAGGTGGCGATCCACGCCCCGACGCACGTAGCGGAATTGAACAACGGCGAAATCAGCAGCTACCAGCTCACGCCGCAGTCCTTCGGATTGGAAACCTATCCGCTGGAAGCCTTGCTGGGCGGCACGCCGGAAGAAAACCGTGACATTTTGGCGCGGCTGTTACAAGGTAAAGGCGAGCCGGCGCACGCCGCGGCGGTCGCGGCCAACGTCGCGTTGCTTCTGAAGTTATTCGGACATGAAGACCTGCGCCAAAATGCGCGGCAGGCACTGGATATGATCAACAGCGGGCAGGCCTATGAGCGTGTCATCGCACTGGCGGCAAGAGGATAAATGATGCAGGAAACCGTGCTACACAAGATTGTCCGCGACAAAGCGCAATGGATCGCGGCGCGACAACAGCAACAGCCCCTGGCCGGCTTTCAGAATGACATCGTACCGAGCGAACGCAGCTTCTACCACGCGCTGCAGGGCACCCGGACGGCTTTCATTCTCGAATGCAAGAAGGCCTCGCCTTCCAAAGGGCTGATTCGCGAGAGCTTTGATCCGGTGGAGATCGCCACGGTCTATAAAGATTTCGCCTCGGCGATCTCGGTGCTGACCGACGAGAAATACTTCCAGGGCAGCTTTGATTTCCTGCCGCTGGTCAGTAAGACCGTCAGCCAACCGGTGTTGTGCAAAGACTTTATCATCGACCCGTATCAGATTTACCTGGCGCGCTACTATCAGGCCGACGCCATTCTGCTGATGCTGTCGGTGTTGACCGACGAGCAGTACCGCCAGCTGGCCGCGGTGGCCCACAGCCTCAATATGGGCGTGCTGACCGAAGTGATCAGTGAAGAAGAGCTGCAGCGGGCGATCGCGCTGGAAGCGCGCGTGGTCGGCATCAATAACCGCGATCTGCGCGATCTGAGCATCGACCTGAACCGCACCCGTGAGCTGGCGCCGCGCGTGCCGCATGGCGTAACGGTGATCAGCGAGTCGGGCATCAACAACTACGGGCAGATCCGCGAGCTGAGCCATTACGCCAACGGCTTTCTGATCGGCAGCGCGCTGATGTCTGAACCCGATCTGCGCGCCGCCGTGCGCCGCGTGATCCTGGGCGACAACAAAGTGTGCGGCCTGACCCGCCCACAGGACGCCGCCGCCGCGTATCAGGCGGGCGCCATCTACGGCGGGCTGATTTTCGTCGGCCGCTCCCCGCGCTACGTGGATATCACCCGCGCCCGCGAAGTGATTTCCGGCGCGCCGCTGAAGTACGTCGGCGTATTCTGCGACGCCCAGGTCGAGACCGTGGCGTTGACCGTTGAGCGCCTCGGTCTGCACGCGGTGCAATTACACGGCGCGGAAGACCAGGCTTATATCAGCGCCCTGCGCGCCCGCTTGCCGGCCGATTGCCGCATCTGGAAAGCGCTGAGCGTGAAAGATCGGGTGCCGGCGCGCGATTTGCAGTATGTCGATCGCTACCTGCTCGACAACGGTGCCGGTGGCACCGGCCAACGCTTCGACTGGTCGGTATTGCAAGACGAAGATCTGACTAACGTGATGCTGGCGGGCGGCCTGCGCGCCGACAACTGCGTCGAAGCGGCCAAGCTCGGCTGCGCCGGGCTGGACTTCAACTCCGGCGTGGAAAGCGAACCGGGCATCAAAGATCCCGCGCGCCTGGCCTCGGTCTTCCAGACCCTGCGCGCCTACTGAATACGGCTCAACATTAATAACGGATAATAACGGGAACTCTCATGACGCTGCTTAACCCCTACTTCGGCGAATTTGGTGGCCAGTATGTGCCGCAAATACTGATGCCGGCCCTGAAACAACTGGAAGAAGCCTTTGTCAGCGCTCAGCGCGATCCGGAATTTCAGGCTGAATTTATCGATCTGTTGAAGAACTACGCAGGCCGCCCGACGGCGCTGACGCTGTGCAAAAACCTCACCGCCGGCAGCAACACCAAGCTTTATCTGAAGCGTGAAGACCTGCTGCACGGCGGCGCACACAAGACCAACCAGGTGCTGGGCCAGGCGTTGCTGGCCAAGCGCATGGGCAAAACCGAGATCATCGCGGAAACCGGCGCAGGCCAACACGGCGTCGCGTCGGCGCTGGCCTGCGCGCTGCTCGGCCTGAAATGCCGCATCTATATGGGCGCCAAAGACGTCGAGCGCCAGTCGCCGAACGTGTTCCGCATGCGGCTGATGGGCGCGGAAGTGATCCCGGTGCACAGCGGCTCCGCCACCCTGAAAGACGCCTGCAACGAAGCGTTGCGCGACTGGTCCGGCAGCTATGAAACCGCGCACTATATGCTCGGCACCGCCGCCGGCCCGCACCCGTACCCCACCATCGTGCGTGAATTCCAGCGCATGATCGGCGAAGAAACCAAAGCGCAGGTGCTGGAGCGCGAAGGCCGCCTGCCGGATGCGGTCATCGCCTGCGTCGGCGGCGGCTCCAACGCCATCGGTATGTTCGCCGATTTTATCGATGACGCCGACGTTGGGCTTATCGGCGTGGAACCTGCCGGCCTGGGTATCGAAACCGGTCAGCACGGCGCGCCGCTCAAGCACGGCCACGTCGGCATCTACTTCGGCATGAAGGCGCCGATGATGCAGACCGACGAAGGCCAGATTGAAGAGTCCTATTCGATTTCCGCCGGGCTGGACTTCCCATCCGTCGGGCCGCAGCACGCCTACCTGAACAGCACCGGCCGCGCCGAATACGTGTCGATCACCGACGACGAAGCGCTGGAAGCGTTCAAGGCGCTGTCGCGCCATGAAGGCATTATCCCGGCGCTGGAATCCTCACACGCCCTGGCGCACGCGCTGAGAATGATCCGTGAAACGCCGCAGAAAGAGCAAATCTTGGTGGTCAACCTGTCCGGCCGCGGCGACAAAGACATATTTACCGTTCACGACATTTTGAAAGCTCGGGGAGAAATCTGATGGAACGTTATCAGCAACTGTTCACGCGTCTGGAAAGCAGCAAGGAAGGCGCCTTCGTCCCGTTCGTGACGTTAGGCGATCCCAATCCGACGCTATCGCTGCAGATTATCGACACCCTGATCGAAGCCGGTGCGGACGCGCTGGAGTTGGGCATCCCCTTCTCCGATCCGCTGGCGGATGGCCCCACTATCCAGAGCGCGACGCTGCGCGCTTTCGCCGCCGGCGTCACGCCGACCCAGTGCTTCGAGATGCTGGCGGCCATCCGCCAGAAGCACCCGACCATTCCCATTGGGCTGCTGATGTACGCCAATCTGGTGTTCCATAAAGGCATCGATGCGTTTTACCAACGCTGCGCCGAAGTGGGCGTGGATTCGGTGCTGGTCGCCGACGTGCCGTTTGAAGAGTCTGCGCCGTTCCGCGCCGCGGCCATTCGCCACGGTATCGCACCGATCTTCATCTGCCCGCCGAACGCCGATGACGATCTGCTGCGTGAAATCGCGTCGCACGGCCGCGGCTACACCTACCTGCTGTCGCGCGCCGGCGTCACCGGCACCGAAAGCCGAGCGCAGCTGCCGTTGCATCACCTGGTGAACAAGCTGCGCGAGTATCACGCCGCGCCGCCGCTGCAGGGCTTCGGCATCTCCGAACCCGAGCAGGTGAAGGCGGCGCTGCAGGCCGGGGCCGCCGGCGCGATCTCCGGCTCGGCAATCGTCAAAATCATCGAACAGCACCATGCCAACCCGGCGGAGATGCTGACTAAGCTGGCGGCCTTTGTCAGCAATATGAAGCGCGCCACCCGGGCGTGATCCTCTTTAGCGAGCGCCCTGCCGGCGCTCGCTTTAACAGCTTGTTTCCCCTCAAAGTTTGTTCCATTTATTTACAGCAAAAATTTGAACAAAACCCAGTCTTGTCTCACAATGAACTTTGTTCGCTATGCATTTCTTCGTTTGATTTGGGGAATGCGCTCGCTGCGGCGAAAAACCGTAGCGAATTTCAACCATAACATTGCATGGAGAGTAATTTATGAAGCTGTTTAAAACCCTTTCGGCCTTGTGCATGGCAGCCGTTGTGGCGGTCGCGGTGAGCGCTTGCGCGCCGACGGCAAAATCAGAGGGAACAGGCGGTTATATCGATGACACCGTGGTCACCACCAAAGTGAAATCGGCGTTGCTGGCGGATAAAAACATCAAGTCACGCGAGATTAGCGTGGAAACCTTTAAAGGGCGCGTACAGCTGAGCGGCTTCGTGACGTCCAGCGATGACGCCAACCGTGCGGTGCAGGTCACACGCGGCGTAGCCGGCGTGAAATCTGTTGAAAACGTGATGCAGATTAAATAATACCGACACAGGGAGGCGCAACGCCTCCCTGCTTGAAGCCTTCATCAGAAGCGGTAACCCGCCCCGAACATGAACACCCACGGATCCAGACGCGTATCGAAGCTATGGTGCCCACCATTCGCATCGTTGAAGCGAGTTTTGGTTTCGATGTTCATCCACCACACCGACATGTTCAGCATCCAGTGCTCATCCAGGTTGTAATCCAGGCCGGCCTGCGCCGCCACGCCCCAGGAATCTTTCAGATCGAGGTCGCTCAACCCGGCGCTTTTGCCGTAGTCGTTGAACTTCTCGTCGAAGAAGGTGGTGTAGTTAACGCCAACGCCCAGGTAAGGACGCAGTTTGTCCTGCTTGTCGCCGAAGTAGTATTGCGCCATCAGCGTAGGCGGCAGTTGGTGAACGGTCGCCAGATCGGTACCGCCCAGCGTCACCTTGTGGCGGAATGGCGTTGCGGCCAACAACTCAACGCCGATGTTGTCCGTCACCATGTAACCGAAGGTCAGACCGAGCTGGGTGTTGTTTTTCGCATCCAGCGAGCCCAACCCCAGTACGTTGTCTGAACCCGCATTTGGACGCACGGTCGCGGTTCCCGCGCGGAACAGGAAATCACCGGCCTGATGCGCACTTGCCAACATAGGCGCCATCATCGTCGCCAATACCATCAGAGTTGTCTTTTTCATTATCCATTCCATTTGTGTGGTTAATCGCTCGAGGGGGAATATACCTACTTTCGGGTATTTGTGATCCCATCGAGATCACATCTTATGTGTAAAAATTTAAAATCCCACTAAAAACAAGGTTACCTAACCGTCTAATAAATCAAGGATTGATCTGCATCAAAAAAACGATTTTGTTGCAAATTATCTACATGTTCAAATTTCAGTTGCGGAGAAAAATGCGGCTGAGGTAATTTCATTTTCCGTGTTGGTTTTGGTTGGTGCCGTGAGGAGTCGGCGGGCAATCAAGATGAGCGAAATCCTTAATCCCTGTGTCAGCTGCGGCGCATGCTGCGGTTATTTTCGAGTGTCATTCTATTGGGCCGAAGCCGAAGACGGCGGCGGCACCGTCCCCCTTTCCCTGACGGAGCCTTTGAGCCCGTTCCTGCGCTGCATGCAGGGGACCAACAGCAAGTCTCCCCGCTGCACCGCGCTGGACGGCGAGATCGGCAAAACCGTGTCCTGCTCGATCTACCTCAATCGACCCAGCCCGTGCAGAGAGTTCGATCAGTCCGGTGAAAACGGCCTGCGTAACGAAGCCTGCGATCGCGCCCGGGAACGCTACGGCCTGCCCCCCTTGCCGGTGCCCTTGCCGCTATCGCTGCCTGAGACGACGATCGTTGAAGAAATAGGCGTAGTGCAATTCGCGGGGTGCCACAGCGGCGTGGAACAGGGTACAATCACCCACTGATTTATCTCTGTTTTCCCGACGCCAAGGAGTCTGCATGCCTATCACGGCCAACGCTTTGTACCGTGACAGTTTTAACTTTTTACGCAATCAACTGGCCAGCATCCTGATGCTGGCGCTGTTGACGGCGTTTATCTCCGTGCTGCTGAATCAGGCCTTCAGCCCCGATGCCGAACAGTTGGCGACGCTCGCTGCCACCACCAGCGATTTCGCTTCCTCTACCGGCATGGGCATTCAGGAAGTGATCCAGCAGATGACGCCGGAACAGCAGATGGTGTTGCTGAAAGTGTCGGCGGCCGCCACCTTCTCCGCGCTGGTCGGCAACGTGCTGCTGGTCGGCGGGATGCTGACGCTGATCCGTCTGGTGTCGCAAGGGCAACGCACCAGCGCCCTGCGCGCGCTCGGCGCTTCGGCGCCCGATCTGCCTCGCCTGTTGTTGCTGCTGTTTATCTGCACCCTGCTGATCCAACTTGGCCTGACGCTGTTTGTGGTGCCGGGCGTGCTGATGGCTATCGCCTTCGCACTGGCGCCGGTGATCGCCTCCGTCGACAAAAAAGGCGTCTTCGCTTCGCTCAAGCTGAGCAGCAAATTAGCCTTCGCCAATGCGCGCGTGCTGGTGCCGGCGATGATGCTGTGGCTGGCGGCCAAGCTGCTGGTGCTGTTTTTGGTGAGCCATCTGTCGGTGCTGACGCCGAACGTCGCCAGCGTGGTACTGACCGCGTTGAGCAACCTGGTGTCTGCCCTGCTGCTGATCTATCTGTTCCGTCTGTACATGCTGCTGCGCGGCTAACGCCGGTGCAAGCAAAAACCAAGGGGCACGCTTCGGCGCGCCCCTTTTTTTGTTTACCCCACCACGGCGGCTTCCGCCTGCTCCTTACTCTGAATCAGTTTCAGGGCCAGATACAGGTCCGGCACCAAAATCAGCTCTTTGTCGCGCCCTAAGCGGTTGATGCGGAACCAACGCGTCAGCTCGGTGCGGCGCCCCGCCAGCACCAGCCTTACGTTACGCTGTAACAGGTCGCGTTTCAGTTCGTCGATGGCCGCCAGCACGCTGATATCGGCGTGGGTGAAACTGGCCACCGCATCCACCACCACCCAACGTGGCTGGAACGGCGTGCCGTCGACCAAATTGAGAATACGGCGTTTGAAATACGCCACGTTGAAATAGGTCAGCGGCGAATTGAAGCGATACATCATGACGCCAGGCACCGCCTTCACCCCATTGTTATTGCCCATGGAATGGATCATGCCTTCGTCGTTGACGCCCAGCAGCTGTTCCGTCGGCCGGAAGACGGTGCGCAGAAACTGCATCAGCCCCAGCAACACCGCCAGCCCAATGCCGCTGATCACTCCCACCAGCAGCACGCTGAGGAAGGTAAACAGCGCCAGGCGGAACGCCTGCGCGTTGCGACGGCGCAAGATCCAGATGCCGCGGATGTCCAGCAGCGACCAGGCCGCATACATCAGCACCACGCCCAACCCGGCCACCGGAATAAACTGCAGCGGCGCCATCAGGAACAGCAAGACAAAGGCAATGACCGCGGCGGCGATGATCGACACCAGTTGGCTCTTGCCGCCGTTGGCATCATTCACCGCGGTGCGCGAATCCGCGCCGCTGATGGCGAAACCTTGCGACAGCGCAGAGACGATATTCACCAGCCCCAGCGCGCGAAACTCGGCGTCGGCGTTCACCTCATAACCGTTTTTGGCGGCGAAGCTGCGGGCGGTGAGCATCATGCTGACAAAACTCACCACCGCCAGGTTAAGCGCCGGGATCACCATGTCGCGCAGCAAACCGGGCTGGAAGTCCGGCCACTGGACGATCGGCAGCACGCCGCTGAAACCGCCCACCGTCACCACGCCATGCTGCTGCAGGCCGCCCGCCCAGGTCACGAACGCCGCCAGCACGATAGCGAACAGCGGCGCCGGCCAGTTAGGCCGCCATTTTTTAAATCCGAGCAGCGTCACCAGCGTCAGCAACGACACCGCCATCGTCAGCCAGTCGCTGTGCAGCAGGTTACCGGGCAGCGCGTAGATGCGCTCGATCAGCTGTGCCGGGCGCATCGTAAACCCCAACACCTTGCCGATCTGATCGACAATAATGGTGATCGCCACCCCGTTCAGCAGCCCGCTGAGGATCGGTCGCGACAGCAGATCCGCCAGCGCCCCCAGCTTGAACCGGCTGGCCAGCAGGCACCAGCCGCCCATCATGGCGGTCATCATGATGGTCAGCTGCCAATGGCGTTCCATATTGCCCGCTGCCAGCGGCGTCACCACGGCGGCGATCACCGCGCAGGTGGCAGCGTCAGGCCCAACGATCAGCTGGCGCGACGAGCCGAACAGCGCGTAGGCCATCATCGGCAAGATACAGGAATAGAGCCCCACCACCGGGCTAACCCCGGCCAGTTCGGCGTAGGCGATGGCCACCGGTAGGGCGACGGCGGCGACGGAAAGGCCGGCGCGAATATCCGGCTTGAGCCAACTGCGTTGATAGCCCAATAAATGCGTCAAACCAGGCGTCAGGGCCTGGAGAGATTTCCACTGCATGCTTGTTTTCCGCGGTAAATTATCTGGTTATTATGACACTTACTATGCGACCTGCGGCCCGCGCTGGCAATGTGCCGGCGCTTTCTTGCGTAAGTTTATGCAAATTCCTGCTTTCGCGGCAGAAATCCGCCGACCAAACGCCGATAATCGGCAACGCCCGGCGGTACACAGAGCTCGCCGAATCCGGTATAGTCGGCCGATGAACAGATGATGGATTGATTTATGAAGCAGTTTCTTGATTTCCTCCCGCTAATTGTCTTTTTCGCTTTTTATAAGCTGTACGACATCTACGTCGCCTCCGGCGCGTTAATTGTCGCCACCGCACTGGCGCTGGTGTTCACCTGGGTGAAATACCGCAAGGTCGAGAAGATGACGTTGATCACCTTCTTGATGGTGCTGGTATTCGGCACCCTGACGCTGGTATTCCATAATGATTTGTTTATCAAATGGAAGGTCACGGTGATTTACGCGCTGTTCGCGCTGGCGCTGCTGATCAGCCAATGGGTGCTCAAAAAACCGCTGGTTCAGCGCATGCTGGGCAAAGAGCTGACGTTGCCGGACAAAGTGTGGAGTAACCTCAACCTGGCCTGGGCGGTCTTCTTCCTGGCCTGCGGCCTGGCGAACATCTATGTCGCCTTCTGGCTGCCGCAAAGCGTCTGGGTCAATTTCAAAGTCTTTGGCCTGACGGTACTGACGCTGGTCTTCACCCTCCTCAGCGGTATCTATATTTACCGGCACATGCCGGAAGAACAGAAAAAATAGTTACAAAATTGTTAATGCCTGCGGCGCTTGCCGCGGGCAGTATGATGTTATTCCCTCCTTTTAAAAGCAGACTGCTATGACACAACAACGACCTTTACCCAGCGGCGAGCTGGTGCTGCGCACGCTGGCGATGCCGGCTGATACCAATGCTAACGGTGATATCTTCGGCGGCTGGCTGATGTCGCAAATGGATATCGGCGGCGCCATTCAGGCCAAAGAGATCGCCGAAGGGCGCGTGGTGACGGTACGCGTAGACGGCATGACCTTCCTGAAACCGGTGGCGGTAGGCGACGTGGTTTGCTGCTATGCGCACTGTATCCGCACCGGGCGCAGCTCGATCACCATTAATATCGAAGTGTGGGTAAAGAAAGTTTCTTCCGCCCCGATCGGCCAGCGTTACCGGGCGACCGAAGCGGTGTTCACCTATGTGGCGGTCGATGCGGAAGGCAACTCGCGCGCGCTGCCTGAGGGCAAAATGAATTTCCGCGTCGGTTTCGAAGAATAAGATGATTGAAGCCAACAGCATACTGCTGTTGGCTTGCCGCTTTATCCGTGGGCATATTTAAATGCCGCATCAAATAACCTGATAATAGTTCTCATCATCCATAGTCATTACGTCTTTCAGCAATGACGCGCCCTCTTCCTCGTCTGTCAGTGATTGGCGCACTTTTTGTGTTTTCAGACCCAACTTCCGTATCAATTTCATATCCTGATCCTCATCGGGATTCGTTGCCGTTAACAATTTGCATCCATAGAAAATTGAATTGGCCCCCGCCATAAAACACATGGCCTGCATTTGCTCATTCATTTTCTCGCGCCCTGCCGCGATGCGCACATAGGAGGTCGGCATCATGATTCTGGCAACGGCAATGACGCGGATATAGTCAAAGGCATCCACCGGCTCACTGTCTTCCAGGGGGGTGCCCGCCACCTTGACCAGCATGTTAATGGGCACACTTTCCGGCGCTTTAGAAAGGTTTGCCAATTGCAAAAGCAGACCTATCCGGTCTAGGTTACTTTCACCTAGACCCAATATTCCACCGGAGCAGACCTTGATGCCGGCCGCCCTGACTTTATCGATCGTCGTTAATCTATCCTGATAAGTGCGGGTTGTGATGATGCTGCCATAATATTCGGGAGAGGTATCCAGATTGTGGCTATAGTAGTCTAAGCCAACGTTAGCCAATCGCTCGACCTGAGAATCAGTCAGTTTTCCCAGCGTCATGCAGGTTTCCAACCCCAACGCCTTAACCCCTCTGACCATCTCCTCCAAATAAGGCATATCGCGTTCGTGAGGATTACTCCAGGCCGCTCCCATGCAAAATCTCGAGGAGCCAGCCTCTTTCGCTGTACGGGCTGACTGTAAGACTTTTTCTACCTGCAACAACTTTTCTGCCCGCAATCCTGTTTTATACCTTGCGCTTTGCGAACAATATTTGCAGTCCTCTGGGCACCCTCCTGTTTTAACAGACAGCAAAGTGCTCATTTGTATTTCCAGCGGATCAAAATGTTGACGATGCACCTTTTGCGCATCATAGAGCAAATCCAACAAAGGCTTATTAAACAGCACTTTCACTTTATCAATCGTCCAGCTCATATTTTCATCCTGATGTTATTCGCAGTGACAGCCCCATCAGACAGCCCCCGTTCTGTCACACAGATTAACGGAGACTTCACTGATCTGAGTGGCTGTTTGAGACCGCACCTTCCCTCGCTCACCGACGAACAATGCAGTGGTCGTCGGCTTAGCGGGCGTAGTGACAAATCTCGCTCCGCATTCAAGCAAATCACCCCTCTATTGTAAACCTGAATTACATATTACATGTTTACCGTTGATTATTTTTCACCCAGACTTGGCGCATAATCACGACAGGAATAAATTTAAAACCTGCGTATCCATGTCAAAAAAACTCATAACCTGATGAAAATGAATGTTTTTCAACAGACATGTAAAAGTATTGCTATGAGAACGGTGAAGTTTGCCGGCAGATTGCGAATATTTATGAGGATAAATTTGGCATTGCGGTAGGACAAAAGAGGACGTCCACGTAAAACAATCAACGTGAATTATCAGGTCTGGATAGCTTCCTCGCCCAGGCATCGGGCGAGGAAGTCAAGGACGGTAGTCAGATGAAGCGACAAACGATCAACACGCTTGATATCTGTCGCCAGATCTACCTCAGTTCAATTCGGTCGAGCCATCCAGCTTGAAGCGAATGTTGACGATGAGGTCTTTCGCTTCTTTGGCTTCATAGCGCCATTTGCGTAGCGCCTGCTTCACTTCGCGCTCGAACATATTGCGCGGTTCGGCCGACAAGATACGCACGTTACTCAAGCGACCATCGCTGTCGACATCAAACTGGACCCTAACACTGCCTTCAATCTGTAAGGCCAGCGCGCGCGGCGGATACATCGGTTTGGACTGCACCAACGCCTTCGGCACGACCTCGCGCGAATTGCCCTGCACCGGCGCGGCAGGCGCCTGTTTCACCGGCGCTTTGTCGATCGGCTTGGCCGGCGAATCGTTGTTGAACGGTGACGGTTCGCGCGGCTCGACTTTTTTCGGCTCCGGTTTGACCTGTTTTTCGACCTTTGGCTTCGGCTTAGGTTTTGGTTTCGGCTTGACCGGCTCCGGCTTCACGATCGCCTTTGGCGGCGGCTCCACGATAGGTTCCGGTTCTGGCTCCGGCTCAGGTTCGACCTGCGGCGGCTCCGGCTCGGCCGGCGCAGGTGGCGGCGGTTCGGCCATCGCGGCGGTATTGACCATCATGACGCTGATCGGCGCGTCCTCTGGCTTCGGCAGCTCCACTACTTCGTTTACCGAAGCGTAAAGCAATCCCGCCACCAGGGCGCTGTGCAGGCCTACGGACAAGACGAAAGGCACGGATATACGGCGATTAAGGAACATCTTTTTTAGCGGCATAATGATTCTGTTTCCTCTGGTTCGCCAAGTTTAAATGCAAATAGCAATCATATTCAATAACGAAAGGCAAACTATCGCTTTAATCGTCAGTATGCGCGGCTAAAACCAGCAAACTCATAAGGATATTAACCTTGCCGTTGCTTTTTTACCGCCGGGGCGACACGCTTCATTAACGTTTGGCCAGGCGTCAAAAAGTAAAAAACCCGCCGGAGCGGGTTAATTGCGGTGAGTCAGCGCTATTCTTCATCACCATAGTAAAGCACGCCCAGTTTGATCAGCGGTCGCCCTTGCGCCTTACGGTGCAGGTTGGTGTCGCGCAGCGAATAGACGCAGCCGCAGTATTCCTGCTGATAGAAGCGTTCGCGCTTGCTGATCTCTATCATGCGCGACGAACCGCCCTTCTTGCGCCAGTTGTAATCCCAGTACACCAGATCGGGATACTTTTCCGCCGCCCGGATGCCGCAGTCGGTGATCTGCTGCATATTCTTCCAGCGCGAAATGCCCAGCGAGCTGGAGATGGTGTCGTAACCGTGCTCATGCGCATACAGCGCCGTGCGCTCGAAACGCATGTCGAAACACATGGTGCAGCGGATACCGCGCTCCGGCTCATTCTCCATCCCCTTGGCGCGGGCGAACCAGTTGTCGGTGTCGTAATCGGCATCGATAATCGGCACCCCGTGCTGCTCGGCGAAACGGATGTTCTCTTCCTTGCGCAGCAGATACTCTTTTTGCGGGTGAATGTTGGGGTTATAGAAGAAAATGGCGTACTCGATCCCGGACGCCTGGATCGCTTCCATCACTTCGCCGGAACAGGGCGCGCAGCAAGAGTGCAGCAGCAGTTTACTTTTGCCCGCCGGCAAATCGAGTTTTTCCCTTACCAGTTCCGTCATGTCCTCACCTCAATGGCATATCAGTTTAAGCGCGCCGCACTATACGAATAAAAAGTAGCGGCTTCAAGGCATAAGCGCCAATCCGCGGGGAAATTCGCCGCGTACCGTTCCCCTGCCGTGCCTTTTGCGCTACCTTGGTAGCACCGTTTTATAGCCATGATTTTAAAGGTGAAACATGCTTTATCTGATCTACGCGCAAGACGTCCCCAACTCGCTGGAAAACCGTCTGGCGGTGCGCCCGGCACACCTGGCGCGCCTGCAGGCGCTGCGCGACGCCGGCCGCCTGGTGGTCGCCGGCCCTAACCCGGCCATCGACAGCAACGATCCCGGCGCCGCCGGCTTTACCGGTTCAACGGTGATCGCCGAATTCGCCTCGCTGGCGGAAGCCCAGGCCTGGGCGCAGCAGGATCCTTATATCGCCGCCGGCGTCTATGCCGACGTGACGGTGAAGCCGTTCAAACAGGTGTTCTGATCTCCAGCCCTCGAATACCGGGAACGCCCCGCGATACAGCGTTCCCGGCGCTAGCCACATCTCTCCGTCACCGTCATGCTCGATTCGTCTTCCCCACGCGGCCGATATTCATGTTCTCCCCCGTAAATACTCACCGATGACGCTTTCCAGCATCGCCACCGCCGGTTGGCTGGCGGCCGTGGCAGAACGGAGCAGTTGCACTTCATGTGGTGCGACCGAAGGCAATTCGTCGAGTATCCGCATCGCCGCCGAAACCCGTGCGCGGTCAAGCAGCGTGACGGCCAATCCTGCCTCGATGGCAGCCGCCACCACGCTGGCCGAAGGGCTGCTCACAACCACTCGCCAATGCCTTCCCGCCCTGGTCAATGCATCGATCATAGCCTCACGATAAGGGCAATCGGCGGCATGCAATGCCAGCGGCAGCGGCCGGTTAGCCTGCAGCGCCAGCGAACGGCCTCCAACCCACACTGGTACTGTCACCGCGAGCGGTGTCGGACACTGTCTCTTCGAGGGTTGAACCACCAGCGCAAGATGCAGCCGATTACGGCCAATTTGTTCCACCAGCGCCTGACTGGCAGCGGTAGAGACCTCCAGCTCCACCGCGGGGAAACTGTCGGCAAACCGCGGCAAAATATGGCGTATCACATGAGAAGCGTACTCATCAGGCAATCCCAATTTGATATGGCCGCTTAGCGGCGCGCCCTGCAGTTCCCGCAGAATATCGTCATGGGCGCTCAGCAGCCCGAGCGTCGATGCCAGCAGCTTGCTTCCCAGCGGCGTCAGCACCACGGCCTGATTGTCACGCTCCAGCAGGCGGCCGCCCACCACCTGTTCCAGGCGCTGGATATGCACGCTCACGGCGGCGGGGCTGCGATTGACAAATGCCGCCGCCGCGCGAAATTGCCCCAAACGTGCAATGGCGTGAAAAGTGCGCAAGAGATCGATATCCAATGTCGGCCGCATGATTTAACTCCATTAAACAACTGAACGAAAATTATTCGATTTATTAAATTATAGCCACACACTACCATCGGGCGGAAAGGAGGTGACCATCATGTCCCTGCCATCATTTCGCCCCTCGTCCCACTGCGGCAAACATCGCGGCAAAGCCGCCCTCTGGCTGGCTGCGGCCGAGGTTCTGCTGATCGTGGCCTGGAGCTCCGGTTTCGTCGGCATCCGCTTCGCCGCCGATTACGCGCCGGTGTTGCTGGTGGCGTTCTGGCGCTGCGTGGTCGTCGCTCTCGCGTTGCTGCCGTTTAGTCTGAACGCCATCAGGCGTGCATCTCCTCTGACGATAGCGGTTCACGCCGGGATTGGGTTGCTTGCCATGACCGGTTACCTGGCCGGCGTCAGCAAAGGCATCGAATATGGCGTGCCGGCCGGGTTGGCCGCACTCATCGCCGATTTGCTCCCTCTCGGCACCGCGCTGCTGAGCATGCTGTTGCAACGCCGTCTGCCCGATGGTCGCGTTTGGTCCGGCTTAACCTTGGGGGTTAGCGGGGTAACGCTGGCGACCGGCAGCGCCATCTCATGGGGAGAAGCCCCATTGTGGAGTTACCTGTTGCCGCTGGCGGGGATGCTCTCGCTCGCGCTGGCAACCCTGTGGCAGGAACGGCTGCCGCGGGCGCACGCAATGAGTTTGCCGGCCTCGCTGGGGATACAAAGCGCGGCTTCGGCGCTGGCTTTCGCCGCGCTGGCCGGCAATGAAGGCCCGCTGCTGCCCACGGTAACGACGGGGTTTGCGATCGGCGTGCTTTGGAACGCGCTACTGGCGACGCTGGCCGGTTACGGCCTGTACTGGTTGTGTCTAAAGCTCACTTCTGCGCTGCGCGTGACGAGCCTGCTGTTTCTCAGTCCCTTCGTTACCTTCTGCTGGGCCGGGTTAATGTTCAATGAACCCCTTTCCTGGCCCATGCTGCTAGGCGCGGCGACGGCAGGAAGCGGTTTGTGGCTGCTCATCCGTCCCGCCGGGCGGGATGAGCCAAAAACAGCGCAACACGCTGAAAAATGAAGGATAAGGAGAACGGGTGCGCCGTTACGCGACGAGTTTTCCTCGCACCACCACCTTGCCCGGTTTGATCTCGGGGTCGGCAATACGACGGATCGCCAGATTCAAGGCTTGCCAGGCGATCTCTTGCAAATCATGCGACACGCAAGGGAAATGGAAACCGTAGATCTCGGCATGCGAAACCTCATCGATGCTGAACAGCGACACGTCCTGCATCAACGGCAGCCGATGTTCGATACAGGCCTTGATGATACCCAGGGAGATCTGGTTATTGCAGCCGACGAAAAAGTCCGGCGCGCGGTGATTGGCCAGCCAGCGGCTCGTCTCTTGCCAGGCGACGTCCATAAAGAAATCGGCATACAGCACTTCAAACGACGCCACTTTCCCTTGCAACGCCGCCTGCAGCCCTGTGACCCTGTCCCGTGCAACGTTGGAGTTCTCCGGTCCGGACACCACCACCACCCGCTGCGCTTTCTGTTCCAAAAGCCAGCGCCCCGCCTGGAGACCGCAGTCCAGGTTATCGATATACACGCCGCTGCAGTGGCGATTGTCCAGTTCCCGGTCGATCAGCACCACCGGGATATTCAATGTTTCCAACCGTTTTAGATAGGAAGGCTGGTACAGATGATCGTTGGAAATGACCGAGAGAATGATCGCATCGACGTTGTAGCCAATCAGTTTGTCGATGATTCTGTCTTCGCTTTCCTGAGACTCATAGGAGTCGAACACCAGGGTGTCGTACCCCATTTTTTGCGCTTCAAGCGTCATCAGGCGTGTCAGGCCGCCAAAGAACGGGTTGGCCATATCCGGGTTGACGATGCCAATGGTTCTGCTGCTTTTCGCCCGCAGGTTGCGCGCCGCGGCATTGACCACATAGCCGAGTTCGGCAGCCGTCTCCCGAATGCGGCGCAGCGTTTCCGGATGAACCTTGTCCGGCTGTGAAAATGCCCGCGACGCGGTGATTTTACTGACGTTTGCCTGTGCGGCCACGCTAGCCAGCGTCGCTTTCCGTCCTCGACCCACTGCCAAATGCAGCTCCTTAGCTTAAAGTATCATTTTGTACCATTGGCAACATCATGACAGAACTTTCATCGTGGCGCTAATGGTTTACGCCTGCCAGGCGGTTAATCCGGGGATCGGTAAAGATATCCAGCTCGTCACGGCTCTCGGAAGAGAACTCGGACACCACTGCGCCCCGCTTCCCAGCCTGAAACCAGTGCCGGGTATTGGGGGCGATGGTGTATTGTTCGCCAGGCCGCAAGAGAATATAGCGATTGCAGGTGTACCAAGGTTCTGCGCCCTCTGGCACCCGACATACCGGTTCGCCGCCGGCATCATTAAGCGTCAGGTTTTCATCATCGACAAACAAAAACACCTCTCCCCAACGGCAACGGAACGTCTCTTGCTTGCCGGGTGTGCCGGCAAAGGGAGGATGTAAATGTTCCGGGCAAGTCTGACCAGGAAACAGCACCAGCTCTTTCGCGCAATACCGAGGTGAGTTGACATAGGTCAGCAGCTGCAGCCCTGAGACGGGATAGTCAGCCAAGCCAAACGTCGCAATTTCAATACGTTGCTGTTCTTCCTCAGTCAAAACAATGTCCGCCTCACGCAAGTATTCCAGCGTAGCGGCTATGGCACGTTGTTGTTTGTTCATCATTTCCCCTGCAAAGTAACGGTATCGATATCAGCATGCTGATATTAAAACCGTCATTGCATCGCCGATTTTGTGATCTTCATCCCTATATTGAATAACAACCCACCAGCAAAATTAACTCCCGTCGAGTAATTCCAACATCGATCACAGTTTAACCCCCCGCTTTAGCCCACTATCGCCGCATTGAAATGATATCGTTACCATAAAAATGATTCACCAGGAGGCAATATGAAAGCATTAGTGTTGGCCAAAGCGGGGGAAATCGCTATCGAGGACGTCCAGCTTGCCGAAACGCTGGGGCCCGATGATGTGCAGATAAAAATTCATTCCGTGGGCATCTGCGGCAGCGATGTGCACTATTACCAACATGGCCGCATTGGCCCGTTCGTGGTTAACGCCCCGATGGTGCTTGGCCATGAAGCCGCCGGCGTGGTGCTCGCGACCGGTAAAAACGTCACTCACCTCAGCGTCGGCGATCGCGTTTGCATGGAGCCCGGCATTCCCGATCTCAACTCGGCGCAGACGCGCGCCGGGATTTACAACCTGGACCCGGCCGTTCGCTTCTGGGCGACGCCACCGGTGCACGGCTGCCTGCGCGAAACCGTCATCCACCCCGCCGCCTTCACGTTCAAATTGCCGGACAACGTCAGTTTCGCTGAGGGCGCCATGGTGGAACCCTTAGCCATCGGCATGCAAGCGGCCACCAAAGCCGGGATCAAACCCGGCGATATCGCACTGGTGATCGGCGCCGGGCCGATCGGCGTGGTCACCGCCCTCGCGGCGCTGGCGGGCGGCTGTTCGGACGTCATTATCTGCGACCTGTTTGACGAAAAACTCGCCGTGGCGGCCAGTTATGAGGGGCTGCACGCCGTCAATATCAAAACCGGCGACCTGGCGGGGAAAGTGGCCGCGCTCACCAGCGGCAATGGCGCCGATGTCGTGTTTGAATGCAGCGGCGCCAAACCGGCTATCGCTACGCTGGCCGAGCATGCGGCGCCCGGGGCGACCGCCGTGCTGGTCGGCATGCCGATCGATGCCGCGCCGATGGATATCGTCGCCGCGCAGGCCAAGGAAATCACCTTCAAGACCATTTTCCGCTACGCCAACATGTACCCGCGCACGCTGCGGCTGTTGAGCAGCGGCAAATTGCGCGTCCAGCCGTTGATAAGCCAAACCTACAAGTTTTCCGACAGCGTAGCCGCTTTCGAGCGCGCGGCGGCAGGACATGCCTCGGACATCAAAATCATGCTGGAAATGGAGTGATCCTATGGCGCTCTATGCTGGCATAGACTGCGGTACGCAAGGCACGAAAGTCGTGATTGTCGACAGCACACAGGGCGTGATCCTCGGTGAGGGCAACGCCCCTCACCGTCTCATCAGCCAAGCCAATGGCCGGCGCGAACAAGAGGCCGACTGGTGGATTGAGGCGTTAGTCATCGCTTTTCGCCAAGCCGTGACTAACGCCGGCGTTGATGCACGGGAGATTCATGCTCTGGGGGTCTCGGGCCAACAACATGGGTTTGTGCCACTGGACGCAGACGGCAACGTGCTGCACAGCGTCAAGCTGTGGTGCGATACCGAAACCGCAGAGGAAAACGAACGACTCCTGCAACAGCTCGGCGGAGCCAACGGCTCGCTGGAAACACTCGGCCTGCGGATCGCCACCGGTTATACCGCGTCAAAAATCCTTTGGTTCAAAACACACCATCCGGCGCTCTGGGCAAAACTGCACACCGTGTTGTTGCCTCATGATTATTTGAACTTCTGGCTGACCGGGGAGCGCGTAGCGGAATATGGCGACGCTTCCGGCACCGGGTTGTTCGATGTACGCACCCGTCGCTGGAGCAAAACCGCGGTCGATCTCATCGACGACAGCGGCCGCCTGTGGCAAGCCCTGCCGCCGCTCAAAAGCGCGGAATGCTGCATCGGCACGGTGCGCCCCGCCGCCGCGGAAAAACTCGGCCTCGGCCCGGCAGTTCGGGTATCGACCGGCGGCGGCGACAACATGATGGCGGCCATCGGTTCCGGCAACATCGAGGCCGGCACCCTTACCCTGAGTCTGGGCACCTCCGGCACGCTATTCGCCTGGTCTGCCGCCCCCGTCGCGGCGGAGTCGGACATGATTGCCGGCTTCTGCTCCAGCACCAACGGGTGGCTGCCATTGATTTGCACCATGAATGTCACCTCGGCCACCACTGCGGTACAAATGCTGCTGGACGAAGACCTTGCCGGCTTTAACGCTTTGTTGACGCAGGCCGTGCCCGGTGCAGGCGGTGTCGAGATGCTGCCGTTCTTCAATGGCGAACGTGTTCCGCCGTTGCCCCACGCGCGCGCCAGTCTGCATAACCTCGATAGCGACAATTTTACCCGTGCCAATCTCTGCCTGGCGGTAGTCGAAAGCGCTACGTATGGGTTGCGCTATGGCATCGAGCTGTTTCGCCGTCAGGGCATCGAAGCGCGCGAGATCCGCCTCACCGGCGGCGGCGCCCGCAGCGCCGCCTGGCGACAAATCGTCGCGGACGTGATGGGGTGCCCGGTAGTCTGTCTGAAAGCCAAAGAGACCGCCGCGCTGGGCGGCGCCATTCAGGCGATGTGGGCGACGACGTTGGCCGACGATCCGCAGCGGAACGCCGGCGCGTTGCTGGCCGAACTGTGCCAGCGTTTCGTTGCGCTGGATGAGGCCACGCGCACACGGCCACATGCTGGCAGACAGGCGCAATACGAGACGCTTTATCAACGGTACCTGCAACGCTTGCAGCAGACCTATCCGGAGGTGCAACTGTGACGCGAGATCCCCAGACGCAAGCGCCCGCCTACCTGCTGGAGGTCAGCGGCGTCAGGAAAGCTTTTGGCCCGGTCGTGGCGCTCAAGAATGCGGAGTTTTGCCTGCGGCGTGGATCCATCCATGCCCTGTGCGGCGGCAACGGCGCGGGTAAATCCACCTTTCTCAGCATTCTGATGGGCTTTATTCAACCCGATGGCGGCGACATTTTTATCAATGGCCAACGCTGTGAATTTCATCATCCCCGGGAAGCCCTCAACGCCGGCATCGCCATCGTGCAGCAGGAACTGAGCGCGATCCCGGATCTGACGGTGGCCGAAAACATTTGGCTGGGCCGCGAGCCGAGACGCCTAGGGTTCGTCGATTTCGCGACGCTCAATCAACGCACCACCAGCTTGCTCAAGGAACTCGATTTCAAGATCGACGCCCGAGAGAAAATGCGCAACCTGAGCGTCGCCGAGCAGCAGTTGGTCGAGATCGCCAAAGCGCTGTCGCATGCCAATGCCGACATCATCATCATGGATGAACCCACCTCGGCGATTGGCGAGGAGGATGCGCAAAAAATCTTTCAGACGCTTCAGCAACTGGCGGCGAAAGGTAAAGGCATTATCTACGTCTCCCACCGTTTGTCAGAGATATTCCAAATCGCGGACAGCTACACCATTTTCCGCGACGGCGCCTATATCCATGAAGGCTATATCGCTGACATTACCCGTGAGCAGCTGATCGAACACATTATTGGCGGCGAGTACGACAGCGAGTTCGCCAAATTCAATCAGCCCGGTGAAGAGGTCTTGCTGGAGGTCAACAACCTGTGTTGGCGCAGCAAGATAAAAGATATCAGCCTGCAACTGAAGCACGGTGAGATCCTGGGCATCTACGGCCTGGTGGGATCGGGCCGCAGCGAGTTTCTCGATCTTATCTTCGGCATTCAGCATGCCGACAGCGGCACGATCCGCTTGGGTGACAAGACGCTGAACCGCCATTCTCCGCGCAAGGCCATCGACAGCGGTATTGCCTACGTGACGGAAGATCGCAAGGAAACCGGCCTAGTGCTGTGCCGTTCCGTCAGTGAAAACATCAATATCGCCTCTTTTGCCGGCATCAGCCGGATGGGGTTTGTCAGCGAGAAACGGGAGCAGGCGCGAACCCGCGACATGATCCAGCGCTTCAACGTTAAAACCCACGATGGCGAACAACCCGTGGGTAACCTGAGCGGCGGCAACCAGCAAAAAGTGGTGCTGGGCCGTTGGGCGCTGCTGGATCCGGAGGTTTTGCTGCTCGACGAGCCGACGCGCGGCATCGACGTCGGCGCCAAGAAAGAGATCTACCGATTTATGTCGGAGTTCGCCTTGCAAAACAAAGGGATCATCATGGTTTCCTCCGAGCTTTCGGAAATTATCGGCATGAGCGATCGCATATTGGTGTTTCGCGACGGGCAGTTGGCCGGCGAGCTTTCGGCGGCCGATGCGACCCAGGCAGCACTGATGAAACTTGCGGTTTAACCAGAGAGAGAAAAAAAATGAGCAGCGCCCACTCCTTATCACCAGGAATTTCATTTTTCACCCGCAATAAGCGCCGTATGCACAAATACGGCATTATCATCGCCTTTTTCGCCCTGTGCCTGATCGTGGCGCTGATTGGCGAATATCAGGTCGCTCAGGGGGCCTGGAGCAGCAATTATTTTCTCAGCAATGAAAACACCCTGATCGTCCTGCGCCAGGTCTCGATCAACGGCATTCTGGCGATCGGCATGACCTTCGTCATCATTACGGCCGGCGTCGATCTCTCCGTGGGCTCGGTGCTGGCGTTAAGCGGGATCGTCGCCGCCCGTTTCGCCACCAACAACAGCGGATTGGCTATCGGCGACACCGCGACCGCCGTCATGGCGCCGCTGATCGTGGCGCTGGGCATCGGCATCGTCTGCGGCCTGGTGAACGGCACCGTGTTGGCTCGCTACCGGTTGCAGCCGTTTATCGTCACCATGGGCATGCTCTCCGCGGCGCGCGGGTTAACCATGTTGACCACCAACGGCAATCCAGTATCGCAATTGAACAGCGATTTCCGCTGGTTAGGCAATGGCTATGTCGGCGGCGTTCCGGTGCCGGTCATCATCTTCATCGTGCTGTTCGCCCTCGCCTGGCTGGTGCTGAATAAAACCCTCTTCGGGCGTTACATCTACGCCGTCGGCGGCAACCCGAAAAGCGCGCGCACCTCGGGGATTAACGTCACCCGCATCAAAATACTGGTGTATACGCTGTGCGGCGCACTGGCCGGCATCGCCGGCCTGATCCTCACCGCACGCACCGGTTCGGCGCAGACCAACGCCGGCGCAGGGTATGAGCTGGACGCCATCGCGGCGGTGGTGATCGGTGGCACCAGCATGGCCGGCGGCGTCGGTACGCTGGTCGGCACCTTCTTCGGCGTGCTAATTATCGGGGTGATGAATAACGGCCTCGATCTGCTCGGCGTGCAATCGTATTACCAACAAATTATCAAAGGCGCATTGATCGTTCTTGCCGTATTGCTCGACCCATCGCGTAAGCAACAGCGCGATTAATAACATCAGACCCAACTCTACCAGGAGAAAACCATGAATAAGACCAAGATAGCGTTGTTTGCCTCTGCCATGATGCTCGGTAGCCTGTCGGCAGCTCAGGCCGCCCCGGTTAAAATCGCGGTATTGATGTACGGCAACAAAGCCGAGTTCGTGCAATTGATGGAAAGGTTCGGGAAGGAACACCCGGCGGTGAAAAGCGGCGAAGCCGTGCTGACCTTCTACGATGGGCGTTATGATGCATCGGTGCAAAACGATCAGGCCGCCACCGCTATCCAAACGCGCGCCGATGCCATTATCGTCAACCCGATGGATTTTGAAGCCAATATCGATATCGTCACTAATGCCAACGAAGCCAAAATCCCGGTGGTGGTCACCAACGCGCGCCTGAACACGGACGCGATGACGTCTGAAGTGGTGTCTAATGACGAGTTGGGGGGGTATCTGGAAGCCAAAGCCGTCCTGGACAAACTCGACTGCAAGAACCAGAAGGTGAACGTGGTGATTATCGAAGGCCCGAAAGGCGGCAGCGGCGAGATCCAGCGCGGCAAGGGTAACGATAAAGCGATTGCCGAGTGCGGCGCCGGCCAGGTCACGGTACTTGAGCGCAAAACGGCCAACTGGTCACGCGCGGAAGCGCAGCCGCTGATGGAAAACTGGCTGCAGAAGCACCGGGGTAAAATCAACGGCGTGATTGGTCAAAACGACGAGATGGCGCTGGGCGCTATCGAAGCGATCAAAGGCGCAGGCCTGAATGTGAAGGACTTCGCGATTGCCGGCGTTGACGGCGTCTCCGACGCGATTCATGCGGTGCAGGCCGGTGAAATGGTCTCTATTCTGCAAGATGCCAAAGGCCAGATGCAGGGTTCCATTGACGTCGCGCTGCGCGCCGTGAAAGGTGTAAGCTATCAACCACAGTCGGATATCTGGAAGCAGTACGCCAAGGATCTGAAATGGGAGGGTGGCACGCAGAAGCATTACTACATTCCGTGGACCGTCGTTACCACAGAGAATGCCCAGCAACTGTTGGACGCGCGCAAGTAATGTCCGGAGCCCCCTGCACGCAGGGGGCCTTTGCTCCGAAGCTTGCCGCAGGCAAAAAAAAGCCAGCACGGAGTGGCTGGCTAAAAAGTTCTTCGAGGGAATATCTTGTGCGATAAACATACGCCTTTCACTGCGGGCTTTACTAGCTATCAGTGCGATAGGCACCCTCAGTTAAAATCAACGCCTGCATATCGGTGAACATCGTTTCCCATTCCGCCTGGTCGATATCCATCAAACCAAAGTAACGCAGCATAAAGGCGCCTTCGGTGGCGAGAAACGCCAGGCGCGCGCGCTTGCCTTCTTCCGTCGTCAAATCCAAACCGGCGATGCGGCTGCGATACCATTCACGCGTGCTCGCCAGATGCTCCGGCGTTTGAATCAGCGTCGCCATTAGCCCGGCGGCCTTGGCGCTGGCGGTCTGATCCGAGCTTTGCGTCGCCAACATATGCGCCCGCACGCTGGTCTGCGGCGAAGGATCGTCACCGGCGATAGCGGCGAACAGCGTCTCGTAGGCACTGCCCCAGCGATCGAACATGGCATCAATCAGGGCGTCTTTGCTGCCGAAACAGTACTGCACCCCGCCCTTGGAGATCCCCATCGCTTTGGCGACGGCGTCAATGGTCAAGCCGGCGGCGCCCTGGGTGGCGACGATCTCTTCGGCGGTGTCCAAAACTTTGTCGCGATCGATGCTGCGTTGACGTCCCATTAAGAAACCCTTCTTTTCAATACGAACGTATGGATATATATTATCGCCAGTATACCACCCGGCATCGCCGGAGGGTTACCACAATGGCGGCGCCTTCGCGCCGCCCACGTTAACTGGATTATGACTTATGTACGCCAAGAACCGCTGGTTAATCCTGACAATGGTCGCCAGCGCCCTGTTCCTGATTGTTATCGACATGACGGTGCTCTATACCGCTCTGCCACGCTTAACCCAGGCGCTGGACGCCAGCGCCTCGCAAAAACTCTGGATCGTCAACGCCTACCCACTGGTGGTCGCCGGGCTACTGCCCGGCGCCGGCATGCTGAGCGATCGCATCGGCCATAAGCGGCTGTTTCTCGCCGGGCTGCCGGTGTTTGCCGTCGCTTCGCTGTGCGCCGCTTTCTCGCCCACCGCCGAGTGGCTGATCGCCGCGCGGGTATTCCTCGCCGTTGGCGCGGCAATGATGATGCCCGCCACGCTGTCCATCGTGCGCCACGTCTTTACCGACGAACGCGAACGCGCGCTGGCGATCGGCATCTGGGCCTCGGTGGCCTCCGGCGGCGCGGCCATCGGCCCGGTGGTCGGCGGCCTGCTGCTGGAGTATTTCTGGTGGGGATCGGTGTTCCTGATCAACGTACCGGTGGTGTTGCTGGTCTGGCCGCTAGCGTGGAAACTGATCCCCCGCTGCGGCGGCGATAACCCGCGCCCCGCCGATATCGTCGGCTCGGTGCAGATCATGATCGGTCTGATCGGCGCTATCTATGCGCTGAAGGAACTGAGCAAGCCGGCGCCTGACCTCAGCGCGTTGCTCGCAGCGGCCCTGATCGGCATCCTGTTCCTGGTGCTGTTTGTGCGTCGTCAGCAGCGCAGCGCTCACCCGATGATCGATTTCTCCCTGTTCCGCAACCGGCTGTTCGCCGGCGGCATCGGCGTGGCGTTGCTGTCGATGGTGGCCCTGATCGGCGTCGAGCTGGTGCTCAGCCAACGCTTGCAGCTGGTGCTCGGCCTCAGCCCGCTGCAGGCTGCGCTGTTCATCTTGCCGATCCCGCTGGCCTCGGCGCTGGCGGGGCCAATGGCCGGTTTACTGTTGCCGCGCTACGGTGAGCGCAGCATCATCCTCGGCGGTTTCGTCCTGACCGCCTTCGGCATCGCCGGCCTCGCCCTGTGGTATCAAAGCAGCATGGCACCGCAGCTGGTGAGCCTGGCGTTGGTGGGCTTTGGCCTCGGCGGCGTGATCACCGCCGCGTCCACCGCCATCATGCTGAACGCGCCGGAGGAGAAATCCGGCATGGCGGCCTCTATCGAAGACGTCTCCTACGAGCTGGGTGGCGTGCTGGGCGTGACGCTGCTCGGTGGGTTGATGACGGCGGTCTACAGTCACAGCCTGGCGCTGCCGGCGGCGCTGCCGGTCAGCGATTTGGCCTACGACAGTATCGACGAAGCCCTGCGGCTGGCCGCCGGAATGGCGGCCGATCGCGCGCAGCAGCTGACGCAGCTGGCGCGTTTGGCCTTCGATCGCGCCTTTATTACGGTGCTGATCGCCGCCGCGCTGTTAATGGCGCTGGGCGCCGGCGTGGTAAAACTGGCGCTGCGCAAGTAACCGATAAAAGCGGCTTTTTTCGCCGGCGGATCCTGCGTAAACTGATTCGGCAATTTGCTCGACGGATTTATCGTCATCGGTTTAAGCGATGGTAATGATGCCTGTTATCGTGTTTAACCCTGCGATAAATCCGGTTACTGTAACAGCTATGGAAATTGATTCTGTCTACCCTTGGAACGAATAATCAGGAGAAGATTATTATGGCAACGGCGAAGAAAGCAGCGAAAACCCATATCGGCCTCGACAGTAAACAATCGGCAAAACTCGCCGAAGCGCTGAATGCGCTGTTGGCGAATTATCAGGTGCTGTATATGAACGTGCGCGGCTATCACTGGAATATTACCGGCCCGCAGTTCTTTGAGCTGCACGCGAAATTCGAAGAAACTTACAACGATCTGCTGACCAAGGTGGATGAGCTGGCGGAACGTATCCTGACGCTGGGCTCACAGCCGCGTCACGCTTTCAGCGACTATCTGAAAACCGCCGACATCAAGGAACACACCAACGTGACCGATGATAAGGGCACGCTGCGCGGCCTGTTGGAAGGGTATTCAATCTTGCTGCAGCAGCAGCGTGAACTGCTGACGGTAGCGGCAGACGCCGGCGACGAAGGCACCGCGTCATTGATGAGCGATTATATCAAAGAGCAGGAAAAACAGGTCTGGATGCTCAACGCCTACCTCGGCAAATAACCCTGACGCCATAACAAAACAGTCCCTCTCGGGACTGTTTTCGTTTTACCACTCGCAGGATACCGCAAACAGCAACGCACGCCGATGCTGATCGTCCAGGCGGCGCCGCACCCGGATAATATGGCGATTGCTGCACGACTGGCGTTCCAGCCAGCGATGCCGGCGACGTTGGCTCTGTCGCAACATGCGCCAACGGCCCACTTCATTTCTACTGCGTCTCATAATTCCGTCACTCGTTCGTCTAATGCCAACCGCGGGCATTATAGCCCTTTCCGCCCGTGATCCAAGCCGCCGTTATCGGCAACATACCGGACGTCGCACCGGCAAAAGCCCCCCTTTCAATTTCGGCAAGTGCCTTAACTTCATCATATTTATGTAACATAAGCGCCGATAAAAGGTTTCGCCTTGCCCGATCTGTGCGTACACTCATCATTGGTGGTTTGCGAACAGGATTTTTCGCCTTTATGACAACATTTTATACCGTAATCAGTTGGCTCATGGTGTTCGGCTACTGGCTGCTGATCGCCGGCGTGACGATGCGCATTTTGATGAAACGCCGTGCGGTTCCCTCTGCCATGGCCTGGCTGCTGGTTATCTATATTCTGCCGCTGTTCGGCATCGTGGCCTATTTATCGTTCGGCGAGCTGCATCTGGGCAAGCGCCGGGCCGAGCGCGCCAAGGCCATGTGGCCGTCGACCGCGCGCTGGCTGAAGGAACTGAAAGAGAGCCGTCGCATCTTCGCCACCGAATACAGTAAAGTCGCCGAACCGCTGTTCCAGCTGTGCAACCGCCGCCAGGGCATCGACGGCGTCAAGGGCAACCAGCTGCAGCTGCTCACCACCACCGACGACACGCTGAAAGCGCTGATCCGCGACATCGAGCTGGCGCGCCACAACATCGAAATGGTGTTCTATATCTGGCAGCCCGGCGGCCTGGTCGATCAGGTGGCCGAATCGCTGATGGCCGCCGCCCGGCGCGGCGTACACTGCCGCCTGATGCTGGACTCCGCCGGCAGCCTGCAATTTTTCCGCAGCCCCTACCCGGCGATGATGCGCAACGCCGGCATCGAAGTGGTCGAAGCGTTGAAGGTCAACCTCTTGCGCGTGTTCCTGCGCCGCATGGATCTGCGTCAGCACCGCAAAGTGGTGCTGATCGACAACTATATCGCCTATACCGGCAGCATGAACATGGTCGATCCGCGCTACTTCAAACAGGATGCGGGCGTCGGCCAATGGATCGATCTGATGGCGCGCATGGAAGGCCCGGTGGCCACCACCATGGGCATCGTCTATGCCTGCGACTGGGAAATTGAAACCGGCAAGCGCATTCTGCCGCCGCCGCCGGACGTCAACATCATGCCGTTCGAGCAGGAAAGCGGCCACACCATTCAGGTGATCGCCTCCGGCCCCGGCTTCCCCGAGGAAATGATCCACCAGGCGCTGCTAACCGCGGTTTATTCCGCGCGCGAGCAGCTGATCATGACCACGCCGTACTTCGTGCCGAGCGACGATCTGCTGCACGCCATCTGCACCGCCGCTCTGCGCGGCGTCGAGGTCAGCATCATCGTGCCGCGCGACAACGATTCGATGATGGTGCGCTGGGCCAGCCGCGCGTTCTTCTCCGAGCTGCTGGAAGCCGGAGTGAAGATTTATCAGTTCGAAGGCGGTCTGCTGCACACCAAGAGTGTGCTGGTTGACGGCCAGCTTAGCCTGGTCGGCACCGTCAATCTGGATATGCGCAGCCTGTGGCTGAATTTCGAAATCACCCTGGTGATCGACGACGACGGCTTCGGCAGCGATCTGGCCTGCGTGCAGGAAGATTACATCGCCCGTTCCCAGTTGCTGAACGCCAAAGAGTGGCTGAAGCGGCCGTTCTGGCATCGCCTGGTTGAGCGCCTGTTCTACTTTTTCAGCCCGCTGCTGTAAAAGCCGCAGCGAGCGTGCTTTAATAGCGCCAAATCATTTGTTATCAGGATTTTTTTATGGATTTGAATAACCGCCTTACCGAAGACGAAACGCTGGAACAGGCCTACGACATTTTCCTCGAATTGGCCGGCGACAATCTGGATCCGGCGGATATTCTGCTGTTCAATCTGCAGTTTGAAGAGCGCGGCGGCGCAGAACTGTACGATCCCTCCGAAGACTGGAGCGAGCACGTGGACTACGATCTGAACCCAGACTTCTTCGCCGAAGTGGTGATCGGTCTGGCGGACAGCGACGGCGAGCCAATCAACGACGTGTTCGCCCGCGTGCTGATCTGCCGCGAGAAAGACCACAAGCTGTGCCACATTCTGTGGAAAGAGTGATTCGCCGCCAGCGCATCGGATAAAAAAGCCCCGCTTATTCAGCGGGGCTTTTTGTTGCCGGCTAGCGTCGCATTACAGCGGATCGACCTTCAGGCAGGATACCGCGTGGCGGAAGCTGCCCTCCAGCAGCGGACGCGTCTTGGCGCACTCCGGCCCGGCGATCGGGCAGCGGGTGCGGAACACGCAGCCGGTCGGCGGGTTGATCGGCGAAGGCAGCTCCCCTTCCAACAGCTGGATCTGTTTTTCCTTCTCCTTGTCCGGATCCGGGATCGGCACCGCCGACATCAGCGCTTTGGTGTAAGGGTGCTGCGGGTTGTGGTACACCTCATCATAGGTGCCCAGCTCCACCGCATGGCCCAGGTACATCACCAGCACGCGATCGGAAATGTGCTTCACCACCGCCAAATCGTGGGCGATAAAGATCAATGACAGCCCCATCTCGCGCTGCAGTTGCTGCAACAGGTTCACCACCTGCGCCTGAATCGACACGTCCAGCGCGGAGACCGGCTCGTCGCAGATCACCAGCTTCGGTTCGAGGATCAGCGCGCGCGCGATGCCGATACGCTGGCACTGACCGCCGGAGAACTCGTGCGGGTAGCGGTTGATCAGGTTAGGCAACAGGCCGACCTTCAGCATCATCGCCTTGACCTTGTCCTTCACTTCCTGACGCGGCATTTTCGGGTAGTAGGTGCGCAGCGGCTCGGCGATGATCTCGCCGATGGTCATGCGCGGGTTGAGCGAAGCCAGCGGATCCTGGAAGATCATCTGGATATCGCTGCGGGTTTTACGCCAGTCGGCGTCGCTCATGCCCAGCAGATCTTTGCCCAGCCAGGCGACGCGCCCGCTGGTGGCCTTCACCAGGCCGATGATGGCGCGCGCGAAGGTGGATTTGCCGCAGCCGGATTCGCCAACCACGCCCAGGGTTTCCCCCTCGAACAGCCGCAGCGTGACGCCATCGACCGCCTTCAGGGTTTTCGGCGGCTGCCAGAACCACTGTTTGTCGTCATGAATGTCGAAGTGCACTTTCAGATCGGCGACTTCGAGCAGCACTTTCTTGTCGGTTACCGCTGTCATACTAACGCCTCCACCGGTTTAAAGCAGGCGCGCAGGCGCCCTTCCCCAAATTGCTCCAACGGCGGAGCGCTCGCGCACTGTTCCATGGCGTACGGGCAGCGCGGCTGGAACGGGCAGCCTTTCGGCAACCGCAGTAGGTTCGGCGGGTTGCCGGGAATGGTCAACAACGCTTCGCCTTCGGCGTCGAGACGCGGCACCGCATTCAACAGACCAATGGAGTACGGATGGCTCGGCTGGTAGAACACCTCGCGCGCGCTGCCGTATTCCATGGTGCGGCCGGCGTACATCACCAGCACCTTGTTGCAGATGCCGGCCACCACGCCCAGGTCGTGGGTGATCATGATGATGGCGGTGTTGAACTCGCGCTTCAGCTCGTTGAGCAGCGTCATGATCTGCGCCTGGACGGTCACGTCCAGCGCGGTGGTCGGCTCGTCGGCGATCAGCAGCTTCGGCCGGCACAGCAACGCCATGGCGATCATCACGCGCTGGCGCATACCGCCGGAAAACTCGTGCGGGTACATGCGCATGCGCTTGCGCGCCTCCGGCATTTTCACCGCGTCGAGCATGCGGACCGACTCTTCGAAGGCTTCGCTTTTGCTCAGTTTCTTATGCAGCATCAGCACTTCCATCAGCTGTTCGCCAACGCGCATATAAGGGTTGAGCGAGGTCATCGGGTCCTGGAAGATCATCGAGATCTCCTCGGCCCGCAGCTTGTTAAGCTGATTTTCCGGCAGGTTGAGGATCTCGCGGCCGTTGAATTTGGCCGAGCCGCCGATGCGGCCATTGCTCGCCAGCAGCCCCATCAGGGCGAACGCGGTCTGCGATTTGCCTGAGCCAGATTCACCGACGATGCCCAGCGTTTCGCCGGCGCGCAGATCGAAGTTCAGATCGTTTACCGCCGTCACGTCGCCGTCCGGCGTGGAAAACGTGACGCGCAGGTCTTTCACGTCCAGCAGCGGCGACGTTTTGACGCCGGCGCCGGTTTGCAGTTGAGGATGTTCAATGGTGCTCATGGTTGCACTCCTTAACGATCTTTCGGGTCGAGGGCGTCACGCAGGCCATCGCCGATAAAGTTGAAACAGAACAGAGTGACTACCAGGAAACCCGCCGGGAACAGCAGCAACCACGGTGAAACTTCCATTGAGTTGGCGCCGTCGCTGAGCAATGCGCCCCAACTGCTCAGCGGCTCCTGCGTGCCCAGCCCCAGGAAGCTGAGGAAGGATTCGAACAGGATCATGCTCGGCACCAGCAGCGACGCGTACACCACTACCACGCCGAGCACGTTAGGCACGATATGCCGCAGCACGATGTTGCGCGTGGAGACGCCGCACACCAGCGCCGCTTCGATGAACTCCTTACGCTTGAGACCGAGCGTTTGGCCGCGCACGATACGCGCCATATCCAGCCACGACACCATACCGATCGCCACGAAGATCAACAGGATATTCTGGCCGAAGAAGGTCACCAGCAGGATCACGAAGAACATGAACGGGAAGGAGTTGAGGATCTCCAGCAGACGCATCATCACCGAGTCGATCTTGCCGCCCAGATAACCGGACATCGCGCCGTACAGGGTGCCGACGATCACCGCCACCAGCGCCGCCGCCACGCCGACCATCAGCGAGATACGCCCGCCAATCGCCACGCGCACCAGTAGGTCGCGCCCGGAGGAATCGGTGCCGAAATAGTGCCCCGATTCCAGGCTTGGCGCGGCGGACATCATCGCCCAATCGGTATCGTCGTAGGCAAATTGCGACAGCATCGGCGCCAGCACCACAAACAGCGTGATCAACACCAGGATGAACAGGCTGCTGACCGCCGCACGGTTATGCATAAAGCGCCGGCGCGCGTCTTGCCACAGGCTGCGTCCTTCCACTTCCAGCTTCTCGCTGAAGTGTTCCAGAGCTTCGCTGTTCTTTTTAGTCAACATCATTCGCGTGCTCCAGATTAATAACGGATTTTCGGATCGATGACCGCATACAGCACATCGACGATCGCGTTGAACAGAATGGTCAGAGCGCCCACCAGAATGGTCAGGCTCAACACCAGGGAGTAGTCGCGGTTCAGCGCGCCGTTAACGAACAGCTGGCCGATCCCCGGCAGGCCGTAGATGGTTTCGATCACCATCGAACCGGTGATGATCCCGACGAACGCCGGGCCCATATAGGACAGCACCGGCAACAGCGCCGGCTTCAGCGCGTGGCGGAAAATGATGCGGCGCATCGGCAAGCCTTTAGCGCGCGCGGTGCGAATGAAGTTGGAGTGCAGCACTTCAATCATCGAGCCGCGCGTGATACGGGCGATGCTGGCGATATAGGCCAGAGACAGCGCCACCATCGGCAAGATGATGAACTTAGGCGCGCCGCCGTTCCAGCCGCCGCCCGGCAGCCATTTCAACGTGATGGCGAAGATTAGCACCAACAGCGGCGCCACCACGAAACTGGGTATCACCACCCCGGTCATGGCGAACCCCATCACCGTGTAGTCCCATTTGGTGTTCTGATTCAACGCGGCGATCACGCCGGCGCTCACGCCCAGCACCACCGCCAGCAGAAACGCGGCCAGGCCGAGTTTGGCGGAAACCGGGAAAGAGCTGGCGACCAGATCGTTGACCGAATAGTCCTTGTATTTAAAGGACGGGCCGAAGTCTCCCTGCGCAAGCTGCGCCAGATAATGACCGTACTGTTTCCAGATCGGGTCGTTCAAATGGTATTTGGCTTCGATATTCGCCATAACTTCCGGCGGCAATGCGCGTTCCCCGGTAAATGGACTGCCGGGCGCCAGGCGCATCATGAAGAATGAGATGGTGATAAGGATAAATAGTGTCGGGATCGCTTCCAATAAGCGACGAAGTATAAATTTAAGCATTGCCCTAACCCTGTGCGACAGCCTGATGACGGCTTATTATTCTCAACATGGGCCGGCGGCCTGCGCCGCCGGCTCTTACCGTATCAATGCTTGATGATGTACAGGTTTTTGTCGTACACGTTATCAAGCGGGTCTTTGCCGGTGTAGCCACCGACGTAAGGTTTCACCAAACGGGCGTTCACATAGTAATACAGCGGAACGATGGCGGAATCTTTATCCAGCTGAACTTCCGCTTTCTGATACAGATCGGCGCGCTCGTCTTTGCTCTTCGCGGTCAACACGTTGGCCATCAGCTTGTCGAACTCGGCGCTCTTATAGTGCGGGGTGTTACTGCTGCTGTCGGACAGCATCATGTTCAGGAACGAACTCGGCTCGTTATAGTCGGCGCACCAGCCGGCGCGCGCCACGTCATAGGTCCCCTGATGACGGGTATCCAGGAAGGTTTTCCACTCCTGGTTCACCAGCTTCACGTCCACGCCCAGGTTTTTCTTCCAGATGGACGCGGCGGCGATCGCCAGCTTCTTGTGCAGATCGGAGGTGTTGTACAGCAGGGAGAAGGTCAACGGTTTACCCGGGCCGTAGCCGGCTTCCGCCAGCAGTTTCTTCGCCACTTCGTTGCGTTTTTCCTGCGTCCAGCCGAACCACTCCGGCGGAGTCAGCTTGGCGCCGTCGGTGTATGGCGGCGTAAAGCTGTAGGCCGGCAGATCGCCCTGGTTTTTCACCTTGTTGACGATGATGTCGCGGTCCATGCCCAGCTTCAGCGCTTCACGCACGCGCGCATCGGTGAACGGCGCCTTCTGGTTGTTGATTTCGTAGTAGTAGGTGCACAGGTAAGGATCAACATGCACCTCTTTCGGGATCTCTTTCTTCAGCTTCTGGAACAGTTCGATCGGCATGTTGTTGTAGGTCATGTCGATTTCGCCGGTGCGGTAGCGGTTAACGTCGGTCACTTCCGATGAAATAGGCAGGAACGTCACTTTATTGATGATGGTTTTGGCGTTATCCCAATATTCCGGGTTGCGTTCCAGTACGATGCGTTCGTTGACAATCCAGTCTTTCAGTTTGTAAGCGCCGTTGCTGACGTAGTTGGCTGGCAGCGTCCACTTCTCGCCAAACTTCTCCACCGCGTCTTTGTAAACCGGCTTCATGGCGTAGTGTGGGGTCATTTCAACCAGATAAGGCACCGGCTCGCTCAGGGTCACCTGGAAGGTGTGGTCGTCGATGGCCTTCACGCCCAGCGTCGACTTGTCTTTTTTACCGGCGATGATGTCATCGACGTTTTCCACATGGGCGTACTGCAGGTAGCTGGCGTAAGGCGATGCAGTTTTCGGATCCACTACGCGCTGCCAGCTGTAGACGAAATCTTGCGCCGTCACCGGCTTGCCGTTGGACCATTTGGCGTCTTTACGCAGGTGGAAGGTCCAGACTTTGAAATCTTTGTTATCCCAGCTTTCCGCGACGCCCGGCACGATGGAACCGTCCGGGCTGTTGTTCGCCAAGCCTTCCATCAGATCGCGGGTGACGTTGTTTTCCGGCACGCCCTCGATTTTATGCGGGTCAAGCGACTGCACTTCGGAACCGTTATTTTTGACAATTTCTTGCTTGTCGGCCAGTTGCACGCCGGCAGGAACGTCGGCGGCAAAGGCGGAGGTGGTTGCTGTGATGCCCAGCGCGGCGATGACGCCGGCGGCAATGAGCGTTTTCTTCGTGATGTTGGTCATACTTATCGACTCCAGTTTTTATTATCACAGGCTCTTCGTGGAACCTGCGTTGCCCGTAAGCGGACTCTGTTTTCCCGCCGCCGCGGAACGAATGCGGCGGCCGGCCTTCCCTATATTCCTCCGCGAGTTAGCGCAAGGAATACCCCTTTTACTGCTTGATAATGTACAGATTTTTGACGTCGGTATAGTCCAGCGGGTCTTTGCCGGTGAACCCGCCTACCGTCGGCTTGATCAACCGTGCGCTGACGCGGTAATAAACCGGGATCAACGCGGAGTCTTTGTCCAGCTGAACTTCCGCCTGCTGATAGAGCGCGGCGCGCGCGGCCTCATCCGGCGCCTTCAGCGTAGCGGCCATGATGGCGTCGAACGCCGGGCTCTTATAGAACACGGTATTGATACTGCTGTTGGACAGCACCAGGTTCAGGAACGCACTGGGTTCGTTGTAATCGCCGCACCAGGTGGCGCGCGCCACATCGTATTGCCCCTGATGGCGGCTCTCCAATGAAGTCTTCCACTCCTGATTGCGCAGCGTGACCTCCGCACCGAGGTTCTTCTTCCACATCGATGCGGCGGCGATCGCCTGCTGTTTGTTTTGATCGGAGGTGTTGTAGAGCAACGAGAACTTCAGCGGTTTGGCATCGCTGTAGCCCGCCTCCGCCAGCAGCTTCCTGGCTTCGGCGTTGCGCTGTTCCTGGCTCCAGCCGGCCCATGCGGGCTGCGTAAAGTTCGCGCCCTCCGTAAAGGTCGGCGTGAAACTGTAGGCCGGGATCTGTCCCTGGCCCATGATCTTGTTGGCGATGATGTCGCGATCCAGCGTCATCTTCACCGCCGTACGCACGCGTGGATCGGTAAACGGCGCCCGCTTGTTATTGAGCTCGTAATAGAAGGTGCACAGATAAGGGTTAACGTGCAGCTGTTCGGGCATTTCGCGCTTCATCTTGACGTACAGGTACGGCGGGATCGCGCTGTTGGTGATGTCGATCTCGCCGCTGCGGAAGCGGTTGACGTCGCTGACTTCCGAAGTAATCGGCAGGAAGGTCGCCTGATTGATCACCGTCTGCTTGTTGTTCCAGTAGCTCGGGCTGCGCTCCAGCACGATGCGCTCGTTCACCACCCACTCTTTCAGGCGGTAAGCGCCGTTGCCGACGTAGTTGGCGGGTAGCGTCCATTTATCGCCGAATTTCTCCACCACCGCCCGTTTGACCGGTTTGAGCGACGTGTGGCTCAGCATGCTGATGAAATACGGCACCGGTTCGCTCAGCGTCACCTGCAGCGTCTGGTCGTCCAGCGCCTTGACGCCGAGGGTCTGCGGAGGCTTCTTGCCGGTCAGGATGTCGTCGATATTGTCGACTTTGGTGTATTGCAGATAGCTGGCATAGGGCGAGGCGATTTTCGGATCGGCCAGACGCTGCCAGCTGTAGGCGAAGTCTTGCGCGGTCACCGGACTGCCGTCGCTCCACACCGCGCCGGGGCGCAAGTGGAAGGTCCATTGCTGATAATTCTGGTTTTCCCAGCTCGCCGCCGCCGCCGGCACCACATGCCCGTTGGCGTCGGTGCTCACCAGCCCTTCCAGCAGGTTAAGAATGATATTGCTTTCCGGTACGCCCTCGACCTTATGCGGATCCAATGAAGCCACTTCGCTGCCGTTGTTGATCACAATATTCTGCTGCTGCGCCAACTGAACGCCGGCCGGCACTTCCGCCGCCAAACTGCTATTTATGGCGCCGACGCTCAGCGCGCCGCTAATCAACAAGGTCAAAGAAGTGCGCTTCAGGGTTTGCTGCATAATCGAGGCTCCTTTTCACCGACAAGCATCGCTTATCGAAGTTTGTGAAGTGTTTATAAGAATTCTAAATAAACGGATACCAGCAAAAATCATTCCCGTTTTTATGGCGCATTTCAGTTAATTGACCACGGGAAAGTTGCTCGGAAATTAGCAGAAGCCAAATTCCATAGCCAATAAATTTTACGAAAATGTTAAGCAATTCTCTTTTATCGCACGAAGCCCGATCCGGCCCCCAAGCTCGGGGACGCGGAGAAACAAAATTATCGCTATGATTTTAAAGAAAAAAAAGACGAAATCATTTCATTTGAAACCATCAACGCAATCTCATTATCGCACAAAGAAACATTCAGTTAACAATCCAGACATTCAAAGAACAAACACCTGCCTATGGTCGGTTAATCACTAATAACACCTGGATGAAAGTGAGACAAGCCCCACAGAATGATGTGATTAATTTAACAACAGCTTTACCGTTGAGCGGGGGCAAAACGCGCGGAAATGGGGGAGGAAAAGTGTCTGAAATAACGCTTAGCGTTTTTTTTGCACAGCAACATGAGATTTATGCAACATAAGAGTGCAACCGCATAAATTTTATTCATCCTGTGCACTATAATAATGCGAACCAATAAATAATTTAAACTTTAAAATTAATTTTAGCCGCGCCAAGGCGAAAGGTGCGCGGCTAAACAAAGGGTATTACAACAGGCCGGGGAATATCGCCTTAATGCCGGTAACGATAAACTCGATCCCGAGCGCCATCAGCAACAGACCCATGATACGGGTGATCACGTTGATGCCGGTCTGCCCAAGCAAACGCACCAACAGCGGCGCGGCGCGGAACAACAACCAGCAGCAAAAGGCGAACAAGGCGATCGCCACCGTAAAACCGAGCAGGCTTTGCCAGTTGTGATAACGGGAACTCCACACTATGGTGGAGCTGATCGCCCCCGGCCCCGCCATCAGCGGCAGCGCTAACGGCACCACGCCGATGCTCTCGCGGATCGCGCTCTCCGATTTTTCCTGTTTGTTCTGTTTGTCTTCTCCCAGCTTGCCGCTGATCATCGACATGGCGATGGTCACCACCAGAATACCGCCGGCGATGCGGAACGAATCGATGGAGATGCCGAACATCCGCAAGATCCCTTCGCCCAGGAACAGTGATGTCCACAGAATAATGGCGACCGACAGGTTGGCGGTCAGGTTGGTTTTATTGCGCCCTGCTTCCGCCTGGTAGCTCGTCATGCTGATAAACACCGGCAAGATGCCCACCGGGTTGACCAGCGCAAACAGACCGACAAAGAACTTGATAAAGCCGGAAAGATCCAACAGAGATTGGCCCACAGATGGCTCCGCGTTAAGTGCTATACAAAGGTGTGCTGCCTATGCGCGCTAATGTAATGGAATTGCCGCGGGTAATCCATCCGGCCAGAGCAGCATTTTTGACTACCAGCAAGTTAGGCAACAAAACAAATGGCCTTTGTTAAAGTGATGTATGGCCTTTTGATTTTTTATGTTGAAAAAAGAGTCATCGATCACAGTTATTGATAATCACTCTCAACACCGCCAAGCTGAAAGGTGTCAGCTTGCACTTTTCATGATTTAGATCACAAATCAACTACCCAACAGTGGGTAAGCTCTTAGTCGTAGTCAGGGAGTAGAACAAAGTCGGTGGCAATCCAGCCGGTTCCGTTCTCTTCACTGCCTGCCCCTCCGGTTGGCGTAGGGTAAAGCTCTTTAAGCAAATCAGCAGCATGCGAAGAAATAACGCGGGAAAGCCCCGGTATTCGAATCACCGTTTATTCCCGTTATGACTATACTAGTGGCTCGCACGGCTTATTTACTGAAAGAGTTTAACATTATCAGGAGAGCATTATGGCTGTAACGAATGTCGCTGAACTGAACGAGCTTGTCGCACGTGTCAAAAAAGCCCAGCGCGAATATGCCAACTTCACTCAAGAGCAAGTGGATAAAATCTTCCGCGCTGCCGCCCTCGCCGCTGCTGATGCCCGTATCCCGTTGGCCAAAATGGCCGTGGAAGAATCCGGAATGGGTATCGTCGAAGACAAAGTGATCAAAAACCACTTCGCTTCCGAGTACATCTACAACGCCTATAAAGATGAAAAAACCTGTGGCATCCTGTCTGAAGATGACACTTTCGGTACCATCACCATCGCCGAACCTATCGGCCTGATTTGCGGTATCGTGCCTACCACCAACCCAACTTCTACCGCGATCTTCAAAGCGCTGATCAGCCTGAAAACCCGCAATGGCATCATCTTCTCGCCGCACCCGCGTGCGAAGAATGCCACCAACAAAGCCGCCGATATCGTGCTGCAAGCCGCTATCGCCGCCGGTGCGCCGAAAGACATCATCGGTTGGATCGACCAACCTACCGTCGAGCTGTCCAACCAGCTGATGCACCACCCTGACATCAACCTGATCCTCGCCACCGGTGGCCCGGGCATGGTGAAAGCCGCCTACAGTTCCGGCAAACCGGCAATCGGCGTCGGCGCCGGCAATACGCCGGTCGTGGTAGACGAAACCGCAGATATCAAACGCGTGGTCGCCTCTATCCTGATGTCCAAAACCTTCGACAGCGGCGTTATCTGCGCTTCCGAACAGTCGGTCATCGTCGTTGACGCTATCTATGATGCGGTACGCGAGCGCTTCGCTTCCCACGGCGGCTATCTGCTGCAGGGTAAAGAACTGAAAGCGGTGCAGGACATCATCCTGAAAAACGGCGGCCTGAACGCGGCCATCGTCGGGCAATCCGCACCGAAAATCGCCGAAATGGCAGGCATCAAAGTGCCGGCCAACACCAAAGTGCTGATCGGTGAAGTGAAGCTGGTCGACGAGTCTGAACCTTTCGCACATGAAAAACTGTCGCCTACCCTGGCGATGTACCGTGCCAAAGACTTCGAAGACGCCGTCGCCAAAGCCGAAAAACTGGTCGCCATGGGCGGTATCGGCCACACGTCCTGCCTGTACACCGACCAGGATAACCAAACGGCTCGCATCGCCTACTTCGGCGATAAAATGAAAACGGCTCGCATTCTGATCAACACCCCGGCTTCTCAGGGCGGTATCGGCGACCTGTACAACTTCAAACTTGCGCCTTCGCTGACGTTGGGTTGCGGTTCCTGGGGTGGTAACTCCATCTCTGAAAACGTCGGACCTAAACACCTGATCAACAAGAAAACTGTAGCGAAGCGAGCAGAAAACATGTTGTGGCATAAACTTCCGAAATCGATCTACTTCCGCCGTGGCTCACTGCCTATCGCGCTGGAAGAAGTGGCGACCGACGGGGCGAAACGCGCCTTCATCGTGACCGACCGTTTCCTGTTCAACAACGGCTATGCCGACCAGATCACCAAGGTTCTGAAGTCTCACGGTATCGAAACTGAAGTGTTCTTTGAAGTGGAAGCCGATCCGACGCTGAGCATCGTGCGCAAAGGCGCCGAGCAGATGAACTCCTTCAAACCGGACGTCATCATCGCGCTGGGCGGCGGTTCGCCGATGGACGCCGCGAAAATCATGTGGGTGCTGTACGAACATCCTGAAACCCACTTCGAGGATCTGGCGCTGCGCTTCATGGACATCCGCAAGCGTATCTACAAGTTCCCGAAAATGGGCGTGAAAGCGAAGATGATCGCCATCACCACCACCTCAGGCACCGGTTCGGAAGTCACGCCATTCGCCGTCGTGACCGACGACACCACCGGACAGAAATACCCGCTGGCCGACTATGCGCTGACCCCGGACATGGCGATTGTCGACGCCAACCTGGTGATGAACATGCCAAAATCCCTGTGCGCCTTCGGCGGTCTGGATGCGGTAACCCACGCGCTGGAAGCCTACGTGTCGGTGCTGGCGAACGAATACTCCGACGGCCAGGCGCTGCAGGCGCTGAAACTGTTGAAAGAGTATCTGCCGGCCAGCTATAAAGAAGGCGCGAAAAACCCGGTTGCCCGTGAACGCGTGCACAACGCCGCCACCATCGCCGGTATCGCTTTCGCCAACGCCTTCCTCGGGGTCTGTCACTCCATGGCGCACAAGCTGGGTTCGGAGTTCCACATTCCGCACGGCCTGGCCAACGCGATGCTGATTTCCAACGTCATTCGCTACAACGCGAACGACAACCCGACCAAGCAAACGGCCTTCAGCCAGTACGACCGCCCTCAGGCGCGCCGCCGCTACGCTGAAATCGCCGACCACCTCGGCCTGAGCGCACCGGGCGACCGCACCGCGCAGAAGATTGAGAAACTGCTGGCCTGGCTGGACGAGCTGAAAACCGAGTTGGGCATCCCAACCTCCATCCGTGAGGCGGGTGTGCAGGAGGCGGACTTCCTGGCGAAAGTCGACAAGCTGTCGGAAGACGCATTCGACGACCAATGCACCGGCGCCAACCCTCGCTATCCGCTGATTGCCGAACTGAAGCAAATCATGCTGGATACCTTCTACGGCCGCGAATTCAGCGAAGCGGTCGACGAGGAAGCGGCGACTCCGGCTGCAGCCAAAACCGCGGTAAAGAAGCCCAAGAAATAACGGTTCCGTGAACCGATAAAAAAACCCGCCAAACGGCGGGTTTTTTATTGCGCCTGGCGCGCGGTTTTTCTTATCCCACCGCCAAAACGCCTCAGCGGGCGCTGGCGGCATTTTCGCTCCTACTCCAGGGAGTGAATCGCCTCTTTATAATGCTTGCGACAGACGGAGACATAGCTCTCGTTACCGCCAATCACCACCTGTTCACCAGCGTGCATCGCCTGGCCGTTTTCATCCAACCGCAACACCATGTTGGCCTTGCGCCCACAGTGACAGATGGTTTTCAATTCCACCAGCTTATCGGCCCAGGCCAGCAAATATTGGCTGCCGGTAAACAGTTCACCGAGAAAATCGGTACGCAGGCCGTAGCACAATACGGGAATGTCCAGTTGGTCCACCACATCGCACAATTGCTCAACCTGCGCCTTGGTCAGGAACTGGCTTTCATCGAGCAGCACACAATGCACCGGCTGCTGTTGATGCTCTTGCTGAATCATGGCGTACAGCATCGAGTCGTTGTTATAGAGCTGGGCCTGCGAGGATAAACCGATGCGCGAGCTGACTTTACCGACGCCAAAGCGGTGATCGATCTCCGCGGTGAACACCAGCGTGCGCATACCACGTTCTTGATAGTTATATGAAGACTGTAGCAGCGCGGTGGACTTGCCGGCATTCATCGCAGAGTAATAAAAATAAAGTTGAGCCATGGCCCCGCAACTCCGATGGTATAAGAAATATTCAAATGTTGATTAGGACGGTAAGTGTACCATAAGCCGCCCCCCGGCTCAGCCCAAAGCGAACGAATATTGCGTTCGCCGTAATAATGCGCTTTCAAGCGAAACATATCGTTCTGTCGGCCCGTTCTTTTTACAGCTATTTACAGGATAATGTATGCCTGTCATCACTATTAATTCTTGCTAATGGTTAACCCCGAACATTTGCCCATTAATGCATAACCTCTTTCACTGCGGCAGGCACCGCAGCCGCGGGAGAGTGCTTGTCTATTATACGTGAGGCCAATACAGGGCATTTAATCACCTTCGCTATCCCCCCGACGTTTCCTGACGCAACCTTTACCTATATACCCCTATTGTTTACAATGTCTGCCTTACCATGGCGTGATTAAGCCCACAGAACTCATTGTAATATTGATATAAATTACGACGATAACTTATCGATGAAAGCCTTGCGACACGCGCCTTTTAAAGCATGCCTGCTGAAATTTTGACTTAAGTGTGGTGAGGATAATAGTTAACAGCCCTTCCTATATTAGTCGGACAGATCCGATTAACGGTTTTTTAAAAGGTAAATTTGAGTATTCAAGTCAATTTGGCTATTGCAGAAAAGAAAATAGCACTCTATTATTATCGAGACGCCCCCCACCAATATAATTTGAGACTAGGACAATGAGCGAAGCATTAAAGATTTTGAACAACATCCGCACTCTGCGCGCCCAGGCAAGAGAATGCACACTGGAAACGCTGGAAGAAATGCTCGAGAAACTGGAAGTTGTTGTGAACGAACGTCGCGAAGAAGACAGCCAGGCTCAAGCAGAAATCGAAGAACGCACTCGTAAACTGCAGCAATACCGCGAAATGCTGATTGCTGATGGTATCGATCCAAATGAGCTGCTGCAAACCATGGCTGCCAACAAGGCTGCCGGCAAAGCAAAGCGTGCAGCACGTCCTGCTAAATACCAATATAAAGATGAAAACGGCGAACTGAAAACCTGGACCGGCCAAGGCCGTACGCCTGCGGTGATTAAGAAAGCTATCGAAGAGCAAGGTAAATCTCTGGACGATTTCCTGCTGTAATAGCGATTCAGTCCGTATCTGAAAGGCTCCCTCCGGGGGGCCTTTTCATTTTAAAGCTTATCGACGTGATCCCACCTCACCCCTCTCCTTTTAGTAAATATCCTAATTCGCAATTTCTTCCCTGCATGGAGCCCCAATGAAAAAAAGGGGCCCTAAGGCCCCTTTATCGCATTTACCCTCGTTCAATTATTGAACCTGGTAGAATGCCTTATACCAATCAACAAAGCGCTTAACACCCTCTTCAACGCTGGTTTCCGGTTTAAAACCAATGTCACGATAAAGCTCTGCGGTATCCGCGCTGGTATCCATCACGTCGCCAGGTTGCATCGGCAGCATATTCTTGCGGGCAGTTACCCCCAAAGCCTGCTCCAACGCCGTGATATATTCCATCAGTTTAACGGGAGCGCTATTGCCGATATTATAAACATGATACGGTGCAGAACTGGTCGCTGACGAACCCTGTTCAACGCTCCATGACGGATCTGCCTGCGGAATAACCGCCTGCAGCCGCACAATCGCCTCGGCGATATCATCGACGTAAGTAAAATCACGGTGCATTTCACCGTGATTATATACATCGATGCTCTCCCCCGCCAATATGGCCTTGGTAAACTTGAACAGCGCCATATCCGGACGCCCCCAGGGGCCATATACGGTAAAGAAGCGTAACCCCGTCGTCGGGAGACCGTATAAATGAGAGTAGCTGTGTGACATCAGCTCATTGGCTTTTTTGGTGGCCGCATACAGTGACACAGGGTGATCGACAGAATCTTCGGTAGCAAACGGCAGCTTGCGATTGAGACCATAAACAGAACTGGAGGAAGCGTAAAGTAAATGCTCGACCTTATTATGGCGGCAGCCTTCCAGAACGTTTAGATGGCCGATCAGGTTGGCGTCCGCATAAGCCAACGGGTTGACCAGCGAATAACGCACGCCGGCTTGTGCACCCAAATGAATGACTCGTTGGAACTGATGCTCGGCGAACAATGCCGCCATACCTTCACGATCGGCCAAATCCAGCTTGATAAAGCGGAATCCCGGCTTATCCGCCAGTCTGTCCAGACGGGCCATTTTCAGGCCCACGTCATAATAGTCATTCAGGTTATCGATGCCGACAACCTGATGCCCTGCGGCCAATAAACGCTCTGCAACGTGATAACCAATAAACCCTGCGGCGCCTGTAACCAGGAATTTCATGCCCACTCCTTAAATAACCGGTTTAATCGAGGCGCCGCGGCCAATCGCGTAATAGGTAAAGCCGCGATTCTCCAAACGCTCAGGATCGTACAGGTTACGTCCATCGAAGATCACCGGCTGCTTCAACGCACTCTTGATCACATCGAAGTCCGGTGCGCGGAAATTCTGCCATTCGGTGCAGATCACCAGAGCATCGGCGCCGTGCAATGCAGCCTCTTTGGTCCCCATCAGCTTCAAGTCGTCGCGCTGGCCATAGATGCGCTGAACTTCGTTCATCGCTTCAGGATCGTAGGCTTGAACGGTGGCGCCGGCAGCCCACAATTGCTCCATCAGCACGCGACTGGATGCTTCACGCATGTCATCGGTATTCGGCTTGAACGCCAGGCCCCACAGCGCAAAGGTTTTCCCCTTCAGATCGCTGCCGAAGTAATCTTTGATAAAGCTGTTCAACTTATCTTTCTGTTGGTAGTTGACCTGCTCTACCGCCTGCAGCAGCTTCGGTTGGTAACCGATCTGCTCCGCCGTGCGGATCAACGCCTGGACATCTTTCGGGAAGCAAGAACCACCGTAGCCGCAGCCAGGGTAGATGAAGTGATAACCGATGCGTGAGTCGGAACCGATGCCCTGACGCACTTTCTCGATGTCCGCACCCAGCATTTCCGCCAGATTGGACATTTCGTTCATAAAGCTGATTTTGGTCGCCAGCATACAGTTGGCGGCGTATTTGGTCAGCTCTGCGCTGCGGATATCCATCATGATCATACGATCGTGATTGCGGTTAAACGGCTCGTACAGTTCGCGAATCGGTTCGATTACCTCTTTATTATCGGTACCGATCACGATGCGCTCAGGGCGCATGCAGTCAGCTACCGCAGCGCCTTCCTTCAGGAATTCAGGGTTGGATACCACGTCGAACGCCACGTTGCTGCCGCGTTTAGCCAGCGTTTCCGCCATCACCTGACGCACCTTGTCCGCCGTACCGACCGGCACGGTGGATTTATCGATCACCACTTTGCGATCGGTCATGTGTTCGGCGATGGTACGTGCAACCGCGGTGACATATTTCAGATCGGCGGAGCCGTCCTCATCCGGCGGCGTGCCGACGGCGATAAACTGGATATTCCCGTGCGCCACGCCCGCTTTGGCATCGGTGGTGAAATGCAGACGCCCAGCCTCATAGTTTTGCTGTACCAGCGGCGTCAGGCCCGGTTCAAAAATCGGGATATTCCCTTTTTTCAGGTTTTCGACTTTTCGCTCATCAACATCAATGCACATAACGTCATGGCCAACTTCAGCCAGTACGGCGGCCTGTACCAGCCCCACATAACCAATACCAAAAACTGTTACTTTCATGTGAAAATCCTAGTTTTTTCAAATTAATACGAAAGATCAAATTACTTCTTGTCAGCGGCAACAACCTGTTGCAGCCACTGAGAAAATTCTTTGCCCAGGCTGGCATGACGCATGCCGTACTCTACAAAAGCCTGCATGTACCCCAACTTGTTACCGCAGTCATGGCTTACGCCCTTCAGGTGATACGCTTCCACCGTTTCCTGCTGCATCAACATTTCGATACTGTCAGTCAGCTGAATTTCGTCGCCGGCGCCAGGGGGCGTTTTAGCCAACAGCGGCCAAATATCGGCGGATAACACGTAACGACCGACAATCGCCAGGTTGGAAGGGGCTTTATCCGGCGAAGGTTTCTCAACCACACTCACCATCGGCGCACTTTCGCCCGGTTGCAAAGCAACGCCCTTACAGTCGGCTACGCCGTAGTTTCCGACATCTTTATGCGGCACGGGTTCAACCATGATCTGGCTGACGCCGGTAGTTTCGAAGCGCTGCAGCATTTCGCGGAGGTTGTCTTTTTTCGGATCGGCGCTGTATTCGTCGAGGATCACGTCCGGCAACACCACCGCCACCGGTTCATCGCCCACCATCGGGTAGGCACACATAATCGCGTGCCCCAGGCCTTTGGCATTGCCCTGACGAACCTGCATCACGGTAACGCCTTTCGGGCAGATCGACTGCACTTCATCAAGCAATTGGCGCTTGACGCGTTTTTCCAGCATCGCTTCAAGTTCGAAACTGGTATCAAAATGGTTTTCGATCGAGTTCTTGGAGGAGTGGGTGACCAGCACAATCTCGTTAATCCCCGCCGCAATGCACTCATTAACGACGTATTGGATCAGCGGTTTATCAACCAGCGGCAGCATTTCTTTCGGAATGGCTTTGGTGGCCGGCAACATCCGCGTACCCAAGCCTGCAACCGGGATCACGGCTTTTCTGACTTTGCGATTTACAGCAGGCATTATTTCCTCTCTTGAAGCTAAAGCGCTCATTTTATGAGCTTGGGCTCAATATAAAAAACCTTCGGAGTATACCAGCTTATGCGCGCCTGGCATTAACCAGAACACAAATAGAAAACATTTAGGACTATTACCCGTTCGGATAATCGGGAGAATAAATAAACGGTTTAATTACCGATAAGTGAATAGCTTAAGATCTCGCCGTTCGTTGCCTGTTATTCAGCGCTGAGCATCAGCCGCAACCGACCACCGCTTCCCCATACCTGACACTGCCAGGCAGTGCAGCGCTGGCTGATCTGATTCATGTAGGTAGCCCCCAGCGTCCCCAGTGGCACGCCATTGCTCAGCTGGATTTGATTGTCACCGGTATTGACGTTGGCATGCAGCCCGGCAGAAACCAGAATCAGGTTTTTATTTTCGGCGTGATAATATCCCAGCAACAGCGGGAATTGACCGTCTAATTTCCCCTGCCGCAATAATTGATTAACCTGCTTTAACAATGCCGACATTTGCGGCAGACGATGCTGTTGATTAGCCAGATGGTCTTGCAGCAGCCCATTAAATAATGCACGCAACAGCAATGCCGCCAATACGCCATTATCGCCGGCGCGCGTGACGTCCAGGCAATAGAATGCCAGATCCTTTTCTGACAAAGCGGCGATATCCAGCACCAGGCCAGGATTTTCGCCGGTGGTTAACTGCCGATAGTTGATCCGGCAATGCGCAATAGTCTGCTGTACCGGCGGTTGCAATTGTTTAAGCAGTTTGACGGCTTCGGAGGGATTTTTGCTCAACGCATCCCAGTCCTGAAACAGTTCAACCTCCTCAATCGCCTGGGAAGTGAACATATTGGGGTATAAGCATGCCAACACCGCTTCACGCAGGCGATTGAGATCGGTCAGCGGCTTGAGCAGCACGTCCTGCACGCCCAACCTCAGCACCTTGGCGATGTCAGCCATCTTGTCGGTGGCCGAGATCACCAGCACCGGGATTTGCAGCCCCTGCAAACGCAGGTGCTCAACGAATTCGATCCCCCCCATTTCCGGCATCGCGAGATCGCACAGGATCAGATCCGGCTTGAAGTCATCGACGGCACCCAGCGCCTGTATACCGTTGGTCGCCTCGCCGGTTTCAGCACCCAGTGAGGCCAAATAACCGACCAGCACTGAACGAAAAACCTGTTCGTCCTCAACGATCAAGATGCGCTTGTGAGTAAGTGGTAATGCCATCAGCCGAGCCTCGTCCCTTTCCATAGTGTAATAGTGGCTCAAAAAGGTCACTTATGCTCGTCTGAAACAGACTGACCGCGCATTGCCAACCGAGAACCGAGAATTATCTATTTTTTATCAACGGCAACAACCGATCCAGTTGTTTTTCCACCGCAAGCAACCCCGCTGCGATCGCTTCATCGGCGCGGTGGAAATCCAGCGTCGAGATTTGCGGACAAAAAGGTTGAATCAACACATCCGGCGGATCGCTCGCCATCCGATTACGCTTCAGGCGATTTTCCAGCATTTGAATCGAGGTGCTCATGATCTCCATCGCCGTCGGCGCCGTCGTCGGTTTGCGCTTACGCATTCTGCCGACGCGTTCCCGCAGACGCCCGCGCCAGGTCGCCGCAGGCGCATCGTTCGGGCTTTCTTCCTCGATACGTATCGAGAACAGATCCTGCTGCATCAGATGCGCATCATGCTGCAGATCGACCGCGATGACGATATCGGCGCCCATGGCGCGGCAAAGCGACACCGGCACAGGATTGACCACCGCGCCATCCACCAGCCAATAGCCGTCGGCCCATACCGGCGCCAACAGGCCAGGCATACTGCAGGAGGCGCGTATCGCCTGATGAATATCGCCTTCGGTCAGCCACAGCTCGCGCCCGGTGCTGAGATTGGTGGTCACGGCACCGAACTTCAACGCACAATCGGCGATATCATTGACCTTCAGCAGCTGTCCGACGGCGTTAAACACCCGCTCGCCGCGCAACAGGCCGCCGCGCTGCCAGGAAAAATCCATCAGGCGAATGACGTCCCAATAGCTGAACGATCGCACCCACTGCTCCATCGCCGGCAGACGATGGCTGGCGAACGCCGCGCCCACCAACGCGCCGACAGAACAGCCGGCAACGACATCAACCTCAATCCCCAATTTCTTTATCGCATTGATCACGCCGATGTGCGCCCAGCCTTTGGCCGAGCCCGCTCCCAGCGCCAGTCCGATCTTGATTTGCCGCATCGCGCCATCCTCAGGGTGAAAGGTGTTCTCTGCTTTCAGGGTAGATTGTCACTGACGAATATTGTTAGGTAACATATGCGCTAAATTCATTTTCTGCCTCGTGTTCTCAGGAGTTATTTTGCCCGAATTATGCCCATGCGGCAGCGGACTGGCGTATAACGCGTGCTGCGCCCCTTTTATCAGCGGCAATCAGCCAGCGCCGACGCCCGGCCAGCTGATGCGTTCACGCTTCACCGCCTACGTGAGTCATAACGTCGACTATCTGATCGCCACCTGGCACCCCGACTGCGGTGCCGAAGCGTGGCGCAATGCAATCGTCGACAGTTTTAAGAATACCGAATGGCTGGGCCTGACGGTCGTGGAAGAGAAAGCCGGTCATGAGCCGGATGAAGGCTTCGTCGAATTCATCGCCCGTTTTACCGATGGCGAAAGCGGCGAACCGCAAGCGATGCATGAGCGCTCACGCTTCCTTCGTCGCGATCAACGTTGGTATTATATCGACGGTACCAAACCCCAGCCCGGCAGAAATGCGATGTGTCCCTGTGGCTCAGGGAAAAAATATAAGAAGTGCTGCGGGCGCTAACCGGCCGGCGCTTCACGTTTACGCCTGCGCAGACAGGCCGTTCAGTATCAGACAGGATCCTCAAACCCATGCCACACCAAAATGTACAACGAAAAGTGTTACGCACCATCTGCCCGGACGCCAAAGGGCTGATCGCCAAGATCACCAACATCTGTTACAAGCACGAACTCAATATCGTCCAGAATAATGAGTTCGTCGATCACCGCACCGGGCGTTTCTTTATGCGCACCGAGCTGGAAGGCATTTTCAACGACAACACGCTGCTGGCCGATCTGGACAGCGCGCTGCCGGAAGGTTCGCTGCGCGAGCTGCACAGCACCGGGCGCCGGCGCATCGTGGTGCTGGTCACCAAAGAGGCCCACTGCCTGGGCGATCTGTTGATGAAAAGCGCCTATGGTGGCCTCGACGTTGAAATTGCCGCCGTGATCGGCAACCACGACACGCTGCAAACGCTGGTGGAGCGTTTCGATATTCCTTTCCATCTGGTGAGCCACGAAGGCTTGACGCGGGAACAGCATGACCGCGAAATGACGGCCAAGATCGATCAATATCAGCCGGATTACGTCGTGTTGGCCAAATATATGCGCGTGCTGACGCCGGCCTTCGTGCAACATTATCCGAACCAGGTGATCAACATTCACCATTCGTTCCTGCCGGCGTTTATCGGCGCACGCCCTTATCACCAGGCCTATGAGCGCGGGGTAAAAATCATCGGCGCCACCGCCCACTACGTTAACGACAATCTCGACGAAGGCCCGATCATCATGCAGGACGTGATCCACGTCGATCACACCTATTCCGCCGAGGATATGATGCGCGCCGGCCGCGACGTAGAGAAAAACGTGCTCAGCCGCGCGCTTTATCAGGTGTTGGCGCAGCGCGTCTTCGTCTACGGCAACCGCACCGTTATTCTGTAATCGCTCAATAAATCGGTGCATTTCGTTCAGGGATGCACCGCCAAGAATAAAAAAACGGCAAACGATTCATTTTCTGCATTTCAATGCTTTACACATCCGCTTCATTTGATATGATGCGCCCCGCTTACCGAGACAGCGCTCTCGCAAGCAAGGCCAGTTAAATAGCCATGTATATGGTGGGGTTCCCGAGCGGCCAAAGGGAGCAGACTGTAAATCTGCCGTCACTGACTTCGAAGGTTCGAATCCTTCCCCCACCACCATCTTTTCGTTGCTGATACGCACTGAGTTTAAGCGAGTCAGAAAGGGAAGGATAACGCGCTTTAGCGCGGCCCAAAGGGTGAGGAACGAAGTGACGAATAATCCTTCCCCCACCACCATCTTCTCTCCGCCAGGAGCGAAGACGCAGTAAAGAAACCGGCCAGGTTTCTTCTGGATAAAACCAGAACAACAATTTGTAAATCCATGAATACCATGGTGGGGTTCCCGAGCGGCCAAAGGGAGCAGACTGTAAATCTGCCGTCACAGACTTCGAAGGTTCGAATCCTTCCCCCACCACCATCTCTTGCAAAAATCCCCAAACCGAATTAAAAGCACAGCGCCTCCATAATGTTCCGTATTGGGGAAGGATGAGAAGCTTCGACCAAGGTTCGAGTCTCACGCAGTGAGACAACGCGCTTCAGCGCGGCCCGCAGGGTGAGTCGCACAGCGACGAATCATCCTTCCCCCACCACCATCTCTTGCAAAAATCCCCAAACCAAATTAAAAACACATCGCCTCCATAATGTTCCGTATTGGGGAAGGATGAGAAGCTTCGACCAAGGTTCGAGTCTCACGCAGTGAGACAACGCGCTTCAGCGCGGCCCGCAGGGTGAGTCGCACAGCGATGAATCATCCTTCCCCCACCACCATCTCTTGCAGAAAAATCCAAACCCTACTTAAAACTCGTTGCATCCAATGTTCTCGTATCAATAAATCAAGTTATCTCCCCTTATTAACCGCTTCCATCCAGACGTTTTATTTCTCTCCTCCGCCCGTAACTTGAACTCCGGCCGACAATTCGCTATACCACTGGCTTCTTTAGTGCAGTAAGGAACAGGTGGATGCGAAACAATATTTGCGTTTTTTGTGGCGCCAGTGAGGGCGTCAATCCCGCTTATGCCGAGCAGGCTCGTCAACTGGGGCAGCTGCTGGCCGCTCAGGGGCGCCGTTTAATCTACGGCGGCGGCAAAAAAGGATTGATGGGGATCGTGGCAGACGCGGTGTTGGCAGCGGGCGGTGAAGCTGTCGGCATTATCCCCGAGCGCCTGGTGGAAGCGGAAACGGCGCATCGTGGCCTGACGGAACTGGAAGTGGTACCCGATATGCATACGCGCAAAGCCCGTATGGCGGCGCTGGCGGACAGTTTTATCGCCCTGCCCGGCGGCATCGGCACGCTGGAAGAGCTGTTTGAAATCTGGACCTGGGGGCAAATCGGCTATCACAACAAACCGGTCGGCCTGCTGAACGTCAACGGATTCTACCGCCCACTGAGCCAGTTCCTCGAGCACGTCGCCGATCAGGGTTTCATGCGCCACGACTATCTCGGTACCCTGCACATCAGTGAATCGGCACAAACGCTGCTGCAACAGTTTGACGACTATCAACCTAAAAATTACGACCGCTGGGCGAAATAAACCCGCTGCGCAGTCAGCGGTCCCGCCGCTGTCTGCGTTACATTTCCCGCCAAACTCTGCTACTATCACAGCACATTTTTCTCGTGAAAACGGCACCGCTCATGAAGTTTGTCTCTTTTAATATCAATGGACTGCGCGCGCGTCCGCATCAGCTGGCGGCAATTATCGAACAGCACCAGCCCGACGTGATCGGTCTGCAGGAAACCAAAGTTCACGATGACATGTTCCCATTGGAAGACGTCAGCCAACACGGCTACCACGTATTCTATCACGGGCAAAAAGGCCATTACGGCGTGGCGCTGCTGACCAAAGCGGAGCCTCTGGCCGTGCACCGCGGTTTCCCGACCGATGAAGAAGATGCGCAGCGTCGCATCATCATGGCCGATCTGGCTACGCCACAGGGCACGCTGACGGTGATCAACGGCTACTTCCCGCAAGGTGAAAGCCGCGACCATCCGAGCAAATTCCCGGCTAAAACGCGGTTTTATCAGGACCTGCAAAATTACCTGGAGCAACAGCTGTCGGCAGAATCCCCGGTGCTGATCATGGGCGACATGAATATCAGCCCCAGCGATTACGATATCGGCATCGGCGAAGACAACCGCAAACGCTGGCTGCGCACCGGTAAATGCTCCTTCCTGCCGGAAGAACGTGAATGGATGGACCGCCTGCTGAACTGGGGCCTGGTGGATACCTACCGCCACGCCAACCCGGGGCGCAGCGACGAATTCTCGTGGTTCGACTACCGCTCCAAAGGGTTCGACGACAACCGCGGCCTGCGTATCGATCTGCTGCTCGCCAGCACCCCGCTGGCTTCGCGCTGCATCGCCACCGGCATCGATTACCAAACCCGTGGTATGGAGAAACCTTCCGACCATGCACCGGTCTGGGCGGAATTTACGCTGTAACCCCATCACCCCGGCGCTCGCCGGGGTTTTACTCTGTGAAGCCAATGAAAATTATCGACGTGGTAGCCGCCATTCTGGAAAAAAATGGCCGTATTTTGCTGGCCCAGCGCGGCGCAGACAGCGACCAGGCCGGTCTGTGGGAATTCCCCGGCGGCAAGGTTGAAGCCGGCGAAAGCCAGCCAGAGGCGCTGGCGCGCGAGCTGGATGAAGAATTGGGAATTTGCGCCCGTATCGGCAACTATGTGGGCAGCAATCAGTGGCAGCAAGGCGAACGCCTCATCCGGCTGCACGCCTGGCAAGTCGCAGAGTTCTCCGGTGAACTGCAACAGCGCTGCCACTCGGCGCTGGTCTGGGTCACGCCGCAACAGGCGCAGGAATACGCTCTGGCACCCGCTGACATTCCACTGCTGGCGGGCTATATCGCCGCGCAAGGCGATGTACGCTGAGCGCGGCGATAGGTTACATCGTCACTTCTTCAATCGCACCCAAATCAAGGGGTTGGTGCCGATGGTGTTAGGCTCACGCACGCACTGCAGCACTTCTCCTTCAACTTTAAGCACCGCGCCCTCGGAATAGTTCTGGTTCTGGTAGACGCAACAGCGGTTGCAGGGCTGCGCCGGCGGCGGGTTGACGCCGCTTTTGGCCGTGCCCCAGATCTCCGGCGAAACCGGCAACACCACGTCCACATCGCCCCGGTTGGCGGCCGCCAGGCCGCAGTACGCCAGGGCAGCGGCAGCCAGCACCCCAGTGAGTCCACGCTTCATTCACTTTTCTCCTGCGCCTTGCCGGCGCTTTTCCTGCGTTTTTTGCCCCCGCTGGAGGGCGGCGGCGGCAATCCACGAAACGCCATGCTCGCCCGGCTCTGCTTGGCCTGATAAATCAGCTCTTGCAGCGTGCCGACCAACGGCTGCATAAAGTCCTGATAGCGGCAGGATTTCTCGCTGATTTGCGTCAGCGTGGCTTCCCAGTTTGCCGTCATATCAGGGCGTGCAGCAAGATCCGGCAGCGAGTGAATCAACGCGCGCCCGGTTTCGCTGGAGTGAATATAGCGTCCCTTCTTGTACAGAAACGCCCGCTTGAACAGCAATTCGATGATCCCCGCTCGCGTCGCTTCCGTACCTAAACCATCGGTCGCTCGCAGGATTTTCTTTAGCGCTTTATCTTGTACGAACCGCGCGATGCCGGTCATGGCCGACAACAGGCTGGCGTCGGTAAACGGCCGCGGGGGCTGCGTCTGGCGCTCCACCACTTCACCGCGCTCACACAGCAGCTCATCATCTTTAGCCACCACCGGCAACGGTGCGCCCTCATTTTCCTCGTCGCGTTCCTTGCTGCCCAGCAGCGTACGCCAACCGGCCTCCGCCAGGAAACGCGCCTTGGCGATGAATTTGCCGCCGGCGATATCCAGCTCGATCACGCATTTGCGGAACACCGCATCCGGACAAAACTGCATCAGATACTGGCGCGCCACCAGCCCATACACGTTCCGTTCATCCTGCGTCAGGTTAATCTTGCCGGCACGGGCGGTAGGAATGATAGCGTGGTGCGCATCGACCTTTTTGTCGTCCCAGCAGCGGTTGCGGCGATCGCTGTCGATCACCGGCTGCGGGTACAGTTCAGGCTGGTGCACGCTGATGGCGTTCAGCACCGCATGGCGGCCAGCGAAATGTTCTTCCGGCAGGTAGCGACAGTCGGAACGCGGATAGGTGATCAATTTATGGGTTTCGTACAGCCGCTGGCAAACGTCCAGCACCTGTTGGGCGCTGAGGTTATAACGCCGGGCCGCTTCAATTTGCAGCGTGGAGAGCGAAAACGGCAGCGGCGCAGTATCTGATTCCCGTTTATCGTTATAGGACGTGACCAGCGCCGGCTGGCCCTCGATGCGCTTGACCACGTGCTCCGCCAACGGCCGGTGCAGCAAACGCCCCTCTTCATCCTGATAAGGTTCGCAGGAGTCGCTGGGTTGCCACAGCGCCACGAAGCGTTCTTCTTTCGGCGTAACGATGTGCGCCTTGACCTCAAAGAAATCTTTCGGCACGAAGTTTTCGATCTCTTCATCGCGCCGCACCACCAATCCCAGCACCGGCGTCTGCACCCTGCCCACCGACAGCACACCGTCGTAACCGGCGTTGCGGCCCAGCAGCGTATAAGCGCGGGTCATATTGATGCCGTACAGCCAGTCTGCGCGCGAACGTGCCAGCGCAGACACGCACAGCGGGATAAAGTCTCGGTTGTCGCGCAGCCGCTCGACCGCGCGCTCCACCGCCTGCGGGTTGAGATCGTTGATCAGACAGCGGCGCACGTTCTGGCGCTTCTCCGCCGTCAAATCCAGGTAGTCCAGCACCTCATCCACCAGCAGTTGCCCTTCGCGATCCGGGTCGCCGGCGTGAACCACTTCATCGGCTTCAAGCAGCAACTTTTTAATGGCGTTGAGCTGTTTACTGACCGAAGGCCGCGGCTGCAACCGCCATTTTTCGGGAATGATCGGCAGATCCGCCAACGACCAGCGCGCATAGCGGCTGTCATAAGCGTCAGGCTGAGCCTGCTCCAACAGGTGGCCGACGCACCAGGTCACCACGTCGTTGTTGCCACAGGCGATATACCCGTCGCCGCGGCGATGCGGCTTGGGCAAGACGTCGGCAATGGCGCGCGCCAAACTCGGTTTCTCGGCTATGAACAGTCGCATTATTCACCGTTTTTCTGGCTGAACGTCATCAAGAATTCTCTTACTTCTGCATAGTTCCCACGGAAGACAATCCGCTGGGCTTTCTTTTCCAACTGATAGCAATACATCGGATCGTAGTACTGCTGCAACAGGGGCGCCAGCCACTCGCGGTGCGCCTCGCCCTGGCCGCTGAGCCGCTGTGTCCGCAGCGCCGCTTCCAGTCGTTGCGTCAGCTGCTGGAAGCGTTCCAGCCCCAGGCGGCGGCGTATGGCGAACAGACCGTGGTGCAGATAGTCGTCGTACTGTCGCCAGCCGTCTTCCACACCATAGGCCTGTTCGAACTGTTCGCGCATGCCGTCGATATATTCCGCCTGCAGACGCGCCAGACGAATGTCGAACGGATCGTCGATCACCGCCACCGGCGCCTGCTGCATCCCATTGAACAGCGGCAGCGGCAGATTGTTGCTGCCGATGATCCGCCCTTCGTCTTCCAGCACCCAACGGCGGCTGCCACCATGCTGTTTTTTCAGCAATAACACAGCCAGACGATTCTCAAAATCGATCTGCGAGCTCTGGCCCGCCAGCGTTCGACCAAAAGATGAACCGCGATGGCGCGCCATGCCTTCCAGATCGACGCCGTCGGCCAGTTCGTTGACCAGCAACGTCTTGCCGCTGCCGGTATTGCCGCCCACCAGGGCCATCGGCAATGCCGCGCTTTGCGCCAGCACGCCGAGCAAATAATTGCGCAGCGCCTTATAACCGCCAATGATACGCGGGTACTCGACGCCGGCCTCATGCAGCCATTGCTGCACCAGCTGCGAGCGCAGCCCGCCGCGGAAGCAGTAAATATAGCCTTCGGGCCGCTCTGCGCAGGCCGCCAGCCAGGCGGCGGTGCGCTGTTCGCGCAGTTTGCCGTTCACCAGGCTGTGGCCGAGCGCGATCGCCGCTTGTTCCCCATGCTGCTTATAGCAGGTGCCGACCGCCTGGCGTTCGCTGTCGATCATCAGCGGCAGATTCAGTGCCTGAGCGAAGGCGCCCTGCTGAAACTCGATCGGTGCGCGCACGTCAATCAGCGGCACGTCCTGCAGGAAAATGCGTTGGTAATCGTCGCTGTCCGCCCTTCCTTGCATGTTGGACACTACGCGACCTCGATCAGCGGCTTATCGGCCGATGCCACATGCAATTCACCGATAGCGTTGAGCGTGATACCGTGCTGTTCGGCAATCGCCAGCACCTGCGCTTCCGCCTCCGGCAATACCGCCAACAGCAAGCCGCCGGAGGTTTGCGGATCGCACAGCAGCTGGCGCTGCAAATCGCTCATCTCGCCCACCAGATGGCCATAGCTGTCGAAGTTGCGCCCGGTGCCGCCCGGCACACAGCCCTCGGCGATATACGCCTCGACGTCCGGCAGTTTCGGCACCCGATCAAACCAGACCGTCGCCTGCAGACCGGAGCCCTGGCATACCTCGCTCAGGTGACCCAGCAGGCCAAAGCCGGTGATGTCGGTCATCGCTGTGACGCCCGCCACCTCGGCAAAATCAGCACCCGGTTTATTCAGGCGACACATCACTTCAGTCGCCAGGCCCTGATGCTCAGGGCGCAGCTTGCTTTGCTTCTCGGCGGTCGTCAGCACACCGATGCCCAACGGCTTGGTCAGATAAAGTTTTGATCCGGCCTGTGCCGCGCTGTTTTTCTTCACCCGCTCGGTATTGACCACGCCGGTCACCGCCAGGCCGAAAATAGGTTCCGGTGCATCGATGGAATGGCCACCGGCCAGCGCGATCCCCGCCTGCTGGCAGGCGAAGCGGCCGCCGTCGATCACCTGCTGCGCCACCTCCGGCGGCAGCTTGGCGATCGGCCAGCCGAGAATGGCGATCGCCATGATCGGTTTGCCGCCCATGGCGTACACGTCGCTGATGGCGTTGGCAGCCGCAATGCGGCCGAAATCGAATGGATCGTCGACGATCGGCATGAAGAAGTCGGTGGTGCTGATGATGCCGACGCCGTTGCCAATGTCGTACACCGCCGCATCGTCGCGGGTTTCATTGCCGACCAGCAGGCGCGGATCGACAAACTTTTCCCGCTCGCTATGCAGGATGGTTTCGAGAACTTTCGGTGAGATTTTGCAGCCGCAGCCAGCGCCATGGCTGTACTGGGTTAAACGGATCGCTGGCGATGTCATAGTCCACTCCCTTCGGTAACGGCACTCAAGATAACATAGGGTAGCGCTTGCCGAGGGGATTGATAAGAGCGGGCCGCCGATAAGCGAACGGCCTGCTCAGAAACCATGCAATTTTACGGGGTTTGGCGCATTTTCACCGCGCCCCGTTGGAAAAAACTCAGAAATAGCTGACGAAAGGCGTGCTGTCCGGCGGCGTCACCTTGGTGGCAGCCTTCAGCTGCGGCGTCCCCAGATAGAGGAAGCCGACGATCTCGTCCTGCTCGCGGCAACCGAAGGCTTCACGCACCAGCGCATGCTCGGTCCAGGCGCCGGTGCGCCAGATGCCGTTAAAGCCCTGCGCCAGCGCCGCCATCTGCATCGCCTGCACGGCGCAACCGGCGGAAACCACCTGCTCCCAGCGCGGCACTTTGGTCTCTTCCGTGCAGTGCGCGATGACGGTGATGATCAGCGGTGCGCGGAACGGCGCCTTGGTGGCTTTTTCGATCGCCGCCTCGTCCAGCTGATCCTGCTTCGCCGCCGCCTGCAGCAGCTGACTGAAGCGTTCCAGGCCCTGATTCTCGATCATCACGAAACGCCACGGCTGCAGCGCGCCGTGATCGGGTGCACGCAGGCCCGCGTTGATGATATTTTGGCGCACTTCCCCCGCCGGCGCCGGTTCCGCCAGGCGCGAAGCCGAGCGACGATTCAATAAAAGATCCAGAGCATCCATCGTAAACTCCTGATAACAATTTTCATTCCGGCCACGTTAACATAGCTAAACGACGAGTTACAGCCTCGGCGATAGCGTCTGTGTGCCACGATTTAAAGCTGACATTTACCCGGCCGCTCATTAGGATAGCGGAACATTCTCGACTCTTGTTGGAGAGCACATGCGCACATTGTGGCAAATTATTGCCGGCATTTTCCGGTGGACATGGCGTCTGCTGAATTTTATCAGGGAACTGATCCTTAACCTGTTCCTGGTCTTGCTGATCCTGGTTGGGGTCGGCATCTATCTGTCCTTCCAAAGTTCCTCCACCTCGACGGCCCCGGCGCGCGGCGCGCTGCTGGTCGATTTAAGCGGCGTGGTGGTCGATCAGCCTTCGGTAAACAACCGAGTGCGGCAATGGGGCCGCGAACTGTTGGGCGCCTCCAGCAGCCGCCTGCAGGAAAACTCGCTGTTCGACGTAGTCGACAGCATCCGCAAGGCCAAAGACGACAAAAACATTACCGGCATGGTGTTGCAGCTGAATGATTTCGTCGGCGCCGATCAGCCGTCGCTGCGCTATATCGGCAAAGCGCTGCGCGAGTTCCGCGACAGCGGCAAACCGATCTTCGCCATCGGCGACAGCTACAACCAGACGCAATACTATCTGGCCAGCTACGCCAACAAGGTCTACCTGTCGCCGCAGGGCGCGGTCGATCTGCACGGTTTCGCCACCAACAACCTGTATTACAAGTCGTTGCTGGACATGCTCAAGGTCACCACCAATATCTTCCGCGTCGGCACCTATAAATCGGCGGTCGAACCGCTGATCCGCGACGATATGTCTCCGGCGGCGCGCGAAGCAGACAGCCGCTGGATTGGCGGCCTGTGGCAGAACTATCTGGAGACCGTCGCGGCCAACCGCCAGCTGACGCCGCAGCAGCTGTTCCCCGGCGCCGCCGGCGTGCTGAGCGGCCTGCAGGCGGCCGGTGGCGACACCGCTCGCTATGCGCTGGACAACAAGCTGGTGGACGAGTTGGCGTCGCGCACCGCGATCGAAAATCAGCTGGTCAAGACCTTCGGCTGGGACAAACAGGTAAACGATTTCAACGCCATCAGCATCTACGACTATCAGCCGAAACCGGACGCGAACCAGGGCGGCAAGATCGCCGTCGTCTTCGCCAACGGCGCCATCATGGACGGCCCGCAGACGCCGGGTAACGTCGGGGGCGACACCACCGCCGCCGAGCTGCGTCAGGCGCGTCTGGATCCGGCCATCAAAGCCGTGGTGTTCCGTGTCAACAGCCCTGGCGGAAGCGTCAGCGCGTCCGAAGTGATCCGCTCCGAGCTGGCCGCCGTGCGCGCCGCCGGCAAACCGGTGGTGGTGTCGATGGGCGGCATGGCCGCATCGGGCGGTTACTGGGTCTCGACGCCGGCCGACTACATCATCGCCAGCCCGAGTACGCTGACTGGATCCATCGGCATTTTCGGCATCATCAATACCTACGAGAAAACCCTGGATACGCTGGGCGTGCACACCGACGGCGTGGCGACCTCGCCGCTGGCCGACATCGCGGTCACCAAGGCGTTGCCGCAGGAGTTCTCACAGATGATGCAGCTGAACATCGAAAACGGGTATAAGAACTTCCTCGATCTGGTTGCCAAATCGCGCAAGATGACCCCGCAGCAGGTCGATCAAATCGCCCAAGGCCACGTCTGGCTCGGCAGCGACGCCAAGGCCAATGGCTTGGTCGATCAGTTGGGCGATTTTGACGACGCGGTGAAGAAAGCCGCTGAGCTGGCGAAGCTGCAGCAGTGGCAGCTTGACTGGTTCGTCGATACCCCGAGCCTGAGCGATATGGTGCTCAGCCAGTTCGGCGTTTCCATTCACGCCATGCTGCCGGCGGCGATTCAGGCCATGCTGCCTGCCCCGCTGGCCTCGGTCGCCAATGCGGTGAAAGAGCAGCCGGGTTTGTTCAATAACTTGAACGATCCGCAGAACCGTTACGCGATCTGTCTGACCTGCGGAGAAGTCCGCTAACAAATAATTCTGCAGCCCGGCCATCGCCGGGCTTTTTTTCTGCCGCCATGCCCCTATAATTCAGCCCATCTTATCTTTGTTAAAATCATGACCATGCAAAAGAAATCCATTTACGTCGCCTACACCGGCGGCACCATCGGCATGCAGCGCTCCGATCACGGCTATATCCCGGTTTCCGGCCACCTGCAGCGCCAACTGGCGCTGATGCCGGAATTCCATCGGCCGGAAATGCCGGATTTCACCATTCATGAATACGCGCCATTGATTGACTCTTCGGACATGACGCCGGAAGACTGGCAGCACATCGCCGACGACATCAAGCAGAACTACGATCGCTACGACGGCTTCGTGATCCTGCACGGCACCGACACCATGGCGTTCACCGCCTCGGCGCTTTCCTTCATGCTGGAGAACCTGGCTAAGCCGGTGATCGTCACCGGCTCGCAGATTCCGCTGGCGGAGCTGCGCTCCGATGGCCAAACCAATCTGCTGAATGCATTGTACCTGGCAGCCAACCATCCGGTGAACGAAGTCAGCCTGTTCTTCAACAACAAGCTGTTCCGCGGCAACCGCACCACCAAAGCGCACGCCGACGGCTTCGACGCCTTCGCCTCCCCGAATCTGCCGCCGCTGCTGGAAGCCGGCATTCACATTCGTCGCCAGCACGGCATCGACAGCCCGGCTTGCAACGGCGCTCTGCGGGTGCACGACATCACGCCGCAGCCGATCGGCGTGGTCACTATCTATCCGGGCATTTCCGGCGCGGTGGTGCGTAACTTCCTGCTGCAGCCGGTCAAGGCGCTGATCCTGCGTTCCTACGGCGTCGGCAACGCGCCGCAGAAGGCCGAGCTGATCGACGAGTTGCGTGCGGCCTCCGAACGCGGCATCGTGGTGGTCAACCTGACGCAGTGCATCTCCGGGCGCGTCAATATGGAAGGCTACGCCACCGGCAACGCGCTGGCGCACGCCGGGGTTATCAGCGGTTTCGACATGACGGTGGAAGCCGCCCTGACCAAGCTGCACTATCTGTTGAGCCAGCCGCTGACGCCGGAACAAATCCGCGCCCTGATGCAGCAAGATCTGCGCGGCGAGCTGAGCATCAACGGTTAATCGACTGAACTCTGGAGCGGCGATGAAAACGGCCCTGTTGTTGATCGATCTGCAAAACGACTTCTGCCCCGGCGGCGCGCTGGCGGTCACGGCGGGCGACGCCGTCATCCCGGTCGCCAATCAGGCGATCGCCGCCTGCCTGGCGCGGGGCGAGCCGGTGGTGGCCAGCCAGGACTGGCACCCCGCCAATCACCGCAGCTTTGCGGTGAACTCCGATGCGCAGGTCGGCACCCTCGGTGAGCTGGAAGGCCTGCCGCAGGTATGGTGGCCGGTGCACTGCGTGCAAGGGAGCCACGGCGCCGATTTTCATCCCCAGTTACAGCGGCAACACATCAATGCCGTCTTTCGCAAAGGGCAAGATACGAACATCGACAGCTACAGCGCGTTCTTCGATAACGGCCACCGTGCGCAAACCGAACTGCACGGCTGGCTGCAATCGCAGGGCGTCCGGCGGCTGGCGATCATGGGCCTGGCGACCGACTACTGCGTGAAGTTCAGCGTGCTGGATGCGCTGGCTGCCGGCTATCCGACGCAAGTGATCGTCGACGGCTGCCGCGGCGTGAATCTGCAGCCGGACGACAGTGAGCGAGCGCTGCAGGAGATGGCGCGCGCCGGCGCGCAGCTAGTTACCCTGTCACAGTTTCTCGCCAACTAAATCCGCTCGGGCGCCACCGGCGCCCTCTCTGCGCGGCGGCGAAATTATCGACGCTGCTCACAATACCGCCTTTCTTCTTCCCCAACGGCTTGTGACCGGCAGGCGCTTTTGCTGTTATGACTGCGACGCTTTTGGCGTCAATCGGTTATACGCATCCGGGGCCCACTGAGCCCGGCTTTATTGTGCCCGCCCCTGGCGGTACGGTCGGCCTTGCCGATCCCAAGGAGACAAACATGAAAATAACCCGAAAACTGCTGCCTTTGCTGGCAGCGGTGCAGTTGGCTATCGCCGGTATCGGCGCGGCTCAGGCGGCCTATCTCTCCGTCGGCTACTTCAACGGCGGCGGCGACGTCACCGCCGGCCCCGGTGGCGACATCGACAAGCTGGACGTGACGCAAATCACCCACCTCAACTATTCGTTTGGCCTGATCTACAACGACGAGAAAGACGAAACCAATGCGGCGCTGAAAGACCCCGCTCGCCGCCACCAGATCTACCTGTCGCCGAAAGTCACGGCCGATCTGCAACGTCTGCCGGTGCTGCGCAAACAGAACCCCGAGCTGAAAGTGCTGTTGTCAGTCGGTGGCTGGGGCGCACGCGGTTTCTCCGGCGCCGCCGCCACCGCGGAAAACCGGGCGATTTTCATTCGCTCCGCGTTGCAGGTGATCGAGCAGTACCGGCTGGATGGGATCGATCTGGACTGGGAATACCCGGTAAACGGCGCCTGGGGTTTGGTGGAAAGCCAACCGGCAGACCGCGACAACTTCACCCTGCTGCTGAAAGAACTTCATCAGGCGCTGGGTAAAGGCAAACTGTTGACCATCGCCGTTGGCGCCAACGTCAAAAGCCCACGTGAATGGGTCGATGTGAAAAATATTGCGCCCTACCTCAATTACATCAATCTGATGACTTACGACATGGCTTACGGCACGCAGTACTTCAATGCCAACCTGTACGATTCAACGCGTTGGCCAACCGTAGCCGCCGCCGATCGCTACAGCGCCGATAACGTGGTAAAGCATTATCTGGCCGCCGGTCTGAAACCGGCACAGATGAACCTGGGCATCGGTTTCTACGGCCGGGTGCCGAAACGGGCGACCGAGGCGGGCATCGACTGGGACAAACCGGACGCCGCCAAGCATCCGGTGACGCAGCCTGACTTCAGCGCGCGCGAAACCGCCCTGTTCAACGCGCTGGGGCTGGATCTCAGCAAAGACACTTACTTTAAATACCGCGATATCGTCAACAAATTGCTCAACGATCCGCAGCAGCGTTTCCGCGAGCACTGGGATGACGACGCCAAAGTGCCATACCTGACGCTGCAATCCGCCGAAGGCAAACCGCTGTTCGCTATCTCCTACGAGAACCCGCGTTCGGTGGCCATCAAGGCCGATTACATCAAAAGCCAGGGATTGGGCGGTGCGATGTTCTGGGAATACGGCGCGGACGACAACAACCGGCTGGCGCAGCAGCTGGCGGAATCGCTGGGCATAAAGGGCGAAAAACGGTGAGTCGACGGGGCGATGGCGACATCGCCCCGCTTTAGGGTCGCGTTACTGCGGTTTGAGTTTGGCCAGCGGCTCGGCAACGAACTGCTGTTTCAGCTCTTGCTTGCTCTTCATCACAATCTGCCCGTCGGTACCGATGCTCATGTGCTGCGGATCGACGTTGTGCATCGACTGCCACAGCATCACCGCCTGCAAGCTATTTTCTTTCTGTTCCGGCGTCAGCGCCACGCCGTCCGGCCATTTACCCAGCTCAACCGCCAGTACCAGGCGCTGGTATATCTCGGGCGTCATCGCCGCAATCAGATCTTTCACGTCCATCAGAGCCCTTCTCGCTTACGGATGAATAATTAGCTGAATCGATTTTGTTAGTTAAATTACCACTTAACCGGCCGTTTGGTCGCCATTTTCGCCATCGGTGAAACTCAGCGAGGCGGAGTTGACGCAGTAGCGGTCGCCTGTCGGCTGCGGGCCATCGGGGAAAACGTGCCCCAGGTGCGCGTCGCAGTGGCCGCAGCGGATTTCAACACGATGCATATTATGCGAATTATCATCAAGATAGCGGATTGCATCGGCGGAAACCGGCTCATAAAAACTCGGCCAACCGCAGCCGGAATCGTATTTGGTTTCGGAATAGAACAGCGGCTGGTTGCAGCACAGGCAATGGTACACGCCCTCGCGCTTGTTGTGCAGCAATTTGCCGCTGAACGGCGCTTCGGTACCACGCTGTTGCGTCACATAACGTTGGATTTCATTCAGTTCCGTGACCGGATGACCGGGGGTTGTCTCTTTAGCCATTTGTGCTTATCTCTGAATGTGGATAATGTCAACGAAAACAATGATTAATAATAACAAAAAATTAACACCGCTGCAGGGGTTTTTGGCCTAAACTGTAGCCCATAAAGGCTACGTCACGATGATATGTGATAGCGATCACACATCTTGCGTATGCTGACTTTATACTTGGCGGCTTGTCCCCATATAACGGATGAGGCCAAGCGCAAATGGACTGTGCAATAAGCGTGCAAAACCACCCTTCTGGTTTGACTTGCCGCAAGAATTGACACGATTCCGCTTGACGCTGGGTAAGGTTTTTGTAATTTTACAACCAACCTTTTATTCACTAACAAATAGCTGGTGGAATATATGACTATCAAAGTAGGTATCAACGGTTTTGGCCGTATCGGTCGCATTGTTTTCCGTGCTGCTCAAGAGCGTTCTGACATCGAGATCGTTGCAATCAACGACCTGTTGGACGCAGAGTACATGGCTTACATGCTGAAGTATGACTCTACTCACGGCCGTTTCAACGGTACGGTAGAAGTTAAAGACGGCCACCTGGTTGTTAACGGCAAAACCATCCGTGTTACCGCAGAGAAAGACCCGGCTAACCTGAAGTGGAACGAAGTAGGCGTTGACGTGGTTGCTGAAGCGACCGGTATCTTCCTGACCGACGAAACCGCGCGTAAACACATCACCGCCGGCGCTAAAAAAGTGGTTCTGACTGGCCCATCCAAAGATGCGACCCCAATGTTCGTGCGCGGCGCTAACTTTGACAAATATGCCGGCCAGGACATCGTGTCCAACGCCTCTTGCACCACCAACTGCCTGGCGCCACTGGCTAAAGTCATCAACGACAACTTCGGTATCGTTGAAGGTCTGATGACCACCGTTCACGCGACCACCGCTACTCAGAAAACCGTTGATGGCCCGTCCCACAAAGACTGGCGCGGCGGCCGCGGCGCATCCCAGAACATCATCCCTTCTTCTACCGGCGCAGCGAAAGCGGTTGGCGTGGTTCTGCCAGAGCTGAAAGGCAAACTGACCGGTATGGCGTTCCGCGTACCGACGCCTAACGTATCCGTTGTTGACCTGACCGTACGTCTGGAAAAAGCGGCTACCTACGAAGAAATCAAGAAAGCCATCAAAGACGCCGCTGAAGGTTCTATGAAAGGCGTTCTGGGCTACGTTGAAGACGACGTGGTTTCCACCGATTTCAACGGCGAAGTGCTGACTTCCGTGTTCGATGCCAAAGCCGGTATCGCACTGAACGACAACTTCGTGAAGCTGGTTTCCTGGTACGACAACGAAACCGGTTATTCCAACAAGGTTTTGGATCTGATCGCTCACATCTCCAAGTAATGGCATGATGTTAAGCTGATAATGAGGGCGACATTTTTGTCGCCCTTTTTTATTTGTCTCTCCGGCAAACAATAGGTCATGAAATGAACGAGAAAATTTTCACCCTGCCCGTTTCCGAACAGATTTCACCTTACATCAGCCAACGTCAGCTCGATGAGCTGGGCGTGGTGGTGGTCTCGCACCCGAAAGTGCGCGCGGCCGTCGCGCTGCAGGGCGCCCATTTGCTGGCCTGGCAGCCCAGCGGTGAGCAGCCGGTAATTTGGCTCAGCAACAATACCCCGTTTGCCAAAGGCAAGGCCATCCGCGGTGGGGTACCGATCTGCTGGCCGTGGTTCGGTCCAGTGGCGCACCCCTCCCACGGCTTTGCCCGTAACCAGCCCTGGAGCCTGACGGCCCACGATGAAGATGACAACGGCGTCATTCTGACCTTCACGCTGAAAGACAATGAGCAGACCCGAAAACTGTGGCCGCACGCCTTCACGCTGATTGCCCGCTTCAAACTGGGTGCAGAGTGCGAGATCGAACTGGAATCGCACGGCGATTATCAGGCCACGGCGGCGCTACATAGCTACTTCCAGGTCGGCGACATCGAACGGGTCAGCGTGGCGGGTCTGGGCGAGCCTTATATCGACAAGGTGGCGGGCGGCGCAGAGGCACGTCAGGCCGGCGAAGTGACCTTCGTCGGCCAAACCGATCGTGTCTATACTCGCCCGGAAGCCTTCAGCCAGATCCGCGATCCGGCGCTCGCACGCACCATCGAGGTTCACCACCATCATATGAGCGACGTCATCGCCTGGAACCCCGGCGCAGAACTCTCCTGCAGCATGGGGGATATGCCGAACGACGGTTACAAGACCATGGTTTGTATCGAGACCGGGCGCGTCAGCAAACCGCTGATCGCCGCCGGCGAGCAACCCGCCCGTTTGGGAGTCACCTTCCGCAGCCGTAAAAACGCCTGAGGGATCGTGCGCGGCAGCGCACTGTAGATGTGCAAAAGGGGCGCTTGCGCCCCTTTTTGATGCACGCTATGCACGATAATCGTGCAATGCGTGATTAGAAGGTGTAGCTCACACCCGTCATCAACAAACCGGTGTAAGATTTATCCACCATCGGACTGTCTTTTACTTCATCCGACAGCTTCACATAGCGGCCGACGAAGAAAGCGTTCCAGCTCTTGTTGAGCTGGTAATTAGCGCTCAGCTCGAGATACGGTGCCCAGCTATCGCCTGGGGTGTAGCTATCCAGGCCGCTGCGGCGGGATTCATTGGCGCTGACGCCGTAGTAATATTTGTTCTGGTTCTTGCTGTTCCACATCACGCCCACACCCGGGACCAGCGTCAATGCGTCCAGATCAAACTTGTACAGGTAAGCCACATCGCCCACCAGCCCGTTGCTGTTGTTCAGCGTATCGCCGGTGAAAGTGGTACGGATAGTGCCCCACTCCGCGTTGTGCGAATAGGCCAGGCCGGCCATCAGCGTGCCGCGACGCTTGTCGAGGCGCTTCATGCGATCGTCGTCGCTGTCGCCCGGACGGTAGCCCCATGGCGTGTAGTAACCCATGATGCTCAGCTGGTTTTCTTGATCTTTCCACAGGTAGTAACCGGCGGTCAGAGTACGGAAGTAGAAGTCGTCACCTTCATAGTCGATGACGGGCACCGGATAAACGCGGTCCTGATAACCGCGATACGCGTCCGGGCTAACCAGCGCGGCAGCGCCAAGTGACCAGGTCCCCGCCTGAGCACTTTGCGCACAAACCATTGCGGAAGCGATAATTGCTAGCGTTTTGAGTTTTGAAATCTTCACTGGTTCTTTTTCCATAAATTACAGGGTTAATAGCCGCAATAGTTTATGTGAAAATTTAGTTGCGCGCCTAATCTTTACAATAGAAAACGACCAAGATCGAATAACTTATAGCGGAATTATGAATTAATCATGGCGGAACGATGACGTTTTATCCCGCAGGCCGCGCCAGACAAGGCATTTGGCTAACACGGTAATAACTGAGTCATTGATATGACTTAAAAAAAGCTTTTTCTGCGGCAGGAAATTTTCCGGCAAGCAAACTAAGCTTAAATCAGAAGGCGAATTTATCCTGGGCCCAGTGGCATACAGCGCAACTCGCGATAATAAGCGCACCAAGTTGGCATACGGGTTGCTGTACTCAGGCGTATTCTCATCTTCCGGGGGCCAGAACACTATCACACGCTCTCTTTAACCTGTGCTAATAACGAAAGGACGGGCATCATGAACATATTTGACCACTATCGCCAGCGCTACGAAGCTGCCAAGGACGAAGAGTTCACACTGCAGGAATTTCTTACCATTTGCCGGCAAGATCGCAGTGCCTATGCCAACGCGGCCGAACGTCTGCTGATGGCTATCGGTGAACCTGTGATGGTCGACACTGCGCTAGAATCACGCCTGTCGCGCCTGTTCTCCAATCGCGTGATCGCACGCTATCCGGCCTTCGAGGAATTCTATGGCATGGAAGAGGCCATCGAACAGATCGTCTCTTACCTGAAACACGCCGCGCAGGGCCTGGAAGAGAAGAAACAGATCCTTTACCTGCTGGGCCCGGTGGGCGGCGGTAAGTCCTCGCTGGCAGAACGTCTTAAGGCGTTGATGCAGCGCGTGCCCATCTACACCCTCAGCGCCAATGGCGAGCGCAGCCCGGTCAACGATCATCCGCTGTGCCTGTTCAACCCGCAGGAAGATGCCTCGATCCTGGAGAAAGAGTTCAACATCCCGAGTCGCTACCTCGGCACTATCATGTCGCCGTGGGCGGCGAAACGCCTGCATGAGTTCGGCGGCGACATCACCAAATTTAAAGTCGTGAAGGTGCGCCCTTCCATTCTGGAACAGATCGCCATCGCCAAAACCGAACCGGGCGATGAAAACAACCAGGACATCTCGGCGCTGGTCGGTAAAGTGGATATCCGTAAACTGGAGAACCACGCGCAGAACGATCCGGACGCCTACGGTTACTCCGGCGCCCTGTGCCGCGCCAACCAGGGGATTATGGAGTTCGTCGAGATGTTCAAAGCGCCGATCAAGGTGCTGCATCCGCTGCTGACCGCGACCCAGGAAGGCAACTACAACGGCACTGAAGGCATCTCCGCCCTGCCGTTCAGCGGCATTATTCTGGCGCACTCCAACGAATCCGAGTGGGTGACCTTCCGCAACAACAAGAACAACGAAGCGTTCCTCGACCGCGTGTACATCGTCAAAGTACCTTACTGCCTGCGCGTGTCTGAAGAGATCAAAATTTACGACAAGCTGCTGGATCACAGCGAGCTGACTCACGCGCCTTGCGCACCGGGCACCCTCGAAACATTGGCGCGGTTCAGCGTGCTGTCGCGGTTGAAAGAGCCGGAAAACTCGAGCATTTACTCGAAAATGCGCGTGTATGACGGCGAAAGTCTCAAGGATACCGATCCGAAAGCCAAGTCCTATCAAGAGTACCGCGACTACGCTGGGGTTGACGAAGGCATGAACGGCCTCTCCACCCGTTTCGCCTTTAAAATCCTCTCGCGGGTATTCAACTTCGATCACGCCGAGGTGGCGGCCAACCCGGTACACCTGTTCTATGTGCTGGAGCAGCAGATCGAACGCGAACAGTTCCCGCAGGATTTGGCCGAGAAATACCTGGAACACCTGAAAGGCTATCTGATCCCGAAATACGCCGAGTTTATCGGCAAAGAGATCCAGACCGCCTATCTGGAATCCTACTCGGAATACGGACAGAACATTTTTGACCGTTATGTGACCTACGCGGACTTCTGGATCCAGGATCAGGAGTATCGCGATCCCGATACCGGTCAGCTATTCGATCGTGAGTCTTTGAACGCCGAACTGGAAAAAATTGAAAAACCGGCCGGTATCAGCAACCCGAAAGATTTCCGTAACGAAATCGTGAACTTCGTGCTGCGCGCTCGTGCCAACAACAACGGCCGCAATCCGAACTGGACCAGCTACGAGAAGCTGCGCACCGTGATCGAGAAAAAAATGTTCTCCAATACCGAAGAGCTGTTGCCGGTGATTTCGTTCAACGCCAAAACGTCGACGGACGAGCAGAAAAAACACGACGACTTCGTTGACCGCATGATGGAGAAAGGCTATACCCGCAAGCAGGTGCGCCTGCTGTGTGAATGGTATCTGCGGGTCAGAAAATCCTCATAACGCCTCAGGTAAGCGGCATTATCAGGGCCATGTCCACAGTCATGGACGTTGCAGCGCAGCCCACGGAGGGGCTGGCACATTGCGCTGCCGCGGCCGGGACATGAAGAGTTGGCAACGTCGTTTGGGGGAAGTATGGCCTATTTCATTGACCGACGGCTGAACGGCAAAAACAAGAGCATGGTGAACCGCCAGCGCTTCTTGCGCCGTTACAAGTCGCAAATCAAACAGTCGATTGCCGAAGCCATCAACAAGCGTTCGGTCACCGACGTAGACAGCGGGGAGTCGGTCTCCATCCCCACTGACGATATCAACGAACCGATGTTTCATCAGGGGCGCGGCGGCACTCGCCATCGCGTTCACCCGGGCAATGACCACTTCGTGCAGAACGATCGCGTTGAGCGGCCTCAGGGCGGCGCAGGCGGTGGCGGCGGCCAAGGGAACGCCAGTCAGGACGGTGAGGGCCAGGATGAATTCGTCTTCCAGATATCCAAAGATGAGTATCTCGATCTTTTGTTCGAGGATCTCGCCCTGCCCAACTTGAAGAAGAATCAGTACAAGCAATTGACCGAGTTCAAAACCCATCGCGCCGGCTATACCGCCAACGGCGTGCCGGCCAACATCAGCGTCGTGCGTTCGCTGCAGAACTCGCTGGCGCGGCGTACCGCCATGACCGCCGGTAAAAGACGCGCGTTGCACGAGTTGGAAGACGCGCTGACCCAGTTGGAAAACACCGAACCCGTGCAATTGCTGGAAGAGGAGCGGCTGCGCAAAGAAATTGCCGAACTGCGCAAGAAAATCGAAAGCGTGCCGTTTATCGATACCTTCGACCTGCGCTACAAAAACTATGAGCGCCGGCCGGAGCCCTCGAGCCAGGCGGTGATGTTCTGCCTGATGGACGTGTCCGGTTCGATGGATCAGGCGACCAAAGACATGGCCAAGCGTTTTTACATTCTGCTTTATCTGTTCCTGAGCCGAACCTACAAAAACGTTGAGGTGGTCTATATTCGCCATCACACCCAGGCAAAAGAGGTGGATGAACAGGAGTTCTTCTATTCACAGGAAACCGGCGGCACCATCGTCTCCAGTGCGCTGAAGTTGATGAACGACGTCGTCGAAGAACGTTATGACCCGGCGCAATGGAATATCTACGCCGCGCAAGCCTCGGACGGCGACAACTGGGCCGACGATTCACCGCTGTGCCATGAACTGTTGGCGAAGAAGATCCTGCCGATGGTGCGTTATTATAGCTACATAGAGATCACTCGCCGCGCTCACCAAACGCTGTGGCGTGAATATGAGGATCTGCAGGCGAAGTTCGACAACTTCGCCATGCAGCATATCCGCGAACCGGACGATATCTATCCGGTATTCCGCGAACTGTTTCGCAAGCAGACCGTGTGAATAACATCGCGTGAATGTCACCACAGCCGGAAAACGCCGTTTTCCGGCTGTTTCTTTTCCGCATTATATTTACATCATCCGTGTTTGTTTTTTACACAATAACAATGTCAATAATAAGTCGCGTTCCCCAGAACGACCCTCTCTATTATTTGTTCTTCTGAGGTTATTCCTAAACATTCGCCTCCACGTCCACACGGCTTGATAGGAATATTCCCATTCAGTTATCGTTATCCCATCGCTTAAGACCTTTCCTAAGCGAAATTTGCCTCATTTTATTTTTCTATGGCTTCTCAGCCCGCTGCGGCGGGCATCTACCTGTCAGCAGGTTAAACATCATGATCGACTACACCCTCTATGGCCTCAACAAACACGACGTTGATGAATACCATAAGCAAATATGCTGCCTGCTCGGCAAAAACGTGCTTCTGGTGCTGACCGCCAACAAGCCGATAACCAAACAGAACCTGCTCGCCAGCCTTATCCAGGAGATAGAAAAACAGCCCGATGATTATTTTCAGAGGCTGCATCGTGCGGCAATAGAAATGATCGGGGTTAACGGGCGTTAAGGCGATATGCGTAAGGCAGACATCTACGCCATTATTGCCACCGCCGTCGTGCTGATGATGCTGTTAATCATTAATATCGATAGCGATATCAGCGTTTATCCTTAATGGGCCCCTATTACGCCGGCTCTTTAGCCCGGCGTAATAGGCAGCGGAGGAATAGTCTGTCACCTTTTATTCCGAAGAACCTTTCGGCTCTTGCTTTATTGCGAACCGGCCGCTTCGTCAATCAAACTCGCCACCTCCTCGGCGTGAGAGACCAGCGAGGCGTGGCTGGCATTGAGTACCATCACTTTCTTAGGCTGCAGCCGCTGCGCCATACGTCGCTGATTCTCCGGGGCTATCATGCGATCGTCGCTGGAGAGTTGATACCATGACGGTTTATGTTTCCAGGCAGGTTCACCGAGGGTGTTACCAAAGGTATCAGCCAGCGGAGCCTTCTGCGCCACCGCCATCACCAGCGCCTCGTCGGCGGTCAGATCCTGGCAAAAGCTTTCGTGAAACTTGTCGGTTTTGATCCACAGATAACCGTCGCTGTCCGGGGTCAAATTCTCGACTGCCGCAGGAGGATGCGCTTGCGTAATATCGCCGGCACTTTCACCGGCATCCGGCGCAAACGCGGCGATGTAGACCAGGCCAACCACGTTAGGCTGGTTGCCCATTTCCGTGATCACGGCACCACCGTAAGAGTGCCCTACCAACACTACCGGTCCCGCTTGCTGCGCGACCATCTTACGCGTACGTTCCGCATCCTCAGCCAACGAGGTCAACGGCATTTCTACCGCATGAATCGCCGAATAGCCCCTGCGTGACAACTCGATGATAACCTTACTCCAGTGCGCGGCGCCGCCCCAGAATCCATGTACCAGCACGATAGTGGGTTTTGTGCTCATTGCCGACTCCTCATCTCATAGGAAAGCGCCGTAGACAGATGAACGGCCCCCCTTAAGAGACACGCCTGGCTGCCTTCGACGTCACACAGTCCCTATTTTATATAGTCAGCCCCACAGCGTTCAGCAATAGCTACGACGAGTTAACGCCCCCTGCTTTTCCGGCGTCGCCACGGCCTATCGACGCGGCTTACGCCGCAATGCCAGAGAAAAAAACGGGATTAAAACTAGGATTTTTACCCATGGCGATCTAAAATTTCGCGCAAAAACAAAGAGAAGTAAATTTGACTCACGGGAAAAGGAATGAAGTTGTGAAGGAAATGATCTCCATCGTTTTTATGGCATGCCTGCTGGCGCTGCTGTTTTCGTGGCTGTTCGTCTACGGTCTTAACATTCATTAAACCTACAACGACAACAATCCCTCTTCCCGACTCGTCAGCGGCGCATCGTTACGATGCGCTAAAACCGACGCTTAAAGGGCTCGCGAACGGACAACGGCACTTCACCTCAGCCTTTTGCCGCAAATACATCATTAATTTTTATGAATTATAGCCTCATCGCGTTTCCCCCCCTCACAGGCCCTTTTACTGCTCAGCGGAGTTCCTCCAAAACGATGGCTTGCCTGACGCAGAATGTTACCGGTAACTATGCTGTTGATTTCTTTTGGTAATAAACGTAAAGCCGTTAATAACCCCACGTTCTTTATAGAAATGAATTATGCGTCCTTATGAATAAAGGTTTGAATAAACGGCCTTTGGTCATTGATTATCCCCCGCCAAGCTCCTAGAATTCGCGCGTAAAAATACAATTGGGATCGGGTTTCATGTCGCCGCTGTGGGTTGCAACGCAATACTGTTATTTTATTGGTCTTTTAGTTTCTATGGTTTTCACCTACCTGGTTAGCCGGGACACCGTCAAAATTCGCTGTATCAGCGCAGTGACCATCGGGTTAACCTGGCCGTTGAGCCTGCCGGTCGTGTTGCTGTTTTCGCTGTTCTAACGCCCCCATGCCGCGCGGTGGCTTTTAAGCAATCGTGTTAATGAAATGAGGCTGACCACCGACGTCGTGGTTTTGGGCGAGGGATAAAAAAACGCCAGCGCAAGGCTGGCATGAAAACTGGAAGCAATGTGAGCAATGTCGTGCCGGATCGGGGGGCACAGAAGGAGACAACCCTTTTCCCCTCACCGGCGAAACAAATGATAATACGTCTCATTATTGAATGTAAAGTCATTTCCCAACGCAACTTTTTCCCTTTGGAAAACTATCAGCCGCGCGGCGCTCGCCAGCGCTGATACAGTCGCCCTCCCCCCCACACCAGAAGCCAGAGCAAAACATTGAACCCCAACCATAGCATCAGCAAATAGAAGAAAGTCTGATAGCTGGGTATGCCCCGATCGGCCAAAAACGGGTTAAAGTGAAAAAATTTGACGATCGCGAACGGATTAAGATTGAAACGGTTGAACACGGCCGTCGTCAACAACGGTGGCAACAGTGTGTAAAATATCAGGCTGAACAGCAGCAGGATTTTTGTGCCAGAAGTGTTTTTATAATCTCTCATATCAATGTATTACGTCTTCCATTGTGGTGGGAAAACCGCCAGACATTCGCACGCTAATCGACCCCGCAAGCGCCAAAGAGTTCCAGGTCAACGCGGAAATAAAGCCGTTCATGCGTTTAATTGTCATTTAGCGCACGGGTGATATATACCCAGTGGATTTAAAATTACGATGTCGCCGCGTCGTCTTCAACCGCAGCGTTTGCATGGCATCATCAGGAGGCATTAATGAAACCGGACGCACTCTCCCTGCCGCCGAACCCGAAAAAGCTCAAAGTCATCTACGGCTGGTATATTTACGTGATCTATATCCTGCTGGTTTTCAACATTTACATGGCGGTCTACAACGTCTGCGTTCGGCATCCGATCGAGGCCCCGCTACTGTCGCTTTTTCACAGCCTGTTCATCGCGTTGATGCTGCAGCAGGTACTCAGGAAGAACGTCGTTTTCGCCTGGATCTTGCTGAGCTATTTTATTCTGATGCGCCTCTATTACGCCAATGTGCTGCATGTCGAGTTCACGCTGGTGAGCCGCGGCCTGGTGCTGCTGATTCTGACGCTGCTGCTGACCGGCGGCGTGGCCGTCGGGCAGTTGGCCACGCCGCCGCAGCGACATGACTGGCTGGCGCGGCTGGGCTGGCGGCAATGGGGAGCGCTCATGGCGCTGGCGGCCATCCTGACCCCGTTGATTACCACCGACTATCTGGGGTAAACAGACTGCTACTTAGGGATATGAGGTTCGGAAATGTCTACGACGCGGCATATTTTAGTGAAGTTGCCCGCCTTCTCACAGATCTTGTCCGTGACGAACATGCTAAGGTAGCCCAGCAACAGCAAGTAGCCGACCATGCACAGAATAAAGATAAGCGTTCTCACCGATAACGACCAACCTGATAAGAGTATCCCGAGCATCATAACCTGAACGCGGCGCTTTAAAAGGATTTCATGTGCGCATCGGCCCGCATCGGCGCACGTTCTGTAGTAATATTAAGCCACCACGCCTACCACCGGAAACGCCGATGCACCATCTGATGTTAGACATTGAAACCCTGGACACAAAACCCAGCGCCGTCATTCTGGTGGTTGCGGCGGTGTTTTTCGATCCCCGAACCGGGGAACTGGGCGCCGAATTCGAAGCCGCCGTCAGTTGCCAGAAAGAGCAACCGGGCCGTACCATCAGCCTGGATACGGTTGCCTGGTGGGCGAAACAGTCCGACGAAGCGCGCAAACAGGCCTTCGGCGGCACCGAGAGCCTGAAACGCGTGTTGAGCAGCCTCAGCCGCTTTATCCATATGAACAGCACCGATACGGTGAAAGTCTGGGGCAACGGCAAAGAGTTCGACTGTGCGATCCTCGAACACGCCTTCCAGCAGCTGGAAATGCCCTGCCCGTGGAAATTCTGGGATACTCAGGACGTGCGCACGGTGATCACGTTGGCAGAACTTCACGGCTTTAACCCCAAAAAGACACGCCCGTTCGAAGGCATGCCGCACCGTGCGTTGGATGATGCTCGCCACCAGGCCCGTTACGTGGCCGATGCCGTCTCGGCGCTCTATTACCGCCAGGGGGCGTAGCGCTGACCCGCTTTGCCCCTTTTCATTTGTCGCCGGAGTCTCTACTCTAGCCCTCTTTGTCACTCGGACGTGCCTTTCCTGTTATGCAAAAGTTTCTGTTTATGCTTCTCAGCCTGGTGCTGCTCGGCCCATTAGGCATCGATCTTTACCTGCCGACCATTCCCGCCATTGCCGTCGGCCTGGGCAGCAGCGAAGCGCTGATCCAATCCACCATTTCACTGTTTATTCTGGTGCTCGGCCTCGGCCAGGTCATCGCCGGCCCGCTGGTGGATAACTATGGCCGCAAGCCGGTGGCGCTGGCCGGCATTATCCTCTACATGATCGGCGCCGCGATGGCGGCGCTGGCTACCAGTCCGACACTTTTCATCGCTTCGCGTCTGCTGCAAGGGGTGGCGGTTTGCTGCACCGCCGTCGTCGCCTTCAGCGGCGTGCGCGACCGCCTGAATGGTGACGACGCTGCCCGCGCCTTCGGCTTTCTCAATGGCACGCTGAACATCATCCCCGCGCTGGCGCCGCTGCTCGGCGGCCTGCTCGCCGAAGCCTTCGGCTGGCGAGCCCCTTTCTGGTTCCTGGTCGGTTATGCGCTGCTGGTGTTGGTGCTCATCGCGCTGCGCCTGCCGGAAACCCGCCCTGCCGACACCGTCCCGGTCAAGGGGCTGCCGGTACGCCAATATGCGCGCATCCTCAGCGAACGGCGTTTCCTTTCCTTTGCGGTAGTGAACTCCGGGGCGATGGGCATGGCGCTGACCTACGTTTCCCTGGCACCGAACGTGCTGATGGGCACCGCCGGCCTGACCCCGCTGCAATTTTCGCTGGTGTTCGGCGCCAACGGTTTCTGGATCATGCTGGTCAGCTTCTTCGCCAACCGCATCATCCACAAGGTAGGCCGTCCGGTTTGCCTGGCGACCGGCGGCATTTTGATGGGGCTGGGCTGTCTGGGGTTGCTGCTGGGCGTCATGCTGCTGCCCGCGGCGGCGCAAGCGCACTGGCTGGCGTATATGCTGCCGGTCGCCAGCGCCTGCGCCGGGTTGGCGTTCGTGATGGGTCCGGCCACCAGCTACGCGTTGGAGCCGTACTCCAATGAGGCAGGCGTCGCGTCCGCGCTGGTCGGTTTCGTACAGATGGCCGGCGGTGCCGCACTGGGGCTGGTGGCGATGGCGTTGCCGTTGCAGCCGAAGTTGTCGCTGGCATTGGTCATGCTGGCGGGCTGCCTGCTGGCGCTGCACGCGCGGCGGCTCAGCAAGCAGATTAAAGGGCAGATAAAAAAAGTCGCCTGAGCCGCGGCTCAGGCTTCGGTGACGACCGGCACCCGCGCCGCTAACGCCGACAGCAGCTCATAACCCAACGTTCCTGCCGCCGTGGCCACCTCGTCCACCGGCAGGCGTTTCCCCCACAGCTCCACGTCGGCGCCCAATTCGACTTGTGGACAGGGCGTCAGATCCACCGCCAGCATATCCATCGACACCGTTCCCAGGGTGCGCGTCAGCACGCCGTCAACCCACACCGGCGTACCGGTCGGCGCATGACGCGGATAGCCGTCGGCGTAACCGCAGGCCACCACGCCGATACGCTGCGTGCCAGCGGCGCTGTAACGGCCGCCGTACCCCACGCGATCGCCAGACTTCAGTTGCTGAATGCCGATGATCTCGCTGCTCAGCGTCATCGCCGGCTGCAGCCCCGTCCCCGCAACATCATTCCAGCAACCGCTCGGCGAAGCGCCATAGAGAACAATCCCAGGGCGGACCCAACTGCCGTGGGTCGAAGGGTGCCACAGCGTGGCGGCCGAGTTAGCCAGGCAGCGCGGCAACGGTATATCGACTGCCGCTGCCTCGATAGTGGCCATCTGCTGGGCCACGCCTTCCGGGCCGTCGGCGGTGGCGAAATGGCTCATCAGCGTAAGCTCGCCGATATTGGCAACCGCCTGCGCCCTGCGCCACACCTCATGCAGCCGATCGGGTGCGAACCCCAACCGATTCATGCCGCTGTTCACTTTCAGATAGACATTGAGCGGCGCGTTCAGCGTGGCGTCGGCGATCGCCGACAGCTGCCAGTCGCTGTGCACCGCCGTCGTCAGGCGATAACGGTCGAGCAACGCCAGATCCTGCGGCTGGAAGAATCCCTCCAGCAGAAGAATCGGCCCTTGCCAACCCGACTCGCGCAGCAGCACCGCTTCGGCCAGATCCAGCATGGCGAAGCCGTCGGTTTGCGCCATGCTGCGCCAAACGTGTTTGATGCCGTGGCCATAGGCGTTGGCCTTGACCACCGCCCAAACTTTGGCGCCGGGAGCGAAACGGCGCACCACCTGCAGGTTATTTTCAATCGCGCCGAGATGCATCGTGGCGGTTATCGGACGGGGCATCGGTTCTCCTTGGGGCAGCGTACAGCGGCCACGCGCGCCTGCGCGTGGCCGGAAAAGTCTATGACAACGTCGACGATTAACGTGCGGGATGCACGTCGTTCAGCGGAACCGCGTGTTGCTGGCGAAACCCGGCGCTGTAACGCGCCACCGCCAGGTCATCGGAAGGGATCGCCGGCGTAATGCCGGACATCAGATCGGACAACAACTGCCCGGAGCCGCAGGCCATCGTCCAGCCCAACGTGCCATGCCCGGTATTGAGATACAGGTTCTTCAGCGAAGTGCGGCCGACAATTGGCGTGCCGTCCGGCGTCATCGGCCGCAGGCCGGTCCAGAACGTCGCCTCTTCCACTCTGCCGCCGTTCGGGTAGAGATCGCGCACCACCATCTCCAGCGTTTCGCGCCGTTTTTGCTCCAGCTGGGTATTGAAACCGACGATCTCCGCCATGCCGCCGACGCGAATGCGCTGGTCAAAACGCGTGATGGCGATTTTATACGTCTCATCCAATACCGTAGAGAACGGCGCCGCCGCTTCGTCGGTGATAGGAATGGTCAACGAATAGCCCTTCAGCGGGTAAACCGGAATGGACACCAGGCCGCGCAGCAGCGCCGTGGAGTACGAGCCGAACGCCACCACATAGCTGTCGGCCTTAAACACTTCCTCGCCGCACTGGACGCCGGCGATCTTGTCGCCTTCAACCAGCAGACGATCGACGCCGCGGTTGAACAGGAAGGTTACGCCCGCCTGCTCTGCCATCTTCGCCAACTGTTGCGTAAACAGCTGGCAATCGCCGGTCTCGTCGTTCGGCAACTGCAGGCCGCCGGTCAGCTTGTGCGCCACCTGCGCCAACGCCGGCTCGACGCTACCGAGTTGGCCGGCTTCCAGCAATCGGTAAGGCACGCCGGCATCTTCCAATACCGCAATGTCTTTCGCGGCGTTTTCGAACTGTTGTTGAGTGCGGAACAGCTGCAGCGTGCCGCCCTGGCGACCTTCGTACTGGATGCCGGTTTCCTGACGCAGCACCTTGATACAATCGCGGCTATATTCCGCCAGACGTACCATGCGGCCTTTGTTGGTCATGTAGTGTTCGGTGTTGCAGTTTTTCAGCATCTGCCACATCCAGTTCAGCTGGAAGCTGCTGCCATCGAGACGGATGGCCAGCGGCGCATGGCGCTGGAACATCCACTTGATGGCCTTAAGCGGCACACCCGGCGCCGCCCAGGGTGCGGCATAGCCCGGTGAGATCTGCCCAGCGTTCGCAGCGCTGGTTTCCAGTGCGGGGCCTGGCTGACGATCGATCACCGTCACCTCATGCCCCGCCTTCGCCAAATACCAGGCACTGGCTACGCCCACCACTCCACTACCTAAAATTACCACTCGCATCGCTGACTCCAGCCTAAGGCTTCACAAAGCATAATCTTCTGCTCACAGGAAATTAACTCAGTGAAAAAATCCGTCCAACAACTTCGTCATCAAACGTGACAATATTCACAATTAATTTATCGTCGATGGGTCATGCATTTGCAATAGCCACCTGAAAATAGCGATAAGATGCGGTTTAGAGGGGCCTATGGCGTCAAACCGCCGCTGAATAGATAGCAATGCTATCAATGATAGCAATCAAAAAAGGCGTAATAAGCAACATTGATTTAACAGAATATAAAAATACCAGCCAACACATAAACAGAACAAAAAGCTAATAAAATAAAAAATTCCAACATAACAAACAAAGAGAGCCCCCTCCCTCCGCAGCAGAAAAATCGCGTAAAATTACAGCTACCGTTAACCTTGCTTTCAGTGCTGGAATAAAACACCCGAGCCCTTAGCCCGCCCGTTTACATTGAACGCTGCAGCACGATATGAACGTTAACGCCAGAAGCAACGCCTAAAGTTCACACTGTCGCTATCGTGGAGAACGCCTTATGTTCATCGCCATCTACCAGTTTTCAGTCAAAACCGGGCACGAACACGCCTTTCGCCAGGCCTGGCTTGAATTGACCCAAGGTATCTATCTGCAGCGCGGCAGCCTGGGCTCGCGCCTGCATCAGGATGTGAGCGGGCAGTTTATCGGCTATGCGCAATGGCCAAGCCGAGTCGCATGGGAAAGCGCCGGTGATATTCAGTTGGATGAACGCTACCGGCAAGCCCGGGAACGAATGCGTGCGACCTTGCTGGCGGATAAAACGCTGTTTGAAATGGAAGTGACGGACGATTATCTGCAAGTCAGACCGTTTGACTGAGGACAAGCCCACCTAAGCGGGCTTGGGGTCGCGGGAGCGGGGGCATCAATGATGCAGCATCTCGTCCACGACTTCTTTGGTCTGCAGTTGGAATGGGTAGTAAGTCGGCCAATTATCCATTTCTTTCAGCAACGCTTCCTGCGAGGTGTTGCCCATAAAGATATGGAAATGTGCCGATTTGCGCGGGCCGATAATGTGATCGCTGAACTGCACGAATTTCGGCGCCAGGCTGCCGGCTTCCTGGCATTCGAACAGATAACGCACGCCCTTTTTACCAGAGACATAGGTCAGGATCTTATGCCCGGCGTACTTATACTGACAAGCGCTGGCTTGGTCGCCGCGGTGAAACTCCATGACGCCGTTTTCAATGCCGATAGTATCCACATCGGTGGCGTACCCTTTACGGTAATACGCCTTCACTTCTGCGAAGGTCTTGCTCTTATCCTGCGCCGCTTTCTTCTTGAACACCGGATCGAGATCCCCATTGAGCAGGTAAGGGTACACGGATTGCCACACACCCTCCCAATCCGCCAGGTCGCGATCTTTGACGTCCTTATCGTCGAACACGCCCGCCTCGGCCTTTTTTTCCACTTCCGTCAGCGGCTTGCCATGTGAATGATGCCCGTGGGCAAACGCCTGCCCGCTGATAAACAGCGCTGCCAGCGCCACCGCCACTTTGCCAAAATGCCTCGCCAAAATGCGCTCCTTGTCCGTTATTGAGAAAATGAAAAGTTACAATATAACATAACAATTTTCAATCCCTGTCGTACAACAGGCATGTGTTGCACGCCCTTGCCGCAGGTCTATACTCGGAGAAGACGCGCGGTGCTGTGCCGCCTTCTGCCAGGACGGGCGTCGAATTGAGCGCCGTTCGCGCCTTTGCGTACCGGCATTTTTATTTCACTGATTTGCAATGATTAATTATGACTTGAACTATGCTTGTTACAGGGTCTGCCGTTTGAGCAAGACCCGTGAATAATGAGGGTGCGCTGATGACTACTTCAACACATGAAAAGGTTAAGGATGATAAACGTCTGAGCGATGGACCGGACTGGACGTTCGAACTGCTGCAGGTGTATTTGGAGCAGATCGACCGCGTCGCCAAGCATTACCGGCTCGACACCTACCCCCATCAGATCGAGGTGATCACCTCCGAGCAGATGATGGACGCCTATTCGAGCGTCGGCATGCCGATCAACTATACCCATTGGTCCTTCGGCAAGAAGTTCATCGAAACCGAACAGCGCTACAAACAGGGCCAGCAAGGGCTGGCATATGAAATCGTCATCAACTCCAATCCCTGCATCGCCTACCTGATGGAGGAGAACACCATCACCATGCAGGCGCTGGTGATGGCACACGCCTGCTATGGCCACAACTCGTTCTTCAAGAATAACTATCTGTTCCGCAGCTGGACCGACGCCAGTTCCATCGTCGATTATCTGTTGTTCGCCCGTCACTACATCAGCCAGTGCGAAGAACGCTACGGCGTAGAAGAAGTGGAACGGTTGCTGGACTCCTGCCACGCACTGATGAGCTACGGCGTCGACAGGTACAAACGTCCGCAGAAAATCTCCTTGGTGGAAGAGAAAGCGCGCCAGAAAAGCCGCGAAGAATATCTGCAAAGCCAGGTGAACACGCTGTGGAAGACCCTGCCACGCGTCGAGCGCGAAGAGTCGCCGGAGCAGGCTCGTCGCTATCCAAGCGAACCGCAGGAAAATATCCTCTATTTTATCGAGAAGAACGCACCGCTACTGGAACCTTGGCAGCGTGAGGTGTTACGCATCGTGCGCAAAGTCAGCCAGTATTTCTACCCGCAAAAACAGACTCAGGTGATGAACGAGGGCTGGGCCACCTTCTGGCACTACACCATCCTCAACCATTTGTACGACGAGGGCCGTGTGACCGAGCGGTTTATGCTGGAGTTTTTACACAGCCACACCAACGTGGTGTATCAGCCGCCTTACAACAGCCCGTACTATAACGGCATCAACCCTTATGCACTGGGCTTCGCCATGTTCCAGGACATCAAGCGCATCTGCCAATCGCCGACCGAGGAAGACCGCTACTGGTTCCCGGACATCGCCGGAAAAGACTGGTTGGAGACACTGCACTTCGCCATGCGCGACTTCAAGGACGAGAGCTTTATCAGCCAGTTCCTGTCGCCCAAAGTGATGCGCGACTTCCGCTTGTTCACCGTGCTGGACGACGATCGCAACAACTATCTGGAAATTGCCGCGATCCACAACGAGGCCGGCTACCGGGCGATCCGTCAGGAGCTGTCTGCACAATACAACCTGAGCAATCACGAGCCGAACATTCAGATCTGGAACGTGGACCTGCGCGGCGACCGCTCGCTAACATTGCGTTATATCCCACAGGAGCGTGCGCCGTTGGATAAAAGCCGTCGCGACGTGTTGAAGCACCTGCACCGCCTGTGGGGCTTCGACGTGATCCTAGAACAGCAAAACGAAGACGGCAGCGTGGAGCTGCTCGATCGGTGCCCGCCGCGACCAACGCCGCTGTAATCCGCCATAACGACAAAGGGCGCCAAAATGGCGCCCTTTCTTAATTTCATTAATACGCAATCAGCGACGCGCTTCGGTCAGATCGCTCGGCATGGTGCCCTGCATGCTCTGCCAAATCGCCCCGCTGTCTTTACCGTAGTTGCGCACGGTGTCCATCACCTGGTCGTACAGCTTCTCATGGCACAGCGTGGACAGCTTGCTGTAGAAGGTCAGCGCCAGCTTGCGCGCTTCCGGGTTGGAGAAGTAGTAACGGCCCACGCGGGTGTACAGCCCTTTCAGGCCGTTGAAAATCAAGCCGTAGATCGGGTTGCCAGAAGCGAACGCCAAACCACGGAAGATCTCGTAATCGAGCAGATTGAACGCGTCTGCCTGATCTTCTACCTCGGCGGCTTTCGCCAGCACTTCCTGGGCCTGTTCCGGATGATTGCGCACCGCGGCGCGAATAAAGATCGACGCGATATTGGTGCGCACGGACAGCAGGTTATCGATCAGCTGCGGGACGCTTTTGTGATCGAGACGGGCTACGGTCTCAAGGATATTGAGGCCGGACGTTTCCCAGAAATTGTTCACTTTGGTCGGTTTGCCATGCTGAATGGTCAACCAACCATCGCGGGCCAGACGTTGCAACACTTCACGTAACGTAGTGCGCGTGACGCCAATCAACTCCGAAAGCTCACGCTCCGCGGGCAAAATAGAGCCAGGGGGGAAGCGATTATTCCAAATACTCTCAATAATGTACTCTTCCGCGAAACCGGCAGGACTCTGCGCCTTTATGACCATGTGTTTGACGTTCCGTTGCGACGATAAAATCAGTAAAAGTAATCAGCTCATCATACCAGATCGTGCTGACATGACATAGCGTGAGCGAAAAACAATAAACGAAAGTGTGCATAAAGTGGCAAAAAACGCGCAAAAACACCGGCCGAAGGAAATTTGCCGCCGTAAAACAAGCTCCGGTTGCGCACGCCCCCACCGCATTGTTAGGGTACGTGCTACGACTGATTAAGGATGCATAGAGGACAATGGAAACAACCCTGCGCAGCGCCCTGCTCAAAAATTTTCTGGGGCAATCTCCCGACTGGTACAAACTGACCATTCTCATTTTTCTGGCGATCAACCCCCTGGTGTTCTTTTTCGCCAGCCCGTTTATTGCGGGTTGGCTGCTGGTGGTCGAGTTCATCTTTACCCTGGCGATGGCGCTGAAATGCTACCCGCTGCTGCCGGGCGGCCTGCTGGCGCTAGAGGCCGTGGCCATCGGCATGACCAGCCCGGCGCAGGTTTCGCAGGAAATCGAACATAATCTAGAAGTGTTGCTGCTGCTGATCTTTATGGTGGCAGGCATCTACTTTATGAAGCAGCTGCTGCTGTTCGTGTTCACCAAGCTGCTGCTCAACATCCGTTCGAAAACGCTGCTGTCGCTGGCGTTTTGCCTGGCCGCCGCCTTCCTTTCTGCCTTCCTCGACGCGCTGACGGTCGTGGCGGTAGTGATCAGCGTGGCCACCGGTTTCTATTCCATCTATCACAACGTGACGTCAAACCGCCCTGACGGCGACATTGGCGATGACAGTGATTTTACCGGCGAAGAGCGCAAACAGACGCTGGAGCAATTCCGCGCCTTTCTGCGCAGCCTGCTGATGCACGCCGGCGTCGGCACCGCGCTCGGCGGGGTCATGACCATGGTGGGCGAGCCGCAAAACCTGATTATCGCCAAAAACGCGGGCTGGGGTTTTATCGATTTCTTCCTGCGTATGGCGCCGGTCACGCTGCCGGTGTTGGTGTGCGGCCTGCTGGTGTGTTGGCTGGTAGAACGTTTTCGCCTGTTTGGCTACGGCGCGCAATTGCCGGGAGCGGTGCGCGACGTGCTGAAAGAGTATGACCGCAAGGCCAGCGCAGGCCGTAGCAAACAAGAACGGCTTAAATTGGTGATGCAGGCGCTGATCGGCGTTTGGCTGGTGCTGGCGTTGGCCTTCCATCTGGCAGAAGTTGGGCTGATCGGCCTGTCGGTCATCGTTCTCGCCACCTCCCTGTGCGGCGTGAACGACGAGCACGCCATCGGCAAAGCGTTCCAGGAAGCGCTGCCATTCACCGCTCTGCTGACGGTGTTCTTCACCGTGGTCGCAGTGATCATCGAACAGCACCTGTTCAGCCCGGTGATCCAGTTTGTGCTGCGCGCCGAGCCCTCCTCTCAGCTTTCGCTGTTCTACCTGTTCAACGGCCTGCTGTCGTCGGTTTCCGACAACGTGTTCGTCGGCACCGTTTACATCAACGAGGCGCGCACCGCGCTGGAAACCGGCGCGATCGGGCTGAAGCAGTTCGAGCTGCTGGCGGTCGCCATCAATACCGGCACCAACCTGCCCTCGGTCGCCACCCCTAATGGGCAGGCGGCGTTTCTGTTCCTGCTGACGTCGGCATTGGCGCCGCTGGTGCGTCTGTCGTATGGCCGCATGGTCTGGATGGCCCTGCCTTATACGGTGGTGTTGACGATAGTTGGCCTGCTGTGCGTCCAGTTCACTTTGGAGCCGGCGACCGAGCTGTTGACGCAGTGGCATTGGCTGACGCTGCCGCCCATCGACACCGTCAGCCACTGAGACGGCGCCGGCAGGGTGAACCGATATTTTTACGCTGAAACCGGCCCAAGTGGCTGGCAGCGAGGGGGAATTGGTTTACACTGCCGGTTCAATTGCTTACTGCATGGAAGAATCTAGATATGTTGCAATTCTTTAACCGCTGTTCACAAGGACGCGGCGCCTGGCTGCTGATGGCCCTGACAGCGTTGGTGTTGGAACTGGTCGCGCTCTATTTCCAGCACGTTATGCTGCTGCAGCCGTGCGTGATGTGCATTTACGAGCGTTGCGCGCTATTCGGCATCCTCGGCGCCTCGTTGGTAGGCGCTATCGCGCCGAAAACCCCGCTGCGCTACGCGGCGATCTTGCTGTGGATCTACAGCGCCTGGGAAGGCGTACAGCTGGCGTGGAAGCACACCATGATCCAGTTGCATCCTTCGCCATTCAATACCTGCGATTTCTTTGTCAGCTTCCCGTCCTGGCTGCCGCTGGACAAATGGCTGCCGGCGGTGTTCCACGCTTCCGGTGACTGTTCCGTGCGTCAATGGCAGTTCCTGACGCTGGAAATGCCACAATGGCTGGTTGGTATCTTCGGCGCCTATCTGCTGGTGGCGCTGATTGTACTGATCGCACAGTTTGTCCGCCCACGCCGCCGCGATCTGTTCGGCCGCTGAACGGCAGACAAACAAAAAACGGCGCCACCAGGCGCCGTTTTTTTAGGGTATGACTGTCAAATTCAGAGATAACCCCATTTCAGGTATGTGTAAGGAAGTAAACGAGCACGATTAGCGCTCCAGCTACGGCAAACAGACGGACCATTTTCATTGTTATGCTCTCGAACTTGCGGGAGAGCGGCCAAATTACCCAACTTATCGTTTAAAAAGAAGCATCCCGGCTCAGTTCAGCACGTAATTTACATAACATTAAACTTCTGCAATACCGGCGGCTAAAACCGGCCCTTCCTTTCAACCTTCGAGCATCAATAAATTACCGTTACTTATGAACGACTGCGCCTTTGTCACATTCAGAGCACAATATTTTGGTGAAGTTTACCCATAAAATCCTTATAGTATCGGCAACGTGAGTACTACCGATTTCCCTGGTGTTGTTGTGTGTCTTGCCCCTCATCTTTGTAGGGGCTTTTTTCCTTCTGCCCCCAACCGTCAGTCCCCGCTGCCTTTAAATAAATCATTCAAATTTAACTCTGCGCGGTATCACTCATCGGCCACCGTTCGCGCACTAATGATTAAAATCGCTCGTGATTCTTTCCTTATGCTGAATGCAGTAGGCCAATGACATCAAGGACACGATACTATGCCGGATACCACATTGCCCCCTTCGTCTCAGCGCCCGTTCCTGCGGCGCATGCTGCTCAAAGCCGGGAAAAAATTCCTGCGCTGGAACGGCGAATTTCAGACTCGCCATTCGCTGATCTCCACCACACCGCGGATCGGTAATCATGAATTTAATTGGGTCACGGCGCTGGAAGCCCGTTGGCCTGCCATTCGCGAGGAGTTGGATCGGTTGCTGGAGCACCCGGAGGATATCCCCGCGTTCCACCAAATATCACCGGATCAGCAACGCATCTCCAAAGGGGATAATTGGAAAACCTTCGGGCTGTTTGTCTACGGGCAGCGGGTTGATGAGAACTGCGCCATTTGCCCGCAGACCGCACAGGCGGTCAGCGAGATCCCCGGCATGCGCACCGCCATGTTTTCGATCCTTAAGCCGCACTATCACATCGTCCCCCACAAAGGCCCGACTCGTGCCGTGGTGCGCGCGCATTTGGGATTAATCGTGCCAAAGGATCGGGAAAAGCTCTGGATCCGCGTTGACGACCAAATTCTGCACTGGGATGAAGGCAAGGTGATTTTGTTTGATGATTCCTACGAACACGAGGTTCGCAATGATACCGACGAACTGCGCGCTGTGCTGTTTCTCGATATCGACCGGCCAATGGACAAAGTAGGTACGGCGGTGAATAAACTGCTGTTCAGCCTGATCAAAGCCAGCCCATATGTGAAGCAGCCGCTGAAAAATCTGGCTAACTGGCATCGCCGCGACAAAAAAGCGTGAAATGGCGGCTTATACCATGAGCCCCACACCCGTTGGTTAGCTCAATAACGCAGAGGGCGGCATGTCTGAACACGCCGCCCTCTTGCATGAAAACGCGTATTGCTCTGCAGGCGCCCGCCTTTACCTAGCCCAGTCCGGCTTGTTGAGGATATGGTCCTGCCAGTCCACCACCTCGCTTTCACGCACCGCGATATGCCGCACCGTAATGCGCTCGCCGTGCATTGCCGCCTTGGAACCGCTCAGCAGCGGATGCCAGGGGAACAGCGGCTTGCCTTCACCGATCAGGCGATAGGCGCAGGTCGGTGGCAACCACTCAAAGGTAGTGAGATTCTCGCGCGTCAGTTTGATGCAGTCTTCTTCCAGCTCGAAGCGCCGCTCATAGTTACGGCATTGGCAGGATTTGATGTTGAGCTGGTTGCAGGCTACGTTGGTAAAATAAATCTCGTCGGTATCTTCGTCGATCAGCTTATTCAAACAGCATTGCCCGCACCCGTCGCACAGCGATTCCCACTCTTGTTCTGACATTTCCGCCAGCGTTTTCTGTTGCCAAAAAGCGAGTTGTGACATGTTAGCGTCCGGTTTCGGTAAATGGATAAGTCACCTGCGCACAGGTTCGAGGGGGGACTATATAGACATTTTAGCCACAAGATGCAAGCTTTGCCGCCGACACCGCCGGCGGCAAGGAGAAATCAGATCACCCGGGTGCTGAGCGTTTTGCCGTTCAGGCTGATTTTCAGCATGTCGCCGGAAGCCATCGGGCCCACGCCCTGCGGCGTGCCGGTCAGGATGATGTCGCCGGCGCGCAGCGTGAAGAAACGGCTCATATAGCTGATTAGCGGCAGGATCGGCGTGATCATGTCGCGCGTATTGCCCTGCTGGCGCAGTTGATCGTTGACGGTCAACGACAGCTCGGCGTTTTGCGGATCGCCGAATTCCGCCACCGGAATAAACCCCGACATCGGGCAGGAACCGTCGAAGGCCTTGGCCTTTTCCCACGGTTGGCCGGCTTTTTTAAAGCCCGCCTGCAAATCGCGCAACGTCAGATCGAGCGCCACACCGTAGCCGGCGATCGCCCGCGCAACGCGGTCTTCGTTGGCCTGTTTCAACGGCGTGCCGATCAGTACCGCCAGCTCCACCTCATGATGCACCGCACCGAACTCTTTGGGGATGGCCACCGGCTGACGAATATCGCACAGCGCCGTTTCCGGTTTGATGAATACCACCGGCTCGACGGAAACCGCGCTGCCCATTTCCTTGATGTGATCGGCATAGTTACTGCCGACGCAAACCACCTTGTTCACCGGGAAATCGAGCAGCGAACCCTGCCAGTCTCTATGTTGATACATACCGCTTCTCCCAAACTGTAGAGGCTTGGCGCGCCAAGCCGATTATTGGTGTGCCGGATCAATGTCCGATCGCGTCCGCCATCATACCCACGGCGATAGCGAAATAGTAAGAGCGATTCCAGTGCATGAGGGTGCGGAAATTATCATAGACCAGGAACGTCCGGCCCTGCAGATCATCCGGCGCAATGATCCAACCGCGCTGAACGGCATGCGGCAACGCACTGCCATCCGCACGACGTACCCCGCGTTGTTGCCAGGCGTTGACGCTGCGCGCTTGCGCGTCTTTCAACCCCAGCTCGGCCCGATTGAAACCGGCGGGCAGTTTGACCTCACGCCCCCAGCCGATGCCGGGCTGCCAGCCCTCTTTGGACAAATAACTGGCCGTAGACGCGAAGACATCATCAATGTTGTTCCAGATATCGATGCGCCCGTCACCGTCACCGTCCGCCGCATAGCGCAGGAAAGAGCTCGGCATAAACTGGCATTGCCCCATCGCGCCGGCCCAGGAACCTTTCAGCGGTGTATCGCCGACGTGCCCCTGCTCGACTATCTGCAGTGCCGCCATCAGCTCCTGGCTGAAAAAGGCTTCGCGGCGCCCTTCAAACGCCAGCGTCGCCAGCGCGGACACCACATCTTCCCGCCCCTGAATCTTGCCGTAGGCGCTCTCCATGCCCCACAGCGCGATGATATAGCGCCCCGGCACCCGGTAGCGCTCGCCGGCGCGCGTCCATTGCGCGTGGCGCTGCCGGTACAGTTCGCGCCCCTGGCGCACTTTAACGGGCGTCATCACCCGCCGCAGATAGTCGTCCAGGGTTACCTTCTGCTCCGGCTGATTGCGATCGGCCTTGATCACCCGATCGACGAAATGGATTTGCGCAAAGGCGCGGTCGAGGGTGGCCTGACTGATGCCCTGCTCCCGCGCCCGGCGCTTGAGCTGTTCGACATACGCCGGGAACTGCGCCGGATCCCGGCCGCTCGTCGCCAGCGTCGTCTCCTGCGCCGCCTGCGCTGCGCCCGGCATCAGCACCCCGCCCAACGTCAGCCAGGCGGCCAATACAATTCTTCTTGCCGAAGGTGTCATCGCGCCTCCCCTGGCCGTGGCCACTGTCTCAGGCCTTGTCGCCCGCCAGATGCTGGTTGAGCAGGTTTTCTACCGGCGGCGGGAACTGCAGGTAATAGCCTTCGTCTTTCAACGCCTGCTTCACCTTTTCGATATCCGCCGAGGCCAATTTCTTGCGCTCATCGAGCGACAGCATCATGGCGAATTGCGGTACACCGAAACTTTTCAGCAGCGCTTCCGGCACACGAGAGAAATCGTCTTTTTTTTCGACATAAAGATAAGTTTGATCGCGTTTCGGGCTTCTATAGATCACACAAAGCATTTTTTTAACTCTATTTAATTGAGGGAGCGTCTTGCCTGGATATAACTCTGACTATAACATGCTTATAGTACATCGGAATATCGCACCCCGAGTGGTATTCCGGGGATTTAAAGTTGCTGAGACTGAGTCAGGATAGATGTCACAATCGCCAATTGAGCTAAAAGGCAGCAGTTTTACCCTATCGGTTGTTCATTTGCATAATTCACAGCCCGAGGTAATACGTCAGGCGTTACAGGAAAAAGTTGAGCAAGCGCCCGCTTTTCTGAAAAACGCCCCTGTTGTTATCAACGTCGCAACGCTGGAAGGCGATGCGAACTGGAAAGAACTTCAACAGGCTGTCGCGGCAGCAGGCCTGCGCGTTGTGGGTATCAGCGGTTGCAGAGATGAGCGTCAAAAGCGCGCGATAGCCCGTGCCGGGCTGCCGCTGCTGAGCGAAGGCAAAGGCCAGAAGATGGCTGCGCCGGAGCCTGCACCTGCGCCCGTGGTGGCGGATAACGCCCCCGCCAAAACGCGCATCATCAGTACGCCTGTCCGTTCCGGCCAACAGATTTACGCCCGCAACTGCGATCTTATCGTGACCAGCAGCGTCAGCGCCGGCGCCGAATTGATTGCCGATGGCAATATTCATGTCTACGGCATGATGCGCGGTCGCGCACTGGCAGGCGCGTCAGGCGACACGCAATGTCAGATTTTTTGCACCCACCTGGCGGCTGAGCTAGTCTCTATCGCAGGGCAGTACTGGTTGAGCGACCAAATCCCGTCCGATTACGTCGGGCAGGCCGTACGACTCAGCCTGTTGGATAACGCTTTAACCATACAACCTTTAAATTAAGCCCTTTTGACAAGGAATCCATTTCATGGCACGCATTATTGTTGTTACATCGGGTAAAGGGGGCGTTGGCAAGACCACTTCGAGCGCGGCCATCGCTACCGGCCTGGCCCAGAAAGGCAAGAAAACCGTCGTGATCGATTTCGATATCGGCCTGCGTAATCTTGACCTGATTATGGGCTGCGAACGTCGGGTAGTGTATGATTTCGTGAACGTGATTCAGGGCGATGCCACGCTGAATCAGGCGTTGATCAAAGACAAACGCACTGAAAACCTCTATATCCTGCCGGCTTCGCAGACGCGCGACAAAGACGCGTTGACCCGCGAAGGCGTTGAAAAAATCCTCAACGATCTCGGCGAGATGGATTTTGACTTCGTGGTGTGCGATTCACCGGCCGGTATCGAAACCGGTGCGCTGATGGCGCTGTATTTCGCCGACGAAGCTATCATCACCACCAACCCGGAAGTGTCTTCGGTACGCGACTCTGACCGTATCCTGGGTATCCTCTCTTCCAAGTCACGCCGCGCCGAGAAAGGCGAATCGCCAATCAAGGAACACCTGCTGCTGACCCGTTACAACCCGGGCCGCGTCAGCCGTGGCGACATGCTGAGCATGGAAGACGTGCTTGAAATTCTGCGCATTCCGCTGGTGGGTGTGATCCCGGAAGACCAGTCCGTGCTGCGCGCTTCCAACCAGGGTGAGCCTGTCATTCTGGATGCCGAGTCAGACGCCGGTAAGGCGTACGACGATACCGTTTGCCGCTTGTTGGGGGAAGAACGCCCATTCCGCTTCATTGAAGAAGAGAAGAAGGGTTTCCTGAAACGCCTTTTTGGGGGATAAACCATGGCCTTATTAGACTTCTTTCTGTCCCGCAAAAAACAGACAGCCAATATAGCCAAGGAACGGCTGCAGATTATCGTCGCAGAGCGTCGTCGTGGGGACAGTGAGCCCCCGTATCTGCCTGATCTGAAACGCGATATTCTGGCGGTTATTTGCAAATACATTCAGATCGATCCTGAAATGCTGCATGTGCAGTTCGAGCAGAAAGGGGACGATATTTCGGTACTTGAACTTAACGTGACATTACCGGAATCGGAAGAAGCAGCTAAATGATTGCGACGCATTAATTACCCCCTGTATATTTTATGCAGGGGGTAACTGTATGTGTATCCAGTTATTAAGCATTATCGGCAGCAAAAAATTGATTTTTCCCTTTGGGACAATTCCCAATTAACTTTGCCGCCACCTCGTTTAAAGTAAATTCTGGCCAGATTTACCTTCAACGCATTATTTCCTGCCTATATTCACCCGAGCAGAGTTTCCCTACCCTGCCCTGGTGATAACCAGCGATTAATAATCTTTCAGGATGTCCTGCAACGGCGCCATTAATAAATCGCCGCGCCAGCCGCTGATTAATTCAGGGCGACTCTCGCCGTCCTTCAGTTTCCAATGCCAGTTCAACAATTGGTTAATTTGGCGACGGGATGCCAGCAGCTCGCTGCTCAACCCGCTTTGCTCGCTGACGGTAGCGATAGCGGCCTTGATGTCCTTAAACACCTTCTTGTAGCCCGGCTGATCGATAAGGTTAGCCAACGGCGCGGGCAACTCGGACTCCTCCAGCGCTTCGGCTTCGGCCACCAGCGCCAGCAGCGTTTTGCCGTGATAACGGATCTCCGACCCGCTCAGCCCCAGAGAATCCAGTTCTCCCAGCGAAGACGGCATATAGCGCGCCACCTGCCATAGGTTCTCCTCACGCACCACGAAGTTCACCGCCAGATCGCGCTCACGCGCCTGGCGCAACCGCCATTCCGCCAACTTCTGCAAACAGCCGAGCTGACGCGGGCGCAGCTGCCAGGCATTGCTGATTTCGCGATAGGCCACTTCCGGCGCCAGCGTCTCGCTACGGCGTTGGCACAGCAGCAGGCACTCGTTATGAGCCGCAGCGGTCCAGCCGGCCTCTTCGGTCTCCTGCACCAGCTGTTTGGCCATCGGCAGCAGGTAGAACACGTCGGCGGCCGCATACACGCACTGTCTTTCGGTCAGCGGGCGCGCCAGCCAGTCGGTGCGCGACTCGCTCTTGTCCAGTTCAACCTTCATGTACTCCGCCACCAGCGTCGCAAAACCGCAGGAGAGCGGCCGACCGGTAAAGGCCGCCAGGATCTGGGTGTCGATCATCGGCGTCGGCAGCGTTTTAAAGGCGTTGAGAAACACTTCAAGATCTTCACTGCCGGCATGCAGGAACTTCACCACGTCGGTGTCGGCCAGCAGGTCGACAAACGGCTGCCATTGCTTGATCGGCAGAGGATCGATGAGGGAGAGTTGTTCACCGTCGTAGAGCTGGATCAGGCCCAGCTGAGGATAGTAGGTGCGCGTTCTGACAAACTCGGTGTCCAGCGCAATCTGGGCATGCTTTCTCGCCTGCTCGCAGACCTGCTGCAATCCGGCATCGGTAGTGATCAACTGATAATTCAAAACATCATTCTCTTGTAGGATTCAAACACAACAACGCCGGCATTCACCGGCGTTGTTGATAGTCAGACGCGAAAGCGACACCTAGGCGGCATCGGCCGGCTTCGGCGTTTTTAGCTCATCGCGCAGTTCTCGCCGCAAAATCTTGCCGACGTTCGACTTCGGCAGTTCATCGCGGAACTCAACAATTTTAGGCACTTTATACCCGGTCAGGTGGCGACGGCAATGGGTCAACAGCTCTTCCTTGGTCAGCGAGGCGTCTTTCTTCACCACGCAGATCTTCACCGTTTCACCGGAGGCCTCGCTGGGCACGCCGATTGCCGCACATTCCAGCACTTTCGGGTGCTGGCTGACCACATCTTCAATCTCGTTCGGATACACGTTGAAACCCGAGACCAGGATCATGTCTTTCTTGCGGTCGACGATGCGCACAAATCCCTGATCGTCCACGGTCACCACATCGCCGGTCGCCAGCCAGCCATCTTTAAGCACTTCATCGGTGGCTTCCGGACGCTGCCAATAGCCTAACATAACTTGCGGCCCTTTGACCCACAGTTCGCCCGGTTCGCCCGGCGGCACGTCATGGCCGTTGTCGTCCACCAACCGAATGTCCGTCGACGGCACCGGCAGGCCGATGCTGCCGCTGTAGTGTTTCAGATCGTAAGGGTTACCGGCCACCAGCGGCGCGCACTCGGTCAGACCATAGCCTTCCAGCAGGTGTTTACCGGTGGTTTTCTCCCACTTCTCGGCCACCGCTTTTTGCACCGACATACCGCCGCCGACCGAGAAACGCAGCGTAGAGAAATCGAGTTTGTGGAACTCTTCGTTGTTCAGCAACGCGTTGAACAGCGTATTCACCCCGCTCATGGCGGTGAACGGATATTTACCCAGCTCCTTCACTAGCCCCGGAATATCGCGCGGGTTGGTGATCAGCAAATTGCGCCCGCCCAGATCGATAAACAGCAGGCAGTTCACCGTCAGCGCGAAAATGTGGTATAGCGGCAACGCCGTCACCACCAGTTCCTGCCCTTCACGGAACAGCGGGGAATAAGCGGCCTTGGCCTGCTCAAGGTTGGCCTGCATGTTACGGTGCGTCAGCATCGCGCCCTTCGCCACGCCGGTGGTACCGCCGGTGTATTGCAGGAAAGCCAAATCGCTATTAATGATGTCCGGTTTTACATATTGCAGACGGCGGCCGCGTTGCAGCGCGCTGCGGAATGAAATGGCGTCCGGCAGGTTGTATTTGGGCACCAGGCGCTTGACGTATTTGACCACGAAGTTAACCAGCGTGCCTTTGGCGGCCGAAAGCTGGTCGCCCATGCGCGTCAGGATCACGTGTTTGACCTGGGTGTTGAACACCACTTTTTCCAGCGTATGTGCAAAGTTGGAAACGATAACGATGGCGCTGGCCCCGCTATCGTTCAACTGGTGCTCCAGCTCGCGCGGGGTATACAACGGGTTGACGTTGACCACCACCATGCCGGCACGCAGAATGCCGAACAGAGCGATGGGGTATTGCAACAGGTTAGGCATCATCAGCGCGACACGGTCGCCTTTCTTCAGGCCCAGTTCATTTTGCAGGTAAGCCGCGAAAGCCCGGCTGCGTTCTTCCAGTTTGCGGAAGGTCATCACCTCGCCCATGTTGATAAAGGCGGGCTGATCGGCATAACGCTGCACGGCATGCTCAAACATTTCGATCAACGACGAATAGCGATCGGCATCAATCTCTGCGGGCACATCTGCCGGATACCGTTTTAACCAGACCTTATCCAAGGTATTACTCCTGAAATCATTACTAATTATCATCGCAGCCCTCAAACTCGCAGCCTAACCATAACAATATTTTAACTCAGCAGACCAGTTCGGGTTTTAAACATTATTCAGGTTGCGATGTACGTCACTAATTGTCGGATATTCCCTATCCCAAAAAGCAAAAGGGCGGCCTGAGCCGCCCTGTCAAATATGTTCACATCAAGCGTACGCTACTCGGTTACGATGGTTTGCACCTGTGCCGGACCGGGGTTGTACCAGCCATAGCCTGCGCCCCAGCCGGGCCCCCACGGACCACCGCGCCAGCCCCAAGGGCCCATCGGCGCAGGCGGCATCACCACCTGCTGCACCAGATGCCAGCGCTTGAAACCGGTCACGTTCATCGTTACGAAACGATATGGCGTCATGCCGATCCGCCCCTCTTTCAGGCCGGTGATAGGGCCGACGACGGTCACCAGTTGGCCTTTGAAATCGACCGGTTCGAGGAAGCCGTTCACCGTGGCCAGCAAGCGGCCGTTCGACGGTTCACCCAGTATCGGCCGCGCACCGCTGTCGAGCGGCACCGCCGCGATCTCCAGCAGCGTACGCCCTTGTTCGTTGGCGACGTTCACCACAGTGCCGCCGAAGCGGGCTTCCGCGCCAGTAAACAGGTTCGGTGCATTTTGTACCGAGGAAAGCTGAGTCACCGGCGAAGGGCTGGAGCCTTTGATCGCATCCGGTACGGTGACGCACCCGGTCAGAACCAGCGCGCCGCAGGCGACGGCCAGCAGCGACAGCTTTTTACTTGCAGTGCGGATTAACATGGTCGCAATCTCCTGAAATGCCTGTAACTTTGACCGCGTTTCGTCGTTCAAGTTGCAGGCCTTCATCGCCCGGCATCAACAACAGCACAATACGCCGCGATTACTCGCGGCCCGGCAGTTTTTTCCAGGTGACTTCATTGCGCAGATAGGTCGGCTCGGCGTTTTCCACCGCCACCGCCAACCCCTGTTGCCAGGCGTGCAGCGCCAGCGGCAGCATGTCTTGCGCCTGCGGCAGCAGCATTTGGCCGTCACGCACGCTCAGCGTAGAACCGTTGACCAGGTCGGGATAGGTTTGCCAGCCGGTGCCGACGTGGGCCCATTCGCCCTGCAGACGCTGTGCACGCTCGAGCGCCTGCGCCGGCGACAGCACCGCCTCGCCTTCGCTTTCCAACCAGCTGCCGTCCACTTGGCGTTCGAACTGCCCCCAGTAGACTTCCCCCATGCGCGCATCGATCGCTGCCAGCACGCGCGCCGCGCCGCTGACGCGCCAGGCGCCCTGCGCCATGGTTTGCAGCGTGGAAATGCCAATCATCGGCAAATCGGCGCCCAGCGCCAGGCCCTGAGCGATGCCGATGCCGATGCGCACCCCGGTAAAACTGCCGGGGCCGCGGCCGAAGGCCAGCGCATCGAGCTGGTTGAGCGCCAGACCGGATTCCGCCAGCACCTGCTGCACCATAGGTAAAATTCGTTGCGTATGCTCGCGTGGGCACAGCTCAAACAGGGCGTGGATTTCGCCTTGATTCCAGACGGCGACGGAACAGGCTTCCGTCGCGGTATCGATCGCTAAAATTCGCGTGGACATGCCAACCTCTGGCGGGAATAAAACTGGGTTTTTCATACAGGGCGCGCATTGTAGCACAGCCCCGTAAGCCCTTCATCTTTCACGTGGCCGACGTATCGGCGGCCTGCAGGAAGGCGATGGCCTGTTTCAGATCGCGGGTACGCGGCGTAGGCGGCAGGCTATTGAGGAACACCTCGCCATAAGGGCGCATCACCAGACGGTTATCGCAAATCACCAGCACGCCACGGTCGTCGGTATCGCGGATCAAACGGCCCACCCCCTGTTTCAGGGTGATGACCGCATCCGGTAACTGTACGTCATTGAACGGATCGCCGCCGCGCAGGCGGCAATCTTCAATGCGCGCCTTCAGCAGCGGATCGTCCGGTGAAGTAAACGGCAGCTTATCGATGATGACACACGACAGCGCATCGCCACGCACGTCCACCCCTTCCCAGAAGCTGCTGGTCGCCACCAACAGCGCGTTACCGGCGGCGACGAACTGCGCCAACAGCTGCCCTTTGCTGGTTTCCCCTTGCAATAAGACCGGCAGCGTCATCGTGGCGCGGAACTCTTCCGCCAGCTCGCGCATCATCTGGTGCGATGTGCACAAGAAGAAGCAGCGGCCGTTGTTGGCTTCGATTAATGGGCGCAGCATGCGCGCCAGCTGGCGCGCCCCACCGGGCTGATTCGGCGAAGGCAAAAAGCGCGGCACGCACAGCAACGCCTGTTTGGCATAGTCGAACGGGCTCGGCAACAGCAGCGTTTTGGCCTTGGTCAGCCCCAGCCGTTCGGTGAAGTGGCCCAACTGATCGTTGACCGACAGCGTGGCCGAGGTAAAGATCCAGCTGCCCGGCTTCTCGTCCAGCATTTCGCGGAAACGATCGGCTACCGTCAGCGGCGTCAGCGCCAGCACGAAGTGGCGCGAATTGCACTCATACCAATAGCTGTAGCCCGGTTCCGTTACCGCCTTGAGGCGTTTGAGACGCGCGCGGTACAGCGTGGCGCGCTCAAAGGCGGCGTCTAGCAGCGCCGAACGCCCCAGCGACAGCTTCATCACGTCATAACACAGCTCCAGCGCGTCATCGAGCAGCAACAGAGCACGCTGCACGTTGGGTTCGCCGAGCACGTCACGCAGATTACCGCGGAACCCCGGTTCTCCCAGATTCAGACGGAAATCTTGCGTGCTCAGGCTGAGACGATCGGCGCTCTTTTGCAGCTGAGCCGCATCGCGCACCTCGGTGCGGTAGGCGATGGTGATGTCCTTCGCCAGATCCAGCAGCTGGCGGCTGGTGAGCTGCTGGCCGAAATACTGGCTGGCGATGTCGGGGATTTGGTGCGCCTCGTCGAAAATCATCACCTCGGCTTCCGGGATCAGCTCGGCGAAACCGCCCTCTTTCACCACCATATCCGCCAGGAACAGGTGATGGTTTACCACCACCACATCTGCATCCATCGCGCGGCGACGCGCCTTGACCACGAAGCAATCCTGATACAGCGGGCAGTCGCTGCCCAGACAGTTGTCATTGGTGCTGGTCACCAATGGCCAGACGAAGCTGTCCTCCGCCACTTCGCTACAGGTGCTGATATCACCCTCTTTGGTCTGCGACGACCACTTGCGCAGCTGCACCAGATCGATCAGCGTCTGCCCCGCCAGCTCCCCGCCGGCCATCGACTGTTGCTCAAGACGCTCCAGACACAGGTAGTTGGAGCGCCCCTTCAGCAGCGCCAGCTTGCCTTTGTACTTCAACGCCTTGGCGACGGTGGGCAGATCGCGCGCATACAGCTGATCCTGCAGCGCTTTCGAACCGGTGGAGATGATCACTTTGCGATCGGCACGCAGCGCCGGCGCCAGATAAGCGAAGGTTTTGCCGGTGCCGGTGCCGGCTTCCACCACCAGTTCCTGCTTGAAATTGATCGCTTCGGTAACGGCTTGCGCCATCTGCCGCTGCGGCTCACGCGGTTTGAATCCCTTGATAGCCTGCGCCAATGCGCCGTCTGTTGCAAAATCGTCTGTCACGCTGTCTCTCTGCCGGTGTCATTCAGCGGTGATTATGCCAAGCCTGCCGCCCGGCTACCACCCACTTTATCGCCGCGCTTTTTTATCACCGGCTGTGCTACCCTTAGCGCGACTATGATATGGAGATAAGCAAATGAATATCGAAAGAATTGATCCCGATCAGCGCTGGTCCGAAGCCGTAGTGCACAACGAGACCGTTTACTACACCAGCGTGCCGGAGAACCTGGACGACGACGCGACCGCACAGACCGCCAACGCCCTCGCCGCCATCGACGTGCTGCTGGAACGCGTAGGGTCGGACAAAAGCCGTATTCTGGATGCCACCATTTTCCTGGCCAACAGCGCCGACTTCGCCGCGATGAACGCCGCCTGGGACGCCTGGGTGGTCGCCGGCAGCGCGCCGGTGCGCTGCACGGTGCAGGCGCAGCTGATGAATCCGAAGTACAAGGTGGAAATCAAAATCATCGCCGCGCTGTAAGCCTGAGCGCAGACGAAAAAAAACCGCAGACGGCGACGCCTGCGGTTTTTTATTGCCCGCTATCAAGACAGTTTAAGGATCACCATCCCCGTCAGCAACAGCGCCAGGCCAATCCAGCCTTTGGCGTTCAACCGCTGGCCGAACATGATCCAGCCTGCGGCGATGGTGGCGGCGATACCGAAACCGCCCCACAGCGCATAGGCGATCGACAGATCGATACCCTTAACCGCCTGCGCCAGGGCGCTGAACGCACCGAGCACCGACAGCAGCGACAGCAATCCCAGCCAAATTTTACGGAAGCCGTCCGACATCTTCAGGAAGATGTTGGCGATAATTTCCAGCACGATGGCCAGCCCCAGGAACCCAATGTGGTACAACTCAAACTGTTGCATGGTTGTCACCTCGCGGGCTGACCTGTTTTCGCTCTTTGCGGGTACCGGATTTCACCAACATGATGCCGGCGATCAGCGTAGCCAAGCCCAGCACCTTCAGCGCCGAGATCGGCTCGTCGAACCACAGTACGCTGAACAGGGTAATGAACAGAATGCCGATGCCTTCCCACAGCGCATAGGCCACGCCGAGCGCCACGCGTTTTATCGCTACCGACAACAGTACATAAGACGCGGTGATCATCACGTACATCACGATATGCCCGATCATGCCGCCATTGACGCTGGCGTATTTCATTGACAAGGTGCCGATGATTTCGGTCATGATGGCCAAACCTAAAAAGATCCAATAAATCATAATTTTTCTCCCAAACGGCGAATAACGCGCGCCAAGGCATATTTATCCCGATTTATCTCGTCGGACGGCCGCAATGCGGCGCGCAAGACGCAGAGATCCCTGGGGATAAACTGACCCAAACGCAAAAAGAATGTTTGCCCGGCTGAACGGTAATGCGAAGGCCTAAGCCCGCTACCAGCACCGGTTAAGGGAGAAAGACGCTATAGCTCGCTGCACCAGTGATGCTCACTGGCAAGGATCGCAGACAGGAAGAGTTGGCACGTAGAGGTTCTGAGGGTAGTTCCGTTAATAGTCATCATAATAGTTCTCTATTATCAGCCGCACACCGTGCGATTTGCCCAATATCCTCATAAAAGTAAAATTTTCAACTGAGATATTTTTACCACAGCCAAAATTAGAAAGCAAACTGCCGTTTTCATAAAAAAGCAGAAAAAAACGGGTTAAAAATAAGAAAGTTAATTGCGATAAAAATTAAAAAAGGCCCAACGGAGCGTTGAGCCTTGCGATATCCGCGGGTGAGCAAATAAGCGCCAACCCCAGGCCTGGCGCGGGTTACAACGCGGCGCCGCTGACCGCGCTGCGCGCCAGTTCAGTGATGCGCGCATAGTCGCCGCTTTCGAGCGCATCGGCCGGCACCAACCAGGAGCCGCCGATGCACAATACGCTTTTTAGCGCCAGATAATCGCGGTAATTGTTCGGCGTAATGCCGCCGGTCGGGCAAAAACGCACCTGCGGGAACGGGCCGCCGATCGCCTGCAGCGCCTTCACGCCGCCGTTGGCTTCCGCCGGGAAGAATTTGAATTCGCGCAGGCCGTAATCCATGCCCAGCATCAGTTCAGATACGGTGCTGATGCCCGGGATCAGCGGGATTGACCCCGCCGTCGCCGCCTGCAGCAAAGCGTCGGTCAGCCCCGGGCTGATGGCGAACTGCGCCCCCGCCTCGGTCACCTCCCGCAGCTGCTGCGGATTGATCACAGTACCGGCGCCGATGATCGCCTCCGGCACCTCTTTGGCGATAGCGCGGATAGCCTCCAGCCCGCAGGCGGTGCGCAGCGTCACCTCCAATACCCGCACGCCGCCGGCAACCAACGCTTTCGCCAGCGGCACCGCCTGCTCCAGCTTGTTGATCACGATAACAGGCACCACCGGCCCTGCCGTCAGGATCTGCTCGGCGCTGGTTTTCCAGTTTTTCATCGTTATTTCTCCATGACTCGCGGTTAACAATGGCACGCCCCTGCCACAGGGCTCCGCGCAAGCGCGCGAACGTCCGGCCGTACCGTAAGTGATGTGGCCCACGCGCAGATCGCAGGCAAAAAAAAGCCGGCAGACAGGCTGCCGGCATTGCGCATTATTCGAACTCGTTCCAGGAACGGCCGTCGCGGGTGATCATTGCCACCGAGGCCACCGGCCCCCAGGTGCCCGCCTGATAAGGTTTAGGCGCCTCGTTGTCGGCTTTCCATGCATCCATGATGGAGTCGACCCACTTCCAGGCCTCTTCCACTTCATCGCGGCGCACGAACAGCGCCTGAATGCCTCGCATGGTCTCCAGCAGCAGGCGCTCGTAGGCGTCCGCCACGTGCTCCTGGTTGAAGGTTTCCGAGAAGCTCAGGTCCAGCTTGGTGGTCTGCAGACGGTGCTTGTGATCCAGCCCCGGCACCTTGTTCAGTACCTGAATTTCGATGCCTTCGTCCGGTTGCAGACGGATGGTCAGCTTGTTCTGCGGCAGCTGCTGGTACGAATCGCTGAACAGGTTAAGCGGCGGGTTTTTGAAGTACACCACCACTTCCGAACATTTGGTCGGCAGGCGTTTACCGGTACGCAGGTAGAACGGCACCCCGGCCCACTGCCAGTTGTCGATATCCACGCGGATGGAGACGAAGGTTTCGGTGCTGCTGCTTTTGTTCGCGCCTTCCTCTTCCAGATAACCCGGCACTTTCTTGCCCTGGACGAAACCGGCGGTGTACTGCCCGCGCACGGTGGTTTCCCGTACATTGGTCTGATCGATGCGGCGCAGCGAGCGCAGTACCTTCACCTTCTCGTCGCGGATACGGTCGGTCGTCAGGTCCGCCGGCGGCGACATGGCGATCATGGTCAGGATCTGCAGCAGGTGGTTCTGGATCATGTCGCGCATCTGGCCGGCCTGGTCGAAGTAACCCCAGCGCCCTTCGATGCCCACCTCTTCCGCCACGGTGATCTGCACCGAATCGATGGTGCGGTTATCCCAGTTGGATGCGAACAGCGAGTTGGCGAAACGCAGCGCCAACAGGTTCAGCACCGTCTCTTTGCCGAGATAGTGGTCGATGCGGTAGACCTGGGACTCGTTGAAGAACTCCGCCACCTGATCGTTGATCACGCGGGAGGACGCCAGATCGGTGCCCAACGGTTTCTCCATCACCACGCGCGCCGGCTCATGGTTCAGCTTGGCTTCGCCCAACCCTTTGCAGATGGCGCCAAAGGTGCTTGGCGGCATGGCGAAGTAGTTGATGGTGGTGCGGTGTTTCTGATCCAGCATTTTACCCAGTTTGGTAAAGTTCTTGCTGTCGTTGACGTCCAGGTTGCAAAAGTCCAGGCGTGCGCTCAGCGTGGCCCAGAGTTCGTCATCCAATTTTTCTTTCATGAAGGTGCCAAGCGCTTCCTTGACCACTTCGGTATACGCTTTTTTATCCCACTCCGCGCGGCCGACGCCGATAATCCGCGTATCCGGGTGGATGTGTCCGGCTTTCTCTAACTGGTACAGGGAAGGCAGCAGCTTACGGCGCGCCAAATCACCTTTCGCGCCGAAAATAACCAGGTCACACGCCTGGGCTGTAGAGGTTACCGCCATGTTCATCTCCTCGTTGCAGGATATTTGTAATTTTCTTACATTACTAATGTACTCTGTTTGACTACGGCCAGCAAACCCGGTGCAGAAGCAGGAAAAAAGACCTCAAGATTCCAGCGGTAGCGCCAATGCGCGCCAGAGCCCGCACAGGCGGGCAAAACTGTAATTTTTCGTCTTTTTTGACGCTCTGTTACCATTATGAAAGTTAGACACAGGTCATATTCTGGTGAAAAAAGCCTGCATACGCCCTGTCGAGACTGCCAACGTTTACCAGCACGTAGTATATTTTCACTAAACCGGCATTGATTTCTCCTTTGTTTGAAATCGACATACCCTATCGATTCCAGGTTACAGCCGCTCGTTTGGCGTCTGCGTGCACGGCGAACACGGGCAAAATTCGGCGCTGTTGCTTGAAAGCCACAGGGATAAAACCATGAGTGACTCTCGTTATATGAATACGCTGGACAAAATCCAGAACCATCTGGAACGCCTGAGCAAATCTGAAAGGAAAGTCGCCGAGGTGATCCTGGCCTCCCCACAGACCGCCATTCACTCCAGCATTGCCACGCTGGCGCGCATGGCCGACGTCAGCGAACCTACCGTCAACCGTTTTTGCCGCCGCCTTGATACCAAAGGCTTTCCCGATTTCAAACTGCACCTCGCCCAAAGCCTGGCTAACGGCACGCCCTACGTAAACCGTAACGTTGAGGAAGACGACAGCGTCGATTCCTATACCAGCAAGATCTTCGAATCGGTCATGGCCAGCCTGGATACAGTAAAGGCAAATTTGGATATTGCCGCAATCAATCGTGCGGTTGACCTGCTCACCCAGGCAAAAAAGATCTCTTTCTTCGGCCTGGGTGCCTCCGCAGCGGTGGCGCACGACGCGATGAACAAATTTTTCCGCTTCAACATTCCGGTGGTCTACTTCGATGACATCGTCATGCAACGCATGAGCTGCATGAACTCCGGCGAGGGCGACGTGGTGGTGCTGATCTCACACACCGGCCGCACCAAAAATCTGGTGGAGATGGCTCACCTGGCGCGGGAGAACGACGCCACGGTACTGGCTATCACCTCGCGCGACACCCCGCTCGCCCAAGCGGCGACCCTCGCGTTGCTGCTCGATGTGCCTGAAGACACCGACGTTTACATGCCGATGGTGTCGCGGATCGCGCAATTAACGCTCATTGACGTGCTTGCCACCGGATTTACCTTGCGCCGAGGGGCTAAATTCAGAGATAACTTGAAGCGGGTCAAAGAAGCGCTCAAAGAATCGCGCTTTGATAAAGGCGTGGTCATTCCCAACAGTTTTGATTCGTGACCCGACGAAGAAAAAAATCGCCGTTCAACAGACATTTGAATGACGGCATCAGAGGCGGTACCCTGTTAACATGCTCATGCGGGTAACCCGGGTGAAATATCAGTGTTGTAAAATTACATTTCACGCCTGGTTTCGTTATCCGACGTTATCGCAACACCAATATTTGCTTCACCAGTCAACGGAGTAATACATGTCCAGACGGCTCAGAAGAACCAAAATCGTTACCACCCTGGGTCCGGCTACAGACCGCGACAATAATCTGGAAAAGATCATTGCCGCCGGTGCCAACGTAGTTCGGCTTAACTTCTCCCACGGCAGCCCGGAAGATCACCAGGCTCGCGCAGACAAAGTGCGCGAAATCGCGGCCAAACTGGGACGTCACGTCGCTATCCTCGGCGATCTGCAAGGGCCGAAAATCCGCGTATCCACCTTCAAGGAAGGCAAAATCTTCCTCAACGTGGGTGATAAATTCCTGCTGGACGCCAACCTGTCAAAAGGCGAAGGCGATAAAGAAAAAGTCGGTATCGACTATAAAGGCCTGCCTGTCGACGTCGTGCCGGGCGATGTCCTGCTGCTTGACGACGGCCGCGTTCAGTTAAAAGTGCTCGAAGTTCAGGGCATGAAAGTGTTTACCGAAGTGACCGTCGGCGGCCCGTTGTCCAACAACAAGGGCATCAACAAGCTAGGCGGTGGCCTGTCAGCCGAAGCGCTGACCGAAAAAGACAAGGCGGACATCGTGACCGCCGCCAAGATTGGCGTCGACTATCTGGCGGTCTCCTTCCCGCGTACCGGTGAAGACCTGAACTATGCCCGCCGCCTGGCGCGCGATGCGGGCTGCAACGCCAAGATCGTGTCCAAGGTTGAGCGCGCCGAAGCGGTTTGCACCGACGAAGCGATGGACGACATTATTCTGGCCTCCGACGTGGTGATGGTTGCCCGTGGCGACCTCGGCGTCGAAATCGGCGATCCGGAACTGGTCGGCATTCAGAAGAAACTGATCCGCCGCGCCCGCACCCTGAACCGCGCGGTGATCACCGCGACTCAGATGATGGAGTCAATGATCACCAACCCGATGCCGACCCGCGCCGAAGTCATGGACGTGGCCAACGCCGTGCTGGACGGCACCGACGCCGTCATGCTGTCGGCGGAAACCGCTGCTGGCCAATACCCGGCGGAAACCGTGGCGGCGATGGCGCGCGTTTGTCTGGGCGCCGAGAAGATCCCGAGCATCAACGTTTCCAAACACCGTTTGGACGTGCAGTTCGACAATATCGAAGAGGCGATCGCCATGTCTTCGATGTATGCGGCCAACCACCTGAAAGGCGTCACCGCGCTGATCGCCATGACTGAGTCCGGCCGCACCGCGCTGATGATGTCACGCATCAGCTCCGGCCTGCCGATCTTCGCCATGTCGCGTCATGAGCACACGCTGAACCTGACTGCGCTGTATCGCGGCGTGACGCCGGTATATTTCGACAGCCACAAAGACGGCGTGATCGCCGCCAATGAAGCCGTCAATCGCCTGCGTGACAAAGGCTTCCTGGTCTCCGGCGATCTGGTGATCGTCACCCAGGGCGACGTGATGGAAACCGTCGGTACCACCAATACCAGCCGTATCCTGCGCGTCGAGTAATTCACGCCGCAGACGAAATGCCGGCCGGCTCACGTTGGCCGGCATTTTTTTTGCGCTGACATCGCCATAAACGACGGAGAACGCCATGCTCCACCAACACAACCCCGCAGCGAGCGCTGATGAGCTCGATCTCGACGGCCGTAGCCTGACGCAGCTCGACGAATCGCAGCTTGCCGGCCGCGCGCTGCGCAAGGTCAGCCTGTACGACAATCAGCTGACGGCCTTCCCCACCCCAATCTTCCGGCACCAGAATCTGCAGGTGCTGAATATCTCCTGCAATCAGCTCGACCGTCTGCCGCCGGAGATTGGTCAGTTGCAACAGCTCGAGATGTTCGACTTTGGCCACAATCGCGCGAGCGAACTGCCTGAAGCGTTGGGGCAACTGCACCGGCTGAAATACCTCTATCTGAGCGATAACGGTTTTAGCGACCTGCCCCATTCGCTGGCACAGCTGCAGCAGCTCATCTATCTCAACGCGACCGATAACCAACTGACCGCCTTGCCGCAGGCAATACCGAGGCTGGCGGCGTTGCAGGAGCTGCGTTTATACAACAATCGCATCCGCAGCCTGCCCGCCGAAATCGGGCAGCTGCGCGCGCTGCGCGAACTGCATATCATGAAAAATGCCCTGACCACGCTGCCGGCGGAAATGGCTCTGCTCGGTGAGTTGGAGATACTCGATGCGGCCAACAATGCTATCACCGAACTGCCGGCAGCCTTCTGCCGCCTGCCGCGATTGAGCGAGCTGAACCTGCGTTTCAATCAACTGACGCGCCTGCCGGAAAATATCGGTGAGCTGACAGCGCTGAGAAGTCTGGATCTGCGCGCCAACCGCCTGAGCGAGCTGCCGGAAAGCCTCGGCGAACTGAGCCGGCTGCGCAAGCTGGATCTGCGCTGGAATGATTTCACCCGCACGCCTAAAGTCATCGACATCCTGCGGGCGCGCGGCTGTATGGTGCACATCTGAAGTGATACCGGCCGGGTTATAGCCCGACCGGCGTTAACGTTAGGAAGGATTAGCGATACAGATCGTCGCGCGAGTAAGGCTCAATCTCCCCTTCCTTGCGCGTCTTCAACAGTTTTAGGATCCAGGTGTACTGCTCAGGGTTCGGGCCCACCAGGTTTTCCACTTCTTCATTCATGCGGCGCGCAATCCGTGGGTCATCGGCTTCGGCCAGATCGTCCATGGGCTCGCGAATATAAATATCCAGCATGCTGGTTTTGCCATCGTACACCGGGAACAAAGGCACGATCGCCGCACGGCAAACCTTCATCAACCGGCCTACCGCCGGCAGCGTCGCCTTATAGGTCGCGAAGAAATCGACGAACTCACTGTGCTCGGCGCCGTGATCCTGATCGGGCAGGTAGTAGCCCCAGTACCCCTGCCGTACCGAACTGATAAACGGTTTGATGCCGTCGTTGCGCGCGTGCATGCGGCCGCCGAATTTACGACGCACGGCATTCCACAGGTAGTCGATCAGCTGATTGCGCTGGTTGTGGAACATCGCCGCCATCGGTTGGCCGCGCGCAGCCATCAGCATCGCTGGCACATCCACCGCCCAGCCGTGAGGCACCAGGAAAATCACGTTACGCCCTTCCGCCCGGATCTTGTCCAGCACCTCTTCACCGTGCCAACGCACGCGCTTTAGCACTTTTTCGGGCTTGGTGCAGGCCAGTTCCGCCATCAGCACCATCGACTGCGGCGCGCAGGCGAACATCTGGTCGATAATGTGCTCGCGTTCGCTTTCAGGCAGCTCAGGCAAGCAATACAGCAGGTTGATGCGGGCACGACGGCGCGCGCCCTTCGCCAGCTTGCCGGCCAGTTTGCCGACCGCACCCAGCACCGGATCGCGCAGGCGCGCAGGCACCAGCGAAATGCCGGCCATCAGACCGGTTCCCAACCACACGCCCCAGTAGCGCGGATATAAAAAGGCTTTTTGAAACTGCGGGATGAACTCTACGTTCGATTTCTTCTCGTTTTGCATGCACGTGCTCTTCGCTTAGCGATTCGGCTAATCATAATTGCCATCACCGATTTTGCAATTAACAACCGCGAACCACCCAGATAAAACAGCATCGGCCCGCAATCAGGCCGATGAAATTAACGGCGCCGGAGCGCCGGAAAAAAGGGGGACGTTAATCCAACTGCAGCTGAGGAACCACTTCCTTCACCTGTGCCAGATAATCGCTGCGGTCTTTGCCGCCCAGCCCTTCGGAACGCGGCAGTTTGGCCGTCAGCGGGTTCACCGCCTGTTGGCCGGTCCACAGTTCAAAGTGCAGGTGTGGCCCGGTGGAACGGCCGGTGTTGCCGGAGAGCGCAATGCGATCGCCGCGTTTCACCTTCTGGCCTGGTTTCACCAGCAGTTTTTTCAGGTGCATATAGCGCGTGGTGTACTGACGACCGTGGCGGATCGCCACATAGTTGCCCGCTGCGCCGCTGCGTTTGGCGATCACCACCTCACCGTCGCCGACCGCCAGCACCGGCGTGCCGACCGGCATGGCGAAATCGACGCCCTTGTGCGGCGCCACGCGGCCAGTCACCGGGTTCACGCGGCGCGGGTTGAAGTTGGAGGAGATGCGGAACTGTTTCATGGTCGGGAAACGCATGAAGCCGCGCGCCAGGCCAGAGCCTTGGCGATCGTAGAATTTGCCGTCTTCGGCGCGGATCGCATAGTAATCTTTGCCGCCGGTGCGCAGACGCACGCCCAACAGCTGGCTTTGCGATTTCTTACCGTCGAAGTGCTCGCGCGACATCAGCACGGAGAACTGGTCGCCTTTGCGCAGCTTGCGGAAATCGAGCTGCCACTGCAGGGCTTTGATCACCGAGTTGATTTCGTTACGGCTCAGCCCGGCGTCGCCGGCGCTGCTGACGAAGCTGCCGTTAACCCGGCCGCTGATCACGTTGTTGCGCCATTCGCCCTGCTGCGCCTCTTTCGACTCTTTGAAGCTGTTGCCGACGCGATCGTAGGTGCGGGTTTCGCGGCGGGAAACTTCCCAGGTCAACTGCTGCAAATCGCCCGCATCATTCACGGTCCACGACAGCTGTTGGCCGATCTTAAGGTTGCGCAGATCGCGGTTTTGCGAAGCCAGCAGCGTGACATCCGACATATCGATGCCGTACTGCGTCAGAATGCTGCCGAGGGTATCGCCGGTGGAAACCACATATTCATGCACGCCATCATCGCCGGCATCTTTTTGATCCAGCTCATCCTGCGGGATTTCGTCATCGGGGGTGGGTTGGTCGACATCTATCGGTTCACTGGCTTCGGGGAGCAATGACCGCATCTGGCTGGATTCTAACTCGACGCTCTTGGCGATGGGGTTGTGTTCTGGGTGGTAAACAAAAGGCCGCCAAACAGCGACGGCCAATGTGACGACTGTCAGCGACCCCAGCATGACGCGATGGGGCCGTGGCAGGTTGTTATACGCCAGAGCGATAGTTCGGACTATCTGCTGCACTCGATATTATCCTCATAAGCTTTACTTCAGGCAGCTCACGTACTGGTTTGACAGCTGAGTCAGGAATTTCCCGTAGCTGTCCTTCCCCAGCGCGATGCCGATGCCCAGCGGGTCCAGCGTTCCGGAACGCACTTTGGTACCCTTGGCGACGGCATTGATTACGGCCGGCCTGAATTGTGGCTCAGCAAAAACGCATACCGCTTTCTGCTCAACCAACTGTGTTCGAATTTGGTGTAGGCGCTGTGCTCCAGGCTGAATTTCGGGATTGACGGTGAAATGGCCCAGCGGACTCAAACCGTAGTGTTTCTCAAAGTAGCCGTAAGCATCATGAAAAACAAAATAACCCTTACCTTGCACAGGCGTAAGCATGTTACCAACATTTTTGTCAGTTTGCGTCAGCAGATTCTCGAACTGGCGCAGGTTTGCGTCTAATTTGTCCTTATTTTGCGGCATAAGTTCCAACAATCTGTCGTGAATCGCGATCGCGGTCACTTTTGCTATCTCCGGCGACAGCCAAACGTGCATATTGTACTCGCCGTGATGATGCCCATGATCGTCATCGGCATGGTTATGCGCTTCACCTGCATGATCATGATCGTCGTCATCTTCGCCTTTCATCAGCAATGGCTTCACCGCCGGCAGTTCGCTGACAGCCAGCTTTCGGGTTGCCGAGATAGGCACCAGCGCCTTGTTCAGGAACGCTTCCATGTCCGGCCCAACCCATAGCACCAGGTCCGCAGAGCGCAAACGCTGGATATCGGAAGGACGCAGCGCAAAATCGTGCGGTGAAGCGCCGTCCGGCAGCAACACCTCGGTCGGTGTCACGCCGTCGGCGATCGCCGAAGCGATAAAGCCCAGCGGACGAATCGTGGTCACCACCGCCGCGGAAGCGCTGCTCAGCGGGCCGGCCATCAACAATGCGCTGGCCAACAGCGTACGCTGCAGCCATTTATTTTTCTTTGCCATCATCAGTAATCCCATCGTTTTCATCAACAAGGCGTGATATTATAACATTCGCTTCGTTCTGCAACCTGTAATCTCGAGATGTCTACACTGATAACGCTAAAAAATATCTCCGTCGCCTTCGGCAGCCGCAAGGTGCTGTCGAACATTTCCCTCAGCCTGCAACCCGGCCGTATTCTCACGCTGCTTGGCCCGAACGGCGCGGGCAAATCCACGCTGGTGCGCGTGGTGCTGGGATTGGTCAAACCGACCGCCGGCACGCTGGAGCGTGAGCCCGATCTGCGCATCGGCTATGTGCCGCAAAAGCTGCACCTCGACGCCACCCTGCCACTGACCGTCAGCCGCTTTATGCGTCTTAAACCTGGCGTAAAGAAAGCCGACATTCTGCCGGCGCTCAAACGCGTGCACGCCGCCCACCTGCTCGACCAGCCGATGCAAAAGCTCTCCGGCGGTGAAAACCAGCGCGTGCTGCTGGCGCGAGCGCTGCTGAATAAACCGCAGCTGCTGGTGCTGGACGAACCCACGCAAGGGGTAGACGTCAACGGCCAGCTGGCGCTGTACGATCTGATCGATCAGCTGCGCAAGGAGCTGGGGTGCGCCGTGCTGATGGTCTCGCACGATCTGCATCTGGTGATGGCGAAAACCGACGAGGTGTTGTGCCTCAATCAGCACATCTGCTGCTCCGGCGCGCCGGAGGTGGTCTCGATGCATCCCGAATTCATCGCCATGTTCGGCAACCGCGGCGCAGAGCAGCTGGCGGTGTATCGCCACCATCACAACCACCGCCACGATCTGCAGGGAAGAATTGTCTTGAAGAAAACCGGGAGCCGCGAAGCATGATTGAACTGTTACTTCCCGGCTGGCTGGCCGGCGTGTTGCTGGCTAGCGCCGCCGGGCCGCTGGGTTCCTTCGTGGTCTGGCGCCGCATGTCCTACTTTGGTGATACCCTGGCGCACGCCTCGCTGCTCGGCGTCGCCTTTGGTCTGCTGCTCGACATCAACCCCTTCTATGCGGTGATCGCCATTACGCTGCTGCTGGCTCTGGCCCTGGTTTGGCTGGAACGTCGCCCGCAGCTTTCAGTGGATACCCTGCTCGGCATTCTGGCGCATAGCGCCCTGTCGCTGGGACTGGTGGTGGTGGCGTTGATGTCTAACGTGCGGGTCGATCTGATGGCCTACCTGTTCGGCGATCTACTGTCGGTTACGCTGAGCGATATCGTGATGATTGCCGGCGGCGTCGCCGTGGTGCTGTTGGTGCTGTGGTGGCAGTGGCGCGATCTGCTGTCGATGACCATCAGCCCGGAGCTGGCGCACGTCGACGGCGTTAATCTGGTGCGCGCACGCACCGTGTTGATGCTGGTCACCGCCTTGACCATCGGTCTGGCGATGAAATTCGTCGGCGCGCTGATCATCACCTCACTGCTGATCATTCCGGCAGCCACCGCTCGGCGCTTCGCACGCACGCCGGAGCAGATGGCGGGCGTCGCAGTGCTGCTCGGCATGGTGGCCGTCACCGGCGGCCTGACCTTCTCGGCATTTTACGATACGCCGGCCGGCCCTTCGGTGGTGCTGAGCGCCGCCGTGCTGTTCACGCTGAGCCTGTTCAAAAAACAGCAGGCTTGATTAAAGCCGGGATATGACAAGGGCCGCATCTGCGGCCCTTTCTTATTGGCGGATTAAAAATTTACTCTTCGCGTTCGAGGCCGAAATGCCGGTAGGCATGCTGCGTCGCCAAACGGCCGCGCGGCGTGCGCTGGATAAAGCCCTGCTGGATCAGGAACGGTTCGATCACATCTTCGATGGTTTCACGCTCTTCGCCGATCGCCGCCGCCAGGTTGTCCAACCCGACCGGGCCGCCGGTAAACTTGTCGATAATCGCCAGCAGCAGCTTGCGATCCATATAGTCGAAGCCTTCGGCATCGACGTTGAGCATATCGAGTGCCTGCGCCGCCACTGCGCCGCTGATCACGCCGTTGGCGCGCACTTCGGCGAAGTCACGCACCCGGCGCAGCAGGCGGTTGGCGATACGCGGCGTACCGCGCGCGCGGCGGGCCACCTCATGGGCGCCCTCGTCGGACAGCTCCAACCCCAGGCACCCGGCGCTGCGTGAGACGATATGCTGCAGATCCGCCACCTGATAAAACTCCAGCCGCTGGACAATGCCGAAGCGATCGCGCAGCGGCGAGGTCAGCGAACCGGCGCGGGTGGTTGCACCCACCAAGGTAAACGGCGGCAGATCGAGCTTAATCGAACGCGCCGCCGGCCCTTCGCCGATCATGATATCCAGCTGATAGTCTTCCATCGCCGGATACAGCACTTCTTCCACCACCGGTGACAAACGGTGGATTTCGTCGATGAATAACACGTCGTGCGGTTCGAGGTTGGTCAGCATCGCCGCCAAATCGCCCGCCTTCTCCAGCACCGGGCCGGAAGTGGTGCGCAGATTCACGCCCATTTCGTTGGCCACGATGTTGGCCAGGGTGGTTTTCCCCAGCCCCGGCGGGCCAAAGATCAGCAGGTGGTCGAGCGCGTCGCCGCGCTGCTTGGCCGCCTGGATGAAGATCTCCATCTGCTCGCGTACGTGCGGCTGACCCACGTATTCAGTCAACAGCTTGGGACGAATGGCGCGATCGAGGACTTCTTCCTCGTTGATCGGTTCGGCGGAGATCAGGCGATCGGCTTCAATCATTATCTACCTCTTAGCGGCCTTACAAAGCAGCGCGCAACGCGTCGCGGATCAGCGTCTCGCAGTCGGCGCCCGGTTTGGCAATTTTGCTGACCATGCGACTCGCTTCCTGTGGCTTGTAGCCCAGCGCCACCAGCGCCGAAACGGCTTCGGCTTCCGCGTCCGCTTCCGGCGCGTTGTCGGCGGCGGACGGCAGGCTGATCTCGCTGCTGCTGTTGAACAGGTCGCCGTTAAGCCCTTTGAAGCGGTCTTTCATCTCTACCACCAGGCGCTCGGCGGTTTTTTTGCCCACGCCCGGCAGCTTGACCAGTGCGGTGATCTCTTCACGCTCCACCGCGCTGACGAACTGCTGCGCGGACATGCCTGACAGGATCGCCAGCGCCAGCTTCGGCCCGACGCCGTTGACCTTGATCAGCTCGCGGAACAGCGCACGCTCCTGCTTGTCGTTGAAACCGTACAGCAGCTGCGCGTCTTCACGCACCACGAAGTGGGTAAACACGATGGCCTCTTGCCCCAGTTCAGGCAGCTCGTAAAAGCAGGTCATCGGCATGTGTACCTCGAAGCCCACGCCGTTCGCCTCCAGTAACACCAGCGGCGGCTGCTTTTCCAGAATATTTCCTCTGAGACGACCTATCATTTACCCTCCTGCAGAATGACCGGGCATGGCGCCCTGCCATGCCGTTGCTGGTAAAGCTTATAACATAAAAAAGGCTGGATGAATATCCAGCCTGAGCAATCATCGCTTTGCGTCAGCGCAAACGCCCGCGCGCCAGGTTCAACCGCCCTTCGCTCATCCGCAGCACGTTCTGGCTGAGGTGGCAGTGGGTGATGGCGATAGCCAGAGCATCGGCGGCGTCCGCCTGCGGGTTGGCCGAGAGTTTGAGCAGCGAGCGCACCATGTGCTGTACCTGCGCCTTTTCGGCCGCACCGGTGCCGACCACGGTCTGTTTGACCTGCCGCGCCGCATACTCGAACACTTCCAGATTCTGATTCACCGCCGCCACGATCGCGACGCCGCGTGCCTGGCCGAGCTTGAGCGCCGAATCCGGATTCTTAGCCATAAACACCTGTTCGATGGCGAAGAAGTCGGGCTGAAACTGGGTGATGATCTCACTGACGCCGGCGTAAATCAGCTTCAGCCGCGTCGGCATGTCGTCCACCACCGTGCGGATGCAGCCGCTGGCGATATAGCTCAACTGACGCCCCTGCTGGCGGATAAGGCCATAGCCGGTGACGCGTGAACCGGGATCGATACCGAGTATGATCGCCATATCTACATCCACCTTGCATGCACGGCGCCGCCGAACGGCGGCGCCCGTTTTACCGGATTACAGCGTCGCCGCCACTTCGTCGGAGATTTCACCGTTATGGTAAACTTCCTGCACGTCGTCGCAGTCTTCCAGCATATCGATCAGACGCAACAGCTTAGGCGCGGTTTCCGCGTCCATGTCGGCCTTGGTCGATGGGATCATCGACACTTCCGCCGCTTCGGCCTCGAAGCCCGCCGCGGTCAGCGCGTCTTTCACCGCGCCCAGGCTTTCCCAGGCGGTGAACACGTCGATGGCACCATCGTCATAGGTCACGATGTCTTCCGCACCGGCTTCCAGCGCCGCTTCCATCACGCTGTCTTCATCCAGGCCCGGTGCGTAAGTGATCACGCCCTTCTTGGTGAACAGATAAGCTACGGAACCGTCGGTACCGAGGTTGCCGCCACACTTGGTGAAAGCGTGACGCACTTCCGCCACGGTGCGGTTGCGGTTGTCACTCAGGCATTCGATCATGACGGCGGTGCCGCCAGGGCCGTAACCTTCATAGATGATGGTTTCCATATTGGTATCATCATCGCCGCCCACGCCGCGCGCGATCGCACGGTTCATGGTGTCGCGCGTCATGTTGTTCGACAGCGCCTTGTCCATCGCCGCGCGCAGACGCGGGTTGGAATCCGGATCGCCGCCGCCCAGCTTCGCGGCAGTGACCAGCTCACGAATAATCTTGGTGAAAATTTTACCGCGCTTGGCGTCCTGCGCCGCTTTACGGTGCTTTGTGTTGGCCCACTTACTATGACCTGCCATAAAAAATCTCCGAAAAAAACTACTGGACTGAATTGATCACGAACTCTTCAATCGCCTGCTGATTGCTCCATGACTTGGTCAACTTCACGGCTTCGGCCGCCTCAAGCCATTGGTAAGCGTGGTGCTCGGTAATCACCGGATCGCGCTCCTCGGGCAACGCCAGACAGAACCAGTGCTCTTTATTGCGCGTGGTTCCCGGCGCATAGCGATGTCGCAAATGGACAAAGAGTTCAAACTCCACGCAGCGTTGGCAATCGAACAACGGCAGGTGCTCTGCTTCGATATCGATGCCGACTTCTTCCATGACTTCACGCCGCGCGGCATGCGGCGGTGACTCATCCTGTTCCAGGCTGCCGGTGACCGACTGCCAGAACTCGGTATCGTCGCGCCGCTGTAACATCAGCACCCGACCACTGGATTTCGCGTAAATCACTACCAGGATAGATTCAGGGCGCTTATAACTCATCACTCGCTCTCTTGTTCCGCACCGGCTTTCTTTACCACGCTGATCGCCAGCTCCTGCAGCGACGCCGGGTTGGCGAAGCTCGGTGCGTCGGTCATCAGACAGGCCGCCGCGGTGGTTTTCGGGAAGGCAATCACGTCGCGGATGTTGTCGGTGCCGGTCAGCAGCATCACCAGACGATCCAGGCCGAAGGCCAGGCCGGCGTGCGGCGGCGTACCGTACTTCAGCGCGTCCAGCAGGAAGCCGAACTTCTCGCGCTGTTCATGTTCGTTAATGCCCAGAATGCTGAATACCGTCTGCTGCATTTCGCTGCGGTGAATACGCACCGAACCGCCGCCCACTTCGTAACCGTTGATCACCATGTCATAGGCGTTGGCGATAGCGTTGACCGGCGCTGCCGCCAGCTCTTCCGGGCTCATGTCGCGCGGCGAGGTGAACGGGTGGTGCATCGCCGCCAGGCCGCCCTCTTCGTCTTCTTCGAACATCGGGAAGTCGACCACCCACAGCGGCGCCCAGCTGTCGAGTTGGGTCAGCCCCAGATCGCGACCCAGCTTCAGGCGCAGCGCGCCCATCGCGTCGGTGACAATCTTGAAACTGTCTGCGCCGAAGAACAGGATGTCGCCGGTCTGCGCGTTGGTGCGCGCCAGGACAGCTTCCAGCACTTCCGCGCTGAGGAATTTGGCGATCGGGCTCTGCACGCCTTCCATGCCGGCGGTGCGGTCGTTGACCTTCAGCCAGGCCAGGCCTTTCGCGCCGTAGATGTTGACGAAAGCGCCGTACTCGTCGATCTGCTTGCGTGTCAGCTGTGCGCCGCCCGGTACGCGGATTGCCGCCACGCGGCCTTTGGCGTCGTTAGCCGGGCCGGAGAACACTTTAAACTCGACGTCTTTGACCAGGTCGGCCACGTCCACCAGCTCCAGCGGGTTACGCAGGTCCGGCTTGTCGGAGCCAAAGCGACGCATCGCTTCGGCGAAGGTCATGACCGGGAAATCGCCCAGATCCACGCCCTTCACATCCAGCCACAGCTCGCGCGCCAGTTTCTCCATCACTTCACGCACCTGATCGGCGGTCATGAAGGAGGTTTCGACGTCGATCTGGGTGAATTCAGGCTGACGGTCCGCACGTAGGTCTTCGTCACGGAAGCATTTGACGATCTGATAGTAACGATCGAAGCCGGACATCATCAGCAGCTGTTTGAACAGCTGCGGAGACTGCGGCAGCGCGTAGAATTTGCCCTTGTGCACGCGGCTTGGCACCAGGTAATCGCGGGCGCCTTCCGGCGTCGCCTTGGTCAGCATCGGCGTTTCGATATCGAGGAAGCCATGGCTGTCCATGAAGCGGCGTACGAAGCTGGTGATTTTGGCGCGGGTCTTCAGACGCTCAGCCATTTCCGGGCGGCGCAGATCCAGGTAGCGGTATTTCAGGCGCGCTTCTTCACTGTTGACCTGGTTGGAGTCCAGCGGCAGCGGCTCGGAGCGGTTGATGATCTCCAGCGCGTGGGCAAACACTTCCACTTCGCCGGTGGCCATATCTTTATTGATCTGGCTGTCCGGACGCGCACGCACGGTGCCGACGATCTGGATGCAGAACTCATTGCGCAGGTCGTAGGCCTTGTCGAACGCCACTTTCTCGTCCGGATCGAAGAACACCTGCACGATGCCTTCGCGGTCGCGCATATCAATAAAGATCAGGCCGCCGAGATCGCGACGACGATTGACCCAACCACACAGAGTGACTTCCTGGCCCACGTGGGACAGATTCAACTGTCCGCAATATTCAGTACGCATACGCTATCCTTTTACACAGCCGATGCCGCGCCGGGCTACTGCGCCCCTGTCGCGCGGCTGTTATCTGATAAATTCTACTTGTTACCCGGTTTAAAATCCGTCGCATACCACCCGGTGCCCTTAAGCTGGAAGCCGGAGGATGAAATCAACTTGGTCAACGCGGGCTGCCCACACGCCGGGCAGTCTGCCAGCGGCGCATCGGAAAATTTTTGCAATTTCTCTAACCGATGGTTGCAAGCACCACATGCATATTCATAAATCGGCATAGGTCGTTGGATTAAAGAGTGTTGAAAAAAGGGAGTCATTATAAAGGAAATTCATCCGCCCGATAAGTGCGAACACAGCATTGTTACTGCACTAAATGGCGCGTTTTTGCTCGAATCAACACATCGGTTAACAAATTTCCCATTAACCTGCGACAGTTTTTTCACGTAGCCTGATTCTCCCCCGGTTTTGCGCCGAACGCAGCTCGCCCGACGCGCCGAACAGTTTTTATCCACTTCGCAACGAGATGAAATCCATGCTGAAACTTGACGCCCAAACCACCGCTCTGGTGCTGATCGATTTGCAAAATGGCATTCTGCCCTACGCCGGCGGCCCGCACGGCGCCGAGCAGGTGGTGGCGAACGCCGCCCTGCTGGCCGCGCGTTTTCGTCTGCTAGGCGCGCCGGTGCTGTTGGTGCGCGTCGGTTGGTCAGACTCCTTCGCCGAAGCGCTGAAACAACCGGTGGATAAACCGGCTCCCGCGCCCGCCGGCGGTTTGCCGGCCAGCTGGTGGGAGTTCCCCGCGCCGCTGGCGGTCTGCGACAGCGATATTCTGATCACCAAGCGCCAATGGGGCGCCTTCTACGGCACCGATCTGGACTTGCAGCTGCGCCGTCGCGGCATCAAGTCTGTGGTGCTGGGCGGTATTTCCACCAATATCGGCGTGGAATCCACCGCCCGCGCCGCCTGGGAACACGGCTATGAGCTGGTGATCGCCGAAGACGTCTGCAGCGCGCAGAACGCGGAAATGCACCGTTTCGCGTTCGAACACATCTTCCCGCGTTTGGCGCGAGTGCGCGACACCGGCGAAATTCTTGCCGCGCTCGACCGGTAACGTTAAGTTGTAGCCTGATAAGCCAAGGATAAGTAAAGGAAGACGACGCCGTGATCTACATCGGACTGCCCCAGTGGCAACATTCAGCCTGGAATCGTATCGGGCTGCGTGACTTGGCGGATTACAGCCGCTACTTCAACTGCGTGGAAGGCAACACCACCTTCTACGCGCTGCCGAAGCTGGACATCGTGCAGCGCTGGCGCGACATGACCGGCGACGATTTTCGCTTCTGCTTCAAATTCCCGTCGGACATCAGCCACAAGGCCGCCCTACGCAACTGCGCCGCCGAGCTGCAGGCGTTTTACCACTGCCTGAGCCCGGTGCATCAACGCATCGGGCAATTGTGGCTGCAGTTGCCCGCCGCCTTCGGCCCCGACGAGCTGCCGCGCATGTGGCAGTTCTTCGAAAGCCTGCCGCAGGAATTCACCTACGGCGTCGAAGTGCGTCATCCGGCATTTTTCGCCAAAGGCGAGGAAGAGCGCGCGTTGAATCAGGGGCTGCATCAGCGCGGCATCAATCGGGTGATCCTCGACAGCCGCCCGGTGCATCACGCCGCCCCCCATACCGCCGCCGTGCGCGATGCCCAGCAGAAAAAACCGAAGCTGCCGGTGCACGCTCTGGTCACCGCCGACCAACCGCTGGTGCGCTTTATCGGCGGCGACCAATTGGCCGACAACCTGCGCTGGTTCGAAGCCTGGCAGCAAAAACTGCCGCTGTGGCAGCAACAACATCAACCGTATCTGTTTATTCATACGCCGGACAACGGCGATTCACCCCAGCAAGCGCAAAAAATTTGGCAGCAGCTGCGCCGGGCGATCCCCGATTTGCCTGCGCCGCCGGACTGGCCAGAGCAAGATGCACTGTTTTGACCTATTAATCTGACCAATAACATCAAATATTTCCCCGCGACAGTGAATACAATGACGGCTATGATGCTGGCTGCCAGTTTTGGTTAGGGAACGGAGTTAAAAATGGTAAGCGCGCTTTATGTAGTGCTCGGCGCATTGTTGTTGATCAAACTCTCTTATGACGTAATCAGATTAAGGATGCAGTACCGCGTAGCCTACGGCGACGGCGGTTTTTACGAATTGCAGACCGCCATCCGCGTGCATGGCAACGCCGTTGAATACATCCCTATCGCTGCCGTATTGCTGGTGATCATGGAGATGAACGGCGCGGAAATCTGGATGATTCACCTTTGCGGCCTGATGCTGATGGCCGGGCGACTGGTGCATTACTACGGTTTGCGCAACCGCGAGGTTCGCTGGCGTCGTTCAGGCATGGCCGCGACCTATATCTCTTTGTTGTTGATGGTTCTGGCAAATATCTTCTATCTGCCCTGGGATCTAATTTTCAGCCTGCATTGATCCCGTTTTATCATCAGGCGGCCGCGCCGCCTGCTTCCGCTCCGCTTTTTTACGCTTTTCTGTTAGACTACGCAGCTTCGAATTCTGAACTGATTTGCCGCTATGCCAAACCGCGATACCCTTTTCTCCGCCCCCATCGCCAAACTGGGCGACTGGACCTTCGACGAACGCGTCGCCGAAGTGTTTCCCGACATGATCCAACGCTCCGTTCCCGGCTACTCCAACATCATCTCGATGATCGGCATGCTAGCCGAACGCTTTGTGCAACCCGACAGCCGGGTGTATGACTTGGGCTGCTCGCTGGGCGCGGCGACGCTGTCGATGCGGCGGAATATCAAGGTGCCTGGCTGCACTATCATCGCCGTCGACAATTCGCCGGCGATGGTGGAACGTTGCCGCCGCCATATCGACGCCTTCCGCGCCGACACGCCGGTCGACGTCATCGAAGCCGACATTCGCGACATCGACATCGAAAACGCCTCGATGGTGGTGCTGAACTTTACGCTGCAGTTCCTCGAGCCGGCCGATCGCCTGCGTCTGCTGGAGAAAATCTATCGCGGCCTGCGCCCAGGCGGCGCACTGGTGCTGTCGGAGAAATTCAGCTTTGAAGACGCCGAAGTCGGCGAACTGCTGTTCAACATGCATCACGATTTCAAACGCGCTAACGGGTACAGCGAGCTGGAGATCAGCCAAAAACGCAGCATGCTGGAAAATGTGATGCTCACCGACTCGGTAGAAGCACACAAAGCGCGACTGCAACAGGCCGGGTTCGAGCATGCCGAAGTGTGGTTCCAGTGCTTCAACTTCGGTTCGCTGATCGCCCTGAAAGCGGGAGAGGCGCAATGATCGAGTTCGGTGATTTCTATCAGCATATTGCCAAGAGTCCCCTCAGCCATTGGTTGGATACCCTGCCCGCGCAGCTCAGCGCCTGGCAACGCGAATCGCTGCACGGCAAATTCAAACAATGGTTCAACTCGGTAGAACATTTGCCGACGCTGACCCCAACCCGCCTCGATCTGCTGCACGGCGTGCGCGCCGAAATGGAGCCCGGCCTGTCGCCGGGCCAGCTCGAAGGCATCGAGAAAATGCTGCGCACCCTGATGCCGTGGCGTAAAGGGCCGTTCTCGCTGTATGGCATCGATATCGATACCGAATGGCATTCCGACTGGAAGTGGGATCGCGTGCTGCCGCACATTTCTCCGCTGGCCGGCCGCACCATTCTCGACGTTGGCTGCGGCAGTGGTTATCACCTGTGGCGCATGATCGGCGCCGGTGCCCACTTCGCCGTAGGCATCGATCCCATGCAGCTGTTCCTATGCCAGTTCGAAGCGGTGCGCAAGCTGTTGGGCGGCGATCAGCGCGCCCACCTGCTGCCGCTCGGCATCGAGCAGTTGCCAGATTTGGCGGCGTTCGACACCGTGTTCTCGATGGGGGTGCTGTATCACCGCCGCTCGCCGCTTGATCATCTGTATCAGCTGAAAAATCAGCTGGTGGCTGAAGGTGAACTGGTGCTGGAAACGCTGGTGGTGGAAGGCGATCGCCACCAGGTGCTGGTGCCGGGCGATCGTTATGCGCAGATGCGCAACGTGTATTTCATCCCTTCCGCCGAAGCGCTGAAGTGCTGGCTAGAGAAGTGTGGCTTCGTCGACGTGAAGATCGCCGATATGTGCGTCACTAGCCTCGAGGAGCAGCGCCGCACCGACTGGATGACCAGCGAGTCGCTGGCAGAATTCCTCGATCCGAACGATCGCAGCAAAACGGTCGAAGGCTATCCGGCGCCCCTGCGCGCCGTACTGACCGCCAAAAAACCCTAGTACTCGCTAATCGGGCCGGCCTGCGCCGGCCCGAATTCACCCGTTACTGACATCGACAATTCGCAGCTCATAGACCATCGTCGCGTTCGGCGGGATCTGCGGCGCATAGCCGGTTTCACCGTACGCCAACGCCGGCGGCACCACCATCGTCAGCGAGCCGTGATTTTTCAGGTGGCCGATCGCCTCGCGGAACAACGGCGGATAGGCGGAGAGCGGCTGGGACATCACCTTCCCACTGCGATCCATATCCTGAATCACGCGACCGTCGGTTAAACTTTCTTTCACCACGATGTCCACCCGCGCGTTTTCCTTAATGGCCTCATCACCCGCATAATCGATGCGATACCAGAAACCGGCAGGCGACTTCTGCGTACCCTTCTTCTTTTTAAACTCGGCGACGAACGCCTCACCCTTGCTGGTCTGCGTCTTCGCCGCCTGGTTTCTGGCGTCATTTACCGCTTTTTCCGACTCCGCCAGTGCGCTGGTCAACTGCGCATCGCTCAACTGGTAATGGCCGCTGAAGGTATCGATCACGCCCGCCAGCAGCACGGTTTTGTCGGGCGTGATACCCCAATTTTTACGTTCCGCCAGCATCGTTTGAATATCGCGCCCCAAAGCGACACCGGCGGCGTAGCTCTGTTGCTCCGGCTTTTTCTTGAGCGTCTGACTCTCCGGCAGCCATTTAGCCCGCGATCTCAGCCCATCCAGTTCCTCGCGCAAGGCTTGCTGTGCCTGTTGCGCGGCCGCCAGCTCCGTCGCCGTTTTATCCGCCTGTTGCGCCGCTTTATTCCGTAGCTGCACTGTCTGCGCGTTTTCCGTCGTCAGCGCCGCCAGACGCTGTTCCAGCGCCTTAGCCTGCTCGGTTTGCGTTTTGTTTTTTCCCTGCAGCGTTGCCAACTGCTGCTGAAGTTCACCCGTCGCTTTGGCGGCCTCGGCCTTTTGCTGTGCCAGCGCCATCTTCAGGTTTTGCTCTTGTTGCTCAGCCTGTTGGCGTTGACCATCACGCTCTTTCTGCAGCTGAGTCAGCTGCTGCTGAAGTTCAGCCGCAGCCTTGGCGGCTTCGACCTTTTGCTGCGCCAGCGCCGTCTTCAGGCTTTTTTCTTGCTGCTCGGCCTGTTGGCGTACGATATCCCTCTCTTTTTGCACCTGCGCCAGCTGCTGTTGAAGTTCACCCGCAGCCTTAGCGGCTTCCGCCTTTTGCTGCGCCAGCGCCGCCTTCAGGCTTTTTTCTTGCCGCTCGGCCTGTTGGCGTACGATATCCCTCTCTTTTTGCACCTGCGCCAGCTGCTGCTGAAGTTCACCCGCAGCCTTGGCGGTTTCGGCCTTTTGCTGCGCCAGCGCCGTCTTCAGGCTTTGCTCTTGCTGCCCCCCCTGCTGCCGTTGATCCACCTGCTCTTTTTGCAGTTTCGCCAGCTGCTGCTGCAGTTCCCCCGTCAGCCTGGCAGCCTCGGCCTTCTGCTGTTCCAGCTCAGCGGCGGCCGCTTTTTTATCCTGCTCATAACGTTGGCGCGCTTTATCGTGGGCGGTCTGCACCGCGGCCAATTTCTCCTGCCAGGCGTTATCCGCCTGGCCAGGCAGCACCGCCAGCCGTTGTTCCAGCAAGGCAATACGCCGATCGCGCTCCGCGGTTTGTTGCTTTTGCCGCGCTAACGCCGCTTGCGTTTCGGCGATCTGCGCCTGAGCCTTACGCTCCTGCGGCGTCAGGTTCAGCGCCTGCCGCACGCCGCTGGCGAAGTTGCTCAACGCGCTCAGATCGGGTGCCGGTGACGATTTGTCGGCAGCCGTCAGGGTGGACGCGACGCGCAACGCGGTCAGCTCCTGCTGCAGTGATTGAATTACCGCCTGCTGTTGCTCCAATCGGGCCTCTTTCTCGCGCAGCGCCTTTTGCCACTGCGCCAGCTGCTTCTTATGCGCCGCCGTCTCACGCGTTTGAACCGGCCGGGATGCTGACTTTTGTGGGGCCTGGGATTGAGTGACTGCGGTATCCGCTGCCGGTGCATCTTGCCGCTGATAGCGCTCGGCAAACTGCAATAACGCCGGCACGTCGTCATCCGCAGCGACCACCGCCGGCGCAAACGCCAACGCTATCATCAGGCTCAGTAGCGCCTTTCTCGCACGGAGAGTCATTGGGCGCGTTCTCCGCGCTCAGCCAGGCCGGTCATCATGGCAGAACTGATGTCTGCGCACAGACGGCTGGTGCGATAACGATACAGGGCGTCAACGGTTTCCTGCGTGCCCGTGTTGACCCGCTGGCGTACCCCGGCATACTGCGCCGCGCCGCCCATCAAAGTATCGAACTCGCGTTTGAATTTTTGGTATTTTTCGTTATCCATACCGCGCATGGCATCCAGCTCGCGCTGGCACTGCTGCATGCGCTCAGCTTCACGCTGCCGTTTGTCTTGCTCGGCAACTTCTTCCGCGCTGGGCGGCTTACTTAATGTAGAAACAGGCCGCTTGGCGGTCTGGCAGCCGGTCAGGGCCAACGTCAGCAAAAGCGCAGCGGTTAAACAGTGTGCCGTTCGGGTCATTATCGTTATCTCCTTGTAAAGTCCGCCGTCGGCGTGTTCTGTGGCTGCGCCGACGGCTCTCCTCAATTGATGCTGTGATGTTCCGGCCATAAAACCGGCGGTGAGCAGGTATAAAATGCAGACGCGATAATGAGCGGCAGAGCGCAAATCATTCACCACGCAAATAAATACCAAAAAAATCATTTAATATCATGATATTTAAAGGATTTTAACTCACAAATTTATCAGCAGGGCATAGCGAGCGCAAGAAGAGATGGGGCCGCCGACCGAATAACAGCGTTGAAACGGTGCTGCGTCTTTACAAGGTACCAGGCCAATCCATGCTCCACTTTTCGCGGCCTGAACTTCACGCTGTATCAGCACCCAGCAAACCTCATCGACTTTTTGAAACGTCCAGCCTGATTGAGAATAGTGTTGCCAACCAACAGGAGAAATTTCATGAACAATATGATTAGTGTTAATAACATCAGTGAATTGCGTAATCTGACGCCAGTTACAGATGACCAGATTGTCTTTTTAGTTTCTCATACCGCTGGACACTTCACCGGAGGCGGCGAATTCTATTATGCGAAAACGGATACAACCAGTGCGGACAATAACGGTACCGTGGTGGTTACAACGGGAGGAGCGCGTTGGAAACGACTGGATCAGAAACTGACTTTCGATCACTTCGGTGCCGATCCTAGTGGCACTTCCGCCTCTGACGCAGCAATCAGCGCGACATTAAACTATGCCGCGAGTTTAAAAAACAAAGTGGTCTATGCTTCGGAAAATGCTCAATATCTGCTGACCAGCACTCAACCTATCAACGTCGCAAATGGCGTCACAGTCAGAGGATCCCGCCGCGGTATTGCTCAAGGCCCTGCAAGTCTTACAAACAATGGCCCTAATCGGGCAGGCCTTGCTGACGATAGTGCTTTCATCATCAAAAAGCCGGCAGGTACGGTTTGTTTCGCCTGCGATAAGAACGTTGTCTTTGATGGTTGGTCGTTCCTCTATCCAGATCAGAAATATACTGCCACCCAGCCGGAGGCGTTTGTTCCATACGGAGCCACCATTACCGCAACCGGCGCTCTGTCAGTCGCCAACTGCCGTTATGTAGGCGCCTATGATTTTGTTGAAGCTCGTGGAGAAGCCAACAGCTTTGAGAATATCTACGGTTGGGCAGTACGCTGCGACTACAGGGTTTATGAAAGCAGGGACATCAACAGATTTACCAATGTTCACGTCAATGCCAACGTCGTGCGCCCGACAGAAAACGCGGTGACTGCCTCTATCGCCGTAGCCGGTTCTTGTGCTTTCAATCTCGATCGCCACGACAATACGTTTATGGTGAATGTGTTCTCTTATGGCAAAAAGATCTTTATCAAAACTACAACACAAGGAACCTCCTATTTAGGCGGCCTTAGCCTGAGCAATTTCATGGCAGACAGAAATGGTACCGGAATTGATATCGACTCGGATTCCTCCGCCAATATTCAAATCGCCAACGGTTCTTATATTAATGACTATGGTGATACCGTTGGAGGGTTCCTGGTATTAAGAAAGTCTACTGGCCAATCAAATATCACCCCAGTGCAAATCAGCAATGTTAACTTCGCTACCGCTAATGGACCGAAGGGTTCACTCTCCCCTCAGGCCATTCGCTTCGAAGCGAACGGCGGGTATCAACTTTCATTCAGCAACACCGTCATGCCAATGTGGACGAACGGCAGTCTGAACAATGAAGCGGGTTACAACATTCTTAGAGGCACACTGAGCATTGCGCAACGCAGCTATCAGCTACATGCGGCTCCGCTAAATTGTTTGACGAACAGCAACATGATCGCCATCGGTGCTGACAAACAGCCTGTTGGCTGGTTTATTGACGGGAATCTGACGGCGGATAGCAATATCCTGACCGCCAATGGAGACAACCCGGCTTATAAAGGTTTGGGTCAACGTATTCATCGGAGCATGGGATTGAGAACATTCTGGGCCATCGCATCCTCTATCGGCGATCAATCTACCGCGCAAGCTTCGACTGGCATTTGGGCCCGCTCGTACAACGATAATTATACCGACACTGTCGAGAGCAATGAAGCTATTCCCTGGATACGCATCGGCAACCTCTACTACGCGCGTTTTGTCATGAACAACAATCGCACTATCCACGATATCCTGGTCAATCCCGGAAGTGGCAATAATGCGGTGCGCGTTTTAAACTGCGGCATTACTCCGGGCGAAGTCTTCAACTTCTCGCCCGATGCACAGCACTAATCATCCGCAAAATAAAAAAAGCCCCGGCAAAACGCCGGGGCCTGGTACTTGCGTGATCGCCGAGGGCTCGGTGACACGCAAAGGGGTCTTACGGCCCGGAAACCGGTTATCAAACACGGTTAGCTGCGTGTTTATGCGCTTTGCGCCAGGGGATCAACCAAGGCCAGCGCGTTTTTCATCGCCTCCACCATTTCGCCATCCACGCAATAATGGCTAAATTCGTCAAACTCGTTATCGGAGCACATGGTGACACCCGCCTTGCGATAACGCATGGTCGACGGCGCTAGATGGCCGGAAGAGCTGTGCAGTTCATGCAGGCCGATATCGACGAACTTGTGCAGATTGCTGAGGCGCACACCGGCACCCGCCATGATCACCGGGCCCTGGCTGGCCTGACGCAAATCACGCAGCAACGGCAGGCCAAGTTCGGCGCTCTGCTGTTGGCCGGAGGTCAGAATGCGCGCCACGCCCAGCTCAGTCAGTTGCTCCAGCGCCACCATCGGATTCTGGCACATGTCGAACGCGCGGTGGAACGTCACCGCCATCCCCTCGCACAGCCTCATCACTTCGCGCATGCGCGGCAGATCGATGTGCCCTTCTTCGTCCAACATGCCTACCACTACGCCGGGGAATCCCATCTCGCGGATGTGGCGGATATCTTGCTTGATCACCTCGAAATCCACCGCGCCGTAGCAAAAATCACCACCGCGAGGGCGAACGATCGGATGCACCGGGATCGCAACCCGCTCGCGCGCCAGACGCAGCGTGCCATAGCTCGGCGTCAATCCCCCTTCGCTCTGGCTGGCGCACAACTCGATGCGATCGGCGCCCGCCCGTTCGGCCGTCAGCGCACAGTCGACGCTAAAGCAACAAACTTCCAGTTTTATCATTGTCACCCCCAGATAACGGCCAACATACGGCGGCAATTGTTCATTTCTTCATTTCTCACGTAGGCTCATGCATAGGCATAAACCGGTTCAGGGTTGTAACTATGGCATTCAATTTTGATCAATGGGTAGACCGTAGTCACAGTGACAGCGTTAAGTGGGATAAATATCGCGGCCGCGACATCCTCCCGCTTTGGGTCGCCGACAGCGATTTCGCCTCGCCGCCGGCGGTGATAGAAGCCTTGCAGCGGCGCGTAGCGCACGGCGTATTCGGCTACACCCACCCATCCCCTGATCTTCTTGAGGTTTTTATCCGCCGCATGGTAGAGCGCTACGGTTGGCACATCAAGCCTGAATGGATCATTTTCTTGCCTGGGTTGGTGTGCGGCCTGAACCTGTGCGTGCGCGCCTGCACCGAAGAACATCAGAGCACGCTGGCTCCCTCTCCCATTTATCCGCCGTTTCGCAAAGCGGCCAAATTCGCCGGGCGTAAACACCTCACGGTGCCGCTAACGGCGGCAAACCAACGTTGGGTGTTGGATTTTTCCGCGCTGCATGGGCAGCTCAGCGGCAACGAGAAGCTCCTGCTGCTGTGCAACCCGCAAAATCCCGGAGGCACCGTTTATCGCCGGGACGAACTGTTGCAGCACCATCAGTTCGCTCGCGAGCACGATTTAATCGTCTGCTCCGATGAAATCCACTGCGAGCTGCTACTTGAACCCGGCGTGCGACACATCCCTTTCGCCACCCTGAATGAAGATGCGGCCCAACGCAGCGTGACGCTGATGTCACCGTCAAAGACATTCAATCTCGCCGGGCTCGGCGCCTCGATGGCGATCGTCCCCAACGAAGCGTTGAGACAAAAGCTGAAACGCGCACGCAGCGGCATTGTCCCGGAGGTTAATCTGCTGGCGCTGGTCGCCGCCCAGGCGGCCTATCAATACGGGCAACCCTGGCTGGATGAGCAGTTAATTTATCTGCGCGCCAATCGCGATCGGTTGACAGAGCGCATCAACGCTATGCCGGGATTGACGTTGTTACCGATCGAAGCCACCTATTTGGCCTGGATCGACTGCAGCGCTTTGCCGGTGGATAACTCGCATCAGTTCTTCGAGCGCGCAGGCGTTGGGTTAAGCGCCGGTTTGGATTTCGGCGATCGGCGCTTTGTACGGCTGAACTTCGGTTGCCGGCGGGCCCTGCTCAATGAAGCGCTCGATCGCATGGCGCAAGCCTGTGCGGCACTGGCTGGCTAGCCTTGTTCGCTGGCGACGATGTCTCTAATGGAATAAGGATGAAACTTGATCGTAACCGTTCCATCGGTGATGGCCAGCGTCGGGTTCGGCAGCCGTTCGCCTTCGCCTTTTGGCGAACTTTGCTTCAGCTTGATCCCCGGCGCCAACAACGCTTCATCAGCAAGGTGACTCAACGCCCGTGCATGCAGCGTCTGCGGATCGCCGCTGAGCACCAATTCGACATGTTCCCACCCTTCATGCGGATAGCGTTTCTCCCCGGGGTACGGCAGCTCGACGCAATCTATGCGCCACGGCCCCACGGCCAGCGGCTGCTGTAAATCAAACAAACAGATAGGCCGCCCGTTGATCATCGATTCGGACAGCAGTGTCCCACACTGCATCAATCCCTGGCGCCAGCGTTCGGCGGTAGCGTTCTGGTGACAACGCAGGGAGATGTGATCGGCGATAAAGGCAGACAGATCAAGCCGCAATCTGGCGGCAAATTGTTGCAACGCCTGCTCGAAACGCGGCAGGTCGAGCTTCAGATCGTCAAGCTCGGCAATGGCCTGCAAGGGAGTGGTCATAGGAACCTCAAAACAACGGAGCACAAAGTTAAACGCCGTAATTTACACGGTGGCGACAGCGCTCGCCAGCGTTGAGAGGGTTTTCAGCAGTCATTCAGAATGATTTTCGGTTGCGTGCAGAGAGAGCAAAAAACCAACTTTTTATTAAGAAGGCAGCTTATTAAGTCAACAGAAAAATAAAAATTAAGAATTTTCGCAAGCCATTATAACCCTTCATCATGACGTTATGATTTAAGTTATTTTCACAAAACCATTCGTGATTCGCGGGTTAAACCGATTGAATCGCTTCATTTAATCACACTTTAGCCACTTATCAAATTCACAAAAAAACAACAATCAACCCATTGTAAACAAAGACAATAAAATTCAATAATTAATAAAAAACTAAGGATTATCTTAATTTAACCTCGGACAATTGATTCACCAGTACAACTCAGCTACTTTGGAGAAAATTTAAATTCGAGATGATCATTATGTTATTGCTGACGATTTCCTTGGTGTTGATAATTATCGCCGTATACGCCATCTACCGTCATTTTAAATCACGCCGCACCAACACGCTGGATGCCAGGCGTCACAATAAAAAGCGTTAGCCTCATAACTCTCCCCTCCGTACATTCTGGTCAGGTCATTCTGCTTTTCACCTTCAGGCATTCTACGCGCCGCACCCGGCAACTGTTTCATCGCAGCGGCCGCGCCAACTGCTGACGGGCTCCGTCAGATCGGTTACAATGGCAGGCTGTTTTGTGGAGGTCGCCCGTCGCGCCCGCCACCGTTGAATCCCGCAGGGGCTGGCTTCAGCTCCTCGTTCGTCATTAAGGTAACCCGGTGAATATTCAGGTTCTTCTTTCAGATAAAGTCAGCCAGGCGCTGATCGCCGCTGGTGCGCCAGCCGATTGCGAAGCGCAGGTCCGCCCTTCCGCCAAGGCGCAGTTTGGTGATTACCAGGCCAACGGCGTGATGTCAGTCGCCAAAAAGCTGGGCATGCCGCCCCGTCAGCTGGCGGAAAAAGTGGTGCAACTGCTGGATCTCGGCGATGTCGCCAGTAAAGTGGAAATCGCCGGTCCCGGCTTTATCAACATTTTCCTGAACAGCGACTGGGTCGCCCGCCAGGCCGACCAGGTGCTGAATGCACCGAAGCTGGGCATTGCCCCGGTTGAACCGCAAACCATCGTTATCGACTACTCTGCGCCGAACGTGGCGAAAGAGATGCACGTCGGCCATCTGCGCTCCACCATCATCGGCGACGCCGCGGCACGTACCCAGGAGTTTCTGGGCCACAAAGTGATCCGCGCCAACCACGTCGGCGACTGGGGCACCCAGTTCGGCATGCTGATTGCCTACCTGGAAAAAATGCAGAATGAAAACGCCAGCGATATGGGCCTGTCCGATCTCGAGCAGTTTTACCGCGAAGCCAAGAAACATTACGACGAAGACGCCGAGTTCGCCGAGCGCGCGCGCGCTTACGTCGTGAAGCTACAGGGCGGCGATCAGTACTGCCTGAAAATGTGGCGCAAGCTGGTCGACATCACCATGGCGCAAAACCAGCTGACCTATAACCGCCTGAACGTCACGCTGACCGAAGACGACGTGATGGGCGAAAGCCTGTATAACGCGATGCTGCCGGGCATCGTCGCCGATCTGAAAGCCAAAGGGCTGGCGGTGGAAAGCGAAGGCGCCACCGTGGTGTTCCTCGACGAATACAAGAACAAGGACGGCGACCCGATGGGCGTCATCATCCAGAAAAAGGATGGCGGCTACCTCTACACCACCACCGATATCGCCTGCGCCAAATATCGCTACGAGACCCTGGGCGCCAACCGCGTGCTGTATTACATCGACTCCCGCCAGCATCAGCACCTGATGCAGGCCTGGACCATCGTGCGCAAAGCCGGTTACGTGCCTGAGTCCGTCTCGCTGGAACACCACATGTTCGGCATGATGCTGGGCAAAGACGGCAAGCCGTTCAAAACCCGCTCAGGCGGCACCGTGAAGCTCTCCGATCTGCTGGATGAGGCCATCGAACGCGCCGAACAGCTGATCGCCGGCAAAAACCCGGACATGCCGGAAGAGGAAATGAAGACCGTGGCCCGCGTGGTCGGCATCGGCGCGGTGAAATACGCCGATCTGTCGAAAAGTCGCACCACCGACTATGTTTTCGACTGGGATAACATGCTGGCCTTCGAAGGCAATACCGCGCCTTATATGCAATACGCCTATACCCGCGTGGCATCGGTATTCAAACGCGCCGGGATCGACGAAAGCAGCCTGACGCTGCCGCTGACACTGACCGAAGAGCGTGAAATTGCACTGGCCACTCGCCTGCTGCAGTTCGAAGAGGTGCTCACTACCGTTGCACGTGAAGGCACGCCGCACGTCATGTGCAGCTATCTGTACGATCTGGCGGGCTTGTTCTCCGGTTTCTACGAGCACTGCCAGATCCTCAACGCCGACAGCGAAGAAGCGCGTCAGAGCCGCCTGAAGCTGGCGCTGCTGACCTCTAAAACGCTGAAAACGGGTCTGGATACGCTCGGCATCGAAACCGTCGAACGTATGTAAACCGCACTGCGCGGAAAGCAAAAAGGTCGCCAAGGCGACCTTTTTTATTCTTGCATTCGACTCAGGCGACGCGGCGCGCAAAATCACGCGGGCGGAAACCCAACCCGGCCAGCACGCCGAAGTAGGCCACCACGCCGGCCACGACCACCGCCGCCAAGCGCAGCAAACGCTCCAGCATATTGCCCTGATCCCAGGCCGGCATCAGCCACATCACACCAATCAGCACCGCCGACATCACCAGCACGGCGATCACCAGCTTGGTGAGGAACAGTGCCCAACCCGGCTGTGGCTGGAAGATCTTCTGCTTGCGCAGCTGCCAATACAACAACGTGGCGTTCAGGCAGGCCGCCAAACCGATCGACAGCGCCAGACCGGCATGCTTAAGCGGACCAATAAACGCCAGGTTCATCACCTGTGTCATGATGAGCGTGATGATGGCGATCTTGACCGGCGTTTTAATGTCCTGCCGCGAATAGAAGCCTGGCGCCAACACTTTAACCACGATCAGCCCCATCAGCCCTACCGAGTAAGCCACCAACGCGCGTTGCGTCATCGCCGCGTCAAAGGCGCTGAACTTGCCGTACTGGAATAACGAGACGGTCAACGGCTTGGCCAAAATACCCAGCGCGATGGCGCTCGGCAACGCCAGCAGGAAGCACAGGCGCAGCCCCCAATCCATCAGGCGCGAATACTCGTCGTGGTTGCCGCTTGAGAAGCTTTTGGCCAGCGACGGCAGCAGGATGGTGCCCAACGCCACGCCCAACACGCCGGACGGAAACTCCATCAGGCGGTCAGCGTAGTACATCCAGGACACCGAGCCGGACACCAGGAACGAAGCGAAAATGGTGTTGATGATCAGCGAGATTTGGCTGACCGACACCCCGAGGATCGCCGGCCCCATCTGGCGCATCACGCGCCAGACCCCGGCATCACCCAGTTTGAGGCGCGGCAATACCAGCATGCCGATCTTGCGCAGGTGCGGCAGCTGATAACCCAGCTGCAGCACGCCGCCCACCACCACCGCCCAGGCCAGCGCCAGCACCGGCGGGTGGAAATACGGGGCGGCGAACAGCGCGAAGCCGATCATGCTGACGTTAAGCAACGTGGGGGCAAAGGCCGGGATCGAGAAGCGGTTCCAGGTATTGAGAATAGCCCCCACCAGCGACGCCAGTGAGATCAACAAAATGTAGGGGAACGTGATGCGCAGCAGCGCCGAGGTCAACGCAAATTTGTCGGGCGTGTCGGTAAAGCCCGGCGCAGTAATGTAGATCACCCAGGGCGCGGCCAGCATCCCCAACACTGTCACCACCGCCAGCACCAGCGTCAACAGCCCGGAGACATAGGCGATAAAGGTGCGCGTCGCTTCTTCACCCTGCTGGCTCTTGTATTCGGCCAGGATCGGCACAAAGGCCTGCGAAAACGCGCCTTCGGCAAAGATACGGCGCAGCAGATTAGGGAGTTTGAACGCCACGAAGAAGGCGTCCGTTGCCATGCCGGCCCCGAACACGCGCGCGACGATCGCATCGCGGGCAAAGCCCAACACCCGCGAAAACATCGTCATCGAGCTGACGGCAGCCAAGGATTTGAGTAGGTTCATGTGGTTGTCTGATAGGTACCAAATATCAACGCCTGCAACAGCAGGCGTCAGTGAAACAATCGGCTCAGTTTACGCATCCGGAAAAGAATAGCTACCGCCATATGTTACATAGAGTTATCGCGTAATAAACGCTCGACCACCCGCTGGGCGACCAGCGCCTGTTCGCCGCCGGTTTCCGGCGCGCTCTGATTGGCGACGGCATCAAGGAAATGCCGTACCGCCCCGTCGAAGCCGCGTTGCACCAGCGTGCTTTGCCAACCCGGCACCGGCTGTTCCAACTCACCCTGTACATCTTCACGCAGCCAGTGGCGCATATCGGTCAACTGATACAGCGCGCCGTCGGTCACCGCCTGCACGCTTTCGCGCTGGCTGCCACCGCGGCGATGCATACTGGTCGTCACCTGCGTGTCGCCGCAGGCGAAGTGGTGCTCGGCGTACAGCATTTCGCCTGCGGCGCTGGCCCGTAAGCTGCCGCTCAACAGTTGCTCGCGTCCGCCCGCCAGCCACAGCGCAGTGTCTACCACGTGCAGGTAATCATCCAATAGGGTAAAACGCAGATCGTGCGGACCGACGCTGTCCGCCCGATGTTTATCCATACGGATAGAGGCCGGCTGGTTCATTTCCAGCTTGAGCTGCCGGTAAAGTGGCGCGAAACGGCGGTTGAACCCCACCATCAGCGTTTTGCCTCGCCGCTCGGCCAACTCGAGCAGTTGCTCGCCCTGCTCCAGCGTTTCCGCCAGCGGCTTATCGACGTAAACGTGCACGCCGCGGTTTAGCAGCTCGCCAATGACCGAAAAATGGCTGGCGGTGCTGCTGTGGACAAATACGGCGTCGCACTGTTCGGCCAGGCTGTCCAGCCGGGAGAAACAGGCCATGCGGTAGCTGTCGCACAGCGGCTGCGCTTTTTGCTGATTGGGCGAAAAACCGCCCACCAGCGTCCAATCCGCCGCTTGGCCGAGGATTGGCAGGTAAGCCTTCTGCGCGATACTGCCCAATCCCACCACGCCTACTCGTAATTTAGTCATTCGCATCCCTCGCCAACAGGTGTTGCAGCTGCCGTTTCAGCTCCGCCACTTCGTTTTCCAATGCGCTGACCCTGGCGCTTAGTTCGCTGTCTTCCTCGGATTCGAACGCCGCCGGCGGCGCTTCATCAATCTGGCCGCTGAACAGATGCATGAACCGGCTTTCGCGCTTGCCCGGCTCACGAGCCAGGCGCACCACGAACGGGCCATCTTCCCGCGTGGCCAGCTGTTGCAGCACCTGCTCGACCTCGCTGACATCGCTGAACTCGTGCATCCGATTGGTGCGGGTGCGTAGCTCGCCCGGTGTTTGCGCACCGCGCAGCAACAAAGCGGCGATCACCGCCAGTTCGGCGGGTGAAAGTTTCAGCTGGCCAAACTCGGAATTGCAAAACCGCTGCTCGTATTTCACTACCCGATTGCCGAATCCGCTGAGGGTGCGCAGGAAATGTTTGCGCAGCAACAGATCGAGGAGTTGCTGCACCTCACTCTCGCTCAGATCCATCACCGGCTCGCGGTTGGTCTTTTGGTTACAGGCCAGGGTAATGGCGTTAAGCGAAAGCGGGTATTGGTCCGGCGTCGTCACCTGTTTTTCCAACAGGCAGCCGATGACCCGGGCCTCTTTGGCGTTCAATTCATATTTCATCGTTTGGCCTCAACGTGGGGGGAGCCACTCTTTATTGGTGTATGCCGTCAAAACGTGGTCTTGCCACTGGCCATCGATCAGCAGGTAATCCTTGGCGTAACCTTCGCGTTCAAATCCCAGACGCGTCAGCAATGCGCCGCTGCGCTGGTTGTGCGGCATATAGTTGGCCATGATGCGGTGCATGCGCTGTTGGCGCAGCATATAGCGGATGGCGGACTGCAAGGCTTCGAACATCAGCCCTTGCCCCTGCCATTTCTCCCCCAGCGAATAGCCGAGGAAACAGGCGTGAAACGAACCGCGCAACACGTTACTGAAGTTCGCCACACCGCGGACTTCCTGCTCTTCCGGATCGAGCAGGATAAAATAGTAGGCGCTGCCCTGCTTTTGCATTTCAGCGATCATCCCCAGGCGCGCCTGCCAGCCGGACGGATAACAGTGGCTTTCATCGCGCACCGGCTCCCAGGGTTTGAGAAAGGTCCGGTTCTCGGCATAATAGTCCGCCAGACGATAGGCGTCCCGTTCATGCACTAAACGGACCACCATCCGGTCGGTAGTAAGACGTACTTTTGGCGATGCAGAGCGGTAGCCGAACATCATTTCCCCCGCAGTCAAAACGGTTCGATAAGAAGTATTTATTGGGAAGCCGCATGGTGAATTATCCGGCGCCGATCTAATGCCATGACTTTATTTAGCCAATAGCGCCTCAGAACCGCACTTCCCTGCATTCAATATAACCGTAGCCCGCCCCCGAGGTAAAATCCCGGTCGCTCAGTAAATCGCCGAATACGCGTTTTACGGCGTTTTTCCGCCCATTTTGCAGCGCAGGTAACACCTTGACGATAAAAAAATATTATCTACTCCGCCCCTGTCGCCGTCCGGCAATTGGGTAGAGAATGGTGGGGTTGCCTTCCCCTCTCTCTTAATTGCTCATGGTGATGCATGTCTCTGGTGTCGCAAGCGCGCAGCTTGGGTAAATATTTTCTGTTGCTCGACAACCTGCTGGTGGTTTTAGGCTTCTTTGTCGTGTTCCCGCTTATTTCGATCCGCTTTGTCGATCAATTAGGGTGGGCGGCGCTGATCGTCGGCATCGCGCTGGGTTTGCGTCAGCTGCTGCAACAAGGGCTCGGCATCTTTGGCGGCGCCATCGCCGATCGCTTCGGCGCCAAGCCGATGATCGTCACCGGCATGCTGCTGCGCGCCGCCGGTTTCGCTACCATGGCGATGGCCGATGAACCTTGGATCCTGTGGTTCTCCTGCGGGCTGTCCGCCCTCGGCGGCACGTTATTCGATCCGCCGCGCACCGCTTTGGTAATCAAGTTGACCCGCCCGCATGAACGCGGCCGTTTTTTCTCGCTGCTGATGATGCAGGACAGCGCGGGAGCGGTGGTCGGCGCGCTGATCGGCAGTTGGCTGCTGCAGTACGATTTCCACTTTGTCTGCTGGGTTGGGGCGGCGATCTTCGTGCTCGCCGCCGGCTGGAACGCTTGGCTACTGCCGGCTTACCGCATCTCTACCGTGCGTATACCGATGAAGGAAGGCATGTTGCGGGTACTGCGCGATCGCCGCTTCCTCACCTATGTCCTGACGCTGACCGGTTACTATATGCTGGCGGTACAGGTGATGCTGATGCTGCCGATCGTGGTCAACGAAATCGCCGGTTCACCGGCGGCAGTAAAATGGATGTATGCGATTGAAGCGGCGCTGTCATTGTCGCTGCTCTATCCGCTGGCGCGTTGGGGAGAAAAACACTTCCGGCTTGAGCAGCGCCTGATGGCGGGCCTGTTGCTGATGACGCTCAGCCTGCTGCCGATTGGCCTCACCACCAGCCTGCAGGGGGTGTTCACACTGATCTGCTGCTTCTATCTGGGATCGATTATCGCCGAGCCGGCGCGCGAAACGCTAAGCGCTTCGCTGGCGGATCCGCGTGCGCGCGGCAGCTATATGGGCTTCAGTCGCCTTGGCCTGGCGCTGGGTGGCGCGTTGGGTTACACCGGCGGCGGCTGGATGTACGATACCGGACGCACGATGAACATGCCGGAGCTGCCCTGGTTGCTGCTTGGGGCAGTAGGCTTCGCTACGCTGCTGGCGCTGTACTGGCAGTTCAGCCCACGACGCAGCGCCCCGATGATGCTGCGCGGCGGTTAACGCCATAGAAATCCGGCCGAATCGGCAACAGCTGCTATCCTGTTAGTAAAAACACCCACAGGAGCCCGTCGGCATGAGCGAAGAAGCAAAATTACCGCAACTACTCGAACATATGATACTGAACTTGCGCATGATTTATGCGCGGTCCACCCTGGTGGAAAAAGCACTGGCCCACATCCTCGCCAGCGACGCCGGCCTGAAGGACGATATTATCAAGCAGCTGCAGGTCGTCACCGCCGCCAATGAACGTGACAAAATCGACCTCGAAGAAGCTCGCATTCACCTGATCGATGTGCTCAACTCGGTACCGGCCAAGAAATAACGCCCTCTAGCCCGCGCCGGTGCGCGGGCAATATCGCAATAACGCACCATCCAACACACGCACGTCAAGACAGCCTCGATAAGCTGTGGTAACTATTGCTGTTAAAACCTGACAACCCGGAGCAAGCATGAAACTGTTCATTTACGATCATTGCCCATTCTGCGTTAAAGCCCGCATGATTTTCGGCCTGAAACGTTTGCCGATTCGCCTGGTCACGTTGCTCAACGACGATGAGACGACCCCGTTCAACCTGATCGGCCAAAAAATGGTGCCTATCCTGATTAAAGACAACGGTGAAGCGATGCCGGAAAGCCTGGATATCGTACGCTATGTCGATGGGTTGGACGGCAAGCCGGTCCTGACCGGCCGCACCAACCCGGCTATCGCCGAATGGCTGCAGCGGGTCGGCGGTTACAGCGCAAAATTGCTGCTGCCGCGTATTGCGCACGCCGATTTCGAAGAGTTTGCCACCGCCAGTGCGCGCCAGTACTTTATCGATAAAAAACAGGCGTCAATCGGAGATTTCGCCGAACATCTCGCCAACAGCGCCGATCTGATCGCCCAGTTGGAGGCCGATCTGCAAACCCTGTCACCGCTGATCGTCTCCACTGACGCGGTGAACGGCGAGCTGTCCGAGGACGACATTCACCTGTTCCCGCTGCTACGTTCGTTGTCGATCGTCGCCGGGGTTGCGCTGCCGGATAACGTGGAAGCCTACCGCAACCGCATGGCGCAACGCAGCGAGGTGCCGTTGCTACTGGATATGGAACAATAACGTTCGAGAGTCACAAAAAGGACATGGCGTATTGATGTTGAAAATGGTGCTCGCCACCGCTCGCGATCGGGCGCGGCTGAAGGAAATTACCTCCGTTCTGATTCGTTATGGTCTGCAAGACGTTCTGCGCTTGCTGGGCCTGGGGGCATTGCTGCGCGGTGTCCGCGGCGAGCCCGCCCTGCAGGACGCACAGACCCTGCCTGAACGGCTGCGGGAGGCGCTCGAGGCGCTGGGCCCCACCTTCGTCAAATTCGGTCAGATCCTGGCCACGCGTTCTGACCTCCTGGATCCGGCCTGGACCGACGAACTGGATCGCCTGCACAGCCAAGCGGCGGTATTGCCATGGGAGACACTGGCGCCGCAGATCGTTGCCGATCTGGGGGGCGAGCCCGAGCACCTGTTTGCCGAGTTCGATCGCACGCCGCTGGCGGCAGCGTCGATGGCGCAAATTTACCGCGCCCGCTTGCACAGTGGCGAACAGGTGGTGGTGAAAGTGCTGCGGCCCGGCCTGGCGAAAACCATCCACGCCGATCTGCGGCTGCTGGCCTCGCTGGCGGAAACCGTGGAGCAGCAGAGCCCCACGTTGGCACGCTATCGGCCGCGGCAGATGGTCCGAGCGCTGGCGACGGCGCTCAATCACGAGCTGGATTTGACTCACGAAGGGCATAACTGCGATCGCGTCGCCAAGATGTTTGCACGAGAACCCGACGTGGTCGTGCCGAAAATCTATTGGCAATGGTCGTCTCCGCGTCTGTTAGTGCAGGAATACTTGCCCGGTACCGCGCCGGAGAACCCTCAGCAATTGGCGGCGGCAGGCTTTGACGGCCCGCTGCTGGCACAACGCGGCGCCCGCGCCTTTATGAGCATGGTGCTGGAGCATCGGCTGTATCACGCCGATCCCCACCCCGGCAACGTTATGGCGCTGAGCGGTGACCGCGTCGGTTTTATCGACTTCGGTATGGTGGGCCAGCTGTCCGAGCGGCGGCGCAACCAGTTGCTCCTGCTGCTGCAGGCCATCGCCGATCGCCAATCCGAAGGCATCGTCAACACGCTGATCGCCTGGTCGGACAGCGAACCGTTGGACCTGCTGGATCTGGAGTTGGCGGCGCAAAACTTTCTCGACAAACAGGCCGCCGCCACCCTGACGCTGGGCAAAGCCTTGACCGACCTGCTGGTGATGGCGCGTGAACACCAGCTGGCGTTGCCGCCTGACCTGGTCCTGCTGTTCAAGGCATTAATCACCGCCGACGGCGTGCTGCATCGGTTGGATCCGGCCTTCGACATCGTAGCCACGCTCAAACCGATGCTGCAACAAACGGTGCTGCAGCGCTATGCCCCCGACGCCGTGCGCCAGCGGTTGTTGGCCCTGGGCGGGGAAGCGCTCGATGCCGGAGAGGAGCTGCCGCAAACCCTGCGCCTACTGGTTCGCCGCCTCAAACGCGGGCAGCTCAATGCCGAGATCAACGTCAAGAACCTCGGCCAATTGAGCAAAGCGCTGGAACGCGCCGCCGTCACGCTGGCTATCGCCATCGTCACCGCCGCTTTTGCTCTGGGCCTGGCGCCTTATCTGATGCATTCTTCGCTGCGGCTGTGGGGCATCCCGCTGTTCCCGCTGTTGGGGAGCGCGGCCTGCGTGGCCGGCGTAATTCTCTTGGCGCTACGATTGCGGCGCTGATGCTTTCGGCGTTATCCGATAGGTCTCACCCGCTTTTGCGCGCACTATCCTTTGCACATCGCCGCCTGTCGTTTTCACGCGCAGGCGGAACGTTTATAATGATTAATCAATTATCTGCAGCACTTTTCGCCAGCAGTCGCAATGAGGCATTAATGAAGAAGATCCTGATGGGCGCAGCCGCCCTGCTGTTCGCCGGCGTATTGGCCGGTTGCAATCAACTGACCCAATACACCCTGAGCGAGCAGGAAGTGAATGATTACCTGCAGAAACACAACGACTATCAGAAGCAGATCGGCGTGCCCGGCTTGGTGGACGCCAATATCGTGCTGACTCAGCTGCAAAGCCAAATCGGCCGCAGCGAACCGGGTAAAGTTACCCTTTCCGGCGACGCCAAGGTCGATATCACGTCGATTCTCGGCCCGCAGACCGCGGATCTGAAGCTGACGCTGAAGGCGCAGCCGGTTTACGACCGGGCGCAGGGCGCCATTTTCCTGAAGGACATGGAGCTGACTGATTACAGCGTGCAGCCGGAAAAAATGCAGACGGTAATGAAAGCGCTGACGCCGTATCTGAACCAGTCACTGAAGTCTTACTTCGACCAAAAGCCAGCTTATGTGCTAAATCCTGACAACAGCAAAACCGAAGCGCTGGCCAAAAAACTGGCGAAGGGGTTGGAAGTGAAGCCGGGTGAGTTGGTGATCCCGTTCAGCGACTGACCTCGTCTTTATGCATCAAGCCCGCCACCAGGCGGGCTTTTTATTGCAAAACAGTATTACTGCGGCGCGCTGTAGGCGATTTCGCCGGTGTTGCAGTTGAGCGTCACGTTGTAGGTTTTATCTGCCTTGGTGCCACGCACCGTTAACGGTACCTGCCACACCTGATCCTTGCCGCTGATGGCATCCGGGCTAACCCAGGCAATCGGCGTTGCGGTACCCAGCAGCTTTTTGTCCGCCTCCCAGCGCGTAATGCGGTTCTGCAAGAAGTCGCGCTTGACCTGGGCGGCGATATCCGCCGGCTGCAGGCCCGCACACTGCCCCACCTTGGCGGTGCGTTGCTCTTGATCCTGCGCCCACACCGCGGTTGATGCTCCCATCATGGCCAACAAGGCGATAGCCAAACCCATTTTTTTCATATGTCCTCCCGTTGTGATTAGCGCTATCCGGGCGCCCATCCCTGGCTCACAACAGGGTTTCGGCAAAGAGTTACCGTTTGACGAACTCGATGACAAACAGCGCATCCAGGCCCGGATAGATTTCCTTGATCACCTGCTTCAGTTCGCCGAGCGACATGTTTTCCTGCTGTGCGTGGCGTTCGGTCAGCGCATCCAGGCGCACCGGCGTTACCGACAGCACTTCGATAAAACAGAAAAAGACGCCGTCTTCATTGCGGCTTACGCGCAATACCTCGCCCGGTTCGAAGTGCGACTCACTGGCATCCCGAATGGTGATGGTTTTACGCCCGGCCAGAATGTCTTGCTCAAAGCGGCTGAAGAAAGTTATTTCACGGCTCATTTTAGATCCTTTTTCATCACAACACCGCAACATAAGTCATTATGCTGCTTGCTTTTCTGACGCAGATCCCTCTTTTGGGTTAGATGTCGCTTTTTTCGCTTTGCTTTCCGCCGGTTTTTTGAGGGTTTCCGCCGGCGAAGCGCCACGCAAAATCAGACCCAGCGCGTCCTTATTCTCCGCCAGGAAGAAGCTCAAGCCTTCGCGCTGTTCGTCATCCAGAGTCAGCGGCGCCTGCTGCAGCCACTCCCCGAGGTTGTCCGCCAGATCCAGCATTTTGTCGTAGGCGTCGGCTTCTTTCTTGCTCGCGAAAGTCATTTTTTCCTCACCGTTTCTCACCACCACATATTTAACTTCAACCGCCATGCGTGCGTCCTCAAATACTCAAATTACTGTAATTATGTACAGTATAAATAGATCGTGGCGGGAAGGCAAACCGCCGCCCGCCTTCGGCTTATTTCAGCAGCCGCACCTTGCAGCTTTTGCCTTTGATTTTGCCCTGCTGCAACTGTTGCAGCGCCTTGCGCGCGCTGGCTTTGCGGATTGCGACATAGGCATGCACTGGGAACATGTCAATCTTGCCCACTTCCGCCGCTGTCAGCCCGGCATCACCGGTCAGCGCCCCGAGAATATCGCCGGGACGGATCTTCGCCTTGCGGCCGCCGTCGATGCACAGCGTCACCATTTCCGCCTCCAGCGAGCCGTTGGCCGCCCCGCTCAGCTCGGACACCGGCGACCAGTCGACGCTCATCTGCAGGTAGTCTTCAATCGCGTGCGCCCGCGCCATTTCCTGCGGCGTGCACAGGCTGATCGCCAACCCGCTCATGCCGGCGCGGCCGGTACGGCCAATACGGTGCACATGCACTTCGGGATCGAACGCCAGCTCGTAGTTGACCACCAGCTCCAGCTCTTTAATATCCAGCCCGCGTGCGGCAACGTCGGTCGCCACCAATACCCGGCAACTGCGGTTGGCGAAACGCACCAACACCTGGTCGCGGTCGCGCTGTTCCAGATCGCCATGCAGCGCCAGCGCGCTGATGCCGCGGGCCTCCAGGGCCTCAAGCACCGTCTGACAATCGCGTTTGGTATTGCAGAACACCACGCAGGACGCGGGTTGATGATAGCGAATAGCCGACACCAGGAGCGCCGGGCGCTGATCGCGCGTAGTCTCATAAAAGCGTTGTTCGATGGAGGCCTGCGCTTCTCCATCGTCCACCTCGACGCTCAGCGGCTGGCGTTGAACGCGCGCGCTGATGCGCTCGATGCCTGCCGGGTACGTGGCGGAAAACAGCAGCGTCTGACGTTGCGGCGGCGTATAGCTGATCACATCGTCGATGTCGTCGGCGAACCCCATGTCCAGCATGCGATCGGCCTCATCCAGCACCAGCACCTTCAGCTCGTCCAACTGCAGCGTTTTCTTGCGCAGGTGTTCCTGGATACGGCCCGGCGTCCCCACCACGATGTGCGGCGCATGCACCAGCGAATCGAGCTGCGGCCCCATCGGCTGACCGCCGCACAGCGTCAGGATCTTGATGTTTTGCGTAAAACGCGCCAGGCGGCGCAGCTCTTTGCTCACCTGATCGGCCAGCTCGCGGGTGGGACAGAGCACCAGCGCCTGCGTGGCGACCTGACCGACGACGATATTATTCAGCAGACCAATGCCGAAGGCCGCCGTTTTACCGCTGCCGGTTTTCGCCTTGGCGCGCACGTCCCGCCCTTGCAGGATGGCGGGCAATGCGGCGGCCTGTACCGGCGTCATTTCGGCGTACCCCAGTTCGTTGAGGTTGGCCAACTGTTCGGCTGGCAGCGGCAGGGAAGAAAAAGAAACTGTGCTCACGGCGATAACTCTTATATGACGAATGGAATGGCGGCGCGCCCGCAGGTTGGCGCCGAATCAGGGGTAAATGATAACAGAGATGGGCGGCGTTACGGGGTGCGGGCATAAAAAAACCCGCCGGCGGCGGGTTTCTTGGCAACGCAGTCGTTAAATCGCAACGACGTTGGCTGCAGCAGGGCCACGTTGGCTGTCCTGGATGGAGAATTCAACCTGCTGGCCTTCAGCCAGGGTTTTGAACCCATCGCTAACGATAGCGGAAAAATGAACGAAAACGTCTTTAGAACCGTCGGCAGGCGTGATGAAGCCGAAACCTTTGCTTTCGTTGAACCATTTAACGTGACCAGTGATCTTGCTCATTTGTGTTTCCTTTACTTGATAAACCTGCCTTAACGGCACGAGACGCGAAAACCCTGTGATATGTAGGCCTTCTTTCGCCGTCGGTTATTAACGCATAATCGCTCATGCAGGGCAAATATTTCTGTTTGTTATAAAAACAGTCAGTTAGCAACAAACCTGGCGCAGCGGCTGTGAACGCAATCGTTTTCGTATATACTGCCCGCCGATCATCAATCCGCTTACTTTCACCGATCCAGGTACGACACTATGTTAACGATTGGAACCGCCCTGCGCCCTTCCGCCACCCGCGTTATGTTGCTCGGCTCCGGGGAGCTGGGTAAAGAAGTCGCCATTGAATGCCAGCGCCTCGGTCTGGAAGTGATCGCCGTCGATCGCTATCCCGACGCCCCCGCCATGCATGTGGCGCACCGCAGCCACGTCATAAATATGCTGGACGGTGACGCGCTGAAAGCCGTTATCGAACAAGAGCGGCCTGACTATATCGTTCCCGAAATCGAAGCGATCGCCACTGCCATGCTGGTCGAGCTTGAACGCCAGGGCCACCGCGTGGTGCCCTGTGCCGAAGCCACCCGCCTGACGATGAACCGTGAAGGCATCCGCCGTCTGGCGGCGGAAGAGCTCGCTCTGCCCACCTCAAGCTACCGCTTTGCCGACAGTGAAATCGCCTTCCGGCAGGCGGTCGAACACATCGGCTACCCGTGCATCGTCAAACCGGTGATGAGCTCCTCCGGCAAAGGCCAAAGCCTGATCCGCACGCCCGAACAGCTGCAAAGCGCCTGGGATTACGCCCAACAGGGTGGTCGTGCCGGTGGTGGCCGGGTGATCGTCGAAGGGCTGGTAAGATTTGATTTTGAAATTACGCTGCTGACCATCAGCGCCGTGGACGGCGTGCATTTCTGCGAGCCGATCGGGCACCGTCAGGAGGATGGGGATTACCGCGAATCCTGGCAGCCGCAACGCATGTCGGCTACGGCGCTGAGTCGGGCCCAGGCTATCGCCGAGAAAGTGGTGAAGGCCCTGGGGGGCTTCGGGCTGTTCGGCGTGGAGCTGTTCGTTTGTGGCGACGACGTGATCTTCAGCGAAGTGTCGCCACGCCCGCACGATACCGGCATGGTCACGTTGATTTCACAGGATCTGTCTGAGTTCGCCCTGCACGTGCGCGCGTTTCTCGGTTTGCCGATCGGCGCTATCCGCCAGTTCGGCCCTTCCGCTTCGGCGGTGATCCTGCCACAGCTCACCAGCACCGATGTGCGCTTCAGCGGATTGGAAAACGCGCTGCGCGGGCACAACCAGCTGCGTCTGTTCGGCAAGCCGGAAATCGCCGGCCAGCGCCGCCTGGGCGTAGCGCTGGCGACGGCGGACACCACGGAACTCGCGGTGGAACTGGCGAAACAGGCCGCCGCCGCCGTGGCGGTCAACCGCTAAAACTGACGGGGCCGCTTGCGCGGCCCCGATAACATCAATAGTCTTCGTCTTCTTCAGCATCGTCATCCCGCGACGCCTCCGGTGCGGCATCCTGCTGTTCGTCTTCGTCATCGAACAGCACCGCGACATGAGCGCCCTGATGCTTCTCACGAATTTCCTGCGCAACGCGAGCAATGGCCTCACCGCTGCTCATGCCCTGTTCCATCAGCTGATGGATGCGATCCGCCGCTTCCTGCTGCTCCGCGTGGCTCAGTAATGGCATACCTGCATGCATGTGTCGTTCTCTCCGGCAAAAGGGAGAAGGAGTATACGCGCTAACGCGGCGGATCCCAACGTCTTGTGCCTCAGGCCGGCTGTGAACAGCCGTTATCGTTGCGCCACTGCTTTAAACGGTGCCGCCACAGCATGACATGCCACCCCTGCTTCACGCCGCGCGCATTGGCGAGCATCGCTCTGTCGATGCCACGTTGGTAAAACTCTTCGGTAATCTGATTCTGAGCGGCCGGATCCGGCTCACGGCGAATGCTGTGACAAATGCCCAACGCCTCACGGGTGATTTGCCAATGGAAAGCGGGACGAATGGCGACAGTGCCCGCATAGCGCCGGTTGAGCCGCTCCAGCATTTCGACGATTTTCATATAGTGACGCTGATACTCTACGTTCGCTTTGCCGGTGCGACGACGGTTACTGATAGACTTGTCGTGCACCCGTTGCCGGTACAGCGGCGTGCTTAAATATTTGACCCGTTTGGCATTAAACATGACTTCCGTCGTCCAGGGAATATCCTGGTGATGCAACCCCGGCTCAAAATAAAGCCGATGCTGGCGAATAAAATCGAGGCGATATATTGCCAGCCATACAACATGAATAAACTTTCGCGACTTCAATGCACGTTCGAACCACTGAACGCCAGTGATAACGTCGGTAGTGCGTAAACGCGCCTCGGGAAAAATCGGCTGTAATTCGTCTTGGCTGGTAAAATAGCGTTCACCATTACATTGCATCACGTCTAATTGGTGTCGTTCTGCCTGTTCCAACAGCGTGGAATACATCTCGGGCGCCAATAAATCGTCGGCGTCCGGAAACGCCACATATTTACCTCGGGCAACGGCGAGCCCGGCATTACGTGCATTAGAAACGCCGGCATTGGCTTGATCGATCACGCGAATATGCGGATGCACCGCCGCGTAACGGTGCGCGATCTCTCCCGAACCGTCGGTGGAACCATCGTTGACGATGATCACCTCCAACCGTTGCTCGCGCTGGGCCAGCAGCGAGACCAGGAACGGCTCCAATAACTCCCCCGCATTGTGCATCGGGACGATGACGCTCAGCATTAACGACATAGGTAGCTCTTCAATAATAATGTAACAAAATGATAATTTTATTTTTTTAGAAAATAGAAACCGCTTCAGCGCACGAGCGAAATAAAACGCGAACCTTCACATTTCCGCCGCAGGCTAAATAAGATTAATCTTGTTTGTCTTTTCATGCTTTCGACAAGAAAAGCGTTCCACAACAAGGGATAACTTTCACAAGACGGCCACCATGAAAAAACACAGGCAAAACCGTTTCGCATCGACAGCTTAATAACAGCAAGCAACAATAAAAATATGAAATTAACGAACCTTTTTTATATTTCTCGGGTCTTGCGCCCTCGATGAATAAACGTCCAGTGCATTTGACGTTAAATTTTTAACATATCGAAGTATAATCAATGGCGCAAAAAATGCCTTATCTCAGGTTTATTGAACTGCCGTTTATGTGAACTGTGCTCCATGTCGCGCGTGGCAAAACATGCATGACGTGACCGTCTATGGCACACTAGCCGCCAGATATCGCCGTCCTCACAGCCAGGTTTATTGACGTTCATGAGCGTAACCGCCCCAAACATAAAATCTTTGCCCTACAGCCGCAGTGCCCTGATGACGCTTTTCGCCCCGATTTCAACCCACCCGTGGGCGATGCTGCTGCATTCGGGCTTCGCCGACCATTCGCATAACCGCTTCGACATCCTGGTCGCGCAGCCGTGCGTTACGCTCACCACCCAGGGCGCCAGCACGAAAATAGAAAGTGACGGCGTCACTATTCAGTCGAAGGAAGATCCATTCTCCCTGCTGCAGCAACACCTGGTGGCGCAAGGTTGGCAACCGGCGTTTAACCCGGATCTGCCATTTCAGGGCGGCGCACTGGGGCTGTTCGGCTACGATCTCGGGCGGCGGGTGGAAAGCTTGCCGCAGTTGGCCGCAGCCGACCTCGCCTTGCCGGACATGGCGGTGGGCATTTATGACTGGGCGCTGATCGCCGATCACCGGCTGCAAACCCTGACGCTGCTCAGCTATGGCGACGTGGAACAGCGCTGGTGCTGGCTCAATAGCCAAACCGCGCCGACAGAACGCCCTTTCACGCTGCTGAGCGACTGGCGCGCCAATATGAGCCGGCGGCAATACGGCGAGAAATTCCAACGTATTCAGCGCTACCTGCGCAGCGGTGACTGTTACCAAATTAATCTGGCGCAACGGTTCTCCGCCGACTATCAGGGAGATGAGTGGCAGGCTTTCTGTCGATTGAGCGCCTGCAACCGCGCGCCGTTCTCGGCCTTCCTGCGCCTGCCGCACAACAGCGTACTGAGCGTCTCTCCCGAGCGCTTCCTGTGGCTGGAGCAGCAGCGCATCCAAACCCGCCCGATCAAGGGCACGCTGCCGCGGCTGGCGGACGCGGAACAGGACGCCGCTCAGGCTCGCCGTTTGGCCGATTCCCCCAAAGATCGCGCTGAAAATCTGATGATCGTCGATCTGCTGCGCAACGATATCGGCCGCGTCGCCCAGCCTGGCAGCGTACGGGTGCCGGAACTGTTTGCCGTGGAGCCGTTTCCCGCCGTGCATCACCTGGTGAGCACTATCACCGCAACCCTGCCGGAACAGACCTCGGCGGCCGAACTGCTGCGCGCCTGCTTCCCCGGCGGCTCGATCACCGGCGCGCCCAAGGTGCGGGCGATGGAAATCATCGAAGAGCTGGAGCCGCAGCGCCGCAATGCCTATTGCGGCAGTATCGGTTACCTAAGCGCCTGCGGCAACATGGACACCAATATCACCATCCGCACGCTCGTCACCGAAAACGGCCGCATCCACTGCTCCGCCGGTGGCGGCATCGTGGCGGACAGCCAGGAGCAGGCGGAATACCAGGAGACCTTTGACAAGGTTGGCCGTATTCTGCCGCAGCTTGGGGAGTGTGCCCTGTCGTGATCCCATCGAACACACCAGCCTCACTGCACGCCTTTATCAGCCGTTTTCAACTGCAGCTGCCCCAGGCGGCGCAGATCTCGCACAATGTGCGCCCGGCGGCGGTGCTGATCCCGATCGTCTGCCGCGCAGAGCCGACGCTGCTGTTGACCCGCCGCGCCGACTCGCTGCGCAAACATGCCGGCCAGGTGGCCTTCCCCGGCGGTAAAACCGACGCTGAAGACGGGTCGGCGATCGTCACGGCGCTGCGAGAAGCGCAGGAAGAAGTGGCGATACCACCGCAGGCGGTGACCGTCCTCGGCCAAATGGCGCCGCTCGACAGCAGCACCGGATTTCAGGTCACGCCCATCGTCGGCCTGGTCTCGCCGGATGTGCAGTTCCACGCCAATGAGGGTGAAGTGGCGGACGTGTTCGAGATGCCCTTGAGGGAAGCGCTGACCCTGTCGCGTTACTATCCGCTGGATATTCATCGCGCCGGCCATACGCACCGCATTTACCTCTCCTGGTATCACAGCCAGTTTATCTGGGGGCTGACCGCAGCCATCATTCGGCGTCTGGCGCAGCAGGTCAGTATTTAGCCCATATTACGTGATCTGACTCGCAATCTGGCATGGCCGACGGCCTCCGCTGCCGGTAAAGCGATCGAAATCACTTCATTTGAACGCTTTTTCAACTACCGTTCCGATTGAATGGTTTTAAAAAAACTGTAAACCCTCTCTTAAACCTTACGAAATACCTGTAAAATACCACCGTCCGAGATAAACCACTGTAGAAACAGGGATTAAGCCGGCGGCGTTCAGCACGGAAAGCTGGCGCGATTACCGCTAATGGAGCTTGGGCGAAAGCGGATACCTCGCATAAGGGTTCGCCCCGGGTAATCAGTAAAAAAAGCGACACCACGGATTATTTAATTTCATGCGAAAAAGGCAGCCGAACCCGCACGGCCCTTTTACAATATCGCTGTTCCCTGCGCGGTTTTTAACCGCCGCAGCCATAACAATACGTCTCTTTAAGGAGTTTTAGCGTGATTAGCGTTTTCGACATGTTTAAGATCGGCATCGGCCCGTCCAGCTCTCATACGGTTGGACCGATGAAAGCCGGCAAACAGTTTGTCGACGATCTGGTAAATAAAGGCCTGATGCCTTCTATCACGCGTGTTGCCGTAGACGTTTACGGCTCACTCTCATTGACCGGTAAAGGTCACCATACCGATATCGCCATCATTCTCGGCCTGGCCGGCAACATGCCGGACACCGTCGATATCGATAGCATTCCTGGCTTTATTCGCGATGTAGAACAACGTCAACGCCTGATGCTGGCCAACGGCCTGCATGAAGTCGATTTCCCACGCGACGGCGGCATGGTCTTCCGCAGCGACAACCTGCCGCTGCACGAGAACGGCATGCAAATCCACGCCTTCGCCGGCGATAAAGAAGTGTACAGCAAGACCTATTACTCCATCGGCGGCGGTTTCATCGTCGACGAGGAGAACTTCGGTAAGGACGCCGAGCAAGAGCTGCAAATGCCTTATCCATTCAACTCCGCGCGCGAAATGCTCGACCACTGCCGCGAGACCGGGCTGTCACTGTCCGGCATGGTGATGCAGAACGAACTGGCGCTGCACAGCAAGCAAGAGATCGAAACCTACTTCGGCAACGTCTGGCAAACCATGCGTGCCTGTATCGATCGGGGTCTGAACACCGAAGGCGTGCTGCCGGGGCCGCTGCGCGTACCGCGCCGTGCTTCCGCGTTGCGCCGCATGCTGGTGGCGTCGGACAAACTGTCCAACGATCCGATGAACGTGATCGACTGGGTCAACATGTTCGCACTGGCGGTTAACGAAGAAAACGCCGCCGGCGGCCGCGTCGTCACCGCGCCGACCAACGGTGCCTGCGGCATCGTGCCTGCGGTGCTGGCTTACTACGATCACTTTATCGAGTCCGTCAGCCCGGATATCTACATCCGTTACTTTATGGCAGCGGGCGCCATCGGCGCGTTGTACAAGATGAACGCGTCCATTTCCGGCGCCGAAGTCGGCTGTCAGGGCGAAGTCGGCGTGGCCTGCTCCATGGCGGCCGCAGGCCTGGCTGAACTGCTGGGCGGCAGCCCTGAGCAGGTCTGTGTGGCGGCGGAAATCGGCATGGAACACAACCTGGGGCTGACCTGTGACCCGGTCGCCGGCCAGGTACAGGTGCCGTGCATCGAGCGCAACGCCATCGCCTCGGTCAAGGCGATCAACGCCGCCCGCATGGCTCTGCGCCGCACCAGCGAACCGCGCGTTTCGCTGGATAAGGTGATCGAGACCATGTACGAAACCGGCAAAGACATGAACGCCAAGTACCGAGAAACGTCACGCGGTGGCCTGGCAATCAAGGTGCAATGCGACTGACAGACAACCCCGCCGCCCGGCGGGGTTTTTTATGGGCAATCAATTCATTGACCGCTTTTAGTGACAATGTCACCAGAAAATATCCTGCATTTTTCTCATCGATCCAGCGGTTAGCCTGCAAATTGACCTTCTGTTTTGCTAAATCGAAATAATTTACTGAGTTACCATCAATCTTGTATAACCTCAGGCTAGAATTAGCCGAGCGCAACTTAAGGAGCTGTGGCCTGACTGTGACTCGGAGCTGGATTACCGAACAAGGATTTACCGGATGTTGATGACCCACCTCGCCGCGTCCCAATATCGTTACTACCGTTGGCTGCTGGCCGGAGCGGTGGGCGTGGCTATTCTGCTGGTATCGCTGTATACCCGTTACTATCAAGAGGTCAAAAGCATCGAGCAGAGCCAGCAAACGTTGGCCACCCGCACCGTCGGCAAAATTGACCAGCTGTTGTCCCCCGCGCAGCTGCAGGCGGAACGCAGTATGGACATGCTGGAACAACCCTGCGAGAACGTCTCATCGACCCTGCGCTTTCGCGCCGCGCAAAATCAGGCGCTGCGCGCCATGCTGCTGGTAAAAAATGGCATCATCTACTGCTCCAGTCTGTTTGGCGCCCGACATTATCAGTTGGCCGCCGTGCTGCCGATTTTCGTCAACAGCAACGTCAGGCTGGCGCTGCGCCCTTCGTTGGCGGTGAGCAAAGGACTGCCCACGTTGGTGATGTGGACACCCTCCCCCGGCGATAGAAGCAGCGGCGTGCTGCACGTCTTCAATATCGAGCTGTTATCGAACTTTTTACTCGAACCGCAGGAGCCTTATGTTCAGCGCATGGTGCTGAACGTAGCCGACAGTAGCCTGGAATACGGGCGCCGCGAAATCCTGCGCCGCGACACCCTGACCAACGATCTGCGTTACACCGCCGGTTCCGAGCGTTACCCGTTCTCGATTTCGCTGTTCGGCCCGCAGGTCGGCATGTTGGCGTTTTCCGCACTGCCGCGCCATATCCCGCTGGCGCTGCTGATCAGCCTGCTGGCGGCCTATGTGGTCTACCTGCTCACCGCTAACCGCATGAGCCTGTCTTACCACATTGGCCATGCCATTACCCATCGGGAGTTCCGCGTTTACTGCCAACCGATCATTCACAGCGATACCGGGCGCTGTGCCGGCGTCGAGATGCTGCTGCGTTGGAAAAAGAAGCGGCAGGGGTGGATCTCGCCAGACGTGTTTATTCCGTTGGCCGAGCAGCATGACCTCATCATTCCGCTCACTCGCTATCTAATGAACACCGTGACGGAAAATCTGCAGCTGTTCCCGCCACGACCGTCCTTCTACATCAGCATTAACGTTGCTGCCGAGCATTTTAAAACGCTCAACATCATCGACGATATCCGCCAGATTTGGCTGCCGGCACATCCGATGCCCTCATTGATGCTGGAGCTGACCGAACGCACCGCGCTGTCGGCGATCCAGTATGACCAGATTCGCACGCTGAAAGACATGGGGATCATGCTGGCTATCGACGATTTCGGCACCGGCCACAGCTCGCTGAGCTACCTGAAAAACCTCAGCCCGGACGTGTTGAAGATCGACCGCGGGTTTACCGCGGCCATCGGCACCGACGCGGTCAACGCCACGGTGACCGACACCATCATTACGCTGGCGCAGAGGCTGAAGCTGAAACTGGTGGCAGAGGGTGTCGAAACGGAGGAACAGGCCGACTATCTGCGCTCACGCGAGGTCAATGCCCTGCAGGGGTATTATTTCGCCAAGCCGATGCCGATCCACGTTTTCCCGCTGTGGTTGCAACAGTACGAATCGCGCGTCAGGAAAGCGGAAGAGGATCCGCCGGAGGCCTGAGCCCCCGGCGGGAGGGTTACGACTGCGTCGGCTCGTTAAAGACGACGCGGGTAACACGCACCAATTCGATGCGATAGTCGGAGACCTCGACGATATCGAAACGCAGGTGGTTCAGTTCAATGCTGTCCCCCACCACCGGCATCTGGCCGTAGTGAGCCAACAGCAGCCCCGCCAGGGTGGCGTAGTCTGCGGTTGGGCTGACCAGGTCATCGCAGGCCAGTGCCTGTTCCAGCGAGTGCAAATCGGTTCCCCCCTTCACCAGCCAGCCGTCGCCTTCCGCCACGATATCCGGCGTTTCATCCTCGTCCGGGAACTCACCGGCAATCGCTTCCAGGACGTCCAGCGGCGTCACCAGCCCCTGCACGACGCCAAATTCATTGGTGACCACCACCAGACGCCCTTTGGCGCGGCGCAGCACCGCCAGCAGTTTGATGACGTCCATGGTTTCCGGCACCACGATCGGCGGCGTACGGGCGGCAAACTCGGCGATATCTTCCCCTTGCTCCAGCGCCACCAGCAGATCCTTGGCCCGTACCACGCCGACGATCTCATCCACCGAGTCGCGACACACCGGGAACAGACTGTGTGGCGTATCCAGCAACTGGGCGCGCACCTCCTCGCGGGAGCGCTCGCAGTCGACCCAGGAGATGTCCGTGCGAGGCGTCATCACACTGCGTAATGAACGCGAGGCGAGTGTCAACACGCCGCTGATCATATAACGCTCTTCCGCAGCAAAGGTTTCATCCCTCGGCAAAGCGACCTCATCGTCCGACTGCTGCGCGCGCTGCTGCCCCATCAGGCGCATGATCGCTTCCGCGGTGCGCTCGCGCATCGGCCGACGCGCTTGATGCTTGATGAAGTTGCGACGCGCGATCTGGTTGAACAATTCAATCAGGATCGAGAAGCCGATCGCGGCGTACAGATAGCCTTTCGGAATATGCAAACCGAAGCCTTCGGCGATCAGGCTCAGGCCGATCATCAACAGGAAGCTCAGGCACAGCACCACGATGGTCGGGTGCGCATTGACGAAGTTGGTCAATGGCTTGGATGCCAACAGCATCACCGCCATCGCGATCACCACCGCCGCCATCATTACCGGCAGATCGTTCACCATGCCTACGGCGGTAATCACCGCATCAAGCGAAAACACCGCGTCCAGGATCACGATTTGCACCACCACCGCCCAGAACTTGGCGTAACCGCGGTTGGCGCCATCCTGGTGCGTCTGCCCTTCCAGCCGCTCATGCAGCTCCATGGTGGCCTTGAACAGCAGGAATACCCCGCCGAACAGCAGGATAAGATCGCGGCCAGAGAAGCTGAAATCGCCGACGCTGAACAGCGGTGTGGTCAGGGTTACCATCCAGGAGATCACCGACAGCAGGCCCAAACGCATCAGCAACGCCAGCGACAGGCCGATAACGCGCGCCTTATCGCGCTGCTTCGGCGGCAATTTGTCGGCCAAAATGGCGATGAACACCAGGTTGTCGATGCCCAGCACGATTTCCAGCACCACCAGCGTAAGCAACCCCGCCCAAATAGAGGGGTCCATTAAAAATTCCATATCAGACTCCAGAAAAAAGTGGGAATGAGCGCTCGCCGCTCAGACGTGACGATGCCGCCGCTGCATGGGCGCAGTCGACAATAGCAAGGTGACGGGATGGGGTTACCGGGAGATGGCCGAAGGGCCGAACAGCATATACAACGCCAGCAGGTGGCGGGTGAAACCTGGAAAAACAGTAACTTCGGTGACAGTCCATAGGGAGGGCTGAGGCCCTTCACTCCTTAGTGATGAAAGAAGAAATTACTGTATCAGGATTTTTCTGGGGGACAAAGCGGCTTTTTCAACGGCGGTTTAGGGTGGCGCCACACCATATCGTCTGCGACAGCTAAGATTTCCCCGAGCATTCAATAGCGGAGCAGCGTCACAAAAAATATTTTTTCACTCACTAAAATAAATCTCGCGTTCGTGAAGTATCACGCACAGGCATTTGAAACTGCGTGAGAAATGTTAGGCGTGCGTTTCTTTTTTTCTACCATAATGTATCTGAACCGCGGAAGTGACTGCCAAGACGGCGCGGAGAAACGACACACACCGCGTCTGGAGTTCAACGAGGAGGTAGCGAGTGGCAATAGCTATTATCATCGGCACACACGGGGCTGCAGCGGAACAACTGCTGAAAACGGCGGAGATGCTATTGGGCGAGCAGGACAACGTCGCCTTTATAGACTTCGTTCCCGGTGAGAATGCCGAAACGTTAATCGTCAAGTACAACGAAAAAATCAGTGGGTTGGATACCAGCGGCGGCGTGCTGTTCCTGGTGGATACCTGGGGCGGCAGCCCGTTCAACGCCGCCAGCCGCATTGCGGTCGACAAAGAAAACTATGAGGTCGTCACCGGGGTCAACATCCCGATGCTGGTGGAAACCTTCATGGCGCGGGACGACAACCCCGCTTTCGATGAACTGGTGGCGCTGGCGTTGGAAACCGGCCGTGAAGGCGTGAAAGCGCTGAAAAAACCGCAGGAAGAACCCGCAAAACCCGCAGCACCCGTCGCCAAAGCCGCTGCCCCTCAGGCGCCGTTGGGGCCGAACGACCACATGAAAATCGGCCTGGCGCGCATCGATGACCGCTTAATCCACGGCCAGGTCGCTACCCGCTGGACCAAAGAGACCAACGTCAGCCGCATTATCGTCGTCAGCGATGAAGTCGCCGCCGACCATGTGCGCAAGACCCTGCTGACCCAGGTTGCCCCGCCGGGCGTCACCGCCCACGTGGTGGACGTGGCGAAGGCCATCCGCGTCTGGAACAACCCGAAATACGCCAACGATCGCGTGATGCTGTTATTCACCAACCCGACCGACGTCTGGCGTTTGGTGGAAGGCGGCGTGGAGATTACATCCGTCAATATCGGCGGCATGGCGTTCCGCCAGGGGAAAACCCAGGTGAACAACGCCGTTTCCGTCGATGAAAAAGATATCGAAGCGTTTAAGAAACTGAACGATCGCGGTATCGAGCTGGAGGTACGTAAGGTCTCGTCCGACAGCCGGCTAAAAATGATGGACCTGATTAACAAACTCAATTAGTGGCGCCAGCCGCTAATTATTTTACTCAGAGCTTTTTTGGTCATAGGAGAAGTGCAATGGAGATCACCACTCTTCAGATTGTGCTGATATTTATCGTTGCCTGTATCGCCGGGATGGGTTCCGTCCTCGACGAGTTCCAGTTCCACCGTCCGCTGGTCGCCTGTACCCTGATCGGCTTTATCCTCGGCGATATGAAAACCGGCATCATCATCGGCGGTACGCTGGAAATGATCGCCCTGGGCTGGATGAACATCGGTGCGGCCGTCGCGCCGGATGCTGCCCTGGCGTCCATCATTTCGACCATTCTGGTCATCGCCGGCGGGCAAAGCGTCGGCGCCGGTATCGCCCTGGCCATTCCGCTGGCGGCGGCCGGCCAGGTGTTGACCATCATCGTGCGTACCCTCACCGTGGCGTTCCAGCACGCAGCAGACAGCGCGGCGGAGCGCGGCAGCCTGCGCGCCATTAGCTGGATCCATGTCGGCGCCCTGCTGCTGCAGGCGATGCGTATCGCCATCCCGGCGGTCATCGTCGCCATCTCGGTCGGCACCGCCGGGGTACATGCCCTGCTCAACTCGATCCCGGAAGTGGTCACCAGCGGCCTGAACATCGCCGGCGGCATGATCGTCGTGGTCGGTTACGCAATGGTGATTAACATGATGCGCGCCGGCTACCTGATGCCGTTCTTCTATCTCGGTTTCGTTACCGCCGCCTTCACCAACTTCAACCTGGTGGCGCTCGGCGTCATTGGCGTGGTGATGGCCGTGCTGTATATCCAGCTCAGCCCGAAATACAACAAGTCTCAAGTTGTACAGGCCGGCCCGGCTAACGCGAACGATCTCGATAACGAACTCGACTAGGAATAGGTGAGAGAAATGGTTGATACAACTGCTCAAAAGAAACTCACGCCGGCCGATATTCGCGGCGTATTCCTGCGTTCGAACCTGTTCCAGGGTTCATGGAACTTCGAACGCATGCAGGCGCTGGGTTTTTGCTTCTCGATGGTGCCGGTGATCCGCCGCCTGTATCCGGAAAACAATGACGATCGCAAACAGGCGATCAAGCGTCACCTGGAGTTCTTCAACACCCACCCTTACGTGGCGGCGCCGGTGCTCGGTGTGACCATGGCGATGGAAGAGCAACGCGCCAACGGCGCGCCGATCGATGACGCCGCAATCAACGGCATCAAGGTCGGTTTGATGGGGCCTTTAGCGGGCGTCGGTGACCCGATCTTCTGGGGCACCGTGCGACCGGTGTTCGCCGCGCTTGGGGCGGGCATCGCCATGAGCGGCAGCCTGCTTGGACCGATCCTGTTCTTCGTGCTGTTCAACCTGGTGCGCCTGCTGACCCGCTACTACGGCGTGGCCTACGGTTACCGTAAAGGGGTCGATATCGTCAACGACATGGGCGGCGGCTTCCTGCAGAAACTGACGGAAGGAGCGTCCATTCTCGGCCTGTTTGTCATGGGGGCGCTGGTCAACAAGTGGACGCACGTGAATATCCCGCTGGTGGTGTCCAAGATAACCGACCAGACCGGGCATACCAACGTCACCACGGTGCAGACCATCCTCGACCAGCTGATGCCGGGCCTGGTGCCGTTGCTGCTGACCTTCGCCTGTATGTGGCTGCTGCGCAAGAAAGTCAACGCGCTGTGGATCATCATCGGCTTCTTCGTCATCGGTATCTTTGGCTATTGGATTGGCCTGCTGGGCCTGTAATCGTTCGAAACGGCCGGGGGGCAACCCCCGGCTTTTTTATGGAGCAAGAGATGTCACTGACCGACGCCGTACTGATGCTGTTTATCGCCCTGCTGTTGCTGTATTCGCTGTACGACGAATTCGGCATGGATCTGCTGAAAGGTAAAACGCGGCTCAAAGTACCGCTTAAACGCCGCCACCGCCTCGACAGCCTGATTTTCGTCGGCCTGATCGCCATTCTGATTTACCGCAATGTCACCGACAACGGTGCGGTATTAACCACCTATCTGCTTATTTCTTTGGCGTTGCTCGCCATCTATATTTCTTATATTCGCGCTCCCAAGATGGTGTTTAAAGCGCACGGTTTTTTCTTCGCCAATGTGTTTGTCGAATATAACCGCATTAAAGCCATGAATTTATCGGAGGACGGCATTCTGGCCGTCGACCTGGAACAGCGCCGGCTGTTGGTTCAGGTGACCCACCTGGACGACCTGGAGAAGATTTACCACTTTTTTGTTGATAATCAATAAATAAAGAAAAATTAACGTTATTTTAGCTCAAACCTTGCGCTGCTTGTGGGTAATTAATCGGCAGCGCAATCTCCTTTCTGACTATTATTTCTGCAACATTGTTACCCCTGGCTACATTATATTCCCGCATGAAATTAGATTAATGAAAACGAGTCTCAATTAAGAACAAACATTGCCATAGAATAAGGTTGTCCGTGGCGGAAATAATATGATATGGTTGCGCCGTCATTGGGGAGTAGCCGGTTTCTGGAGAATAAAAAGCCAGAAACGCCCGTATCAACATACTCGTTTCGCCGTAAGAAACGTGGTGCGGGCAGCCAGGTAAGGTTGGCGAGACCATAGACACGTAACTCCGTCGTTTGGTTGGGGGTGGGTTACGTGTATATGGAGCCACCCGGCCGAGGCTATTTCACATGAACCTTTCAGCAACGCTTATTCTCGCTTTTGGCATGTCCATGGATGCTTTCGCCGCGTCGATCGGCAAAGGTGCCAGCTTGCATCAACCCCGTTTCCGCGAAGCGATCCGCACCGGCCTGATCTTCGGCGTGGTCGAAGCGATCACCCCGCTCATCGGTTGGGCCATCGGCCTGTTCGCCAGTCAATACATCATGGAATGGGACCACTGGGTCGCCTTCTCGCTGCTGTTCATTCTCGGCATGCGCATGATCGTCGAAGGGGTACGTAACAAGCCCGATGAAGAAGAGAAGGTCAAACGTCATGGTTTCTGGTTGCTGGTCGCCACCGCCATCGCCACCAGCCTCGACGCGATGGCCATCGGCGTCGGTCTGGCTTTCCTGCAGGTGAACATCGTGCATACCGCGATGGCCATCGGCTGCGCCACCATGATCATGGCGACGCTAGGCATGATGATCGGCCGCTTTATCGGCCCGCTGCTGGGCAAGCGCGCCGAAATCCTCGGCGGCGTGGTGCTGATCGGTATCGGCGTCAACATTCTGCTGGAGCACCTCGGCTACCTGGCCTGAAGCGCTCGCTTTGAAAAAAACCTGCCGCGGCAGGTTTTTTTGTTTTTGAGTTCAAGGCCCCTTAAGCGCGACGTCGGTACAACGCCAGCACGAAGTCCGTCTCGCACACAAACTCGCCGCTCTCGGCCAACCGCTGTTGCACCTCCGGCGTGGCGCGCCAGGCGAACGGCGTCATCTGCAGCAGATTGGCGGCCTGCGTGCCCGGTAGGGTCATCGTATAGGCCAGCGCCTCTTTGCGCTCGCAGTCGAATCCGGCGAACTGTTCATCCTGTTCGGCATGCAGCTGCACCTGCTGGTACACCTGCTCTTTCAGCTGGTACAGATGACGCGGGCCCGGCGACACCGTCAGCACCACGCCGCCCGGCTTCACTACCCGTGCCAGCTCCTCCGCCTTGCAAGGTGCATAAATGCGCAAGACCGCATCCAACGCACCATCGGCGAACGGCAAACGGTGACTGGAAGCGACGCAGAACGAGACCGCCGGATAACGTTTAGCGGCGTAGCGGATCGCCACCTTGGCGACATCCAGCCCATTGACCGCCATATTGCGCTCCTGGGCCAGCCTGGCGGCCACCGCGGCAGTGTAATACCCTTCCCCACAGCCTATGTCCAACAACGCGCCAGCATCGGCCGCCAGAGCCAAATCCAGCCACTCGGCCACCTGCTCTTGCAACGGCTGATAATATCCACCGTCGAGAAACGCTCGCCGCGCCTGCATCATTTCCGCGCTGTCTCCCGGCTGCTTCGATCGCTTGTGCTGTACCGGCAGCAGATTGACGTAGCCCTCTTTGGCCTGATCGAACTGATGATTGCCGTCACAACGCCAGTGTTGTGATGAAAAATGCAGCGATTGATGACACAGGGGACATTGATAAGACATGAATGGGCTTCCAGAGAGACAGGGCGCGGCTAGTCTAAAGAAGGCGCCGGTTTGATGCAAGGCGCATCCCCACTCGCTTTCGCCGCCAACAACACCTGGCCAAGCGGGGAAAAAGCTGGCTACACTGAGAGTCTGTTTTCTCACGCAGGTGAACATAACTTATGAGCGATCGTTCCGCGCTGCTCGATGCGGTGCCTCACATTCAGCACGGCTTCGGCAGCAAACTCGCGCTGCTGCCAGGGCATCTACTGCCCTACAGCGCCACGCTGCCGGAAAAAAAGCAGGTACACGGCACCCGCATCGTCGACGTGCTGCAACCGGCGCAGGCGTGCGGCGAGGCCGATGGTTTCTACACTCGCCAGCCCGGCATTCTGATCAGCGTACTGACGGCGGACTGTCTGCCGGTGCTGTTCAGCCGCCGCGACGGTGGCGCTATCGCGGCGGTACACGCCGGCTGGCGCGGGTTACTGGACGGCATTCTGGAGCAGATGGCGTCCCGCATTCGCCAAGATGGCGACACCGCCGATTGGGTGGTGTCTATCGGCCCCGCCGCCGGCCCATGCTGCTACGAAGTCGATGAAGCGCTGGTGGAGAATTTTAAACAGCGCCTGCCGCTGCCCGCCACGCTGATCAGCCCGCATTACCGGCATCTGGATCTGGCCGCAATTGCCGAATACAAGCTGACGGAGCTCGGTTTCGCCGCCGTTGACCGCGCCGGCAGTTGCACCATCTGCACGCCGGACGTTGACCCGCAGCGGCCGCAGCGCTTCAAATACACCAGCTATCGCCGCAACAGCCATCGGCGCGCGCAGGATCCGACGCATCCGGGAATCAAAGGCCGCAACCAGTACGCAGGCATCGTCATCGCCGCCGGATGACGGAAACGAAAAAGCCCGCGCGAAGGCGGGCTTTTTGTACAGCTGACGCTGATTAGATAGCAGTAACGTTTACTGCAGATGGGCCTTTCTGGCCATCTTGGATTTCGAACTCAACGTTCTGGCCTTCAGCCAGGGTTTTGAAGCCGTTACCCTGGATTGCAGAGAAGTGTACGAACACGTCTTTGCTGCCGTCAGCCGGGGTGATGAAACCGAAACCTTTAGACTCGTTGAACCACTTAACTTGACCTTTGATCTTTGCCATCTTGAGTATTTCCTTTGGATTGTTTAAACCGCCCGTGGGCGTTACATAGACAAACTAGAGTCGTTACTGCTTGAGGCACTAAGATAAGGATCGGCAGAGAAGCGGTATTCAACGCTAACGTCTTTACTCAGAACTTCTTTACTGAAAATGCCACACATATACAGAACTGTACCTCGTTTTACCCAGATGCGTTATCACATACTCTGTATGCGATGGCAAGCCATTTTTAATCACTGAACGACATGTCGCACATATTTGAAACGGTCGAGAGCCACATTTGCTTAAATAGGCCAAAAGATGTTGAAGCATCGGCTATTTTCTGCTTGCTAAAACCACCGCACCAGACCCCGCATTCTGGTGGAGTTTTAACAAAACTTTCATCGTTTTGTCGCATGTCCGTCTCGTCATTTCCGCTTTTTTGCCGCTTATAGCGTTAAAAAATTTGAATCTTTATGGAATTTGATATGCAACATTTGAATATCGATGAACGGGGGCCAATTTATTCATCGCTGCTCCGACCCTTTACCGTCGAAAACGCATCATCATCAGCCTTCAGCCCTGCCGCCACACCGCGCGAGCAGGAGCAGCACACAGGCGGGCGATGATGTTACCGTCCTGCACAACGGTTGCATAAGCATGCAACGTCCAGACGCCTCTCCCGCTGGCCAGTGGCTTCATCCTAAATAATCCGAAAACCATCAGTCCGAATAACCGGAATAATCTTATGAATAGCAAAAGTGTGGCGTTGAATTAAATCCTGAAGATCGGGTGGTTATTTGAATCACCACCCGCACTTATCAATTTTGCTAATTACTGCCGCGCTTTCAAACCGTTGCTCTTATTCTTTCCTCTGTACCGCAGGGCGAAGAGACCACACTTGCTGAGAATCCTGCAACGCGATGCGCTCGCCAATCTTCAGCGGGTGGAATTGATGCTGTTCAAGCCCCGCCTCACTCAGCGCCAGATTCAACTGCTGCGGCGGTTCGTCCAGCGACTCATCCGCCAATTCGAATACCCCCCAATGGATGGGAATGGCGCGCGGCTGATTGAGTTGACGGTACAGCGTCACCGACTGCTGCGGATCCATATGCTGCTCCTGCATAAACCAGCGCGGTGCGTAGGCGCCGATGGGCAGCGCCGCCACGTCGAACGGCCCCAGCCGTTGACCAATCTCCGCCAGCCGTTCCGAATAACCGCTGTCGCCGGAAAAATAAAACCGCAGCCCCGGATGGTGGATCACCCATCCACACCACAGTGAGCGATTGCGATCCCACAGCGTGCGCATGCTCCAGTGCCGCGCCGGCGTGGCGTAGACCGTCAGCTCGCCCAACGGCAGACTTTGCCACCAGTCCAGCTCATGCACCTTCAGCCGATAACGGCGGAACCAGCGCTTCAAGCCGAGCGGCACGATGAACTCGGCCTGAGGGAAACGCCGCGCCAATTGCCGCACCGTGCGCCTGTCAAGGTGGTCATAATGGTTATGGGAGATCAGTACCGCATCCACCGCCGGCAGTTGCTCCACCGTCAGCGGCGGCGGCGTTCTGCGCTTCGGGCCGTAAAAGCTCAGTGGCGATGCACGTTCGGACAACACCGGATCGATCAGGATATAGCGCCCGCTCAACCGCAGCAGCATCGAGGCATGCCCCAACCACCAGACGCTGTCGTCGTTGCCGCTGAGATCGGCAGGCTGCCACCAGCGTTCGGTAAATTGTGCGTAACCCTGCTGCGGCGGCTTGGGCAATCCCTGGCGCTTGCGTTCATCTTGCCAACGTTGAAGGTCCCCCTCCTGACGCCGCGAAGGTTCCAGGTTGCGAAATCCCTCCGGCGTATGATGCGCCTTGGCCGCGTCGTAATAACGGTTGATTCTTTTCATCCAGCCTTTTCTCCCGACCACTGCGCCCTGCACGGGCATGACTTTCAGTGTAACAAACCCGATGAAGCTCGCACTTTGTCAGCCGTGCGCTGCATCTCGGGACCTTTTGCCGTATGCTGTTGTCTCACTCCGGTGAGACAGCCAGGGCCGCCAAGAGCCCGTTAAGACTCTCTTAAGATCTTTGTGATTGACTTGTAGGGCATACAGAAAAGGAGAAGTTATGAGTCGTTCTACATCCCGCAAATCAGGCTCAAGCCTGGGGCGCCGTATTCGCAGCGCGCTGCTGGCGCAGAAGCAATACTGGAAAATGTATTTCGCCATGAAGTTGCGCCGTCTGCGCGTACCTGCACCGCTGGTGCTGCTGGGCGGTTCACTGCTCGGATTCTTCATGTTGACCCTGCTGATGCTCAGCGTGGTGGCCATCGACGTGATCAGTACTCTGCTGTTGCTGTGCCGGAAACTGCTGGGGCGGGGGCACGGAGAGGGGCGCGCCTTTATGCCGCGCGGCTAACGAGAAGAGAAGCGGAGGCGCGCCATACGCCTCCGCAGCACACAGATTAACGCTTGGCGTCTTTGCGGCGCGTCAGCATGAACCCGCCCCACAGCACTGCAACCCACACCGGCATCAACAGCACCGAAATGCGGATCCCTTCGCTGAAATACATAATCACCAAAATCAGGCCGAGGAACGCCAGGCACAGATAGTTGCCGAACGGATACCACAGCGCCTTAAAGCTCGGAATGACGCCCTGACGGTTCTTCGCCGCACGGAATTTCAGGTGCGCCAGGCAGATCATCACCCAGTTGATCACCAGGGTGGACACCACCAGCGCCATCAGCAGCTCAAACGCCTTGCCGGGCATCAGATAGTTGATCAACACGCCGATCGAGGTAATCAGCGCCGACAGCGCGATGGACAGCACCGGCACGCCGCGCTTGTTGACGCGCGTCAGCGCTTTCGGCGCATTGCCCTGGCTGGCCAGCCCGAACAGCATGCGGCTGTTGGCGTAGACACCGCTGTTGTAAACCGACAGCGCGGCGGTCAATACCACCACGTTGAGCACGGTTGCCACCAGATCGCTGTTCAGCGCATGGAAGATCAACACGAACGGGCTACCGCCCTCCACCACTTGCCCCCACGGATAGAGCGACAGCAGCACAGTCAGCGAGCCGATATAGAAGATCAGAATGCGGTACACCACCTGATTGGTGGCTTTAGGAATGCTGCGACGCGGATCGGCGGCCTCCGCCGCGGTGATGCCGACCATTTCCAGGCCGCCGAACGAGAACATGATCACCGCCATCGCCATCACCAGCCCCGAGAAGCCGTGCGGCATAAAGCCACCCTGCTGCCACAGGTTGGTGATGCTGGCCTGTGGCCCGCCGTTGCCGCTCGCCAACAGCCAGGCGCCGAACACGATCATGCCGACAATCGCCACCACCTTGATGATGGCGAACCAGAACTCGGTTTCGCCATACAGGCGCACATTTACCAGGTTAATCAGGTTGATCAGCACGAAAAACAGCGCGGCGGAGGCCCAGGTGGGGATCTCCGGCCACCAGTACTGAATGTAGATGCCGACGGCGGTCAATTCCGCCATGCCGACCAGAATGAACATCGCCCAATAATTCCAGCCGGAAAGAAAGCCGGCGAAGTCGCCCCAATACTTATAGGCAAAGTGGCTGAAAGATCCGGCGACCGGCTCCTCCACCACCATTTCGCCCAGCTGGCGCATGATCAAAAACGCGATAAAACCGCCGATGGCGTAGCCCAACAGCACGGCGGGGCCGGCCATCTTGATGGTTTGCGCAATGCCGAGAAATAAACCGGTGCCAATGGCGCCCCCGAGGGCAATAAGCTGTATATGTCTGTTTTTTAAGCCGCGTTTTAGCGGAGTATCCTGATGCTGACCGCCCATCTTATCCTCATATGGCGTACACCCTTGCCGTTATCGGCCAAGATTTCACCAATCAATAAATGTATCTGCGGGCGGCTTTTTAACACTTAACCCCGTGAGCATCAAGGAGAAGCGCCCCGAGACGGCGTAGCGGAGCGCGATTTTTTAACCGTGAGAAAGCGTGAAATGGCGGCGTTCAGCCTGGCATGCCGCACAGTTTGGTCAGGTTGCGCGCGCCTATCATCAGCGTGGCGACATAAGATTGGCGACGCGTGACCACTTCCACCGCCACGCGATCGTTTTGATATTTTATCAGGTAGGTCGAGGGCCAACCCTGACGACGCTGGCCAAAGCTTTCGGCATGACGATCGATCGCCGCATGGGCAATCACCAGATGAGACAAGTTTTTATCACCTTTGATAATGCGCTTCATAAACAGCCTCCGCCAACGACAGCTCTGTTATTAGAAAAAGGAGAAACTCTTACCAATCACCGGTATTGTTCGACTCAGTTAGCCTGCCGGCTCATCAGGAAGCAGATCATCGCCGCGCGCAGCGGGCTGGCGCTGTCCGCCTGCCATTCACCGCCCTGGGTGCTCATGCGCGCCTGCCACTGCGGGCTGTCGCTTTGGTTGTCGGGGTTCAGACTGATTTTGTTGGCGCAAATGATCGGCCAGGCATCGGAGGGATTCTTGCAGTAATCTTTACCTTTCACGCCACCGTAGGGATACCACTTGTCCGGGTTCTCTCCGGTCAGCAGCGCGATGCTGCGGTTCACTTCGGCATCGCTTTCTTCGTACCATTTAATCATCGGCTTCATCCATCTTTCGTAAGGTTCGCGCTACATTACGATGTCTGTAAGACAGTTTTATGACAGTGCCGCCGGTTTTCACATTATCTGAACTAATGTTTTGCTCCCTTTAACTTTTCTCCCCTTCTGCGTACACTTTTCCTCTGTTTAGCGCCCAGGAAACGCACGCATGTTGACCGGCCTCAACCACCTGACGCTCGCCGTCAGCGATCTCGATCGCAGCTTCGATTTTTATCGTCATCTGTTGGGGTTTACCCCTCACGCCCGCTGGCAAGGCGGCGCCTATCTGTCGTTGGGGGCGTTGTGGCTGTGTCTGTCATTGGATGAGGCCCGCATGCAACCACGGGAGCGTGATTACACCCATTACGCCTTCAGCGTCGCGCCGGAACACATTGAACGGGTCAGCGAGCGGTTGCGCCAGGCCGGCGTCGAAGAGTGGAAAAGCAATCGCAGCGAAGGCGAATCGCTCTACTTTCTCGATCCCGATGGGCATCAGTTGGAGATCCATGCCGGCGATCTGGCCAGCCGCCTGGCGGCATGCCGGGAAAAACCGTATCAGGGCATGGTGTTTTACTGAAACGCCCCGGCGACGCTGCCGCCGGCCGGAGCATCATGTTCAACGTTCGGGGATAAAACCTTTGAAATCCAGCGCGGGGCTGAGATCGTCGTCGTCAGCCGCAGCGGCGCCGTCAGCGCCTGCGCTGTGCGCCAAACGCTTCAACAGCGCCGTTTGCTGGCGTTGTTGCTCGGCAATTTCCTGCAGCAGGCGAATCTGCTCGTTGGCGCGCACACTGGCGCGGTTCACCAGGAACCAAACCCACAGCCCGGCCAACAATGCCACAACGGCGAGCGCCAGCGACAACAGGCCGTTCTGGCCAAAACCTAAATCGTACATGGACAACCCTATCTACTGCGAAATTCAGGCCGCCATCTTAGCACTCGCGGCGGCCGTGCGAACATCCCTACCGAAAATTGCTTACCAGGGCACGAAGCGGGTCACCGAACAGATGCCCAACGCAAAATTTCCACCGTCGTCGCAATAGCTATCCAGCGCCAGCAGGTAGAAAAACAGGCAGGCAGCGACGGCCGTCATTATCACGAGGATTTTTTTTCGCAACAAATTTAGCAGCCTCATTGTTATCTGGGTAATCTATCGCGCATGTTATCACAGCGAAGTTAAACGAAGTTTAACTTTCCGTTTAGATTTCTGGCTATTGCCCGGTTTTCAGACTGTTACCCTTGTCGTCGCGCGGCAGTCATGGCTAGATGAACCCTCAGGGATAATGAGGAAGCGCAATGAGCAAATTGATTAAGTGGGTACTGGTGCTAGCGGTCATTTACGGCGGTTTTTTGATCTCGGGTTACGGCGTGCTGATCGGCAGCAACAAAAACGTTGGCGGGTTGGGATTGCAGTGCAAATACCTGACGGCGCGCAACGTGGCGATCGCCCAGTACGTGAATGGCGACAACGGTTTCATCGGCGTAGCCGACTGCCCGTTGTTCAAGAAAATCGAAACGGTGGTGGATTAACCGCCACCGCCCGACGCCGTCGCTTTGCGGCGGCCCCGCCTCAGCTGCGGGTGAATTTCATCTCGATCAGCGCAATCGCCTTGTCAATCGCTCGGCGTGTCACCGGATCGGCACCTGCCGGGTGCGTGGAGAAATCAATGCTTTTTAGCTGACCCGCCATCTTGTCGCGCACTTCGGTCGGCGCAATCACGTCGATAACGTCCAAAATCTGTTTGATGACCAGTTGGCAAGCGACCAGATCGGAAGCCAGTTCCTGCTCGTTGCTCAGCATGTCAGACATAATAACTTTCCCTCTTGATTCAAACGCCGCACAGAATAGCACGGCGTCCGCGCCATTGCCCGCTCTCCCCGTTTTTTTCCCCTTCTGCGCACCGCCGGGCAAAAGCCCGCGGCGGATTAGCCTATACTTGCAGCATGACGGTGGCAAAAACCACCCATAAGCCACAACCAACAGGAGAAAGTTATGGCGAATCACAATGTGAAATCCTGGGCGACAGTGCGTGAAACTTCGGTGGAAATTGCCGAAGCCATTTTTGAGCTGGCAGGGAACGACGAAGTGTTGGCGCAGAAAATCTGGGAAGAAGGCAGCGATGAAGCACTGGAGAAGGCGTTTGCCAAAACCACCGCCGACCAGCTTTATTGGGGAGAGGAAACCGTCGAGCGGAAAAACGTTTGAGCGCCCGCGCAACAAAAAGCCCGGGTTTCTGACCCAGGCTTTCCCGATTAGCGAACGCCCCGCTCAGCGGCGTGCAATGTCTCTTGCTCTCACGGCTCTTCACCTCCCACACTTTCCGCATTTTTCATGCTCATCACCGGCATCGCCATAAAAGCGCCGACGCCCACGATTACAACCAGAGTAATAATCACTGTCATTAACATGCGATCACCCCATCAACGTTGAGTTGTTACGGCTGACTCTGTTTTGGCGGTTACTTGCTGTGGCCTTCTTTCCGTCCCCCACCGCGGCGGCGACAGTCTCAGATTAGCCGTTTTTCCTTTCGGCTGACAAGCGGCGGTTCAACGGTTTTTCCGAATAATCCCCCCCGGTCATCGGTGGCGTTTTTGTCCACGGCGGCAAGTTGTGTATACTTCACCGCTATGTAGGTCTCACACTGACGCACTGATGATACAAGAACACCACCTCTCATTGGTCTGCGCCCTCAGCAAATGGGTCGAAACTCACCTCGGACGAGTGATCCATCTCGAAGAGTTGGCCGAGTACTCCGGCTACTCGCTGTGGCACATGCAGAAGCTGTTCAAAGAAGCGACAGGGATTTCGCTCGGCAAATACATTCGCGAACGCCGTCTGGCCGGCGCGGTCTATCAACTGCGCAGCAGTGAAGCATCGATCTTCGATATCGCCCTGGACTTTGGCTTCGGTTCACAGTCCCACTTCACCTACATGTTCAGAAAGCGTTTTAATATCACGCCCTATGATTTTCGCCAGGATTTGAGCGTCGATCTGCACATCGATCCGCCGCTGCACGTCATTCATCAAAAATCCGCCTGAAGCCCGCCGTAAACCGGCGGGTTAACGCGTCCCCCAGACCGCGAGTATCGCGATCGCGGCCGGCAGCGCCTGCACCCAGAGAATTTTGCGGCTGGCGCTCAGGCCGCCGAATACGCCGGCCGCCAGCACACACCCGAGAAAAAACAGCTGCAGCGCCATATCCTCACGCCAGTAGCCCCATGCCAACCCCAACGCCAGAAAGCCGTTGTACAACCCCTGATTGGCGGCCAACACCCGCGTGGCTGCAGCGAACTCCGCCGTCGTGCCGAATGCGCGTCTGCCGAGTGGCGTACGCCACAGGAACATTTCCAACACCAGGATATAAAGATGGAGCGCTGCGATGAGCAGCAACAAAATATCGGCAAAGAGTTTCATGATGATCCCTGTCGTTTATTGAAGATGTCGTCAATTATAAACGCCGCCTCTCACCTCCCCATCGATAGAGATAAAAAAACCCGCCGAAGCGGGTTTATGCAGGAGTCATTTTTTGAGGTTAGTTTAATACGGCGACCAACAATGCCGCGACAGAGACCCAAAACAGCGCCGTGGCAACCACGACATGGGACAGTCTTGCACGATAGAGTACCTGGCTCATAATGACCTCACTGACATCTGACTAACGGGAGACAACCTGACTTCCTGAGGATTATCCTAAACTTCTTCTCGTTGTCATTATATGCGCCAGATCACTTTTCCGCCGAGAAACCTTATATTGTCCTAAAGCTGGAGCCGCGATCACATTAATTACGCCTTATTAGAGCGAAATAAGCCGAATAATCGCGGCGATTATATCCTAACGCTATCAAACATCGCTCCAGGGCAGGCGTGGCGCGGTCATGCGCTCACCAGAATAACCGTCAACCACCGGGAAACGCGGCGCCTCTTGCTCCCAATCACGCTGAGCCTGAGTAATTTCAGCCTTGCTATGGCCAACGAAATTCCACCAGATAAGGATCTCTTCGTTTAGTGGCACTCCGCCGATTAATAATCCCCGGCTGCCCTTCCGTGCATTTAACCCAATAGAGTTATTCTTCATGCCCAAATAGGCGAACTCATCAGGTGAAAAAGTTTCACCATTAAGTTCAAATGCACCAATAAGGGGCAAAAAGCCGATTTCATAATCATCGCGCAGCGGCAATTCTATCCTCGCCGCTTCCTGCCACTCCATATCAATGGCAATTAGTGGCGAGAAAGTAAACACCGGTGAACGATAAGCGCCAAATTCCCCGACCAACAAACGGTGATTCACGCCGTTATTCTGCCATTGTGGCAAGTCCGGATAGTGATCGAAACGTGGCGCCATGTCGGCATGTTCGGCCGGCAGCGCGATCCATAATTGTGCGGCATGCAATCGCCGCTGCTCGCCCACCGACTGTTCCGTATGCGCAATGCCACGCCCTGCGGTCATCAGATTAACCTGCCCTGGGCGAATCACTTGCTCACTGCCGAGGCTGTCACGGTGCAGCACTTCACCCTCTATCATCCAGGTGAACGTTTGCAGCCCGATGTGCGGATGCGGCCCCACATCCATGCCGGGCGAGGTGCCGTTGAATACCGTCGGTCCAGCGTGATCGAGAAAACACCAGGCGCCGACGGTGCGCCGCTCCCGAGTTGGCAACGCACGATTGATCGGGATACCTCCCACTTCGGCATTACGCACGGCAATACGTTGTATCTGGCGCACGCCGTCAACGACAGGGCATTCGCGTGAAGATGAAGAGAGCGTAGGACGTGACTGACTCATCGCAAAGACCTCCTGAATGGCGCCGATTCGCCAAGGGTACCCCCAATCTTAACACAGGGTAGCCCCCACAGAGCGGCGACGCTCAGCGCGTTCGCGCGATTCAGGACGCTTTGATATAGCAGCTCTTGATGTCTATATCGTCATGCGCGTGCCTGAGATCGGAGAAATAGGTCACGCCAAAGAGAATTGATACCACCAGCAGCACGGACACCAACAGGCCGATGATCGCCAGCAGTTTGGTTTCATCATGGAGATTAGGCTCCATTTTATCTCCCCTAGTTAATCGCGTCAGGTCACCCACAGCGTGACCGCCAGCGTAAAGATAATCAGTGAGCAGGACGCCACCGCCAACACGACGATCGCAAATTGCGCATCACCCAAGGTTTCTCGATAATTTTTATCCGTTGAGGCGTTACGCTGTTGTTTCACTAAATCGGTTTTCACTCGTTCAACTGCTGCATTGCTGTTTGACGGGGCAAAATATCCCCTCAGAATAAGGCACGCACGTTGGCGCCTTGGTCGTTCCGGCCTCAACCGGGAGATGACGCTATCAATTTTCCCCATCAGGGTCAACACCGCCCCTGCCGGCGAGCGAGCAGGGACACAGGGGAGATGTAACTGGCATGGAGATCGCAGGGAAATAAGAGACGCCTATTGCAGAGGACAAAAAAAAGCCCGGTACGCAACCGGGCTATGGCAGACCTACGCGTTATTGCGGGATACGCAATACCTGCCCCGGATAAATCTTGTCCGGGCTCGACAGCATCGGCTTGTTGGCTTCAAAAATCTTGTTGTACAGATTGGCGTTGCCGTACATCTCTTTAGAGATCGCGCTCAGCGTATCGCCCTTCTTCACGGTATAGAAGCGGCTCTCGGCGTCGGGTTGCGTCACCGCCACCTTGTCTTCCACCCCGCTGATACCCGCCACGTTGCCGATAGCCACCAGGATCTTCTCTTTTAACTCCTGGCTGACGGCATCGCCGGTCACTACGGCTTTACCATCGACCACCTGCACATCGACTTTGTCGGTGCCCGGCAAGCCGCTCTTATCGAGATGCTCCTTGAGTTTGGCGCCTTGATCTTCGGCGGAGGCATTGCCGGTGACTGTGTCCCACAGTTTTTCTCCCGCTTCTTTGACGAAGTTAAACAAGCCCATATTCACTCCTTTTGATGGTTGCATTAATGCGTTTAAGTAAGGCTTGTTAAGCTTAGCATCGTCAAAAGGATATGCCATCCGCTCACGGCGCCAGAAACGGGTAGAGTATTCCGAAAGTGTCGTCAGCGGCGTTTCAACGGTGATTAATTGCGCAATGATGCTGAAAAATCGTGCTTTTTTACCTACACTGTTGCAGACAAGGCAACTCGACGAAGGAGGCGTGCAACGATGTACGCATTGGTGATGTTTGTCTGTTATCTGGATGGTGGCTGCAGTGAAATGGTGGTCGACATATTGCGCGACGAGCCACAATGCCTGGTCGCGATGAAGGAACAGAACTTGCGACACGCCGGTTGTTATCCCATGGAAGAGTTCATTGACGGCTTCTGGTTGCCAGCCAGCGAATATTCGGATTTTTAATTCCCTCCCCGCGCGATGCTGAGGAATTTCTGATTTCATCAGAAACTTCGCCTTCCTCCGAGGCATAAGGACGCTGTTTTGCTAAATTGCGGCTCCCGAAGAAGAGAGAGACAGAGAAAGGTCATGCCAGCATCAGCTCATTCCAACGAGCAATATGAAACTCTGCTGCGCGACGTCAGCCTGGCGTTAGGCGACGCAGTGTTGCAGTTAATCAAAAACCATAAAAAAGTATCCGGCGGCAATATTCTTTCACAGCTGGTGACCGAAATAGAGCGGGAGCAGGATCAGCAACGTTTCGTCGCGCTGCGTTCCGCCATTGAGCTGGTCGGGTTGGCACCCAAAGGCTGAGTTCCCGATAAAACAAAGGCAGGGCTTGCGCCCTGCCTGAGGTTAATGACAAACCTGATGACATTACCAGGTTTACCGAAGACAACCTTTAAAATAAGGAAAATCAATTCATTGATTTTCGACTGCTCACCACAAAGGAGGAAAAACCACGCTTTTTCCTCCTTTGTCAGCAAGCTAAGGCAGGGCTTACGCCCTGCCTGATTACCACTCCCGACACAGGATGAAGGTAATGAAATTGCCGCTTAGAAGCGATACGTCAAGCTGACGGCAACGATATCATCGTTGGCCAGTTTCAGTTTGTTATTGTCGCTCAGCTGGTTGATTTGATAATCAACGTAGGTGTACATATTTTTGTTGAAGTAGTAAGTCGCCCCCACTTCCACATATTTCACCAGGTCGGCATCACCGATCCCTTCGATATCCTTGCCTTTGGACTGCACGTAGCCCAAGGAAGGGCGCAGGCCGTTTTCGAACTGATACTGGGCCACCACTTCGAAGTTTTGCGTTTTATTGGCGAAGCCGGAGGTGCCATTGACGCTGATCGGCGTCATGTTACGGGTTTCGGCATACATCGCGGCCAGGTAAACCTGGTTGGCGTCGTATTTCACTGCGGTGGTCCATGCAGTGGCGCTGTCGCCCTTACCATACTGCAGCTCTTTTTGCTTGCTGGTGCGGTTAGAATCAGAGAACGCCGCCGCTACGCCGATGCCGGAACCGCCGATGTCCTGGTAGTCCAGGGACAGGCCGTAACCGTCGCCGTTTTGCTTGGTCACGCTGCGACCGTCGCCGTCGTTTTTACCCTGATACTGCACCGCCAGATTCAAGCCTTCCACCAAACCGAAGAAATCACGGTTACGGTAGGTAGCCAAACCGTTGGAACGGGCGGTCATAAAGTTATCGGTATAGCTGTAGGAGTCGCCGCCGAATTCTGGCAGCATGTCGGTGTAAGCCTCGGCGTCATACACCACACCGTAGTTACGGCCGTAGTCGAAAGAACCGTAGTTGCCGAATTTCAGCCCCGCGAAGCCCAGACGCGTTTTGGTGCCGGCGGTGCCCTGCGCTTCGTCGTGATTGGCCTGGACGTTGTATTCCCACTGACCGTAACCGGTCAACTGGTCATTGATTTGCGTTTCGCCTTTGAAGCCCAGGCGAACATAGGTCATATCGCCGTCATTGGACTTACTGTCGCTGAAATAATGCTTGGCGTTAACGCGGCCGTACAGGTCGAGTTTATTACCATCCTTATTGTAGATTTCAGCCGCGTTGGCGAAGGAGGTGATCGCCCCGAGGGCGACAGCTAAGGCTAATACACTGCGTTTCATCATTTATTTTCCTAGATATTATAATTAGAACCCTGCCCGTCACGCCCAATTTATAGTTTGGGCTGTGATTTTATCTTTTGGTATTTTATGAGCCCCCCTAATGTGGGGTGATGTGACATTAGCATCATGAATCAAAACTTAAAATCAAAAAGTTCATGAAACAACGAGGAGAAAGCATGTTTATTTGTAACTAAATATTTCCAAGAAGAAAGCATATAACCTATTGAATATAAGAATTTTTTATCACATAACTTATAACCAAAATGGTGCATCGCACTCTTTTGGTGCATTTTGGTTTCGTTTTGCGTGCTTTCTGCGCGATTCAAAAGTAACAACAAAATTAGCATGGTTATTAAAAACGTTACTTATTTCACATTTTTATCTTAACAATCTCACCAGGCAATTAAGGCTTTCAGATAACGACCTGATACAGCCTTTTATTCACGCGTATAAAAGGAGGTATTAGGAACGAATAAAATTCGCCTTAGGGCAATTAAAATAGCGGGAAATAGCAGAGCAAAATAATGAACGGAATAACGGCGGCGCGCTGACGGCGCCGCCGAGGATAAATCAATAGAGCGTAGAACGGGAAACTTCGCTCAACAGCATGCCAGCGCGCAGGCCCAGCGCCACAGTGGGGTTAGGGAACAGTATCCACGCGCCCTCTTGGCCAACGCGATAGTCCTCCTGCGGCTGCTCGCACAGCAACATCCCCGGTTTCAACTCGGTGAAGTTGGCCGTGTCATCATCCAGGTGCAGCTTGAAATCCTCGCTGTGTTTGATCAACGAATGCATCACACGGAATACCCGGATCGCCTCGCCCTCGCGCTCCGGCAACGGCCCCTCGCTGACCGCCGCCCGCAAAGCGCGATCGATGGCAGCAAACTGCTGTAGATCGTTGCTGCCAAACGGCCGCGCCTTGCCCAGCTCGAGCGTACAGCTCGCCGCATTGAGATGCTCGCTGGAATAGTGGCTAAACGTCCCGCCTGGTGCGCTGTGCACCACCAGCGCATCCAAATCGGCGGCATCCAGCAGCTTCAACATCGGCTCACTGTACGGGCGTTTCTGGAAAGGCAGAATGCCGAAACGTGGCAACCGCGATTCACGGATGGCGGTGTGCAGATCGTAATGGAAACGCGCCGCCAGTTCCCCATCGAAAAAGGCGGCGAGCGCACGCTCCAACTGCTGCGCACGCACGGTCTCGCCGCTGGCGGCGAAGTTGCGGTAGCGGCCGCCGAACATGCGGTTCATGTCGCTGTGCAGATAACGCTTGCCGGCCCGCATCGCCGCCGGGTTGCCCAGCACCACCAACAGCCGCACCGTCAGCGGCAACCGGCCGATCAGCAGATCGCCAACCAGCTGATTGAGCAGTTCAATCGGCGCGGTTTCGTTGCCGTGCACGCCCGCCGACATGACCATCGCCTGGCGGTAAGGCTGCCGCGGCATAAGCTCCAGCACGCCTTCCCCCTGCCAACGCCAGCGCAGCTGCGGCGTTTCACCTTGCCATTCGACGGGTTCGTTCCCTTCCAGCGTCAGGGGCAGTAGATCGATCATGCCGCCTCCCTTAGCGTTGGAACGGATAAATGGCGCCGAGACCGAGGATCGACGTCAGCGAATCCAGCGCCTCACGCCCTTCGCGCAGCAGCAGCGGATCGGCCAGGTCATCCTGCGTCAGGCGATCGCGGTAATGGCGATCCACCCACTCGTTCAGCGTCGCGAACAGCCGCTCGTTCATCATCACGCGTGGATTCACCGCCCGCAGCTCCTGCTCGTTGAGCGCCACCCGCAACCGCAGGCAGGCCGGGCCGCCGCCGTTGCGCATGCTTTCGCGCAGGTCAAACACGCGAATTTCATCGATCGGGCCGCCGCTGCCGACCATGTCGTTCAGATAACGCCACACGCCGGCATGTTGGCGCGACTCTTCTGGCACCACGATCATCATCTTGCCGTTCGGCTTGGTGAGAATTTGGCTGTTGAACAGATAGGTCGCTACCGCGTCCGCCACCGAGACGCGCTCTGTCGGCACCTCGATTGCCACCAGCTCGCTGTCCAGCGTCGCCATCTTGCGGCGCACGTCATCCAACGCCTGTTGCTGGCGGTAAAACGCCTGCTGGTGGTGGAACAGCACGTTCTGGTTACTGACCGCTATCACGTCGTTATGGAATACGCCCTGATCGATCACCGCCGGGTTTTGCTGTACGAAGACCGTATGCTGCTCGTCCAGTTGGTGCAGGCGAGCGATTGCCTCGCTGGCTTCGCGCGTTTGGCGCGCCGGATAACGCGTCGGCGCCGTTTCGCCACCGAATTCCTGACGACCGTAGACGAACATCTGCACGCTGCGCTTGGCGTAGTCGCCGCCCAGACGGTTATGGTTGGCCGCCCCTTCGTCGCCGAATAACGCCACCTGCGGCAGCGCCTCGTGGTGGGCAAAATGCCGATCGTCGCTGAACATCGCCCGCAATACGGCGGTGGTGGTTTCCGCCTCGATGGCGCGGTGGAATTTATTGTTCAGGTTGGCGGCAGTGAAGTGCACCTTGCCGTCGGCGCTGTCCGCCGAGGGCGACACGGTGGCCGCATTGGCGGTCCACATGCAAGACGCCGAGCTGAGCGCCGACAGCAAACGCGGTGATTGACGCATCACCTGCGCCAGCACCGTCTCATCGCTGCCGCTGAAGCCCAGGCGACGCAGCATCGGCAGATGCGGCCGCTCCTGCGGCGGCAATACCCCTTGCTGGAAACCGAGATCGGCCAGCGCCTTCATTTTCAGCAGACCTTGCTTCGCCGCCAGCTTCGGGTTCGATACGCTGTTTTGATGCTGCGTAGAGGCCTCGTTACCGAACGACAGCCCGGCATAGTGGTGCGTCGGCCCCACCAAACCGTCGAAATTGACTTCATATCCTGACATGGCTATCCCCTGGGGATGGCCTGCGGCAGCGCCATCGCGCCGCCGCAGACGATTAACGGAACGACAAGCCCGGCGAGAGCGTCGCCGGCAGCGACAGGCTTTCGCTTTCCAGCGACGCCATCGGCCAGGCGCAATAGTCCGCCGCATAGAAGGCGCTTGGGCGATGGTTGCCGGAGGCTCCCACGCCACCGAACGGCGCCGCGCTGGACGCTCCGGTCAGCGGCTTGTTCCAGTTGACGATGCCGGCACGCGCTTCCAATAGCAACCGCTCGAACAGCTCACGCTGCGGCGATACCAGCCCCACCGACAGGCCGTAGCGCGTCCGGTTGGCCAGCTGCAGCGCCTCGTCGAAATCGCGGTAACGCACAATCGTGGTCAACGGCCCGAAGTACTCTTCGTCCGGTACGCCGGCCACGCCGGTCAGCTCGATGATGCCCGGGCTGAGCAGCGAACTGCCCGGCTCCAGCAGGCGCATGGTCAGCAGCGATTTGCCGCCCAGCGCCAGCAAGTTTTGCTGCGCTTTCAGCATGTTCTCCGCCGCGGCTGCCGACACGACGCCCCCCATGAACGGCTGCGGTTCGGCATCCCAACGGCCAACGCGCAGTTCGCCCGCGACCTGAACCAAACGCGCGATAAAGGCGTCGCCTTCCGCCCCCTGCTTCACCAAAATGCGGCGTGAACAGGTGCAGCGTTGGCCGGCGGAGATAAACGCCGATTGGATAGCCAGGTTGACCGCCGCGTCGCGATCCTCGAAGCCATCGACGATCAGCGCGTTGTTACCGCCCATCTCCAGCGCCAGGATCTTCTCCGGCTGCCCCGCCAATTGGCGATGCAGGTGATAGCCGGTGCCGGCGCTGCCGGTGAACAGCAGGCCGTCGATATTCGCACTGGCCGCCAGCGCTTCGCCGGTTTCCCGGCCGCCTTGCACCAGATTGATCACCCCGTCCGGCAGGCCGGCCTGCTGCCACAGCTTCAGGGTTTCCTCGGCGGTCAGCGGCGTCAGCTCGCTCGGTTTGAACACCACGCAGTTTCCGGCCAGCAGCGCCGGCACGATATGGCCGTTCGGCAGATGGCCGGGGAAGTTGTAAGGCCCGAACACCGCCAGCACGCCGTGCGGGCGATGACGCAGCACCGAAGCGCCGTCGGCCATCGCCGTCTGGCTAAAACCGGTGCGCGATTGGTAGGCCTGCAGCGAAATGCCTACTTTACCGATCATCGCCTGAATTTCGGTCAACGTTTCCCAACGCGGTTTACCGGTCTCACGGCTGATGGTTTCCGCCAGCGACTGTTTGTGCTCTTCCAGCAAGGCGGCGAAGCGTTTCACCAGCTGTTCGCGCTGTTCAAACGGCGTACGCGCCCAGGCGGGAAACGCGGCACGCGCGGCCTCGCAGGCGGCGGCGACGTCGTCAGTATCGGCGGCGTTAGCGCGCCACAGCGGCTGGTTGCCGACCGGATCGGCTTTGCCGAACTCGGCGCCGCGGCCCTGCCGCCAGACGCCGTTAATCAACAGAGCAGGATGGGACATCATGCTTTCTCCTGTGCAATAAGGGGGAGCACCCGCACCGGGCTGCCCTGCTCGACGCCCAGCGCCGCAGCGGTGGCGGCGTTGATATGCAGGCGGTCGTCATACAGTTCGGCATTGACCAACAGTGCGCGGTAGTTCTGATAGTTGTCGTTGGCCACCAGATGCACCGGCGCATCAGCGCGCATCGGCGTGTCATCCAGCACCACTTTCACCAGGCGGCTCTGCTTCACCGCGCGGATATGGTCGATCTCGGCTTCCAGCGTCGGGCCGCCGTCGAAGATATCGACGTAGCCCTGATAGCTCAGGCCTTCCGCCTCCAGCAACCGGCGTGCCGGCAGGGTTTGCGGATGCACTTCGCCGATCACTTTCTGCGCGTCTTCGGCCAGGAAATCGACATACAGCGGATGTTTCGGCATCAGTTCAGCGATAAACGCCTTTTGTCCGGTGCCGCTCAGGTAGTCCGCCTTGGCGAACTCGATGGAGAAGAAACGGTGGCCGACGCTCTCCCAGAACGGCGAACGGCCGTTTTCATCTGAGAAGCCGCGCATCTCGGCGATCAGACGGCGGGAGAAACGCTCGCGGAATGCGGCAATAAACAGGAAACGCACCTTCGACAGCAGTTTGCCGTTCTCACCGTGGCGATAGTCCGGATCGAGGAACAGCGTGCACAGCTCCGAATGGCCGGTATGATCGTTGCTGAGGAACAGGGTCGGTACCGATTTATAGACGTTCAGCTGTTTGGAGGCATGTACCTGCGTGCCGACGCGGAAGCTGTACCAGGGTTCTGCCAGGCCGACAGCCACTTCGATCGCGCAGACCCCCACCGCCTGCCGGCGCTCGCTATCCTCCAACACGAACAGATAACACTGGTCACTTTGCGGAAGTTCGCCTTGCCAGGTTTTTAACGCCCGCTCAATGCGTGCCGACAGGGTATCTTCATTTTGCGGCAGTGAAGTGAGACCGATGCCAGATTTACCGGCAAGCGTCAACAAATCCGCCAGATCGCGACGCTCTATAGGGCGAATAATCATCATAATGCGAACCTCTTCTGAATCAGGCTGCGCCGGTGAAGGCGCAGCCCGCTGATTAGCTGCAAATGCGCGCCACGGCACGCGCGAATCGCGCCAGCCCCTCTTTCACATCCTGCTCAGGGATGATCAGCGACGGCGTGAAACGCACCACGTCCGGACCGGCGATCAGCGCGATGACGCCTTCTTCGTTGGCCAGTTGGGTGATCTGCTTCGCTTTGCCGGCATAGTCCTTCGTCAATTGGCAGCCGATCAGCAAACCGCCGCCGCGAATGTCGGCGAAGATCGGGTACTGGCGATTGATGTCGTTCAATCCGTCGATGAACCACTGGTGACGCTGCTTGACGCCTTCCAGCACTTCCGGCGTGTTGATGATGGAGAACACTTCCCCCGCCACCGCCGTCGCCAGCGGGTTGCCGCCGTAGGTGGTGCCGTGGGTGCCGACACCCAGCGTTTTCGCCAGCGCATCGGTGGTCAGCATGGCGCCGATCGGGAAGCCGCCGCCCAGCGCTTTCGCGGTGGTCAACACGTCCGGCACCACGCCGTACTGCATATAGGCATACAGGTGGCCGGTGCGGCCGACGCCGGTCTGTACTTCGTCGAAGATCAGCAGCGCGTTATGACGATCGCACAGTTCACGCAGCCCCTGCAGGAAACTGGCTTCCGCCGGCAGCACGCCGCCTTCGCCCTGGATCGGCTCGACGATCACCGCGCAGGTGCGATCGTTGATAAGCTCGGCCGCTGCGGCCAGATCGTTATACGGCGTATGAGTGATGCCGCCCGGCAGCGGCGCAAAGTCCTGCGAATATTTTGGCTGGCCGCCGGCGGACACGGTAAACAGCGTGCGACCGTGGAACGCGTTGTTGAACGCCACAATCTGATCTTTACCGGCGCCGTGCTGATCGTGCGCATGTTTGCGTGCCAGTTTCAGCGCCGCTTCGTTAGCTTCGGCGCCCGAGTTACAGAAGAACACCTTGTCGGCGAAGGTGGCGTCGATCAGTTTTTTGGCCAGGCGCAGCACCGGTTCGTTGGTATAGCCATTGCCCAGATGCCACAGCTTGCCTGCCTGCTCCACCAGCGCCGCCTTGACCGCCGGGTGCGCATGCCCCAACGCGTTAACCGCGATGCCGCCGGCGAAATCGATATAAGACTTACCCTGCTGATCCCACACCTGCGATCCTTCGCCCCGCACCAGAATAAAATCGGCAGGGGCATAAACCGGGACCATCCAGTCATCGAAAGACTGGCGGGTAACTGCGATTGGCTGTTCCATAGTGACCTCATAATCTCAGCAAAGGCTGAATTTTGACTGTAAGGGTCGCTCAAGCCCGGTTAGGCCGCCACAATGCAAAAAAACCGTTGTTCAAAACCGACTTTCGCGGCGGAGAAAATACTGTCCCTTACCGCTGATTTAGAAACAAATCTGTTACATAAAATCGATTTTTCACTATTTATGGCGTATATCCGGTCCCTGAGCGGGGAGTAAATGTTAACGAGCAGTTAAAATACATGTCGTTTGATAAAGAGTGTAGAGCAGCTATCGTGCCAAAACGGGATTTTTGCCGGATTTTGCTATTTTTTACGTTAAAACAACGGCTTATATTGAATATTTATTCATTTTCTATGCATTGGTAATGCATAAATTAAAAAATAAGGCCTAAAATCATCATTGCGCGCGAAATCCTATTCAATTACGAAAAACTTTAGAATTTCTGATCGGGCTCGCAAAAATAATTTCACCCAATTTGCTCGCCCTCACACTTTTTGCCCCAATTGGGTGCAGCGGTGCGTCAGGATTGTGCAAGACGGCAGTGACGCGGAGATCCCACCAGCAACATCCCCAAAACACGAGCCGCGCTGACCGCCAGCAGCCTCCGCTCCCGCTTTGTTTGCCAGCGGCTACACTGTGATCCTGACCGCCCCTTCTCTTCTGCGCCCAAGGAGTTCACCATGCCCAAGAAAACCGTCGATCTCAGCCAGCCACACGCCCAGCACGACATCCGCGCATTTCTCGACGCGCTGAATGCCGCCGGCGGTAAACCCATGGAACAGATGAAGCCTAAAGAGGCACGCAGGGTCTTGGAGGACGCGCAACGCAGCGTCGAGGTGCCGCTGCGCGAGGTCGAGATCAGCGAAAAAACGATTCACGTAGAAGGTCAGGATATTCTGCTGCAGCTGGTGCGTCCGGCCAGGGTCAACGAGGCGCCGCCGGTATTCATGTTCTTTCACGGCGGCGGCTGGGTGCTGGGCGATTTCCCCACCCACGAGCGCCTGGTGCGCGATCTGGTTTACAGCTCCGGCGCGGCGGCGGTGTTCGTCAACTATCCCCGCTCACCGGAGGTGCGCTACCCCGAGGCGATCAACCTGGCTTACGCCGCCACCGAATGGGTGGCCGAGTACGGCGAGAAGATCAACGTCGACGGTTCACGGCTGGCGGTGGTCGGCAACAGCGCCGGCGGCAATATGGCGGCGGTGGTCAGCCTGATGGCCAAAGAGAAAGGCATACCGGCGCTGCGTTGCCAGATCCTGCTGTGGCCCGTCACCCGTGCCCAGTTTGATACCGACTCCTATCATCAGTTCGCCGAAGGCCATTTCCTGACCCGCAACATGATGAAGTGGTTTTGGGACAGCTACGCGCCCGATAAGGCGCAGCGCAAAGATATCTACGCTTCGCCGCTCAACGCCACGCCGGAACAGCTGCGGGGCTTGCCACCGGCGCTGGTGCAGACCGCCGAGCTGGATGTGCTGCGCGATGAAGGCGAAGCTTACGCGCGTCTGCTCGATGCCGCCGGCGTCGAGGTCACCGCCACCCGCTACAACGGGCTGATCCACGACTACGGCCTGTTGAATCCGCTCGCCCACGTCCCGGCGGTGCATTCGGCGATCCACCAGGCCGGGCGCGCGTTGAAGCACTACCTGTCCTGACGCTAGCCGACCAGGTGGCAAGCCACCTGATGGCCGGGCGCCACGCTGCGCAGCTGCGGCGCCTGTTCGCGGCACTGCGCCGTGGCCAGCGGGCAGCGGGGATGGAAACGGCAGCCGCGCGGCGGGTTGGCGGGGTTCGGTGGCTCGCCGCCGGCCACCCACGCCGGCGCGCGTTGCGCATCCAGCGTCGGCACCGCTGCCAACAAGGCCTGCGTGTAGGGATGCAGCGGTTGGCGAAACAGCGCGTCGCGATCGGCGCTCTCAACGATCTGCCCCAGATACATCACTGCCACATCCTGGCACAAATGCTCCACCACGCCGAGATCGTGCGAGATAAACAGCAGCGTCACCCCTTGCCGTTCCTGCAAATCGGAGAACAGATTGATGATCTGCGCCTGAATCGACACGTCGAGCGCCGATATCGGTTCGTCTGCGACGATAAACTCCGGCTGCAGGATCAGCGCGCGCGCGATGCCGATGCGCTGGCGCTGGCCACCGGAAAACTCATGCGGAAACCGCCCATAATGCTGCGGCGACAGCCCGCAGATCGCCAGGGTATCGAGCACCCGTTCGCGCAGTTCCGCCTTGCTCGCCAGGCCGTGTTGCAACAGCGCTTCCCCAATGGCGTCGCCCACGCGCAGGCGCGGGTTCAGCGAACTGTACGGATCTTGAAACACTAACTGCATTTTCGGCCGCAGGGCGCGCAGCGCATCTTTACTCAGGCTATCCAGTGCCAGCCCTTTGAACATTACCTCACCGGCGGTTTTGTCGTGCAGGCCGAGCAGCGTGCGGCCGACGGTGGTTTTTCCGCTGCCTGACTCACCCACCAGCCCGAAAATGCGCCCCTTGCGAATGCTGAAGCTGACGTCGTCCACCGCCTTCAGTTGACCGGTGGTGCGCCCGAACAGTCCGTCGCGCAGCGGAAAATATTTCTTTAATCCTTTCACTTCCACCAAAGGTTCAGTCGACATGCGGGCGCCCTCCGGCGTTGAGGAAACAGGCGGACTGGCGCTGCGGCGTGCCGTACAGCGGCGGAATGCCATCGCGGCAGCGCGCGGTGGCCTGCGCACAGCGCTCGGCAAACGCACAGTGATCAGGCAAGCGCGCCAGATCCGGCACCTGGCCGGGAATGGAGTACAAACGGCGGAGCCGCTGGCCCGGCACCGGCCGCGAGGCGATCAGCCCCTGAGTATAAGGGTGCCGCGGTTCGGCCAGCACTTCCCGCGTCGTGCCCTGCTCGACGACGCGCCCGGCGTACATCACCGCCAGCCGATCCGCCATCTGGGCGATCACCCCAAGATCGTGGGTGATCAAGATCATCGCCATGTTGTGTCGCCGGCTCTGCTCACGCAGCAGCGCCAGGATCTGCGCTTGCACCGTAACGTCGAGCGCCGTGGTCGGTTCGTCGGCAATCAGCAGCGCCGGACGGCACCCGATCGCCATAGCGATCATCACGCGCTGCAGCATGCCACCGGAAAGCTGATGCGGATAGCAGCGCATCAGTGCCTCGGCGCGCGCTAACCCCACTTCCGTCAAGAGTTGAATCGCCTGACGCCAGGCCGCTTTCGGCGACAGGGTCAGGTGGCGAATCAGCGGCTCCACCAGCTGTTCGCCGAGGGTCAACACCGGATTGAGCGTGCTCATCGGTTCCTGAAAGATCATCGCCAGTCGGTTGCCGCGCAGATCGGCCATCTTGGAGGCCCGCAGCGACAGCAGGTTTTGCCCTTCAAAGCGAATTTTACCGCCGTCTACCTGCGCCAGCGGCTGCGGCAACAGCCCCATCAGCGCCATGGCGGTCACGCTTTTGCCGCAGCCCGACTCACCGACGATCCCCAGCGTTTGCCCGGCCTGCAGCTCAAGGCTGACCTGCTGCACCGCCCGCACCGGCCCTTGTTCCCCCTGAAACGACACCGACAGTCGCTCGAACGCCACCAGCGGTTGGCTCATCGTGTTACCCCGTTCATTTTCGGATCGAGCGCGTCCCGCAGGCCGTCGCCCAAAATATTGATCGCCACCACGGTGACGAAGATCGCCAGCCCGGGCGGCATCCACAGCCAGGGGCGGCGCTGAAAGTCGATCAGGCTATTGGCGGCGTCCATCATGTTGCCCCACGACGGCGTCGGCGGCACCACGCCCAGCCCAAGGTAGCTCAACGCCGACTCGCTGAGGATGGCGTTGGCCACCGCCATGGTGGCGACCACCACCAAAATCGGCACGGTATTGGGCAGCAGATGGCCGAAGAGACGCCGCCGGGTAGAGAGCCCCAGCACCTCGGTAGCCAACATGAAATCCCGCTCGCGCAGCGACAGGATCTGGCCGCGCACCAGCCGCGCCAGCGACGGCCAGCCCAGCAGGCTCAGCATGATCATCACCATGTAGATGCGGTAGTCCGGCGACACGTCGAGTTCGGTCAGCATCGCCCCCATGATGATCAGCAGCGGCAGGCCGGGAATGGTCATCAGCAGATCGGCGAAGCGCATGATCAGCCTGTCCGCCACGCCCCCCAGATAACCGGAAAGCGCCCCCAGCACGTAGCCCAGTGTCACCGACAGCAGCATCGACACCAGGCCGATGGTCAGCGATATCCGCCCCGCCAGCAGCAGCCGGGTGCAGATATCGCGGCCGAGAAAGTCGGTGCCCAGCCAGTGCGCGCCGCTCGGCGCCTGGTTGATATTCAGCACGTCGCCGGCATCGTCGCGCCACGGCGAAAGCGACGGCCCAATCAGGCACAGCAGCGCCAACAGCACCAGCAACGCCAGCGAAATCATCGCCGGTCGGTGGCGGCGCAAACGTCGCCAGGCCTGAGCGGCGGGCGGTGGCGACAGTTGCGCCAGCGCAGGCAGCTGTGCCTGTCGCCAGCGGCGACGGCGGCCGAAAAACAGCGTAACCAACATCGTGTTACCTCAAGCGAATGCGCGGGTCGGCGTAGGCGTACAGAATATCCGCCAGCAGATTGCCGAGAATGGTCAAGGCGGCCAGAAACAGCGTGAACCCCATCAATACCGGGTAATCACGCGCCGCCAACGAATCGATATGGATATGTCCGGCGCCCGGCCAGTTGAAGATTTTTTCGGTGATCAGCGCGCCGGAGAACAATCCCGGCAGCTCGAACCCCAGCAGGGTGATGATCGGCAACAGCGCATTGCGCAGCGCGTGTTTGAGGATCACCGTTTTCTCCCTGAGCCCCTTGGCGCGCGCGGTGCGGATATAGTCCATGCGGATCACCTCCAGCATGCTGGCGCGAAAATAGCGCGTCAGGCTGCCGGCCTGCAGCATCACCAGCGCCAGCACCGGTAACAGCAGGTGCGCCGCCACCTCCAGCGCCCAGGCCAGTCCGCTCGCTTCGCTGCCGGTGCGCAACATGCCGCCCGCCGGTAGCCAGTGCAGGTCGACGGCGAACCATTTGATCAGCAGCAGACACAGGAAGAACGTCGGAAACGACATGGCGGCGAACACCGCCACGGTGATCAGATGATCGAACAGCGAATAGGGTTTCATCGCCGAGATCACCCCCACCGCCAACGCGATGCCCCAATACAGCACCATCGCCACCGCCGCCAGCAGGAACGAGTTCCAGATGTATTGATTCAGCAACGTGCTGACCGGGATCTGATACTGCAGCGAAAAACCGAGATCGCCCTGCAGCAAGCGGCCGAGCCAGTGCAGGTAGCGGCTGAACAACGGCTGATCCAACCCATACAGCGCCCGCAGCTCGGCGGCGCGTTGCGCGGTCAAATTGATGTTGCCGTCGATAAAATCGCCGGGCGCCAGGGCGAAAATGCAAAAAATCAGCAAGGAAGCCAACAACAGCATCGGGATAGTCTGCAACAGACGGCGCAGGATAAAGTTTCTCATCGCGGGTTCCATCGCCGCCGCCCGGAATGGCGCGGCGGCGTCAGGGCGTTACGGCGCCGGTTTGACGTTCGGCAGGCTGCCGACCAATCCGTTGTAGATATCCGGTTTAAAGCCGGTGACGCGCGCGCTGCTGGCGCTCAAAATCTCGCGGTTGCCGAGCAGGATCACCGGCGGATCGTCCGCCAACACTTGATACAGCTGGTGATACAGCGGCTTGCGCTGGGCGATATCCAGCGTGGCATTGGCCCTGGCGATCAGCGCGTCTACCTGCGGGTTGTGATAACCGGTCTCGCTCTCGCTGCTGATGAAATCGCGTACGCCGTCGTGCGGATCGTTCAGCGTACTGGTGCTGAGGGACGCCAGGTCGTAATTGCCCGCCTTGCGCTGCGCCAACAGCGCGTTGAAGTCCAATACCTGCGGTTTCAGCACCACGCCGAGCCGGCGATAGTTATCCTTGGCGATCGGCACCAGCGCGTCGTTGATCAGCTTTTTGGTTACCAGCAGCGTCAGCTCCAGCTTTTTACCGTCTTTCTGCCGGATACCGTCAGCGCCCATCTGCCAACCGGCCTCGTCCAACAGCTTTTTGGCCTTATCGAGATCGTAAGCGTAGGGATTGATGCCGTTCGCGTCATAGGCCCAGGAGATCGGCGAAATCGGCTGGTTGGCGACCTTGCCGTACCCCTGGTACACCACGGCGATCAGCTTTTGCCGATCGAGGCCGTAGATCAGCGCCTGGCGCACCCGTTTATCCTGCAGCGCCGGGCGTCTGAGGTTGAAATCAACGCGGCTGTAATCGCTTGAGCTGTAAAGGTTGATATTGGCGAAGCCGAGCAGCTTGAGCTGTTCGATATCGTCCGGTTTGGCGGTAAAGGCGTCGTAGTCGGTCTCACCGGTCTGGAACAGCTGGAAGTTGGTGGCCGGGTTGGTGACGCGGTAGATAAAGCGCGCCATCGGCGGCGGGCCGAGGTAGAAGTTCGGGTTGGCGTGGAAGCGGATCTCCTGCCCCGGCACGTACTTGTCGTAAATATAGGGGCCGTTGCCGAGCGGCTTGCCGTTCAAGGCGCGCACGCTGTCGAGCTTGCCGCGCTGATAGTCTTTGCCGTAGTAAGCCCGCGACAATACCGGCCCGCCAATCAGTTGCAACGTGGTCGCGCCCGGCTGGGTGGTGACGATCTGAATGGTGCGATCGTCGATCACCTTCAGCCCGCTGATGCCGGCGGCGGTACCGTTTTTATACTCGGCGCCGCCCTGGATGTGCGCCGGCGTGATATCGGTGTCGCCGTCATAGGCCGGATCGTGCAGCAGCGTCAGGGTAAAGGCGATATCGTCGGCTTTCAGCGGCGAGCCGTCGCTGTAGACCAAATTCGGCCGCAGCTTAATGGTGTAGGTCAGATTATCGGGGCTGACCTGCCAGGACTCCGCCAATCGCCCTTCTGGCTTGCCCTGGCTGTCCAGGCCGATCAGGCGGCTGAAGATCACGTCGGTTACGTTCTCGTCCCAGCCGTTGGTGAACAGATACGGGTTGAAAATCCCCTGCGGTTCCGAGATGCCCGCCACCACGGTGTCTTTACGCAGTTTGGCGGCGGCCGGCACCCGAGCGGTGTCGCTGGCCGGCGTGATACCTTCGGCCAGCGTTTCCGCCTGAACGACGCCGCTCAGCCCCAGCGCGCAGACCAACGCCAGCGGTGTCAGGCGATATCGCAACAGTTTGTTTAGCTTATTTTTTATTCTTCTCACCCACAGCCCCTCGTCTTCCCGTTGATAAAAATGTGACAAAATTTATCGCAGAGTAATGGGCGGCTGGAGGGCTGTCTAACAACGAAACCGGCATTCCATTGCCGAAAAAAGCATTATGAATTTTTCTGGGGCAAAGCCCGCTGCAAATCGCGGTTCAACCGGTCGCAGCCAGCCCCCGGATAAGTTTGGCTAAGGTTTTGATCGCCTCTTCAAAGCGGTCATTCCATTCAAAAGAGGCGTTGAGGCGGAAGCAGTGGTTGAAATGGTCGCCGGTCGTGAACATGCGCCCCGGCGCGATGCTGATGCCCCGGGAAAGGGCCCGCCGGTACAGTTCCATCGACGACAGCGCCGGATCCAGCTCCAGCCACAGGAAATAACCGCCGTCGGGCTGGCTGACCTTCACCGTCGGCGGGAAATGGTGGGCGATCGCCTGACGCATCGCGCTTTGGCGTTGAGCCAGCAGGCGCCGCAGCCGCCGCAGATGGGTATCGTAGCCGCCGTGCAGCAGATAATCCGCCAGCGCCATCTGGGTCGGCACGCTGGTGGAAACGGTGCTCATCAGCTGCAAACGCTGGATCTGCTGCGCATAACGCCCCGCCGCCACCCAGCCGACGCGAAAGCCCGGCGCCAGGCATTTGGAAAACGACGAGCAGTGCAAGATCTGGCCGCCGCTGTCGAGCGCCTTGGCCGGCAGCGGCCGTTCGGCGCTGAAGTACAGCTCACCGTAGACATCGTCTTCGATCAGCGAAATCTGCCGTTCGCGCAGCAGCTCCACCAGGCGCTGCTTGTTGGCCTCCGGCAGGGTGGCGCCCTGCGGATTTTGGAAGTGGGTCATTAGCCAGCAGGCCTTGATCGGATACTGTTCCACCGCCTGCTGCAACGCGTCCAGATCGATACCGTCCTGCGGATGCGTGGCGATCGCCACCGCCTTTAACCGCAGCCGTTCCAGCGCCTGCAGCGCGCCGTAAAACGCCGGCGATTCGATCGCCACATAGTCGCCCGGCTGGGTCACCGCCTGCAGGCTGAGGCTGAGCGACTCCATCGCCCCGGCGGTGATGACGATTTCGTCCGGGGCAACCTGCATGCCGCTCAGCGCATAGCGTTGGGCAATGTGCCGCCGCAGCGCGTCGTTGCCCGGCGGCAGGTTGGCCAGCGAACTGTGCGGCGTGAACTTGCGCGCTACGCTGCTCAGCGCCCGCGCCAGCTTCGGCTGGGCGAACAGCGTGGCGTCGGGAAAGGCCGAACCGAAAGGCACGATGTCCGGATCCTTGCAGGCCTGCAGCACGTCAAAAATAAAGGCGTTGATGTCCACCTGCTCGCTCAGCAACAGTTTCTCGCCGCGCGAAGGCTGAGGCAGCGGCTGCGGACGCGCCGCCACATAGTAGCCCGACTGCGGGCGGGCGACGATCCACCCCTGGCTCTCCAGCAGTTGGTAAGACTGCACCACCGTCATCAGGCTTAATCCGGCGCGTTTGCCGCTCTCGCGCAGCGAAGGCAGCTTGTCGCCCGCCCGCCACACCCGGTTCTGGATCTGTTCTCTAATCTGCTGCGCAAGCTGCTCGTATCGGGTCATAACCATTAACTGTTATATGAAAAAGTAAAATAACTGTCACTATTATAGTCACTGTACTTCGTGATTAACTTAACGCCAAGCTTTTCACATAAAAATGACAGCTATACTCAAGAGGTTAATTTATGTTCAACCCTAGGAGGCGCCATGCTGGGTCTTGATGCACTGGAACTCGCCAGAATACAGTTCGCCTTCACCGTGTCTTTCCATATCATCTTCCCCGCCATCACCATCGGTTTAGCCAGTTATCTGGCGGTGCTGGAAGGGTTATGGTTGAAAACGCACAATGAAGCCTACCGTGAGCTTTACCATTTCTGGTCAAAGATTTTCGCCGTTAACTTCGGCATGGGCGTGGTGTCCGGGCTGGTGATGGCCTATCAGTTCGGCACCAACTGGAGCTTCTTCTCCGAGTTCGCCGGCAGCATTACCGGGCCGCTGCTGACTTATGAAGTGCTGACCGCCTTCTTCCTCGAAGCCGGTTTCCTCGGCGTGATGCTGTTCGGCTGGAACCGCGTCGGCCCCGGCCTGCACTTCTTCGCCACCTGCATGGTCGCGCTCGGCACACTGATCTCCACCTTCTGGATCCTGGCCTCCAACAGCTGGATGCAGACCCCGCAGGGGCATGAAATCATCAACGGCCAGGTGGTCCCGGTCGACTGGCTGAAGGTGATCTTCAACCCGTCCTTCCCGTACCGCCTGCTGCACATGTCCACCGCCGCCTTCCTCTCCTCGGCGTTCTTCGTCGGCGCCTCCGCCGCCTGGCATCTGCTGCGCGGCCGTGATACCCCGGCGATGCGCAAAATGCTGTCGATGGCGATGTGGATGGCGCTGATCGTCGCGCCGGTGCAGGCGATGATCGGCGATGCGCACGGCCTGAATACGCTGAAACACCAGCCGGCGAAGATCGCCGCCATCGAAGGCCACTGGGAAAATCCGCCGGGCGAAGCCACGCCGCTGATCCTGGTCGGTTGGCCGGACATGCAGCGCGAAGAAACCCGCTTCAAGCTGGAGGTGCCTTACCTCGGCAGCCTGATCCTGACGCACAGCCTGACCGAACAGGTACCGGCGCTCAAATCCTTCCCGCCGGAAGATCGCCCCAACTCCACCGTGGTGTTCTGGTCGTTCCGCATCATGGTCGGGCTGGGCATGCTGATGATTCTGGCCGGGGTGTGGAGCCTGTGGCTGCGCTGGCGCGGCGGGCTGTATCAGTCGCGTCCGTTCCTGTACTTCATTTTGTGGATGGGCCCTTCCGGGCTGCTGGCGCTGCTGGCGGGCTGGTTCACCACCGAGATCGGCCGCCAACCGTGGGTGGTGTACGGCCTGCTGCGCACCAAGGATGCGGTCTCCGCGCACGGCGACCTGCACATGAGCATCAGCCTGCTGGCGTTCATCATCGTCTACTGTTCGGTGTTCGGCGTGGGGTATTCCTACATGATGCGCCTGATCCGCAAAGGGCCGCAGCCGCATGAACACCAAGAAGACAATACCGAGGGCCGGCCGGCGCGTCCGCTGTCCGCGGTCAACGACACTCTGGACGACAGGAGCTGAACATGGGTATCGATCTTCCGCTGATTTGGTTTGTCATCATCGTGTTCAGCACCATGATGTACGTGGTGATGGACGGTTTCGACCTGGGCATAGGCATCCTGTTTCCGTGGGTGAAAGAGAGCGGCGACCGCGATCTGATGATGAACACCGTCGCCCCGGTGTGGGACGGCAATGAGACCTGGCTGGTGCTGGGCGGCGCCGCACTGTTCGGCGCCTTCCCGCTGGCCTATTCGGTCATCCTCGACGCGCTGGCGATCCCGCTGACGCTGATGCTGATCGGGCTGATTTTCCGCGGCGTGGCCTTCGAGTTTCGCTTCAAGGCGACGCCGGAGAAGCGCCATATCTGGGACAAGGCGTTTATTTGGGGCTCACTGTTCGCCACCTTCAGCCAGGGTGTGGTGGTGGGCGCCGTGATCAACGGCTTCCCGGTAGAAGGCCGCACCTACGCCGGCGGCGCGCTGGACTGGCTAACGCCGTTCGCGCTGTTCTGCGGGCTGGGGCTGGTGGTGACCTATGCCCTGCTCGGCTGTACCTGGCTGGTGATGAAAACCGCCGGTGAACTGCAGGCACGCATGTATCACCTGGCGACGCCGCTGCTGGCCATCCTGTTGCTGGTGCTGGCTGCGGTCAGTGTCTGGACGCCGATCGCCCATCCGGAAATCGCCGCCCGCTGGTTTACGCTGCCTAACCTGTTCTGGCTGCTGCCGGTACCGCTGCTGGTGCTGCTCAGCGCCTGGGGAATTCAACGCGGAGTGAAACGCGGCGCGCACTACTCGCCGTTTATGCTGACGCTGCTGCTGGTGTTCCTCGGCCTGAGCGGGCTTGGCATCAGCATCTGGCCGCACCTGATCCCGCCGGCCATCAGCCTGTGGGACGCCGCAGCACCACCGCAGAGCCTCGGCTTTATGCTGGTGGGCGCGCTGTTCATCATCCCAATCATTCTGGTCTACACCTTCTGGAGCTACTACGTGTTCCGCGGCAAGATCAGCCATGAACACGGCTATCATTGAGAAGGGAGGACGCTATGCAAGATAAAACGGCAACCGCCGCTCCGGCGCCCTGGTGGAAACGCATCGGTTGGCTGGTGATCATCTGGAGCGCCAGCGTGCTGGGGTTATTCGTGGTTGCCTCACTGTTCCGCCTGCTGATGACCGCGGCGGGCATGAAGTCGCATTGACGCGGCGCCTTATTTGGACGCGCTGTTGGGAAAGTAAAAAGAGACCACCAGCGTGACCAGCGGCAAGGCGCCGATCTTCACCAGCTCAAACACCTGATTCAGCGCTTCGTTTTTCTCCCAATACGCGTGGGCGGCGAATACGCCCACGCTGACGGCGAATATCCCGCACAGCACCTGGCGTGCCAGGCGCAGCCGCTCCATTTCGTCGAAGACCAGCGAAGGATCCAAATACAACGTTTCAGCATCAACCTGCGGGCGCTCATTTTGCGGCTTCATGGAAAAATCCCCACCACCACGGCGACCGCCTCCAGCCCCTCGTCGCTTTCACGCACGATCCCAAGACGGGAACCGTCTTTTTTCATCCACTCACGGTCGGCAATCGTCATTAAAGAAAATGCCAGGCGAATGACGTCGGTTTTTGCCATCCCGTGACGCCGGGCAATGTCGTTCAAGCTGTCGTCAATTTCATTGGATAACCGAATCGGCAAGCTGCGCATAGTCCACCTCCTGTGGCCGTTGATTCACAGAGGGAAAGTCTACTGGAAGGGCAAATATCGTTCAATTAGTGAACTGCGTAACGCCTCGCACAATCCGCATGCAACGCTAGTGCGGCTTGCGGCCCATCGCGCTGAGGAAGCGTTGCTGCAGACGCAACAGCTCCTCCAGTTCCAGCAGGCGGTAGTCGATGCCGAAACGCGGCGCCACCTCGCCGATGATGCGACTCAGCGCCGGGTAATGGCGGTGGCTCCAGTGCGGGAACAGATGATGCGTCAAATGCAGGTTCGCCCCGCCGAGCCAGTACCCCAGCCAACGCGGCCGGGTCAGCCAGTCGAAGGTGGTGGCGAACACGTGGTGATACCAGCCGTGCGGCATCGTGCCCTGCGCCGGCGCCTGATAAAAGTTGGCCTTGGCCCAGTGGGTGCCGATGATCAACATCACGAACAGCAAGGAAGAAAGCATCTGGCTCAGCAAATAGACCAGCAGAATTTGCCCGATGCCGATAGCCGGCGGCAGCAGCCAGCATGGGATCGCCAGCGCCAGCAGCAGGTGTGCCGCCTTACCCGCCAGAAACCCGCACCAGCCACGCACGCCCTGCTGCGCCATGCGCGCCGCCACGCGGGTGCGGCCCGCCCTGTCCAGCCAATCGAACAACCAGATGTAGTACGGGAACGTCAGCGCCGCCACCAGCGGCCAATAGTAACGCTGCGCGCGCATAAAGGGGCGCCAGCGCTGGAACGGCGTTTGCCGCAGCACGCCGTTGGCGTCGATGTCGGGATCGTAATGTTCGATATTGTTATGGGCATGGTGGAACAGCACGTGCCGCACGCGCCAACAGTCGGGATCCAGCCCCAGCGGCACGCTCACCAGTGCGTTCAACCAGCGGTTGGCCCAAGGGCGGCGGAAAAACGCGTTGTGCGAGGCGTCGTGCACCACGTTCACCGTCAGGAACATGCCGATAAAGATAAAGCCGAAATAGCAGGCGAAAAACGCCCAGCCGTTTTGCTGCTGCAGGCTCAACCCGTAACACAGGCCGCACAGCGCCAGCAGCAGCGCGACCTTCGCCAGCATGCCGCCGTCGGCGAAACGGTGATCGCCGTTGGCCGCCAGATAATGCTGGGCGGCCTGCATCAGCGCGCGGTGCAACCCGTTGTCGTCGCGCCGATAGGCTAACGGACGCAGCGGTTTCATGGCTGCCCCATCCGCCGCAAGAAGCGCTGTTGCTGCGCCAGCAGTTCGCGATAGCCGATGCAGCGGTACGCCATGCCGTGCCGCTGTGCCACTTCCGCCACCGCGGCGGCCAGCGCCGGATAGTGGCGGTGATTCCAACCGGGAAACAGGTGATGGGTCAGGTGATAGTTCAGCCCGCCGGTCAGATGCTCCAGCCAGCGCGGTTCGGGCTGCCAGTCGCAGGCGGTGGCGAAATTGTGCCGATACCAGCCTTGCGGCATGCTGTCGCCCGTCGGCGCCGGGTAAAACTCGGCCTGCGCCCAATGGGTGCCCAGCAGCAAGAACACCACCAGCAGCGAGGCGCACATCTGGCTGAGCGCGTAAGCCAGCAACACCCAGCCCCAGCCGATGCCGTGCAAGTGGCCCACGATCAGCGGCACCACCAGCACCAGCGCCAGATGCGCGAGCTTGCACAGCACGAACAGCGTCCAACCGCCGCGCCCCGCCAGCACGCGTTTTTCCCGCAGCGGCGTTTTATCGAGCCGATCGGACCAATCGAAAATCCAGGCGATATAGGGCAAGGAGAGCGCGGCGATCAGCGGCCAGTACAGATGCTGATAGCGCATATGGGGCCGCCAGCGCTGGAAAGGCGTCTGGCGGAAAAAGCCGTTCTCTTCGGTGTCCAGATCGTAATGCTCCACGTTGGCGTAAACGTGGTGGTAATCCACGTGCCGCGTACGCCAATAGTCCGGATCGACGCCCAGCGGCAGCGTCACCACCCGCCCCACCAGGCGATTGGCCCAGGGCGCACGCAGGAAGGCGTTATGCGAAGCATCGTGGTTGACGTTGACGTTGAGCAGCATACCCATGGTCACGAACAGGAAATAGCAAAGGAAAAACGCCCATGGCTGATGCTGCATCAGGCTGAGCGCGTAAAACCCGGCGCACAACACCAACAACAGCGCGGCCTTGACCAGCCGCGCGGCATCGGCATAGCGATGATCGCCCGCCAGGCAGGCGTGCGCCGCGCGCTTGAGATCGCGATGAAACGCCTGCTCGCCATCGGCGGGAAAACGCAGCGGCGGCAATGACTCAGCCATGCGGTTCCTCCACGGCGGCCGATGCGGCCACTCGCCCCCAGCCCAGCGCGATGCACAGGGCATGCAGCGCCACGGCGGCCATGGCGATATGCCAATAGCGCTGCGGCCAGCCAAGATAGCCGATAAACAGCAGCGGCATGCCCAGCGCGATCAGCAGCCAGACGGCGCTCGCCCACGGCCGCCCTTCCGTCATGCCGCCCAGCGCTACCGATCCCAACGCCAGCAGCACCAGCAGCGCCATTTGCGGCCAGCTGATGTCGCCGTAACCATAGCCGTATTGGTAGACGTAGCCGACCACCAGCGTGAACAACAGCATGGCGCCGCTGAATACGCTGAGTGCCGAACGGCGGTCGCGTGGTCGGCCCGGCGCCGGGCGCCATGTCAGACGCAAATAGCGCAGGAACGGCAGATTACTCGCCCAGAACGGGTTGGCAGACGGCCTGTCACCGCTGACGCCATAGCTGAACGGCGTGGTCGGCAACGCCGGGCAGAAGGTGCCGAACAGCTTGTCCCAAAAGATAAAGCTGCCGCCGAAGTTCTTATTGGAATACGCCATGTCCTTGACGTGGTGCACCCGGTGGTGCGCTGGCGTGACCAGGATTTTTTCCAGCACGCCCAGCTTCGGCGTCAGCGCATTGTGGTTAAACAGCTGAATGCTGTAGTGAAAAATCGACACCGCGACGAACACCGACAGCGGCACGCCCGCCAGCGCCAGCAGCAAAAAGAACGGGATCGACGTCAGCGACGAATACCAGGAGTTGCGCACCCCCAGCGACAGGTTGAAGTGCTCCCCCTGGTGGTGCACCACGTGTACCGCCCACAGCACGCGGAAGCGGTGGTGCAGGCGATGCAGCCAGTAGAAACCGAAGTCCCACGCCAGCAGGGCGAACAGCCACATCAGCAGCGGCGGCCAGGCGTCCAGCAGCCCCAGGCTGAAATGCGCGGCCACGTAGCCGTAGCAGGTGATCTCCAGCCCGCGGAACAGCCACAGCATGATATGGCCGGAGTTCAGGTTGAACACCAGATCGTGCCAGTTGACCGGCTCACGGCGCCCCCACTGCAGCGCCACCGCCTCGGCCACCACGATGAACAGCATGAACACTATCGGCAACGCCAGATCGCTCATCCCATTTCTCCTTTAACCACGCGCCTGCGCAGGGCCTTTATACGCAGCGCCAGCCCACCGGCGCATAGCGCCAGCAAGGCGCCACCTGCCAAATCGACAAACAAGTGACGGCGCAGCTGCAGAATGGAGAACGCGATCGCCACGCCCCACAGCATCCACAGCGCCGTCCGCATTTTGCGCTCGCCGTCGCTCAGCGCCCACACCGCCAGCACCGTCAGCGCCATGTGCAACGAAGGCAGGCAGTTCTGCGCCGAATCCACCTGCGTTAACGCCGCCAGCAGCTGCGCGCTGATCCCAACGCCCTCGTTCTGCGGATAGGCCATGGTGGTCGGCCACAGCAAGTAAACCGCTCCGGCGCCCAGCGCCGTCAGCTGCATCGCCAGCGTCAGCCATTTGATTCGCCGCAGCGGCGCCAGCAAATAGCCAGCCGGGACGATGAGGAAGAACGACAGGTAGAGCCAGATGGCCGCCGGGTTGAACGGGATCGCCCGGTCAAGCGCCGACGGCGGCAACAACGTTCCCGCCCCCTGCAGGCGATCGGTCAGGCTATACACCACCCCGACCGTCCCCCAGCCGAGCAACATGTGCCCTAGCCTGAACAGCGTATTTTTCATGTTTTCTCCGCCTGGCGTACGATGCGCCGCCGCTTGCGATCGAACTGCGGCAATACCGCCTGCGTCGTCAGCCGCCATTCGAGCCGATCGGTGGCGATGCCCTGGCGAGCGAACAGCGCGATCAGCTGCGCCTGGCAGTACGCCAATTCCGCTTGGCTGCAATCGGCAATCAGCTCCAGCCGCTGCTCGCCGCGCTGGATCAGGCGGTAATCGCTGGTCAGCGGCAACGCATTGGCGATCGTCCGGCTGCAGGCATCGGCGAACACCGCCTGCGGTTGCCGCTGCGCATCGGGTAACATCAGCTGATCGTCGCGCCGCCCTTCGATACGCGCAATCGCCCGCGTCGGTTGCCCGCATGGGCAGGGTTCCTGGCGCAGCACCAATACATCATCCAGCCGATAGCGCACGATCGGCTGCGTGCTGCGGGTGAAATCAGTGATCAGCGGCGTAAAACGCTGCTCGTCGATCCACTGCGGTTCGATATGCAAAAACTCTTCGTTCAGATGCAGCGTGCCGTGCGCGCAGGTAGCGGCCAGGAACCCCTCGGTGGCCTGATATACTTCGCCAACCGCCGGAAACACCTGCAGCAGCAGGCGGCGATCCTGTTCTTCCAACACCTCGGCGACCGAGATCACTTTTTTGACCGACAGCGTCACCTGCCCGGCCAGCACCGCCAGCGCCAGGGCGCGCAGCACCTGCGCCGGCGCCACGATGATGCTGGGCGCCTGCCGTTCCAAGGCGGGCAGATGCGCATTGAACGGCGCGAGCAGATCGTAAAACGCCAGGCTCAGCCAACGGTTGTTCACGCTGTGATAGAGGTTATTGTCCGCCCGCAGAAACAGCGCAACGCGCTCGCCGGCCAACAGCCCGTCCGGCAGCATTTTCGCCAGCATGCCGCCGGCCCACACCTGCTGTTCGCGCGGGCTGACGACAAACACGCCGCGCTGCCCGGAGGTGCCGGACGACAATCCGACGCTGTAGCGCCCGATCTTCGGCGTGAAATCGCGATCCGCCTCGCTGCGCTGCGCGCAGGCCAGCACCGCATCGCGCTGCAGCCCGGCGGTATTCATCCGGTCGAACTGCGCCATCATCAGCGCCTTGTCCATCTGCGGCCATTCGGCGAACGGCCGGCGGCTGAAACACTGAAAATAGGGGCTCTTGCTCAGCACCCGGCGGGCAAAGCCCGTGAGCTGCCGGGCCTGATACGCCTCCAGCGCCGCACGATCGCCAAAGCGCAGGCGTCGGGCGCGAAAATAGTGCCAAAGGGTCATGAAGGGGATCACAGGTCCCCCTCATGACACAGCAAAATGTTGACCTGGCCGCCCGCCCACAGCTGGTTGAGCCGCTCCAGCGTGCGGGTGTACGCCGCCGCGTCGTCCATCACCAGATTGGCCAGGCGCGAAGGCCCGCGCAGCGTCTGGTAGCTCTGCGGCGACCAGGCGGCGTCGCTGGCCAGCAGCGTCCAACCGGCATCGGTGAGGATAAAGGCGCCGATATGGCCGGCCGCATGCCCCGGCAGCGGCACCAGCACGATCTGCCCTTCGCTGCCCGGCAGCACGTAACCGCGATCGAACGGCGCCAGCAGCGCGGGCAACGCCACCGAGGGAAAAGCCTCCATAAACTGCAGGCGGCTCTCGAAGTCCGCCGGGATCAGGCCGGGAATAAAGGCGCGCTTCAGCGCCGCAAAACCGCGCAGCCCACGGGTTTGCTGCCAGCCTTCGCCAGAGCAAATAAAGTCGAGTTGGCTGAAATCCTGCAGCCCGGCGATGTGATCCGCGTGAAAATGCGAGACGATCAGCGCCTGGATGTCACCTTCGGTGTAACCGGCTTCGCGCAGCTGGTGCGCCAACGACTCGGCGGGATCGAAATAGACCGGCGTCATGCGGCGGTAAAGGCTGAACAGCCCCGACTGCGTGTGCTGCTGAAAATAATGCGCGTAGCCGGTATCCCACAGCCAGCGGCGCTCCCCTACCTCCAGCAGATAGGCGCGCGCCGGGAATTTGCACACCCGGAACCCGGCACCGCGCAGCGCCATGCAGCCGATATGCGTGCAATAGCCCACTTCAAAAACGGTGACTTTAGCCATGTTGTCCGCCTCCTTGCTGCCGCAGCCACTCGCCGGTCAGGCGGATCCCCTCTTCCATCGAGTAACGCGGCCGATAGCCCAGCTCTTCGATCGCGCGGGTCTGGCTCAGGGTCATGTCGAAGTGCACCGCCGCCACGCTGTAGCGCGTCAGCATCGGTTCCTTGCCGCTCAGGCTTGCCCACAGCTCCATGCCGCCGGCCAGCGTATGTAGCAGCGGATAGGGCACGGCCTGCAGCCGGTAACTCAGCCCCAGCGCCTGACGCAGCAGCGCATCCAACATGTCCGCCAGCCGCTGGGGTTGGTGGTTGGTGATGTTGTACACGGCGCCGGACGACAATCCGCGCTGCCGGCTGGCCAGCTCCATGGCGTGCACCACATTGGGGGCAAAGGTCAGATCCAGCAATGCCTGTCCGCCGCCGGGCAATCGCAATACGCCGCGATCGCGTTCGAGCTGCTGCAACAGCCGCGGCACGATCACCCGATCGTGCGGGCCAAACAGGCCGCGCGGCCGCAGCATAATGTAGGTGGTTTGCGGATAGATCTTCGCCTGCGCCAACAGGCGCTGTTCGGCCGCATACTTGCTGGCGGCATAGTGATTGGCGAAGCGCCGGGCGCGGTAACCCTCGTCAAGATCGTAATGCGGCTGAAAATCGAAGTAGATTGCCGGCGTGGAGATATGCACGAAGCGCCGCACGCCGCAGCGCCCCGCCGCCTCCACCAGCTTCTCCGTCGCCGCGGCGTTGATGCGGTGAAATTCCGCCTTGCTGCCCCAGGGCGAAGACTTGGCCGCACAGTGCCACACCCACTCGCAGTCGGTCACCAGCTCCCGACATTGCTGCGACGTGGCCTGCGCCAGATCGAGCGCACAAAACTCGGCGCCCAGCTGACGCAGCGTTGCGCCGGCCCGTTCATCGCGGCCGGTGGCGCGCACCTGATGTCCTGCCTCCAGCAACCACTGCGCCGCGTTGCGTCCCAGCCCGCTGGTCGCCCCGGTGACCAGCACCCTCATGGCAGCAACACCATGCCGGCCAGCGCCAGCCCGGCGGCGGTGCCGATCAGCATCACCGGCTGACCGGGATTGAAGCGCCCGGTGGTCACGGCGGCATGCAGCGCCGTCGGGATAGACGCCGCCACCTGATTGCCATGATGGCGGTAGATATCGACCAGCGCCTCGCTGGAGACGTGCAGCCGTTTGCGCATATGTTCGAGCGACAGATGGCTGGCCTGATGCGGCACTACGGTGGCGATCTGCGCCAGGGTCAGGCCGCTGGCGTTCAGCAGCCGGTCGAGGTAGCCCTCAATCAGCGCCGACGCCTGACGGAACAGCGGCTTGCCCTGCATATGGAACAGGAAGTCTTGCTCACACATGCCGGCGCGCGGGTTACGACGCGTACCGCCGGCGCGGATCTCGCACAGTTCGCTCCCGGCGGGATAGGTTTCCACCAGGCTGGCGAGGATACCGCTGGCGCCGACGCCGCACTCCACAATGGCACAGGCGGCACCATCGCCGAAAATCAGCGACGACTCTTCGTGCTGCCAGTCGATGCCGCGTGAAGCGAGATCCGCCGAAACGATGGCGATACGCCGATACGTCCCGGCGTTCAACAGCCCCGCCGCTACCTGCAGCGCAGAGATAAAGCTGACGCAGCTGCTGTTGATGTCGAAGCCCGGCGTGCCCGCCGCCAGCCCCGCCACCTTGAGAATATGCGCGGCGGTGCATGGCAGCGCCTGCACCGATATCGCCGAGGCGGAGATCAGCAGGTCAATGGAAGCTGCCGGGATGGCGTGGCGAGCCAGCGCATCTTGCAGCGCAGCGGCAGCGAGTTCGGCCTGGCTGGCATCGTCGGCGGCGTGATAGCGGCAAACGATACCCGAGCGTTTTTCAACGTAGCCGGCCGGTTTCCCCAGGCGAGCGTCGAGCGTAGAAGACGCCACGCGGTTGGGCGGCAACGCGGCCCCGGTGGCAATGATTTTCAGAGGCAACAGCTCGGGTGAGCGACATTGTGTGGTCATTATTGTTATTGATTAACCTGACTATCCATAAAGCGATTCTCCCGCACGGCACGAAGGCCACGCGGATCATCCCCGGTTTTTATGTCCCAAAATGCCTTTCATCAAGGCGGTATCTCTTGTTATCGGCTACCACGGGCCGACGTCCGTCGGCGGAAGCATAAGCGTAACATGACTGAGATAATTAGTTTACGACAAGGCGGCGAGAATGGGCAGACGGCGGGGGAATTATCGGAATAGCGCCGCCGCTGGCGATCGGCGGCGGCGGGGTCAGGCTCAGCGGCGGTTGCGCACCAGCTGATAACGGCGGGTCAGGTACTCTACCGGCGCACTCCAGATATGCACCAGGCGGCAGAACGGGAACAGCACGAACAGCGTCATGCCCAGCACCATGTGCAGTTTGAAGATAATCGCCACCCCTTCCAGGTGCGCAGAGGCGCCGGCGTGGAAGGTCACTACCGCCTGCGCCCAGGCCACCAGCTTCATCATTTCGCTGCCGTCCATATGCTGGGCGGAGAACGGAATGGTCAGCAGGCCCAGGCACACCTGCACCACCAGCAACGTCAGGATCATGATGTCGGCGAAGCTGCTGGTGGCGCGCACCCGTGGGTTGGTCAAGCGACGCTTCAGCAACAGCGCGCCGCCGATCAGCGTCATCAGGCCGCAGGCGCCGCCGGCGATCATCGCCAGCTTCTGCTTCACGTCGATCGGCAGGAAGGCCTCATACATCCAGTGCGGCGTCAGCATGCCGAGGAAGTGGCCCGCGAAGATGCCGATAATCCCGATGTGGAACAGGTTGGACGCCAGCCGCATGCCCTTTTTATCCAGCATCTGGCTGGAGCCGGCGCGCCAGCTGTACTGCCCGTAGTCGTAACGCAACCAGCTGCCGATCAGGAATACCGCGCCGGCCAGATAAGGGTAGATATCGAAGAAGAACTGATTCAAAAATTGCATGATTAGCGTCCTTTGGTTCCGGTTAACGCATCCGTCAGATCCAGATACTGTGGCGCCACCGCGCCGGCGAAGCGCCGCTGGTGCGCCGTCTGCTGGGCGGAGGCGCAGCCCTGTTCGCCGAGAAACTTGACCTGCTCCTCTTCCCACACCGCATCCAGCGCCTGCGGCGTATCGTCGCGCGCCTCTTGCGCCACCTGGGTCTCCAGCGCCTGGGCCTGCACCTCGCTGCCGGACAGCGCCAGCAGCAGATCGAACAGCACCGCGTACGGACTTTCACGCTGTTGCAAGCGCGCGCCCAGCAGCGCCAGGATCGGCGCGATGTCCTGCAGCCCTTCCCGCGCCTGCGCCGCGCTGCGGCTGGCCAAATACTCCAGGTACAGTGGCAGGAAGTCCGGCAGCTCGCGGCTGTCGATCTCCAGCCCGGCGGTGCGGTACTGCGCCATCAGGTCAACCATCGCCTGGCCGCGATCGCGCGACTCACCGTGCACGTGCTCAAACAGCAGCAGCGAGGTGGCGCGGCCGCGATCGAACAGCTCGCAATAGTCAGCCTGAGCATCCAGCAACGGGCGCGCGCACAGGCGGCGGATAAACAAAATCAGCTGCGCGCTGTGGTGCAGATCCAGCTCGCTGGCCGGCTCCAGCGCTTCGATCAGCGCCTGCTGATGGTCAAACAGCACCTGCTCCGGATAATCCAGCAGGCGGGCGATCACTTTCAGGCTGATCATGAGGCATCCTCCGGCCGCGCGGTTTTCGCGGTCACGTCGATGGCGTCGATACGGCGGCTGTTGAACAGATTGAACTTGCCATCGCTGCCGTGGCAGCCGTCGCCGAAGCTGAAGCCGCACCCCTTGCTTTCCGGGAAGGCTTCGCGCGCCAGTTCGCGGTGGCTCGACGGCACCACAAAGCGATCTTCATAGTTGGCGATCGCCAGGTAGCGATACATCTCCTGCGCCTGCGCTTCGCTCAGGCCAACCTGCTCCAGCGCGCTGGTGTCCACCACGCCGTCGACGGTTTCCGCCCGTTTGTAGTGGCGCATCGCCAGCATGCGCTTCAGCGCCAGCAGTACCGGTTCGGTATCGCCGGCGGTCAGCAGATTCGCCAGATACTGCACCGGAATGCGCAGGCTCTCGACGTCCGGCAATACGCCGTTGTGCGCCAGCTCGCCGGCGTCGGCGGCGGACTGAATCGGCGACAACGGCGGCACGTACCACACCATCGGCAGCGTGCGGTATTCCGGGTGCAGCGGCAGCGCCAGCTTCCAGTCCATCGCCATTTTGTACACCGGCGACTGCTGGGCGGCTTCAATGACGCCCTGCGGCACGCCGTCCGCCAGCGCCTGAGCAATCACCTTAGGATCATGCGGATCGAGGAAGATATCGAGCTGGCTCTGATACAGATCTTTGTCGTTCTCCACCGCCGCCGCCTGCTCGATGCGATCGGCGTCGTACAGCAGCACGCCGAGATAGCGGATGCGGCCCACGCAGGTCTCCGAACAGACCGTCGGCTGCCCGGCTTCGATACGCGGGTAACAGAAGATGCACTTCTCGGACTTGCCGCTTTTCCAGTTGAAATAGATTTTCTTGTACGGGCAGCCGGTCAGGCACATGCGCCAGCCGCGGCACTTGTCCTGGTCGATCAGCACGATGCCATCTTCGCCGCGTTTGTAGATCGCCCCGCTCGGGCAGGTGGCGACGCAGGCCGGGTTGAGGCAGTGCTCGCACAGGCGCGGCAGGTACATCATGAAGGTGTTTTCGAACTGGCCGTACATCGCCTTCTGCAGGTTATCGAAGTTCTTGTCCTGCGAGCGTTTTTCGAATTCCCCGCCGAGGATCTCCTCCCAGTTCGGGCCGCTTTCGATCTTGTTCATGCGCTGCCCGGTAATCAGCGAGCGCGGGCGGGCCACCGGCTGGTGTTTGCCCTGTTTGGCGGTGTGCAGATGCTGGTAGTCGTAATCGAACGGCTCGTAGTAGTCGTCCAGCGCCGGCACGTCCGGGTTGGCGAAGATTTTCGCCAACACGCCGACGCGGCTGCCCATGCGCGGCTCCAGCTTGCCGTTGATTTTACGGATCCAGCCGCCCTTCCATTTTTCCTGATCTTCCCAGGCGTGCGGATACCCGACGCCGGGCTTGCTTTCCACGTTATTGAACCAGGCGTACTCCATGCCTTCACGGCTGGTCCAGACGTTTTTGCAGGTGACCGAACAGGTGTGGCAACCGATGCACTTGTCCAGATTCAGCACCATGCCGACTTGCGAACGAATTTTCATTTGCTGTTCTCCTGCTGACTGCCCTGCGCGTAGTCGTTGCCTTCGTCGTCCAACCAATCAATGCGGTTCATCTTGCGCACCACCACGAACTCGTCGCGGTTGGAGCCGACGGTGCCGTAGTAGTTGAAGCCGTAGGCCAACTGCGCATAGCCGCCGATCATGTGGGTCGGCTTCGGACAGGCGCGGGTCACCGAGTTGTGGATGCCGCCGCGTTGGCTGGTGATCTCCGAGCCCGGCAGGTTCACGATGCGCTCCTGCGCGTGGTACATCATGGTCATGCCGGCCGGGATACGCTGGCTGACCACCGCGCGCGCCGTCAGCGCGCCGTTGGCGTTGAAGGCCTCGATCCAGTCGTTGTCCGCGATGCCCAGATCTTTGGCGTCGTCTTCGCTCAGCCAGACGATCGGGCCACCGCGCGACAGCGTCAGCATCAACAGGTTGTCGCTGTAGGTGGAGTGAATGCCCCACTTCTGGTGCGGCGTCAGGAAGTTCAGCGCCTTCTCCTTGTTGCCGTTCGGCTTGCTGTTCAGCAGCGGCTGCGCGGCACGGGTGTCGATCGGTGGCCGGTATACCAGCAGGCTTTCACCGAAGGCGCGCATCCACTCGTGGTCCTGATACAGCTGTTGACGGCCGCTGAGGGTGCGCCACGGGATCAACTCGTGCACGTTGGTGTAGCAGGCGTTGTAGGAAACGTGTTCGTCTTCCAGGCCGGACCAGGTCGGGCTGGAGATGATTTTGCGCGGCTGCGCCTGAATGTCGCGGAAGCGAATTTTCTCGTCTTCCTTGTTCAGCGCCAGATGCCGGTGATCGCGGCCGGTGACGTTGCTCAGGGCCTCCCAGGCTTTTACCGCCACCTGGCCGTTGGTTTCCGGCGCCAGCGACAGGATCACTTCCGCCGCGTCAATCGCGCTCTCGATCTTCGGCCGCCCTACCGCCGGGCCGTCGGCCTTGACGTAGTTAAGCTGCTTGAGGAAGTCGACCTCGGTTTGGGTGTTCCAGCTGATGCCCTTGCCGCCGTTGCCCAGTTTGTCCAGCAGCGGCCCCAGCGAGGTGAAGCGCTCGTAGGTGGCCGGGTAATCGCGTTCCACCGCGATGATGTGCGGCGCGGTTTTGCCGGGGATCAGATCGCATTCGCCTTTCTTCCAGTCCTGCACGCCGTAAGGCTGTGCCAGTTCGGCGGCGGAGTCGTGCTGGATAGGCAAGGTCACCACGTCGGTTTCCTGGCCCAGATGGCCGACGCACACTTCGGAGAAGGCCTTGGCGATGCCCTTGTAAATCTCCCAGTCGCTCTTCGAATCCCAGGCCGGATCGACCGCCGCCGACAGCGGATGGATGAACGGGTGCATGTCGGAGGTGTTCATATCGTCTTTTTCGTACCAGGTGGCGGTCGGCAGCACCACGTCGGAGTACAGGCAGGTGCTCGACATGCGGAAATCGAGCGTCACCACCAGATCCAGCTTGCCTTCGCCGCCCTGCTCGCGCCATTCCACTTCCTGTGGCTTCACGCCGCCCTGCTGGCCGAGATCTTTCCCCTGGATGCCGTTTTCGGTGCCCAACAGGTATTTGAGCATGTACTCATGGCCCTTGCCGGAAGACCCCAGCAGGTTGGAGCGCCAGACGAACAGGTTGCGCGGGAAGTTCTGCGGATTGTCCGGCTGCTCGGCGGCGAAGCCCAGCGTGCCGTTTTTCAGGCCGTCGACGGTGAACTCGACCGGTGACTGGCCGGCGGCGCGGGCCTGCTCCGCCAGGCGCAGCGGGTTGGTGCCCAACTGCGGCGCCGACGGCAGCCAGCCCATGCGCTCGGCGCGCACGTTGAAGTCGATCAGGCTGCCGCCGAAGCGCGACTTGTCCGCCAGCGGCGACAGCAGCTCGTCGGTGCCGACAGTTTCATAGCGCCATTGGCTGGAATGGTTGTAGAAGAACGAGGTGCTGTTCATGTGGCGCGGCGGGCGCTGCCAGTCGAGGCCAAACGCCAGCGGCAGCCAGCCGGTTTGCGGCCGCAGTTTTTCCTGGCCGACGTAGTGCGCCCAGCCGCCGCCGCTCTGGCCGACGCAACCGCAGAAGATCAGCATATTGATCAGGCCGCGGTAGGTCATGTCCATGTGATACCAGTGGTTGACGCCGGCGCCGACGATGATCATCGAACGGCCGTGGGTCTTCTCGGCGTTTTCCGCGAACTCGCGGGCAATGCGGATGATGTTGTGGCGCGACACGCCGGTGATCTGCTCGGCCCAGGCCGGGCTGTAGGCCTTGACCTCGTCATAGTCGGCGGCGCAGTTGGCGTCGTCCAGCCCGCGTTCCAGGCCGTAATTGGCCAGCGTCAGGTCATACACGCTGGTCACCAGCGCTTCGCTGCCGTCCGCCAGCCGCAGGCGTTTCACCGGCAGCTTGTGCAGCAGGATCTCGTCCAGTGCCACGCTGTTGAAATGCTCGCTGTCGGCTCCGCCGAAGTACGGGAAGCCCACCTCGGCGACGTCGTCATGCATGCCCAACAGGCTGAGCTGCAGCTCGACTTCCTGTTGCGATTTGCCCTCGCGCTGTTCCAGGTTCCACTTGCCCTTCTCGCCCCAGCGGAAACCGATGGAACCCTGCGGCGCCACCAGATCGCCGCTGTGGCTGTCGATGGCGACGGTTTTCCACTCGGGGTTGTTTTCCTGGCCCAATCCGTCCACCAGATCGGCGGCGCGCAGCAGGCGGCCGGCGGCGTAGTGGCCGCCTTCACGCGGCTCCAGCAGCACCAGCATCGGCATGTCGGTATAGCGGCGCACATAGTCGCGGAAGTAGCCAACTTCGCGGTCGAGATGGAACTCTTTCAGCATTACGTGGCCCATCGCCAGCGCCATCGCGCTGTCGGTGCCCTGCTTCGGATTCAGCCAGTGGTCGCACAGCTTGGCGACTTCGGCATAGTCCGGCGTCACCGCCACGGTTTTGGTGCCCTTGTAACGCACTTCGGTAAAGAAGTGGGCGTCCGGGGTACGCGTCTGCGGCACGTTGGAGCCCCAGGCGATAATGTAGGAGGAGTTGTACCAGTCGGCGGATTCCGGCACGTCGGTCTGCTCGCCCCAGGTCATCGGCGAGGCCGGCGGCAGATCGCAGTACCAATCGTAGAAGCTCAGGCAGGCGCCGCCGATCAGCGACAGGTAGCGGGCGCCGGCGGCGTAGGACACCATCGACATCGCCGGGATCGGCGAGAAGCCGATAATGCGGTCCGGGCCGAAGGTTTTGGCGGTATAGACGTTGGCGGCGGCGATCAGTTCATTGACCTCTTGCCAGCTGGAGCGGACGAAACCGCCGCGGCCGCGCGCCACCTTGTAGCTTTTGGCTTTTTCCGCATCGCCGACGATAGAGCCCCAGGCCGCAACCGGATCGCTGTGCTGCGCTTTCGCTTCGCGCCACAGCTTGAGCAGACGCTTGCGCATCAGCGGGTATTTCAGCCGGTTGGCGCTGTACAGGTACCAGGAGTAGCTGGCGCCGCGCGGGCAGCCGCGCGGTTCATGGTTAGGCAGATCGGGACGGGTGCGCGGATAGTCGGTTTGCTGGGTTTCCCAGGTCACCAGACCATTCTTCACATAGATCTTCCAACTGCAGGAACCGGTGCAGTTCACGCCGTGGGTGGAACGCACCACTTTGTCGTGTTGCCAACGGCTGCGGTAGCCGTCTTCCCAGTCGCGGTTGGTGTTCAAGGTCTGGCCGTGATCGCCAGAAAAAGGCTCCGCCAACTGCTTGAAATAGCGGAAACGGTCTAAAAATTTGCTCATCCGGAATGCTCCTGAAGGCTCTTGTCGTTATAAGAAGACATGCTCAATCTGCCGCCAGCCTACTGACGGCCAACCGGCGGCAAATTGATTGCGATCAAGAGAAAGCGGGAGGCGACGCGCGCGTCGGGGATGAAATACCACCAAAGTATAGGTGCGAGAATTAACTTTAATTAATTGAATTTGAATGAATAAATCAGGAATTCATGACAGAGACTGACGGGCGGGGGGCAAGGTGGGGTATTTGGGGGTAGGACGCGGGAGAAACCTCCCGCGTGATGCTAACTCGTCGCTTTCAGCGTTGAAGCCACAGCGTCGCGGTGCCCACTGCGGGCAACGCCAGCTTGACCTCCGTGCCCTCTCCCTGCTGCCGCCAGCCCGCCGGAAGGCGCAAGCGGGTGCTTCCCTCTCGATAGTAGGGGTTGGCTACCAGCAGCAAGGCGCGATCGCCCAGAATAAACATCCGCGCCGGCATTTGCGGGTCGCTTCCCGCCAGCGGCGTCGATTTTCCCGTCAGCAGATAAGGGGTGAAAGCGGCAATTTGCTGCGACACGGCAGCCACGCCACGCCAGGTGGCGTCAAACTCCCGTTGGTCGAAGCGGCCGGTTTTACGCTTGTAAAACAGATCGGTATAAGAATAAAACAACAGCCCCTTAGCGCCGCCGATCAGCGCCTGCCAGGCCTGGTTGCGGATTTCCGCCTCTGACGGCGGATGTGGCTTGCGGCGGGCGTCATAAGCGGCGTGATCCATGATTTGCATCACCACCCAGGCCCCGCGTGCCTGGCGGGCGGCCTGCACCGTCAGTTCGGTATAACGCGTAGTGCGCGTCAGATCGCGATCGTTCCCCACCGGGTAAGGGTCGGTCGCCAAAATGTCGCTGCTGTTAAAGTAGGCGTCCAACTCCCCGGTTTTGTTCAACACCTGGAAGGTGGGGTGATCGCCGTCAAGCCGCTTTATTTGCAGGTTTTTTTCCTCGATCTTATCGAGATATTCCGGCCCCAGTTCATCGTTGATGTACCAGGCGAGCAGGTTGGGCTGAGAGCGCAAGCGCTGCACGTACCAGGCCGTCATCGCCGCGTAGTCGCCACCGCGCACGGCCGGCGCGAAACGGCTGCCGCGGTACTGATCTTTGACGGAGTAAATGACCAGCAGCCCGCGCTTGCGTGCGTTGCGGAAAAAGGCGTAAGGATCTTTCTTTTCCCCATAATCATAGTTCAGCACCGTGTTGAATCCCGCCGAGGCGATGCGCGCCAAATGTTCATCGGTAGCCACGTTGGCGTAAATGCCCAACGGGAAAAGCCGTTGACCATCGCGCAGGGTAAAGCCTTTGCTGTCGATCGCCACTTTGGCCGCAGGCTGGCCAACGCGAAAAGACAGCTCGCTGCCCTGTGCCGGCTGGGGTTGCTGACCGGTGACCTGCTGACGCAGGCGGTACTCTCCCTGGGCCAGGCCGGTCGGCAGTGGGTATTCGATACGGCGCTGCCCTTCAACTTGATAACGGTCGCGGCTACGGTGAACAACCTGCCCCTCGGCATTAAGCAATTCGCTATCGACCTGCAAATGCTGCGGCTGCGCAGTGACTATCAGCGTGTCGACCTTTCCCTGCGCCGACGCGCCGAGCTGATACAATGCCGGCTTAGGCGCTCGAGTACACGCATAGGCGTCGTCAAACCAGACGGTACCGGTGCTCCCCTTACGCAGGTAAACGCCAAAAGTGATTCGCGCCGCCTGCGGCGGCACGGTATAGCTGGCGTTCACCTGCCGCCAACCGCTGTCGCCGGTCACGCCAGCCGGATAGCTGCCTTCCAGAAAGCGCCCCTGCGCATCAAAGCTTTGCAGATAAACCCCGGCGCCGCCGTCGCGGCTTTGCCCGCGTACGCCGCGGGTCTTGAGCCAGACGCCGAAATCGATCGTCTGCCCGGGCACAACCTGCAGCGCCTGGTTGAAGGTACGGTACTGCGCTGCATCTGCATTGTCATAACGCAGACTGCCACGGCCGCTGTGCGTATCGCCGTCGCCCTGTGCGCCCTGCGCGCGCCAGCCGCTGAGCCCCTGCTCAAAGCCGGGGTTGGCCAACAGATTGGGTTGGCAGCTCTGCGCCAGAGCCGAAGCGCTCCACAAGGCGCAACAGCCCAGAGCCACCCTCTGATACATCCCCCTCATGGTCACTTCCTTTTCACCACGGCATTGAACAGATAGGTGGCGAACAGATAGCAGGATTTCTGGTAAGACAGCCCCAAATGCTGACGGTAAATCCGCCATTGCCAATCCGCGGCGCGGATTTTGTTGCCCGACAGCGAATGGGTAGACAATCGGTAACAGGCCAGCGGTTCGGGAATGCAGTAGGCCAGGCCGTTACGCGCCTTCTGCAGCACCGCCAGCCACATCAAATAGTCCTCATGGCCCACTTTTTGCTGATACACCTTACCGATGCGCTTCTGGTTGTAGATGCCGGTGAGATTGCCAATCCAGTTGCTTTTCAACATATCCTGATAGCCAATAAGCTCATCCGCACCACGGGTGTTTTTGATCAATTTCAGGTCGTCTTCGAAGGTGTAATAATGGGAGCACACCACGTCGTAGCGGCGGGTTTGCAAAATGCTCGCCTGCCGCGACAGCTTGTTGGGCAGCCATACGTCATCACTGTCGCAGAAGGCGATATAGTCGCCTTTCGCCGCCTCAATGCCGATGTTGCGCGTTTCCGCCACGCCCTGGTTATGCTCATTACGGATATAGGTGAGGCGATCGTGGATAAACGGCCGTACCACCTCGGCAGTATCGTCGGTAGACGCATCATCGATCACATACAGGTGATAATCGGTAAATCGCTGATTCAGCACGCCTAAAATCGACTCTTTAATAGAGTTCGCAGCATTGTAGGCCGGCATTATCACGGATATCTTTTCCATTCTGTCCTCACTCGGTGAGCTGTTGCCACTGGGGATAAATACGTTCGGGAGAAAAACGACGAGACTTCTCTAACGCGGCGATAGAGAAGTGCTCGCGCAAACCCGGATCGAGCATCAGTTTGATCACCCCTTCGCTGAAGGCGGCAGCGTCGTCATCGGGCACCAGATAGCCGTTGACGCCATCGTCTATCAACTCGGCCGGGCCGGTCTTGCAGTCGTAGGCCACCAGCGGCAGGCCGAAACTCATGGCTTCGATCAACACCATCGGCAATCCCTCATAGCGAGAGGTCATCAAATACAGGCTGGCCTGGCGATAATAGTCCGCCACGTCAGCGGTGGCCGGCAGCAGACTCACCTGCCGCTCCAGCCCGGCGTCTTCAATCTGTCGCCGCAATGCGTCGCGCTCCGGACCGTCGCCAATAATCAGCAGACGCCAATCCGGCGCCTGCGCCACCACCCCTCGCCACAGTGCGATCAGTCGATCGAAGCCTTTCTGATTGCTCAATCGCCCCACCGCCAGCGCCACCTTTTTTTGCAGCGCCGGCGTCGGCGCCTGTGCGCCGAATGGCGAAACGTTCTCGATCACCCGACATTTTCCGGCCCCCACCCAGCGAGCGATGGCGTCGCTATCTTGCCGCGTCAGGAAAATCACGCGATCGCTCAGCCGGTAAACCAGCAACTTCAGCCACTTAAATACGCGCGGATACTGGTGAAAGCTGACGTGCTCACTTAATAGCAACCGGCTGCGGGCACAGAACAAACGCAGAAAAGGCGTCATCACCACCGACAGTTTTCCCATAGAAACGGTAATGATCACGTCCGCGCGTTCACGCCGCAGCGCCAATGCCAGCCGCCATGGCCAGAACAGCGAATCGCCACCGCCGCAGCGCAACCGGACGTCACTCGCCAGCGGAAAGAAGCTCCGCTCGCCAAACAGCGAAAACACCGCCACCTCATAACCCGGCAGACGCGCCAGCGCGTTGGCCAAACCGCTGGCGACCCGTTCAGTACCGCCCTTGCCCGCGATATTTTCGATAACGATGATTACCTTGCGTGCTTGCATATCATCTCCTGAATCCCTGGCGCACATTGCGCAGCAGCCGGCCGCCAACCGAGAACAATCCCAACCGCGCCAGACAATCGCCATACCATTTGATCACCTTGAACTTGCCGCTCAGGCTGTGCCGCACGATGCGCGACGAGTAATAATTGAACGCCTGGGCGTTTTCCGAATACAGCGAGGCCAGCAGATGCTTGCAGGCGAATCCGCTGATATGGCGATCGCTGGGGCTGAGGAAGGTATTGATAAAGCGGTCGCTGGCCTCCAGATTGAGCTTCGCCGTCATGCGCCCATAGCGCCCTACGTCGAGAAACACCCCTCCGCCGGCGTCGTGCGCCACATGCGCGCCCAAATTGGTGGCATTGACCAAAAAACCCCAGTCCTGATGCTTATTGAGGAACTCGGGAAATAAAAAGCGGCGATCGCTTTTTTTACGGATGCTGATGGTGGATGAACGAATATCGCCCATTTCCAGAAAAAGAAAATCCTCGCCGGAGGAACCGGATTTATAATGGAAGTTGAAATCACGCACCGAATCGCCGCTCACCTCCGCATAGTTGCCGAAGATAATATCAATATGGCGATCCTCATGTTTATTCATGCGACGAATAATATAGTTGGTCGTGAAGTAATCATCAGAGTCGAGGAAAAACACGATCTCCGATTGCGCTAACTTGGTACCTAAGTTGCGCGACACCGCCGCATTGCTCTTCTGTTTTTTCTCATGCAGCATCACATTGCTATTCGTCGCCGCTATCTGACGAATATACTTGATATCATCCTCGTCAGAGCAATCATCAACCAAAATCACCTGATAGTCGAATCCTTGGCAAGCGTTGAAAATCCGCTTCAGCGTTTTCGGCAGGTAGCGTGCACTATTATAAATAGGGATAACGATCGAGAAATCCATTTCTTAACCCTCCAACTTAGAATTTATCATTTCTTTTCCACGGCAAAGCAACAATAACGACACGTTAAATACCGGGACCAAAAAATAGGTTTCCGTAAAGGTTGTCAGCAGGAAAACAACCACCACCCAGCGCATGAACCGACTCAGCCTGCGCATATTGCCCAACAGGTGAAAATAACAAAAAAGCATGACGACAGAAGCGATGCCACCGGCCGAATAAAACATGGCGATGAAGAAGAAATCGACGGGCTTATAAGGCTCTATATTCATGCCGAACAGCGGATTGGGTAGCCCCACCGCCTGAAACATCTGCCAGGAGAACCAGACTCGCCCGGTCAACGCCTGGTTCAAGAGGACGTCCAAGGCCGGATTACTCCCCCAGCGTATAACGCTGGCGAATTGAAAGCCTACAATGGCCAACGTCAGCGCGATGCAGACTTTTCTGTTCGGCGCGACACGCAGCAGCGGCGCCAGCCAAAACAGCAACAACATCAACAGCGCCAACATAAAACAGGTGCGAGAATAGGAATACATCAGCACCGGGAGAATTAACGCCGATACCGCCAGCGAAGCGATATTTTTCATTCCTCGCGTTAATTTCGCATGATCGATCAGGCACAGCAATGTGGCGAACAAGGCAAAAGAATAATACGCCAGGGTATTCGGATTATCGAACCCCAGCGTTAATCGATTGCCGTAACGCTCATCAAGGTAAACAAACCCATCGGTGTAAAAGATATAGGGAATAACCACCAGTAACCCTGCCACCACAAAGGTGATGGCAAACATTTCAGCGCCACGCCCCATGTCTATGCGGCGAAATAAAATGATCACCGCCGTGCTGAATACCGCACCAAACAGATAATCACCATGACCGGTGGCAATATTAACAAGAAACAGCAGAACCAAAAAACCCGCAACCGCCTTTTCCGCCAGCGTAGCGATAAAAAATGCATAGCCAACATAGAGCAACATCAAGCCATTAAGCCCCATGACCGCTTTATTAATCAGCTCGCTATTGAACGATCCCGAGGTCAGGAACGTTTTCACGAAAAACATCAGCAGGAAGGTCAATACAATTGATTGATTGACTAAATCTCGCGACTGATTATAACCCGCATTGGCATGCATTTGAAAATTGGAGGCGACTCTTTGCATAAGCGTTTACTCAGTAAAATAACTGCCCCATTCCTGCTCAATGTTTTTCGGCATCAGCTTGCTTAACCCCGCGCCAGGCGTAAACGTCAACTCACCGAAATACACCTTCTCACCGACCTGGTAGAAATCCACACGGACATAAGAGAACTGCTGCGCGGTCTGGCGAGCCAAACGTATCATTTCCTCCAGCCGTGTAGGACGCGGCATCGGTTCGTCTGCATTCGGCAAGTTGATACGAATTTCGGTGCGGTTCCAGTCGATATCAAAAATATCGCGCCGATGGGTGCCGAAACGCTGGTAATCCACCTGGATGAACATACGAATTTCATGATTGTCGTTGAAACAATGAAACTTGATATCGTTCGGCACCTGTTCGCCATCCAGCAACAGGCGCTCCACCATGATGCAGGGTTCGATATCCAGATAATGCTTTTCGCGGCTCTGCTCATAAAAGTTGCTGCGCATCCACGCGTTGCTGAGATCGTACAACTCCGCGTAGCTAATCTGCTGCTTGTCGAACACCAAGCGGTTATAGCCGCTGCCGTGGTTGGCCTTCAGCACAAAGGCGTTAGGCAATTGCCTGAACATGTCGTAGCTAAGTTCAGTGCCATGCGCATACAGCTCCACCAGATACTCCTCGCCCCACAGGCCGGCGATAAATTCACGCACCTTGAACTTGTCCGACAAAGTGGTGTAGATGCTGCGCGGATAAATTTTGCGGCGCATGATCTTTTCGCTGAAGCCGGTCGGTTTTGACAGGTGCGGCAGCTTCTTGAAATAGAGCGCGTATTTAACCTGATGGTGCCAGGCATCGGGCAGGCGCTTGGAAATATTTTTAACCAGGATGTTTAACATGCTCTCTCCTTAATTTGCTGACAAGACGCGGCAGGCAGTAAAAACAGGTCAGCTGCAGTCGGGTAATTTTTCCGCCACGGAATAAACTGTTCAGCACGAAGAACGAAATGAACTCCGCCAACAGCGTAGATACCGCCGCACCGATCAGGCCGTAGCGCGGGATCAGCAGCAGATTCATCACCACGTTCGCCACCGCCACCAACGGCATCTTGATGGCGATAAAACGATAGCCGGCGAACAGCACGATGCTGCGGTACGAAACCGTCCCCATTACCGAGAACAGCGAGGTCAGCGTGCAAATAGCCAGGATATTGGCGGCCGGTTGGAAAGCGGCGCCGTACAGCAGCGCAATCGCCGGGTGGGCGAACCACCATAGGCCCAGCAACACCGGCAACGACAGGCCCAAGACCACCAGATAAAGCACCCGAATACGGTACTCCTGCTCCAACGGATCGCGACAGCTAGCAATGCCCGGCATCAACGAAGTGATCAGCGCCATCGGCACGAAAACCCAGCCTTGGCTGAGGGTGGTGGCGGCACTGAACCAGCCTACCGCCTGCTCGCCGACCAGATTGCCCAGCATGATTTGATCGATGCGGGTATAGATCACTATCGACAGGCTGGAGATGGCCAACGGCAGGCCCACCTTTAGCAAATAACGGCCATAGCGCCTGGCCTGGCGCGGCGTAACCCGCGGCGAGGCCGCCGCTTCCGCACGGAATAACCAGAGGCGCGCCAGGTAAGGTACGGCGCTGCTGAGGATGTAGGGTATCGCGAACCACACCAGCGGCAGCGCCGCGCTCACCAGCGCCAGCCGCAGCCCGATCGACAGCAGCAGCGCCAGGTTGTTGATCAGCGTATTGCGTTTCGACTGCAGGCGGGCATCGTAATAAATTTTGTACACGTCCTGAATCGAGAAATAGGCGCTGATAAGCAGCAACAGCGTCATCAGTTGGCTGGCGGGCGATTGGCTGAAATAGCTCCATATCAGCATCGGCAGCGCCACCACCAGGAACAGCCAACGACGCAGGCGTATTGACGCCAGCATCAGGCGAATGCCGCTCGGCTGTCGGCGGGCGACGCGGTTGAAAATGATGCTGTCGGCGCCCAATTGCACCAGTGGCACTACGATGGCGATCGTCGCCAACAGATAGTTGAGGGTGCCAAACTGCGCGGGCCCCAGATAGCGCGCAACGTAAATGGAGACGAAGATGCCGGACAGGCTGAGCGAAACGCGTTCAAGCATCAGCCACAGGGCATTGGTGATAATGGCCTTCACCCGCTTATTCCCCTGCCTGCGGGTGATCTTCCCGATGGCTTGGGTAGGCGAAGTTGTAATAGCTCATGTCGGTTGCCGCCTTCTTCACCATCCCGTTGAGGATCACGCCCTTGATCGCCACGCCATTCTGTTCGAAACGACGCATGCTGGTTTCGATCTGCTTGACGGTATTCACCTCAAAGCGCACCACCAGCAGTGAGGTACCCGCGTGATTGCCGACGATCGCCGCGTCCGTAACCGCCAGAATCGGCGGCGTGTCGATCAGCACCAGATCGTAGTTCTGCCCGGCCCAGCGCAGGAAGTCGGCGAAACGGCGGTGCATCAGCAGTTCGGACGGGTTCGGCGGCACCTGACCGCGCGGCACGAAGTCCAGATTGGCGATGGCGGTTTTCCGCACCGCCTGTTCCGCCATCACGTTGCCCACCAGCATGTCGGACAGCCCCTGATGCCCATCATCCGCCAGCCAGCGGTGCAGGAAGCCTTTGCGCATATCGGCGTCGATCAACAGCACCCGCTGCCCGGCCTGCGCCACCACCACCGCCAGGTTGGTGCTGGTAAAGCTCTTGCCGCTTTCCGGGCTGGCGCCGGAGACCATCAGAATGTTGTTCTTGGCCTCCATCATGGCGAAATGCAGGCTGGTGCGCAGGCTGCGGATCGCTTCCACCGACAGGTCCGTCGGTTCGGCCACCGCCAGGATCGGCAAGCGCCGCCCCCCGGACCTTGGCAGCAGCTGACGTTGCTCGCGGTTGCGCTTCACCTGCCACGGCGACAGCGGCACGGTGGCGTAGACGTTGATGCCCCGCTTCTCCAGGGTATCGATGTCATTGATGCCGCGATGGAAGGCCGCACGCAGCAGCACTACGATGGCGCCGCCCCCGGCGCCAAGCAGCAGCGCCAACAATACGATCAGCATCTTTTGCGGCTTAATCGGCCGCAGCGCGGTTTCCGCTTCGTCGATGATGCGCACATTGCCCACCGTGCCGGCCTTGCTGATGCTCAGTTCCTGCTGCTTGTTCATCAGCTGCATGTAAACCTGCTGATCCACCTGCACGTCGCGGGTAAGACGCAGGATCTCCTGCTGCATTTTCGGCAACGTCTGCACCTGTTTACCCAGCCGTGCCTTTTCCGCCTCCAGCGTGGCGCGCTTCTCCAGCAGCGCCCGGTAAGCCGGGTGCGCGCGGGTGTAGAGTTTGGAGATTTCCGCTTCCTTGAAGGTCAGCTCGTTGAGCTGGGCCTCGAGCTGCACTTGAGTATCCAGCACCGATTTGGCTTCAAGCGACAGATCCACCGAGTCATTTTGCTGGCGGAACTGATTAAGTTGGGTTTCGGCGTTGTTCAACGAGGTTTGCGTTTGCGGCAGTTGCTCTTGCAGGAACGCCAGCATTCGCTGAGCTTCTTCCGTTTTGCGGTCCACGTTCTGCTGCAGGTAGTTGTCGGTGATGTTCTTCAGCATTGCCTCGGCGCTCTGCGGATCTTCGCTCGGCAGCGTAAAGGTCATGATGCCGCTATCCTTGCCACCCGGCACCACGTCCAGGTATTTACGCAGATCGTCCACCGCTTCTTGACGCGCGACTTTGACCACGGTAAAGCTGGCGCCCGGCGAAGCGTCCAGCGCCGAGACGGTCATGTTCCAACCGCCTTGCGCCACCGGCTGCCCGACCACGCCGCTGAACAGTTTGCTGCCGTCATAACTCAGCTCGTAATGCTGCCCATCGCGCACCGTCAGCGTCAGCGCTTCGCCCTCCATGTCCGCCGGCGTCGTCAGCGTGGCAATACTCAGCACCGGCGGCTTTTCACCGCTCAAGCGGGCAAAGCCTTTGCCGAACACCGGGAAATAGTCCGGGCTGACGCGCACCGTCAGACCGAGGGTGTCCACCGTTTTTCCCAGCACGTAGCGCGACTTAGCCAGCGTCACCTCATCCTGTGTCGCCGAATTTTGCCCCATCATTGAACTGTCCAACGTTTCACGCAGCAGCGAATCGCCGGACAGCTGCTTCTCCACCTGCACCACCGCCGTAGCCTGGTACACCGGGGTGGCCAACAGGGCGTAGGCGACGCCCAACATGCCTGCCACGCCGGTCACGACGGCGATCCGCCAGCGGTTATCCCACAGCGGCCCAATCAGGCGTTCCCACTCCAGCTTTTCGTCTTGTTCGGCCACCATCACGGACAGCGCATTATTTTTCATCTTCTGTTCCTTATTCACCCTGCGGAGTTACCAGTTGCGCACGCGCAAGGTCGCCTCGCTGAGATCGTTAAAGCTGCTGATGGTCGGCACCAGCTGGCTGATCAAACGGTTCCAGCGCGCGACCGGCGCCGCAGTGACGTACACGACGTCGTAAGGTTGCAGCTGAAATTCAGCGCCCATCGCCAGCGCGCTGGCGTCGGAGAGATCGAACTGATACAGCGTCGCCAGTCGCTGCGGTGTTTTACCGCCGCTCGGCCGGATCACGAACACCCCGGTCGCATCCGCCACCGTCTGGCTGATCCCTTCGGAAGATCCGAGGGCCTCGGTCAGGGTCATGCCGCTGCGATCCATCTTCAGCGTCGCTTGCTTGCCCACCTCGCCCATCACGAACACTTTCAATTCGTCATTGCGCGGGATGTAGAGGATGTCGCCCGGCTGCAGCAGCGCGTTCTGGCTGATGTCGCCGCGCTGCATCAGCGCCTGCAGCGAGATAGCCCGCTCTTTGCCCTGATGGGTCAGCACCACGTTGCGCCAATCGGCGTTGTCCGTCAGGCCGCCGGCGGCGTTAATCGCATCCAGAATGGTCAACGGCACGTTGGTGATCGCCTGTTGGCCGGAGGTTTTCACTTCGCCGGTCACGTAAGCCTTCTGCGAACGGAAAGCGGCAATACTGACGTCAACCTGAGGGCTTTCCACATACTGCGCCAGACGGCCGGCGATCAGGCTGCGCACTTCGGTGACGGTCTTGCCCACCACCGCCACTCGCCCGATATAGGGATAAAAAATCGTGCCATCCGCATGCACCCAGTTGCCGGTGTCGCTGGCGCTGCGGTATTGCCCGGCCGGCGTGGTCAACTCGGGGTGATCCCAGACGGTGACGTCCAACACGTCGCCGACGCCGATGCGGTATTGATAGCTCTGCAATCGCTGATCCAGCGCCGGGTTCGGCCGGGCGACCGGTTCTACGCGCCGCATTTTCTGCAGCAGCATCGGCGACATGCGATAAACCTGTACCTGGTCATTCAAATCGAAATCGTCGTCCTGTTGCACGACGATGGCTTTTCCGCTGGTCGGTAAATGTGAACCGGGAACCACCGTACATCCACTCAACAGCGCGGAGGTGAAGGCCAATGGCATCAAAAGAGGCAAATGAAAATTCATGGAAGTACCGTGATAAACGGGCTGCTGCCGCAGCCCGTGAGGGGATTAACGGCCGACGGTCGGATTATCGCTGAACACCGTCGCCTGACGCGGTTCGCGCAACATGACGAAATAACCGCAAAAACAGAACAGAAACGCCACCAACATTTGGCTTTCCTGCAGCTGCAACACTTCACTGCAAATGCCAATGCAGGCCAACGTCACCGCCAGCATGGTGCTCATCGCCAGCGCCTGACGCGCATTGAGCCCACGACGCATCAGAATATGGTGCAAATGATCGCGGCCCGCTTTGAAGGGGCTTTGGCGACGCAACAGGCGACGCACCATCACAGTCACCATGTCCATCAGAGGAATGGCGATCAGCCACAGCGCGGTGACCGGACGCATTACCGCCTGTGGCCCCTGCGTCGCCAGCAACACCAGCCACAGCACGCTGAAGCCGATCACCATGCTGCCGGCGTCCCCCATAAAGATCTTGTTGCGCGCGCCGAACAGGCTCAGGTTGAACAACAGATAGGCCGCCAGCGCGACGATCAGGCCCAGGCACCACAGCGCCAGATCTTCCCTGCCGCCCAATCCGAACACGATAGCCAACGCGACGAAGGTCACGCAGGACAAGGCGCCCAGTTGCCCATCGATGCCATCCACCATGTTGTAGGCGTTGATCGCTCCCCATACCGCCAGCGGCGTGAGCAGCAACGCGCCATAACCGAGCATCACTTCCTGATGCCCCCAAACATAGCCCAATGAGGAAAGCTGCATCCCTGCCGCCAGCATCATCGCCAGCGCGATCCCTCCCTGCACCATGACGCGTGGCGCCACGGGCAGATCAAAGCGGTCATCCAGCACGCCCAACACCACCAGCGCCGTAATGCACAGCAGATAGACGGTGCTGTCAGGCAGCCAGGCGGGTTGCCACAGCGTCATCAGCATCAGCGTCAGGTACACGGCGATACCGCCGACCAGCGGAATGTGTCCCAGATGTTGCTTACGCGCATTGGGCTTATCCACTAATCCCACCGTTAAGGCGGCCCGGCGGGCAATAAGGACCCACGCTACCGCCAGCACAAATATCACGCTCAGTTGATATAACATCGTTCCTCCAGCGAATAAGCACGCTACCGCCCTTGAGTTACAGCTCCCAATGCGCTATTAACAAAAACAAAATTGATCCTGCCAGGATATAAGTCAGCATGAATTAATCCTGAAAAATACAGATTTATCCGCTTGTCGGCGGAAATAAGTAAATAACGTCAGCGTGCGGTTAAGTTATCTATCAGAAAACTCATGTTTAATGGTTCTTTCGATTGCCGAATCAAGTTCAACCGGCGCCACGAAATTATTTTGCACATTACTTTTAAATTGCGTTCTGGCGCAGAATTTCTGCACTCTGACGCGACTGATTGGGAATTTTTTACGACTTATTTTACTCACGACATCCAATGCGGTCGCCCCGCATATTCCCACCACATAAGGAATGCGAATCGTCTTATTTTCTCTGCCCAGCGAGGAGGAAATAACGTCGACCAATTGATTCATCGTAAAGTCCGGTTTATCGACGTAGTTGCTGACCTGATAACTTGACTGCTGGTCCAACGCATGCTCCAGCCGCGCGGCAATATTTTCAACGTAAGCCATCGACTTCATATTATTGCCACTGCCAATCATCACGAATCGGCCGCTGGCGATCTGGCGGAACAGGTTATACACATTGCCGCGGTTGCCTTCACCGAATACCACCGTCGGGCGAATGATGGTCAATTTGTTGGCGCTATCCGCCTTGCGCCACGCTTCATAAACGTATTCCGCTTCGAGCTTGGATTTGCCGTAATGATTGAAAGGATCGAAACGCCCTCCTTCATCGGTTTCCTGCTCGACGAACCCATAAACGGCAACCGAGGAAGTGAAAATGACTTGGTGGATATTCAACGCGGAGGCGGTCATGCAGACATGCCGTGCACCTTCTACATTGACCTGATAATAGAGCGAAATGGGATCGACGTTGTCCTGATGTTCCGCCGCCAGATTAATGATGGCGTCGCAGCCCGCCAGCGGCTCTTGCAGGGTCTCGGGTTGCGTCACGTCGCCATACTGATAGAGCGCCGGAAAATGTGCGCTAGGTTGTTTATCAACGATGACCAACGTCAGATCATCGCGCACACTGAGACGTTTCGCCAGGCGTGTTCCGATAAAACCGGAACCCCCGATAATAGCTACTTTACGCTTATCCATAATTTGTCACTCAGCAGGTTCTCATTATTCCTGTCACCTCGATGGAAACAGGACGCTAATATGCGTTAGGTAATGAGTTCCAGACTGGACAAATCGAACCCGGCTTTCAAATAACAAATAATGAAATAAAATATTTCATCAAATGTAAAATTATCGCTAAAGATAAAACCTCATTTAGCACTAATTTTTAACATCGTAAGCAACTTGATATTGCAAGGTTTTATTCGGCAATATGAGATTAATCCGACCTTTACCCGGCGTAGAAGAGGTCTCATATTTTACCGGTAATTTAAGCTGCCCCTGCTTAGGGTCGACACATTCGATGGTCGCCTGCTCCATGCTCTCCCCCTGGTACAGGCAGAACAGGGTTTGTGGGCTGTTGGTATGGGGGTTATTCAACGTCAGCGTCAACACGACGCGCGTATTGTTCTGAATATCATTGATCACCGGCGGGCGAGTTTGGTTGCCGAGCACATATGAAAAATGTGAAATAACCAGCAAAGAAGCAAATGCCGTCAGGTATTTCACTACGCGACTGGCGGGCATGCTGAAAAATCGGCGCACCGTCGCCGACTTTTTATCACGAGTGGGTTCCTGGGAGGGTTCTACCGTTGCAACAGGCGCTGCAACAAGCGTCGTTTTACGCGGCTTATCTATTTTTTCATCGTGTGCCTCAGGGGACTCACTTTCACTTTCAGAAAGTTCCGCTTGAATATTAACGCCAATATCATCACCGCCATTTAATATATCATCATCAGCGTAGTCTTCATCCTCGGATATAAAGTGAAAAGCCGCTTGATTTTCCACCTTGTAACCCAGCCGAGGAATGGTTCTGATAAGCGTATGTTCCGAGTCGCTGATTTTTTGGCGAATAGATTTAATTGTTTGATTTATCGTTGAATCTGAGCAGTAAGTTCCTTTCCAGATATTTTCTATAATTTCCGTTCGGGTTACCAGTTCTGGTGATCTGGCGACAAGCAGCGAAAGAATTTGATACTCCTTCCAACGCAGACGAAATTTCTCCCCGGCAGGAGTCAGAACATCGAGATTCCTAATCTTTATTCTTCTATCAAGATTCACTTTTAATTTCCTTAGCGTGCCTGTCCTGCACACTTTGTATAGAAATATCAAAAAATGTTCAAGAAATTAAATGTAAACTCAACAGGTTGCATTCATCGGATATTGGCCTTTATAAAAATTTTCTGATTTCATTTTTTACATTAGGCCTTATTAAGGATGTTCCGTTTATCCAAATGACTCTTTTTCCCTGTTGGCAACATGGATTTCCTTCATGACTACCGTAAAGTTCAAATGATCACCTCATTGATTTAAAAAGAAAAAAATAACAACCCTGTTCAGTTGTTAACCGAATGAAATTGTGAAATTTCATTCTTCTCCGTGAGTTCATTGTGTTTTTCCACCTAATCGGATTGTCAGATAGACTACAAAAAGCCGGAAAAAACAGAATGAGAGTTATCTGATTTAACCCTGTCACACATTCCACACGGCGCGTGCAGCATCTAAGACAAAACCCTATTGCTGATTTTATAACAATCGCACTAATTATGCCTTACCCTCCCAGAAATTTCATTTAACCTGCGGGAAAGACATTAATCTTTTAATGTAAGAATACTCTCAACAAAACGAAAAAACCGTGCAAATAATATAATACGCTTGGGAGAAGACATTCCCATATTGAGAGATATAACTATAAAAAAAGAAAAAAACGGCAAGCGGAGATGAGAATTTTACCTAAAGGCAGAAAATTTCACTGAGAGAGCGAGGAGAGATGACTCGGAATGAGCGAAATATCCCTCCCCTGTCGGGAGGGATTGAGAAAATCGTTTGATACTCAGGACTTTTTCTTGCGGCCATACACCGCCCAAGTGATGACCACACACAAGATATAGAACACCAGGAATACTTTCATTGCCCCCGCCGGGGAACCGGTCAGCGCCAGCGAAGTGCCGAATGCCTGGGGAATGAAGAAGCCGCCTGCGGCACCGATCGCCGAGATAAAACCCAATGCGGCGGCGGAGTCCGTCACCGCTTCACGCTGCGCGCTCTCGTCGCTGCCGCCGGCCGCTTTCACGCGATCGACAGTGATTTTACGGAAAATGACGGCGATCATTTGGAAAGTCGACCCGCTGCCCAGCCCCGCCGTGAGAAACAGCACCATAAAGATACCGTAGAAGGCGATGAACGAACCGCCCTCACCCGCCATCGGCAAGGTCAGGAACAACAGCGCGGCGAACACGGCCATCACTACAAAGTTGATCAACGTCACCCGCACGCCGCCGAAACGGTCAGACAGCGCGCCGCCGACTGGCCGTGCCAGCGCACCGAGGAATGGCCCAAAGAAGGCGTAATGCAGGATCACTACGTCCGGAAATTGCGTCTTCGACAGCATGGCGAAACCGGCGGAGAAACCGATGAAAGAACCAAAGGTCGCGAGGTACAGCAAACTCAGCATCCATAAATGCCCACGCTTGAGCACCGGCAGTTGCTGGCGCAGCGATGCCTTGGCCGCGGCCAGATCGTTCATGCCGAACCAGGCCGCCAGGGTGGCAACCAGCAGGAACGGTACCCAGATCCAGGCGGCGTTTTCCAGCCACAGCTGCCCCCCCTCTGCCTGATTTTGCGCCGTGCCGCCAAACAGGCCAAACAGGCTGAAAGAAATCGCCAGCGGCGCGACCAGTTGCATGACGCTGACGCCCAGATTTCCCAGACCGCCGTTGAGCCCCAACGCACCGCCCTGACGCGCTTTCGGGAAGAAGAAGCTGATATTGGCCATGCTGGAGGCAAAGTTCGCCCCGGCGAAACCACACAGCAGGGAAATAATGACGAACACGCTGTACGGCGTGCTGCTGTCCTGCACCGCGAACCCCAGCCACAGGCACGGCACCAGCAGGAAGCAGGTGCTGATGGCGGTCCAGCGACGGCCACCAAACAGCGGGATCACGAAGGAATACGGCACGCGTAAAATAGCGCCCGAGACCGACGGCAGCGCGGTCAACAGGAACAGTTGGTCGGTGGTGAAGTTGAAACCGACCTTGTTCAGGTTGACCGCAACGGCGCTGAACAGCATCCAGACGCAGAAGGCCAGCAGCAGGCAGGGAATGGAAATCCACAGGTTGCGGGTGGCGATGCGATGGCCACGCTGCTGCCAAAAGGCGCTGTCTTCAGGACGCCAGTCCTGAATCAGCGCACCGGTTTTCTTTGATGAAGGCGTTGCAAGTTGCGACATAAAAACCTCAGACACGGGGGATCATTCCGCACACCCTAGGGGGCGGCCCCGGCGGCAAAGTTGATGTATATCAACCCGAATGCAAGTAGTTGGCGGCACAAATAGCGCCTTCATCCCCTTAGGGGTACACCCCGAATAAAAATTAAATCACTTTTAATCAATGCATTAGAAAGCATCACTCCGTCATTTTTACCGCTTCACCGTCCTGCTGGAAACTAATGGGTACTTCATTCGAGGTATGGGGTTATGCTCAGGGATAATCAAAAATACGGCTGAATCGTTACTTATTTACCTCGTCGCCGCCTTCGCCCCTGAACTTCAGCGGTGCCAAATGCCAGGAACCCGCGCTTATGAAACGCCTGTTGACCCCGCTTTCGATCGTGAATCAGGTCGCCCTGCTGATGTTGCTGTCGGGCATTCTGGGCGTGGCCGGCATGGGGATTTCCGCCTGGATGTCGCAAAGCATTCAGGGCAACGCGCATGCCATCAACAAAGCCGGCTCGCTGCGTATGCAAAGCTACCGACTGCTGGCGCAGGTACCGCTGGATGAACGGCATGAAACGTTGATCCGCGAACTGGAGCGCGACGAAAACAGCCCCGACCTGCAGCGTTCGGTGGAGCAGGAAGGGTTGACGCAACCGTTCGACGCCTTGCGTGATTACTGGCAACAGACTCTGCAACCTCGCCTGCGCAGCGCGCAGCGCCCGGCCGATGCCGCCCCGCAGGTGGCGCACTTCGTGCAGCTGCTGGACAAGCTGGTCTCGGATATCGACAGGCAAACCGAGCGCCGCCTGCTGATGGTGACGCTGGTGCAGGCCGGCTTCATCGCGCTGACCCTGCTGCTGTTGATCGGCACCACCTGCTACCTGCGGCGCCGGTTGCTGCATCCGTGGCGGCAACTGGTGGAGATGGCCTTGGCGGTAGGCCGCGGCGATTTTAGCCGCCGCTATGCACAACGCGGCCACCAGGATGAAATGGCGTCGCTTGGCGGCGCATTGAACACCATGTCCGACGAGCTGTCGGCGACCTACAGTGGGCTGGAGCAGCGCGTGGCCGAGAAGACCGCCGACCTGCAGCAGAAAAATCAGGTGCTGAGCTTCCTCTACCGCGCCAGCCGCCAGCTGCACGCCAGCGAGCCGTTGTGCAGCCGCCTGACGCCGCTGCTCAACCAACTGCAAACCCTGACGCCGTTGCGCGCCATTCAGGTGCGGCTGTATGAAAACGACAGCCGGGAACCGCTGCTGCAGCTGAGCGGCAACCAACCGCTAAGGCCGGAGCATTGCCATAACCCGGTGTGCAGCGCCTGCCTGAACGACAGCCACCGCCAGCATCCCGACAATCCGTCGCTGAGCTGGAGCCTGAGCGACAAGCTCGGCGACTACGGCGTGATCGTGGCACAGCATGCGCCGCAGCAACCGCTGAACGATGAACATCGCCAACTGATCAATACCCTGGTGGAACAGCTGACCAGCGTGCTGGCCATCGAGCGTCAGGTCGACCACCAACAGCAGCTGATGCTGATGGAGGAGCGGGCGGCGATCGCCCGCGAGCTGCACGACTCCATCGCCCAATCGCTCTCCTGCCTGAAAATGCAGATCGCCTGTCTGCAGATGCAGGGCGAAACGCTCTCTTCGGCCAGCCAAGCGCTGGTGCAACAGATGCGTGAAGAGCTGAACGGCGCCTATCGCCAGCTGCGCGAGTTGTTGACCACCTTCCGCCTGCAGCTGACCGAACCGGGCCTGCTGGCGGCGCTGCAATCGACGGTGGCGGAGTTCAATCCCAAGCTGGGCCTGACCATCAGCCTCGATTACCAGCTGGGGCCACGCACGGTTCCGGCCTATCAGGCCATTCACCTGCTGCAGATCGCCCGCGAGGCGCTCAGCAACATCCTTAAGCATGCCGCCGCCAGTGAGGTGAGCATTCAGGTCATCAATAAACGGGGCGAAGTGACCCTAAGCGTCTGCGACAACGGACGCGGCCTGCCGGCCGAGACGTCTCGCCCCGACCATTACGGCTTGATCATCATGCGCGATCGCGCCAAGAGCCTGCACGGCCGCTGCGACATTTTACCGCGCAGCGGCGGCGGCACTGAGGTGCGGGTCAGCTTCACGCCAGATAACCACGCCATCGACTAACGGAGACACCATGACGACAGAAACCGCCGCCACCATCTTACTGATCGACGACCACCCGATGCTGCGCAACGGCGTAAAACAGCTGATTGGCATGGACGCTCGTCTGCAGGTCATTGCCGAAGCCAGCAACGGTGAACAAGGGGTCACGCTGGCGGAGCAGCACGATCCGGATCTGATCCTGCTCGACCTGAACATGCCCGGCATCAACGGGCTGGAAACGCTGGATCGTCTGCGCCAAACCGACCTGTCAGGGCGCATCGTGGTGTTCAGCGTGTCCAACCATGAAGATGACGTCGTCAGTGCGCTCAAACGCGGCGCCGACGGCTATCTGTTGAAAGACATGGAGCCGGAGGATCTGCTGAAGGCGCTGCATCAGGCGGCAGCCGGGCAGATGGTACTGAGCGAAGCGCTGACGCCGATCCTCGCCGCCAGCCTGCGGGAAAACCGCCCCAGCGCCGATCGTGATATTCAGCAACTAACGCCGCGGGAACGAGATATCCTGAAGCTGATCGCCCAAGGGCTGCCAAACAAGCTGATCGCCCGTCGCCTGACCATCACTGAAAGCACCGTCAAGGTACACGTCAAACACCTGCTGAAAAAGATGAAGCTAAAATCCCGCGTCGAGGCCGCCGTATGGGTGCTGCAGGGCAAAAACGGTTAATCGCCGCCGTACAGCGGCCCGGTTTGCGCCGGGATCGGCGGTGGCGTCAGGGTTTTGATCGGCGGCAGGCCCGCGTCATCGCCGGCGGTTGCCGTCAGTGGCGGCGCCACTTTCAGCTCTATCCAGTTGGACGTCACGCGCTGCTGTTTATCATCCTCCAGCGTGACCGATAGCCGGTAGCTGTTGGCGGCGTCCGGCGCGTCGTCCCACGGCGGCACGATCGCTGTCCAGCCCTGCGGATCGTTGGCGTTGTGCGGCGGCGTCAGGCTCAGCGCCTGCGTATCCCCCTGCCAACTGACGTGAGTGATGCCGTTCAGCGCCTTGATTTCCAGCACCAGCGGCACGGTTTCCCCCGCCTGCAGGCTCCACGGCGGCGTAGCCAGGAACACCTGCAGCGACTTGCGCTGACGGAACTCCAGCACCGGCACGTTCTTGCGTTCGATAGGATCGTAGCGGCTGCCGCGCAGCGACTTGACCTGCGCCACATACTCCGGCGAAATCTGCTTCACCAGCGGTACCCCGAGCCGATAGCTCAGCGCCAGTTCGACCTGATCCTGGCTCTGCCCGCCCGCGCCAATCTTATGCAGTGCCTTCATCGTCACCAGCGGCACCGGAGTGTAATTGAGCCCCAGCTGCATCGCGCGCGGATCGTTTTGTTTTTTGCCGCTGCCGAACAGATCGACATTATCGCCCAGATACTGCTCATAACTGAGCGAACCGCCGATCTGGCGATAAAACGGCAGATAACCTTGCGTCGTGATGTCGTAACCGCGCGCCGGACGGCTGAAAAATACCCCATCGCCGGGCTGTTGCGACAACGCCGACAGCGGGTAGTAATAGTTGGTGGAGAAACGCAGATAATCCCCCCAGGCTTCCGCACCGACGCTGCCTCTATTGCGCTGCCGAGCAAAATCGCTGTCGAGCGCCGTGTTGTACCCCAGCAGCCAGTCGCCGGCGATCCAGCGTTGCCCCAGCGCGAAATTGCCAAGCGCCCCGGCGCTTTGCTGCAGCCAGCCGATCTGGCTGTAGGTCAACAATCCGTCGACGTCGTACAGCGGGCTGAATAACTGCCCGTTGCTGCCGGTAAAGTCCCCCTCGCCGCTCATCTTCAGCGATAGCCTGGCGGTACCCAACGGCGACAACAGCTCCTGCGCCTGTTGCTGCAGCGCACCGGTCGCCTGGCCCAGCAAATAATCTTCGGCGCGGCTGCGCATCTGTTGACGTGAAACGTTGTTCAACTCTTTTTCGCCGAGTTGCTTGGCCATCTCGGCCCACTGCTTCTCGCGCGCGGCATCGTCGGGCGCACCGCCCAACTCCGGCAAATTCGCTGCGGCCTGTTCAGAAGAGATGACGCTGTCCGGCGCCGGCGGGGATTCGGCGCACGCGGCCGCTGCGCCGGCCAGCCACACCAGTGGCCCGGCCAGCCACGCCGTCTGGCGTCGGCGCCAGAATCGTTTTTTGGTCTTGATAAGTATTGCCTGAATCACGTCTTTCATGACACCGTTGGCCTCCCTCCCTCCTGGAGCATGCCAACCCACTGCTTTGCTGCCGCCTTTCCCACGGCAGATCTGAAAAACCTTACGTCCCGGCCTGGCGGGGACGCCTCTCTCTTAAAGCCTAACGGCTTGACGAGCAGAAACAATAGGATAAACCCCAATCGCGCTTCAGTGACAGCGTCACTTGCACCATTTACCGATCCATTCCCGCCGCCAAATGAATTCACCGCATTTTAGCGTCGATTTTGCCGATAAAAAGCACAGCACACCACTGCTGAGCGCCACCGCGCAAGGCATTGTATCACTCTGCAATACGTAAAGTGGCGATGCGTACGACTGCGCATTCCTCACAATCCACCGCATTTCACCCCGATGAAATATGCATTTTGCCGTTATTTTAAACATCTGTTTCACGACTGGCGGAGCCTTGATGTTTATTTCCTCACTGTGGCACGCGCTGTTTTTCACCGCGCTGCTGTCGGCGGGTCTGGTCGCCTTCGCGCTCATCACCCGCTTGGAGCGAACGGCGGCCGTGCGCGCCAGCCCGCCGAGATTGCGCCGCCGCAGCCTGCTGCTAACGGCCCTGGGTTTGGCGTTGACGGCGTTGCCCTTCGACCTGCCGGCAGCACACCGGCTGTGGTTACCGCCGGCCGCGGCACTGCTGATCGCCCTGGCCTGGCTAGACGGGCGTCACCGGTGGCTGCCGGACCGGCTAACCCAGCCGCTGCTGTGGGGCGGGCTGCTGTGCAATCTTGACGCTCGCTGGGCAACGCTTGACGACGCGGTTCTCGGCGCCGTGGCCGGTTACGGGGCATTGTGGCTGCTCAACGCGCTTTATCGGCAGGTGCGGCGGCGTAACGGCATCGGACAGGGCGATTTCAAACTGTTGGCCGCGCTGGGCGCCTGGCTCGGTTGGACAATATTGCCGCTGCTGGTCTGCCTGGCGGCAATGTTCGGATTAGGCATGGCATTGGCGCGCGGCAGACGCAACCGTCGCGCCTGGCGAACGCCGCAGCCTTTCGGCATCGCCTTGGCGGCCGCCGGCTGGTTGCTGCTCTTGCTGGACGCCGGCCAGAACGCGCCGGCGTTATTCGGTTAATTCTTCAGTGTCTCGATCAGCCGATTGAGCAATCCGGCCACTTCCGCCGTGCTGGCCGTTGTCGGATTGGCCAGTGGTTGGATCACCGCGAGTCTGGTCGTGGATAACACCTCATCGCTGCGGATTTCCAACGCATCGGAGGGCGGCGTGCTCAACGAAACGCCGTCCGGCCGCCAGTAGCTGCCGCGTGTAGTCTGCACCTGATAACTGCCAAAGCCGAAATCTTTCTCGACACGGTAATATATTTCGCAGCTCAACGGCCCAGTGCGACGCAACATAAAGGCGCCTTTCGCGCTATAGCTGCCTTTATTGACGATAAAGGCGGTCGCCTGCGAGGTCAGATCGAACGTGATATATAAATCGCACGCCAGCACCTTGGTGCTTACGCCCTGTTGAAGAGTAATGCGCGTTGTAGGTTGCCGATCCGGCGCAGTCAGGGTGCCTAAAAAAGTCCACGATGGCTGTTTCGATATATTGCGCGGCAAATGGTTGCTGGAGGCGGAAGGGGCAATACCCCGCTCGCCCAGACTGTACATCGCTTCAACCCCGCTTAAAAACGACGTCACATCGACGGTGCTTTTGCCGGCCACCGGGACGCCGCCGTTGTATACGTTACTGAAGGTTACCTCGGTATTGTTGCTGCAGGCGGCGATCGCCACCGGGAAAGGCGTCTTAGAACCGCTGTAAAGAGTCAACTGACCGATATCCCAACGAGATTCGTTGATGAATCGGCACAACACGCCCCCGCTCTCCACATTCTGCGCGTCCTGGATATTGATATTGCCTATCGTGCCTTGGGCAAAGTTGGTGGACAGCACGCTGACATTGGCGGCGCGCTGCGTGTTGCGGTTCTCGCAACCCAACGAATTGATCGTGCCGTTAAAATCTTTGAAAGAGTAGATATCGCCGATGCAGTCATCCGCAGCCAACGAGCCGATAGTAGAGTAAAACCCTGAAATTCTGAACGCCGTACCCTTCGCGCGAGCGGCGTAGAGGCCGTCTATAAAATTGGTGGTGCCAGACTTGTCCATCCACAGCACCCCATCGCCCGGGCGATTGGCGTTTGCCTCCATCTGCACGTTCACCAGCCAGTTGATGAACATGTCGCCCGAGACAAACAGCGAATAACCGCCGACCTTGGTGTAAATGTCGCGAATATCAAACTTCGTCATATTGCGGTCGCTGAACCACACGCCGTGGGTGTCGTCTACGCCGGTATCATCCCGCAACGTCAAGCCGTGCAGCGTCAGATTGGCGAAGCCTTTTACCACGATCACCGCTTTCTTCGTTTCGCCCTGTTCGTTGGTGTAACTGCTGTCTGCCGTCTTGACAATTTTGGTCGCCCGCCCCAATCCGACCACCCGTAAACCGATGCCGCCGTAGATGTCCGTTGTCGTCTGAATGAGTACGTGTCCGGCGACCGTATACACCCGCTTCCCCAGGGACAACGTACCGCCGGCTTGCAGCGCCGCCGCCGCCGCTTTGTTGATCGCCGGCCCCCAGTTGCTTCCGTCGCTGTCCTGATAAAACTGTTCCGGCGTAACCACCTCACCGGTGGCAAGCAAGGTTGCTGCGCGCGCTGCTGAAGCCTTTTCGTTATTGTCCATAATCTCTCCTGACGTGATGTGTCCGCATCATTGCGGACGACCGCGGTGAAAGGCGTAAACAACGCCGCCTTTCGAAGCCAATCTATCACCGTCATATGAGCACGTTATGAAATTTCATTTTATTTCACCCTGACACAACATTTCACGATTCGTGGTGGCAACAGCAAACGATTTCACGCGCTGTCGGCCTATGGCGCGACAGAAAGCTCGGCCAGGCGCACGGCGTTGCCGTCACTTACTGACCCGATCCAGATACAACATGCTGTTGGCGATATCCAGCCGGGCACCTTCGACATTGTCCCGCAATGCCACCAGCGTTTGCCCCTGCAGCGCCACCACATAGGGCGAACTGGCCTGTAATTCCCGTTGCAACGTGACGTAGCGTGCGCTGCGCGCGGCGCTATTCCCTTCCGCAGCCGCGGCACGCGTTTCCGCGCTGATGGCGGGAATGCCCCACTGGGTGCGCCAGGCCAAGGTTTTCGGCCCGCCTGACACGTTGTAAGCAAAGGCACTGGCGTTGGTGTTCGGATCCAGGTAGTCGGCGCCCCAGTAGGTGAAGATCGCCTGAAAATCGCGGCCGCGCATCTTGCCCCACAGATCGCTTTCCACCACCGGATGGATATCCAACCGCAGTCCGGCCTGCGCAAAACTGGCCTGCAGCGCCTGCGCGATGTCGGTATACGGCGGTTGGTTGATGACGATAAGATCGATGCGCGTACCTTCAGCGATGCCGGCATCGCGCAGGATCTGTTTGGCTTTGTCTACGTCGAGCTTAAATGGCCGATCGTCGAGCGCGCCGTCCAATCCCTGCGGCAAGAAGGCCTGATGCACGCGATATTGCCCTTTCAGCAGCTGCTCGGCGATGCTCTGATAATCCACCAGCCAGCGCGCGGCCTGCCACAACGCCGGATTGCCCAGCGCCGGATTGTCTTTGCTGCCGGTGTTGAAACCGAGGTAATAGATCCGGGGCGCATCGGCCTGTTCGATGCGCACGCCCGGCGCGTTGCGCAGCGAGTCGAACTGGTCGGCGCCCAGATCGTAGGCCACGTCGGCATCCCCCTTCAGCAACAGCAAACGGCGGGTGCCGGCGTCGCTGACGTTCTTGAATAGCACCGTTTTCAACCTTGCCGGCGACGGCGCGTAATCGTTGCGGCCAAACAGCAGCGCCTCATGCGGCACATAGTTATTTACCCGATACGGGCCGCCGCCGGCGGAATGGCTGCGCAGCCAGGCGTTACCGTAGTCCCCCTGCTGCGCGTGCTCGTTCAGCAGCTTCTCATCCACGATCGAAGCCACGTTCGCCGTCAGCAGCCGCAGCGCCAGCTCGCTGCCGATGTTGGCGGGCCAAGTGAGTTGCACCTGGTTATCCCCCACCTTCTTCAGCTGCTGCTCAACGTTATCCGGCGTCCAGCCAAACTCACCGAGAATAAACGACGGCGCCTTGTTCAGCTTTACCGCACGCACCAGCGAGAAAATCACGTCTTCAGGCCGCAGCGGATTGCCGGAAGCAAAACGTTGCTGCGGTTTCAGGGTAAAGGTCAGGCTGTGGCCATCGGCGCCCGCCTGCCAACTGCCTGCGGCGTCCGGCGCCAGCTTTTGCGGCGCGGCGCGATCCGGCGCCACCAGGCGCTGATAGAGGTTGACCAGATTGGCCGAGCTGACGGTTTCAAAGCTCTCCGCCGGATCGAGGCTGATAATGCCCTCCAGCGAACTGACCACCACCAAGGTATCCTGCGGGGTGGCGGCCTGCGCACCGAAAGCGGCCGCCAGCGCGCCATACAACAAGGTTGGGATTAACCGTTTCATCGATACACTCTCCACAATCACGCGGTTGCGCTGTTTGACGAGTGTAGAGGGTAAGAATTAACAGAAGAACGACGATAAATTGCTTTATTTATTACCAAGATGGATATGCCCGCCACGTTGGCGGGCATAGGGTCAAACGATGATGCGGCCGTGCGCCATTGCCACCGAACGATCGCACATGTGGTCAATCACGTCCGCATCGTGGCTGACCAGCACCATAGTCAGATCGCCCGCCTGTTTCAGCTCGTTAAGCAGGTTAAGGATTTCCGCCTGCACCGACATGTCCAGCGCCGAGGTCGGCTCATCCAGCAGCAACAGCTTCGGCCGCAGCAACAATGCGCGCACGATCGCCACGCGCTGCCGCTGCCCGCCCGACAGCTGATGCGGATAGCGATCCAGCAGGCGCGGATCCAACCCCACCTGGCGAAAGCCCGCGCCGATTTTGCGTTCGATGTCGCTTTCCTGCAGCAGTTTTAGCGGTTCCGACAGCGTACGCAACAGCCGGTGTTTAGGGTGTAGCGAAGCATAGGGATCTTGAAACACCATCTGCACCTCGCGCCGCAGTTCGCCGGTAAATGCCTGCCCCGGTTGTAGCTGCCGCCCGAGCAGTTCAAAACCGCCGCGCCAGCTGTCGTTCAGCCCGGCCAGCACCCACAGCAACGAGGACTTGCCGCAGCCGGAAGGCCCCACCAGGCCGAAACACTCGCCCGGTTCGATGCGCAGGTTAACGTCGTGCACCACGGTGCGCTGTTCATAGCCCTGACGGTGACTGACGCTGAGGTTCTCCAGTGCAATTACGCTCATTTCAACGTCTCCAACAGCGCGCGGTCCAGTACCGGCAGCGGTTTGCCGCGCGTCTCGCGGCTCGGCCGACACGCCCACAGCGTGCGAGTATAAGGGTGCGTGGCCTGCGCCAGCTCTGCTGCCGGCAGTTGATCCAACAGCTCGCCTTTGTACATCACCAGCACCCGCTCGCAGTGGTGCGCCACCTGCTGCAAATCGTGGCTGATCAGGATCAGCCCCATGTTGCGTTGCGCCACCAGATTGTCTATCAGTTGCAGCACCTGATCGCGCATCTGGTGATCCAGCGCCGACGTGGGTTCATCGGCAATCAACAGCTGCGGATCGTTGATCAACGCAATGGCCAGCATCACCCGCTGCCCCATCCCGCCGGAGAGCTGATGCGGATAACGGCCGCACAGCGCCGCCGGATCGGGCAAACCCACCGCCGCCAACATATCCAGCACTTTTTCACGCCGCTCGGCGCGGCTTAGCTTGGCATGCAGCACCAGCGGTTCCTCCACCTGACGGCCGATCGGCTGATTGGGATTCAGCGCATGTTTGGGATCTTGCATCACCATCGCCACCCGGTCGCCGCGCAGGCGGCTCCACTGGCGTTCGCTCAGGCGCGTCAAGTCTTCATCGCCCAACGTCAGGCGCTGCGCCTGCAGCTGCAACGGCGGCGGCAATAGCCCCATCAGCGCACGCGCGGTCAACGATTTGCCGGAGCCGGACTCACCGACCAGCGCCAGTCGCTCCCGCCCCATGCTGAACGAAATATTCTTCACCAGCGCCACCGGCTGCGGCCCCGGCACGCCGATCGCCAAACGTTCAACGGTCAATAAGGTGTTATCAGTGCCCATGACGAGGATCCATTTTGTCGCGCAGGCCATCGCCCAGCAGGTTAAACGCCAGGCTGGCGAACAGGATCGCCCCGCCCGGTGCGGCGGCGACCCACCATTGGTCGAAAATCACTTTACTGCCTTCGGCCACCATCGATCCCCATTCGGCGGTCGGCGGCGCGACGCCCATGCCGAGGAACCCCAGACCGGCGGCGGACAAGATGATGCCGCCCAGACTCAACGCCGCGCGCACCACCGCGCTCGGCAGGCATAAAGGCAAAATGTGGCCGACCATCAGCCGCAGCCCGTTGATGCCCTGCATACGCGCTGCCGCCAGGTAGTCGCTGCGGCGCAGCGCCAGGGTTTCGGCCCGCGCTTGGCGGGCAAAGGCCGGCCAGCTGGTCAATGCCAACGCCAGCGCGCCGTTCATCAGCCCCGGCCCCATGACCGCCACGAACGCCAGCGCGATCACCAGGCTCGGCAACGACAGGAAAATGTCGGTCAGACGCATCAAAATACGCTCTACCCAGCCGCCGAGATAACCGGCGCAAATGCCGACCAGCAGACCAATGGGAATGGTCAACACCAGAATCAACGACACCAGGATCAACGTCGGCCGTGCGCCGTAAATCACGCGGGAGAGCAAGTCGCGGCCGAAGCCGTCGGTGCCCAGCCAATGTGCGGCGGAAGGCGGCAGTAACCGCAGCTCGATATGCTGCAGATTGGGATCGAAAGGCGCCAGCCACGGAGCCAGCAGCGCGGTGACGATCAGGATCGCCACCAGCGCCGCGCCCAGCGTCAGCGTGGTCAGGCGTCGACCGCGGCGGTAACCGACGGCCGGCTCGCTTTGCGGTTCGTGTTCAGAGAGATATTGGCTCATCGGGTTCGCGGATCCACTAAATAGGTCAAGGCGTCAGCCAGCGCATTCAACAGCACGAAACAGGTGCCGATCAGCAGCGTGGCGCCGAGGATCGCCGGCGTGTCGGCGGCAAACAGCGCCGAGGTCAGGTAACGCCCGACGCCGGGCCAGGCGAACACCGTTTCGGTCAATACCGCGCCCTCGAGCAGGCTGGCGTAGGAGAGAGACAGTACGGTGATCAGCGTGCCCAGCACGTTGGGGAACACATGACGCAGCAGAATGCGCAGGCGGCCGGCGCCCTTGGAGCGCGCCAGCGTCACGTATTCCTTGTTGCATTCTTCCAGCATCGCCGCGCGCAGCAGCCGGGTGATACCCGCCATCGACAGCAGCGCCAGCGCCACCACCGGCAGCCACAGGTGGCTGATGGCGTTGTAGAACATTTCGCGATCGCCGGACAGCCAGCTGTCAATCAACACGAAACCCGTACGCGGCTCCATGCTGTACAAGTAAATGTCATCCAGCCGCCCCGGCCCCGCCGACCAGTGCAGCGTGGCGTAGAACAGCAGTAGCCCGAGCAGGCTCAACCAGAAAATCGGCACCGAATAACCGATCAGCGACAGCAAGCGCGCCGCGTTATCCAGCCAACTGCCCGGTTTGAGCACCGCCAGAAACGCCAGCGTAATGCCGCCGAGAGCGCCGAGGATAATGGCGCAGGTGGCCAGTTCCACCGTCGCCGGGAAGGTACGCAGCAGATCGCTCAACACCGGCTGGGCGGTGATGCGCGAAATACCCAGATCGCCATGCGCCAGGTGCACCAGATAGCGCCAAAATTGCACCGGCAGAGGCTGATCCAGCCCCAGCTCGTGCCGCACCTGCGCATAGGTGGCTTCGCTGGCGTGATCGCCCGCCACCTGCAGCGCCGGATCGATCGGCGCCAGGTGCGACAGCATGAAGGTGAACAGCAGCAGACCGAGCAGCGTTAACGCCAGCGACAGCGCGCCGCCGAGCAGCCGCCCGCCCCAGCGCCAATACCGCCGGGCCGCCCCGGCGCTGGCGGACAGGTCAGCAGCCATTACTTGCTGACCTTGCTGTAGAACACCATGTCAGGGTTGATGCCCTGCACATAGCCCTTAAGGTTGTCACGCACTGCGATCAGGCTGCGCGCCTGCAGGCCGATGACAAACGGCGAGCTTTGCTGCACCTCTTTCTGCAGTTGCTGGTAGTCGGCCACCCGTTTGGCGGTGTCGTTTTCTGCAGTGGCGGCCAGCGTCAACTTGCTCAGCGCCGGGATCTGCCAGTTGGCTCGCCAGGCCAGCGTCTTGCTGCCGTCCTCCGGGTTGTAGGCAAAGGCGGCCGCGTTGGTGTTAGGATCGAAGTAATCCGGTCCCCAGGAGGTCAGCGTCGCATCGTAGTTAAGCGTTTTCACCTTAGTGGAGACCTGCGAGCTGATGCCCGGCACCAGTTCGACCTTCACGCCGCCCTGAGCAAAACTGGCCTGCAACGCCTGAGCGATATCCAGATACGGCGGCTGGTTGTTGACGTCCAGACGGAAACTGACGTTGCTCAGCCCCGCTTTGGCCAGTATTTCTTTGGCTTTCTGTGGATTGAAGCTGTACGGCTGATCCTTGAGCGCGCCCAGATAACCGTCCGGCAGGAATGCCTGATGGCTCTGGAACTGCCCTTTCAGCAGATCGTCGGCGATGCCTTGGTAATCGAACAGCCAGCGCGCCGCCTCCCAAAACGCCGGGTTGCCGAGCACCGGCGACGCCTTGGCGTTGAACTGCAGGTAATAAAGCGAGGCGTAAGGAATGGCCAACGGTTTGACGCCCGGCTTGCCCTTCAGGGCCGCCATCTGGTCCGCCCCCAGGTTGCGGGCGATATCGGCATCGCCCTGCTCAATCAGCAAACGGCGCGCGGCCGGATCGGGCACGTTTTTGATCAGGATGGTTTTCAACGTCGGCGCCCCTTCCGGCGAGCCGGGGTTCGCGTCCAGCACCACCACTTCGTGCGGCACATAGGTGCGAATTTTGTAAGGGCCGCTGCCGGCGGAGTGGCTGTTCAACCATTGGTGCCCCAGATCGTCGCCCTGCTGGTGCGCCAGCGCCTCTTTGGCGTCGACAATCGAGGATACCGGCGCCGACAGCAGGCTGAGCACGAAGGCCGGGCTGACGTTTTCATCCCAGCTGATTTTTACCGTATGGTCATCCACCTTGGTCAGGTGTTGATCCACGTTCTTCGCGTTCCAGCCCAGCTGCGTCAGGATAAACGACGGCTCCAGATTCAATTTCACCACCCGTGAAAGCGAAAAGATCACGTCCTCCGGCCGCAGCGGGTTACCGCTGGCGAATTTAGCGTCCGTGCGCAGGCTGAAAGTTAGGCTGCGGTTATCGGCGCCGGCCTGCCAGCTGCTGGCCAGAGTCGGCTTGAGATCGATGGGGTTGTGCGGATCGGACTGGATCAAACGTTGATACAGGCTGTTGAACGACTGCACCGTGGTTAACTCAAATCCCTGGGCCGGGTCAAAGCTGACCACGTCATCGATAGACTGTGCGATCACCAACGTGTTGGCCGGCGTCGCCGCCTGTGCGTTAACGCTGGCCGCCACGGCCAAAAACAGCAAAGAAGGAACGAGCGCTTTCATCTGAAACTCTCCAAGCGGATGGAATTTATAATAATTTTGCGAGTGTATGCGAGCGCGATCGGCAGCTGAAGGTACTTAAATCACTATAGATATTCTTTTTATGTATATAGATGGGGTTTTGATTATTAGGCGGGCAATGCAGAATGCGCGGCAGGAATTGCCTGCCGCTTATCGGTTAAATCTGGTAATCAATCACCGCGTCCAGCTGCGACGAGAAGACCTTGTCTTTGATTTCGGTCAGCGACAGCGTCGGGTTGCACAGTTGGATAAAGCGCCAGGCATAGTTGCGCTGCAGCTGGCTGCGTTTCAGGCCCAGCCATACCGTATTGGGTTCAAACAAATGCTCGGCGTTGAGGCTGACCAACCCGCGATCGCGCTCTTTTTCATACGACATGTCCGCCAGCACGCCCACGCCCAATCCCAGTTCGACATAGGTTTTAATCACGTCGGAGTCTTGTGCGCTGAGCGCGATGTCCGGGGTCAGGCCCGCCGCTTTGAACGCCGCATCCAGCTTCGCGCGCCCGGTAATGCCCTGCCGGTAAGTGATCAGCGGCAAAGTGCTGAGCATCTCCAGCGTCACCTGCGGCTGACGCGTCAACTCGTGCCCTTCCGGCACCAGAATGGTGTGATGCCAGCGGTAATATGGGAACGACGCCAGCGATTCGTCGCTCATCAGCCGTTCGCTGGCAATGCCGATATCGGCTTCGCCGGCGGCCAACATCGAGACGATCTCTTCAGGGCTGCCCTGATTGAGCACCACCCGCACCCGCGGATAAAGCGCGCGAAACTCTTTGATCACCCCCGGCAGGCTATAGCGCGCCTGGGTGTGCGTCGTCGCAATATGCAGCTGGCCCGAGTCGTTGCTGCTGAAGACATCCGCCAGGCGACGGATGTTATTGGCGTCGTTGAGAATGCGCTCCGCCACCACCAGCAGCTCTTTGCCGGGCTCGGTCATGCCCAGCAGCCGTTTGCCCCGGCGAATGAATATTTCGATGCCCAGCTCTTCTTCCAGCTCGCGAATATGCCGACTGACGCCGGACTGCGAGGTAAATAACGTATTGGCGACCTCGGTCAGGTTGTAGTTGCAGCGCGCCGATTCACGAATAATTTTTAATTGTTGAAAGTTCATCCCCGTCTCCCTGTTTCTTCCAGTAGCGTTAGCCATATTGATACGGAGTCCCGCGGGGCTGAACAAATAAGAAATAACCTTTACTTATGCAATTTAATACTAAGTCGATCATTCTGCTTCGCATAGGGGATGGGAAACTGACAAAAAACAGCGAATGACTTTAAAAATAAAGGGATAGATAACCACAATAAAAACATGCCTTCAATCACTGTGCAAATTAAAGTTATTAAATATAGGCATTAGATATAAAAAAAGGGCTCAGCATGCTGAGCCCCTCACCGTTCGCATTCCCGCAGCAGCCTCAGGCGGTGGCCTCACTGCCGATGCCGCCGGTGCGGTTCTGCTGCAGCCATTGCTGCACGCAGCGCACCAGATCGCCGATGCAATCATCCTGCATGCCGTGGTGCTTCAACTCGTTATCCAGCGCAAACAGATATTGCGCGTTGGTGCCCAGCGGGCCGCTGGCGCTGGCGATCAATGGCGCGATCACCTGGTAGCTGGTGTCTTCTTCAAACAGCGGATGCTGCGGGTTCATCACGAATACCAACGCAGTAACCTTCTCGCCGCCATCCAACTCCAGCTCGCACCAGGTCGGCACGTAGCAATCGGTCACCATTTCGCGCTTCCAAAGCAGCTCCAACTCTTCACGCAGTTTGCTTTCCGGCAAGCGAAAGGCCAGGCCCGTAGTGTGGCCGCCGGCCTTCAACGCCAGCATGCGCCCCGGCTGATGCAGCGTGCCGCGCCCGGCGGTCAAGCGCATACAGAACGCCCGGTGCCAACCCTGCAGCTTGGCCGGCCGCACTTCTTCCGATTCGAAAACCGGGTTCCACATCAGCGAACCGTAACCGAATATCCATACGGGGCTGTGACCCGGCCGGCGCGATAAGGTGCAATCCAACGAGGCTGCACGCTGTTCAGGCGTCAGCAACAACGACTCCTCAATAGCGCCGAATGCAGTTTTGCAATCCGCTTTTTGCAGAAAATCTCGCGTTAACACTGATATTACCTCCCGGGAATACGATTTCTCGCCTTCCCTCGCCACTGCTGAACCTTTGATGTTTTATTTTCGGCTGCGGATTTTTATTAATTCAATCACCGCGCCTTATAAGAATGACCTTATTCTTTTCCTGACGTGCAATCAAGTTACAAAGCGGCGTTAAAGTGAAAAAGTATTTGTACTGAGCAGCAATAATATTAATTGCCGGGCTCCACATAATGTCTGCGCGATTTTTGCTGCGTGATAATTCGTTACTTTTTATGCCAACGTTCGTCATCGCCCTTACGATAGCTTTGCTTGACCGCCGCCCAAGCCACCTTATGCGCCGTCTCTTCACGGCTGTCGTCACCGCGCCGGTCATCGGGATCGCGGTATTGTTGCCAGGCGCTGTTGAACGCTTCTTTATAGATCGCCTGCGCATGTTCCGGCAGCACATGCTTCACATTGTCCGGCAAGTCGTTCGTGCTGTGGTAGGGCATATGGCCTCCCCTTTCAGGATGAGTGAACCTTAAGCCTAGCCCACATGCGGTTTCGTCTCAATTAGCAAACAATTCTCATTATCAAACGACATGTTATACTCACCGCCAAACGAACTATAAGGAGATCCCCGTGACTACCGAAGCCCCTCGCTCACGCGCCCCCTACCTGATCGCCGTCAGCCGCGTACAGGACATTACGCCGCACCTGCGCCGCATTACCTTTACCGCCCCCGATCTGCGTTACTACCCGGCCAATGCCGCCGCTGCACACATCAAAGTCTTTTTGCCGCTCGCCGGCCAGACGCAGCCGGACCTGCCGACGCTGACCGAAAACGGCCCGCGTTGGGCCGCAGATGCCGTACGCCCGATCGTGCGCACCTATTCCATCCGCGCCGTGCGCCCGGAACTGGCGGAAGTGGACATCGAGTTCGCCATTCATGACCATCAGGGCCCGGCGGTCGACTTTGCGCGCCAGGCGAAAGCCGGCGATAAAATCGGCATCAGCAACCCAGGCGGCCCCAAACCGATGCTGCCGGCCGCCGATTTCTACTCCCTGGCGGGCGATCCCTCCTCACTGCCTGCGCTGGCCGCGCTGTTGGAAAACCTGCCGCCGCACAGCGCCGGACGCGCTTTCGTCCGCGTCGACAGCAACGCTGACGTCATTGACCTGAAAAAGCCTGCCGGCGTTGAGGTGAATTGGGTTGTCGGCGGCACAGAGAAAACCGACGAATTGGTCGCTCGGTTCCGCGCGCAATCCGTGCCGCAGAGCGATACCCACTTCTGGCTCGCCGGTGAAGATCGCCTGGTGGTAGAGCTGCGCCGCTACCTACGCCGTGAACGTCAATGCGATCGTAATCGTCTTTATGCTGTGCCTTACTGGCGTGAGGGGCTAAATGAAGAGGGTTACCACAATAAACGGCATGAAATCATGGATAATATTGACGACTGATCGTCTCATTTTCCTTGATTAACCGAGTACTAAACAAGTAAACGTGACTTTTCTCAAATCTAACGTTAAAACTTGGCGTTATTGCGTAAAAGTAAGTAAATAAAACCGCACCCCGTGCGGTTTTTTTGCTACCCTGATCACATAAAGCAAGCAATTGCTTTCTCAGATAAAAACAACATCACACCGGCGCCGTGGGTGTATCCTAATATAAAATACCTACTGGAAACGCAGAGTTGCCGTATCACGGCAACCGGCGCTGACGGGCTACGCTGTTTGAGAAGGAGTGCCACCCTCATGAAGTCGCAACACGATCCTGGCCGATCCACCAAATCTCGCCACACCGAATACTCTCTGATCTTCCCTATCGCCGCGTTGGTAGTGCTAAATCTATGGGGTAGCACCGATAACTTTCCGCTAATCGTCGGCATCAATATTCTCGCGCTGGTGGGGATCCTCAGCAGCGCCTTCAGCGTGGTGCGCCACGCCGACGTGCTGGCCCACCGATTGGGCGAACCCTACGGCTCGCTGATCCTCAGCCTGTCGGTGGTGATCCTCGAGGTCAGCCTGATTTCCGCGCTGATGGCCACCGGCGACGCCGCACCGGCGCTGATGCGCGACACGCTGTATTCCATCATTATGATCGTTTCCGCCGGCCTGGTCGGTTTCGCGCTGCTCCTCGGCGGGCGCAAGTTCGCCACCCAGTACGTCAACCTCGGCGGCATCAAACAGTATCTGATGGCGATTTTCCCGTTGGCGGTGATCGTGCTGGTGTTCCCGAGCGCGCTGCCTGGCGGCAACTTCAGCACCGGGCAAGCGCTGCTGGTGGCGTTGATATCCGCCGCCATGTATGGCGTGTTCCTGGTGATCCAGACCAAAACCCATCAGAGCCTGTTCGTGTACGAGCATGAAGACGACGATGGCGATCCGCATCACGGCAAGCCCTCTTCGCACAGCAGCGCCTGGCACGCCGCCTGGCTCATCGTGCACCTGATCGCAGTGATCGCCGTCACCAAGTTCAACGCCAATCCGCTGGAAGGCCTGCTGACCAAGATGAATGCACCGGCGCAGTTCACCGGTTTCCTGGTGGCGCTGTTGATCCTGTCGCCGGAAGGTCTGGGCGCGCTGCGCGCCGTGTTGAACAATCAGGTGCAACGCGCCATGAACCTGTTCTTCGGTTCGGTGCTGGCGACCATCTCCCTGACCGTGCCGGCGGTGACCATCATCGCCACCCTGACCGGGCAGACGCTGATCTTCGGCCTGCAAACGCCGCATATCGTGGTGATGCTGACGGTGCTGCTGCTGTGCCAGCTGTCGTTCTCGACCGGACGCACCAACGTGCTGAACGGCACCGCCCACCTGGCGCTGTTCGCCGCCTACATGATGACTATCTTCGCCTGATCAAAAAGGGGCGCACTCTGTGCGCCCCTGCCTTCGTTATACCGAGAAGAATATCGCCGCGGCGATCCCCCCGAACAAAATCCACTTGATGATGTAATAACCGGTGCGGTTCCAGGCCTTCAAGCGTTTCCCCACCCGGCGTATCGCATAGATGTATTTGAACATCTTGTTGACGCCGCCGGTACGATCGCCCTCTTCGTTCGGCGCGGTGGCGGCGCTCATCAGATTGCGCCCCAGCCAGTGGTTAACCGCCTGTGCCCAGCGGTAGCGCATCGGCCGTTCGATGTCGCAGAACAGGATCAGACGATTCTGCCCGCTCTGATTTTCCGCATAGTGCAGATAGGTTTCATCGAACATCACGCCTTCACCGTCGCGCCAGCTGTAGCGTTCGCCGTCCACCTCAATGAAGCAGCGGTCATCGTTGGGAGTAATCAGCCCCAGGTGATAACGCAGCGAACCGGCGTAAGGATCGCGGTGGCGCGGCAACCGGCTGCCGTCCGGCAGTTCGGCGAACATCGCCGCCTTGACCGAAGGCAGGCTGCGCAGCAGTTCCGTGGTCTGCGGGCACAGGGTCATGGCGGAAGGATGGCTGTCTTCATACCATTTAAGATAAAAGCGTTTCCAACCAGTCTTGAAGAATGAGTTGAAACCGGCGTCGTTGAATTGATCGGACGCCTTGATCTGCTGGATCTCCATCAGCTTCTGTCCTTCGTCGCGGATGGTTTCCCAGTTCTCCCGCAGTACCGCCAACTCAGGGAACTGCTCCGGCTTCAGGTACGGCGTAGTCGGCACACGGGAAAACAGATACATGAAAACGTTCAACGGTGCAGTAAAGGTGGAATGGTCAGACAGCTGTCGCCACACGTTGTAGCGCACCCGTCCGCGGTAATGCACATAGACGACGCATAAAATAAGCAAAATCAGAATGATGTATTTCATGTTTGAATCGCATCAAGGAACCCACACGCTATGCGCCGCGCGGCGCACACCCCAGATAATGTCCTTTTGGCGGCACAGGCAAATTGCGCGCCAATCTGGAACCCATTAATCATTAACGCTAACTCAACGAAAATCTATACAAAAAACCACAATAATTTACACAAAGGTTAAACGAAATGATAAATAGCGAGCAAGAAAAAGGCCCTGGATCTCCGGTAGTTTTTCGTTCGGTTACATCAGCATGCTTTGCAGACCCTAATATGCCGTGTGAGCTAACGCCGGCCTCACAACCAGAGAAGCCGTCGGTCGTATTGGATCGCCAAGACATTTTGGACTACACGGAATGCGTCGGTAACGGTAAATGGATTGAACCGCCCGTCAGCTTTTCCGGGCTGGCAAAAAGCCTACGCGCCGCCGTGCACCACAGCTCCCCCATTTACGTGAAGCGCAATATTTTGGCGAGCACCTACATCCCGCACCTGCTGCTGTCACAGCAGGATTTCAGCCGGTTTGTGCTGGATTATCTGGTGTTCGGCAACACCTTTTTAGAAAAGGGTTTCAGCGTGACCGGCAAGCTGTTGAAGCTGGAGACTTCCCCGGCCAAATACAGCCGGCGCGGCGTTTACCCGAGCGTTTACTGGTTCGTGCAATCGTTCGCTGAGCCACATCCATTCGCGCCCGACAGCGTTTTTCACCTGCTGGAACCGGATATCAATCAAGAGCTGTATGGGATGCCGGAATATCTGTCGGCGCTCAATTCCGCGTGGCTGAACGAGTCCGCCACGCTGTTTCGCCGCAAGTATTATCAGAACGGCGCGCACGCGGGCTATATCATGTATGTCACCGACGCCGCGCAGAACAATACCAATGTTGAGGCGTTGCGCGAAGCGATGAGCGACTCTAAAGGCATGGGGAACTTTAAAAACCTGTTCTTCTACGCGCCGAACGGGAAGCCCGACGGTATCAAGATTGTGCCGCTCAGCGAGGTAGCGACAAAGGATGACTTCTTCAACATCAAAAGGTCAGCGCCGCTGACCTGCTGGACGCCCACCGCATCCCCTACCAGTTGCTGGGCGACAAGCCGGAGAACGTCGTCAGTGGGTGACGTGGGGAAGGCCGCAAAGGTGTTTGTCCGCAATGAGCTGACACCGCTCCAGCAGCACATCAAAGAGGTGAATGACTGGGCCGACGTCGAGGTCATCCGGTTTAAAAAGTACAGCCTCGACAACGACGACGAATGATAAACCGGCCGCCAGATTGGCGGCCTTTTTATACCTGCAACCAAACGCCCTCTCACGCCCGCCACAGCCCGCTTGCTCGTATATACCCGCGAATCAAACCAGCACAACAGAACGCCACCACGACGCGCTGACGCCGTCAATTTTGATAATTAAATACATGCCTGCGCGCAATGCTATCCCCGCCACACCTGCCCGCTTTATGGGTCGGTTTTAATGCAGTGTAAATGTTGTTAGGAACGGCACCAATGTTGGCCTAATGATGAAAAAATTTATTACGTGAGCACATGCATTTTAATGCATAAACATGTTCTAACCAACCATTTCTGTAAGTGTTATTTTTGCATTTATTATTTGGATTTTTTATCATCAATCAGAAGTCATGGTGTTTTAGGTTTTACTAACCACCATAGGTTGTAGTGTGAGTTCTCCCCCGCAATGAAAACTGTGCGAACTTCGAACCAGAACTTTAGCCACCCATCATCTCGAATAATTAAAAGCATTATATCTATACCCAAGTAACTTCAAGATGCAGGATGATAGAACTCTAATAATTCCCCTCTACCACGCCCCTTAGTTCATGCTCCAGCATCTTAAAGTATCATAGGTATAATAATTATGGCGCATCACCATAGGAGTAAAACAACCTCAGTAAAAATAAAGCATCACTTAATGCAATAATATCTAATATTAAAACGAACCCAATACAATCTAGAAACAGCGACATTACCCCATGTTTTAATTTATTTCGCATTAGAGGTGTGATATGATAACAAGGAGGCAACAATTAGAGATGCGTTAAAAAATGGATAATTTCAAGATTTCAATTAGTGAAGATGGCAAAATAATAGATTTCATTGATGGTTCATTGCTAGAACCCACCCCGGAAGAGCATGTAAGACAATATTACCTAAGGGTTTTGCATTACGAATATCTATACCCTAAAACTGTACTTTCTCGAGAAGTCACAATTTACTATGGGAGTTCCGAACTGAAAGATAAGTTCGGTAATCCAGTTCGTGCTGACATAGTTATCTACAAGACACCAAAAGCAAAAAAAAATAAAGACCAAGGTGGAATCCTCTTGGTTGTCGAATGTAAAGCCCCTAAAGTTGAAACAGGCTATAATCAGCTCGTATCATACATTTACAACACAAGTGCAGAAGGTGGGATTTGGTTTAACGGGACTACCATAAACTATTTTCGCCGTTTCTTTACACCAACAAATGAACTTATTGAATGGACTGGCATTCCCGTGCAAGGAGAGTCATGGGATGAACTGAGTCAACGAAAAAAAACATCACTCAAAAGACCCAAGGATATCAAAGGGTTATTAAGACAATGCCATAATAAATTACATGGCCGTGGAATTGATGGCGATGAAGATGATTTAACCATGGATATGGTTAGAATCATTTTAGCAAAAGCTATGGATGAAGAGAAAACTAGCGAATTTTGTGAATTTTACTGTTCCCCTGAGGAGTATAATTCTCCCATAGGACAACAAGCTGTAGCTGAGCGTGTCTACTCTCTGTTTTCTGAGGTTGTATCTCAAAACCGGGATGTATTCTCAGACCATGAAAAAATATCTGTGGGCCCTCGTGCTATTTGTGATGTTGTTGTTGAACTTCAAAGATATAGATTATTAAGCGACCTGCATGAGTCTCATGACTGGGATATTATGGGACATGCCTATGAGCAATATACTGCAACCTATCTAAAAAAAAGCAGAGGACAGTTTTTTACAAATAGATTAGTCGTGGATTTTTTAGCGCAAGCAATTGATCCAGATTACACTGACATTATTCTAGACCCGGCAGGTGGTTCAGGTGGCTTCTTAACTGGAGCAATGCGCCATGTAAGAAAGAAAATACTTACATCTGCAGGAACTTCAATTGCCAAACAAAGACAATTAGATAAGCATAGAACTAACCTATTCATGGTTGAAATCAGCAAAAGGTTAGTTAAAATTGCAAAAACAGCTATGATTCTTAATGGTGATGGCCATACAGGGATGACACAAGGAGATTCCCTAGGACCTATTGCTGATTTAAATGAACGAGTAGTAGCACGATGCGGTGCTGGTTCTCCAAATATAATTCTTACAAACCCACCGTTTGCAGGTGTTGGTGAAGGAAGAATTAGTGATAAGAATGTATTAGATAATTTTCAATGTGGTATTCGTTGGACAAACCGTAATGGACAGTATTTACCAACTAACGAGCTAGTTTCTGATGGTATTCCACCAGAAATGCTATTTCTCGAACGCTGCCTCCAGTGGATAGCACCAGGTGGTAAGATCGGGATAATTATGCCAAAGAGTTTTCTTGACACGCAAACCTACTATCCTTTGAGACATCTTATTTTAGAAAAATTTAAATTACTAGCCGTTATAAATTGTCATAAAAACACATTCCAACCCCATACTGGAGTCAGAACTTGTGTCGTGATTATACAACGACCTAAATTAGAAGAATCGGTCGAAAAGGATTATTCAATCTTCATGGCTATCTCTAAAAAAATTGGTCAAGATAGCGAAGGATTCCCTATATTCAAAAGAGGAAAAAACAATGAAATCCTCGATGAGATAGATCATGATCTTGATGAAATATTAAGTGATTTCAAAAAACTTAAGACATCTAACTTTGAGGAGTCAGAATATAGGTTCTCCATACTAAAATCCGAAATTGACTCTCAATTGAGAATTAATCCGCAGGTATACTTGCCTAATCTTAATGAAACAATAAAACAAATTGAGTCTATCGATGGTCTTGATGGGTGGTCAGTTACAACATTGGGTCAAATTTCTAATGACATAAGAATATTCAAAGGCCCTCGTTTGAAAAGCGAAAACCTTATTGTTGAGGAAATTTCAGAATATGTAGAAAAATACTATACACCCTCAGCCATTTTGCAAGAAAAATCTGACAGTGCGAAATTATTAAATTTAAAATTCGCCAGTCAAAATCAGTTATCTGTAATTGATGCAATTCGGGTTTACAGGGGTGACATCGTAATTACTCGCTCGGGAACTATTGGGCGGGTTGCATATATTACAAAACGTTTAGATGGTGCTATAGTTTCTGACGACTTAATCAGAGTAAGAATAAAAGATCATTCATTAAGACTATATGTTTATCAGTTCCTAATGACTGATAAAGCCCTCAACCAAATGCTTAGAAATGAATATGGTGCTGTACAACAACACCTTGAGCCCAATCATATTGCTAACATTCTAATTCCAATCCCTGAAGACTTATCAATCATTGATGATTTAATCAATCGTACTGAAGAGCTTATTCTTGCAAAAGAAAAATTAGAAAGCAAAACAATGGAGCTTTCTGAGGGAGGTGATGAACTACTAGGCAAACTCATAACGGCTGGTTTAAAAAAGCACGAAAACTAAGCTATTAACCCTAGATTAGCGAGTTATAGTTTCATGTAGAAAAAATAATTACTGACCATCCCCAATCAACGGGGATGGTATTGTAAGCACACCCGTTTTAGTTCCACGCGCTTTTTGATATTTCCGGTTTTTCGACCATCAGCCGGTACTCCTCCGGTGTCAGGTTATTCAGGGATTCATGAGGTCGCTCGCTGTTGTATTCCAGCAGCCAGTGCTCTGTGATTTCCCGCGCTTCATTCAGGGTTCTGAACAGATAAAAATCCAGGATTTCTGTCCGGTACGTCCGGTTAAACCGTTCGATAAAGGCATTCTGCGTTGGTTTTCCCGGTTTGATAAATTCCAGCATCACTCCATGCTCTTCAGCCCACTGTGCCAGCGTCAGTGAGACCAGTTCTGGTCCGTTGTCCATCCGCAATTTCAGTGGATATCTGCTGCCGCTGTTTACGCTCGCAGAACAGCATCATATGCCAGTGCGGCGTACCATCATGGTGAGGTTCAACGACACGCATACCGTAAACGCTCAGGCCGTTGTCTTTAAACGCGGTGCGCATTTTGCTCCAGATGCGCACCAGATAACGCTGGCCGTCTTTTGGGGAGAAAGCCTCTGCATCCCAATTGTGGTTAAACTGGACTTTTTCAGCCCCCTTCTTTGCCAACGAAACGAATTGAGTAGTATTTAGATAGGCAAGAAAAAGGCCGCCGAAGCGGCCTTTCCATTAGCGGATAGGTTAACTGTAAGCGTTGAGCGTGCGCTGGCACAAAGCGGAGCGTACGCAGTCCTGTTTTTCAAAGCGGATAACGCCGATCATCTCGTCCTCTTCGAAGCGTTCCAGGGCATCGCTGAGGCCGGATTTCACGCCGCGCGGCAGGTCGCACTGGGTCACGTCGCCGTTAACGATAACCGTCACGTTTTCCCCCAGGCGGGTCAGGAACATTTTCATCTGGCTGGCGGTCACGTTCTGGGCTTCATCCAGGATAACGACCGCATTTTCGAAGGTGCGTCCGCGCATATAAGCGAACGGCGCAATCTCTACCTTACCGATTTCCGGGCGCAGGCAGTACTGCATAAAGGAAGATCCTAAACGACGTACCAGAATGTCATACACCGGGCGGAAATAAGGGGCGAACTTCTCGGAGATATCCCCCGGCAAGAAGCCGAGGTCTTCATCCGCCTGCAAAACAGGACGGGTAACGATAATTCGATCCACCTCTTTATGGATCAGCGCCTCCGCCGCCTTGGCGGCGCTGATAAATGTTTTGCCACAGCCCGCTTCGCCGGTGGCGAAGATCAGCTGCTTATTCTCTATGGCTGATAAGTAATGACCCTGAGCTTCGGTTCTAGCCTCGATGGGTGAGCTATCGCGCTTGTCTCGCGCCATGCCGATAGACTCGACTCCCCCCATTTGCACCAGCGAGGTCACAGACTCTTCTTCCAGCTGGCGATGACTACGAGCGTCACGACGAATAACGCGTTTCGCTTCACGACGTGCTTTGATCACTGCTTTCTGTCTACCCATAGTGGCACCTTACAGTTTGTTTCACCTACCGCAACGGCCAGGCCGTGCGATTATGTTTCACACACGTATTAGGTTTTGGCCTCCTCCGAGCCAATAAGAGCCAAGGGACAATGTGAATTGACGGCAACGCTTAAGCGCCGTTTTTTCACGGGGCAACGCGGACTGCATCAATAAACGTGGAGTAAAAAGTGGTGAGATTCGGTAGCGATAAGAGTGCGGAGTTGCCGGTAAAAGAGAGTCGGAGAGAGAACCCTCGTTACAACGAGAAATCAGGGGAGATGTGTTATTTTTTCTTTCCAGCCCAACCAAGGACTTTACCATTAGCGATCCCCGCAGTGATATTTACAGCTTCAAGCTGTGCACCGTGTGAAAACTACCGCCAGATGATTACAGTATAATGACATTCAATCCTGTCGCGTTACTAAAATGTAAAAAAATTTATATTTTTTGTTTTTAGTTATCGCTAAAACACTATATCACGCACGACACGTCATTCCACAAGAATTTATAATCTATAAATATCAATAAATTATAATTAAACAGTGCGAATGACACTTTGGTTTCCTGATTAAATTTTGCACACCACAAAAGCGCACGCGGTGCGTGCTTTTTAATCCATAGGCCAGGTGTTGAATTGACTTTCGACGCTCAATCTTCCGTACGGCAGGCAAAACAAAGTAAAACGAGGCAGGCGATCCCGCCTCGTCATTTCGGGTTCAGGCCTTGAGCAGGCCGCTGGCCAGATAGTCACCGTTCTCTTTCACGCCCGGCAGCACGAAGAAATACCCGCCGCCAATCGGCTTGATGTATTCCTCCAACGCTTCGCCGTTCAGCCTTTTTTGCACCGTCAGGAAGCCTTTCTCCAGATCGGCCTGATAGCAGACAAACAGCAGCCCCATTTCCAGCTGCCCGGCATTGGAAACGCCAAGGGAATAGCTGTAGCCACGCCGCAGCATCAGGTTGCTTTGGCTTTCCGGCGTACGGGGGTTAGCCAATCGAATGTGCGCATCCATCGGGATCACCTTACCATCGGGATCGTTCGCGTAATTCGGCTCGTCATGTTCATGCTTCATGCCGAGCGGCGCACCGCTGTGCTTCTCACGGCCGAAAATGGTTTCCTGCTCCTGCAGCGGCGTGCGATCCCAAAACTCGACGCGGAAACGAATAATACGCGCCGCCTGATAGCTGCCGCCGGCCGTCCACGCCGGTTCACCAACGCTGTCGCCGACCCAGACCACTTTATCCATCAGCGGTTTGTCGTCGGTCTTCGGGTTGGCGGTGCCGTCTTTGAACCCCAACAGGTTAATCGGCGTCTCTTTGCCTTTGCTGCGCGCCGCGTGCGCGGAGATGAACCCTTCCCGCTTCCAGCGCACGCTGAGCAGATCCGGCGAGTGCTTGATGATGTCACGCAGCGCGTGGAGAGCGGTTTCGTTGGTGTTGGCGCAGATCTGCAGCAGCAGGTCGCCGTGGCAAAGCCCGGCGTCCAACGCATCGTTGGGGAAGCGGGTCATTTTCTGCAATTTCAGCGGCTTGTGCGCCTGCAGACCAAAGCGTTCGTCGAACAGCGATGCGCCGACCGAGACGGTGATGGTCAGGTTGTCCGGGTAAATCTCCGGCCCCATGATGCCGGAATCGAGCGGTGGTAGTTTGGCGTCCACCTCCGGCGCCTTGCCGCCGTGAGTCAGGAAGGCGATGCGATCGGTCAGTAGCCGGAACAGGCGCTCCAGCCCCGCTTTGTCGGTCGCCAGCACATCGAACGCCACCAGCATCATCGCCGCCTGTTGCGGCGTCAGCACCCCGGCCTGATGGCGGCCATAAAACGGCTGCTTCTGCCAGCGCTCATCCTGCGGCGTCGCCAACGGCTCCGCCGCTTTGTCCGCCGCCTGCACCAGACGGGTGCCGCCCAGTGCCAGTGCGCCCAGCCCCAGCCCTTGCAGCAAACGGCGCCGCGAAGGCGATGCCGCCCCCTGAGAGTGCGGATGAGGCCCGTTATTCGGGCCTGCCTTGTTGCTCATAACCTTATGCCTCAGTCCAGACCCAACACGCCGCGCAGTTGGGAAAGATCTTCCGCCAGCGTGGTGATCGGCCCTTTCAACGCATTGCGATCGGCATCGGTCAGCTTCTCATAGGACTCATAGCCGTCTTTGGTTTGGTACTTCGCCAAGATGGTGTCCACGGTTTTGAAGTTGGCGTCGATCTTGTCCAGCAGCGGCTTATTGGCCTTGACCAGCAAAGGACGCAGCAGGTTGACTATCTTCTGTGCGCCGTCGACGTTGGCCTGGAAGTCCCACAGGTCGGTACGGCTGTAGCGGTCTTCTTCACCGCTGATCTTGCTGGCCGCCACCTCTTCGATCAGCCCGGCTGCGCCGCCCACCACTTTGCTCGGCGGGAAGGTCAGTTCACTCACGCGCTTTTGCAGCTCAACGGTGTCGTGGTACAGGCGATCGGCGTAGGCGCCCATGTCTTTGGTTGAGTTGTCGGCAAACAGCGCCTTCTCGAGGCGGTGGAAACCGGTGAAGTTCGGATCCGCCGATTTCTTCTCGTAGTCGTCTTCGCGGGCGTCGATGCTGCCGTCCAGATCGGAGAACAGCTCGGCGATCGGCTCGATGCGCTCATAGTGCTGGCGGGTCGGCGCGTACAGCTTGCGCGCTTGCTCCACGTTACCGGCCTTCACCGCGTCGGTGAACAGCTTGGTCTGTTTCACCAGCCCATCGACTTCTTTGGTGACGTAAACTTTGTAATCGGCTATCGGGCCAACCAGATCCAGCGCGCTCGGCTTGCCGTCGGTAGCGCCGGCCGCCGCAGTTACAGTCAGTTTGCCTTTCGGATTGCTCAGCAGCCCGCAGGTCATGTCATATTCGCCCGCTTCCAGCGTGGCAGTCATTTTCTGGGTGAAACCCGGCGCGATGTTCTCGCGCTCTTCCACCACCATCACCCCTTTCAGGATTTCCCATTCGACGTTTTTCTGGCTGGTGTTGTGCACCACAAACTGCGTCTTGCCGGCCGGCACCGTCAGCTGCATCGGTTCGCACTGCTTGTCGTTGACCGTGACCTTGACCTGCGGCACGTCCGCCGCCAAGGCGTCGATGCTCAGCGCAAACGCCGGGATAGCCAGTAATGCTGCGTGCAACGCCTTGCGGCGAAATAACGGAGTAGACATACGAGATTCCCTATTAAACATTAATGATTGATTTTACGTTGCGCCGGGGCCGCTGCCGGCTCCGCGCGCTGCGGCAGGAAAAAGAAAATCAGCGCCGGGATCAGATACAGGAAGTAGACCGCCACTTCGCTGACCGTCGGGGCTTCCTGATAACCGAGAATGCCTTCCAGCAGGGTGCCGAACAGCGAATGGGTCGACAGGGTGTTGCTGAAATCGAAGGCGATGTCCTGGAAATGGTTCCACAGACCGGCTTCGTGGAAGGCGCGGATCGCCCCGGCGGCCAGGCCGGCGGCGACGAACAAAATGAACAGGCTGGTCCATTTGAAGAATTTGGCCAGGTGCAGCTTCACACCGCCCCAGTAAATCATCATGCCCAGCACGATGGCGGCAACCAGCCCGAGCACCGCACCGATCGGCGCCGCGGCGCCCACGTCTTGCTGAAACGCCGCCAACAGGAAGAACACTGACTCCAGCCCTTCTCGCGCTACGGCGAAGAACACCATCGCCACCAGCGCCCAACCCTGCCCTTTACCGGCGTTAAGCGCCTGATCGATCGCCCCTTCCAGATGCACCTTGACCGATTTGGACACCTTACGCATCCAGAACACCATATAGGTGAGGATCAGCACCGCCACCACCGCCACGATGCCTTCAAACAGCTCCTGCTGTTTTTGCGGGAACTCGCCGGTGGTCTCATTGATGAAGATGCCGAGCGCCAGACACAGCGCCGCGGCGACAATCACGCCGATCCACACCGCACCGAGCCATTGGCTGCGCTGCGTGCGTTTCAGGTAGCTGGCGATCAGGCTGACGATCAACGCAGCCTCCAGCCCCTCGCGGAACATGATAAGAAAGGGAACCAACATAAATAAACACCCCTGAAAAGACCGCGGCGGCAGAGAAAACTGACTCGAAATGAGCGGCGGCAACTCTGTAAAGAAACGTAAAATACAACGAGAGTGATTATCATTCTGCCAAGAAGAAATACAAGAGGCGCAAGCGTGATTTTTTCTAATCAAATGTCGCCAGGTGTTACAGCCGGATGACGGGGTAAGCCGGCAAAAAGAAGGGGCGCTCTGCGCGCCCCTTGCTGACTGACATCGAACGGCGTTATACCGTTTTGTACTCGGCTTCCGCCTGATCGAAACGTTCGGTCATGGTGGCGGAAGGTTGGCGGCCCATCAGGCTCACAACCACGATGGCGAAACAGCCCAGAATAAAGCCCGGGATGATTTCATACAGGCCCAGCCATTCATACTGTTTCCAGACGATCACCGTCACCGCACCGACCAGCATCCCGGCCAGCGCGCCGTTGCGGGTCATGCGCGACCACATCACCGAAATCAGCACCACCGGGCCAAAGGCGGCGCCGAAACCGGCCCAGGCATAGCTCACCAGGCCCAGTACGCGGTTTTCCGGGTTGGCCGCCAGCGCGATGGCGATCAACGCCACCACCAGCACCATCACGCGGCCGACCCATACCAGCTCACGCTGGCTGGCGCCTTTGCGCAGAAATGCCTTGTACAGGTCTTCAGTGATCGCACTGGAGCACACCAGCAGCTGGCAGCTCAGGGTACTCATGACCGCCGCCAGAATCGCCGACAGCAGCACGCCCGCCACCCATGGGTTGAACAACAACATCGCCAGTTCAATGAACACGCGTTCGCCGTTCTGCGACACGTTACCGGCTTGATCCGGGTTATTGGCGAAGTAAGCAATGCCGAAGAAACCGACGGCGATGGTGCCGGCCAGGCACAGGATCATCCAGGTCATGCTGATGCGACGCGCGCTGCGGATGGTGCGGTGAGAATCCGCCGCCATGAAACGCGCCAGGATATGCGGCTGGCCGAAGTAGCCCAGGCCCCAACCCAGCAGCGACAGGATGGCGACGAAGTTCAGCCCCTTCAGCATGTCAAGGTTGGCCGGGTTCTGTGCCTGGATCACCAGCATCGAGGTATCGATGCCGCCAACGGCGAAGATCACGATCACCGGGGTCAGGATCAGCGCGAAAATCATCAGGCTGGCCTGCACGGTGTCGGTCCAGCTCACCGCCAGGAAACCGCCGATAAAGGTATACAGGATGGTCGCCGCGGCGCCGGCCCACAGGGCGGTTTCGTAGCTCATGCCGAAGGTGCTTTCGAACAGGCGCGCGCCGGCCACGATGCCGGAGGCGCAGTAAATGGTGAAGAACACCAGGATGACGATGGCCGAGATCACCCGCAGCAACTTGCTGTTGTCTTCAAAGCGGCTGGTGAAATAGTCCGGCAGCGTCAGGGCGTTGTTGTTGGCTTCGGTATGTACGCGCAGCCTTCCTGCCACCAGCTTCCAGTTCAGGTAAGCGCCAATGGTCAGGCCGATGGCGATCCAGCTTTCGGAGATGCCGGAGAGGAAGATGGCGCCCGGCAGGCCCATCAGCAACCAGCCGCTCATGTCGGAAGCGCCGGCGGACAGCGCGGTCACCACGCTGCCCAAACTGCGACCGCCGAGAATATAGTCATCAAAGTTGTTGGTTGCCCGGTAGGCAAGCAGGCCGATCAGCACCATCCCGAAAATGTACACCAGGAAGGTCACCAGCATAGGTGTGCTCATTGTCATTTAATTCTCCACTTTCATTATTATTCGCGTTTCGCTCCGGCCAAGCCGGCGCCGGTAAACCCACGCGCAATGCATTTCACTGGCCGCCGCGCCGGAACGTGGCGCAGCCTGCGAGCAAGTGCAGGTAAAATAGTTTCTGCCCGTAATTGTTGACCGTCGGTTATCCTAGATGAGCCTTTCATCAACCAACAAGATATTTAACAACAAAGTTACACAAAGTTTACCCTGCGTCACATTTACCGGGCTCAAAGGTTGCACTCACGACAAACAAAATGAGTTGCACCCTGCTATTACCCTCATATACCGCAAGGTAAAGCGCCTGCGGCGTAATAAACCCCGCCGCGTTCGCTCAATAACGCAACATTCGTGCCAACTGCCTGTGTTAAAAAATCGATGAAACTCACACTTCGTTCATCCGCCTGATTTAACAAGGTTGCACAAAGTTGCAACATGCAGGATATTGTCTGCATTCTTGACACCACACATCACACGAACCTATCCCAACAGGCTTTCCAGCCTGCTGTTTGTCTAGCCTGATGGGATAGGTTCTAAACACAGGAGTTGGATAGGCATGGGCACTACCACAATGGGCGTGAAACTCGACGAGGCAACACGCGACCGGATCAAGAGCGCCGCGCAGCGCATCGATCGCACGCCGCACTGGCTCATCAAGCAGGCCATCTTTAATTACCTCGAGCGTCTCGAGAGCGGTACCGATATTCCTGAAATTCCAGCGCTGGCCGCTGCGGGCCAGCCTGAAGCGGACGACATTATGCCGCAAGCGCAGGAAGAGTCACACCAGCCATTCCTCGATTTCGCCGAACAAATTCTGCCGCAATCGGTGACCCGCGCCGCCATCACCGCCGCCTATCGTCGCCCGGAGACCGAAGCGGTGCCGATGTTGCTCGAACAGGCGCGATTACCTGCCGATCTTGCTCAGGCTACTCACAAAATGGCCTACGGCATCGCCGAGAAGTTGCGTAACCAAAAAAGTGCAAACGGCCGCGCCGGCATGGTGCAAGGCCTGCTGCAAGAGTTCTCCCTCTCCTCGCAGGAAGGCGTAGCGCTGATGTGCCTGGCGGAAGCGCTGCTGCGCATTCCGGACAAACCGACCCGCGATGCCCTGATCCGCGACAAGATCAGCAACGGCAACTGGCATTCGCACCTCGGGCGCAGCCCGTCGCTGTTCGTCAACGCCGCCACCTGGGGCCTGCTGTTCACCGGCAAGCTGGTGTCGACCCATAACGAAGCCAATCTGTCCCGCTCGCTGAACCGCATTATCGGCAAGAGCGGCGAGCCGCTGATCCGCAAAGGCGTGGACATGGCGATGCGCCTGATGGGCGAACAGTTCGTGACCGGCGAAACCATCGCCGAGGCGCTGGCCAACGCGCGCAAGCTGGAAGAAAAAGGGTTCCGCTACTCCTACGACATGCTGGGCGAAGCCGCCCTGACCGAAGCCGACGCCCAGGCCTACCTGGTTTCCTACCAGCAGGCGATCCACGCCATCGGCAAAGCCTCCAACGGCCGCGGCATCTATGAAGGCCCCGGCATCTCCATCAAATTGTCCGCCCTGCACCCGCGCTACAGCCGCGCGCAGTACGAACGCGTGATGGAAGAGCTTTACCCGCGCCTGCTGTCGCTGACCCTGCAGGCACGCCAGTATGATATCGGCATCAACATCGACGCCGAAGAGGCCGACCGACTGGAAATCTCGCTCGATCTGCTGGAGAAACTGTGCTTCGAGCCGCAGTTGGCCGGCTGGAACGGCATCGGCTTCGTGATCCAGGCCTACCAAAAACGTTGCCCGTTCGCCATCGACGCGGTGATCGACATGGCGCAACGCAGCCGCCGTCGCCTGATGATCCGTCTGGTGAAAGGCGCTTACTGGGACAGCGAAATCAAACGCGCCCAAATGGACGGCCTGGAAGGTTATCCGGTTTACACCCGCAAGGTGTACACCGACGTTTCCTACCTGGCCTGCGCCCGCAAGCTGCTGTCGGTGCCGAACCTGATTTATCCGCAGTTCGCGACCCACAACGCCCATACGCTGAGCGCCATCTATCACCTGGCCGGCAATAACTACTACCCTGGCCAGTATGAGTTCCAATGCCTGCACGGCATGGGTGAACCGTTGTACGAACAGGTAGTGGGCAAAGTGGCCGACGGCAAACTGAACCGCCCTTGCCGCATCTATGCACCGGTCGGCACCCATGAAACGCTGCTGGCTTATCTGGTGCGCCGCCTGCTGGAAAACGGCGCCAACACCTCGTTCGTCAACCGCATCGCCGACGCCACCCTGCCGCTCGACGAACTGGTGGCCGATCCGGTCAGCGCCGTGGAAGCGCTGGCGGCCAGCGAAGGCCAGATTGGTCTGCCGCATCCGCGCATTCCGCTGCCGCGCGAGCTGTATGGCGAGAAACGTACCAACTCCAGCGGCCTGGATCTGTCCAACGAACAGCGTTTGGCTTCGCTGTCCAGCGCCCTGCTCACCAGCGCCAGCCATCCATGGCGCGCGGAACCTATCATCGATGCCGAGTTGGATCAGGGCGTCGAGCAGCCGGTGATCAACCCGGCAGAGCCAGGCGATGTGGTCGGCTACGTGCGTGAAGCCACCGAAGGCGAAGTCAGCCGTGCGCTCGACGCCGCCGCGGCCGCCGGCCCAATCTGGTTCGCTACGCCGCCGACGGAGCGCGCCGCGATCCTCGAACGCGCCGCCGAGCTGATGGAGAGCCAGCTGCAAAGCCTGCTGGGCATTCTGGTGCGCGAAGCGGGTAAAACCTTCAACAACGCCATCGCCGAAGTACGTGAAGCGGTCGACTTCCTGCACTACTACGCCGGCCAGGTGCGCGACGACTTCGCCAACGACAGCCACCGCCCGCTGGGCCCGGTGGTCTGCATCAGCCCGTGGAACTTCCCGCTGGCGATCTTCACCGGCCAAATCGCCGCCGCGCTGGCGGCGGGCAACAGCGTGCTGGCCAAACCGGCCGAGCAAACGCCGCTGGTGGCCGCGCAGGCGGTGCGTATCCTGCTGGAAGCCGGCATTCCGCAAGGCGTGCTGCAGCTGCTGCCGGGCCAGGGTGAAACCGTCGGCTCAACGCTGGTTAACGATGCCCGCGTCCGCGGCGTGATGTTTACCGGCTCCACCGACGTCGCCGGCATTCTGCAACGCAGCATCGCCGGCCGTCTGGATCCGCAAGGCCGTCCGACGCCGCTGATCGCCGAAACCGGCGGCCTGAACGCCATGATCGTCGACTCCTCCGCCCTGACCGAACAGGTGGTGACTGACGTAGTGGCCTCCGCCTTCGACAGCGCCGGCCAACGCTGCTCCGCGCTGCGTATCCTGTGCATTCAAGAAGACGTGGCCGAGCACACGCTGCAAATGCTGCGCGGCGCGATGGCCGAATGCCGCATGGGCAATCCGGAGCGCCTGTCGACCGACGTGGGCCCGGTGATCGACGCCGAAGCCAAAACCGGCATCGAACGCCACATCCAAGCGATGCGTGCCAAAGGCCGCAAGGTGTACCAGGCCGCCAAAGGCAGCGCGCAGGATGAGAAAGAGTGGGCGCGCGGCACCTTCATCAAGCCGACGCTGATCGAGCTCGACAGCTTCGACGAGCTGCAGAAAGAGATCTTCGGCCCGGTGTTGCACGTGGTGCGCTTCCAGCGCAACAATCTGGACGCGCTGGTCGATCAGATCAACGCCGCCGGTTATGGCCTGACGCTTGGCATTCACACCCGTATCGATGAAACCATCGCCCGGGTGACCGAACGCGCCAAGGTCGGCAACCTGTACGTCAACCGCAACATGGTCGGCGCAGTGGTCGGCGTGCAGCCGTTCGGCGGCGAAGGCCTGTCAGGCACCGGCCCGAAAGCCGGCGGTCCGCTGTACCTGTACCGTCTGCTGGCCAACCGCCCAGACGACGCGCTGCAACGTACGCTGCACCGTCAGGACGAAGAGCGCCCGATGGAAGCCACCGCACGGCCGCAGCTGCTGGGTGCGCTGCAATCGCTGGAGAAATGGGCGGTCACCAGCCAACACGGCGAACTGGCGGCATTGGCGCAGCGCTATGCGGAACTGGGCCAGGGCGGCACCGTACGCCCGCTGCCGGGCCCAACCGGCGAGCGCAATACCTATGCCCTGTTGCCGCGTGAACGCGTGCTGTGCCTGGCGGATAACGAAACCGACGCGCTGACCCAGCTGGCCGCCGTGCTGGCGGTTGGCAGCTGCGTGCTGTGGCCGGAAGCGGAACTGCAGCGCAATCTGTTCCGCCGCTTGCCGAACGATGTGCAGGCGCGCATCGCCTTCAGCAAAGACTGGCAGCAGGATAAGGTCGAGTTCGACGCCGCCATCTACCACGGCGATGCCGACCAGCTGCGCACCCTGTGCGAGCAGATCGCGCAGCGCGGCGGCGCCATCGTTTCGGTGCAGGGCTTCGCCCACGGTGAAACCAACATCCTGTTGGAACGCCTGCTGATCGAACGTTCGCTGAGCGTCAACACCGCCGCCGCCGGCGGTAACGCCAGCCTGATGACCATCGGTTAACGCATCGTCAAGGCGGCCATGCATCGCCGCCTGATTGGCTCACCGCTACGCAAACCCTGCACTCGTGCAGGGTTTTTTATTGCCCGCAGGCCGATCAGTCGTTAGCGCCTTATTATCCTTACAGGGTGGGGCGTCGCTCTTGGACGATAACAACATAGACGGATTATTCTGTTTGAAAGCCGCGTCAGAGCGCTATGAGACGCATTGACTCTCTGGTTCGGCAACACCCGGGATACGGTAGCCGCAGCGGGTTTCTCGCCGCCGCCGCGCGAAACGAATGGTTGAAAGCGGAGTGAATGCGGTCGGGGGAAACGCCCCCGACGCCTTATTGATTCCGGAACTTGTCGAGGAATTGCTGGGTGCGCTGATGCTGCGGGTTGGCGAACAGCGCTTTGGCCGGGCCCTGTTCAACGATGCGGCCGTGATCCATAAAGATAACTCGGTCGGCCACGTCGCGGGCGAAGCTCATCTCATGGGTGACGATCACCATGGTGCGTTTCTCTTCCGCCAGTGAGCGCATGGTATTGAGCACTTCCCCCACCAGCTCGGGATCGAGCGCCGACGTCGGCTCGTCGAACAAAATCACCTCCGGCTGCATCGCCAGCGCGCGCGCGATCGCCACCCGCTGCTGCTGCCCGCCGGACAGACGCCGCGGATAAGCCGCCTCTTTGCCGCTCAGGCCCACTTTGGCCAGCAACGCGCGGGCGCGCTGTTCAGCGCTGGCTTTCGCCTCGCCTTTAACGATAACCGGCCCTTCGATGATGTTTTCCAGCACCGAACGGTGCGGAAACAGGTTGAAGTTCTGGAACACAAAACCGACCTGCTGACGCAGCGCGCGCACCTGATTTTTCTGTTTGCTCAGCGGCTTGCTGCCGTCGATCTGAATATCGCCGACGCGAATGGTGCCGGAATCCGGCTCCTCCAGCAGGTTGATGCAGCGCAACAAGGTGGTTTTCCCTGAGCCGCTCGGGCCGATGATCGCCACCACTTCACCGGCGTCCACCGCCAGATCGATCCCATGCAGCACCGTCTGACCCTTGAACTGCTTGGTCAATTGCTTAACTTCAATGGCACTCATGCGTTACTCCTGATCCTGGCGATTAACGTGGGCTTCCAGACGGTTTTGCAGTGCGGAAAGCAGGGTCGCCATCACCCAGTAAATCAGCGATGCCGCCAGGTACATGGTGAACACTTCCAGCGTGCGCGAGGTGATCAGCTGCGCCTGGCGGAACAGTTCCGGCACCTGAATGGTGGCGGCTAGCGAGGTGTCCTTCACCAGGCCGATAAAACTGTTGCCCAGCGGCGGCAAGGCGGTGCGCGCCGCCTGCGGCAGGATCACCCGGCGCAGGGTTTGCCAACGGGTCATGCCGATGCTGGCGGCGGCTTCCCACTGCCCTTTATCGATCGACGAAATCGCCGCGCGCAGCGTTTCCGAGGTGTAGGCGGCGGTATTGAGCGACAGGCCAATCAGCGCCGCCGGGAAAGGGTCGAATTCGATGCCGAACTGCGGCAGACCGTAATAGATCATAAACAGCTGGGCAATCAACGGCGTGCCGCGGAACAGCGACACGTAAATACGCGACAGCCACGACAGCGGCCACAGCGGCGAAAGGCGCATCAGCGCCAGCAGAAAACCGAGCAACAAGCCTAGCGCCATACCGCCCAGGCTGAGCTGAAGCGTCAGTATTGCGCCCTTCAATAAAAATGGCGCTGAATCCAGCGCCAGTTGAATACTTTCGTGCATTATTTAGTTACGTCCGCGCCAAACCATTTCTCGGAGATCTTCGCCAGCGTGCCGTCTTTTTGCATCTCGGCGATCGCCTGGTCAATCGCGGCCAGCAGCTCTGGGTTGTTCTTGCGCAGCGCCACGCCGGATTCCTGGCGAGAGAACGCCGGGCCGGCTACCGCCAGCGTATCGCCGGTTTTCTTCACCAGATCCAGCGCCGCCAGGCGATCCACCAGAATGGCGTTGATGCGGCCAACGCGCAGATCCTGATACTTGGTCGGATCGTCGTCGTAGGTGCGCACGTCTACGCCCTGCACGTTCGCGCGCAGCCATTGCTCATAGTTGGTGCCCAGGCCGACGCCGACCTTCTTGCCCTTCAGGTCTTCCGGCTTGGTGATGGTGCCTTCGTTACCCTTTTTCACCAGCGCCTGAATACCGGAAACGGTATACGGAGTGGAGAAGTCATATTTCTTCTTGCGCTCATCGGAGAGCGTCACCTGGTTGATGACCACGTCGATACGTTTCGAATCCAGCGACGCCAGCATGCCGTCCCACTTGGTCGGGTTCAGCTTGGCTTTCACGCCCAGATGTTCCGCCAGCGCGTTGGCGAAATCCACTTCAAAACCGGTCAACTTGCCGTCTTCACCCTGGAAGCTGAACGGCGGATAGGTGCCTTCCAGCCCGACGATCAGCGTGCCGCGCTGTTTCACCTGCTGCAGCAGGTTATCAGCGGCGTAGGTTTGAGTCGTCACACCGGCGGCCAACGCAATACCCACCACGCCCAACAACCATTGACGACGAACTTTCGCAAACATCATAAACACCCCTGTGTGTTATTTATCTTTTTTGATATCAGCACTTTAACAGTGCGACCGCCCGCATAAAGGAATATAACTTTATAAATATAGTTCAAAATGGAATAACAAGCGGTTTTTACACCTGCGGATGGTAGGCGAACAGCGCCGGCGCACCACCGGTGTGAACGAACAGAATAGGGCCCTCACCGCGGAAGCGCCGCTGGGCGATGCCGTCGATCAAACCGGCCATCGCTTTGCCGGTGTATACCGGATCCAGCAACACGCCCTCTTGCTGCGCCAGCAGCTGCACCGCCGCCATGCCCTCTTCGTTCGGCATGCCGTACTGCGGCGCGAAATAATCGTCCCAAAGTGCGATCGGCGCCAGCTCGTCGATATTCAGCGAACAAGCCAGGGCTTTCTGGATCTGCTCCACCTTAGGCAGTTGATCGATCACGGTGCGCGAGACCGTCACGCCGATCAACTCGGTTTCCGGCAGCAGCTGTTGCAACCCCACCGCCAGCCCGGCGTGAGTGCCGGCGCTGCCGGACGCCACCACTACCGAACTGAATGCCACGTTGCTGCGTTGGCTCTGTTCGGCGATTTCCAATGCGCACTGCACGTATCCCAGCGCGCCCAGGGCATTGGAACCGCCCACCGGCACCACGTAAGGCCGGAACCCCTGCGCCTCAAGGCGCGTCGCCAGTTCTGCCAGCTGTTGCTGCGGATCGTGCAGCGCTTCGCACATCACCACCTCGGCGTTGAACAGGCCGAGCAACAGGCGGTTGCCGTTGGTCAAATAGTTTTCCGCGCGGGTGTCGATAGGGTTTTCCAGCAGCGCGACGCAGTGCAGGCCCAGCTTCGCCGCCACCGCCGCCGTCTGGCGCACGTGGTTGGATTGAATGGCGCCGGCGGTGACCAGCGTATCGGCACCTTGCCTCAGCGCATCGGCGGCCAGAAACTCGAGCTTTCTCAGCTTGTTGCCGCCCATGGCCATAGGAGTGACATCGTCACGTTTAAGGTAGATTTCGCGGCCGAGGTAATCGGAGAGACGGGACAGCTTTTCGAGCGGTGTGGCGGTGCCAACCAGATCCAGACGCGGAAATTGCGCCAGTCGTTGTTGCAGGTTCACTACTTCCCCCCAGGGAATCGAATATCAACATCTGATAACCGATAGATTTAGCAGATGTGAACTGAATAATCATCCTTTATCACGGGGGGATCCGCAGACCCCGGCCCAGCGGCCGGGGAAAATCTCAGTAGCTGCGCTGCCAGGCGAGATACTGATCGTATTTGCGCAGCGCAATGCGGTAGTTGTTGTGCGCCGCGGTAGGCAGATCGTCGATAATGCGCTGATGGCTGGCGCTGCTGGCGAATTTATCCGCCGGATAGTTGCGCGCCACCAGCATTTCGTCCAGCCGACGCAGCCGCACCACATACTCGCGGATGGTGCTGTGGCTCATCTCGGTCTGTTCGAACAGATACTGCTTGAACGCCATGATGTCGAAATAGCTCGGGTGGCTGTTACAGGAGATCTCGCTGCAAAAGCGGCACAGCGCGGTCAGCTCGTGCTGCACGTTTTGCCAGACCGCATCGTCGATCGGCTGATCCATGCGCGCGATGGCTTCTTTATTGATAATCTTGCCGCGAAACACCAGCGCCATGCGGTCCAACAGTTTGCCGCACTGGGAGCAATGGGTCTGGCTGTGCTTGTAGTCTTTCAGGTAACGGCTAAGCGGCCGTTTCTTTAACAGTATTCCTGGCATAAGGGGCAGTCCGGTTGTCGCATGGGTCATCAAGTTGAGGGGCGGCGGGCCGCCGTCAGGTATCGTTCGCCAGCCGCGCACGCAGCCGTTTGATCGCCTGACTGTGCAGTTGGCTGACGCGGGATTCCCCGACGTCCAGCACGGCGCCGATCTCTTTGAGATTCAACTCTTCCTGGTAATACAGCGTCAGCACCATTTTTTCGCGCTCCGGCAACGCCTCGATGGCGTCGATCACTCGCTGGCGCAGGCTGCCTTCCAACAGGTGATGCAGCGGGTTGGCCTCTTCATGCCCTTCCAGCATCGGTTCCGCGTTTTCGCCATGCTCCTCACGCCATTCGTCGTAGGAGAAAAGCTGGCTGTTATTGGTGTCCAACAGAATTTGACGGTACTCATCCAGCGAGATATTCAGCGTCTGCGCCACTTCCGTCTCGCTCGCCGGGCGGCCGTAACGCTGTTCCAGTTGCCGCATCACCTGCGCGACCTCACGCGCATGGCGTCGCACGCTGCGCGGCACCCAGTCGCGGCTGCGCAGCTCGTCGAGCATCGCGCCGCGAATGCGCTGCACCGCATAGGTGGTAAAGGCGGTTCCCTGTAGGGCGTCATAACGCTCAACGGCGTTCAATAGCCCGATTCCCCCGGCCTGCAGCAGGTCGTCAAGCTCCACGCTGGCGGGCAGCCTGACCTGCAGGCGCAACGCCTCGTGGCGCACTAACGGCACGTAGCGCAGCCAGAGAGAATTTTTGTCCATCACGCCTTCGGCGGTATACAGATCGCTCACTATGTCTTAAACCTGCGGATAAGAGAGTCAGCGCTATTATGCGTAGGGGGCGAAATGCCAATCGGCTGAACAGTCGCACAAAACAGGCTTTATTTGCGCCATGTAATAACCGCGCGGTGCGCGAGCATAAAAAAACCCCGCCGAAGCGGGGTTTCTTTGCGACAGTTAATCGGGAGAGACGATTAACGCAGCAGGGACAGAACGTTCTGAGTAGACTGGTTAGCCTGTGCCAGAACAGAGGTGCCAGCCTGTTGCAGGATGTTGGCACGGCTCATGTTGGACACTTCGGTCGCGTAGTCAGCATCCTGGATACGGGACTGAGAAGCGGACAGGTTGTTCACGGTGCTGTTCAGGTTGTTGATAACAGAATCGAAACGGTTCTGTACCGCACCCAGAGAAGAACGCAGGGAGTCAACCTGAGACAGCGCTTTGTCCAGGGTTGCCAGCGGATCGGCAGTTTTTGGATCGGTGGACTGCTGCGCGCCTTTGGTCACTTTACCGGAAGCGTCTACAGTCGCTTTGAAGTAAGCGTCGTTGCCGTTATCGTCTTTGCCTTTAACCACGTAGCCAGATTTGCCGGCTGGATCGGTGTAAGTGCGCAGTTCATCGCTACCGGTCAGGCCGCTGATGTTAGTGGTGCCAACTTTAACCTGAGAAGTTTCTTTCATACCCGCAGTCGCTTTGGTCGTTGCGGTGCTTGAATCCCAGGAAACTTTACCATCCGCCGCTACGGTTGCGTCATAAATGCCGCCGTCGGTGGATTTAACGAAGTAAGCAACGTTACCTGCACCATCATCGGTAGAATACAGTTTGCCGTCGCTGTTTTTAGGCGTTGCGGCTTTGCTGTCTGCGTTGATGGTCGGCGCAGCCATTTTATCAACGGCGGTCAGTTTAGTGGTGCCAATTTTGCTGGTATCGATAGGATCAGCCACGCTGAACTTATCCAGACCCAGAGTTTTAGCGTTGATGTCTTTCAGTTCGATATCAATGGTTTCGCCATCGTTTGCACCAACCTGGATGGTCAGTTTCTGATCTGCGCTCAATACTTTCACGCCGTTGAAATCGGTCTGCTCGGAGATACGGTTGATTTCAGACAGACGCTGAGAGATCTCATCCTGGATGGACTGCAGGTCGCTGGAAGAGTTGGAGCCGTTCTGAGACTGTACGGTCAGACGACGGATGTTCTGCAGGTTGTCGTTAACTTCGTTCAGTGCGCCTTCAGTGGTCTGCGCCAGAGAGATACCGTCGTTGGCGTTACGGGAAGCCTGAGTCAGGCCTTTGATGTTAGCAGTGAAACGGTTGGAGATCGCCTGACCCGCAGCGTCGTCTTTCGCGCTGTTGATACGCAGACCGGAAGACAGACGCTCAATCGCAGTACCCAGAGAAGACTGAGATTTGTTCAGGTTGTTCTGCGCCATCAGCGACAGGCTGTTAGTGTTGATTACTTGTGCCATTGTTTGCTTTCCTTACGAGTCAGTTGCGTTCTTCGCAACACAGTTAAAAGGTTCGGGCTTGTTTGCCCACGGCGTCAACCACCGTCCCCTCAGGTATCGGCCCTCCCCTAACAACCTTTAGCAATTTTTTAAAAATTTTTGCGCTTGCGGCAATGGCAGAAATAACGCGGCTTTTCCCTCTTCTATTGCGCCATCGGTTTTTTATTTTTTTCGGTAAACTTTTTCACCGCTGGGCCGATAACGCGTAAAGCGAATAAAGTCATTACCAAGGAGAAGCACGAATGGCATCGATCAGTTCATTAGGCATCGGCTCAGGACTCGACCTCAACGGTTTGCTGGACAAGCTGACCAAAGCGGAACAACAGCGCCTGACGCCCTATACCACCCAGCAAACCAGCTATAACGCCCAATTGACCGCTTACGGCACGCTGAAAAGCTCGCTGGAGAAGTTTGACAATCTGAGCAAAGATTTGGCTAAGCCGGAATTCTTCAACAACACCACCGCCACCAAGCACGATCAGTTTACCGTGACCACCACCGATAAATCGGTGCCGGGCAACTATTCAATCGAAGTGCTGAAACTGGCACAGCCGCAAACGCTGACCACACAGGCGCCAATCGCCGACCAGCAGGCCAAGTTGGGTAATCCGGGCAGCAGCGATCGTTCGATTAGCATCACAGCAGGCAACCCGCCGAAAGAAACAAAAATCCCGCTCAGCGACGATCAGACCTCGCTGGTCGAGATGCGCGACGCCATCAATAAATCGAAATCCGGCGTCACCGCCAGCATCATGCGCGTCGGCGACAACGACTATCAATTGGCACTGAGCTCCACCACGCCCGGCGAAAAAAACACCATTGCGGTGCAGGTTAATAACGACGACAAGCTCGGCGCCATCCTCAACTTCGATCCTAAAAATCCACCGAAAGATGGCAGCACCGCGATGAAGCAAACCGTGCCCGGTCAGGATGCGGAAATCGTCGTCAACGGCACGAAAATCAAGCGCAGCACCAACTCGATCGCCGATGCCCTGCAGGGCGTAACGCTCGACCTGAAAACCACCACCAAGGTCGGTGAACCGCAAAACCTGGTGATCGGCATCGACAAGAGCGGCAGCGCCGACAAGATTAAAGAGTGGGTGGATAACTACAACACACTGCTGGACACTTTCAACTCACTGACCAAATACACCCCGGTCAAACCCGGTGAAGCGCAGAACGCCAAAAACGGCGCGCTGCTGGGCGACAACACCCTGCGCGGTATCCAGTCCTCGATCAAAAGCGCTCTCAGCTCGGCTCAAGACAACCCGGAGTTGAAAGGCCTGGGCAACCTCGGCATCACCACCAACGTCAAAACCGGCAAGCTGGAAATCGACAGCACCAAGCTGAACAAAGCCATCGACGAAAAACCGGAGCAGGTCGCCAACTTCTTCGCCGGTAACGGCAAAGACACCGGTATGGCCACCCAGATCCACAACGATATCCAAAATTACATCAAGGCCGGCGGCATCATCGAGAACTCGACCAAGAGCATCAACACCAATCTCGATCGCCTGAACATCCAGATAACCACGGTCACGGCCAGCATTCAGAACACCATCGACCGCTATAAGCAGCAGTTCGTTCAGTTGGATACCATGATGTCCAAATTGAGCAGCACAGGTAACTATTTACAACAGCAGTTCTCGGCAAAGTGATCCCTTAACCAGGTAACAGGTAAAGAAACAACATGTATAACAGAAGCGGCACTCAGGCCTATGCGCAGGTCAGTCTGGAAAGCGGCGCCATGAGCGCCAGCCCGCACCAGTTAATCGTGATGTTGTTCGACGGGGCGCTCAGCGCCCTGCTTCGCGCACGCATCCTGATGAACCAGGGCGATATCGCCGGCAAAGGTATGGCGCTGTCCAAAGCCATCAATATCATCGACAACGGTCTGAAAAGCGGCCTCGACCCTCAGCAGGGTGGTGAGATCGCCGAAAACCTGGCGGCGTTGTACGACTATATGAAGCGTCGGCTGATGCAGGCCAACCTGCACAACGACGAAGCGGCGATCGCCGAAGTGGTCAAACTGCTGGAAAACATCGCCGACGCCTGGCGCCAGATTGGCCCTAACTACCAACCTTCGCAGGACGCCATGTAATGGAACGTCAACAGCAGCTGTTAGCCGCTTATCAACAAATTTATAGCCTGAGCAGCCAGATGATCGCGCTGGCGCAAACCGGGCGCTGGGAGGAGCTCGTCGAGCTCGAATTCGCTTACGTGACGGCGGTGGAAAAAACCGCCGCCTTCACCGGGCAAGCCGGCCCGTCAATGGCGCTGCAGGAAATGCTGCGCAATAAGCTGCAACAGATCCTCGACAACGAAACCGAGCTCAAACGTCTGTTACAGCAGCGGATGGATGAGCTGAAGATGCTGATCGAACAGTCCACGCGCCAGAACGTGGTCAACAATACCTACGGCCAGTTTCATGATCGTGCGCTGTTGCTGGGGGAACCACAGGTCCGATAAGATCGACAATACTGACGAAAATGGATTAAATAGCACTATGCGCTATTACTCTCGGGTTACGTTAGGATATTAATCTATGGCATTTGAATTATTCAGTTTATGGGTAATTGGTAAAATGCGCGCTTCGAGCCTGGCTCTCACTTTAATGGATAAACATTATCCCGACACGGACGTTTTCTGTTCAGCAGGAAATTGATTTTTGATAGATAAAACACGCCGCTGTGTTTCACGGCCCATGGAAAAATGTTGCTCCAACGCGGATCAAAGCGTAAAGATATTCTCAGATAATGGCTGCGAAATGAATATCGATGGAACGTACAATTAATCTCTGTCCAGGAATTGGCGCCTCAGCGCACATCATTCAGCATACTGAATTATTATTCCCTTCAGTCTATTTTGAGCAACCACATCTGTATCTGATACAACAAGGCCATAAGCGCGTACGCTGGCAACAACACGAGGTGGTGGCTCATGCCGGCGAGCTGTTGATTATCGACGGGGGGCAAACGGTGGATATTATTAATGGCCCATCCGCAGAAGGTGTTTTCAGCTGCCAGTTGCTGACCTGCGATCCACGGCTGCTCACGATTCAGCCTCCGGCTGAGGAAGCGCCGACGCCAATGCCGTTCGATGCCGTCCTGGCGCTGCGCAACCTGCCCTGCGCCCTGAAGCACAGTTTTGAGACGACCAGCCTGGCGCTGGCGCTCCGGCAGCGGTTTCCCACCATCATCGTGCGGCACAAAATGCTGGAAATTCTGCTGTGGCTGGCCCAGTTCGGCATTCGCTTCATCCACAACGAAGCCAAAGACCTCACCCAACGCGTGCGTCGCTGCCTGGCAACCGATCCGCACAGCATTTGGACGGCGGCCAAAGTGGCGGAAAGCCTGTCGATGAGTGAAGTGATGCTGCGCCGCAAACTGTCGATGGAAAATACCGCATTGCGTAATCTGATGATCGACGTGCGCATGAGTAGCGCGCTGGCCCTGCTGCAGTCGACCGACTGGCCGATCTCCGCCATTGCGCAACATGTCGGCTATGAAAGCGCATCACGTTTCGCCGAACGTTTTCGCAAACGTTTCGGTTTCGCCCCTACCGCTATTCGCGGTCATCAAAGGATTATGGAACCCGGCTCTCAAGGCATTGAGTCGCTGGTCGCCGGAGAAACCTAAATAGACGCGTAACAAAATGGCTTTATTTGACACAGATCCCTAACGATTGTCACACCGCCGAGATACGCTACGCAACGTTCATCCGCCGAAGAGCGAAATAAATGATGCGTAATGAAAAGCGATTATTTTCTCTGGCAATCACGTTGTTGGGGCTGTGGCTGTTGGTATTGTTGTATGAAGAAGACATGATGCGTTTACTTGCCGCACAATAAAACGGCCAGGCTTTTTATCGCCTGGTCAGACTTCAGTCCAGTTTAACCAGAACGCCAATTAATACGGCAAGTACCGTCAGCATTAAAATACTGATCAGACGCCATCTGGATTCGCTTTTCGTGCTCATTGACCTGCCTCGAATAATAACCCTACTAATCAGGCTATAATAAACGGTCACCTGCGTATTCAATAAGCCTGACAGCACCGTTTTCGCCCCTCTATTCGGTAGATTAGCGCCCATTCCTTGTCGGTTGCGACACCGGCCATTAGCACGGCAATACCGGTGGTGCCACAAGCGCCAATTTCCCCGGTAGCTCCGCCACCAGTTTTTCCACCGCCAGCCGCACCTTGAGCGGCTGGTAAGGCATATAGGGCCACACGGCATTCACCGGAAAACTGAGGCTGGATCCACCGCGCATGATTTCCACCAGCGTCCCTGCCATCAGCCGCTCGCGTACCAGCCACTCCGGCAGCCAGGCAATACCGGCTCCGGCGGAAACGGCATCGACGATCCCCTGCATGTCATCCATCATCATCTTGGCCGGTGGCCTGAACGACTGCAGCTCACCGTTTTCGCCGCGAAGTTGCCAGGGCAACACGGCGCCGGCGTGCAGATACCCCACCGCCTGGTGTTGGCTTAACGCGTCCAGCGTGCTCGGTTCACCACTGCGCCGCAGGTAGTCGGGCGAGGCGCACAGCAGCATGCCGTGTTCGCCCAGGCGCCGGGCAACCAAACTGCCGCTGTCCGCCAGTTCGCCGATGCGAACCGCCAGATCGAACCCCTCATCGATCAGATCGATCCTGCGGTCGTTGAACGAAATTTCCAGCGTCAGTAAGGGATGCTCATTCGCCAGTGCCGTCATCAAGGGTGCAATGCACAGATGGCCGAACAACACCGGCATCGAGATCCTGAGCCGGCCTCGGACCTGCATCTTGCCACTGTCCAACTGGTTTTCCGCCGCCTGAACGTTCGCCAACGCCTGCCGGCAGTGCTCATAGTACAACGCCCCTTCATCCGTCAGGCTCAGGCTGCGCGTCGTGCGCATAAACAACATCACGCCCAGCCGCGCCTCCAGACGCGACACGATTTTGCTGATCGCAGAACGTGTCAGATGCAGTTTTTCTGCGGCGGCGGCAAAACTGCCGCCTTCCGCTACGGCAACAAACGCCGGCAGTGCGCTGAGATCGCTTTTCATCTTAATGCTTCCAAATTGGAATCAATTAAGTGAAAACCTATCACCACTGGTGAGCATCAGGCAATGGTAACCTGCAGTTATTCCGGAGTCCCGGTGAAAACCACAGATTACCGTCAGAGGACAACAGCATGAAAAAAATACTGGTACTCAAATCCAGCATTATGGGAAACGACTCGCAGACCAATAACCTGATTGACCACTATCTGGCGGCGCGTCGGGCCAAAGGATATGAAGATCAGATCGTCGAACACGATTTGACGGCCTTGGATCTGCCGGTATTGGACGGCGAGCTGTTCGATGCGCTGCGAGGCGCAGAAAACATCAGTCCACGCGCCAAAGCGACGGTAGTGCTCTCCGACCGGCTGATTGCCGAACTGAAAGGGAGCGATCTGCTGCTGATCGGCGCGCCGATGTATAACCTCAACGTTCCAACCCAGCTGAAAAACTGGTTCGATCTGGTGGCCCGCGCCCGGGTGACGTTCAACTATACCGCCACTTACCCAGTGGGGCTGGTAGAAGGCGTCAATGCGCTGGTATTCAGTTCACGCGGCGGCATACACGCCGGCCAGCCGACTGACGCCGTGACGCCGTACCTGCGCTCGGTGATGGGGCTGATGGGGATCGGCGACGTGCAGTTTATCTATGCCGAAGGGCTGGATATGAAACCGCACGGCCTCGCTCAGGGGTTGGCGAACGCCCGCGAGCGGATCGCAGAATTGGCAGGCTGAAGCAAACGCACAGCAGCATTGATTTGTTATAACATAACAAATATGATAACCACGTCGGCACCATTTCGAGCGGGCGTCGACGCTCCTACATCACATACATAAATGTTTTATCGCACCTTCAGCCAGCTATTTCGATAGCTGGTTTTTTTTGCCTATTGGCTGAAGTCGTGACTTCAGTATTGCCGGGCAGCGCGTTTCATTTCTCGCTCGCCGGGCGACTGCGTTTTCACCGACAGTGGCGCGACAAACGCTTTCCATTCTTTGCCGGCGTCCTGATGAGCCGCATTTTTTTGTGCCGATGAATAGTCATCGTTTTGCCCGGCGCATCCAGACAACGCCATGATACCCAGAGCAAGATACAGCGATTTGTACATCATCCTATCCCGATAAATGACCGTCGCTATAGGGTAACAGCGCCGACCCAAATTTCACTGAAAAATGATCGGCACGTTCATCACACCGGCATATTCATAATATCCTGGTAGGCCGCCACCAGCTTGTTGCGCACCTGTACGCCCAGCTGTAAAGACACCGACGATTTCTGCAGATCGACCATCACATCGTTCAGGCTGATGCCCGGCACGCCCAGTTCGAAATCCTGCGCCTGTTTGCGCGCCGTTTGCTGGGTCTCGCTGATCTTGCCGAGCGCCGCGGTCAGTTCGCTGGCGAAGCTGACGCCCTGCGGCGCCGCATTCTGCCCCATCTTGCCGGCCTGAACCGCCATGGTCTGCATCTGCTGCAGTACCCCTTCAATGCCCTGAATCGCCATCTGATCCTCAATCATCTCGTCTCGCCGGGTGACGTTTTCACCCTGCACTTCTCCAATGATGCACACCCTAGCACAGCGTTTTCAGACCTAAAGCGGTTAATTAACTGCAAAAAACCCGGCTTATCGGGCAATCGGAATCGTCTGATAAGGCGAATAATGGCCTGCCCAGAAATGGGAGCGCCGCTATTTAGAAGATATGTGTATCAGGGAGTCTGTTTTGTCACACAACGCTAACCATACCGTTCATCAGCCTGGCAGGGAGCTGCTCAGCGGCCCATACGGGATCGTGAGCGCCATTGAAGGACGAGACCTAAAATGAGTGCTTCGATAACCGCCGGCGAAAGCCGCGACAACGGCCTGCAAGCCATCTGGAATCGTCTGCGCGCCAACCCGAAAATTCCGTTGCTGGTCGCCGCTTCCGCCGCGATCGCGATCGTCGTCGCGCTGCTGTTGTGGGTGAAAAGCCCCGACTACCGCGTGCTGTACAGCAATCTGAACGACCGCGACGGCGGCGCCATCGTCACCCAGCTGACGCAGATGAATATCCCTTATCGCTTTGCCGAAAATGGCGCAGCGCTGCTGATCCCGGCGGAAAAAGTGCATGAAACCCGTCTGCGCCTCGCGCAGCAAGGGCTGCCGAAAGGCGGCGCCGTCGGTTTCGAACTGCTGGATCAGGAAAAATTCGGCATCAGCCAGTTCAGCGAGCAGATCAACTATCAGCGCGCCCTTGAAGGCGAGCTGTCGCGCACCATCGAGTCGCTGGGGCCGGTGCAAAACGCCCGCGTTCACCTGGCGTTGCCGAAACCCTCGCTGTTCGTACGCGAACAGAAATCTCCTTCCGCGTCGGTGACGCTGACCCTGCAACCCGGCCGTGCGCTGGACGACGGCCAGATCAACGCCATCGTTTATATGGTTTCGAGCAGCGTCGCCGGCCTGCCGCCGGGCAACGTGACCGTGGTCGACCAGGCTGGCCGCCTGCTGACGCAGTCCGACGGCACCGGGCGCGATCTCAACGCCTCGCAGCTGAAATACGCCAACGAAGTGGAAAACGGCTTCCAGCGCCGCATCGAGGCGATCCTCGCCCCGGTGGTCGGCAGCGCCAACGTGCGTGCGCAGGTCACGGCGCAGATCGACTTCGCCACGCGCGAACAAACCGATGAACAGTACCAACCTAACCAACAGCCTGACAAAGCCGCTATTCGCTCTCAGCAAACCAGCCTGAGCGAGCAGATCGGCGGGCCACAGGTGGGCGGCGTGCCAGGCGCGCTGTCCAATCAGCCAAGCGCACCGGCCACCGCGCCGATTGAGACCGCCAAGCCGGCCAACGCCGCAGGCAACAATGCCACCGCGCAAAACGCCGCAACCACCCGCAGCGCGGCGGCCAACGGCGTACCGCAAAATACCCGTCGCGACGCGACCACCAACTACGAACTCGACCGCACCATTCGCCACACCCAGCAAAAAGCCGGCACCGTGCAGCGTCTGTCGGTCGCCGTGGTAGTCAACTACCTCGGCGTAGATAAAGACGGCAAACCGCAGCCGATGAGCAAAGAGCAGTTAGCGCAGATCGAAGCGCTGGTGCGTGAAGCGATGGGCTACTCCAGCAGCCGTGGCGATACCCTGAACGTGGTCAACACGCCGTTTACCGACAGTCAGGTGACCGGTGGCGAACTGCCGTTCTGGCAAAGCCAGTCGTTTATCGATCGCCTGATCGACGCGGGCCGCTATCTGCTGGTGCTGCTGGTGGCCTGGCTGCTGTGGCGCAAACTGGTGCGGCCACAGCTGCAACAGCGCCAGGCGGCGCAACAGGCCGCCATCGCCGCCGCCAATGCCCCTGCCGCCAAACCGGCCGACAGCGGCAAACCGAGCAACGAGGAGCTGGCGCAGCGTCGTAAATCGCAGCAGCGCGTCAGCGCAGAAGTCCAGAGCCAGCGGATCCGCGATCTGGCTGATAAAGACCCACGCGTGGTCGCTCTGGTAATCCGCCAATGGATGAGTAACGAGATATGAGCCTGACCGGAACCGACAAAAGCGCCATCTTGCTGATGACGCTGGGTGAAGATCGCGCGGCGGAGGTGTTCAAGCACCTCTCCTCGCGCGAAGTACAGCTGCTGAGCGGCACCATGGCCGGCATGAGCCAGGTTTCGCACAAACAGCTCGGCGAAGTACTGACTGAGTTTGAAGACGACGCCGAGCAATACGCGGCGCTGAGCGTCAACGCCAGCGACTATCTGCGCTCGGTGCTGGTCAAGGCCCTGGGCGAAGAGCGCGCCGCCAGCCTGCTGGAAGACATTCTCGAATCGCGCGAGACCACCACCGGCATGGAAACGCTCAACTTTATGGAGCCGCAGAGCGCTGCCGATCTGATCCGCGACGAACACCCGCAGATCATCGCCACTATTCTGGTGCACCTCAAACGCGGCCAGGCGGCGGATATCCTGGCCCTGTTCGACGAACGTCTGCGCAACGACGTGATGCTGCGTATCGCCACCTTCGGCGGCGTGCAGCCGGCGGCGTTGGCGGAGCTGACCGAAGTGCTGAACAACCTGCTCGACGGCCAGAACCTCAAGCGCAGCAAAATGGGCGGGGTGCGCACCGCCGCCGAGATCATCAACCTGATGAAAACCCAGCAGGAAGAAGCGGTCATCGACGCGATGCGCGAATACGACGGCGAGCTGGCGCAGAAGATCATCGACGAGATGTTCCTGTTCGAAAACCTGGTGGAAGTCGACGATCGCAGCATCCAGCGCCTGCTGCAGGAAGTGGAAGGCGAGTCGCTGCTGATCGCGTTGAAAGGCGCCGAACAACCGCTGCGCGAGAAGTTCCTCAAGAACATGTCGCAACGCGCCGCCGACATCCTGCGCGACGATCTGGCCAACCGTGGGCCGGTGCGCATGTCGCAGGTGGAGAACGAGCAGAAAGCCATCCTGTTGGTGGTAAGACGCCTGGCGGAAACCGGCGAAATGATCATTGGCGGCGGCGAGGACACCTATGTCTGATCGCATTAACACCCTGCCCTGGCAGCCCTGGTCGCTCAACGATTTGGGTGAACAGAAACCGGCGTTCGACCTGCCGCCGCTGCCGGATCTCGAACAAAGCGATCCGTCGCCGGACGCGCAGGCCGAATTGCAACAGCAGCTGGCGACGCTGCGGCTGCAGGCTGAGCAACAGGGCCAGCAGTTGGGCTATGCCGACGGCCAGCAAAAAGGCTATGAAGCCGGTTTTCAGTCCGGTCTGGAAGAAGGCCGTCAGCAAGGGCTGCTGGAAGCGCAGCAGCAGCAACAGCCGCTGACCGCCCACTGGCAGCAGTTGGTTACCGAATTCCAGCACACGCTGGACGCGCTCGACAGCGTGATCGCTTCACGGTTGATGCAGCTGGCGTTGACCGCCGCCAAACAGGTGCTGGGCCAGCCGCCGGTGTGCGACGGCACCGCCCTGCTCGCGCAGATCCAACAGCTGATCCAGCAGGAGCCGATGTTCAACGGCAAGCCGCAGCTGCGGGTCCACCCGGACGACTACCCCCGCGTCGAGCAACAGTTGGGGGTTACCCTCAGCCTGCACGGCTGGCGCCTGTTGGCGGACGGCGAACTGCATCCGGGCGGCTGCAAAGTCAGCGCAGAGGAAGGCGATCTCGACGCCAGCCTGGCGACGCGCTGGCATGAACTGTGCCGCCTGGCGGCACCGGGAGAAGTCTGATGACCGCGCGTCTCGGCCGCTGGCTGAGTTCTCTGGATACGCTGGAAAAACGCATCGCCCGCGCGCCGACGGTGCGCCGCTACGGCCGCCTGACCCGCGCGACCGGGCTGGTGCTGGAGGCTACCGGCCTGCAGTTGCCGCTCGGCGCGACCTGCCTCATCGAACGGCACGACGCCGGTGAAGTGCAGGAAGTGGAAAGCGAAGTGGTCGGCTTCAACGGCCAGCGGCTGTTCCTGATGCCGCTGGAAGAAGTGGAAGGTATCGTGCCGGGCGCGCGGGTTTACGCCCGCATCGCGCCGGAAGGCCAAAGCGCCGGCAAACAGCTGCCGCTCGGCCCAGCCCTGTTGGGACGGGTGCTGGACGGCAGCGCCAAACCGCTCGACGGCCTGCCTTCACCGGAAACCGGTTACCGCGCGCCACTGATCACCGCGCCGTTCAACCCCTTGCAGCGCACGCCGATCGAGCAGGTGCTGGACGTGGGGGTGCGCACCATCAACGGTCTGCTGACCGTCGGTCGCGGCCAGCGCATGGGCCTGTTCGCCGGCTCCGGCGTCGGCAAGAGCGTGTTGCTCGGCATGATGGCCCGTTATACCCAGGCAGATGTGATCGTCGTTGGCCTGATCGGCGAGCGCGGCCGCGAGGTCAAAGACTTTATCGAGAACATTCTCGGTGCCGAAGGCCGGGCGCGCTCGGTGGTGATCGCTGCGCCGGCGGACGTATCGCCGTTGCTGCGCATGCAGGGGGCGGCCTACGCCACCCGCATCGCCGAAGATTTCCGCGATCGCGGGCAGCACGTGTTGCTGATCATGGATTCCCTTACCCGCTACGCCATGGCGCAGCGTGAGATCGCCCTGGCCATCGGCGAACCGCCGGCGACCAAAGGCTATCCGCCTTCGGTCTTCGCCAAACTGCCTGCGCTGGTGGAACGCGCGGGTAACGGCATCAGCGGCGGCGGTTCCATTACCGCCTTCTACACCGTATTGACCGAAGGGGACGATCAGCAAGACCCGATCGCCGACTCGGCGCGCGCCATCCTCGACGGCCACGTGGTGCTGTCCCGGCGCCTGGCGGAAGCCGGCCATTACCCGGCTATCGACATCGAAGCGTCAATCAGCCGCGCCATGACGTCGCTGATCGACGAAGAGCATTATCGCCGGGTACGCACCTTCAAACAGATGCTGGCCAGCTATCAGCGCAACCGCGATCTGATCAGCGTCGGCGCCTACGCGGCCGGCAGCGATCCGTTGCTGGACAAAGCGATGACGCTGTACCCGCAGATGGAAGCGTACCTGCAACAGGGCATCTTTGAACGCAGCGGCTACGATGAAGCCTGTCAACAGCTGCAGCAGTTGATTGTTTAACGTCACCAGAGGCGCACAGCGATGAAATCACAATCTCCCCTGATTACCCTGCGAGATCTGGCGCAGGATGCGGTGGAACAGGCCGCGCAACAGCTGGGCCAGGTACGGCAGGCGCAGCAGGCGGCAGAGCAACAGCTGTCGATGCTGCTCAACTATCAGGACGAATACCGCCAGAAGCTGAATCATACACTTTGCGACGGCATGGACAGCTCTAGCTGGCAAAACTACCAGCAGTTTATCGGCACGCTGGAACAGGCCATCGACCAGCACCGCCAGCAGCTGCTGCAGTGGGGGCAGAAAGTGGATCATGCGGTGAAGCAATGGCAAGACAAACAACAGCGGCTGAACGCTTTCGAGACCCTGCATACCCGCGCCTTAAATGCGGAGCAGCAGCAGGAGAACAAACGGGATCAAAAACTGATGGATGAGTTCGCTCAACGCAGTGCACAAAGGAATATCAACCCATGAATCTGAACGCCCTGCCCGGCCTGGCCTTACCCGGCGATGCCGGCGGCCTGGCCGAACTGACGTCGGCGCTGGATGAGAGCCAGTTGTCATCGGCCTTCGCCCAGCTGCTCGGCGCACGTTTCGCGCCCGCCGCCGATGGCAAACAGCCGCCGGTCGCGCTGAGCGCGGACGAGGAACGCGCCCCGGCCCTGAGCCGCAACCAGCTCAATCAACTGCTAGCCACCTTCGGCGAGCGCGGCGGCCTGCTGCAGAACCCGGCCACCCCAGCCGATGCGCTTTCACCTGAAGGCGCCGAAGCCGAGGCGCCCATCGCCGGCGACAAATCGGCGCAACCACCGATCGCCGCCGCCAAAGAGCTGGATGCCGCAACGCTGCAGGCGCTGTACGCCATGCTGCCGGCCGCGCTCGTCGCCCAGGCGCAACCGACCGAAGGCCAACGTTCGCTGCCGGTGGAAAGCGCTGACGAGGCGACTGCACTGCAGCCCGGCAATGGCCTGCTGAACATTGCGGCGGCCGGTGATAAAACCGCCGCGCGTTCATCGGCATCCCCTGCTCCGTCGCTGACAGGGGCGAAAACGCCGGCCACCGGCGACGATAATGCCAAGGCGGCGCTCCCGCAACCGACCAGCGGTGAGCGCGCAAGTGCCGCACAGCCGCTGCCGGCGAGCGATGCACAGCAGCAACCGACGCTCAACCACGCCGTCTCCCTGGCCGCCGCCAGCCCAACGCAAACGGCCGCACCGGCCAGCGCACTGGTGACCGCACCGCCTACGCCGCAGCTCAACGCGCAGCTGGGCAGCCCGGAATGGCAGCAGGCGTTGAACCAACAGGTGCTGATGTTCCACCGCAACGGCCAGCAAAGTGCCGAGCTGCGCCTGCACCCGCAGGAGCTGGGCGCCTTGCAGATCACGCTGAAACTGGACGATCAGCAGGCGCAATTGCACATTGCCTCCGCCCACGGTCAGGTGCGCGCGGCGGTGGAAGCAGCGATGCCGCAGCTGCGTCACGCGCTGGCGGAGAGCGGCATCAACCTGGGGCAAAGCAGCGTGGGCGGCGAGTCCACCCCGCAATGGCAACAGGGGCAGCAGCAGGCGTCCAACGGCCAGGGGCGTTCCAGCTATGCTGAACATGCTGGCGGTGAGGCTGCGGCCGCCGACGGCGTCAGCGCGCCGGTGGCGCTGCAGCGCATGGCCAGTGCGGTCAACGGCGTCGATATTTTCGCCTGAGCCGCCGCAAACGCCCAAGCTGGCACCCATTTGCGCGTCTATTCAGGCTATTGCACGCCGTGATAGACGCGATAATACCTTTACATGTCATGCGTGCGGCTTTGCCGCGCGCCATGCCCGCCGCCTAGCAGGCTGCGGGTGGAACAACAGGAATTAGATTTGGCTATGTCTCAGAACACCCTTCCGGCAGCACCGAAACGCTCCCTTCTGGTCATCCTGCTGGTATTGATCAGCGTCGTCGCCTGTGGCGCCGCGGGCTACAGCTGGTGGCTGCTGCAACAGCATAAAAACGGCGCCGAACCGGCCGCCGTCAAACAGCAACCGCCGGCCGCGCCGGTGTTCATGCCGCTCGACACCTTTACCGTCAACCTGGTGACGCCGGACAACAACCCGGATCGCGTGCTGTATATCGGACTCACGCTGCGTCTGCCGGACGAAAGTACCCGCCGTCAGCTGAACGATTTTCTGCCGGAAGTGCGCAGCCGCTTGCTGATGCTGCTCTCCCGTCAGGAAGCGGGCCAGCTGGCCAATGAACAAGGGAAGCAACAGCTGGTGGCGCAGATTAAGGACGTGCTCAGCCCGCCGCTGGTTAAGGGACAACCGAAGCAGGTGGTCAGCGACGTGCTGTTCACCGCCTTCATACTGCGGTAATCACTATGGGCGATAGCATTCTTTCACAGGCAGAGATCGACGCCTTGCTCAACGGCGACAGCGCGGGTGATGAACCCGAAGCGATAGTCGGCAAAGAGAGCGAGGTCAAGCCTTACGATCCGAACACCCAGCGCCGCGTGGTGCGCGAGCGTCTGCACGCGCTGGAAATCATCAACGAACGTTTTGCCCGGCAGTTCCGCATGGGGTTGTTCAACCTGCTGCGCCGCAGCCCGGACATTACCGTCGGCCCGATCAAAATCCAGCCGTATCACGAGTTCGCCCGCAACCTGCCGGTGCCGACCAACCTGAACCTGGTGCATCTGAATCCGCTGCGCGGCACTGCCCTGTTCGTGTTCGCGCCGAGTCTGGTGTTCATCGCCGTCGACAACCTGTTCGGCGGCGACGGCCGCTTCCCGACCAAAGTCGAAGGCCGCGAATTCACCCCGACCGAACAGCGGGTGATCAAACGCATGCTGCGCCTGGCGCTGGACGCCTATGGCGACGCCTGGAGCGCCATTTACAAGATCGACGTGGAATACGTGCGCGCCGAAATGCAGGTGAAGTTCACCAACATCACCACCTCGCCGAACGACATAGTGGTCACCACGCCGTTCCAGGTGGAGATCGGCGCGCTGACCGGCGAGTTCAACATCTGCATTCCGTTCGCGATGATCGAACCGCTGCGCGAGCTGTTGACCAACCCGCCGCTGGAAAATTCGCGGCAGGAAGACAGCCACTGGCGCGAAACGCTGGTGAAGCAGGTGCAGCACTCCGAACTGGAGCTGATCGCCAACTTCGTCGATATCCCGATGCGGCTGTCGAAAGTCCTGAAGCTGCAACCGGGCGATGTATTACCGATAGACAAGCCGGAACGCCTGATCGCCCATGTGGACGGCGTACCGGTTCTGACCAGCCAATACGGCACGTTAAACGGGCAATATGCCCTGCGTGTTGAACATTTGATTAACCCTATTTTGAATGCTCTGAGTGAGGAACAGCCCAATGAGTGATCCTAAGCAACCGTCTGGCGAAGGAAAGGAATCCGTAGACGATCTGTGGGCTGATGCGTTTAACGAGCAGCAGTCGACAGAGAAATCCGGCGCGAGCACCGAAGGGGTGTTCAAGTCGCTGGAAGCTCAGGATGCGCTCGGCAGCCTGCAGGATATCGACCTGATCCTGGATATTCCGGTCAAGCTGACCGTGGAACTGGGGCGCACCAAGATGACCATCAAAGAGCTGCTGCGCCTGTCGCAAGGCTCGGTGGTGGCGCTGGACGGCCTGGCCGGCGAGCCGCTGGACATCCTGATCAACGGTTACCTGATCGCACAAGGTGAAGTGGTGGTGGTGGCCGACAAGTTCGGCGTGCGCATCACCGACATTATCACCCCGTCCGAACGCATGCGTCGACTGAGCCGCTGATGACCGTTGCGGCGCCCGTAACCGTTCAAAGCAGCCAATCCCCCGCCGCGCCGGCCCTGCCGGCCGGTTCGGTGTTGATGCAGGTCAGCAGCGCGCTCGGCGGCATTCTGCTGCTGATCCTGCTGGCCGGTTGGCTGTTCCGTCGGCTGGGTTTCGCCCCGCAGGCGCGCAACAACAAACTGCTCAACCTGCGCGCCAGTTGCCAGGTCGGGCAGCGCGAGCGCGTGGTGGTGGTGGAAGTCGATGACACCTTGCTGGTACTGGGCGTCACCGCCCAGCAGATCACCCCGCTGCACACCCTGCCCGCCCCGCCGAAAGACGAGGGCGCGGCCGACGTGGCGACGCCGGCGGACTTCCGCCAACTGATGCAAAAAGTTCTGAAACGCCCGGAAAAATCGGCATGACCTCGACTCTTCATACCCTCGTCCGCCGTCCGGCGGTTTGGCTCCCTGCCGCCCTGCTGTTCATCAGCCCGGCGGCTTTGGCACAACTGCCGGGGCTGATCAGTCAGCCGCTGGCCAACGGCGGCCAAAGCTGGTCGCTGCCGGTGCAGACGCTGGTGCTGTTGACCTCGCTGACCTTCCTGCCGGCCATGCTGCTGATGATGACCAGCTTCACCCGCATCATCATCGTGCTCGGCCTGCTGCGCAACGCGCTGGGCACGCCTTCGGCGCCGCCGAACCAGGTGATGCTGGGGCTGGCGTTGTTCCTGACCTTCTTCATCATGTCGCCGGTGTTCGACAAGGTTTATCAGGACGCCTACCTGCCGTTCAGCCAGGACAAAATCGGGCTGGAAGTCGCGCTGGATAAAGGCGCGCAGCCGCTGCGCGAATTCATGCTGCGCCAAACGCGCGAAACCGATCTCGCGCTGTACGCCAGACTGGCCAATCAGCCGCCGCTGGCCGGCCCGGAGGCGGTGCCGATGCGCATCCTGCTGCCCGCCTACGTCACCAGCGAACTGAAAACCGCCTTCCAGATCGGCTTTACGGTGTTCATTCCGTTCCTGATTATCGACCTGGTGGTCGCCAGCGTGCTGATGGCGCTGGGGATGATGATGGTGCCGCCCGCCACCATCTCGCTGCCGTTCAAGCTGATGCTGTTCGTGCTGGTCGATGGCTGGCAGCTGCTGCTCGGCTCGCTGGCGCAGAGCTTCTATTCGTAACCCCTGACCGGAGAACGCGAGATGACACCTGAATCGGTTATGGCGCTCGGCACCGAAGCGATGAAAGTCGCGCTGGCGCTGGCCGCCCCGCTGCTGCTGGCGGCGCTGATCAGCGGCCTGGTCGTCAGCCTGCTGCAGGCCGCCACCCAGATCAACGAAATGACGCTGTCGTTCATCCCTAAAATTCTGGCGGTGGTGGCCACCATCATCATCGCCGGTCCCTGGATGTTGAATCTGTTGCTGGACTACATGCGCACTCTGTTCAGCAACCTGCCCACCCTGATCGGCTGACCGTGCTCACCTTCGACAGCGCCCAGCTCACCGTCTGGCTCAGCCACTATTTTTGGCCGCTGCTGCGCATTCTGGCGCTGATCAGCACCGCGCCGATATTCAGCGAAAAACAAATCAGCAAAAAGGTCAAAATCGGCCTTGGCGGGCTGATCGTCATCCTGATCGCGCCGACGCTGCCCGCCAGCAATATCCCGATCTTCTCCGCCGCCGGCCTGTGGCTGGCGGTTCAACAGATTCTGATCGGCGTGGCGCTGGGATTGACCATGCAGTTCGCCTTCGCGGCGGTGCGCCTGGCGGGCGAAGTGATCGGCATGCAGATGGGTCTGTCGTTCGCCACCTTCTTCGATCCCAGCGGCGGCCCGAACATGCCGGTGCTGGCACGCCTGCTTAACCTGCTGGCGATGCTGCTGTTCCTCAGCTTCGACGGCCATCTGTGGCTGATTTCACTGCTGGCGGACAGCTTCCATACCCTGCCTATCCAAACGCAGCCGCTGAACGGCAACGGCTTCCTGGTGTTGACCCAGGTTGGCTCGCTGATTTTCATCAACGGCATGATGCTGGCGCTGCCGCTGATCTGCCTGCTGTTGACGCTGAACATGGCGCTCGGCCTGCTCAATCGCATGACCCCGCAGCTGTCGGTCTTCGTGATCGGTTTCCCGGTCACCATGACCTTCGGCATCATGACGCTGGGTATGATGATGCCGATGCTGGCGCCGTTCTGTGAACATCTGTTCGGTGAAATCTTCGATCGACTGGCGGCGGTAATCGGCGGCATGACCTTCTAAGCCCCTGCAACGCCCCTCCCTTTCCCCCTTATCTGCCTGAGACAAAATGGCAATAAAAACGCTTTCTTGGGACAAAAGCCTGAGAAACGCCTTTTATCCGGATTAAGGTTCAAATGTCTCCGGCGGCTTGAATAAATAAAACCCCGACCTAGAATAGACCCGGCAACAGAAATATCGCTTGTACCACGCTAGCCATCAGCGGCGATAAAAACGCTGACTCCCAATTGGAAATAAAAAATAACGCAGTCACGCAGGGTAAAATGCGCGACAGATAACTTACACCCTGAATAAATGCGTCCGGCGCCTGCCGGCTGCAGGGCGCAGCATCGACCTTTGCTAACCACAGGAGCGAGTTCATGATTAAAGCGAAAAGCAACCGCAAAGCACGCCGGTTATTCGGTTTGACCCACTGGAAAAGCAACAAATTTAGAGTTTCGTTTACCGAGACGGCCGACGGCGAAAAATGGAAAGTGGAGAAGAAAAAGAAATAGCAGCGCTATTTATCGTCAGGAAAATAATATCCATCGCGATTATTCCGCCACTGATTTCAATAATGCCATTGCGCATTAAACAGGGGGGGACAATCGTATTATTTCTTTCCTGATGAAAAAAAGGCGCGTCACTCAGTCAGTAGTGGGAGAACGAGCGACGCGCCAAACGAGTGCACCCGGTTTCAAGAAGCCTCCCTCCCCGCGAGACGGAGAAGGCATTTTCTAAGCGCACTAAAGGGAAACCCGTCGCGGTCAGGCAACGGGGTATTGCTCTTAACGATTCATCTGGAACAGCGACATGCCCTGCATATCGCTGAAGGTTTTATACGACGCCTGCAGCGCTGCCTGCTGCATGAAATAAGACGAGATAGACTCGGCCAGATCGGCATCCGTCAACGCGCTCATCTGGATCTGGTTGGTCATGTCACGCTCTTTACCGATGCTGTCCAGCTGATCCATTTCCTGCAGCTGACTGCCCAGCTCGGCGCGCACGCTCAACACGTTGTTGTAGGAGTTGTCCAGACCGCGGTTGGCTTTCGCCAAGGCATCGTTCACCTGCTGCTTGGTGGCCTCATCGGCGCCCTGCAGCGGGGTTTTCAACGCGTTCAGCGCAATATCGATGCTCTCGAATACGTTGCTGACCGGCGCGCTGCCGTCCGGCTCGGGCTTCGGATTGCTGGTCAACGACATGAACACCGCGTTGCCGGTATGGCCGATGGTCATGGTGCGGTTGGCGTCCACTTTCTGCTGAACCGTCTTGTCCCCGCCCTGATAACTGACGGTGCCGCCGTTATCGACGAACGGCGCCTTGTCGTTCACATATCCGCCGAACATATAGCGGCCGTTGCCGTCGGTGCTGTTGGCCTGGTTCAGCAGCTGATCTTTCAGCCCCTGCAGTTGGGTGGCCAGCGACTGGCGATCGTTATCGCTTTCGGTGCCGCCGGCGTTGACGATCAGCGCCTTCATATCCGCGATGGTGGACGTCGCGCCGGCCAATACCGTTTCTTCCATCGACACGTTCTGACGAGCGAAGGTGCGCGCCAGGGTGTACTGGCTGTTTTCCGCCTGCGACTGCGACAACATCACCGCGCGCGACGCCGCCAGCGGATCGTCGGACGGGTTGATCACCCGCTTGCCCGAGGAAAGCTGCTCGGCCGCCTTCATGAACAGCGACTGGTTGCCCGTGATGCCGTTCATGTTCTGTTGGTACATCATGCTGGTGCTCATGCGCATGCTGTGGGTTCCTTACTCTGAGCGACCGGCGCCGTTATCGGCGCCGATTAACAATGAAATCAACGAATATTCAGCAGCGCGTCGAACAGCGAGCTGGCGGTCTGAATCACCTGCGCGTTGGCCATGTAGTACTGCTGAAAACGCAGCAGTTCACCGTACTCTTCGTCAAGGTTGACGCCGGACATCGACTGCTGTTGCGCGCCCAGCTGCGTGACGATTTTGGCCTGCGAGGTAGCGATGGCCTTGGCGGCGGCGGTCTGGTTGCCGACGCCGCTGACGATGCCGGCGTAAGCGCCGCTCAGGGTCGCTTTGCCGTCCACCAGGTTTTTGGTTTGCAGATCCAGCAGCTTCTTGGCGTTCTCGTTATCGCCGCGGCCGCTGTCGTCTTTACCGGCGGCGGCGATCTTGGACGAATCGGTGATGGCCACTTTCAGGTTGCCCGCCACGTCGCTGACCGGCTTCACGGTGAAGCTGTCTTTGGCCTGCGCATTGCCGTCGATGCTCACTTCCAACCCGTCGAAGTTCAGCGTCGGTTTGCCGTCGGCGCTGGTGCCCGGCGTGGCGTTGACTTTCACATTGTCCGGCAGGCGGCTGACCTGCCAGTTGCTGCCGTCGAACTCAACGCGATAATCGTTAGCCTTCACCTTGCCGGTATCGGTGTAAGAAACCGACAGCGACGCGTCGCCGGTGTTGCGGGTGTTATCCACCACCCGGCCACCGCTGAAGCTGAAGAAGTCGCCGCCTGCGTCACCGTTCAGATCGAAGCCGGCGCGATGCTGTTGGTTAAAGCTGTCCGCCATCGCCAGCGCCAACTGGCCCAGCTGATTGCGCACGCCGTCCAGCGTTTCGCTGCGGAATTTCAGCACGCCGCTCAGCGTGCCGCTGGTGATCTGGCCTTCCGGCACTTCGCTGGCGCCGTTGCCGCGGTTATAGCCGATGGTCAGACGGGAAGGATCGCTGCTGGAAGGCACGGCTTCCACCTGATACGTATTGCTGCCCTGCACCAGCGTCAAGCCGTTGGCGAAGGAGACGGTATAGGCGTCGCCGTCCTGTTGCGTGACCTGTACGCCCACCAGCTGGTTCAATTCGGTGACCAACTGATCGCGCTGATCCAGCAACGCATTCGGTTCGCCGCCGGCGCTGCCGCGCAAACGGGTGATCTCGTCGTTCAACTTGGCGATCTGTTGGCCGTAGCTGTTGATCTGCTGCGCCGTATCGCTGATCTGCTGATTAACGCCGTTGTCCATGTCGCGCAGGAATTTATCGGTGTTGTTGAACTGGTTCACCAGACCGTTGGCCTTGCCCAGCACCGTCTGGCGCGCGGCGTCGTCACCGGCGTTGCTCACCAGGTTCTGCAGGTTGGTGAAGAAATCCTGCATGTTGGTCGACAGCGGGTTGGTCTTGCTCGCCAACAGATTGTCGATCTGCGAAATCTTCTCGTAATAGGCGTTCTGCGCCCCGAACGCGCTTTGTGCGCCGCGCAGCTGGTTGGTGATGAACTGGTTGTACTCGCGGTTAACGCTGGTGACGGTCACGCCGTTGCCGATAAAGCCGCTCATGGTGGCCATGCCGCCGTTCTGCGCCAGGATCGCGGTCTGGCGGTTGTAGCCCGCCACGTTGTAGTTGGAGATGTTGTTGCTGACGGTACTGAGCGCCACCTGAGCCGCATTCAGCCCGCTCATCGCGGTATTGATTAAGCTATTGGACATCGGAATTCCTTATGCTGCGGCGCCGGTGGCCCACAGGGTTCTTAATTGAGCTGCTGAGCCTGTTCGCTCAGCCTGTTTCGGTTATCGGCCAAAATGAGAAGAACTTGAGGAAAAAAAGCGGCAACGCGGTCAGCATCCAGCTAGCCTTCGTTACCGCCTATCCCCTAAATAATTGGCGTCGCAGCAAGGCGACAAGCAAGGGCGTCCCCGAGCGCTTGGTTAAGCCAAGTGACCGGGGCGAGCTTGTGCAGTCAACGCCGCTGCGGCGTCAAGAATGACGGGGATTTAGAACAAATCTTTCAGATCGTGGGTGTAAGCTTTCACCGCCTGTTCCCCCGCGCTCTTCATCTGCTGAATCACGCTGACCAGTTTGCTGGCGTACTGCGGATCGGTGGCGTAGCCGGCGCGTTGCAGCGCATGCGCCGCCTGCTCCGGGCTGCGCGCGGCGGCCACGTCGGCATAGCGCGGGTTGTTGGTCAGCAGTTTGACGTAGTCGGCAATCGCTTCGACATACGAACCGTAGACGCGGAACTTCGCCTTCACCTTCTTCGCCGCGCCCTGTTCGAACTCGGTGGTGGTGATCTCCGTCACCGGCCCGTTCCAGCTGCCGCCGGCCTTGATGCCGAACAGGTTGTAGCTCGGCGTGCCGTCTGAGGTCGGGATCTCGCGCTGCCCCCAGCCGGATTCCAGCGCCGCCTGCGCGACGATCAGCTGATGCGGAATGCCGCTCTGCTGGCTGGCGACCTTCGCCGGTATCGACAGGCGAGCGACGAAGTTGCCGTTGTTGAGCGACAGCGGCGCGGCGGCCGGCGGGGCTTTCGGCATCGCCCGGCGCACCATCTGCTCCAGCGCCTGGTTCGGCAGCGTTTGCAGCACCTCGTTGTCCAGCGCCATCGGCGACATGCCCGCCGTTTCGCTCGGCACCGTATTGGCATTGCTCATCTGCTTGACCATCATGTCGGCCAGCCCCAGCCCTTTTTGCGACATCTGCTGGGCGATTTGCTGATCGTACATCGAGGTATAGAGCCGCGTTTGATCGCTGCTCAACACCCCGTCCTGCGGCAAGGCGGAACGCATGCTTTTCAGCATCATCTGCACGAACATGCCTTCTACCTGCTGGGCCACCTGCTTAAGGTTGCCCTGCGGGTCGGCCGCCGCATCGCGCTTCAGGCCGTTCAGCGCCTGGGCGTCATAGGCCGCGCCCGACATCGCCATCAGATCGCCGGCCATCAGATGATTTCCAGCTTGGCGCGCAGGCAGCCGGCGCTCTGCATCGCCTGCAGGATCGACATCAGATCGATCGGCGTGGCGCCCAACGCGTTCAGCGCGCGAATGACGTTGTTCAGGTTGGCGCTGGCGTTCACCTTCTGCAGCGATCCGCCCTGCTGTTGCACCGAGATCTGGGTGTTTGGCGTCACCACCGTCTGGCCGCCGCCGAACGGCGTCGTCGGTTGGCTGACGGTGTTCTGCCGATCGACCACCACCGACAGGTTGCCCTGGGCGACGGCGCAGGAATCGAGGATCACATCGCGGTTCATCACCACCGACCCGGTGCGCGAGTTGATGATCACTTTGGCGTCCATCGCGCCGACGTTGACGGTGATGTTTTGAATCTCCGCCAGGAAGCGCACCTGAGAGCTGTTGCCCTGCGGCACCAGCACCTGGATCGTGCGGGCGTCGAGCGGCGTCGCGGTGCCGCCGCCGCGTTGGCGGTTGATGGCGTCGCTGATCTGCTGCGCCAGCGTGAAGTCTTCGTCGTTCAGCTGCAGGTTGAGTACGCCGCCGCTGCCGAAGGTGGTCGGCAGCTCGCGCTCGATGGTGGCGCCGTTGCTGATGCGCCCGCCCGCCAGCTGGTTGACCTGCACGCTGCTGCCGCCGGCCGCCGCGCCCGCGCCGCCGACCAGCACGTTGCCCTGCGCCAGCGCATAGACCTGGTTATCCACGCCTTTGAGCGGCGTCATCAGCAAGGTGCCGCCGCGCAGGCTCTTGGCGTTGCCCATCGATGAGACCACCACGTCGATGTTCTGCCCGGCGCGCGAGAACGGCGGCAGTTTGGCGGTCACCATCACCGCCGCCACGTTTTTCAGCTGCATGTTGGTGCCTGGCGGCACGGTGATGCCCAGCTGCGACAGCATATTGCTCAGGCTTTGGGTGGTGAACGGCGTCTGCATGGTCTGGTCGCCGGAGCCGTCCAGCCCCACCACCAGGCCGTAGCCGATCAGGGCGTTGTCTCGCACGCCCTGCACCGTCACCAGATCGCGGATGCGCTCCGCCGCCGCCGGCAAGCACACCAGCCCGACGCACAGCGCGATAAACCATTTTTTCAGCATCAGTCAATCCTTAGAACGGTGAAACATTTAAGAAGAAGCGCTGCAGCCAGCCCATGGTCTGCGCTTCGTTGATATAGCCATTGCCGACGTATTCGATACGCGCGTCCGCCACCTGCGTCGAGGTGACCGAGTTGTTGCCGCTGATGGTGCGCGGGTTAACGACGCCGGAGAAGCGAATGAATTCGGTGCCCTGGTTGATGGCGATCTGCTTTTCCCCCACCACGTGCAGGTTGCCGTTGGCCAGCACCTGGTTGACCGTCACCGTAATGGTGCCGTTGAAGGTGTTGTTGGCGTTGGCGCCGCCCTTGCCACCGAAGGTACTGTCGCCGGAAATGTCCATATCGGCGCGCGCATTGCCCAACAGGCCGTCAAGGTAACGCGGCGAGGTGGCGACGCCGAACTTGCTGGCGCCGTTGCGGCTGGCGTTGGCGGAAGAGCTCTTGCTGGCGCTGACGTTTTCCTGCAGCACGATGGTCAGGGTGTCACCGACGTTGCGCGGACGGCGGTCTTCGAACAGCGGCTGATAGCCGTAGTTCATCGGCTGCACCGTCTGGAAGATCGAGCCGTTCGGCATCGGCGCGCTGGCCGGCGCGGGCTGCGCCGTGGTCGCACCGTCCACCAGCGGTTTATGCGGAATATAAGCGCAGCCGCTCAGCGTCAGCATCACCATTCCCGCCAGCCAGCGTTGTCCCTGCCGCGGCAGGATTGCCATCGAATATGTGGTTACCACGGGTATCGCCTTTGTTTCACGAAAGAGAATGACGGGCGCGGCAAGCCGGGCCCGTCAATGACAGATTACAGTTGCGTCAGCTTTTGCAGCATCTGATCGGAAGTCGAAACCGCTTTGCTGTTGATCTCGTAAGCGCGCTGAGTCTGGATCATGTTGACCAGCTCTTCCGCCACGTTAACGTTGGAGGTCTCCACGTAGCCCTGATACAGCAGACCGGCGCCGTTCAGCCCCGGCGTGCTCTCGTTCGGCGCGCCCGAGCTTTCGGTTTCCTGATACAGGTTCTCGCCCACGCTCTCCAGACCGCTGTCGTTGACAAAGGTCGTCAGCGTCAGTTGACCCACCTGCTGGGCGGCGGTTTGCCCCTGCTGGGTGACGCTGACGATGCCGTCGCGGCCGACGGTGATGGACAGCGCGTTCGCCGGAATGGTGATCGCCGGCTGCACCTGGAAACCGCTGGATGTGACCAGCTGGCCGTTCTGATCGATCTGGAACGAGCCGTCGCGCGTGTAGGCCTGGGTGCCGTCCGGCAGCATCACCTGGAAGAAACCCTGCCCCTTGATGGCGACGTCTTTACTGTTGTTGGTCTGCGACAGGTTGCCCTGGCTGTGCAGACGCTCGGTCGCCACCGGACGCACGCCGGTGCCGATCTGCAGACCGGAAGGCAGCGTGGTCTGCTCGGAAGACTGTGCCCCCGGCTGACGCATGGTCTGGTACAGCAAATCTTCAAATACCGCACGCTGGCGTTTGAAGCCGTTGGTGCTGACGTTCGCCAGGTTGTTGGCGATCACGTCCATGTTGGTCTGCTGCGCGTCCAGACCGGTTTTGGCAATCCATAAGGATGGAATCATCGGTTATTTCCTTGCTGCTTAACTCATTGAGAGCAGTGAGTTGGCACGCTGTTCGTTTTCATCCACGCTGTGGATGACTTTCATTTGCATTTCAAAACGGCGGGCGTTGGCGATCATGTCGACCATGGTCTCCATCGGCTTGACGTTGCTGCCCTCCAGCACGCCCGGCATCACCCGCACCTGCGGATCGTTTTGCAACTGATTGCCGCGCTGCTGTTGAGTTTCCGGCGTCAGGCGGAACAGCCCGTCGTCACCGCGCATCACTTCGCGCGCATCGGCTTTCACCAGCTTCAGACGGCCGATCTGCGCGATGGTGTTCGGCGGATCGCCGGCGTTCAGCGCCGAAATGGTACCGTCGGCCGCGATGGTGATCTCCGCCGACGGCGGCACCTCGATCGGGCCGCCGTCACCCATCACCGGCAATCCCTGCACCGTCAACTGCCCGGTGGAGGAGATCTGAATGTTGCCGTTGCGGGTATAGGCTTCCCCCCCACCCGGCAGGCTCACCGCCAGGAAACCGTCCTGCTGCAGCGCCACGTCCAGCGGGCGCGCCGTATAGTTCAGCGCCCCCTGGCTCATATCGGCGCCCGGCGTCGACGCGGTCACCAAGGTGCGCGTCGCCAGGCTCGGCCCGTCGACCGGCACCGCGCGCAATGCGGCGAGCTGGGCGCGAAAGCCCGGCGTCGACGCATTGGCCAGGTTGTTGGCGGTAATGGACTGCTGTTCCAGCGTTTGGCGCGCCGCGCCCATCGCGGTATAAATCGCGTGATCCATAACTCGGCCTTATTAGCGCAGGCTAACCAACGTCTGCAGGATGGAGTCCTGCGTCTTGATGGTCTGGGCGTTGGACTGGTAGTTACGCTGTGCGACGATCATGTTCACCAGCTCCTGGCTCAGATCGACGTTGGAAGACTCCAGCGCGCCGCTGGTCAGCTTACCGAAGCCGCCGCCGCCCGACAGACCAACGCGCGGCTGACCGGACGCACCGGTTTCCTGCCACACGTTATCGCCCTGCGACGCCAGCCCTTCCGGGTTGGAGAAGTTGGCCATGACGATCTGGCCCAGCACCTGAGTCTGCTGGTTGGAGTAGATGCCCACCACTGTGCCGTCGTTGTTGATCTGGAAGTTGGTGTATTCACCGGCGGCATAGCCGTCTTGCGATACCTTGCTCACCGAGTCGCTGCCCACGTTCTGCTGCATGCTGCCGGCGAAGCTCAGGGTGAAGTTTTGCGCCGGTGCGCCGTCTTTGGCGGTCATCGGGATCACCATGCTGAACTCGCCCGGCGCGCCGTTGGTGCTGGTGGTTTTCACCAGGTTGCCGCTGGTGCTGAACTCCATGGTGCCGGCGTTCACTGGCGCGGCGCTGCCGTCCTGGGTGTAGACCTGCCATTTATTGTCTTCCGTCTTCACGAAGTAGGCGTTGATGTTGTGCGCGTTACCCAGCGAGTCGTAAGCGGTGATGGTGTTGACGTAGTTGTAGCTGTCCTGTTTGGTCGGATCGAAGGTCTTGTTCTCCGGCACTTTATGGGTGGACTTCAGGTTGGCCACCATCTCGCCGGAGGTGGATGCCTTGGCGTTCATCATACCTTCAGGAATGCTCAGCGGCACCGGGTTGGCGCCCTGCTGAATGGTCGGCGGAGAACCGGCCGCCGGGTAGCCGGTCAGCTGCAGCCCCTGCATGTTGGTCAGGTTGCGGTTCTCATCCAGCTTGAACTGACCGTTGCGGGTATAGAAGATGCCGCCGTCTTTATCCTGCATGCGGAAAAAACCGTTGCCGTTGATGGCCACATCCAGCGCACGGCTGGTGCCGGTGGTGGTGCCACCCTTGAAGTTCTGGGTGATGCCGGACACTTTGACGCCCAGACCGACTTGCGAGCCAGCGAACATGTCGGCAAAGGAGACGCTGCCGGATTTGAAGCCCGCTGTCGCGGAGTTGGCGATGTTGTTACCGATCACGTCCAGGTTGGTTGCTGCCGCGTTTAAGCCGCTGACTGCCTGAGAAAAGGCCATGTTATTCTCCGAATAGTGGTCAGGCTATCGTCCGATTGAGCCTGATGCTTAGGGTTATAAGATCTGTCGCACGTCTTCCAGGGTGGCGTTGCCCGCCAGACCGAGATCCAGCTTGGCGCCGTTGCCGTCGCGGATCACGCCGTTCACCAGGCCGAAGTGCAGGCTGCGCGCCACCAGTTGCTCGCCATTGCCTTTGGCGTTAATCGCCACTTTGTAGGCGCCGTCGGGTGCGGTAGAGCCGTCATCCAACGAACCGTCCCAGGTGAAGGCATGCACACCGGCGGTCAGGCCGCCGATTTCGATGGTGCGCACCACCTGCCCACTGGCGTTGGTGATGGTAGCGGTCACCTGATCGGCGGCGCGCTCCAGTTCCACGCCGAACGGCGTCGTGCTGACCTTGCCGTCCTTGCTGCCGACCAGAATGTTATTGCCCGGCACCATCACGCCGTGGCCGATCAGCGCAGTGGCTTGCAGCGACTGGTTGCTGTTGATCTGGCCGGAGATCGACCCCAGCGTGGTGTTGAGTTTTTCGATGCCCTGCACGGTGTTGATCTGCGCTAGCTGCGAGGTCAGTTCGTTGTTCTGCATCGGATTGGTCGGATCCTGGTTTTTCAACTGCGCCACCAGCAGCGTCAGGAAACTGTTGTGCAGATCCTGGCTGTTGGTATTTTTGCTGTTGTTACCGATGACGGTGTTGTCCAACGACTCGTTCGTGGTTGCGGCGATAGCCATGGGAACCTCCGGTTACTGACCCAACGTCAGGGTTTTCATCATCATCGACTTGGTGGTGTTGAGCACCTCGACATTGGCCTGGTAGCTGCGGGAAGCGGAGATGGTGTTGACCATTTCACCCACCACGTCGACGTTCGGCATGCGCACGTAGCCCTTGGCGTCCGCCAGCGGGTTGCCCGGTTGATAGACCAGACGCTCGGGCGCCGGATCGTCCACCACCTGAGCGACGCGTACGCCGCCGGTCGGCTGCCCGGGGGCCGCCGCGACCTGGAACACCACCTGCTTGGCGCGGTAAGGCTCGCCGTCCGGACCGGTCACGCTGTCGGCGTTGGCCATGTTGCTGGCGCTGACGTTCATGCGCTGGGATTGCGCCGATAACGCCGAGCCGGAGATATCAAAAATATTCAGTAAAGACATGCGCCTTATCCTTGTTGCAGCACGGACATCATCCCTTTGATCTGACCGTTGAGCAGCGTCAGGTCGGTCTGATATTTCAGGCTGTTATCGGCAAAGTTGGTGCGTTCGCGATCCATGTCCACCGTGTTGCCGTCCATCGACGGCTGATCAGGCACCCGGAACAGCAGATCGAGCTGCGGCGGCTGCAGGGTCTGCGCCGGGATGTGGCGCGCCGCCGTCAGGTTCAGCGACATGCCGTTGCCGCTGACGCGCCCCTGCTCCATCACTTTGTTCAATTGGCTGGCGAAATCGATATCCCGCGCCTGATAACCCGGTGTGTCTGCGTTGGCGATGTTGGCGGCCAGAATTTCCTGCCGCTGGGCGCGCAAGTTCAGCGCCTCTTGGCCAAAGCGCAGAGCCGCGTCCAGTTTGTCGAGCATGCTCCCTCCGCGAGGTTAGAATTTGGAGTCGACAGCATAAACGCCCCCCGCGCTACCCTATCGCGGGAATAAACGCAAAATGGGGCGCTATTTATCTGCTTAGCCTGCGCGCGCTGCGGGTACACTTACGCGTATCCCGATGAAGCTTGAGAAGATGACGATGAAAGGTAAAATGCTGCTGCTTATCGGCCTGCTGTGCAGTCTGAACGCGCGCGCCGACGATCTGGCGACGCAAATCGAAAGCTTCATCCAAGGCAAGTTCAGCGGCGAACCGGTACAGGTAAAAGTGCGGGTGCGCACGCCGCCGAACCAATGGCCCGCTTGCGAACTGCCGCAGCTGTCGCTGCCGCCCAACGCGCGGATCGGCGGCAACGTCAGCATTTCGGCGCGCTGTGGCCAGGAGCGGCGTTTTATCCAGACGCAGGTGCAGGTGTTTGGCCGCTATCTCGTTTCGGCGCGCGGCATCAGCGCCGGCAGCCGGTTGACGGCGGCGGATCTGACGTTGAAAGCAGGTCGGCTCGATACCCTGCCGCCGCGTGCGCTGACCGAAGCGAGCAAAGCGTTAGGTGCCGTCAGCCTGCGCAACATTAGCCCCGGTCAGCCGCTGACCCTCGCCATGCTGCGCCGCGCCTGGATTATCAAGGCCGGGCAATCGGTACAGGTCAATGCACAGGGCGAAGGATTCAGCATCAGCGGTGCGGGTAAGGCGATGAACAACGCCGCCGCCGAAGACAGCGTGCGGGTGCGCATGGCGTCCGGGCAGATCGTCAGCGGCGTGGTCGGGGACGACGGCGCGATCCGTATTACGTTATAAAAAAGTAAAGGTTCCGCAAACCTTGCCGATAAGACAAATCAAGCAGCATTTTATTGGCCACCAGGGCCGCAAAACTTTCATTGCAGCGTCGTCGCCCCCGAGCGGCCACGGCGTAAACGGAGATGGACCATGAGTATCGATCGCACCCAGCGGTTACAGCCGGTTTCCACTGTGCAACCGCGTGAAACCCCGGCCGACAACCCGCTCCAACCGCGCAAGGCCGCCGTGGCCGAAACCGCCGTCAGCGGCACGCAGGTCAAACTGAGCGAGGCGCAGGCGCGCCTGATGCAACCGGGCACCCAGGATATCGATATGGGCCGGGTCGAGGCCATCAAACAGGCGATCCGCAACGGTGAACTGAAGATGGACGCCGGCAAAATCGCCGACGCACTGCTGCAAGACGCGCAGAGCGATGTTCAATGGATCGCCGGACGCGACTGACAACGCGGCGGCGGGTAGCGATAAAGGATAAGTCATCACTATGGAAAAGCTGGTACAACTGCTGGACAAACTGTTGGAAACACTGCAGGCGCTCAATGGCGTGCTGGAGGAAGAGCACGACTTGCTGTGTTCCGGCCAGTTGCCCGGCGTGGCCTTGCAGCGCGTCACCGATGCCAAAAGCCAACTGCTGGCGACGGTCGCTTACCTCGAGCAACAGCGCCTGGGGCAGGAAAAAACCTGCGGGCAACGCGCGCCCTATGCCAGCCATGCGCCTCTGGCCGATCGCTGGCAACGCGTTCAGTTGCTGAGCCAAACGCTGCGTGAGAAGAACCAGCACAACGGCCTGCTGCTCAATCAGCAGATCGACCACAACGCTCAGGCGCTGGCTATCCTCAGTAAGAACAACAAATCGCTGTATGGCCCGGACGGCCAGTCGCACGCCGGCAGCCTGCTCGGCAGAAAAATCGGCGTCTGACCTGACTCATTTCGCCCGGTGAGCCTATCACCGGGCACGCGTTAGCCGACTTTTGCGCATCCCCTCGCATTTTCACCTCATCACCTCCTGAGTTCCCTTAACGTTATGCGTCAGGCTGCGCAGAACGTGAATTTGGCTGTTTCTTTCCCTTTGGCCACTTGTCACCCTGTGGTGATTTTTAAATCACTTGAAATATACCCTTAACGGGTATAGATTCGCAGGGAGAGCGAATGGCTGATATCTATCTCACCAAAACCTTTCAGGGTTTTGCCGCACGCGAGCGCATTAGCGACGCCACGATAGTGAAAGCGGCGCGAGAAATGCAGCATCAGCGGTACGACGCCAATCTTGGCGGTTGCGTATACAAAAAGCGCATCGCTCGGGCTGGTGCGGGCAAACGTGGCGGCTATCGGGTGCTGATCGTTTTTCGCGATGAAGACCGCCTGTTTTTTATGCGCGGCTTTGCCAAAAGCGAGAGAGAAAACATCAGTGCGGATGAGTTACAGGGATTGAAACATCTGGCTGCGCTGTATCTGGATTATTCGCCATTCAGACTCTACCAGCTGGTCAACAACAGGGAGTTACGGAGGCTAAGCGATGAGTAAAATTCTTGCCGAGATCCACCAGGAAGTTCAGGGCCTGCACCGCGCCGGTTTCGTCGACGACGTGACCATGCGCACTTTCGACATGCTGTGCCTGCGGCCGGTGAAGCAGTTCGGGCCGGCCGAGATCCGCGCGCTGCGCGAACGGGAAAACGTCAGTCAGCCGGTGTTTGCGCTGTATCTCAACGTCAGCAAAAAGGCGGTACAGAAATGGGAGCGCGGCGAAGCGCAACCGAACTCCGCCGCGATGAAGCTGCTGACGCTGGTGGAACGCAACGGCCTGCAAATTCTGGCCTGATCTTACTGATAATTGACGATCACCTGATTGCCAATCACCCGCAGCGGCGGGTTCAACCCGCCTTGCGACTGCACGTAATAGACGAAACGCAATTCCGCATTGGCCGGCTCGCCCTGCAGACCGTTGCTGCTGCCGCTGCCGCCGCCCAGCGGAATGCAGCGGTTGACCGTGCAAAGCTGCGCCTGCAGCCCCACTGGTTCAGGCCCCAGCAAACGGTAGCGCCAGCTGACGCGGGTGATGCGCGCATTGGCATCCGGCAACGCGTTCGGCGGCCGCAAACCGGCGGACTCATCGCGCATGCCGCCCTGTTCCAACGTCACGCCCGCCCCTTCGGCCACCCAGGAGCCGGACACCGCACCGGCGGTTAACGGCGCCAGCAAACACAACACGAACAGACAGCGTTTCATCAGGCGGCTCCAATGGTCGACGTCATGCGAATCTGGCGATCGTCGTTAATCTCCAGGTTGGACAGCACCACGAGCTGCGGCAGGCTGCGGCGCAGAAAGCGCGCCAGTAAAGGACGCAGCGCATGGTTAACCAACAGCACCGGCGGCGCGCTGAGCATCTCTTGCCGTTGCAGCGCCTGACGCGCCTGTTCCAGCAGGCGATCGGCCAGCCCCGGCTCCAGACCGCCGCCGCCCTGCAACGCCTGCAGCAACAGGCGCTCCAGCTGGGTATCCAAGCCGATAACCTGAATCTCGCCGTTGCCCGGGAACCACTGCTGCGTGATCGCCCGGCCCAGCGCCACCCGCACCACGGTCGTCAGCTCATAAGGATCGCTTTGCGCCGGGGCATGTTCCGCCAGCGTTTCGACGATGGTGCGCATATCGCGGATAGAAACGCGTTCGGCCAACAGGTTTTGCAGCACTTTGTGCAGCGTCGTCAGCGACACCACGCCCGGCACGAAGTCTTCGGTCAGCTTCGGCATCTCTTGTGAAACACGGTCCAGCAGCTGCTGAGTTTCTTGGCGGCCAAACAGCTCGCTGGCGAACTGGCCGATCAGGTGATTAAGGTGCGTCGCTACTACGGTACTGGCTTCCACCACGGTAAAGCCCTGGATCTGCGCCTGCTCGCGCAAGGCGCTGTCGATCCATACCGCCTCGAGCCCAAAGGCGGGATCGACGGTTTTGTCTCCCGCCAGCTCGCCCACGGCATTGCCGGGGTTGATCGCCAGCCAACGGCCCGGCTGCGCTTCACCGCTGCCGATCTCAACGCCTTTCATCAGGATGCGGTAGCTGGCTGGCGGCAGTTCCAGATTGTCGCGGATGTGCACCACCGGCGGCAGATAGCCCATGTCCTGCGCGAATTTCTTGCGGATCCCGCGGATACGCCCCAGCAGCTCGCCGTTCTGTTGAAAATCGACCATCGGAATCAGCCGGTAGCCCACTTCCATCCCCAGCGGATCTTCCAACTGAACGTCGGCCCAGCTGGCCTCGGCGGCCTGCGGATTCTCCGGCATCGCCGGTTCTTCCACCGTTTTCGGTGCCTGTTGTTCACGGCCACGCAGCCACCAGGCCAGGCCCAGCAAAGCGGCGGTAAACAGCAGGAACACCAGGTTCGGCATGCCCGGCACCAGGCCCAACAGCCCCAGTACCCCGGCGCTCAGCAACATCACGCGCGGATTGTTGAACAGCTGGCCCACCATCTGCTCGCCGACGTCCTGATCGGTCGCGACGCGGGTGACGATGACGCCGGCGGCGGTGGAGATCACCAGCGCTGGGATCTGCGCCACCAGGCCGTCACCGATGGTCAGCAGCGTATAGCTTTCCGCCGCCGCCCCCAGCTCCATGCCATGCTGCACGACACCGACCAACAGGCCGCCGACGACGTTCAGCACCATGATCATCAGGCCGGCAATGGCATCGCCACGCACGAATTTACTGGCACCGTCCATCGAGCCGTAGAAATCGGCCTCCTGGGTCACTTCAGCGCGGCGTTTCTTCGCTTCGTCTTCACCGATCAGCCCGGCGTTCAGGTCGGCGTCGATCGCCATCTGTTTACCCGGCATGCCGTCCAGCACGAAGCGCGCGCCCACTTCGGCGATACGCCCTGCACCTTTGGTAATTACCATAAAGTTGATCAGCACCAGGATGATGAACACCACGATGCCGATGGCGAAGTTGCCCCCCACCAGGAAGTGGCCAAAGGCTTCCACCACGCGCCCGGCGGCGGCGGAACCGGTGTGGCCCTCCAGCAAGATGATGCGCGTCGACGCGACGTTGAGCGACAAACGCAGCAATGTGGAGAACAGCAGAATGGTCGGGAAGGCGGCGAATTCGAGCGTGCGCTGGGTGAACATCGCCACCAGCAGCACCATGATTGACAGCGCGATGTTGAAGGTAAACAGCAGATCGAGGATAAACGCCGGCAACGGCAGCACCATCATCGACAGGATCAGCAGGATCAACACCGGGCCGGCCAACACCTGCCACTGCGTATCTTTAAAATTGCCCGGCAAACGAAGCAGGGAGGCCAAATTAGCCATCAGAGTCACTCTCTCTTGCAAAATCCAGTGCTTCCGGCACCGGTAAACGTTCAGGTTTTTTCGGGATCAGGCCGCCCTCGCGCCGCCAGCGGCGCAGCTGGTACACCCAGGCCAGCACTTCGGCGACGGCGGCATACAGGGTGGCCGGAATATGTTGTCCAATCTCGCTGTGTCGATACAGCGCACGCGCCAGCGGCGGCGCTTCCAGCATCGGGATGCGGTGCTCCGCACCGAGCTCGCGAATGCGCAAGGCGATTTCGCCGGCCCCTTTGGCCAGCACCTTCGGCGCGCTCATTTTCTTGTCGTTGTACTGCAACGCGACGGCGTAGTGCGTCGGGTTGGTGACGATCACGTCCGCTTTGGGCACATCGGCCATCATGCGGCGCCGGGCGATCGCCCGCTGCTGCTGACGAATACGCCCCTTAACGTGCGGGTCCCCTTCCTGGTCTTTGAATTCGTCGCGAATATCCTGCTTGGTCATCTTCAGCTTCTTGAAGTGGCTCCACAGCTGGTAGAACACGTCGAACGCCACCATCGGCGTCAATCCCAACACCACCAGAAAACCGCAGAACAGGATCATCTGCAGCGCATTGCCCAGCGCATCGAGCGGCTGCTGGGTCATCAGATGCAGCATTGCCGCCCAGTTGTGCCACAGATAAAGACCGGTCACCCAGCCGACCAGCGTCGCTTTCAGGATCCCTTTCAGCAGCTCGGCCAGCACCTGGGTGGAAAAGATGCGCTTCAACCCGGACAACGGGTTCAACCGCTTCAAGTCGAATTTAATCGACTTGCCGCTGAACAGAATGCCCCCCAGCAGCATCGGCGCGGCGAGCGCCACCAGTACCAGCCCCGCCATGATCGGCAACAGCGCCAGCACCGCCTGGCGCAGCAGCATGCCGAGTTGGCGCACCATCTGTTTATCGTTGCTGACCATGCCGTGGTCGAAGTTCAACCCCTGCGTGAGCATCGCCGCCAGCTGTTGCGCCATGTTGCTGCCGGACATCAGGATGATCGCGAGGCCCGAGAGCAGCATCAGCACCGAGGTCAATTCGCGGGAACGCGGGATCTGGCCGTCTTCACGCGCCTTCTCCAGCCTGTGGGGCGTGGGGGCCTCGCTTTTTTCCAGATCGCTGTCTTCAGCCACGAAACGCCGTTCCTGTGTCGGGAGGGTAAAGAATGGCGGTCAGCATGCCAAAAAATTGGCGATGCCATTGGCGGAACAACGGGGAAAAAGGCGGGTTATTTAGGGGATGAGACCATCAGGGAGAGGTTACAACCAATTTTCCAGCCGCAAACCCTCAACGCGCTCAAATTCGCGTCGATTATTGGTCACCAGGATCAATCCTTCGCTGCGCGCATGCCCGGCGATATGTAGATCGTTTACGCCAATAGGCGTTCCCTGGCGTTCCAGCGCAGCCCGGATATTGCCATAGTGCGATGCCGCTTTGGCGCTGTAATCGAGAATGTCCAATCGGGAGACAAAATCTTCAACGACTCTGGCGTTAACCGCTGGACGAGCGCTTTTCTCCACCCGTGAACCAATTCGCCATAGGTGATCGACGAAATGACCATTTTACCTGCATAGCGATTGAATGCCTCCAGCACTTCCAGCGGCCGGCGCTTGATGACATAGATAACAATGTTGGTGTCCAGCATATGACTGAACATCAAAAATCTTCCCGCTCACCCTGGTGCTGTCCTGCACGTTCATTGAGGAAATCATCGCTCACCTCATTTGCCGCACAGAAGAAACTGTCCCAAGTATTCTCCAGGGGGGCAAGAATGCGCTCTTTGCCCACTACGCGAACGGTCACTTTAGAAACGGTATCAGGGAAACGCACCTCTGCGGGCAAGCGTACAGCCTGTGTCCGATTATTGGTAAAGACAGAACCTAACGTCATGGCGACCTCCTTAAATTGGAGTACAAATTATAACCGCCATGATGTATATAGTAATGCTATATACATTAATCTTTGCGGGACACCGCGCAACTTTCGGGGCGCGCCGTCGCGCGCCCCGAAAAGCCTCAGAAACCGAGGCTGTCGAGCAGATCGTCGACCTGCGCCTGGTTGGCGATGACGCCGACGCCGTTCTGGTCGAGCTGCGGGCCGTTCAGCAGGCTGTCGTTCGGCCGTTTTTCCTTCACCGGCTGCTCCGGCATGTTTTCCATCAGCACCATCAGCAGCTGCTTTTCGATCTCCTGCACCACATCCATCATGCGCTTGATCACCTGACCGGTCAGATCCTGGAAGTCCTGCGCCATCATGATTTCCAGTAGCTGGGCATTGGTGAAGGCCGTATGGCCCGGCACCTGATCCAGATACTGGCGCGTGTCGTTGACCAGAGAACGCGCGTCATCCAGTTCGATGGGATTGGCGAACCACTCGTCCCAGCGCCCTTTCAACGCGTTGGCGCCGGATTCCAGCTCCGCCTGGCGCGGTTGCGCCGCTTCCACGCAGTTCAACGCCCGTTCCGCCGCCTGCGCCGTCATGGTTACGACATAGTCAAGACGGTCGCGCGCATCCGGGATCGCCTCTGCCGCCTGGGCGATCGCCTGATCGAGCCCCAGTTCGCGCATGCTGTCGCGCAGCATTCGGGTCAGTTGGCCGATGCGGGAAATGATCTCTCCCGCGGTCGCTGCATCGCTGGCAGGCATTGGAATGTCTCTCATCGCCCTCTCCTTACATGCCCAATTTTTCAAAAATCTTGTTGAGCTTTTCTTCCAGCGTCGCCGCCGTAAATGGTTTCACTACATAACCGCTGGCGCCGGCCTGCGCCGCCGCGATGATATTTTCTTTCTTGGCTTCCGCCGTCACCATCAGTACCGGCATCGCGGCCAGCGCGCTATCGGCGCGAATGGTCTGTAACAGTTCGAGTCCGTCCATGTTCGGCATGTTCCAATCGGACACCACGAAGTCGAAACCGCCGGCGCGCAGCTTGTTCAGCGCATCCGCGCCATCTTCAGCTTCTTCGACGTTGTTGAAGCCCAGCTCTTTCAGCAGATTTCTGACGATGCGGCGCATGGTGGAAAAGTCGTCCACAACCAGAAATCTGAGGTTTTTGTCTGCCATTGTTACTCCTGAAATAGTTAACCGTTTAATGATGCAAAACCGCAGGCCGCCGCGCGGCGAACCAGGGTCATATCGCCGCCGGGTAAACCCTGCGGACTAAAATTAAATGCGCAATGCCTGGCCGCCGGAAATCTGCGCCAACATGCGCTGGCTCATCCTGTCCAACTCAACCACTTCGCTGACGCCGCCGCTGGCGATCGCCTCGCGCGGCATGCCGAACACCACGCAGCTCGCCTCGTTCTGCGCCAGGGTATACGCCCCGGCGCGGTGCATCTCCAGCATCCCCGCCGCACCGTCGTTCCCCATGCCGGTGAGGATCACCCCCACCGCATTGCGGCCGGCATATTGCGCCACCGAACGGAACAGCACGTCGACAGACGGACGATGGCGGTTGACCGCCGGGCCGTCATGCAGCTTCACCTGATAGTTGGCGCCGCTGCGCGCCAGCTCCAGGTGGCGGTCCCCCGGTGCGATGTAGGCGTGGCCCGGCAGCACGCGCTCGCCGTCCTCCGCTTCTTTCACCGTGATCTGGCACAGTTTGTTCAGCCGTTCGGCGAACGAACGGGTGAAACCGGGCGGCATGTGCTGGGTGATCAGCAGCGCCGGGCTGGTGGCCGGCAGCGGCTGCAGTACCTGGCGGATCGCTTCGGTACCGCCGGTGGAAGCGCCGATGGCGATCAATTTTTCACTGCTCAGCAGCGGCGCGTGGCTGAGGATCGCCGGCGCCGGGCTGTTGGAACGCTGCGGCAGGCGCGCTCTGGCGGCGGTGCGGATCTTCTCGGCAATCAGTTCGCTGTAGGCCAACATGCCCTCACGGATACCGAGCTGCGGTTTGGTGACGAAATCCACCGCGCCCAGCTCCAGCGCGCGCAGCGTGATCTCAGACCCTTTACCGGTCAGCGAAGAGACCATCACCACCGGCATCGGCCGCAGGCGCATCAGCTTCTCGAGGAAATCCAGCCCGTCCATGCGCGGCATCTCGACGTCCAGCGTCAGCACCTGGGGATTAAATTTTTTGATCAGATCGCGCGCCACCAGCGGATCCGGCGCGGTCGCCACCATTTCCATGTCGGGATGGCCGTTCACGATTTCCGTCATCAGCTGACGCATCAGTGCCGAATCGTCTACGCATAACACTCTGATTTTACTCATTACCTCTCCTTGGTCAGCCCATACACGGTCTGCCCACGCAAGTAGAAATCCCGGCTGATCTGGCTGAAGTTCTCGGAGTGGCCAGCGAACATCAGCCCCCCCGGCTTAAGCAAGGGAACGAAGCGGCGCAGGATGCGCTCCTGCGTCGCCTTATCGAAATAGATCATGACGTTGCGGCAAAAAATGGCGTCGAATTGCCCCGGCAGCGCCCACTCCGGCGCCAGCAGGTTCAACGGCTGGAAGTTGACCCGCGCCGCCAGCTCCGGCCGCACGCGCACCAGCCCCTGATGCGGCCCGGTGCCGCGCAGGAAATAGCGCTGCATTTGGGTCGGCGTCAGGGTACGCAGATCTTCCTGGCGGTATACGCCCGCCTCCGCTTTTTCCAGCACCTGCGTATCGATGTCGCTGGCCCAGACCTGGCAACTGCCGGCCCGCTGACCCAATGCATCGCTCAGCGTGATGGCGATCGAATACGGTTCTTCGCCGGTCGAGGCCGCGGTGCTCCAGACGCTGTAGCCGTTCGGCCGCGAGCGCGCGTGTTCCGCCAGGATCGGGAAGTGATGCGCCTCGCGGAAAAAGGCCGTCAGGTTGGTGGTCAGCGCGTTGATGAACGCCTGCCACTCCGCGCTGTTCGGGTCGCTTTCCAGCAGCGCCAGGTAGTCACCGAAATCGTGCAATCCCAACAGCCGCAACCGGCGCACCAGGCGGTTGTAAACCATCTCGCGCTTATGCTCCGCCAGCACGATGCCGGCGCGTTGATAAATCAACTGGCTGATACGGCGAAAATGCACGTCCGACAGCGGCAGGCGCTGCACCATTTGCGTCAACATCGACGCAGTATCCCGGTTAGAAGTTGACGGCGTCTGTTTCATGCCACCTCACCGGAGAAAAACGTGCTGCTTATGCGGTTTAACAATCTTGGGCTTCCTTTACCACGGGTGAAACTGCGTTGTTGCTGTTACCTGGCGCGACGAAGTTATCGTCCGCCAGACGGAATACCGCGACCGCGTCGGCCAAGGTAATGGCCTGCTCTTCCAGCGCGGTGGCGGCAGAAGCGGATTCTTCCACCAGCGCGGCGTTCTGCTGAGTAACCTGATCCATCTGGGTCACCGCCTGCGTCACCTGCTCGATGCCGCGGCTCTGTTCATCCGACGCCGACGCGATCTCGCCCATGATGTCGGTCACGCGGGTCACCGAACGCACGATGTCCTGCATGGTGGCACCGGAGTTTTCCACCAGCACCGAGCCGTGTTTGACGCGGCTGACCGATTCGTCGATCAGCACCTTGATCTCTTTCGCCGCCTGCGCGCTGCGGCTCGCCAGGTTGCGCACTTCACCGGCGACCACGGCGAAACCACGCCCCTGTTCACCGGCGCGCGCCGCTTCCACCGCCGCATTGAGCGCCAGAATGTTGGTCTGGAAAGCGATGCCGTCAATCACGCTGGTGATAGCGCCGATTTTCTGCGAGCTGTTGGCGATATCGTGCATGGTGGTCACAACGTCACCGGCCAGTTCGCCGCCCTTGGCCGCGGTGGCCGAGGCATCGCGCGCCAACTGTGAGGCCTGTCGCGCATTGTCGGCGTTCTGTTTCACCGTCGCGGTCAGCTGTTCCATGCTGGCGGCGGTCTCTTCCAGCGAAGCGGCCTGCTGCTCGGTGCGGGAAGAGAGATCGTTATTGCCTTCGGAGATCTCCTGCAGGCCGATCAGAATCGACTCCGCCCCGTCGCGCACCGCGCCGACGGTGCCGATCAGCGACTGCTGCGTGCGTTGCAGACTGGCGAACAGCATGCTGATTTCATTGCGGCCATACACCTGAATCGGCGTCGCCAAATCGCCGGCGGCGATGCGTTCAAAGTGGCTGCGGATTTGGTTCAACGGCTGTACCAACATGGTGCGCAACCACCACATGGCGCTGCCGGTCACCACGATCAGCATCAAGACCGCCCCCGCCAGCATCAGGCCCGCCAGCGTGAAGGAGAACTGGTTGGCGTCCCTGGCTTCGCTGATGTCGCCGTTGACCAACTGCAGGTACTGCACGAAGTCGGCCTCGAACAGGTCCTGGGTTTTCTGCGTCGGCTGATCCATAAACGCCTGCAGCTCGCCCTTTTCCAGGAAACCGATCAGTTCACGCAGCGCGCCGCGCAGCCGCTCGTAGCTGGCCTTGGTGGTGGCCGTCTGCTGGCTTTGCTGTTCACTGCTGCGTTCAACCGCCATGAACTGATTGAAATAGAGATCGGCCTTCTGCAGCGAACTGCGGGCGCTGCTCATCAGTTCGTTCACCTGCTCCTGCGGCAGCTTCAGCGCCGCGCGGGTGCCGGCGCGGTTCAGCGTATTGCGCGCCTGCAACAGCGACACCCAACTCAGGCTGAGCGAATCGCGCTGCTGGCTGCCGAGGGTGATGATGTCGAGGTTGTGGTTATCGGAGCGAAACGCGGAATACGACAGGCCGCTGCTGGCCAACTGCAGAACGCAGAAGGTCATCAACAACAGGAATAAGCTGGTAGAGATACGGATTCGGTTAAACACTGTGAACCTCCTTGCAGCCGGCCGGCGACCGGCCTACGTAGGGAAAAGGGCCCCTGCGAGAGAGGCCCGATACCGGTCAGAACGTTTCCCAGTTATCCTGCAGATCGCTGGCGTTCATTTTCTTATGATTGATTACCGGTGTTACCGTCGCCTTGCTGGTGACAGGCGCTTTAAACTCTTCCTGGCCTTCCTGCCTCAGGCGGAATACCGCCACCGACTGGGTCAGCATGCTGGCCTGTTCTTCCAGCGCCGCCGCCGCCGAGGCGGATTCTTCCACCAACGAGGCGTTCTGCTGGGTGACGCGGTCCATTTCCGCTACCGCCTGGCCAACCTGATCGATACCGCGGCTCTGCTCGTCCGACGCCGAGGCGATTTCGCCCATGATGTCGGTCACGCGGGTGACGGCATTGACGATGTCGCCCATGGTTTCACCGGCGCTTTCGACCAGCACAGAGCCCATATCGACGCGGCTGACCGAATCTTCGATCAGGCCTTTGATCTCTTTCGCCGCCTGCGCGCTGCGCTGCGCCAGGTTACGCACTTCGCCGGCCACCACCGCGAAGCCGCGGCCCTGCTCGCCGGCACGCGCCGCTTCCACCGCGGCGTTCAACGCCAGGATGTTGGTCTGGAAGGCGATACCGTCGATCACGCCGGTGATATCGGCAATTTTCTGCGAGCTGCCGGCGATGTCATGCATGGTCTGCACCACGTTGGCCACAACCTTGCCGCCTTTCTGTGCGGTTTCGGAGGCGCTCAACGCCAGCTGTGAAGCCTGACGGGCGTTTTCGGCGTTCTGTTTCACCGTCGCGGTCAGCTGTTCCATGCTGGCGGCGGTCTCTTCCAGCGACGCGGCCTGCTGCTCGGTGCGGGAGGAGAGATCGTTGTTGCCCGCAGCGATTTCTGACGCGCCGCTGTAGATGGCATCCGCGCCCTGACGTACGCCGCTGACGGTTTCAATCAGTTCGCCTTGCATGTGTTTCAGGCTGGCCGCCAGCACGCCCATTTCGTTGCGGCTGTTGACGACGATCTGCTGAGTCAGGTCGCCGGCGGCGATCTGTTTGATGTGATCGATCATGCGGTTCAGCGGGCGCACCAGGATGTGATGGATACCGGTCCAGACCAGCACGATCACCGCCAGCACCACCACCAGGATCACGATCAGCGTCCAGATGGCCGAGTTATAGGAGCTGTTGCTGCCGTCGACTGCGATCTGGTACAGCTTGCCGTTTTGCTCCAGGTAAACGTTGTAGCTCTGCTCAAAGTTGTCCTGGTAGCTCTGCGTAGGCTGATCGAAGAAGGCGTTGATCTTGCCTTCGCCCAGCAGTTGGATCAGCTCGGAGAGCGCACCGTACAGAATGTCGTATTGCTGTTTAACGCGTTCCGCCGACTGGGGGTCCTGACGCGGATCCTGCGGGATTTTTTCGTACGCGGCATAGTGTCTTTCCGCTTCGCCCAGCTCTTCTTTCGCCTTGGCCAGCAGTTCATCAATGGTGGCGCCGCTGCCGATCTTGTTGGTATCCATCATGTAGCGAATACCGGCACGGTTCAGGGAGTTGCGCGCCTGCAGCAGGTCAACGCGGCTTTCACTCAGCTGCAGCTGCTGCTGGCGGATAGTTTGCAGGACGGTAAAGTTTTCCTTATCGCTTTTCAGCGAGGAGAAAAAGAGTCCGCCCGAAATCAACTGCAAGGCGCCAAACAGCACCAACACCAGCAACAGGCTGGTGACCACCTTCATACGATTTAACATGATTTCCCTTGTTGAAGCCCGCGCAGACAGGCTCTGATGACGTTGAATGTGAGAGTTATCGGCGCCGCGCGGCAAAACTTTATGCGGGAAAGTAACTATTTTTAGTGGGGGTTACTGGTACGGTCTGCGGCATCGCGACAGGTCAGGAAGAGTGATGGATGAAGGGGGCAGCGCCCTGCCCCCCTGAGGTCATGAATCAGACGCTTTTCGCCACGCTGTCGACCAGCGACATCTCTTCGCTGCTCAGCAGCTTTTCGATATCCACCAGGATCAACATGCGCTCGCCCAGCGAACCGAGGCCGGTCAGGTATTCAGTCGCCAGCGTCACCGCGAACTCCGGCGCCGGACGGATCTGCTCGGCGGTCAATGACAGCACGTCGGAGACGCCGTCAACCACGATGCCCACCACGCGCTGGCCAAAGTTCAGTACGATCACCACGGTGTTCTCATCGTAAGACACGCTTTGCTGCGAGAATTTCACCCGCAGATCGATGATCGGGACGATCACGCCGCGCAGGTTAGTGACCCCCTTGATGAACGCCGGGGTGTTGGCGATGCGGGTCACCTGATCGTAGCCGCGAATTTCCTGCACCTTGAGGATATCGATGCCGTACTCCTCGTTGCCCAGGGTGAAAATCAGAAACTCTTGCCCTACCGTTTCGCCAGCCAATTTGCTGACGGCTGCCAATCCTGCCATATCATTCACCTTTTAAATCAATAAACTCATTATTATGCGGCGGCGTCCGTCAGACGCTTTTCACGGTTCAAGGTTTGCAACGCCGAGACATCGACGATCAAGGCCACGCTGCCGTCGCCCAAAATGGTCGCGGCGGAGATGCCCGGCACTTTGCGGTAGTTGCTTTCCAGATTCTTCACCACCACCTGATGCTGGCCGATCAGCTGATCCACCAGCAACGCATAGCGGCGGCCGGCACTTTGCAGGATGACGACGATGCCCTGCGTGGCGTCGGTTTTGGCGCCTTCCACTTCAAATACCCGATACAGTTCTACCAGCGGCAGGTATTCGCCGCGCACCTGCAGCACGCGTTCGCCGCCGGCCAACGGATGAAGATCTTCCGCCTGCGGCTGCAGCGATTCCATCACCGCGTTCAGCGGCAGGATAAAGACTTCGTCGTTCACTTTGACCGACATGCCGTCAAGGATCGCCAGCGTCAACGGCAGCAGGATGCGGATGGTGGTGCCTTTACCGGCCTGTGAACGGATCTCGACGTGGCCGCCCATCTCCTGAATATTCCGTTTCACCACGTCCATGCCGACGCCACGGCCGGAAACGTCGGTCACCTGCTCGGCGGTAGAGAAGCCCGGAGCAAAGATCAGCATGCCGACCTCTTCGTCGCTCATGCTGTCGCTGACCGCCAGCCCTTGCGACGCGGCCTTGGCGAGAATTTTTTCGCGGTTCAGGCCGGCGCCATCGTCGATGACCTCAATACAGATGTTGCCACCCTGATGTTCGGCCGACAGCACCAGATTGCCCACCGCCGATTTACCGGCGGCGATGCGGGTGGCCGGTTCTTCGATACCGTGATCGAGGCTGTTGCGCACCAGGTGCGTCAACGGATCGATAATCCGTTCGATCAGGCTCTTGTCCAGTTCGGTGGAGCTGCCCTGCAGCGTCAGTTCCACCTGTTTGTTCAGCTTGCCGGCCAAATCGCGCACCAGGCGCGGGTAGCGGCTGAAGACATATTCCATCGGCATCATGCGGATCGACATGACCGACTCTTGAAGATCGCGCGCGTTACGCTCCAGCTGGCTCATGCTGTTCAGCAGATCGCCGTGGTTCACCGGATCCAGCGTGCCGGAGCGTTGCGCCAGCATCGACTGGGTGATCACCAGCTCGCCCACCAGGTTGATCAGCTGATCCACCTTTTCCACCGCCACGCGAATGCTGGTGGATTCGCTCGCCTTGGCGCGCGCTTTCGGCGCTTCCGCCGCTGCGGCCGCCGGTTTGGCGGCAGGCGGCACGGCGCTGGCGACCGGCGCTGGCGCAGGTTCCGGCACGGCAACCGCTTCCGGTAAGCTCGCTTCCACGGCGGCCGGTTCGCTTTGCGTCGGCGTCGAGAAGCTGATTTGTTCCGGTTCCAACACGAAGCACAGCACGGCGCTGATGTCGTCTTCGCTGGCGGAGGTGAGCAACGTCACGTCCAGACTGTGTTCCGTCTGATGCGGATCTTTAACCTCGCCGAGGTTGCCCAGCTCTTCCAACATCAAGGGGATTTCACTGGCTTTTAGCCCGTTCAGGCTGATGCGCATGCCGCCTTCGATCGCCGCCGGCGCGGCTGCGTGCTGAACAACGGGCTGCTGAACGGCCGGTTGAACCGCGGGCGCCTCCTGCTGCTGTTGCGCTTCCAACGCCAGCTGGCGCAGCGCCTGGCAAATGTATTCAAAGCTTTCGGCGTCAGGCTGTTGCGAGGTTTTATAGGCGTCCAGTTGCTCCTGCATAATGTCTTTGGTTTCCAGAAACAGGTTGATAATCTCGGTGCTCAGGCTCATTTCCTGGCGTCTTGCACCGTCCAGCAGGTTCTCCAGCAGGTGGGTAGTTTCCTGCAGCACCGAAAAGCCAAAGGTCGCCGCACCGCCCTTGATCGAGTGTGCCGCGCGGAAGATGGCGTTCAACGGCTCGATATCGGGGGCCAGCGGATCCAGCTCCAGCAGGTGTTGCTCCATGTCGGCCAGCAACTCGTCCGCCTCATCAAAGAAGGTCTGATAAAAATCGCTAATGTCCATGCTCACGGGGTCACCTCTGGCTGTGAGTCGCGGTTAGTCGGTGCGGGCGCAGCCGCCGATTGTTCCGGCGTTTGGCCGGCCGGGGCTATCGCCGGGGATGTCTGCGATTGGGCGGCAGGGTCCATCGCCGGCGGCGTCGCTTGATCGGTCGGCGTTACCGCCTGGGGTTCCGGCGTTTGGCTGGCCGGCGCAGTCGCCGACGGCGCCAGCTGCTTCAGGCTATCCGGCTGGGCGATATCCATCGCGTTGCTTTCGGCATTTTCGTGTTCGATGCCCTCTTGCGTTTGCTTGTTCAGCACCAGCACGGTGATACGACGGTTGATCGCATCATCGGCGCCGTGCTGTTTAAGGCTCATGGTGGCCGCCATGCCCACCACCCGCAGCACCTTGCCTTCCGCCAGGCCGCCGGCAATCAGCTCGCGTCGGGAGGCGTTGGCGCGATCGGCCGACAGTTCCCAGTTGCTGTAGCCGCGCTCGCCGGTGGCGTAAGGGATATCATCGGTGTGGCCGGACAGGCTGATCTTGTTCGGCAGGTCGTTGAGGATCGGCGCTATCGCCCGCAGAATATCGCGCATATAACTCTCGACCTGCGCGCTGCCGGTTTTGAACATCGGCCGGTTCTGGCTATCGATAATCTGAATGCGCAGCCCCTCATCCATCATGTTGATCAACAGATGTGGACGCAGCGCCTTCAGGCGCGGATCGGACTCAATCAACTCATCCAGCTTTTCGCGCAGCTTGTTCAGGCGCAGCTCTTCGGCGCGCGAGTCCGGCGAGTCGACCTGCTTTCTCACCAGGCCATGCTGTTGCGTCGGATCGTCGCCGCCGCCCGGGATTGGGCTGCTTTCGGAACTGCTCTTGTCGCCGCTGGTCAGGGCAACCTTGAGCGGCGTGCGGAAATATTCGGCGATTTGCGTCAGCTCCTGCGGGCTGGCGATCGCCAGCAGCCACATCACCAGGAAGAACGCCATCATCGCCGTCATAAAGTCGGCATAAGCGATCTTCCAGGAGCCGCCGTGATGGGCGGCATGATGCGACTTGCGCTTTCTGACCAGAACGACCGGATGATTCTGTTTCATGCTTCTTCTTCTTCCGTCGCCTGCTGCGCCGGCGCTTTCACGCGGCGCACGTGTTCTTCCAGCTCAACGAAAGAAGGACGTTCGGTGGTATACAGCGTTTTGCGGCCAAACTCGACCGCGATCTGCGGTGCGTATCCGTTCAGGCTCGACAGCAGCGTGACCTTGATGCACTGCATCATCTTGACGTTTTCGGCGCTCTTCTGGCGCAGCAACGTGGCCAGCGGCGAGATGAAGCCGTAGGCCAACAGAATACCGAGGAAAGTGCCGACCATGGCGTTAGCGATGAGCGCGCCCAGTTCCGCGGCCGGCCGATCGGCCGAAGCCAGGGCGTGTACCACCCCCATCACCGCCGCGACGATACCGAACGCAGGCAAGGAGTCACCCACCATCGCCAAACTGCCGGCGGGCACTTCGCTTTCCTGCTCGTAGGTTTCGATCTCTTCGTCCATCAGCGCTTCGATCTCGAACGCATTCATATTGCCGCTCACCATCAGCCGTAAATAGTCGGTAATGAACTCCACCAGGGTGTTATCGGCAAGGATGCGCGGATAATTAGAGAAAATTTCACTTTCTTGCGGATTATCGATATCGAACTCGAGCGACAGCATGCCTTGCTGACGAGATTTGGCCAGCAGGCGGAACAACAGCGCCATCAGATCCATGTACAGATCTTTGTTGTATTTGGAACGGCGCATCAGCCGCGGCAGCGCGCGCAGCGTGGCTTTGATTGCCTTGCCGTTGTTGCCGACGATGAAAGCGCCGACACCCGCCCCGCCGATAATCAGAAACTCCGCCGGTTGGTATAACGCACCGAGATGACCGCCCACGATCAGGTAGCCGCCAAACACCGCACCCAATACCACGAGATAACCCAAAATAACTAGCACACGCATTCCTTAAATTAACAATGTGGATGGAAGGTGGGGCAAACGCGCCCTGGCGCGACAGACCAGGCTGCGTGTCTGGGGGCGGCATGCCGCCCCTGCGTATCACACGTCGGTATTCATTGCCGAGAGCCGGCAACGTGGCGGCTCAAATGGCGCGTTTGACCTGCTCGTCCAGCAGTTGAGGAATAATATCGGCCAGTTGCGGCGAAAGTTTACGTCTTTTTACGGCGCGGGATGGAGGTTGGCATAAACTGCAGATGAAACCATTCAGCGGCTGATGCGCATGAGTGATAAATGCGCCGCCGCAGCAGCTGCAGGCGGAGAGCTGCAACATGCCGCTATCGACGAAACGCACCAGCGTCCAGGCACGGGTCAGCGCCAGCAGCGGCGCCTCGCCGGCCTGCTGCGGGCACTGTTCCAGGTAGAGGCGATAGGCTTTGATCACCGCCTCCACTCCGCTGCACTGCCCGCTTTTCATCAGAAACAGGTAGGCGTTGTAAAACATCGACGAGTGAATATTTTGTTCCCAGGTCATAAACCAGTCGGTTGAGAACGGTAACATTCCTTTTGGCGGCGGGCTGCCGCGTAACTCCTTGTAAAGTTTAATCAAGCGCCCACGGCTGAGCTGAGTTTCACTCTCCAGCATCTGCAGTCGGGCTCCCAGCGAAATCAGCTCCATAGCGAGCTGAATGTCCTTGGCTTCTTGAACGATACTTTTCTCAACCATCATCAGGCTCTTTTCTTCGTCGGGCTAGCGTCTTTACTCGATAGCTCTTGCAGTAAATGGCTTGATAGCAAAATGCCGGTATGGATTTGTTGCAGATCGTCGACGCGCGACTCTTTGGTCAGGCGTTCGATGGTCTGGCTTTCGTTAAAGCGGAAGTGGCAAACCAGCTGGTTGGTCTCGGCCAGTTTGACCATTTGCGGCAAAGTCAGCTGCGCCAGCGCATCGGCCATGGTTTCATCAATACCCAGGCGGAACATCGCGGACGCTTTTTCATCGTTGATCAAACGCTGTGCTAAAAGTAAATATGACAAATTGATGTCATAAATATGCTTAAGTAATTCAGACGTACCCATATTCCCCATCCCGACAGACTATGTTTAAAAACATACGCTGGGTGATAAATTTTATCGCCCGTGACTTGGGTTGTTTCCCAAAGTTGGCAAATTAATCTCTCAAAAACGACTGCTATAATTTTCTACAATCGCTAAATTCGACCACTGTTCAGTATTTGCTACGAGCGTAAACCTACGTGTATGGATGTACAGCATTCTGCTTCGATAGTGTTTAGTCACCATGAAACTATTTTTACAAATTTAATAAGATTATTCCTAAAGCAGCGCAACTCTACCCCCGAACCATTAGCACACACAATGTAAGTGAGAGGCAATTTTAAATACAATGTGACATAGATCACAAAAATAAAAAATAATTAAGCCAAATACCCCCAAATACGCTCACTTATTGACCGCCATTTTGTACACAAAACAACCATAGGTAAAAAAACGTCTTAAAAACAATGTTTATCCGCCAAAAAATTATCTTTTTTAGATCAATTCGAACAAAAGCATCACCAAACCAAAATAACAGAACAAAAATCTGTATATAGGCAACAAACTCAGTATAAATAACCATTTGAGTTACTAAAAAATATCCAAGCTGAAAAATAACCAGTGTAAACTATAAGGTTATTAGCTATCGGATTTGACTTAAGCCCCCAGCCTGAGGCTGTTTTAATTTTCAACATCAGGTGATTATGGCTTATCAATGATTCGCGGGCGTAGTGAACAAGCTCACAGACGTAACGATATGTTTCCGTATTAGCACGATGCAAGAATACTTTTTTTGCGTTAAATTCCGCCAAAACGATATATCGGCAGCACGCCATAAAACTTTAATGCTTTTTATTTCTTTTTTGTCGTCGTGATAATTTCCCCTCATCCCCAGATGATTATTTACATGGCTTACGATTTCATCCCCTTATGGTCATAAAATAAAACGCAGTTTTGTTTTACTCTTCATATTTCTCCATCGAGAAAAACGGCGTTTTAACGTCAGCGGCGGCGAAAAACACCACCCAATGCCGCGGCCGGGTGAAAAAATCACTGCAGAATGAGGCCTGGCACGGCAGCGCGTGCTTGTGCACAGCAGCGACGACGACGCGTCTGCCGTCAGCCGCCCTGAGACTTTCCCTATTTCTCCATTTATCAGCAGGATGAGATTGCTGACGGCGCACGGGCATATTATGATTTATCAAAGCGCCGCTACGGGCGGCGTGACATCATTACCCAGTGCAATTTATCTACTTGAAATGATTTTTGTCAGGTCGTACATCGCTACCTCGACGGCGTCGCCGTGAGCCGCCGATGTGTTATTCACCCGGCTTTAACTATTAACAGGCTATATTTTAATCATGACCGATACGCTCGAATATCTGCTGACATTCCGTAAATGCTCCTCTTTGGACAGCCTGGAGAAGGTGTACGACAAACTGAACTACTCCATTGAAAATGATACAGAAATGAGCAATATGTACCGCGCTGCCGACCACCGTCGCGCTGAGCTGGTTGCCGGTAAACTGTTCGATCTGGGCAAGGTGCCGAAAACGCTGTGGACGCAGGTGCTTTAATTCAGTGAAATTACGTGCGGCAACGGTTTTATCTTTTATTGCTATATAACCGGTGCAAATTCAGCTTTTATTGCCGCGCGTGATGCGAAACACATTTATTCCACCCGCCAGGTTCTACCCTTTATCCGACGCAAGACTTCCACCAAGGCCACCGATGCGGCAGCCTGAAACACGATGGATACAACAAGGAGTAGGATATGGGGTATCAAAACGTTCTGGTCACCGTTGCCGTTGCCCCTGACAGCCACCGTCTGGTGGAAAAGGCCGTCTCCATCGTCCGCCCTTACAGCGGCAGCATCACCTTGCTGAGCACGCTCGCCAACCCGGAAATGTACAATAATTTCGCCGGGCCAATGCTGGGCGATTTACGCACGTTGATGGAGGAGGAAACCCGGCTGTTTATGGAGGAACTGCGTCAACGCGCCGGTTACCCGATCGCCGATACGTTGATCGTGCACGGCGAGCTGGGTGATAGCCTGGAATACGCCAGCCGCCGTCAGCCGTTCGACCTGCTGCTCTGCGGCAACCATCGCGACGGCATGATGAATAAGGTCTCCTGTTCCGCCGCCCGCTTTATCAATATCAGCCATATCGACGTGCTGATCGTTCCGCTCTAAGGCTAAGCACATTCGGTAACGTTGCCTTGCCGCCCCTGGACTAGGCTTAACGAATCTTGTTTGTCGCAACGCAAAGGAGCTTTCGATGTCCCCTTCTCAACAGAACCGCCGCTTCCTGCTGGCTTCGCGTCCGCACGGCGAACCGACGGCGGCCAACTTCCGTCTCGATACCGTCCCCGCACCGCAGCCCGCCGCCGGGCAGCTGGTGCTGCGCACCGTTTATCTGTCGCTGGATCCTTATATGCGCGGGCGCATGAGCGATGCCCCCTCCTACGCGCCGCCGGTGGAGATCGGTCAGGTCATGGTGGGCGGTACGGTATCGCGCGTGGCGGCTTCACAGCATCCCGATTTCAACGTCGGCGATTGGGTGTTGGGTTATGACGGCTGGCAGGATTACGCCCTGTCTGACGGCAGCGGCCTGCGCAACCTAGGCCCGCACCTGCCGCATCCTTCCCGCCTGCTGGGCGTGCTGGGCATGCCGGGATTTACCGCTTACATGGGGTTGCTCGACATCGGCCAACCGCAGGCAGGTGAAACGCTGGTGGTCGCCGCCGCCAGCGGTGCGGTCGGTTCGGTGGTCGGCCAAATCGGGAAGCTGAAAGGCTGCCGCGTCGTCGGCGTCGCCGGCGGTGCGGAAAAATGCCGCTATGTGGTGGAAGAGTTGGGTTTCGACGCCTGTCTCGATCACCGCGCCCCTGACTTTGCCGAACAGCTGGCGGCCGCCTGCCCAAAAGGCATCGACATCTATTACGAAAACGTCGGTGGGGCGGTGTTCGACGCCGTGCTGCCGTTGTTGAACACCAAAGCACGCATTCCGGTGTGCGGCATCATCGCCCATTACAATGCCACCGGATTACCTGCGGGGCCGGACCGCTTGCCCCTGCTGGAAGGGCTGATCCTGCGCAAACGCATCCGCATGCAGGGCTTTATCATCTTCGACGACTACGGCTCACGCTTTGACGAATTCTTGCAACAAATGAGCAGTTGGGTCGAACAGGGGAAAATCAAGTTCCGCGAGGACATCGTTGATGGGCTGGAGCAGGCGCCGCAGGCGTTTATCGGCCTGCTGCAGGGCAAAAACTTCGGCAAACTGGTGATCCGCGTCGCCGACGAATAACCCGTAGCAGGGCGTGGTACACCACGCCCTGCTTTTAATGTACGGCGCCGTCGCCGAATCGCACATCTTCCTCTACCGTCAGCGTCACCTGTACGACCGTGCGCACCGCTTCCACCATCGTCGCCAGCGCCATGCTCGGCTTGCCCGGATGGGACGCCGCCAGTTCATGACTGTACGGAATATGTACGAACCCCCCCCTGACACTCACGTGCTGCGTCTCCAGATAGTGCCGCAGACCGTAAAAAATATGGTTGCAGTTATAGGTACCTGCCGTATAAGAGACCGCCGCCGGGATCCCCTGTCGGCGCAGCTGCTGCACTGCGGCCTTCACCGGCAACGTGCTAAAATACCCTACCGGCCCGCCCGCCACCACCGGTACGTCGATCGGCTGTTTACCGGCATTGTCGGGAATGCGGGCATCGATCAGATTGATGGCCACCCGTTCCAGCGAAATCTCGGCCCGGCCGCCGGCCAGGCCCAGACAAATCACCGCCAGCGGCTGCAGCGCCTCAATCGCCGCGATCAATTGCTGATTGGCCACGCCCAATACGCAGGGCAGCTCGAGCACCGCGATCTCCGCGCCGGCAATATGTTCACCGGCCAGCGCCTGCGCAATTTGCCAGGAAGGATTCACCGCATCGCCATCGAACGGCTCAATGCCGGTGACCAAGACTTTGTTCATCATTTCCCCTGATTGAAGGCTAAATTTGTGTGCTTTCAGCCTAAAGAACACAGTATGATTCTGGAAATGGATTATCTGTATATAGAGTATTCATAAAATGAATTTAGCCAGCGTCGATCTCAACTTGCTGGTGGTGTTTGAGGCGTTGTATCAGACGCGCAACGTCACCGCCGCAGGCCGGCGTCTTAACCGCGCTCAGCCCTCCGTCAGCAATGCATTGGCGCGGCTGCGCATTCTTCTCAACGATCCCCTGTTTGTGCGCAGCGGCGGCGGCATGTCACCCACGCCGCGCGCCCACCAATTGATGCCGCAAATACAGCAGGTGCTTGAACAGATCCATCTGGCGTTGGCCCCCCCTGCCCGTTTCGATCCGGCCACCGCCGGGCAGCGGCGTTTTACGCTGGCGGCCGGCGACTATGCCGATATCTTGCTGCTGCCCACCCTCATCAGCCGGTTGCGTCAGACCGCCCCCGGCATCGATATTCGCGTTTCGCGTCTGGATCGCCACAATATTTATCGGCAACTGGATCGCGGCGAGGTGGATATCGCGCTGGGAGGACATCTTTCCGGTGCGGAAAGCCACTATGTGCGCACGTTGTTTGAAGAGCACCTGGTGTGTATCGCCAGCCGTTCACACCCCCAGCTGGCGGATGGCCGCTGGGATCTGGCACGCTACCTCAGCCTGCCGCATGGGCTGTACGCACCGGCAGACGATGGCTCTGCCAGAGGGCTGGTCGACCGGCGTCTGGCGGAAATCGGCGGTCAGCGGCGAGTCGCCGTGACCTTTTCACATATTGCCGCTCTGCCGGCCGTGGTCGCCGACAGCGATCTGATCGCCACGCTGGCCGCCAGCGCGGCCCGGCATTTTTCCGATCCGCAACGCGTACGCATTCTCCCGCTGCCTGACGAGTTGGCCATCGCGCCTTTCCCCATTGAGCTGATCGCCGGCCGGCAGGCGCAACGCGACCCGGCGTTAATCTGGCTCTGCGAGCTGGTAGGTCAACTCTCCTTCGACTCCTCTCCACGTTAACGACGGTATTCGCTGCATTTTCAACCGTTCAAACGCATGTTCCCAGGCCCGTCGGTGGGCCCTGGGACGCCCACCAAATAGGAATCATCCGAATTAACATTCGCCAAATTTATATATTTGATCATCTTTAACTGGCAAATGGTAAGGATAAAAAACAGTCAGCGACTTTTTTTACGTAAAAAAAGAGTTGTTTTATAAGCACGTTGACTTATGTGTTACACATTTATTCTTTGGTATTACCAATTTCCCAATAATTTGAGATAAAAAATGATCTGCTCGCATCTATATGTTTTAGATAATAAAAAACAAGATCGTGAGCAAGTTAACGAATTGGGCATTGATCCACAAGGCTATTTTGCAAATGCAGAGCTCTATTGTAGACTGCACAAATCGTGCCTTTGTGTAAACTTTGTTAAATCTTTCGTCAGTTCCTGTCTCTATTCGTGACAGATACGCCATCGGGATCGCGCGTCAATTCTCGTGCGGTAGCTATGCCTAAAGCGGGGAATAGTATGGATCGTCTTATCATTGCGCACACGCCCTTGCCCTCCCATCAGCTGTTGTTCAGAAGCCTTTCCGGCGAGGAAAAACTGGCCGGATTGTTCGAGTTCGACGTCGAGTTGCTCAGCCCCGACAATCGGCTCGATCTGAAAGCGCTGCTGGGACAAAAAATCACGCTGGAGCTGCGGGGCAATCCGTTGGCACCGCGTTATCTCAACGGCAATATCACGCGCATGACCCTCTCCGGCCGAGAAGCTGGCGGCAACCGTTACTATATCTACCGCGCCGTGCTGCGCCCCACGCTGTGGTATCTGACGCAAAACCGCGATTTTCGCATCCACCAGGAAAAAACCGTTCCCGACATCCTGACTCAGGTGCTGGGGCAGTATCAGGTGAAAATCGATAACCGCCTGAGTTACGACTACCGCATCTGGGGATACTGCGTGCAGTATCAGGAGAGCGATTTCGATTTCATCAGCCGTCTGATGGAACACGAAGGCATCTATTATTATTTCACGCACCAGCAAGACGGCCATACGCTGGTGCTGGCTGACGCGCCGGCGGCCCATCAGGAACTCGCCGGCTACGCCAGCATTCCCTACCAGCTCGCGGAAGGCGGCCTGGTGGAAAACAAGGACAGCATCAATAGCTGGAGCGTTTCTGACGCCATCACGCCCAGCCTCTATAGCCTGGATGACTACGATTTTCGTAAGCCACGCGCGCGGTTGCTGGAGGCCCGGCAGAATCCCGCCTCGTTCGCGCAGGACAAAGCCGAGGTGTTCGACTGGCCCGGTCGCTATACCGATCACGCCCACGGCCAGTTTTACGTCAAGGTTCGCCAACAGGAGTTCGAAGCGCAGCACGAGCAGATGAGCGGCGAAGGCAATTCGCAGGGCATTGCGCCCGGCTACCGTTTTCAACTGACCCAGGCGCCGCGTATGGAAGACAACCGCGCCTACCTGGTGGTCAGCGCGCAGTACTTCATGCAGGAAAACAGCTACGCCAGCAACGATAATGATGTTGGCGAGCAGCGAACCGAATTTCAGGTCGTTCCGGCGGACATCAATTGGCGCCCGGCGCGCACCACGCCTTGGCCGAAAACCCACGGCCCGCAAACTGCCGAAGTAGTGGGCCCGGAAGGCGAAAGCATCTGGACCGATAAATATGGCCGGGTGAAACTCAAATTCCGTTGGGATCGCCACGGCAGCGGCAATGAAACCAGTTCCTGTTGGGTGCGCGTCTCGAGCGCCTGGGCCGGCTGGAAATACGGTGGGATCCAGATCCCGCGCGTGGGTGAGGAAGTGGTGGTCGACTTTATCAACGGCGATCCGGATCGCCCTATCATCACCGGCCGCGTTTACAACGAAGACAGCATGCCGCCGTGGGATCTGCCCGGCGACGCCACTAAAATGGGCTTTATGAGCCGCAGTAAAGGCGGCGGCGCCGACAACGCCAGCTTCCTGTTCCTGGAAGACTCGCCCGGCAACGAATCGTTCGACATGCATGCCGAACGCAACATGAACATGACGGTGGAAAACGACAAGAACGTCAATATTGACGGCAGTCGCACCACCACCATCGGGCGCCAGCAGGACGACACCGTCACCGGCGACGCCACGTTCCTGTACAAAGCGAAACGCACGACGACCGTCAATGGGCTGGACACCGCCAACCTGAACGCTCACCAGACGGTGAACATCAAAGGCGGCCGCGACCTGACGATTATCGACGGCGGCGATAAAATCGACATCACCGGCAATCAGTCTTTCAAGCTTGACGGCGCGCAGACGCAAAACATTACGCAAACCCAGCATGTCACGGTGAAAGGCAACCAGACCCTCGACATTACCGAAGGGCAACAGACCAGCACCATCAAGCAGGGGCAGACCGTCAACATCACCGCCGGCGGTCAGCACACCACCATTACTGCCGGCGGGCAAGTCCTGACGATTGAAGCGGGCGGCCAGACCGCTACCGTGACCGGGGATGTCACCGAAACCTATAATAATAACCAGAACACAACGATCACCGGCACGCTGACCATCAAGGCGAAAACCATTGATATCACCAGTGCGGACGGCGTCTCGGTACAAACGCCGAACTGGAAAGATAACTGCCACGGCTGGAAATGGGTGGCGACCGGGGCCAATTTTGCCTTCTACGGCTCCAATCTTTCGTTGACGGCGACCAGCCTTAAACACACGATGCTGGATATCTCGCATAACCCGCTGTCGATCAGCAAAACCAATTTCAAGCTCAGTAATGATCCCATGACGTTCACTCAGCTTGGCGCGCTGGTCACCAACGGCGCCTTACGGCTGAGCACCAAGGCGCTGGCGATCTTCTTGTAAAGGGACTCCCATGTCGAAGGCCAAAAATGTTTTCACCGTTATCGGGTTGATTTTATTGGCTCCCATCCTCAGTCTGGTGGGCTTTTTCAAATTCATCACGGTCGATATCTGGGGTTATTTCAAACATATCGGTTCTTCCCTCAGCGTGATGGAGAACGGTATTTCCGCTTCCGGGCAAATCGTCAGCATTCGCCAGACCAACCTGTGGGACGGAAATCGGCCGGTCTGCGAAGTCGAAGTCAAGTACATCGCCCAAGACGGAAAAAACCATACGGCCGTGGCGAAAGGCCCGATCAGCGTCGTGGATCTGCCGCGTTATCAACCGGGCCATTTCACCGCGATAAAGTACGACCCGAAGAACCCCAAAAAAGCGGTGATCGAAGAGCTTTCCCGGCTTTAAGCGAAAAGGATCCCTCAATCACGCGATCCGATTTCAACGTTCTGCAAACGGCTTATCGTTCATCAGTTCGCTAAATCACCTTGTATAAGGAAGTGTCACGATGGGCGCGTTCATTGCCTTTTCGACGCAGGACAGCCTCTGGGGACAGATCCTGTTTACCGTCTTTGGCATCCTGGTCGGCTGCGTATTGCTCGCTGCGATCGGCAAAACCTTTTTGTCGGCAAGCCGAGCGGCCGCCTTACCCATGCGGTTGCTGATCTTTGTCGCGCTGATGCTAGCGCTCCTGAAATACAATCAGCAGGTGATGTCTGCGGTGAATGCTCCCGCAGAGCTGATCGGGTTCCTGATTTTGCCCGGTTTTTTGATGCGTTACCTCGGTGCGGCGACACCCGGCAGACTGACGCTGGCGATAGAGCTGCCCTGTTTTGCGGCGCTCGTCGCGCTGCTGGTTCTGAGCACCGCTGGCGTCGGATTTTTTGCGCCCTATCACCTGGAGAGCACCGGCCAATTTACCGCCAAGGCGATCGCCGCGTCATTGTCCGTCGCCGCCGTGCTGCTGGCTCGCGGAATAAACGGGAAGGACAACGCACTGTCCTCTTGATCATCCATTTCGAAGTGGGACTCTCCCCGCATTAGCGATCGGCGCTGAACGCCGCATCGTTTTCTTCATCTGTTGTGACATAGCCTGATATCTATTAAACCGAAAAACGGATTGTTTTTGAGCAAGCAGCCTGGCTGCCAGCTGATATCCACAGGAAGCTTTACACACACAATGAAAGTCGTAAAACCTCTGCGCCTCAGCGCGCTTCATCGCCCCTTCTCTTGGCAAGGGCAAAATCATCTGGGCGTTTCCGTTTTGGCCTTGGCCGACATGGGGGCCTCCCCGCGTCTGCGCCCCGAACCGGAACTGTGGCAGTTGGCCGCCGACGAACTTACGTTAAGTGGCGGCGTGCTCGATCTGGCTATCCCAAAAGCCTGTGCGGAGTTTCTCGCCACTGGCAACGCCTACACCCACCATCAACAAGACAAAACCGCCTGCGCCGTGAAGATCCAGTTTGATTCGCTGGAGAAAACGCTGGTGGTTTTCGGCGATCGCCATTGGATCAACGATCGTCCCTCCACGCCTCTACCCTTTGCAGAAATGCGTCTGGACTGGCGCCGGGCTTACGGCGGCACCCAGTTCGCCGATAATCCGCACGGCATCGGCGCCACTCCCGAAACATTTCCGCAGGGCCGCATCCATCGCCTACCCAATGTTGAACCGCTGCAGGGACGCCTTGCGTCTCCTCGGCAAAGCACCCAGCCGGCAAGCTTTGACGCGCTGGATATCACCTGGCCGCGTCGCTTCTCCCGCATCGGTAAAAACTACGACGCCGACTGGTTGAAGCACGGCTTTCCCGGCTTCGCCAACGATATCGACTGGCGCCTGTTCAACATGGCAGAAAGCGATCAGCAGTTTCCTCAACGTGATAGCTTGCCGCCGCGGGCTGCCTATCGGATTTGGAATATGCATCCTTCAGAACCGGTGCAGCAAGGGCATTTACCGCCGTGGCGCGCGCGCTGCTTCATCAACCGACTGCGCGGCGGTGAAACGCATTTCGAAGAGATCGCGATGCGCCATACCACCGTCTGGTTCTTCCCGCATCGGGAACAGATGCTGTTGATCTATCAGGGTAGCGCGCGCATCAATGAGGACGATGCCGCCGACGTGATGCAACTGATGCCGGCCCTGGAAACCGAAGGGGAGCCCCGTTCCACCGCGCATTATCGGCAGGTGTTGGCCCAGCGGCTGGATAAAGAACAGGGTGCTTTGCACGCTTTTCGCGAACAAGAATTGCTGCCGGAGGCGTGCATCGGTGCCTGGCTGGATACGGAAACGCCGACGCAGCAAAGCCCAATGGCGGAAAATATCGCCGCCTACGAGCACCAGCAGCGCGAAGAGCATCGCCAGCGCCTGCTGCGTGAAGGCCAGGACATCGATGAACTGTTCCCGCTACCGTCGCAAGAAGCGCCGCCGAAGCTGGACCAACTCGCCGAATTCGTCGAGCATCTGGAAAGCCAGGCCGAGGTGCAGTATCAGGACATGCTCAAGCTGGCGCACGCCGAGGGTATCGACCCGCTTAACCCCGGAGGGGATCACGTGTCGCCCTCCGGTGCGGAAAGCTACCAGCAGCAGCGCGATCTGCTGTTCCAGGAGGCGCGCCAGCATCCCGACGCGTTCAGCGAGAAGCAGCTGGGGGAAAGCGAGCGCGCGCTGCACCAAATGTATTTAATGTCAGCGCAGGCGCAAAGCCCTGCACTGCGCTTAAGTGGCGATCTGGCGCAAATCATTCGCCAACGCGTCGCCGCCGCCATGCTGCGCGATAAAGATCTCAGCGGCCTTGATCTCACCGGCGCCGATCTGTCCGGCATGGATCTCTGCCAGGCTAACTTACGCGGTGCGTTATTGGAAAACGCCAATCTACGCCAAACCCGACTGGTGGGTTGCGATCTTCGCGAGGCGATGTTGGCGCGCGCCGATCTCAGCGGCGCCGTCTTGCAGCAGGCCGATCTGAGCCACGCCTCTTTGGCCCTGGCGAAATGCGAAGCGACAGATTTCGGCGGCGCGCAGCTGCATGAGACCAATATTCAGCAAACGTTGTTTCAACGCTGCGATTTCACGATGGCGTCATTACGCGATTTGCTGGGATACGAAACCTTGCTCGGACAATGTGATTTCAGCCGCGCCACGCTGGCCAACATTACCCTGATGGAACTGCAGCTGGAGCAGCTGACATTCAGCCACGCCCGGCTCGACAAAGTCAGCTTCGTCAAATGCCGGTTGCTGGCGGTGAACTTCAGTCAGGCGCGGCTGGAAAGTTGCGCCTGGGTTGACACCGAGACGCAAAGCCTCAGCTTCCACGCCGCACGTCTCACAGCCTGCGCCTTTGCAGCGAAGACACTGTTGCCGCAGACGGATTTCAGCGACGCGACGCTAAACCAGTGCAATTTACGCCAGATGCCGTTGCAGCGGGCCAATTTTAGCCGGGCGCGTCTCAATAATTGCGATCTGTCGGAAACCCGATTGAACGAGGCCGATTTCCGCCAGGCCAACGGCAGTGGCAGCCTGTTCATCCGCAGCGATTTGTCTCGCGCCAGCCTGCGCGATGCCAATTTCATTGCAGCTATCCTGCAAAAATGCGTGCTGTCAGACGCCGACCTGCAGGGCGCCAACCTGTTCCGGGCTGACCTGTCGCAGTCGCAAGTGGATCAGGCAACCCGGCTAGAGAGAGCCTATACCGCCAGGGTGAAAACATTGCCTCGCCACAACGGGAAGGAAGTATGACCTCAAAACCAGAGCAGATACGCCAGCGCGTAAAACGCGGCGAGCCGATCGCCGGAGAGGACTTGCACGGTCTGTCATTCGCCGGTCTGGATTTGGCCGGCGGCATGTTCAACGAACTGAACCTGAACGGCGTGAACTTCTCTGACTGCGATCTGCGCGACAGCGTTTTCAGCGATTGCCAGCTCGAACACGCACAATTTACGCGGGCGGATCTGAAGCAAACGGCCTTCAATCAGTGCGCCATGTCGGCCAGCCGCTTCAGCGAGAGCCATATCGAACTGACGATGTTCAACGATTGCCGGCTTGAACAGAGCGACTTCAGCCGGCTGTCGCTCAACCAAAGTCACTGGATGTCGTGCCAATTGGCCGGCGCGAATTTTTCCGCCACTCAGCACGATCGCACTACCTTTTACGAAAGCCCGCTCGACGGCGCCATGTTGAATCAGGCGCGCTTATGCCTTGTCACGTTCTTTCGATTAAATCTCTGTAAAACGCAGTTTGAAGGCGTGAACTTCGACCGCGTCACGTTTTTCGAATGTGACCACCGCGGCAAAAGTTACGCCGGGCAGAGCCTGATCGCCTGCCAGTTTACCGATAACCAATTGGACGACGTCGACTTCAGCCAGGCGACGCTGCGCCAGAGCAATTTCAAGGGCGCTTCGCTGCGGCGCGCCAACCTGACCAGCGTACAGGCGCAGCAGTCGCTGTGGCTGGAGGCCAATCTGACTCAGGCGCAGTGTCGCGGCGGGCAGTTCGATCAGGCGATCTTCAGCGAAGCGACGTTGGATGCCGCCAACTTCAGCCAGGCGCGACTGTATCAATGCGTATTTCAGCACAGCCGATCGGCGCGTTGTGATTTCAGCGACAGCGACCTGACCTACGCCGACTTCTGTTATGCCGACATTGGCGCCGCCGATTTCCGGCGCGCGCGCTTTATGCGCACCCGTATGCATCGCGCCCACCAGCAGCAAACGCGCTGGAGCGATCGCAGCGGGATCCTCGAGAGCGACGAAGAGCTGTACGCCGCCGAAACCTGGAGCGCACAGCGCCAGAGCCGAATCTGAATGCATTGACCACTTCACGAGGGGATCACCATGAGCGTTGCCAACACAACTCGCGCCGTCAACATCGCACCGCCCCAACAGGCCGCTGGCCAGGTCGTCAACCTGTTGCCGGACGGCAGTCTGGTAGTGGAATGTGAAGGTCGTGGCTGGCATTGTCGCCGGGCGGCGAGCTGCCTGCTGACGCCGGCCCTCGGCGATAACGTGCTGGTCGCCGGCTGCGGCCACCAGCTGTGGGCGATCGCCGTCCTCGAGCGGGCAGAGCCGCAAAGCACGGCGCGGCTCTGCGTCGCAGGCGATCTGCAGATTGAAACGCCGAACGGCTCGCTGTCGTTGCACAGCGCGCAGGCGCTGAAACTGAGCGGCGACGCCATGACGCTGCAGGCGAACAGCGGCGACTGCCACGTCGACAAGATGAAATACAGCGGCGAAGAGCTGTCGGCCTTCGTCAGCATCAGCCGTTTGGTCGGTAAACGCTGCGAGTCGCTGTGGCATTCGGTCAGCCAGATCAGCCATTCGCTGTTCCGCAAAGTGCGCCAAACCGAGCACGTGCGCGCCGGGCAGCTGGATTATCAGGCGGAAGATTACGCCCGCATTCATGCCCGCAACACGCTCATTACCTCAAAAGACATCACCAAGCTGGATTCGGAACAAATCCACGTCGGATAACCTGCGGAGGCCTTTTATGTTTGCCAACAGCCAAATGATCGGCGTGGACCTGGCGTTTCCCGACGTCTGTCTGACGCCAAGCCCGGCGCCGGTGCCCGTACCCTACCCGGATATCGCCCTCGCGCCGACCGCCATCCCGAACGCGTTCAACATTCTGTTCGTCGGTACCCCGGCGCACAACATGGCGACGGTAACGCCCCTGACCAACGGCGACAACCCCGGCGTAGCCACCGGTGTCGCTTCCGGGACGGTGATGGGGCCATCCCGCCACCTGACCGGCGCCTTTACCGTGTTGCTCAAAGGCACTCCGGCCACCCGGCTGACCAGCCTCAGCCTGCAGAATTCCACCAACGCGCTCGGCATGCGCATCGTGCCGAGCCAATTAAAAGTGTTGCTGCTTGCGCCCTGATGACGGCGCCTTATTACACAGCCATTCAATCAAGAAAAAGAGGACATTGTGAAAACACGGATTACCCTGACGCTGCTGACCGCCCTGACGCTTGCCGGTTGTTCCACCCCGCCGCCACCGCCGCCGGCGCTCAATAACGACGCCCTCATCAGCAGTGAAGTCAACGGCGTCACCCTGCAGCACCGCGCCGCGGTAAGCGCGCCGAAACAGTTCAAGCCGATCGGTGAGGAGTACCGCAGCCTGTATGCCGCCAGCATCATGAGTAGCCCGAATTATACCGGCACCGCCGTCGGCAGCCTGGACAACGCCGCCGCGTTCTACGCGCTGGGCGAAGTGGAAAACAACTGGCTGGCGATCTCCGCCATCCGCGGGGGCGATCTGATGGGATATATCCAGGCCAACGCCGGCGTGCCGGAAGCGCGCTACAAATCAACGCTGCGCAAAGATCTGCCGCGTCGCGCGCGCGCCGCCAAACAGGACTGCGTCAAAGTCGGCGGCGACAGCAAGGCGTGTAAAAACGCCGGCTCAGCCACCTGGATCCTCCAGTAGTCAGCACGCCTGCGGGCGACGAGATTCCTATGATGACGACCCCTATCGCTTCCCGCTGGTGCGGGATGCTGTTTCTGCTGCTGGGCGCGCTGGCGCTCGGCGGCTGCATGTCTTCCGCCAAAAGCGTGCCGTCGCGTTACAGTCTGGTGTTTGACGCTGACCGCCAGGTCAACGCCGCCGCCGGCGCTCAACCGGCGCCGATCAAAATTCGCGTGCTGCTGCTGCGCTCGGATGCGGAATTCATGGATGCCGACTTCTTCAGTCTGCAAAACGACGCCAAAAGCGTGCTCGGCAACAGCCTGCTGGACAGCGATCAGTTCTTCCTGACGCCGGGCCAGACCGGCAAGACGCTCGGCGGGCAAAGCGCGTTGGACGCACGTTACATCGGCGTGATCGCCGAATATCAAAATCTGGACGGCAAGACCTGGCGCATTTCACTGCCGCTGCCGGAACCTACCGAAACCAATTTCTACAAGGTATGGCAATTCTCGCCGGATGAGCTGGAAGCGCATATCGTCGCGGGCGTGAGTGGCCTGCGCCCCGTAAAAAAGGTCGACTGACCTACCGCTGCGCTGAAGCGAAGTAACTATAGGTGTGATGATGAAAGATGCTCATAAGGTTGTCTGGACTGAGGGGATGTTTTTGCGCCCTCACCATTTCCAGCAGGCGGAAAACTATCTCGAAGGCTATATGCGCAACTGGGGCCAGGCCCACAGCGGCTGTTTCTGGGGGTTCCTCACCCTGGATCTGGACCAAACGCTGCTGCGCCAGGGCAAGATTGCGCTCAACGCCGCCAGCGGCATCATGCCGGACGGCACGCCGTTTCGCTTCTCCGGCGCCCAGCAGGCGCCCGCGCCGCTGACCATCGCTGAAAACAAGACCGGTGAAAACGTGGTGCTGGCTCTGCCGACCTACCGCGCGGGGCGTGAAGACGTGATCTTTCAGGAAAGCCCGGAGGCGCTGGCGCGCTATCTGGCTTATGAGAACGAAGTCGACGATCTCAACGCCGTCTCGGTGGGCAGCGCGGCCTTGCAGTTCGGTCGCCTGCGCCTGCGGCTGATGCTGGAGAGTGAGCTCAACGCCGAATGGACGGCGCTCGGCGTTACCCGCGTGCTGGAAAAGCGCGGCGACAACAGCCTGCGTCTCGATACCACGCAGATCCCGCCGATGCTGAACTGCCAGGGCAACCCGGTACTGAAAACCTTCATCAACGATCTGCAGGGCCTGCTGCAACAGCGCAGCCAGCAGATGAGCCAGCGCCTGCTGCAGCCGGGCCGCGGCGGCAGTTCCGAAATGGTCGATTTCATGCTGCTGCAGCTGATCAACCGCCATCTCGGCCAGGTGAGCCACGCCTACCACCTCGATCATCTGCACCCAGAACGCCTGTTCGCCGATTGGCTGCAGTTCGCCACCGAACTCGCCAGCTTCTCGGCGCAGCGCACCCCGGAAGGCCGCCTGCCGGTGTATGACCACGACAACCTGGCGCTGTGCTTCGGCAAGCTGATGCTGTTGCTGCGTCAAGGGCTGTCGGTGGTGCTGGAAGACAACGCCATTCAGCTGACGCTGGTCGAACGTTCCCACGGGCTGAACGTCGCCACCGTGCAGGACGCCAAAATGATGCGCGATTTCGGCTTCGTGCTGGCGGTGCGCGCCGACGTGGCCGCCGAGGTGTTGCTGACCCATTTCCCGGCACAGATGAAGATCGCCCCGGTCACGCGCATCCGCGATTTGGTGCAGCTGCAGCTACCGGGTATCGGTTTACGCACCATGCCCGCCGCGCCGCGCCAGATCCCCTATCACGCCGGCTACACCTACTTCGAGCTGGAAAAAGGCGGCGACCTGTGGAAACAGATGGAAAAATCCAGCGCCTTCGCCCTGCACCTGGCCGGCGAATTCCCGGGGCTGGACATGGAATTTTGGGCGATTCGCAGCCATACGGACCGGTAACCTATGACTCAGGAAAATAGCATGGCGCCGGCGGCCAATCCGCTGGTGGACGCCGCCAACCCGCTGCTGAACGCCATTTCGCAGATCCGCCAGTCGGCCACGCACGCCAACCCGGCGCAGCTGCGCCAACAGCTCATTGACGAAATGCGCCGCTTCGAGATCCGCGGCCAACGCGCCAACCTGCCTTACGAGGTGATCATCGGCGCGCGTTATTGTCTGTGCACCGCGCTGGATGAAGCGGCGGCGCTGACCCCGTGGGGCAGCAACAGCGTGTGGTCCGGCAGCGGGCTGCTGGTGACTTTCCATAACGAAACCTGGGGCGGCGAGAAGTTTTTCCAGCTGCTGGCCAAGCTGTCGCAAAGCCCGCGCGAGCACATCAACCTGCTGGAACTGATCAATTATTGCCTGCTGTTGGGCTTTGAAGGCCGCTACCGGGTGATGGAAAACGGCCGCTCACAGCTGGAAACCATGAAGCAGCGCCTGCTGCAGCTGATCCGATCGGTGCGTGGCGGCTATGCCCCGCCGCTGTCGCCTCATGCGCTGGACCTGCCGGTACAGCAGAAACTGTGGCGCCCGCTGGTGCCGCTGTGGGCCTGCGTGGCGTTGACCGGCTTCCTGGCTTCGCTGCTGTTCATCGCCCTCAACTGGCGACTGGGCGACAACACCAGCCCGGTGCTGGCGGCGATTTACCAAACCAATCTGCCGCAGGTGGCGATCGGTAACCCGGCGCCGGCCGCGCCGCCGACGCTGAGCCTGAAAAGTTTCCTGCGTAAAGAGATCGCCGAGGGGTTGGTGGTGGTGCGCGACGAAGCGCAGCAAAGCGTGGTGATCCTCAAAGGTGACGGGCTGTTCGACTCCGCGGCCACCACGGTACGCGCCAACTATATCCCGGTCATCGACCGCATCGCCGCCGCCATGAACGGCGTCAGCGGCAAGATCCTGGTCACCGGCTACAGCGACAACGTGCCGATCCGCAGCGCCCGTTTCGCCTCCAACTGGGAGCTGTCGCTGGCGCGCGCCGAAGCGGTCAGCGCCCGCTTGCAAAAACACCTCGCCAACCCGCAGCGGGTCAAGGCCGAGGGCCGCGGCGAGAGCAACCCCGTCGCGCCGAACGATAACAAAGTGAACCGCGCGTTGAACCGCCGGGTAGAAATTACGCTGTTGGTCGCCCCTGAAAATACCCAGGCGGAAATCAACGGCTTGCCGCAAGGAACCGGAAAGTAATGCTCAGTACGTTATTCTCCATCATCACCAGCCGCCTGCTGTGGGGCTTTGTCGGCATCACCGCGCTGGCGTTCATCATCTGGACGATCGGCCCGCTGGTGGCCATCGGCGACTATCGCCCGCTGGAGCCGGAACTCAACCGCCAGATCGCCATCGGCGTGATTTACCTGATCTGGTTCCTGTGCCGCCTGATCCCGCGCCTCTACAGTGCCTGGTTCAACAGCCGCCTGCTGAGCAATCTGCGCGCCGCCGAAGCGGTGCCGGCGGAAGACGGCAAGCCCGAGGTCAAACAAGACGATCAGTTGGCACAGCGTTTCGACGAAGCGGCGCAGCTGCTGAAAAAGGCGCGCTTCGCACCGGGCCAGGGCGACGGTAAACATCGCTGGATGACCCGCTTCAGCCGTCAATATCTGTACCAGTTGCCGTGGTATGTGATCATCGGCGCACCCGGCGCCGGCAAAACCACCGCGCTGGTCAACTCCGGCCTGCACTTCCCACTGGCGGATCGCTTCGGCAAAGCCGCGCTGCGCGGCGTGGGCGGCACCCGCAACTGCGACTGGTGGTTTACCAACGACGCCGTGCTGCTCGACACCGCCGGCCGCTACACCACCCAGGAAAGCCAGCGCGAAGAAGACGCCGGTGAATGGCAAAGCTTCGTCGCGCTGCTGAAAAAATACCGCACCCGCCAGCCGATCAACGGCGTGATGGTGACCATCAGCGTCGCCGATCTGCTGAGCGACAGCGCCGAAGCACGCGCCGCCCAGGCCAGCGCGTTGCGCAAACGCCTGATTGAACTGCACGAACAGTTGGGCATTCACTTCCCGGTCTATGTGCTGGTGACCAAAACCGACCTGCTCAACGGCTTTATGGCCTACTTCGGCAGTTTCGATAAAGCACAGCGCGACCAGATCTGGGGATTCACCTTCCCTTACGAGCGCTCACGGCAGCCGGACTTCAACCTGAACGCCGCCTTCGAACAACAATACGCCCTGCTGCAACAACGGCTGGATGCGGCGCTGCCGGATACGCTGCTGATGGAGCACGACGCGCGCCAACGCGCCGAAAGCTACCTGTTCCCGCAGGAGTTCGCCGCGCTGCGCCAGTTGCTCGGCCAATATCTGGAACAGGTGTTCGCCACCTCCAGTTTTGAAACCCGCTTTACCCCGCGCGGCATCTATTTCACCAGCGGCACGCAGGAAGGTCTGCCGTTTGACCGGGTGATGGGCGAACTGAACCGCTACCTGCAGCTGCCGACGGCCAACTCAGGGGTGCAGGCCAACGCGGCCTGGGACAGCGTGGGGCAGGAAACGCCGATCCCGGCAGCCAAAGGCCAGAGCTTCTTCCTGAAAGAGACGCTGGAATCGGTGGTCTTCCAGGAGTCCGGGCTGGCGGGCAGCAACCGCTGGTGGGAATACCGCAACCGCGCCCTGCACTGGGCAGGGTACATCGCGCTGGCGGTGATCCTGGCGGTGCTGGCGATGTTGTGGTTCACCAGCTACGGCAACAACAAGGCCTATCTGGCGGAAGTGGCCGCCAAGGTGCCCGGCGTCGAGCGACAGGGGCAAAGCCTGACCCAGTTGGGCAACGGCGACATGTTCTCGCTGCTGCCGTTCCTCAACAGCCTGCTGCATCTGCCGGACAGCCAGAACTTTTCGCTGGACGATCCGCCGTTCACCTACCGCATGGGGCTGTTCCGCGGCGATCAGGTGGGCGACGCCGGCAATGCGTTGTACCAAAAAGCGCTGAAAGAGCTGCTGCTGCCGCAGGTGGCGCAACAGATCGCCACCACGCTGCGCAACGACAACCACGGCGACGCGGACTTCAGCTACGAAGCGCTGAAGGCCTATCAGATGCTGTATCTGCCAAAGCAGTACGACGGTAAATTCCTGCGCGCCTGGGTGATGCTCAACCTGCAACGCAACCTGCCGCAGGGCAGCACGCAGAAACAGCTGCAGCAGATCGAATGGCACCTCAGCCAACTGCTGGATGCGCAGATCCAGGCCTCGCCTTACGCCAAAGACGAACAGCTGGTGGCGCAGGCGCAGGCCGCACTCAATCGGGCGCCGCTGTCGCAGCGCGTCTATGGCCGCCTCAAGCGCCTGCTGCTGAAACAGACCGACATCAAGCCGGTCAGCCTGGTCGATTTGGCCGGCCCGCAGACCGAACTGGCGTTCAGCCGCAAAAGCGGCAAACCGGTCACCGACGGCGTACCGGGCCTGTTCACCTCACAAGGGTACTGGAAAGCGTTCAACGACAACATCGACCCGGTGACCGACACCTTGCGCAAGGAAGACGTCTGGGTGTTGAACAGCCAGACGCCGGAGCAGAAAAGCGCCGATCTGACCAAGACCATCCGCCAGCTGTACATGCAAGATTTCATCAGCGCCTGGGATGAGCTGCTGGGGGATATCCAACTGGCCAACATCGGCAACCTGACCCAGCGCATCAGCAGCGCGCGCCTGCTGTCCGGCAACCCGTCGCCAATGCGCAATCTGCTGGTCAACGTCAGCAAAAACGTCACCCTGCGCGACGAAAAAAACGACGCCGATTCGCGCTCGCTGCTGGCAAAAACCGAAGATAAGCTGAACCAAAATGCCAACCGCACGCTGGAAGCGCTGTTCACCAACCGGCCGGCCAACGCCGACGGTGACGTGTCGGCCCAGCCGGAACAGCTGGTGATGGCGCACTTCGCGCCGCTGCTGGAGCTGGCGCAAAGCCAGGGCGAAGGCAATAAGGCGATCCCTTTCGACAGCGTGCTGAAACAGGTCGATGAACTGTACAGTTACCTGACGGCGGTGCAGGGCGCGGCCAACAGCGGCATGTCGGCGCCGCCGAGCGACATTATCCCGCGTCTGCAGGCCGAATCCGGCCGCTTGCCGGTGCCGTTCAAACAGATGCTGCTGTCGCTGGCGATCGGCGCCAGCAGCGATACCCAGCGCAAAGAGATGGAGAACGTGAAAAAGCGCATCAGCTTCGAGGTCGGTAGCTTCTGCCGCCAGGCGATCGCCGGCCGTTATCCGCTGGTGGCCCGGGCGCGGCAGGAAGTGACGCCGGACGATCTGGCGCGCATGTTCGCGCCGAACAGCGGGCTGATGGACAGCTTCTTCCGCGACAATCTGCAGGGCAAGGTCGATACCACCCGCGCCAACTGGCGTTTCACGCCCGGCGTGGACGGCAAGACGCTGCCCGGCGGCGAAGGCATCCTGCGGTCGTTCCAGCAGGCGCAGCGCATCCGCGACGCCTTTTTCGCCAACGGCACGGCGACGCCCTCCTACCGCGTGACCGTGCGGCCGGTGCGGATGGATAACGACATCCTCAACCTGACGCTGGATATCGACGGGCAGCTGTTCAAATACAGCCACGGCCCACAGGTACCGCTGGTGGTCAGTTGGCCGGGCACCCGCAATACCAACCAGGTGCATCTGCAGCTGGCGCTGGCCAACGGCACCACCGCCAGCCTGGTGACCAGCGGACCATGGGCGCTGAATCGCCTGGTCGACATGGCGCAATCGTCGGGCACCGGCGGCCTCGGCCGCCAGGCGACGTTCAATCTCGACGGCCACCGCGTCACGCTGGAGTTCACGCCCAACAGCATCCGCAATCCGTTCCAACTGCCGGCCTTCTCGTGCCCGTAGCCCCGAAAGGACATGACCATGAGCACTGATTCAAGCGCCCCGACGAGCATCGGCTGGTACGGCAAACTTCCTTCCGCCGGTGACTTCCTGCAACGCCGTTTGCCTGACCCGGTGGTCAACAACTGGGCCCACTGGTTCCATAACGGGCTGGTGAATTTACAGCGCGATGCACAGGGGCCGAACGGCCACCCGTTCAGCAACGCACCGGTGTGGAACTTCGTGATCCCCGCCACGCTCGGCAGCCCGTACGTGCAGATGGGTTGCCTGTTGCCGGCGCGCGATCGCGTCGGGCGGCGCTACCCCATCTGCGCACTGCGCCTGTTCAGCCTGCAAGAATGGCGCCCGCAACAGCTGAACATGGCGGCGAGCTGGTATCAACAGCTCGGCCATACCCTGCTGAACGGCGTGCGCAACGGTTTCTCCGCCGAGCAGATCGACCGCACGTTGCAGGCGATCCCGGCGCTGCCCAGCCCACCGGCGGAAGCGGATTCCGAGATATTGTCGATTATCGGTTTCCAGCATCCGGACGTACCGGGCCTCGGCTGGCAACAGGCCGCCGACTGCTTCGATCCGGCGCAGTACACCAGCTTCTGGTGGACCAATCAGGCCGACGGACATCCGCTCTACACCCACGTGCACAGCGGCAACCTCACCGTGCAGCTGTTTTCACTGCTGTTCGAACCCAACGGCTGGGCGCGCCCCGGCCGCGGCGGCCAGTACCCGCAAATGTTTGATTAACATCGTTCGTTGAAGGAAATTCTATGGCTATCGATACCGATACCCTGCTGGCCCCGGTTGACGCGGACAATCCCTGCGGCGACAACCTGGAATACGACGCCGACTTTCTGGCGATGGAACAAGCCGCCACCGGCAAGGCCGAACAACAGTTCGGCAGCACCATCATTCCGGAAGAAGCGCCGGATTGGGTGCAGGTCGAGCGCCTCGCGACCTCGCTGCTAACGCGCACCAAAGACCTGCGCGTCATGCTGTATCTCACCCGCGCCTGGACCCAGCTGCGCGGGTTGCCGGGCTACGCCGACGGGCTGACGCTGGTCCACCAGTCGATGACCCGTTACTGGAACACCCTGCAGCCGCCGCTGGAGTTCGATGGGGAAGCCGACCCGCTGTTTCGCATCAACGCGCTGGCCGACCTTGGCGACAAAGCGGCGCTGGCCGCCAGCGTACGCGCCGCGCCGCTGCTGAAAAGCGCCGCCGGAGAAATCTCGCTGCGCGATGCCGGTGCCCTGCTCGACGGCAGCAAACAGGAGTGCCCCAACTTTCCCGGCGGCCGTGCGCGGCTGCAGGATGAACTGGCGCAGCAGGATCGCCCCGAAGGCGCCCTGGTGACGCGCATCGCCAACACCCTGAGCGCCATTCGCAGCGAAGTGACCCGCCATCTGGGGGAAAGCGCGCTGCCGGAAATGAGCGCGCTGACCAAGGTGTTTTCTCTGGTGGCGCTCGCCGGCCAGAGCGATGCCCCGGCCGCCGACGAACCAGACGCGACGCCTGAAGCGGCTGCCATGCAGCAACCGGCCGCCGTACAGAGCGCCACCGCTCCACTCAACTGGCGCAGCGCGCAGATCCAGTCGCGCGACGACGCCCAGTTGATGCTGGACAAGGTGAAAAACTATTTTCGTCTTCATGAACCGAGCCACCCGGCGCCACTGATGATCGATCGAGTCCAGCGACTGATTACGCTGGACTTTATGCAAATCGTCCGCGATTTGGCGCCCGATGGGCTTAACCAACTGGAGACCATTCTCGGTCGCCCCGACAACGAGGAGAACAGCTAGCCGCCGACCTTTGTTCTCTTGACGCATCCGATACCGTCTGCCCTGCGCAGACCCGAATCAGAACCTGACTCTCCCAGCCGGACGAGGCGCGTTCCCAATCGCCATTAGATGGAGTAAATCATGTCAAACTCGAAATCCCGCAGCGGGCAGAAATTCATCGCCCGCAACCGCGCGCCGCGCGTACAGATTGAATACGATGTCGAAATTTATGGCGCAGAGCGCAAAATCCAGCTGCCGTTCGTGATGGGCGTGATGGCGGATCTGGTGGGGAAAGCGGTCGACCCGCAAGCCAGCGTGGAAGAGCGCAAATTCATGGAAATCGACGTCGACAACTTCGACGAGCGTATGAAATCGCTGAAGCCGCGCGTCGCTTACCAGGTCGACAACACCCTGACCGGCGAAGGCAAGCTGAACATCGATCTGACCTTCGAAAGCATGGAAGACTTCTCCCCCGCCGCTATCGCCCGCAAGGTCGACGCGCTGGACAATCTGCTGGATGCCCGCACCCAGCTTTCCAACCTGCTGTCCTACATGGACGGCAAGAACGGCGCCGAAGAGCTGATCTCCAAGATCCTGCAAAACCCGGCGCTGCTGCAATCCCTGACCGACGCGCCGAAGCCGGCGGTTAACGACGACAACAACGAGCGTGAGGATTAATCGATGAGCAACTCGCCTCAGCAACAGAATGCGTTGCAAACCACCGAGACTTTTTCCAGCGATGAGTTCAGCGCGCTGCTGAACAAAGAGTTCCGGCCGAAGACCGATCAGGCCAAAGAAGCGGTCGAGAACGCGGTGAAAACCCTGGCGCAGCAGGCGCTGGAAAACACCGTCACCGTTTCTTCCGACGCCTATCGCACTATCCAGGCGCTGATCGCGGAAATCGACGAAAAGCTGTCGCAGCAGATCAACCAGATCATTCACCACGACGACTTCCAGAAGCTGGAAGGCGCCTGGCACGGCCTGCATTATCTGGTCAACAACTCCGAAACCGACGAGATGCTGAAGATCCGCTTCATGAGCATTTCCAAGCAGGAGCTGGGCCGCACGCTGAAGCGCTATAAAGGCGTGGGTTGGGACCAGAGCCCGATCTTCAAGAAAGTCTACGAAGAAGAGTATGGCCAGTTCGGCGGCGAACCGTTCGGCTGCCTGGTGGGCGACTACTACTTCGATCACAGCCCGCAGGACGTGGAGCTGCTGGGCGAAATGGCCAAGATCGGCGCCGCCTCGCACTGCCCGTTCATCGCCGGTACCGCGCCGAGCGTGATGCAGATGGAGTCCTGGCAAGAGCTCTCCAACCCGCGCGATCTGACCAAGATTTTCCAGAACACCGAGTACGCCGCCTGGCGCAGCCTGCGCGAATCGGAAGACGCGCGCTACCTGGGGCTGGTGATGCCGCGCTTCCTGGCGCGCCTGCCGTATGGCATCCGCACCAACCCGGTAGACGAGTTTGACTTCGAAGAAGACACCGACGGCGCGACCCACGGCAATTACACCTGGACCAACGCCGCCTACGCCATGGCCGCCAACATCAACCGTTCGTTCAAAGAGTTCGGCTGGTGCACCGCCATTCGCGGGGTGGAATCCGGCGGTGCGGTGGAAAACCTGCCGTGCCACACCTTCCCGAGCGACGACGGCGGCGTGGACATGAAGTGCCCGACCGAGATCGCCATCAGCGACCGCCGTGAAGCCGAGCTGGCCAAAAACGGCTTTATGCCGCTGGTGCACCGCAAAAACTCCGACTTCGCCGCCTTTATCGGCGCGCAGTCGCTGCAGAAGCCGGCGGAATACTACGACGCCGACGCCTCCGCCAACGCCCAGCTTTCCGCGCGCCTGCCGTACCTGTTCGCCTGCTGCCGCTTCGCGCACTATCTGAAGTGCATCGTGCGCGACAAAATTGGTTCCTTCCGCGAGCGCGACGACATGGAGCGCTGGCTGAACGACTGGATCATGAACTACGTGGACGGCGATCCGGCCAACTCCTCGCAGGAAACCAAGTCGCGCAAACCGCTGGCCGCGGCGGAAGTGCAGGTGGAAGAGATCGAAGACAACCCGGGCTATTACAGCGCCAAGTTCTTCCTGCGCCCGCACTACCAGCTGGAAGGCCTGACCGTCTCCCTGCGCCTGGTGTCGAAGCTGCCTTCGCTGAAGCAAAACGACGCGTCCTGATGGGCTGAAGTCAGGCCGCGGTAGTGCGGCCTGGCTGATGTATCAACCTCATCGTCAGCCTATCGCAGAAAACCCGAATCGCACATGGAATCAAGATAACGCGAAATAATTAAGCATTGAGCCATTAGCACTTAATAGTGGCTCGGTAACCCGTACCGATAGTTTTCGGTATTTAAGAAGGTGCATGGCACAAGGATATAAATTGGTAATGCATTACCACACTTGCAATTCCTGCTGCTATTACCTGAGTTTTTCAACGTAACGTTAATACTACTGTTAACCCTTAATAAAGAGTGAAGAAACTATGGCTATTGATATGTTCCTGAAAGTTGAAGGTGCCAGCGGCGAATCCAAAGATTCGAATCACAAAGGCTGGACCGACATTACTTCTTTCTCCTGGGGCGCTTCTCAACCGGGCAATATGGGCGTTGGCGGCGGCGGTGGTGCCGGCAAAGTGTGCTTCAACGATCTGCACGTTAACGCGCTGGTCGACAAGTCAACCCCGGCGCTGCTGAAGCACTGCTCCAGCGGTAAGCACCTGACCAAGGTTGAGTTGTCTGTCTGCAAGGCGGGCGGTACTCAGGTTGAGTACGTTAAAATCACCCTGGACGACGTGCTGGTCACCGCCGTGCAGTACACCGGCGCAGGCGGCGAAGACACCGTGGGCGTCACCTACTCCTTCCAGGCGGCGAAAGTGAAACAGCAATACTGGGAGCAGAGCGACAAAGGCGGCAAAGGCGCCGAAAGCAGCGCAGGTTGGAACATCAAGGAAAACCGCGAAGCTTAATCTTCCCACACAGATGCCCCGACTTAGGGGCATCTATCAACAGAGGACGTTATAATGAGTCGCCCTTCATTCCAACAAGCGTGGCAACGATTTAGCGAAATCAACGTAGATATTACTGACGTTGGCAAAAAGATAGGTGGAAATGTAGGTCTTAACATTGAGCTTGGCGTCAATGACCCATTGCAAGGATTCACCAATGCCTGCGCAATACGCATGAGTTACACGCTCAATTATTCTGGTTTTAAAGTTGAACGAGGAGCATGGAAGACCGTTTCAGGCAAAGATAAAAATTGGTACATTTATCGCGTCAGAGATATTATTAACTTTTTGAATTATAAGTTCGGCAAACCTGATAAAACGATTAAAAACCCTACCCCTAGTGATTTTTCAAAAGACAAAGGGATATTGGTTTTCACTGTTCCAGGATGGAATGATGCCAGCGGACACGCAACATTATGGAACGGTACAACCTGCTCAGATCATTGTTACTTTCCAAAATCCAACGAGGCATCTATATGGTTACTAAAATAAAATCCCTGTGTGTTGCAAGCATGATATTTTTGGGATGTATTCAATCGGCTCAAGCCAAAGAAACCTATACCCCCGAAGAGTACCTCAAAAACTACGCGCTTAGCGTTTGCATCGCCGAGGGGTACTCAGCAAAAGAAGTCAAAAACGATGCCGCCGCCGCCGCTCGGGGTTACACGGAATTCGGCGATTATTCTCTGGAAGCGCATACCGCCGTCAGGGCGCTGGCAAAAGAATTTCTGGCAAAGCCCTATGACAGTATGTCAGGGGAGCCGATGACGATGGCCAAGTGCATCGATCTTGTACACAGCCAAGAGCTGCAAGCCATCATCAAGAAATACCAAGGAAAAGACGACAACTGATATCAGAGTTGCTCAAACGACGGCTCATATCAAAGGTTATCTCGGATGAGAAGATACACGTACTTTTTAATGTCTCTGCTGCTCGGAAGCCATGTAGTCCTTGCTGAAAACTCGCTCAATGCTTTATCGCAAGAGGCACTTTATAAAAATTGGTTAACCAGCCGCTGCATTGGGAAGTCCACTGACTCAGAAAGAACCAAGCAAGACGCCTTCCGTTCCGCTTCCGCCTATTTAGAATTGAGTAAACTGCCGATGGATGCATTTGAACAAGGTGAAAAACTGGCTGAACAGTACGCAAATAAAAATAGCCAAGGCTCAGTTCAAGGGACTTACCATACTTTAGATTGTCTTTCACTGCAGAACGCCAGTGAAGCTGAAACCATTTTTGAACGTTACTCTAAGTAATAGTCAGGATTGTTGAATCCAATTTCATAAAGTTATCAACTCAAGAGAATTAAAACTTATTGATTATTAACATGACTCCAGACGTCACGCTATCAACTTACTCATATGGATTCTTACCTTCCTATTTTTCATTGTCACTCATAACTTTAGTGGCATTATATTACTTAAAAAAATTATCGGCTCGCAAACACAATTATCCATTTTTTGTTTTCAACTGTCTCATTGTAGTTGTCATGGGCGTCATACAGCTCTCAATTTTTGCATACGGGAATGATTTTCTTAATCTCTTCTACCCACTAGGCAACGATGACTATGACTCTATACACTATGGCAGTTTGATATTCACCTTTATCTACTTAACTCAACTACCAAAAAACACCTATTACAAAAAAGAACAGAATAGAAGTTAGCCATCAGATTAGATGACTAAATCAACATACGCCCAAAGCAGTCTAAAATCCCCATCAGCAGGAATGCCTTATGCGATTTTCCATTGTAAAAAATAAAAGCGGCCAGGTTCCGCCGCAGAGCAGTTGCGATTTTCTGCCGCCGGGCGGCACCATCGGCCGCAGCGTGGACAACAACCTGGTGCTGCCGGACGAAGAGCGCGCCATTTCCCGCCTGCAGGCGATCGTGCACATTTCCGCTGACGGCGAATGCCGCATCACCAATCGCGGCAACGTTACCCGCGTGCTGCTGAACGACATTCCGCTGGAACGTGGCCGCCAGGTTGAACTGCAGGACGGCGACGTACTCGGCATCGACGATTACCAGATTGAAGTCAGCGCGCTGCAACAGCACGCCGCGCCGCAGGCTCAACCGGTGGCCAAGGCCGTTGCCGCGGCTGCGGCCCCTGCAGCCGCCGCCAAAGAAAAATCCGCCGCGCCGATCCCCAACGAAATCTGGGACAGCCTGGTGGAAGAATTTACGCCGAACGCGCCGGCCGCCGTCATACCGTCGCCGATCACCAATCCGGACAATCATCCGCTGCTGGAGACCCCCGCTCGCGAGCTGAACCCGGCCGATCCGCTGGCGCAGCTGGCAGGCGAGGTCGATCTGCGCCAGCTGCAGCAGCAACAAACCGATCCGGCGGCGCTGTTCAACACCGACACCACCTTTGAGCGCGAACACATTCTGGCCGACACCACCCCCAGCGCGCTGCTGGCGGAGCAGGCTGCGCCGACGCGCCCGGCTCCCCCCGTCCAGAATGCGCAGCAACCGGAGCAAGAGCTGGATCCGCTGGCGCTGTTCGGCGGTTCATCCGCGCCCGCTTCGCCAGAGACGTTAAACAGCAACGATCCGCTGGGGCTGCTGATGGGCGGCGCCGTGCCGCTGGCCCAGCCGGAGGAGCCGGTACAGCCGCCCGCACCGCCGTCGCCGTCACCGGCGCCGATCGCCGCACAACCGGAGGCGCCGCGCCCACAGCCGACGCCGCCGCCCGTGCAGATCCCCGAGCCACAGCCTCAACCTGCACCGCAGTTCAGCCAGCAGGAACCGCCAGCGCAACCTCCGCGCCCGCGCCAGGGCAACCGCCTGGGCATCGATCCGGTCGCCTACCAGTCCGCTCAGCGGCAGCACGCCGCCGCGCCAAGTGGCGACGCATTGGAAGGGCCGTTGCTGGCGGCGCTGCTGCAAGGCATCGGTCTCGACGATCTGCAACCGCAGCCGCACTTTGACGAACAACAGATCCGCCAGGCCGGTCGCCTGCTGAGCCTGTTCTCGCAAGGCACCGTCGCCCTGCTCTCATCCCGCTCGATCCTCAAGCGCGGCGTGAAGGCCGAGATGACCATGATCCTCGACGAAGCCAACAACCCGTTCAAGCTGCTGCCTTCGGGAAAAACGGTGCTGATGCAGATGTTCGGCAGCCAGATGCCAGGTTTTATGCCGCCGGAACAGGCGGTGCGCGATGCGCTGATCGACCTGCAGGCGCACCAGTTGGGGATGATCGCCGGTATTCGCGCCATCATCGCCGCCATGCTGCAGTCGTTCAACCCGGAGCGCCTCGAAGAGGAAGCGCGCAAGGAAGGCGTGGCGCCGCGCCTGTCGCTGCCCGCCAACCGCAAGGCCGCGCTGTGGGACTACTTCGTGAAGAACTATCAGCAAACCTCCGGCGAGATCGAGGACGATTTCCACACCCTGTTCGGCGAAGCCTTCCTGCACGCCTATGACGTTGAAGTGAATCAATACAAAGACTCACAGACCAAACCGGACGCGTAATGAATATCACCATAGCCTCTACCTCCAACCAGGGCGGCCGCGCCTCTAACCAGGATCAGACCGGCGAGGTGCTCGGCAACCGCGCCGCCTGCTTCGTGGTGTGCGACGGCATCGCCGGTTTTCCGGGCGGCGATATCGCCGCCAAACTGGCACGCGACACCATTTTGCAAAACTTCGACGGCGAAAAGCACCTGAACGCCCAGAGCATTCGTCAGCACATCACCAGCGCCAACGCCGCCATCCACCAGCAGCAGCGGCAGTCGGACGAATACAGCAAGATGGGCACCACGCTGGTCAGTCTGTTTATCGATCGCGATTACCAGCTGGCCTACTGGGCGCACGCCGGCGACAGCCGCCTGTACCTGTTCCGCCGCGGCTACCTGCATACCGTCACCACCGACCACAGCCTGATCCAACAGATGCAGGACGCCGGCTACCAGACCAACGGCATCAACAGCAACCTGCTGTATTTCGCGCTGGGGCTCAACGAAGAGCGCGACGCCACCTACAGCGACGTGCTGCAGCTGGAAGACGGCGACGTTTTCCTGCTGTGCACCGACGGCTTCTGGCACAGCTTCAGCCAGGCCGAACTGGAACAGTCGCTGCATATGGTCAACTCCCCCAGCGAGTGGATCGCCCTGATGCAGCAGGCATGGAAGAAAAACAATAACAGCGATAACTACAGCGCTATCGCCGTCTGGATTGGCTCACCGCAGGAAACCACCCTGCTGCATTCGCTGGCGGATGCGGAGCGGTTTCTGAGCCGCGACTGAGCAGCGCACATTCACAGCAAGGTTCACTATGAAATATTGGATGCCGGGGCTCGTCGCCCTGATGGCGGTGCCGACCGCGCAGGCGATGAACTATCGCCTGGTTTACTCCCCCAGCCAGAAGCTGGAAGTGTTTATCGATGACGTCAAAAACAGCAATCCGGCAAGCTGGTGCGGCAAGAGCATCCCGCTGCGCATCGTCTCGGCGCAAAGCCAGGATCCGGCGGTGCTGAACGACTTCCTGCCGCGCGTCGGCAATCTGTTGGAAAAGCAGTGCCCGAAAGCCGGCCACCTGCCCTGGACGCTGACCGACAAGCGCGGTGAGAAGCTGGCCAGCGGCGAAGCCGCCAAAGCGCGCGGCTGGAAACCGGTGGTCAAACAGGAGGCCGTCGAGCAGGCGCAAACCCCGCCGCCGCCGACCATTCCTGCGGCGGTGGCCGTCACCTCTCCACAGGCGGACACCGCGCCGCCTCAGCGTTTCAGCCTGCCGCAGGGCTGCCACTTCCGCACCTTCTGGGGTGACGAAGCCAACGGCGGCGCGCTATTCATTCCCGCTGGTGAGGCGCTGCGCTGCGGCGAGGACGGCTGGCTGCAGGGCAGCGGCGCGGTCACGCTGCAACAGGGCGGCCAAACCCTCTCGCCGACGCTGTGGTTCCTGCAAGGTTACCCGCTGGCGAAGGTGAACGGCGGCGATCGCGCGCTGACCGTCGTCAGCGCCAACGCCCAACGGCTGGTTTTGGGCGGCAACCCGCAGGCGCCGGGCAGCTTCCTGCTGCTGAGCTTCGAACCGAAGCTGCACGCCTGGGCGTTCAACGGTGAAGCGATCGTTGAAATGCCGCGCGTCGATGCCGCCGACGAGAACAAGGTCAAACAGCGCGTACAGCAGGCGCAAACCGCCTGGCAGCCGCTGCTAAGCGCCCCCGCCCCGCTGACCTTCAAGCTGGTGGAAAAGCTGGCCGCAGACCGCGTCGATCCCGCCAGCGGCAGCTACCTGTCGGTTAACGGCGCCACTCACTGATTATAAGGAAAGCCTGTGAAATCATTAGCAAGCATGCTGCAAGGGCAGTCGATCGCCGCGGCCATCACCGCCGTCGAAAACGATATCAAGGCGAAACCGGCGGATGCCGACCTGCGCGCTGCGCTGGTGCAACTGCTGTGCCTGAGCGGCAACTGGACGCGCGCCAACGCGCAGCTGAAATCCTGGCAGGCGCTGAAACCGATCGCTCAACCGACCACGCTGCTGCTGATGCAGTCGGTCAACGCCGAGCTGCAACGCCAGGCGGTGTTTGCCGGCGCGGCCGCGCCGGCGCTGCTGCGGCAGGATCAGCCCTGGCTGCAACTGCTGGTGCAGGCGCTGCATCAGGATGCGCAAGGGGCGGCCGAACAGGCCCAGACGCTGCGCGACGAAGCGCTGGAGGCCGCACCGGCCGGCGCCGGGCAGTTAACGCTGGCTGAAGGGAACCAAGAGCGGCAGCTGAGTTTCGACTGGCTGACCGACGGTGACGGCCGCCTCGGGCCGATATGCGAGCTGGCGCTGAACGGCGTTTACTACTGGCTGCCGTTCGCCGATATCGCCGCGATCCAGTTCCAGGCGCCGCAGAGCGCCATCGATCTGGTGTGGAGCCATGCACTGGTGCGTCTGACCGACGGCCGCGAACAGGTATGCCAACTGCCCGCCCGTTACCCGCTGGCCGAAGGCAGCGACGACGCGCTGCTGCTGGGCAAACGCACCGAATGGCAACCGCTGGGCGACGGCACCCACTATGCGGGGCTAGGCCTGAAGACCTGGCTCAGCGAAAGCGACGAATTCCCGCTGCACAGCCTGCGGCAGCTGAGCTTCGACGCGAGCGCCTGAACATGAACGATAAACGCCCACCCCACTACGACGGCGGCGATCTGCGCCGCCAGGGCTATCGCAATCGTCAGGACAGCGAGCGCCTGACTTCACGCGACAAAATGCAGCCGGTGCTGCTCGACATGCTGACCGACGACGAACCGCAGAAAAAACAGGAGGCGCAGGTGCGCAACCTGGTGTCGCACAGCGAGTTGCGCCGCCGGGTATTGCGCGATTTGCAGTGGCTGTTCAACTGCGTCAACAGCGAATCCAATCTGGATCTCGGCGATTTTCCGCAGGTGCGGCGCTCCACGCTGAATTACGGCATCGCCTCGCTGGCGGGCAAGCGCATGTCGGACATCGAATGGCTCGACATTCAGCGCGCGCTGACCGATTCCATCCTCCATTTCGAACCGCGCATTCTGCCCGAAGGGCTGCAGGTGCGCTGCATCTCGGACACCGGCTCGCTGGAACTGCACAACGTGCTGTCGATCGAAATCAAGGGCCGCCTGTGGTGCGTGCCCTATCCGCTGGAGTTTCTGTTCCGTACCGACGTGGATCTGGAAAACGGCCACTTCGATCTGAAAGACATAGGGTAAGGCGATGGACAGTAAACTGTTAGATTATTACAACCGCGAGCTGGCCTATCTGCGTGAGATGGGCGCCGAGTTCGCCGAACAGTACCCGAAGGTCGCGGGCCGTCTCGGCATGCGCGGCATCGACGTGGCGGACCCTTATATCGAGCGCCTGATGGAAGGCTTCGCCTTCCTCACCTCGCGCGTGCAGCTGAAAATGGACGCCGAGTTCCCGCGCTTTTCTCAGCGCTTGCTGGAGATCATCTACCCCAATTACCTGTCGCCGACGCCGTCGATGGCGATCGCCGAGCTGCAGCCGGACAGCAGCAAAGGCGACATCAGCAACGGTTTCGTGGTGCCGCGCGGCACCATGATGGACAGCCAGACGCTGAAGAAAAGCGGCATCACCTGCAGCTACACCACCGCCCATGACGTCACGCTGCAGCCGGTGCGCATCGCCGCCGTCGAGCTGGGCGGCATTCCGGCCGATATCCCGCTGGCCTCGCTGGGGCTGCAGCACAGCGGCTGCGTCAGCGCGCTGCGCATTCGTCTCGAGTGCTACGAAAGCGTGACGCTCAACAACCTGCAGTTGGACCAATTGATGTTTTACCTGGCCGGGCCGGACATGCAGGCGCAGCAGCTGCTGGAACTGCTGATGCAGCACAGCGTCGGGCTTGTCTGCCAAACGGTGGAGGCGCAACCGCAGCGGCGGGCGCTGGCGCTGGACGGGCTGCGGCAGGAGGGTTTCGCCGCCGAGCAGGCGCTGCTGCCCAACGACCTGCGCAACTTTGAAGGCTACCGGCTGCTGCAGGAGTATTTCGCCTTCCCGGCGCGCTTCCAGTTTTTCAGCGTCAACGGCCTGCGTCCGCTGCTGCAGAGCGTGCGCGAAGGGAAAAAAGCGCTGCGCCAGTTCGAGATCGTGGTGCTGCTGGATCGGCACGACGCCGCGCTGGAACGGGTGGTCGACGTTGCCCATTTGTCGCTGCACTGTACGCCGGTGATCAACCTGTTTCCGAAAGTGGCCGAACGCATCGCGATCAACGAAAAGAACCACGAATACCATCTGGTGGTCGACAATATCCGGCCGCTGGATTACGAAGTGTTTTCAGTGCAGCGGCTCGGCGGCAGCGCCAGCGAAAAACGCTACGAGCAAGAGTTTCGGCCGTTTTACAGCACCCTGAGCGCGGACGACGGCAACTATGGCGCCTACTTCTCGCTGCGGCGCGAACAGCGCACGCTGTCGGAGCACGCCCGCCGCTACGGCACCCGCACCGGCTATGCCGGTTCGGAAGTGTTCGTATCGCTGGTGGACGAACGGCAGTCGCCGTGGCACAGCGATCTGAAATACCTCACCGCCGACGTGCTGTGCACCAGCCGCGACCTGCCGTTGATGCTGTTGCAGCAGGATCAGGGCAATTTCGTGATGCCCGATTCAATCCCGATCAAGCAGGTCTCGCTGCGCAAAGGCCCTACGCCGCCGCGTCCGGCGCTGGCCGAAGGGATGATCACCTGGCGGCTGATCAGCCAGCTGCAGCTGAACTACCTCAGCATGATGGACGGCGATCCGGAACAGGGTGCCGCCAGCCTGCGCCAGCTGCTGGGGCTGTACGGCAACCTGAGCGAACCGGCGATCGCCAAACAAATTCAGGGCGTGCGCCACTGTAACCTGCGGCCGGTCTATCGGCGAGTGCCTGAACCCGGCCCCATCGTGTTCGCGCGCGGCATCGCCATCGATCTGACGGTCGATGAGCAGGCGTTCTCGGGCAACAGCCCTTACCTGCTCGGCAGCGTGCTGGAGCGCCTGTTCTCGCGCCTGGTGGCGATGAACACCTTCACCGAGATGACGCTCTCCAGCCAGCAACGCGGCGAAATCGCCTACTGGCAGGCGCGCATGGGCAAAAGGACGCTGATATGAACGCGGAGATGATCGCCACCGAATTGGCGCCGCCGCAGATCAACGCGCTGTATCGCCTGCCGGACGACTTTTGGCCGCGGCTGCGCAGCGCGCCTTACAAGCACGATCTGTTTCAGCTGCTGCGCCGCATCGACGCCCAGGGCGGCCAGCCCTACCTGCTGGGACGCGCACCGCTGCCGCGTCACGAGATGCTGCGCCTGGGGCAGGAACCTTCGCTGTCGTTCGCACCCTCCACGCTGGCGCAGGTGACGCCGCGCGCCAACAGCCCGCTGCACGACGTTTCGATCTTCAGTTTCGGTCTGTTCGGCCCCAACGGGCCGCTGCCGCTGCACCTGACCGAATACGTGCGCGAACGGGTGTATCACCATCAGGACACCACCCTGCTGGCGTTCACCAATCTGTTCCATCACCGGCTGACGCTGCTGTTTTACCGCGCCTGGGCCGACGCGCAACCGACGGTATCGCTGGATCGCCCGGACAACCGGCGCTTCGACGAGTACCTGTCGAGCCTGATCGGCCTCGGCCAGCCGGCGCAGCAAGAACGCGACAGCATCAACGCCCACGCCAAACATTTTATGGCCGGTCATCTGATTCGCCACAGCCGCGATCCGGAAGGCCTGAGCAAGATTTTGCAGCAGTATTTCAAGGTGCCGGTGCGCATCGTCGAGAACGTGCCGCACTGGCTGCGGGTGGAGCCGCGCGAGCAGGCGCGGCTCAAGGCCGGACGCGGCGCGCCACGGCTAGGCGAGTCGGCTTTTCTCGGCATCGCGGTGCGGGATATCCAGCACAAGTTCCGCATCGAGCTGGGGCCGATGCCGCAGCGGGACTATGACCGCTTCCTGCCCGGCGCCGATCTGTGCCGGCAACTGCGCGACTGGGTGCGCCAATACCTGGGCATCGAGTTCGTCTGGGAAGTGCGCCTGATCCTGGCGAAGGAACAGGCGCACGGCATCCAGCTCGGCGGCGCGCAGCGGTTGGGCCTGAGCAGTTGGCTGGCCGACCATCGGCGACAGCGCGATCTCGACGATCTGATCTTCAGCCCTGAACCGCTGGAAAACCCGTTCTGACCCTATTTCGGCCGACGCCCTGCGGCGCCAGGCCACTCTGAGACCTGAGGAAAACCATGTCTGAAATCAGCCGCTCGGTATTATTTGGCAAACTGGATAGCCTGTTATTCACCTCTCTGGAAAGTGCGACGGCGTTTTGCAAGCTGCGCGGTAACCCCTACGTCGAACTGGCGCACTGGCTGCATCAGCTGATGCAATCGCCGGACGGCGATCTGCAGCAAATCGTTCGCCACTTCGCGCTGGACGAGGCGCAATTGGCGCGCGACATCGTCGAGGCGCTCGATCGCCTGCCGCGCGGCGCCAGCGCCATTTCCGATCTGTCCGAGCACATCGACAGCGCAGTAGAACGCGCCTGGGTCTATGGCTCATTGAAATTCGGCGCGGCGCGCATCCGCGGCGGCCACCTGCTGCTCGGTATCCTGAAAACCTACAGCCTGCGCCATCTGCTGAAGGCCATTTCCCCGCAGTTCGAGCGCATCAACGCCGATCTGTTGATGGATCAGTTCGCCGCCATCACCGCTCACTCGGCGGAAAACGCCCAGGATGCGCCGGCGGAAAGCGGCGCCGAGAACGTATCCGGCGCGCCGCGCAGCGGTGAAAGCGTACTGGCGCAGTATGCCCAGGATCTGACCGCCAGAGCGCGCAACGGCGAGATCGACCCGGTGGCCGGCCGCGATGAGGAAATCCGGCAAATCATCGATATCCTGATGCGCCGCCGCCAGAACAACCCGCTGCTGACCGGCGAGGCCGGCGTCGGCAAAACCGCGGTGGTGGAAGGCCTGGCGCTGCGCATCGTGGCCGGCGACGTACCGCCGCAGCTGCGCGACGTGAAACTGTGCCTGTTGGACATCGGCATGCTGCAGGCCGGCGCCGGCGTCAAAGGCGAGTTTGAAAAACGGCTGCAGGCGGTGATCGACGAAGTGCAGTCCAGCCCGACGCCGATCATCCTGTTTATCGACGAAATTCACACCCTGATCGGCGCCGGCGGCACCCAGGGCACCGGCGACGCCGCCAACCTGCTGAAACCGGCGCTGGCGCGTGGCCAACTGCGCACTGTCGGCGCCACCACCTGGTCGGAATACAAGAAATACATCGAGAAAGACCCGGCGCTCACCCGCCGTTTCCAGGTGGTGCAGGTGCACGAGCCAAGCGAAGACAAGGCGCTGCTGATGCTGCGCAGCACCGTCAGTCCGCTGGAACAACACCACCGCGTGCTGCTGCTGGATGAAGCGGTGGACGCCGCGGTGCGGCTGTCGCATCGCTATATTCCTGCCCGCCAGCTGCCGGACAAAGCGGTGGCGCTGTTGGATACCGCCTGCGCGCGCGTGGCGGTCAGCCAACACGCCGAGCCTGCCCAGGTCGAAGACTGCCGCCACCGCATCGATGCGCTGCAGATAGAGTTGGATATCGCCCGCCGCGAGGCCAAAGTCGGCATTGGCGATCCCCTGCGCCCGCAGGAAATTGAAACCCAGCTGACCGCGCTGCGCCAGGCGCTGGAACAGCTGACCGACCGCTGGCAGCAGGAGCTGGCGCTGATCCAAGAGATCATCACGCTACGCGCCCAGTTGCACCAGCAGGAAGCGGAGCCTACCGGCGAAGAAACAGAGGCGGCCCCTGACGCCGACGCGCTGCGCGCCCAGCTGGGCGAACTTCAGCAGCAGCTGAGCGCGCTGCAGGGCGAAGCGCCGCTGATCTTCGCCGCCGTCGACGCCAACATCGTGGCGGCGGTAGTGGCCGACTGGACCGGCATCCCGCTGGGCCGCATGGTGAAAAACGAGATTGAGGCGGTGCTGCAGCTCTCCGACACCCTGAACCAGCGCGTGATCGGCCAACGCCATGCGCTGGATCTGATCGCCCGCCGGGTGCGCACTTCGCGGGCGCGGCTGGACGATCCGAACAAGCCGGTCGGGGTGTTCCTGCTGGCCGGGCCGTCCGGCGTCGGCAAGACCGAAACCGCGCTGGCGCTGGCGGAAACCCTGTACGGCGGCGAGCAGAACGTCATCACCATCAACATGAGCGAATTCCAGGAGTCGCACACCGTTTCGACGTTGAAAGGTGCGCCCCCCGGCTATGTCGGCTACGGCGAAGGCGGCGTGCTGACCGAGGCGGTGCGCCGCCGCCCTTACAGCGTGGTGCTGTTGGACGAGATCGAGAAGGCGCACCCGGACGTGCATGAGATCTTCTTCCAGGTGTTCGACAAGGGCTGGATGGAGGACGGCGAAGGCCGCCATATCGATTTCCGCAACACCATTATCATCCTGACCTCCAACGTCGGCACCGATCTGATCGCCGGGCTGTGCAGCGATCCGGAGCTGCTGCCGGAGCCGGAAGCGCTGAGCGGCGCGCTGCGCCAGCCGCTGTTGTCGGTGTTCCCGGCCGCCTTGCTCGGCCGCCTGCTGGTGGTGCCGTATTACCCGCTGACCGACGCCACGCTGGGCAACATCGTGCGCCTGCAGCTGGGGCGCATCCAGCGTCGCCTGGCGGAGAATCACGACATCGTCTGCACCTTCGACGACGCGGTCATCGAGCAGATCGTCAGCCGCTGCACCGAGGTGGAGTCCGGTGGCCGCATGGTCGACGCCATCCTGACCAACACCCTGCTGCCGCAGATCAGCCACACCCTGCTGACAGGCAGCGCCAACGACCAGCGCTATCGCCAGCTGCATATCGCGCTGCAGAACCACGAATTCATTTGTCAATTTCAGGCATAACGCCGCGGCCGCCGAGACGGCGGCCCTTTGAACACAGAGAGTCATCACTATGTCGGGAACCGGGATAACCAAACCGAATTCGAACAGCCTGCCGAGCGGCTATCGATTCAATGAATTCGAGATCCAGGAAGCGATCGGCGAAGGCGGCTTCGGCATCGTCTACCGCGCCTACGATCACCAACTGGAACGCACCATCGCCATCAAGGAGTACATGCCAACCTCGCTGGCGAAACGCAACGACGATCTCAGCATCGGGCTGCGCGGTGAACGCTTCAGCAAAACCTTCCAGGCCGGGCTGAACAGCTTTATTCAGGAGGCGCGTCTGCTGGCGCGCTTCTCGCACCCCGGCCTGCTGCACGTGTTGCGCTTCTGGGAAGAGAACGGCACCGCCTACATGGGCACCCAGTTTTACAGCGGCACCACGCTGAAGAACCTGCAGGCGCAGCAACCGGAGAAAATCGACGAGGCGTGGATCCGGCGGCTGCTGCCGCCGCTGTTCAGCGCCATCAACACCATCCACCAGGAAGGCTATCTGCACCGCGACATTTCGCTGGATAACATCCAGATCCAGGAAAGCCAGCTGCCGGTGCTGCTGGACTTCGGATCGGCGCGTAAAGAGATCGGTAACCTGTCAGACGAAACGGAGATCATGCTCAAACCGGGCTTCGCGCCGATCGAGCAGTACACCGAGAACAGCGACGGCGAACAGGGGCCCTGGACCGATATCTACGCGCTGGGCGCCGTGCTGCACACGCTGATCGTCGGTTCGCCGCCGCCGGTCAGCGTGGTGCGCAGCATCGAAGACAGCTACCAGCCGCTGGCCGAGCGCCGCCCCGCCGGCTACTCGCCGGAGCTGCTGCGCACCGTCGATCGCGCGCTGGCGCTGAAGCCGGAAGACCGCCCGCAGACCATCGATGAAATGGCCGAGCTGCTGCATCTGCCAATCGCCGATGAGAACGAAATCATCAGCACCCCTGCGGCTGCGCCGGAGAACCTGCTGGTCGCCGCCAACCCGGCTGCCGCTGCAGCCGCCGCCGGCGCCGTTACCGCGCGCAGCACCCAATTCTCGCGCCCGATGATGGCCGGCGCCGGCGTCGCGGCGCTGCTGGTGATCGGTGCCGTCGCCTGGCTGAGCGGCGGCGAGGACGATACCCAGGCTGTGGCCCAAAACACTGAGGCGTCGCCGGCGCAGAAAACCCTGACGGAGCAGCCGAGCGCGCCGCAAACCGCGCAGCCTGCAGCCGCGGAACCTGAAAAGGTGGCACCGCCACCGCAGCCGGTGGCGTTGGTGTACTTCAAACTGCAACCGGGCGAACAGGTCAGCCTCGACGGCAAGCCGCAGCAGGTGACGCCGGGCGCAAACGGCTTCGCCAGCCTGAACCTGGCGCCAGGCCGCTATCAGCTGGAAATCCGCCACGACGATCGACTCCGCCGCCAGCAGCTCAGCATCGACACCGCCGGCACCTGGCTGGTCAATCCGGCCACCGCCGGTTAATCCCGTTCTGAAACTCCGCCTCGGCGGGGTTTCCCTATTTCATGAGACTGACGCACCACTGCCCATCCTCATTGGCCGCGCGGCAAGGCCGCTGCAACGCCGGAGTATGCAGGGCATGACGTCAATCACAGAGGACGTTCTCATGTTGGACCGCATTATTGCGCACACGCCGCTGGGCCAGGAACAACTGTTGTTCCGCTCACTGGACGGTATCGAAGCGCTTTCCACCCCTTTTGACTTCTCTATTGAATTGCTGAGCACCGACGCGCGGCTCGATCGCAAAGCGCTGCTCGGCCAACCGCTGACGCTGGAGATCCCAACCCAGGGCTTCCTCAGCGCCCCGCGCTACCTGAACGGCAAGATCACCGCCATCGCCGTCAGCAGCGAAGAGATCGGCGGCACGCGCTACGCGGTGTATAACCTGCACGTGCAGCCGGATCTCTGGCCGATGACCAAGGACCGCAACTTCCGCATCTTCCAGGAACAGACGGTGCCGCAGATCGTCAAGACCCTGCTGGCGGAGCACAACGTGCAGCTGGAAGATCAGCTGACCGGTGACTATCGCCTGTGGGGCTACTGCGTGCAGTACAACGAAAGCAGTTTCAACTTCATCAGCCGCCTGATGGAGCTGGAGGGCATCTATTACTATTTCAAACACGAGATGGGCAAACACACGCTGGTGCTCGGGGACGCCCCCCACCACCACCAGCCCTATCCCGGCTATGAGATGATCCCCTACCACCTGACGCCGTCCGGCGGCAGCACCAGCGAGGAAGGCATCAGCCAGTGGACGTTGTCCGATCGCGTCACGCCGGGTATCTACAGCCTGGACGACTACGATTTCCGCAAGCCGAACGCCTGGCTGTTCCAGGCACGGCAAAACCCGGTCTCGCCGACGCCGGGGCAGATCGACGTTTACGACTGGCCGGGCCGCTACACCGAGCATCAGCAGGGGGAGTTCTACGCCCGCGTGCGCCAGGAGGCCTGGCAGGCCGAACATCAGCAGATCCGCGGTACCGCCACCGCGCTGGGCATTGCTCCCGGCAGCACCTTTACGCTGTATAACGCCCCGCACGCCGACGACAACCGCGAGTACCTGACGCTGCAGGCCAACTACCATCTGAAAGAGAACCGCTATGCCAGCGGCGACGATCAGAGCAGCGAACACCGTATCGACTTCATCGTGCTGCCGGCGGACGTGCCCTGGCACCCGCCGCAGCAGGCCACCTGGCCGAAAACCCACGGGCCGCAGACCGCCCGGGTGGTCGGCCCGGCCGGCGAATCGATTTGGACCGACAAATACGGCCGTATCAAGGTGAAGTTCCACTGGGATCGCTTCGGGCCGAAAGACGACGGCAGCTCCTGCTGGGTGCGCGTCTCCAGCGCCTGGGCCGGCCAAGGCTACGGCGGCGTGCAGATCCCGCGCGTGAACGACGAAGTGGTGGTGGACTTTATCAACGGCGATCCGGATCGGCCGATCGTCACCGGGCGCGTCTATAACGAAGCCAGCATGCCGCCTTGGGCGCTGCCGGCCGCCGCCACCCAGATGGGCTTTATGAGCCGCACCAAGGACGGCACCGCCGACAACGCCAACGCCCTGCGTTTCGAAGACAAGGCCGGCGCCGAACAGGTGTGGATCCAGGCGGAGCGCAACATGGACACCCAGGTGAAAAACGATGAAAGCCACACCATCGCTAACGACCACACGCATCTGGTGGGCGGCAACCAGATCAAACGGGTGGTGCTCAATCAGGCAACCGGCGTCAAAGGCGAATCCTCCGCGCTGACCGGCAAAACGCGCAGCGACGCCGTGGTTAACGCCTTTACCCTCGGCTCCGGCGAATCGCTGCGGCTCGAGTGCGGCGAAAGCGTGATCGAGCTGCTGGCGAACGGCCAAATCAACATCACCGGCACCAGCTTCAATATCACGGTGAAAGAGGACGGAGAGATCAATACCGGCGGCCAGCTGGATCTCAACCAGCCTGGCGGCGCCGCGCGCACCGCCGCACCGGGCGGTGGCCATCAGGCGGCAATCCAGAGCGCCGTCGATCAGCTGTTCCCGAAATCCTGATGCCGACGCGGCCCTGCGCCGCGTCCTTTCCCCTGATTACTTGCAAGGACATCCATGGATTACCTTTTCCAGGAAGGCCATTTCACCCTCCCCGCCATCGCCTGGCAGGACTGCACGGTCAATATTCTCAAAAACCCGCAAACCGGCGCCTCGCTGGTCATCACCCGCGGCATCATTCCGCAAGGTGCCACGCTGGAGGACGAATTCGAGAAGCAGTGGCAAGCACTGCTGCCACAGATCAGCGATTTGCAACAGTCGCCGCGCCGGCGCATCAGCGCCGGGCCGCAGGGCCATCTCAAGGCGATTGAAGTCACCAGTCGCTTTATCCGCGCCGGACACCACCATCATCAGCATCAGTTGGCGGTGCAGCCGGACGAGAGCCAGACGTTACTGATCGTCACCTATGCCGCCATGCGCCCCTTCACCCCCGAGGATGACGCTCACTGGCAGCAGGTGAAAGCGTCGCTGGTCTTGACCGAACACAGTGAACAATAGCCATGGCTGAGATCTGGGCAGCAAGAAAGGATGATGAACTGATCCACACCAGCGCGTTGGCGGACATCGCCAGCGCCGTCGCCGAAGTCGCGGTGTATGCGGTGGCGACCGCCGCCGTGTCCGCAGCAGCCGCCGCCGCAGCGCCGGCATTGGCAGGGGTGGCGGTGCTCGGCGCAGCGGCGACGGCGGCCTCCGGCTGCGTCGGCGCCGGGCTGATCGTCGGTTTTGCCACCAGCCTGACCGGCGTCGGAGAACATATCAGCAACGGCTGCGACGCCGTGGCCAACTGGCTCTTCCCGCCTTCCGTCTCCGGCGTCATTCTCACGGGCTCCCCCAACGTCTTCACCAACGCCAAACCGGCGGCACGCGCCGCAGGTCGTTTACTCACGCCCGCAGAGATCAAAGCGTTACCGGCGCCACAGCCGCCGCAAAGCTTCTGGGATTATGGCGCCGAGCTGCTGGCCGCCGGCGGTAATATCCTCTCGCAGCTATGGCAGCCCGGCGTCGCCGGCCCCAGCCAGCCCAGCCAACCGCTGGAAGAAGATAAAATCAGCTGCGACAAACACCCGCTTCCGCAATACCTGGCGGAAGGCTCCAGTAAAGTATTTATCAACGGCCAACCGGCCGTACGCAGCAATGACCGTTCAACCTGCGAGGCGAAAGTCTCGACCGACGTCTCCAAAAATGTGCAGATCGGCGGCGGCACGGTGGTGGTACGCGACATCAAGAGCGGCAAGCTGCCGGGTATCGGTTTGGCGCTGACCGTGCTGCCGCTGCTGCTCGGTAATCCGGCCAAGCTGGTTAAGAACCTGCCTTGCATGATCGGCGGCGGTCTGGCGGCGGCGGGCGTTAACGCCCTCGGCGAAGCGATCCACGCCGCCTTTAACCCGGTGCATGCCGCCACCGGCGCCAAGGTATTGAACGACGAAGAAGATCTGGACCTGTTGCTGCCGGCGCGCTTTCCGCTGATCTGGCAGCGCAATTACAACAGCCGCAATGGCTATCAGGGACTGTTTGGCCACGGCTGGCGCACGCCTTTTGAAATTTGGGTCGATCTTAACGACCGGGACGGCGTCATTGAGTGTTGCCTGCATGATGAAACCGGTCGTGAGCTACGCTTCCCGCTGCCTGAGGTGAACCAGCCGAGCTTCAGCGCCGGTGAAGGGCTGATGTTCCGCCGCGGTGAAGAGGGACAGCTGCTGATCGCCGACACCGACGGCAGCGTCTGGCGGCTGTTCGTGCCGCTGCCGCAGACCCCTTCCCGCCTGAGGCTGGTGTCGTTGAGCGATGAGTACGATAATGCGCTGCTGCTGAACTACGACGAACGACAGCGCCTGAGCCACATCGTCGACAGCGCCGGCACCATGACATTGCGGCTGGAATACGGCGATCCGCGCTTCGACGATCGCGTCACCGCCTTGCGGCATAACGACGAACCACGCGTGCGCTACCGTTATGACGACGGCGGCGATCTGCATCAGGTGATCGACGCCGGCGGCCTGGTCACACGCGAATTCCACTATAACGCCCAACACCTGCTGACCCGCCACCAACAGGCCGGTGGGCCCAGCTTCGAGTATCACTGGGCGATGTTCGACGACTGGCGCGTGGTGGAACACCGCGACAGCGCCGGCGGCGGCTGTACAATCGACTACGATTTGGCCGCCGGGTTAACGACGGTCACCGAGAATGACGGCTTGCGGCACCAGCACCGCTGGAACGCCCAACGGCTGATCGTCGAATATACCGACGAGCGTGGTGAGGTCTGGCATTACCAATGGAATGACGAAGACATGCTGATCGCCACACGCGATCCGCTCGGCCACGGCTGGCATTTCCGCTACGATGAAGCCGGTAATCTGGTCGAGGAAGAGGATCCGCTCGGCCATACCCAGCGCTACCTGCGCGATGGCTATGGCCAGGTGGTGCAAGCCGTCGACGCCAACGGCGGCATCAGCCATTTCGCTTATGATGAGCACGGGCAATTATTGCGCGCCCGCGATTGCTCCGGCAAACAAACCCTCTACAAATATACGGCTCAAGGCTGGCTCAGCGAGGTGACCGACGCCGCCGGCGAACGCGTCCATTACCGCTACGATGCCGCCGGCCGCCTGACACAGCTGCAGCGCGCCGAGGGCTGGCAAGAGACGCGGAGCTGGAACGCGCAGGGCCAGCTGGATCGCTATCAGGGGGCCGATGGGCGCCTGACGCATTATCGCTATGACGCAGCCGGCCGCCTGCTGGCCACGCGCAATCCGCTCGATGGCGAGGTGGTGCGCCACTACGACGCCCGCGGCAGATTAACGGCGCTGCGCAACGAGAATGCCGAAAGTTACCTGTTCCATTGGACGGCCTGCAATCTGTTGCAGGAAGAAATCGGGTTGGACGGCGTCAGCACCCGCTATCGTTACGACGAATGCCGCCGGGTCGTCGAGCGCCGCTTCGCCGCCAATACCTCCGCCGCCTTCTCGCACTATTTCAACCATGACGGCGCCGGCCAACTGGTGAGCAAACAGACGCCCGATGGAGAAACCCGCTACCGCTACAGTCCGCTCGGCCAACTGCTGCATGCCGCCAGTGACCGCGGCAACGCATGGCATGACGAGCCGACAACGGCTCAGAGCGAGGTCAGTTTTGACTATGACTTGCTGGGGCGGGTAACCCGTGAACAAGGTGCCAACGGTACGCTGCGCTATGATTACGATCCGATGGGTAACCGCACGCAAACCACCTTGCCCGACGGACGCGCGCTGCGCGCGCTGTACTACGGCAGCGGCCACCTGCTGCAGCTGGCGCTGGACGATATCACCCTCAGCGAGTTCGAGCGTGACAATCTGCACCGCGAGCTGAGCCGTACGCAGGGTCGCCTGACCAGCCGAGTGCATTATGATCGGCTGGGGCGCAAAGACCGGCGGGAGATCTTCAATGACAACCGCCAGCGCCCGGCGCCGGCCAGCAGCTCGCGCCAGTGGTCCTACGACTATCAAAACAACCTGACGGCGAAGAACACAACGCCAACCCGTTCTCCTACCAGCGTTATCAGTACGATGCCACCGGTCGATTGCTGAGCCGGGACGGCACGCTGCCGGATACCGAGCGCTACCGGTACGATCCGGCATCCAACCTGCTGGATGAGGGGCAATTCCGCCAGCGGCACAACCGCGTACTGCATTATCAGGGAATTGATTACCGATACGATGTCTTTGGCCGCACGGTGGAAAAACGCAAAGGCCACTACCGTTGGCAATATCTCTACGACGCCGATCATCGCCTCTGCGAGATGGTGCGCTACAGCCAACATCGCAGCGAAGCCCAGCAGCATGTGCAGTTCCACTATGATCCGCTCGGGCGGCGCACGCAAAAGCGGGTGTGGCAGCAAAGTCAGGATCTGCGCCAACCGGCCGGCAAATGCCAAACCACCACGTTTTTGTGGGAAGGTTTCCGGCTGCTGCAGGAAACTCGCGACGGCATGCCCCTCACCTATGTCTATGCCGATCAGGGCAGCTATGAACCTTTGGCGCGCATCGACGGCCACACGCCGGCCCAAGTATTTTACTTCCACACGGCGCCGAACGGCGAACCGGAAAGCCTGACCGACAGCGACGGAACGCTGCGCTGGCAGAGTCACAGCAGCGCCTGGGGCCGCATAAAGTATGAGGAAAATCAGCAAGATCTGGATTATTCCCAAAACCTGCGCCTGCAGGGGCAATACCTGGATCGGGAAACGGGATTGCACTACAATTTGTTCCGCTATTACGATCCGGATATCGGCAGATTTACCCAGCACGATCCGATAGGTTTGGCCGGCGGGATCAACCTGTACCAATACGCGCCGAATCCGCTGGGTTGGGTGGATCCTTGGGGATGGAAGCCTCGATGCGCAGCAACCAAAGCCAACGATCATAATCAGGCAGCTTTTGGTCGACAATGGCAAGGTCGAGGTATCTACAAAGGACGAGACTCTTGGTCAAATATCATGTTGAAAGAAGGTGACATTGTTTATGGCGGCGCTCCAGGGCAATCTGGTTTTTACTTCAACAAGGCGACGCTAGATGCTGCAGGTGGCAGTAGAGCCAAGCTATGGGAAAGTTTGCAGGTGCTTCCACATGAAAAATTTGGTTATAGATCTAAAATACAAGCATATAGAGTAAAAAGAGAAACGATTGCAGGAACAGGTAAAGCGATATCTCAAGACCCAACGAGATTCGGCGAAGGCGGAGGAACTCAATTTTTCCTTTCTAACTATAAAACTGTTCTTGAGCCAATTGATAAGCCTTTTGAAATTGGATTGTAAAATGCAACTAGATACTTATGACGGAACACTAGAACTCGCGGGAATAACGCTAGGTACAGCGACAACCCGAGAAATGCTAATAAAAGGCTCCAGATTGTGGGAGGGTTGGCCAGAAAAGTCAGATGGTAGGACTACATCATACAGAACAATAATCAGTACAAAAAAAGAAAAAGCCGGCGATATATATATAATTGCCGACTTCTCCGGGGCCTTCATTACAGATGCAGTGCTTTGCAGTTGGCGTTTTGCGCCTGAAAAACTCATGATGGGAATACAAAAAAAAGTAGAAGGTGCTATTACCAAAAATCTTCGAACATGGTTTTATGAAAAAACTCATATACAACTTCCAGTTAGTGGTTCATGGGGGCATATTGACGCTGCTTATGACCCACATAATTTAACGGGAACAATAGTGTGCAACTATCGCAGTGCATTTCATACTGAGGATGAATGGCGAAAATATTGCAAAAGGAATAACATAATTTATTAAAAAAGAGGAAACTCATCCACATTATTATATAAAAATTCACACACTCATTCCATAATGCAGAGTGTGTGTGATTTTTCACCCCCCCCCTCGAATATCGCAAATAACTACATCTTCACTTCGCACACTAACAATCAATAAAGGCATGAATCATTTATTCACTAGATCTATTTAAATATTATGAACAAAGAGAAAATTGTCATTACCCCATCAAACAGGCAACTATTTGATGGTAACGAAGAGCAGTTTCGTTTATTTAAAAAAGAAGTATCCATCCCTAACTCTAACGAAAAAGTACTTTATGATAACAGCTCTGCGATACCCATATGGGATATAGATGAAAACATCAGGAAGGCGATCGCAGAAAAAATAAGCGGGATAAAAGTCATAGAGTACCCATATGACCCAATACCTTCATATAAAAATGAAAATCTGGATATCTACATTCAGAATGTAGAGTCGGAAATGCACAAAAACAGAATAACAATAATCACGGCGACGGGTGAATCACAACCAGCAAGATATAAGATAAAGTTGCTGGGTTTCATTTTTCACTAGCGCTCTCTTAGAGGCGACCCCACTGAAATCTTTATAACACTCTGAGGTAACAGATGATGAATATTTTCTGGGATATCGCCAACTTTAATATATCAATGAAAAGCCAGTACAGTGATATCTATGAGTTAGAAAATGATATCAGTAATTTCTTTGGAAGCAGTAATTTTAGTGAAATGGACTCCCTTGACTGGTTTTTAATCAACAAGAAAACAAACGAGCTTTCTTTTTTGTTGTTGAGCGTTCCTTCTTTTTTTAAAGCATCAAGCGAGCGTCATGCCCTTGATGTTGACTCATTACGAGAAATAAAATTATCAGAATGTATCGATAGCTTCGTATCTCACGTCACTATTCAAGACGAAGCAGTTTTCCAATCCAAAGAGAACATTTTAATTGTCGCATCGGATACATCGGCCATCGTTTATAAGACACCAATCAAAGAGGGTCTTTATTTCTTGTTGGGCTGTGATTTTTCGTATCATGGGTTTTTATTGCTCAGTGCGACCCATCATATCCCAGGGGAAACACCACCATCAGATGAGACAATTTCCGATTCGTTATTCTTAAGAATGCTAGATTTGTGCAACCAAGATTTTTATGATGCCATGGACGAGCAAGATGAAAGATGTTTATCCATAATAAACCAGTTAGAGAAGGATTGTTTGGCATATCAAAAGATAGACGTTCGCTTACTGCAAACAATAGATTTTATAAAAAACCTTAAATATACATTCTATGATATAGACATGGAATAATTATCTTATGACTGTTCCTCTTTTAAATGAATCTTTAAATATCCCATCAAAAGGCTCCCAAAGAGCCTTTTGATATGCTACCGCGCCGTTAGCCCCCTCACCACTTCTTCACCGTCTGGTAAATCTCGAGGTCGAAATAGCCGTCGGCCTCGCAGTCGTTGAGATAGTGCTCATAGCTCACCCCCTCAACCGGCTGGTAGCCGCTGGCCGGCAGCAGCTTCTGATAGAACTCGCCCCACACCCGCTCGAAATCGCCATCGCTGATGCGCACGTGGTAGACCGCATACTGCCCGGCGGGCAGCGTCTGCACGGTCACGCCCTCGCTACCCGCCGGCAGCGCGAAATCGTCCGCCACGCTTATCACTACGTCGGCACGCAGCTTTTCCGGCGCCACTTCCGCCGGATCGTCCCAATACAGCACCAGCCATTTGCCAAACGGCACGCCGTGGCGTTTCCGCCATGCCAGCAGTTGCTGCGAGCCCTGCGGGATGGTCTGCGGATACGGCCCCACGACTCTCACTCCCACCACCTTCTCCGCCGCTTTATCGATAATCCTCACGCTCATCGCCCTTATCCTCCCACGTTATTTCAGGCGCCGATTTCGGTGCGCACGTCCAGCAGCTCGGGGAAAAAGGTCAGATCCAACGCCTTTTTCAGGAAGCTGACGCCGCTGGAACCGCCGGTACCTGACTTAAAGCCAATGATCCGCTCCACCGTTTTCATATGGCGGAAACGCCACAGATGGAAACTCTCCTCGATATCCACCAGCTTCTCCGCCATTTCATAGGCTTCCCAGTAGGTCTGCGGGTTGTCGTAGATCACTTTAAACGCCGGCAGCAGATCCGGGTTGCGCTGGTAGGGCTGCGTCCAGTCACGCTCGAGGCACTCCTGCGGGATCGGCAGGCCGTGGCGTGCCAGGTACAGCAAGTATTCGTCGTACAGGCTCGGCGCTTCGAGGATCGCCTTCAGCGCGGCGTGCTTTTCCGCATCGCTGCTAAACACCGCCAGCATGGCGGCGTTCTTGTTGCCGAGCAGAAACTCGATCGACCGGTACTGATGCGACTGGAAGCCCGACGAGCTGCCCAACACATCGCGAAACTCGACGTACTCCGACGGCGTCAGCGTTTCCAGCACCGCCCACTGTTCGAACAGCAGCCGCTGGATCTGTTTGACGCGCGCGAGGATTTTGAAACAGTGGCTGAGTTTGTCCTGCTGCACCAGCCGCACCGCCGCCTGCAGCTCGTGCAGCATCAGCTTCATCCACAGTTCGGAGGTTTGGTGCTGTATCACGAACAGCATTTCGTCATGATGTGGCGGGTTGGAGAGTGGGTGCTGGCAGTCCAGCAGCGAGTCCAGGCACAGGTAGTCGCCATAGCTCATGCGTTTGGAAAAATCGGTGACAATCGCGCTTTCTAATTCCCGTTTGTTCATCTGTTCTCTCCGTTGCGCCCAGCGCCCCATCGGCCTGGAACGTGCCGCAAAGAGAAAACAATAGTACAGAACCCGCCGCCCCGAAGGGCGATAAACGAGAGGTGCTTCGCAGATCTCACTCATCTGCGTTAACACATTGCCCCTCTCCCCCTGTGTTGTTTAGTAAACAACACGGCTGCCGCCTGACGATTCTCACAAATGCGCAATCCCATGCGCGCAGCGCCCCGGTTCCAGCTTGCCTGCGGCCGGCTTCCCTTATAGATTGCAGGCTAACGGCAGGCAGCAAGGTATCGGCAAATGGCAAATATTCGTGATGTGGCGCGGTTGGCCGGCGTGTCCATCAGCAGCGTGTCGAACCTGCTGAACAATCGCAGCCACCAGATGAGCGCGCAGACCCGTGAGCGCATCGAACGGGCGATGGAAACCCTGGGATACCGGCCGGCCCGAGCGGCGGTGCCCGCGCCGCAGGCGAAGATCATCGGCCTGCTGCTGCCGTCGATCGTCAACCCGAGCTTTTCGGCGCTGGCGCATGCGGTCGACGGCGCGGCGCGGGTTCACCGTTACCGCGTTTTGCTCGGCAACGCCTACCGCCAGGAACAGGAAGAAGCCGCGTTTATCGACGATATGTTCCTGCACGGCGTGCGCGGCATCATCGTAGCGGCGAGCGACATTCGCCAGACTCATTTTGTTCGGGCCGCCGAGCGAGGCATGAAGATTGTCAGCTACGACAGCCCGTTCGCCGAGCCGATGGCCACCGATACCCGACTGTTCGACAGCGTGTCGATGGACAATATCGCCGCCGGGCGCCTGGCCGCGCAGCACCTGCTCGAGCGCGGCTGCCGACACATCGTGTTCGCCACCGAAGCGACGCTGACCGTCGGGCGCAGCCACAAGATCGACGGTTTTCTGAGCGCGCTGGGGCACAGCCTGAGCGAACGCCAACGGGTGATCGAAGGCAAAGCCAACAGCGCCTACGGCGACACGGAAATGTTCGAATTGGGGCTGACGCTGGCGCCGCGCGTTCTCGCGTTGGCACCGCGCCCGGACGGCATCGTGGCGATTAACGATGCGCTGGGCATCGGGCTGATGGTGGGCCTGCGCGCCGCCGGCATCCAGGTGCCCGCAGACATCTCGGTGATCGGCATCGATAATATCGCGCTGGCCGGCCTGGCCGAACCGGGGTTGACGTCGATTGGCCCACCGCTGGCGGAGATGGCGCAGCTGATGGTCGAACGCCTGATCGGCCGTATCAACAATGATTTGCAACCGCCCGGCGAGTTTCTCTTCCCGCCGTCGGTCATCAGCCGGCGCTCGGTCAAAACCGCCGGTTAATACGGTAAAAACGACTTTCCCAGACGATGCGCAGCCGGCATCGTCCGGATCGTCGCAGCTAAAAGCAGAAAAAATAGAATCGTCGCAATAAATAAACGGCGCGACGCTTTTATGCACGCAACGTCGTTATTCAGCACGCCGCTCATGACTTTGGGCTGGGCCGCTATTATTCCGATTAACCACATGGGAAAAACCATGATGAAAAAAACAATGCCAACGGATATTGAACGCAGCGCCATCAGGAAATTGACGCTGCATATTGTCCCCCTCATGATCTTATTGTATTTCCTGGCCTTTCTCGACCGCAACAATATGGCCTACGCCGCTAAAGCGTTGGAAGATAATCTGGGATTGACCGCCTCGGCTTTCGGCTTCGCCTCCGGGATTTTCTTTATCGGCTATTTCTTGTTTGAAATACCCAGCAACGCCGGCACCATTAAATTTGGCCCGCGCATCTGGTTCGCCAGAATATTAATTTCCTGGGGCATCTTCGCGACCCTGCTCGGTTTTGTGCGCACGCCGCTGGAGCTGTATATTTGCCGTTTTATGCTGGGCGTGTGCGAAGCCGGTTTCTTTCCCTCGGTGGTGTATTACTTCACGGTTTTCTTTCCGGAGAAATACCGCACCAAAATTCTCGGCATGTTTATCATCGTCCAGCCGCTGTCCAACGCGGTCGGCTCGCCGATTTCCGGCTTTATTCTCAATATTCAGCATGACTGGTTCGGGTTCGCCCCCTGGCAGCTGCTGTTTATCCTCGAAGGGCTGCCGCCGATCGTCATCGGCCTGCTGATCCCGTTCCTGATCAAGAACTCCCCCAAAGACGTCGGCTATCTGAACGTGGAGGAAAAAGCCTGGCTGATGAGCAACGCCGGCCGCTCCAAATCCGGCTCTAAAATCACGCTGGCTGACTTCCTGAAGGGGATTAAAAACAAGAAATACCTGCTCTACGCGCTGCTCAACTTCGGCATGGTGTGCGGCATTTATGGCTTCGGCACCTGGCTGCCGTCGATCATCAGCGCCCTCTCCGGCGGCGATATCTTCCGCGTCAGCCTACTGGCGCTCATTCCCTACGGCCTGGCCGCGCTGCTGGTCTATCCGTGGAGCCTGTGGGCCAGCAAAACCAAAAAGCTCGGCGTATTTGCCGGCCTCAGCATGGTGGTTGCCGCCATCGGCCTGATGGGGGCGGTGACGTTTTTTAAATACGACCCGCTCGTCGCGCTGTCGTTCCTGTGCATCGCCGCCATCGGTATCTACACCGCCGTGCCGCCGTTTTTATCCATGCCCGCCAATATCTCCACCGGCGCGGCTGCGGCCGCCGGGCTGGCGGTGGTCAGCTGCATCGGCAATATCGGCGGTTTTGTCGCCCCCTATGCGGTGGGCGTGCTGAACGATCTGACCGGCAGCAGCGCGCCGGGGCTGTTTTTCCTGGCCTCGTGCCTGCTGGCCACCGGGCTGATCTGCATTTTCTACTGCGCCAAACAGCGTGAAGGCGTCATCAATTCTTAACGAACCAATAAGGAGTCAATCATGGGCGATCTTGCGGGCAAAAAGGTCTTTATCACCGGAGCGGAACAGGGCATTGGCCGCGCCACTGCGGAGCGGCTGATAAAGGCCGGTTGCGACATCTATTTTCACTATCACAGCGACGAAAGCGGCCCCAAGGCGCTGGTGGCGCTGGCCCATTCTCTGGGGCAAAAAGCCGCTTACGGCTACGCCGATCTCATCGATACCGACGAAACGCTGCGCTGCGTCGCGGCCGGCGCCGAGTTTCTCGGCGGCATCGATATTCTGGTCAATAACGTCGGCGGCATCGTCGGGCGCAAATGGCTGGGCGAGATCGACCGCGCCTTCTGGCAAACCGTGATCGACGTGAACATGACCACCATGCTGAACGTGACGCAGAGCGCGCTACCGTTCCTGAAGGCGGCGGCAAACGGCGCCAGCATCGTCAACCTGGCCTCGCAGGCCGGCCGCGCCGGCGGCCACTCCGGCTCGCTGGTCTATTCCTCCACCAAGGGCGCGGTGCTCACCTGGACGCGCTCGCTGGCGGCGGAGCTGGGCGAGCACGGCATCCGGGTAAACGCGGTGGCGCCCGGCCTGATCCTCGGCACCCGCTTCCATAATCGCCACACCACCCAAGAATCGGCGGAGGAAACCGTTCGCGCCATCCCGCTGGGCCGCGCAGGCACGCCGGACGACGTGGCGCGCGCCATCGCCTTTCTGGCGGCGGAATACGACGGCTTCATCTCCGGCGCCACTCTTGATATCAACGGCGGCATCTACCGCATGTAATTCAGCTGCGGGCGGCACGGCTGCCGCCCCCTATTCAGGTATCGCCTTATGATTAAATCCGCCATCATCCACCCGCCGCTGCTCGCCGCGCTGGCGCAATGCGGGCATAAAACCCAGGTGCTGATCGCCGACGGCAACTACGCCTGCATGACCCACGCGCCGAAAGACGCCACCGTGGTCTATCTGAACCTGGCGCCCGGCACGCTCGCCGCTCCGCCGATCCTGGAAAAACTGCTGGCCTGCATCAACGTGGAAAGCGCGGCGCTGATGGCCTGCCCGCCGGACTTCACCAACACTATCGAAGCCGAATACCGGCAGCTGCTGCCAGAACATTGCCCGATCGAATACCTGCCGCGCGAGGCGTTTTACGCCGCGGTCAAATCGGATCGGACGTTGCTGGTGATCGCCTCCGGCGAACAGCGCCGCTTCGCCAACCTGCTGCTGACGGTGGCGCCGGTGGTGTGATGACGCCATTGCGTTAATGGCGGTTGTGCCCCAACCGCCATACCTGCGCTTTACGCCAGCTGCTGATTCACGATATCCGCCACTTCTTTCGGCTGATGATTGATGAAGAAATGATCCGACGAAACGGTGTGCAGACCGATATGCGCGCTTGTATAGCGCGCCCAAGCCGCCATGTCCGTCTTGGAAACAGTGCTGTCGCGGCTGCCGTGAATCAACACCAAAGGATAATTGATCGTCTTCTCCTTCAACGCCCGTTTCATATGAAAATTAATCGACAGCTCGTTGCGTATAATAGGAAAAAATAAGCTTCTGAAATCAACGTCATCCAAAATATCAGGTTGAGTTCCGCCATAACGACGCAATACTTCGGCCATTTCATCATCATCTGAATGCATCGGATCATGCTTAAAATCCGTAATGTGCGGCGGTGCTTCTGCGGCGATAAAAATTCGCGCCGGCGGTTTATCCTGAGCGATAAAACGACTCGCCAATTCAAAGGCGAATAATCCGCCATTGCTGTGACCAAGAAATGAGTACGGTTTTCCCGACATCAGGCTCGTGGCTTCTCGTTCAACCTCATCCAAAATTTTGCAGACATCATTGCACAACGCCTCTGAAAAGCGGCGCCCATTGCCGGGCAGTTGCATGGCGTACACGGACGTATTGCTATTGACGTAGTGAGAGAATGGCACGAATACCTCGGCATTTCCGGCGGCATAAGGGAAACAAAATAAAATATGCTCATCATCCCCACCGGTACCCCTTTTTATTTGCTCAAACCACATACGGCTTCCTCTGCTTTGCAAGAATATGACGCTATCCGCCACCGCGGAGAACGGGAGCGGCGTAATCAAAATCAATACCGTAGCGGGATCAGCGGGCTAGTTTATCCCGCTGATTTCCCCTCAGGTATAGCGAACACGCTGCGCCATCAAGCCAGCGTCCAATGCCCTAACCACGAAGTCATTTTTTCCGCCATCATTGCCGCGCCTTCTCCCGCGTTCATCGTCAGGTGGTTCCCCGGAATTACCTGCACCTCGAAGTGGCCCAACACCCAGGGATGCCAGAACTTGCTTTGATTTTCAGGAAAATCTGCAATCACCTCACGGTGAGAGAAAAACAGCACATCACTCATCAACGCATGCGGGTGGTAACGCTGCATCATCACGTTATGCCGTTGCCAGGTGCTCAAGTAACGAGGTAAGAACGCCGAGGAAAAGAGCGTTTCGGCCGCAGTTCCTTTGGTGATCTCAGATAAATAATGGATTTTATCCGCCATTTGGGTCATCGCCTTCCAGGCATCCCAATCAATGTCCAGTGACACCAGGCCAAATGAAAGCAGGTAGTCCAAAATCTGTTCATCCGTCATGGCCGCAGGCAGATTTCCCTGTCCTGGGGAATCAATCATCACTACCGGCAGAGACACATGTTTTCCCTCTTGGTACTGCCGCGCCATTTCAAACGCGATAATACCGCCGAACGAAGAACCGGCCAGGCAACATTCGCCTCGCTCAAGATGCGGCTTCAGCAAAGCCAGATACTCTCCCGCCAATTGTTCGATGCTCTCGAAGGCGCCCGAGCCATTGAGCAGAGGTGAACGTATGGCATAAATCGTTCTGCTGCTTCCCAAGCATTGAGCCAACTCCCGGTAGAAATAGATGTCGCCGCCGATGGGGTGGATCAACACAAGTGGCATCATCCCCTCATCCTCACCGTCGCGCAGCTTCACCAAACCGCTTTCGCCCTGAGGCTTCGCTGTCGCATGAGCCTCCAGCGATTGCGCTATTTGCACGACGCTCGGCTGTTCCATGGCCATAAGCTCAAGACGTATACCGGTCATTTTTTGCAGGCGGCCAATCAGTTGCAATGCGCTCAGCGAGTCGCCGCCCAGTTCGAAGAACCCGCGCTGTGGATCGACCGACTCACACCCCAGAACCTCGTTGAACAACATTGCCACCCGTTGTTGCATATCTCCTTGGTGCACGGCTGCCTCCGCCGGAACCGGGGCCGGCCGCGAATGAGCGGGTGAATTCATCACACCGAACCAATGCCGCTGAGGCGCGAAAGGATATGCCGGTAGACGCAAAGACGCTTGCCCCGTACACCGCCAGAAACGCTCCTGGTTGATTTCCACACCTGACATATGCAGCACGCCAACGGAACGCCACAGCATCTGCGCAGCCTGCCGCTCATCCGTAGCGTTGCGCGGTGAAGAAACGACAACGGCCGCATTCCCCAATGCCGGATGGCGCGACGCCAACGTACTCAGAATTTGACGCGGCCCTACTTCCAGCAATACCCAGTTGTCATCGGCACGGCGTTCAAGCAAGGTACGCAGGCCGGCGTCATATTGCACCGTATGCCGCAGGTGCTGCACCCAATATTCGGGCTGACAAACCTGTTCCGCCGTTGCCCACTGGCCGGTCAAATTGGAGATAAACGGTAACTGCGGCTCGTTGAAGGCAATTTCTTGCAGCGCGGCCTTAAACTCTGCCAACACAGGCTCCAATAAACGCGAATGGAACGCGTGCGAAACCTTAACCGGATGGCAAGATACCCCTTGGGCGATCAAGCTCGCCTGCAAAGAGGCGATTGCCGACGCCGCGCCGGAAATGACACAGCTTCCCGAATCATTAACGACGGCGATATCGACGCCCAACGCGGCAGCCTGTTCGCTTACGCCCTCCGCCGACTGTTTGATAGCCAGCATCGCCCCCGGTGCGGTGTGCGCTAATAGCGCACCGCGTTTGAGCATCAACTTGAGCGCATCCTCCAGAGAAAATACGCCGGCGATACATGCGGCAACATATTCGCCCAGGCTATGGCCAATCATCACCGTCGGCTCAACACCGAGGAAGCGATACCACTGCGCCAACGCATATTCATACACAAACAGCGCCACTTGAGTGATTGCGGTGTGGTGTACGCTCTCCCCGTTCGCCAATACGTCTTCCCGCGTTATTTCACCGCCCATCATCGGCTCGAGCAATGCGAGGCAACGATCGACCTCCACTCGGAATTGCGGTTCGGCGTCATATAACGCCTGTGTCATGCCGACGAATTGTGCGCCCTGGCCCGGGAACATAAAGGCCACCTGCGCCTCGAACGCAGGTCGGGCCATCGTTTCGCCCTTCTCGCGCAACCGCGCGACGACCGCTTCCCGTGAATCTCCGGATACCCACCGTTGGCATGCATAGCGGTGTCGCTGCGCCATCAGGGCATAGCCAACCGCCTCCATCGAATGCTCAGGATGCGTTGCCAAATGATCGGCCAAAGCCTCACTCATCCGTTCGAGAGCTGCGTCATCCGCCGCAGAAACGCACAGCATATTGCGCTGAGCGGACCGTGGCGCGGTTGTCGGCGTGTTCGGCGCCTGCTGAAGGATAACGTGTGCGTTGGTGCCGCCAATGCCGAAAGCGCTGACGCCGGCGGTGCGGAGCCCTGTGGCGCTTTCCCAGTTGCGGGTTTCAACATTCACATAAAACGGCCCTTCAGCCAGTTTTAATGCCGGATTCTCACGGTGCATATGTAGCGTGGGAACTAACGTGCGATGCTGCAGGCACAACGCCGTTTTAATCAAGCCGGCGATGCCTGCCGCGACATCCAAATGCCCCAGGTTACTTTTCACCGAGCCGATTGCGCAGGCGTGTTCCGCCTGTTGTCCGGCGAAGGCCGCTTTCAACCCGGCAATTTCAATAGGGTCGCCCAATGGCGTGCCGGTGCCGTGCGCTTCGACATAGGAAATGTCCGCCGGCGTGACATCGGCATCGGCCAATGCCTTTGCAATCACCGCCTGTTGACGGCTCTCGCTTGGCGCAGTGAATCCCATTTTATCCCGCCCGTCATTATTTACGGCCGACCCTTTCACAACGGCATACACAGCATCACCGTCCGCCAGCGCTTGCGCCAAAGGTTTCAGCACGACAATACCTACCCCTTGTCCTTCAATGGTTCCCGCCGCTTGCGCATCAAACGGACGGCAGTGACCATCAGGTGAGAAGATCATCCCTGGCTGGTACAGGTAACCACCGCGCGCTAATTGACCAATGGAGATGCCGCCTGCCAATGCGACCTGACAGTCGCCCGCCTGCAAGGCGCGACAAGCCTGATGAACAGCGACCAGCGAGGATGAACAAGCCGTTTGGATCGTCATCGCCGGCCCGGTCAAGTTCAACTTGTACGCCGTTTTTGTCGCCAGGAAGTGGGATTGGTTATGAATCATCAACTGGTAATGATCGATCAAATCAGCCTGCGGCATGTTCGGTAGAACAACGTCTCTTTCGTAGTTGCTGTTGCCGATGGCCGCATAGACGCCGATATCACCGGCAAAGCGCTGCGGATCGCAGTTCGCATCTTCCAAAGCATGCCAGGCGCATTCCAGGAAAATTCGCTGCTGCGGATCCATCAGACGCGCTTCCTGAGCCGTACAGCCGAAGAAATCGGCGTCAAAGCGATCGATATCGTCGAGCATCCCCTGGGCGCGAACATAATGCGGATGATCCAGCAGTGCGGAGTCAACCGATGCCGCCAGCGCCTCGCGCGAGTAATGCGTAATAAACGCCTCGCCATCGCATAACCGTTGCCAGAATGCCGCCAGCGTTTGCGCGCCTGGGAAACGGCCCGCCATCCCCACAATGGCGATATCGTCCCGGGCATTGATCGGTCCAGTCGTCGGTGCCGGCGCCGCTTCATGTTGGCGACCTTCGATATGCGCGGCAATGCGGGCAATGGTCGGCAGACGGAAGAGATCTATCAGACCGATTTTTTGCTGAACCTGGTCGGGTAACATGCCATAGAGCCGGGTCAACATGATGGAGTTCCCACCTAGTTCAAAGAACGAGGTATTGACGCCCACCGCCTCGCAACCGAGCAATTCTTGCCAGATAACCTGCAACTGCTTCACCAGCGGCGTAGCGATTTCGCTCTGCGCCGTTGGAGATGCCTCACCGGCGTCAACCGACGGCAACGCACGCACATCCAGTTTGCCGTTAGCGTTCAGCGGCAAGGCAGACAACGCAATCCAATAGGCAGGCACCATATAATCCGGCAGTTGTCGACCGACGTGTTCATTCAACTGCCCGGCGTTAATTTCGCCCTGCGCCACATAATAGGCAACCAACGCCTGACCGACGTTCCCATCCCCCGCCACTTGGCATATTTGCACGGTAACCTGCAAGATCGACTCGTGCTGCAATATAACCTGCTCAATCTCGCCCTTCTCAATACGATGGCCGTGCAACTTGACTTGCTGATCCTGCCGCCCAAGGAATGCTATTTCACGATTTGGCAAAATGCGCGCGCGATCGCCGCTGCGATACCATATCCCCTCAGCAAACGACAGTGAAACAAAGCGTGAGGCGGTCAGCTCAGGCTGGTTGTGATAACCCTCGGCCACGCCGCTGCCCCCGATATAGAGCTCGCCGATGGCCCCGACAGGCAAAGGTCTGCCGGCCGGGTCCAACACCAGACAACGTTCTCCCGGCAAAGGGCGGCCTATCGTTAAAACGCGATCCGTCGCGGCACGCCGATAATGTTTACCGGTTGACCAAATGCAGGTTTCCGTCGGACCGTAGACATTGACGAGCGCCGTGAAAACAGCCAGGGCCTTCTGCGCCAAATGCGGCTCAAGCTTTTCACCGCCGACCAGAAGTAAACATTCCTCGTCCCCCTGCAATACCGGTAGGACAATTTCCAGCATGCTGGGCGTTGACTGGATGAAATCGAACTTACGGCAATCCAGCCCAGTGACATGGTGAGTTCCCAAGGTAACGCAGCCGCCGCTCAATAACGGCAAACCGTATTCAAGACCGAAAATGTCGAAAACGGGGTTGGTCATGCTGTACGTTTTCAGCGCTTCCCTGCCCTGGAAGTACTGCTGCCAGAAACCTCGCAATGTGGCGAGCAGCGCCCCATGCCCCACGCTAACCCCTTTGGGTTTACCCGTCGTGCCGGACGTGTAAAGTATGTAGGCGGTCTTCTCCGCCGCAGGTGTGAACGTCGGCATCGTGGCCTGTTTGCGCCACAGCGCTTCTCCCGCGGTGCCGAACAAGGGAATAGACGGAATACCGTACTCGGCCCCTTCATCCCCAGACATCGTCAATACGGCGATAGCCTGGCTGTCACGCAGAATGAAATCGATACGCTCCTGCGGATAGTCTTTGTCCAGCGGCACATAAGCTGCGCCCAGTCGTCCTATCGCCAACAAGGCCATGACCGTCAAGACTTTGCTGTGCAGTCGCAAGGCAATAGGCGCGTGCGGCGTCTTCTCAAGGCGGCCGGCGATGAGATTGGCGAGTTGCGTCACTTCTGCGTCAAGCTGGGCGTAGCTCCAGCTGCGCTCGCCGTCACTCAGCGCCGGAGCGTCTGACCGGCTGCATGCGTAGTGCGCCAACACTTGCGATAAGGTGGCGGCATTCCCCGGCGCAGGAAGCAACAAGGGTTGCTCCGGCTCACAATAAACCGGAGCTATCGCCACCGTCTCCGTACTCGCGTCTTTCGCCATGTGGCCGACGATGTCCTTTAACAGTGCCATCGCTTGCCGCATCATCGCCGCATCAAAGTACTCTGCCGCATATTCCAGCTTAATCAGCAGAACGTCCGGCTCCTCCTCCACGCTGACGACCAATGGATAATCCCTCTGCTCATTGCGACCGACGAATTGATGACGCAGTTCGCGGTGGCGGTCTTCATCAGGCTGCGGGTAATTTTCATAAATGAACAACGAGTCAAACAGGCGCTGGCCCGCAGGCTGCAGATGAGCCAGATCGACCAGGCATCGGGTATTGGCTTCATTAATATCTTGCTGCAACCGATGTGCCTGCTGAATCAGAGGCACATCGCTTTGATGCTCCACCTTCAACGGTAGCGTATTGAGGAACATGCCCAGCGTGTTTTCGATACCATTCAACGGCAGCATCCTTCCCGCCACCACGGTGCCCACCACGGTCACGGCAGCACCGGAGTAGAGTGCGAGCACCTTGTGCCAGGCGTATTGCAGCAAGGCGTTCAGGGTCATGCCTTGGCGCTGGGCAGCTTCGAGCGCGCACCGGCGCTCTTCGGCGCTCAGTTCACAGCGGCAAATCCCTGCAGCAGAGACGCTCTTAATGGCTGCTAACGCCGATGACTCCGCATCCGGACGGCGCCATCCGCTCAGATCCGGCGAGGTGTCGACCGAGCTCAGGTAGTCGCGCCAGAAATCCGTGTCCCTATCGCGATGCCGTTGAATGTAGTGCTGCACTGAAGCAAAGAGATCCGGTCTGTCCGCCGGCTCACGTCCGTGAGAAAACGCCAGGTAAGCGTCATGCAGCGCCCCCACCAGCAGCGGACTGCTCCAACCATCGAGGATGGCGTGATGTACACAGAACAGGCAAGCGAAGTGATCATCCGCCAGTTTGACCAGGCAGACACGGTACAGTCCGCTTTGTTGGAGATCGAAGCTGGCCTGCTGCTCACTTTCCTGCAGCCTGTGCAAGGCGTGTTCCCGCTCTTCAGGCGACAGATGGCTGATGTCATGGACGTGCCAAGGGAAGCGCCCTTCATGATCCACGACCTGCACGATTTCACCGCGCCAATCGAACCGCAACCGCAGGCAGGAGAACTGCTGTTGCACCCATTGCCACGCCCGCTTGAACGTCTCGGGCTCGATCGCACAGTGATAATCCCAGCGCGTAGCCACGCGATACACCCGATCGGCGTCGCCAAAGGCCAGCGAATGGTGCAACATCCCTTGCTGCAGACTATTGGCCATGAAGACCGCATCAACCGCCTGCGCATGTTGCAGCCGATCCAGATGGGGTTGCGGGAGGGCGAAATCGACATCCGATTCGGTTAACCAACGCCAGGATGGCCAATTCATTGATACCAGGCCATCTTCCAACTCTCGAATAAGCCGCTGCGTCAACCAGGCCGCGTCATGCTCCCGCAGCCGGCTTTCGACCCGCAATTCAAGACGATCGCCAACGTTCAACACGACGATATCGATCAGATGCGTCCCTTCCTGGGAGGCATGGCGATGCAGCCCCACAAAGTGGTGATCCAGCGCCCAGTCTCCCGCCGCCTCCATCTTGCCCAGGTAGTTGATGCTGATGCCGTCCTCTCTCACCACGGGCAAACCACACAGGACACCGAAGTTTTCCGCCCGCTGCGACCAACGTCTCAGATTATTTTTCACCGCGAGCAAATGCTCCCTGGCATCGCGTTGATAGCTAAAACGCACGGGATAACGACTGGTGAACCAGCCCATCGTCCTGGAGATATCCAGCGTTCGCTCATCCGCTTGCCGACCGTGCCCCTCAAACCATAGGCTAAAGGCGGTTTGTCCGGTCAAATCATGCAAAACGCGGCCAACCGCCCAGGCCACCATGTCCTGCGGCTGCATGCCGAACATGGCGAGGTGCTGCATCAAGCGACAGGATGGCCCTTCCCCCCACGCAAGGGCATGACGCGTCGTCGCGGTTCCGCCCAGCGCTTGCAACGCATGAACTTCGCTGCCCGGCAATTGCCCCAGCCACTCTTCACGTTCATGAGAGGTAATTTGCGCACGTTGCCGCAGATGGTTCACCCATTGGCGATAGCTGCTGGCCTTCTCCGGCAGCGTTTCCTCTTGGCTCAGGCGTCGTAAATCGTCGACGATCACCTGCAGACTGACCGCATCGACAATCAGGTGATGGCAAGCGACGAACACCCTGGCCTTGCCGTCCGCGTACCCTTCAAGAACGGCGAACGCGGCCAAAGGCCCGCTCTGCAGATCGAACGCCTGCTGCCAGTCGGCAAAACGCTGCAACAGCGCGGCGTCAAAATCCGGGTGGTCTTCCGGCAGCGACAATGCGCGAATGTCCAAAGCGTGGCATGGCGGCAGCGCAGCCTGCGGCTGGTAGCATTGACGCCATTCTCCCTGGGTATCTTTTTCGAAGCGCAGATTGAACGCGTCGTGCTGCGCCACGAGGCGCGGCAACAGGCATTGCAGACGGGCCATTGTCATGCCAGGCGCCACCAACAGCCCGTACTGGTTCCACTGCTGCGGATGCGGCAGATCATGTGCCAGGAACCATTGCTGGATGGGCAGCAGCGGAACTGCGCCGCTCAAGGCCCCTGTTTCGCGCTGCACGGTCTGGATGCCGCCAACGGTTTGACGGCCGAGCAGAGTGTCGTAGAACGATGCGATGGTGCGACACGTCAGCAACTCTTTCAGCGTGACATCCAGCTGCAATTCGCGCCTTAACCGCCCCGCCATTTGGATACTGGCGATACTGTCGATGCCCAACTGGAACAAATCCGCCTGGGTACTGAGTTCATCCGCCGGCACGTGCAGGATCTCGCCCCACAGCCGACACAGTTGATGTTCACGGTCGTCACGCGGCGGGCAATAAGTCGCCTGCTCTTCGGCTGCGGGTAGCGGCAAGGCGTTGCGATCCAGTTTGCCATTCGCCGTCAGCGGCAAGGCATCCAAAGCGATAAGATACGCCGGTACCATATACTCCGGCAATTGTTCAGCCAGTCGCGAACGGAGCATTTTCTCGTCAGCGTTCGCTTCGCCGACGTAATAAGCCACCAGCATCGGTGCCGGCTGCGCCATCACCAGTGCCACGGCCTGGTGGATCCCGCCGCATTGCAGAAGCCGGCTTTCAATCTCCCCGAGCTCAATGCGATGCCCGCGCAGCTTGACCTGGAAGTCGTTGCGCCCCAGGAATTCGACATAACCTGCCGCATGCCAGCGCCCTAAATCGCCCGTCTTGTAGAGGCGTCCGTGACGAGGGTGCGAAATGAAACGCTCCGCCGTGAGCTGTGGATTTCGCCAATAATTTAATGCCACCCCCATCCCGCCAAGATAGAGCTCACCGGTCACGCCAACCGGACACATCTGTCCCTGCGGATCCAAAACATAAAGCGCCTGATGAGGCATCGCGGTGCCATAAGGGATGGAGCGCCAGGCCGGATCGATCGCCTCTATCGGGTACCAAACGGACCAAATGCTGCCCTCAGTCGCCCCGCCCAGGCTGATGCAGTCAGCGTGCGGCCAAAGTGTGCGCAACGTCTCCGGCAGATTCAGCGGGATCCAATCACCGCTCATTAAAAACGCGCGCAGCCTTGGCAGTGAGCATCCCTGCCGTGCCACGGCATCGGCCAGCAGCCCGGCAAGCTGTGGAACGCTGTTCCAGACGGTGACTTCACGCTCAGCAAGCAGCGGCAACCACCGCTCCGGATCTTTTACGCTCTCTTGAGCCGGTAAGACGATCTCCGCACCGACGCTAAGCGCGCCGAAGATGTCATAGACGGAGAGATCGAAGCTCAATTCAGACAGCGCGAACAGGGCATCTTCAGCGGTCAGCGAGAGGCGTCGATTTACCGCTTGCAGCGTATTCACTGCGCCACGGTGATCGATGGTGACCCCTTTTGGCCGCCCGGTGGAACCGGAAGTGAAAATGACATAGGCCACATCGGCGGCGCTGACGTGCGGCAAGCCGAAACACGGTGGCAAAGCGGTCGCCTCATCCAGCATATCCTCGATGACCAGCAGTTGATAACCCGCTTCGCTCAGTGTCCGGATATCCGCACGCGCCGACTGTGCCCGGGTCAGCCAGAGCTGTTCTACACCGGCCTGTTGTAAAATATCGGCGATGCGCCCCGCCGGCCACTCCACATGCAACGGTAGATAGCCCTTGCCGGCCTTCATGATCGCCAGACAGGCACAGACCTGGGCGTAGCTTTTTTCCGCCAATACGGCAATCAGCGGCGCAGATGAGCCCATCCCCTGCTGCGCCAAAGCATCGCTGTCTTGTTTCAATTGGCCATAGGTCATGCCGATCGCCGCTTCCCCGTCATACACCGCGATCGTTTCTCGATGCCGTGCTTGCGTCGCCAACAGATCGAACGCGCTGAACAGGGTTTCTTCACTGAGAGGCTGAGTGACGGCATTTGCCCGCTGCATCATTTCTCTTTGCGCTTCAGGCAAATAGTTTTCGCATCCCACCGGCGTTTCCCAAGGCTGCTGCGCTAATCGCGAGATCAGACGGCAATAGGCGCGATTCAGATGCGCAATGGTTTCTTCATCAAACAGCTGTTCGACATAAAGCCACTTGCTCATAAAGCGGCCATCGACTTCAATAGCCTGCAGGTCGATCCAAGCCTGAGAGGTTTGCGCACACCAATATCGCTGCTCGCGCACCTCGCTGTCTTCCAGATACGCCTGTTTATCCCAATCGCCGGTTTGTTGCCCTACGACGCCAGTGAAGACCAACGGCGACACCGCCGAATGGCGATCCAGGCCGTGCAGTTTCACCAGATCGCGCTGCACATCCAACCCACTGTACAACGCATGCTGAATGTCGTCCCACATGCGCTTATGCGTCGTCTCGATGGTGGTGAACAGATCCTCGCCGGCATCGCGAAAGTGGAACAGGTTGGTCGAGGTAAAATCACCTAAAATGTCGTTTACCTCCTCGCAAACCGCGTAGCGATTGAACAGCGTCATGGTAATGAGAAACTCGCTGTTGCCGGAATATCGCGCGATGAGGTAGCCATAGAGGCTCAGCAATACCGACGAGTATGAGACCTGATAATGCTGCGCTTGCCGTTTGAAATCCTGCCAAATTTGTTTGTCTATATATAGCGTATGCTCTGCAAAGCGCGGGTGTTCAACCGTGGCCGACGGTACCTTGAGCGGTAAGTTTGGCCGCAGCGGCATATCGGCCAGCTTGTCCTGCCAATAAGCGCAATCTCGTTGATACCAACGGGAGGCCTTCAGATGGGCCAGATGCTCCTGGTAGTCTTTGAAGTTCACGGTTGCCAGCGGCGGCAAGACATTTCCCCGATACAGCGCATTAAGCAGTTGATACAGCGCCAGACGGCTTTGCACATCCAGCAAAATCAGATCGAGACTGATATGCAGCACGTCGCGATCGCGCAGCCGGCTGATTTCAAAAGTGAACAACGGGAAACGGTCGACCTGATAGACCTGATGGGACAGACGCTTGCGCACGCGCGCCAGCGCGGTAGCCTCATCGTCGAGGCGCAGGTCATTCACCGCCAAGGCATAATGGCCGGCCTGCGACACCGAAATGAAGCGCTGAGTCATGCTTTCCGCGTCATACACGGTGCGCAGCACCGGACAGAGGGCGATCAATCGGTTAATCGCCAGCTCCAGACGTTCGTCATCAAGGCGCGGATACACGAACTCATTGTAGATGTGGTTGGCGACGTTGCCGATCTCATAGTTTTCAAAGCGCCCAACCAGATAGGCTTTCTGAATCTCGGTCATGGCAAAGCAGTCGCCGTTTTCGGCACCGCCCTGCAGAGGTAAATGCTGTAAGTCGCGTTCATCCGCAACATTGATGAAATCGCCAAGGCCGTATTGGGTTCTTCCCTGCCGTTCACAGCACGCTATCAGCGTGTCTATAGCCGCCTCCCAGGCCTCCAGCAACTGTTGATTTTGCTCACCGGACAGACCGCTGACGACTTCGAGCTGCAACCGACCTTGCTCTATGTAGCTAAAGAGCGTAATACCGAAAGGCAAGCCGTTGTCAGGATGGCGCGTCTCACCGACCGGCGACATGACCAGCGCCCAATCCTTTTCATCCGGCGAAGTCAGCTGTCCCAGGTAGTTGAAACAAACATTGGGCAGCGGCAACCCTAGCTCACGGGCAAACGCGCCAAATCCTACGCCTTGATGAGGCACGCCGCGCAGTTGCGCTTTGGCCGCCTGCAAACGCATTGCCGGATCGGGAGAGGATGAGAGCGCACAGGGATAAAGTGACGTGAACCACCCGACGCAACGATGAACGTCCAGAGTGGCATCAATCTCTTCGCGTCCGTGCCCTTCAACGGTGACATGGGTCAGCTCTCCGTTAAACCAGTGAGCGAGCATGCCGTCTGCACACGCCAGCAAACATTCGTCGACTTTCGCATTGAAGGCACGTAAACCCTCGGTTTGCAGCGCCTGCGTCACTTTTATTGATAACGCGAGGCGGCTGCATACCATCGTAGCGCCGCGCGCAGCCGGCAACGCAACGGGGCGGTAGTCCGCCATCCTGGCCCGCCAGTAAGACGCCTCTTCCGCGTGATTGGCACAATATTGCTCGAAGTGCTCAGTCCACTGACGATAACTCGTTCCCTTATCTCCAAGGCTTTCACCGTGGTAGGCGTTCGCCAGATCGCGGGCCAGAATGCCCCAGCTGACGCTATCGAGCACCAAATGGTGGCAAGCGCAGAAAATACGGGCTCGCCCCTCGTCGAACCCCGTGACATAACCAAAACGATAAAGCGGCCCGTCGGCCAGATCGATATCGCTTTGCCATTCGGTCAGCACGGCGGACAGGGCCTCTTGCCATTGCGGTGCCGAGCGTTCGACATGATGACACCGCAGTTCGATGGCGTCCGGCATCGGTTGATAGCCTTGGCGCCAATGCGACGAATCCTCAGACGTAAACGTCAGGCGTAGCGCATCGTGATGTTGAATCAATGCGTGCAGCGCTTCGCGCAGGCGTTCGACGTCCAGCGCCGGCACATCCAGCAGAAACGCCTGGTTCCAATAATTCGGATAAGGGAATGCGCAGTCAAAGAACCAGCGTTGGACAGGCAGCAGCGGCAACTCGCCAACCAATACGCCCTGCTCCCGTTTGCCTTCAATCATCACCTGCTGCTGATGCTGAGCGAGACGTAAATGGAGTGCATGCACGGTTTTGCTGGCGAACACGTCTTTCACCCGGATCGATACGCCCATCGCCTGGCGCAATTTGCTCACCAGCTTGATCGCCATGATGCTGTCCAGCCCCAACTGATACAGGTTAGCCTCACAGCTGAAATGCGCTTCATCGATCCCCATCATTTCCGCAACAATGGCGGCGATCTGCGCTTCCCTCTCCGACTGCGGTGCGACACGTTCCTGTACGACCGGCAGAGACGGTTCAGGAAGCGCACGCCGATCCAGTTTGCCATTCACCGTGACGGGCCATTCTTTCAACCAGATAAAGGTCTCCGGCACCATGTACTCGGGCAAGGCGGCGGCAAGAAAGTGTTGTAGCGTCGCCTCCGGCAACGGTGCCTGCGCCGTGTAATAGGCCACGAGGCGGGGATGGGGCTGTTGATAAACCAGCGCCACCGCCTGGCGCACCAAGTCAAACGCTTCGAGACGCTGGGCGATTTCACCCAACTCAATGCGATATCCGCGTATTTTCACCTGAAAATCATTGCGGCCAACATAAACGATTTGCCCATCATTCCGCTGATACACCAAATCACCGGTTTTATACAAACAGGCATAGTCATCCGCCCGCTCATCCCATTCGGTGCAATACGGATTGACGATGAATTTCTCCGCCGTCAGCGCCGCTTTATTCAGATAGCCGCGCGCCAGTCCGACGCCGGAAAGGTAGAGTTCACCCACCGCACCGGGCGGCAAAAGCCGCTGCCCTTTGTCCAGGACCAACACTTTCATGTTATCAATCGGCCGCCCGATCAGGACATTATCTATATCCGGATCGTTACAGTCGAAATACAGCACATCGATGGAGGCTTCGGTTGGCCCATAAAGATTGTGCAGGGCGATATGAGGCAAACACTGCTTAATCCCTTTGACCTGGGTCAGTTTGAGCTCTTCACCGCTGCAGAACACGTAGCGCAAGCTCGGCAAGCTGACGTTTCGATCGCGTTGAATGCCCTGTAATGTCTCGGTAAAAGCCGCCAGCATGGATGGCACAAAATGCAGTACGGTGATGGTTTCGCGCTCGATCAGCTCAATCAGATAATCCGCGTCCTTGTGGCCATCCGGATCGGCAAAAACGATGTTGGCGCCGTAAAGAGAGGCCCAAATCAGTTCCCATACGGAGACGTCAAAAATGTACGGCGTTTTTTGTAACACCCGATCGGCTGCCGTCAGCGGATAGGATTTATTCATCCATTGGATACGGTTGATCAAACCGCGGTGCGTGCACATCACGCCCTTGGGCTGCCCTGTGGTCCCGGAGGTATAGATGACATAGGCCAGATCGTTCGGTGATATCTGACGCGCCATGTTTTCATCGCTCAACAACTCAAGCTCGTGGCGCAGCGATTCATCATCCAACACCACCAGCCGCCGCCCTGGCGCCGCCACCCGGTGTCGGTAGGCCTGATGGCAGATAATTACGTCGGCCCGGCTATCCTGTAGAATGTAATCGAGACGATCGTCGGGGAATGCCGGGTCGACAGGCAAATAGGCGGCCCCCAATTTCAGGATCGCCCAAATACCGACCAATAGCTCGACGCTGCGATCCAGACACAGCGCAACGCAGGCGCCATGCCCCACCCCACGTGACGATAAGGCGGCCGCCAACTGATTGGCTTGTAGATTCAACTGGCGATACGTCAATTGCCGATGCCGATCCGCACAGGCGATATTGTCCGGCGTCAGCGCTACCTGCGCTTCCAATAAAGACGCGATATGCTCATCTTCTGAATAATCGCAGCGCGTGTCATTCCATTCAGACAGCACCTGCCGACGCTGGGCTGGCGTGATTAAATCGATTTGTTCGAGCGGCGTCTCCCAGGATTGCCGATCAAACTGGCCCAGCGCATAAACTAACGCCTCGAGAATATTGCGAACGTAGTCCTCTTCGTAACGATTCTCCGCCGCGGTTAACGTGAAATCGATTTGACCGTCTCGTTGAGCGGCAAATAAGGACATGCCAAACTTTTCCGCCAGATCGGGATAAGGCTCCAGACGATATTCCACGCCGGGGACGGCGATATCGCCGTTTTCAAAGTTATGGAAGGTAAATAGCAGCTGAACCAGTTCATTGATGCGCACCGCGCCACCGTCGATCTCCGGCGCCAAGTGCCCAATGTTCACCCACGGATGTTCCTGCAACTGCAAAATATCGTGCTGAATGCTTTTGACATTGCTCAACACGCTTTGGTCTGCGCGCAATGCGGCGATGACCGGCAGGGTGCTGATAAACGGCCCAATGGCGCGGCTGAACGCCTCGGGGCGATTCATCACTGTCAGTCCAATAGGGAAATCGCTGTCCTGGCCGCTAAAGGTCCGTAATACATGGGCGAACGTCGTAAACAACAGAGAATAGAGCGTCAGTCCCCGTTCGCCGCATGCCTGCGTCAAACGCTCGACAACCTCCGACGTCAATCCTGCCTGCACGGCAAAGGCACGATTCTCCACGCCAGAGAGATGGCGCTGTCGCAATGCCGGCGGTTCCGCCTGATTCAAACGGGCGGCCAACGATGTTCTGAACGCCTGAACATCATCTTGCCGCACCCGCCACTGTTGATATGCGGAGTAATCTAGGTACCCCGCTTCAGGCTGCGCCGATACAGACGGTGTGGCGTACGCACTCAACAGTTGATGAGCAAAATGCTGGACGGAAGGGGCATCAGACAGCATATGATGGTGAACGCACGCCAAAACGGCCTCTTGCGTCTCAGCCCGCACCAGCAGCACAAAGCGCGCAAACTGCCCTTCCGGCATAGGGAAGGTTTGTTGTGCCAACGCCCGTTTCTTACTTTCCAGCTCGGACCAGGAAATCCTTTCTACTTCCAGTGCAAACTGCTCAGGCGCCAGAAAAACGCGCTTCATATCGCTATCAATCGACTGACGCAACAGGGGCTGATGCCGTAAAAAGGTTTGCAGCGCGTTTCGCAACCGCGCGATATCCACCTGCGGCAATCCAATGAACAACGGTACCGTATAGGTATACGGCAAGCCGTCGATGTCGCTTTGCAGATACATGCCTTGCTGAATTGAGTCCAGCGCAAGTGGCCAGCTACTTGGCGGTAGCCTCAGAAAAGACGTTTCCTTCGCGAATTGTTCGCTGGTCACGCCATTGTCCTGTAACAGCGCCAACAATTCGTCTTTGCGTGCCGCCACTTCAGCCTTCAGATCGGCATCAAAGCCGATATCCTTGTCGACAGAAAAACCCAACCGATCGTCCGCTTTAGCCCACAATAAAATGTTATTTTTTTTCAGGTTGTTCAATAAATCCGTCAACATCATTACAGCGCCCCTTCTTCTCTGCCGTTGCCACAAGGTTGCCCGGCGACCCACGCCGCCATTTCCTGAATCGTATTGTTGTTGTAGAGGTCTTCCAGACGCATCTCGGTTCCCGTCGCGAGGTTGATCTTGCGTACCAGTCGCATAGCCAGAAGCGAATTCCCCCCTTGAGTGAAGAAGCTTTGGTCACAACCGATTCGCTCTTCACGCTTGTCCAGAAGCTCCGCCCAAAGTCGGCGCATCCGTATCTCATCATCGCTGCGCGGAGCCAGACATTCGCTGTGCTTGACGACTTTCGGCAAGCGTGATGTATCGACCTTACCGTTGTTAGACAAGGGGATTTCCGGGATCAAAGTAACGTGCTGCGGCAACATATAGTCCGGCAAACGACGCGCCAAATGCCGTCTGATCGCCTGGGTCATCGAGACAGTGAGCGCAGGAACGTCAAAGACCGGCTCATCCTCGGCCCGCGCATACCCTATCGCCATGCTGCACAACGTGTCCTCGGCCGGCGTGACGCCAAGAATGCAGCCGCCAATTCGCCGCTGGGCGGCGAGCGCGCCAAATCGCTGCATCATCCAGCCACTGGCCTGATAATGGCACGCGTTCTTAGCGCCATGGGCCTGCAACAACACCTGAGACGACTGCAACACCCCGTACACGTCTGATGATTCGGTCAGCACGGAGGTCTCACCGAGGCAATAGTGTCGCCCTGACGCGCGAGCGACATAGGTTCCCCCCTCGTTTTCCATCACGCTGAAATCGACGCTGACTTGCGGTGGTGAAGTGACGGCGCAAACGCCGAGGTGGATCCGACACGCTAATGCCCCCTCGTCAGGTGAAACGGCGTCAGCAGGCTTGACGTAATAAGCGACGCCCAAAGACTGGAGATGCTCAGTCAGCAAGGCCAACATGTGGCCGACTTCTATCTGCGCCAAAGCGAATGCGCGCTCGGCATATAACGCGGTGATGGTTTCCCACCGAACCACCAAGTCCAGATAAGGCCCGGTGTGTTCTCCCGACGCTTCTGCCTGGTACAAATGCTGTTCCAGCGGATGGTAGTAGTAATAACCCGCGGCATATTCTCCCATCGCCGCCGGGAGCCCGAGATACACTTGCACCGCATAGAGGCTGCTGGCCGAAGGATAGCGATATTTTGGCAACGCGCGCTGCGGCGAACGGAAAGCGGCGCATACGGCCAACAGCCCGGCCAAAGACGCAGGCGGCAGCGCGCTTCCCTCTTGCGCCATCTGTTGCGTCAACCACCCCGGCAGCGCTTCGTACAGACTGCTGATGGTTTCGGCGGATAACGCCTCCGCGGTAAACTGGCGAGTGCTCTTGCGGGCACGGTAAACCGCTTCATCCAGCGGATAGGGTATCGCTCGCGAAGGTTGCAGATCTTGACGTAACGCCGGCAGCGAAAGCACGAATGCGTCGCGGTTAGCAAAATAGAGCGGCACCGGCTGTTGCGCCTCGGGAACAACGTAAGCCATGAGGTCACCCTCGCTGAGCCGCACGACCGTCTGCCGGATCCCAGGTAATTGGCTCAAGTTATTCTCGATATCCTCCAGCTCCACGCGATAACCGTTAAGCTTGACCTGAGCATCTCTTCGGCCGAGGAACTCGATATAGCCTTCCGCCGACCAGCGGCCCAGATCGCCGGTTTTGTACAGGCGTCCATAGGTTGGATGATAAATGAAGCGTTCTCGAGTCAGCGTTTCAGCCTGCCAATATCCCTGAGCAACGCCGAGCCCACCGATATGTATTTCTCCGGTTACGCCGAAAGGACAAGCACTCCCCCACTCATCCAGCACCCACATCTGTTGATTCGGCATGGCGACGCCATAAGGAATGCTTTTCCACCTCGCGTCTACCCGATCGATTTCATGCCAAATGGACCAGATGCTGCCCTCCGTCGCGCCCCCCAGGCTCACCATCTTGCTGTCTGGCGATTGGGTTTTCAGGCGATGAGGCAAATTGAGCGGCAACCAATCGCCGCTCAACAGGAACAGCCGTAACCGGGTTAGCGCCTGCGTCGCAGGTTCGACTTCGTCAACCAGCAGGCCCGCTAATTGCGGCACCGAGTTCCAGAGGGTCACGTTATGTCGGCGCAGCGCGGCCACCCAAGCTTGCGGCGCTTTGGTCTCACGCTGGGAAGGGATCACCACACCGCCCCCCACGGCCAACAAGCCAAACAGATCGTAAACGGACAGATCAAAGCTCAACTCGGACAGCGCCAGTATCCGGTCTTCCCGACCGACCGACCAACGTTGGTTAACAGCCAGGATGGTATTGACCGCCCCCTGGTGATCGATCGCTACCCCTTTCGGTTTACCGGTAGAGCCAGAGGTAAAAATAATGTAGGCCAGATCGTCAGCCCTGACGATCGGCCAGGCAACCTCCGTCGACGCACGTTCCTGCGCCGGCGCCACTATCTCGTCGAACACCAAAATCGTGATATCCGAAGGCAACGCCGACAGCTCATGTGCCAGGTCATGACGCTGCTGAGCAGAGAGCAGCAAGATATCGCACCGGGCTTGCTGCAGAATGTCGCGTATGCGCTCCCATGGCCATTCGATGTGCAACGGCAGATAAGCGCCGCCGCTTCTCATGATCCCAAGGGTTGAGACGGCCTGCGCATACCCTTTCTCCAGCAGAATAGCGGTAATACGTCCCTTTTCGCCCTTGGTATGCCGCAATAGCGCACGCCCCAGCGTGTTGCTGTCCTGTTCCAGCCTGGCGTAGGTAAAGTGGCGTTCGCCTTCGGTTTCGATCACCGCAATGCGCTCGGCCGTTTGCGGCGTTTCCAGACTGGAAAGGAACAACCCGTGCAGCGTTTGCTCCGACACCGTACTTTGCGTGGCATTCCAGCGCATGACCGCTTCCGCATGTTCCGCCGGCAGTTCAGGCTGCGGGAATGACATGGTTTCCCAATCGTGTTCTGCCACCCATCGAATCAGAGAACAATAGCCTTCGTGCATGGCCTTGATGGTTTTCTCATCAAACAATTGTTCGACATAATCCCACTCGGCAACGAACCCTTCATCGTTTTCGTAGGCTTTATGGTCGAGCCACACCTGAGACGTTTGGGAGATTGCGTATTGAACGCCGCGATATCCTTCATTAAGCGGCAATTCAAACATGCTCGCTTTATTGTTCATGCCAAGCACGCTGGTCAGCACCACCGGCGCGATAACCGTATTGGCGGGCAGATTCCGCCGCTGTTTCAACAAACGCTGTACGTCAATGCCGTCAAATAAATTATTATCGACGTCATTAAGCAAGGTGCGGTGGATAGCCGATAGCTGTTCGCTCATCGCAACGCCATTTTGACGTTGGTAATTGAACAGGCTTAAAACGGTAAAATCGCCAATAATTTGCTCGACCTGAGAATGTAACGGCAAACGGTTGAACAGCGTTAAATTAAGGCAAAGGCTCTCTTGACCAGACCAATAACATAACGTTCTGCTGTAGAGCTCAAGGATCAGAGCGGTCGGACTAATATTGAAGCGCTGGCATTTGTCGACGATCTTTTGCCAACTCGACATGGGTATCGTCGCAGACAAACGCCGGAAGCTCGGCTTATCGATCCTGGCGGGATGCGCGGCCAGCGGCAATCCGACCTCCAGCGTATAATCATCGATTTTCTGCAGCCAATATTGCTGCGCCCGCTCAAATAATGCGCTGCCGCGCAGGCGCTCGTACTGCAGCTGATAATCGCGGTAGCTGATATCCAGCGGCGGCAGCGCCAGATTTTCGTCGTGATATAACGCAATCCACTCGCCGAATAATATTTCAAAACTGGTCATGTCAATGATAATGGCATCAAAGCTGACATGCAGAAGGTATTTCCCTTGATACTCGCTCAGGAAAATATCGAACAGCGGATAACAATCCGGTTTGTAAACCTTGTGCGAGTACTCGGCGCGCAAAGCCAATAGCTCGTCTTCATTTCTCAGGGGGTGGTAGCCTATTTTGTAATGCGCTGCCGCACTTAAAAATCGCTGTTCTCCCTCTTCAAATACGGTGCGCAACGCAGGATGGCGTGCAATAAGTTGATTATAGGCACGCTCCAATTTTTCGTGATCAATATGGTCGAAAACAAATTCATTATAAATATGGGTAGAGACCTCGCTGAGATCGAAACTTTTCATTCGTCCCAGATAATAAGATTGCTGAACATTATTCAGCGGGAAAGGATGGTACAGATGGGTCTCATCACATTGTGCAATCTGGTAGTCTTGGTAAAGAAAACTGCCGCGCCCGGCGGCCACCAATGGCGTTAACCTGGCCACATTTTTTCTTTCGAAAATATCTTTAACTTTCAGATCGCACTGAAGCGTACCGTTTATGCGATTTACCAAGCGAATGGCCGACAGGCTGTTGCCTCCCAAAGCAAAAAAGTCGTCGGTAATGCCGATTCGTCCGCTTTCGCTCCCCAATACATCCTGGAATAGCTGGCACAGGCATCGCTGGAACTCGTTTCCCGGCGCTACGTAATGCGCTTTATCTTGCGCTTGTACCTGCGGCAAGGCTTTACGATCCACTTTGCCATTCATATTCAAGGGGATCTCAGGCAGGTACATATAAGCGCTGGGGAGCATGTAGTCCGGAAGCAGCGTCACCAGATAATCCTGCAGTTGCTGGCGTGCCACCGGCGATTTGGCCTGATAATAGGCAACCAGGAACGCCTGTTGTTCTTCCTTGGCCGGCTGTAAATTTACAACAACCTGCTGCATCCCGGGGTAGGTTCGCAAAACCGACTCTATTTCACCCAGTTCGATCCGATGTCCCCGCAATTTTATCTGGTTATCCCATCGGCTGAGGTATTCAAATCTGCCGTCGGGCAAACAACGCACGCGATCGCCCGTCTTGTACATGATGCGACCGAACCAGGCTGACGGCGTGCTGGAACATATGTTCGGCAAAAAGCTTGCTTGCGTCTGACGCGCATTGCCGTAGTAACCGCGCGCAACGCCCAACCCCGAAATATACATTTCCCCGATCACGCCGGGAGGAAGTAAACGCCGCCGTTCGTCCAAGATAAAGCACTGGGTATTCGCCAGCGGGCGCCCAATGGTGACGCTATCAACCCCAGGCAACAGTTCATCCGCGGTAGACCAAACCGTCGTTTCGGTTGGCCCATACACATTCCACGCACGCTCGGTGTTTTCTGACAACCAACGCGCCACCGCATGCGGCACCGCTTCCCCACCGCACAATGCCCGAACGGGTAGCGTTGTCTCGGCATATTGCTGCGCGACCTGATGCCAAAAAGAAGGCGTCCCCTGCATCAGGCTCACGGAATGACTCGCGATAAAGTGCGGCAAGTCATTATTCGCCAACAACGTCTTCTGGTCGGTTAATACCACCGTGGCGCCAAACATGAGCGGCATAAATATTTCCAGAGTTGAAATATCAAATGCCAACGTCGTGATCGCCAGAAAACGATCCTGATGCGTCACAGACATGCGTCGAGAAATATCGCTGGCGATATTCACAAAGCTGCGATGTTCTACGGCAACCCCTTTAGGCTTACCTGTCGTTCCCGAGGTGTAAATAATATAGGCCAATGCTGAAGCCTCAGCCTGGGAGGGGAATTCGTTGCAACCGTCGGCCCCAGCGAAAGGAGAAGCGGCATATTCACGCCAATCCAAATAACTCAGCCCTTGCGGCAGGCTGCCAGCTGACTGAGCATGCGCACCGATGATTAACGCCGGCTGGGCATCGGCCAAAATAGAATAGGTCCTCACTACGGGCGCATTTTTGTCGATCGGAATATAGGCGCATCCCAGCTTAAGCACGGCCATCAGGCATACTGCCAACTCCGCCTCACGCGGCATCATCAAGGCAATTTTGTCGCCTGCCGCTACCCCATATTGCCGTTGCAGATAGTCGGCCAGGCGACTGGCCTGTTGCTGCAGCATTCGATAACTGAGCGTTTCATTTTTCGTTATCACTGCAGGGTGATCGTTAAGCGCCCTTGCCTGTTGTTCAAACATCCCGACGATAGTCTGTCTCGGATATTCACATTGCGTGGCATTAATTTTCGCATAATAACGTTGGTAGCTATTTTCAGACACGCCGGTCAACGCATCTATATCCCCTTCATTACGCATGAATGTGGCGAGCGCCGCCATAAACTCATCGATATTTGCGGCTACAACGTCGAAAAAGGGGTTTTCGCCGTAAAATTGCAAACTGAGCGTACAGCGCGTGCTGTTCCATACGATCCTGATCGGGGCCGCTGCCGCGTCGACATCCCCCTCATCCATGATGACATCTACACCAACCACAGATAAAAAACGGCCGTCATGATGGGATTCGTAGAATGGGTTCGCCGGGTCCCCCTGCAGTACCCGCACTAACCAAGGAGAGAGCTCGGCGTATGTTTCCGTTCCGTTGAGTAACCGTAATACTTTGCTGCTGCGTTGCCTATCTTGCAATTGCAGCGCATAAAGCCCAGGCCGCCGTGCGTTGAGCAGAAACTGCAACTGGAAAGCCAACAGCAAAGCCTGTTGCGGCTGCGCAACGCCATCGATGGTCCGTTGAACCACTGCAGCATCGTTAACGGCAGACACTTCATCCCTCAGGTTGAAGCAGCCATAACGCGGTTCATCGTTTTCCAGCGCTCGCTGCTCTTGCTGTACCCTCTGCTGGGCAACCAGCCAATCCGTAACTCGGTTTGGCCCTTCAGGCAGAGCAATATCCAGATCTTTCGCCTCACGGCTGAGCATGACCACGCCATCGATGAACAACTCGCCCAACACCGTCTGCGACAACGCTCGGCGGGCTTCCCGCCACGGCAGCTCACGCTCAGCTAACGCCCTGATATTCCCGTCTTCTTCAGCATGAATCTGGAACAACACATTTTGTCGATCGGCGAAAACGGCTAACCGGACGATGGGGCCTCTCACCGAGGCGCTTTCTTCGAGACAGAGCTCATAGTCGATACGCTGATCGCCAACGTCGGAATAGCAAAAGAGGTTGTGCTGCGAACCTGTCCAGCGCGTTCGCTCAGCGTCGCTCAGACCGATTAAGTAGACAAAGTGGCCGGCATCCAGCAAGTAACGGACAATATGGCTGCGCAACGGTTCTACGGTGTGGTTGACAAGAATGTTCAGAATCTTCATGGATATTACTCTTTTGGGTTATCAGGGTTTTACCGCCACGAGGATCGGCAACACGCCGCGTGAGCTGTAGTTGATATCTTTAACCGTGAACCCTGCCTGGGTTATCTGTTGCCTGATCTCTGCTTCTGAAGTGAAATTAAGGTAGGTAGCCTGAATAATGTCGCCAAAGATCGCGAACTCCTGCAAAAGGTCCGCCATTGGCGTTTCATATTTATCCCACTCCCCGGTGGGCGCGTTCTTTTCCGGCGGTGGCGTGAGGAAACTGAGCAACAAGGTTCCCCCTGGTTTTAATGCCTCGAAGAACCGACGATACAAAGCCACCAGCCTGTCCGGGTCAGACTCATACATATTCAGGCCGTTACTGGTAATCACATCGAAAGCGTTTTTTTCTTTTAACTCCCAGGCATTCTGCTGCGAGAATCGGCAACGGTTCGCCATGCCAACGCGCTTGGCCTTTTCGTTGGCGTGATAAAGTGACTCCGGGTCAAGATCAATGCCGGTCAATTGCACCGCGCCATGGCCGCTGTAATCCAAATCCAATAAATCATCCATCACCCCGCACGGGATTGAAGCCAGCGTCTCCGCCTGCGTAATCAACTCAGCCAGCAAGGTCTGATAACGGTAGTAACGCTCGCGCGCCCGGCACAGCAACGAGCGATTCAGAAGCCAGTCTTCCAAAACATGTTCGGCGGGTTTTCCGGCGGGATGCTGGAAAATGTAAGACGTCCAGTAGCCATTGAGGCCGCGGTTATGCAGGAGGAAACGACCAAGCTCAAACTCCGTCAATTGATCGACCAGTTCAAGATTTCTCTCTAATGGAAGAATAAGCGAATTGCTATTCCGTAAACGCGCTTTTATTTCATCGGCCAACATCTTTGTTTCAGTCAAATAGGCCAGTTTAGAATGTGTTTTATGCGAGGCGAAACTATCCATACCCATCTCCATGATTAAATTATCCAACCAATATTTTCGAATCCCTGGCGCACTATCGGCGAATTCAGAATGCCGGTTCGTTTCAAAGCCATTAGCACGTTTTTAACAATGGGGACATCAGGCGTCACTTCAAAACCGCGATAAACCTTATTGATTGACTCCCGGCTGGCTTCGCAATCATGAGTTATCTTCGATAACAGCTCAATGTTAAACTGTTTCTCTGATTCAACATTCAAATACATTTTTACGAAATCAGCGATCTGCCCGCCGATCATCGCCTGATCGTTTTCATCCAACCTCGTCCAGATATAGCCAAGTAATTCGAGAAAGAAAATATAGTGTCTGGACTCATCGTTCATATGGTCATTAACATAGTATTTAATCGATGGATGAACGCCGTCACTATTAAAGAACTCCACCAGCTCTCTCACCAGGGTCGTTTCGAAAATGCACACCGCAATGATCTCGAAAATGTCATGGCAGCGCTCAGGTAACCGTTTCATCACCTCTGTAACGGCCACATAGGCGTCAGAATCCGGGTAACTCAGCGCACCGAGATCGGCATCATGCTCTCTAAGTTGATTGATCATATGTCTGGCGATATAAACATGGTAATACTCATCGATGATGACGGTATAAGCATTCAATTTAATCTGTTCGTCAAATTTGACAGCGAGATCGCCGTAGATAATTTTATTGCATGCTGAGTTAATGAGTTTGATCTCAAGATTAACGATATCATTGAGGTATTTAAACAATGACTGAGTAAGTATTTTTGACTTCCTCTCATTGTCCATGCCGCTCATCATGTCAGCCAAAAATATCGGCTGATTCTCCTCGGGGAAAAATGCGCCAGGAATAGTAAAGTCGATAAATTTACCGGGGCGGGTTCTTATTGATGCGCGCTGTTCCCATTTATCAGTATAGGCGGCAGACAAACCGCCCTTCGAAACCATGGTTTCATTTTCCATAGATATTCTCCAGATGAAGGAATACATGTATTTAAAAAAATCATGCCGATCCCGGCCAAATATAAATATTTAGCCGGGGGTCATGCGAAAACGATTATTTATTCTTCAGCTTTGCTTGGGGATGCCACGATACTCAACATAGACAACAACACGACAACGCCTATCACACTCGCCATCACATAGCTCATTTCCTCCGGCCGCCCGATAAAGACGTAGCTGGCCATCCCCGTGATAGCCACAACCAGCAGCGAGCGCATGCTCATGATATAGGAGGCCGCCACACCATAAATTTCCGGGTAGACACTCATGGAACGTGCGAACAGCGTCGGATAGCAGATAGAAAAACCGAAGCAGAACAGGCTCATCAGCAGGGTAATAGCCCAAGGCGTTGTCGCCGTCAGTAGAGCGAGAATGCTGACGATGGCTAACGCCATACCGATTTTCTCAGCGCGCCGATCGCCACCAAACGCGGCGATAATACGGGCGGAAAAGAGGCTGGGGATTGAAAATGACGCCACGATAATAAAAAAGTGAACGACAAATGCCGACAGCGAGAACGCAAAGGTTTCACGGTAAAGAAAAGCGCTGGAGGCGATGAATACCATATAAGCAGCAAAGAAAAGTGAAGGAATCAACGATAATCGCATGAATTGGAAACTCGCCGTCAGCCGGGCATAGCTTCCCACAATGGCTTTGAGATCGAATGGCGTTTTTTCTTTCTTCGTTTCCGGCAGGAACAACAATTCCAGCAGTACCGCCGCTGCGGTGATCACCGCGACAACCGCATAGTTTCCTCTCCACCCCCAATGCTCATTAATCCAACCACCGGCGATCGGCGCTAGCGACATGAAAATCGAGATACAGGCATTAACCAGACCGATCATGCTGTACATGGCCGCCCCTTGATAACGGTCTGCGATGATCGCGTAAGCCACTACCACCGGCGTGCAAGCCCCCAACCCCTGAATAAAGCGGGACAACATCAAAAGATCGATTGAAGTGGCGTAGGTACATCCCAGAGCACCTAACAGCATGATAGCCCCACCGATCAACATGGTTTTGCGTCGACCAATCGACTCTGACAGTGGGCCATAAATCAACGCGCCAAACACAAATCCCAAGAAGTTATAGGTGATCGTACGCTGAATATGCCCTTCAGAAACACCGAAACTGGCAGCCATATCCGGAAAGCTGGGAACGGACATATCCACTTCAATACACCCAGCCAATAAGGAAACCACAAGGATAAAGGGCAGAGGCACCCACTTTCCTGTCAACATATCCATACTCCAACAGAACATTAATCCGAATGTTAATAACCATGAACAAACTAGGAGAACAATTGTTATATGTAAATATCACTAATGAATAAAGGATGATAAATAGTGTTTTACGTGAAGAAAATCACATAACAGGAAGAAAAATAATGAAATTATCCGATGACGGGGAGATGGCTACATAAGACTAACTACACAGATAAAAATCATCAACTTAAGAACTACATGAGACATGCTAATGCATTGTTCAGGGCGCGTTCATACCCCATAAAAGAGGGGGCATGCCCCCTCTTCTGTCATGAGCTTGTTACATCTCGAGGATGAATTTTTCCAGTTCTCCTGCAAGGGCCGCATCGATATAGCTGGTGGCCCAGCCAAACAGGTAAGCGAAGGCGAAAATGCCCACCGTCGACGACACCAGCGTCGGCGCGAAAAACGCGGCGATAACGGAGAGCGTATACCCTGCGCCGATCGACAACCCGAGCGCTTCGAGCTGGTTGCGGAACGCTTTCCAGTTGCCGGTAGAGAAACCTTCAATCGCGGCGTTTACCAGATCCGCGCCCTTGATCGCCCAGTCCACCCCGGTGAAGACCTTGCCCAATACCCGCGCATTGCGGGCATACTGTTCCGCATCGATCATTTTCAGCCAGGCGACAATCGCCGCTTTGTCCTGCGCCTTGAGCTTTTTGTTCAGGCCCTTCGTCAATTGCTCGTAGGTTTTCTCCGCATCTTGCACGTTGCGGATATATTTTCCTTGAATTCCCGCCTCCAAATCCTTGGCGAGTTTGGCGTATTTCGCGCCGATCTTTTCCGCGATATCTTTATTGATACCTGCGGCCAGGCTGACGCCATCCTTGATGGCTTTTAATTCCGCATTTTGATATTCGACGAATTCCTTAACGATCGTTTTTACCGAGCCGGGCGATTTTACCGGCTTGCCGTTGGCATATTTCACCTCCATGGCATTCAGGTTATCCCCTCTCACCACGGCGATAAACGCGGGCCGGTTCTTATTGGCCTTATAGTAGAGGCTGTAGGTCGCCACTCCGTCTTGCTTTTCCACCTTCAAATGATGAAAACCGTAGTAACTCCCGGTCGTGCGGGTCGTCGAGAATTCGCCGGTTTTGCCGTTGCCATGCCAGCCGCTGACGGGCCGATCGCGATGCGAGTCTGTCACGAAACTGCCTAACGAAGAGGCGCCGATCTGCCCGGCATTCAGGCCATTGTTGCCGCCTTTGCCAGGGGTTGAGGGCTTTCGCGCATGGCCGGTTTCGATATCCCCGATCGCCACTGTCACCCCCTTGGCGTTGACTCCCATCACCAGTCCCCCCAGGCCAATGTGCTTCGCCTGATCGGCCGTCAAACCGGTGGCGGAAAGGCTCAGCGTGCCGGATGGGCTGACGCTTTCAATATGCAATTTCGCATCCGGGTTAATTCTGCGCGCCGCCTTAATCACCGCCGCCAGCTTCATGCGCAGCGCCGGATCGTTTTGGATCGCCGCTATCTGTTGCTGTTCCGGGCTGCTGCCAACGCCGGCGCCGCCGCGATCGCGATCGCCGGAATGGCCTTTATCGCCACCCCCCGGCTCTGGGCCCGTACCGCGTTCAGAACTCCAATTAGTCCCATCCCCTTTGCCACCATAATTAAATCCAGGCATATGCTTTCATCCTTATTTCGTTTTATTTTTAAGATGCCGATATCCTCGTTTAGCGTTCACTAACGCGTGCCTGAGTAATATTGGCAAACCGTTTTTAGCTGCCCGCCATTTATAAAAAAACGCAGAAATAAGGACAACGTATGACGGCTGTCTGGTCGGTGAAACAAATAGGCTCCCTTCCGCAGAACCTGAATATACCGCCGCAGGTCACGCCTGGACGGCGGCGGCCTGTTCAGAAGTCATTGGCATACGTCATGAATTGCAATTACAATCATCGCACTTGCAACTAAAAAAGGGTACTCCGCATGTCGCCTCAACGTATAACACTGCCCGCCGCCTCGGCCAGAACCAAAACCCTGGCCGAAGCCTGTATCCGCAAGATGACCTCCGTCAGCCAAAAAGCCGGCGCCTCGCGCCCTTCTTCCAGCGCCTGGACGGCGCAAACGCTGGACGAACTTAACGCCAGCGGCGACATCTGGCTTATCGACGGCAGAAGGCGCGCCGAGCCACCGAGTTCCCACTACGCCACCGCCTGGCCGCTCTGGTTTGGCCATCAATCAGAGCGTTATGAGAAGCCGCTGTTTTACTTCGTCAACACGCCCTCGGTGGACATGCTTCGCGGGCTTGAGCCGGAAACCAATCGTAAAGGGATTTTCATCAGCGATGCGGATACTGGCAGTGCCGATTTGCCCAAAGGCGTTCAGGCCTGGTTCCCGCTTCAGCTCACGGCCATGCCGGGCTGGTTGCCTTTCGATCCGGCCAATGCCCGAGAAACCGGCGCGATACTCCATCACGCCCTCCACGCGCTCTATCTGGAGGGAACGAGGAAGATGGTGTATCTCGCGACCAACGCAGACAATGGCCCCCTCTCTTCAGGGGAACCGTTTGTCGCAGAACAGGCGTTCAAGGGAATGTATCGTGTCGCCGCCGCGGCAGACTCGCCGTTGCAGGTTCGTCTGTGTGGCGCCGGCCGAGCGCTCGCCCGCGTTCAGCAGGCGGCCAAAGTGTTGAAAAACTGGGGGATTGCGTCTGAAATCTGGAGTTGCCCCAGCTACACGCGGTTGGCGCAGGACGCCGAACTCGCCGACATGCAGCGCCAGGACAGCGGCGGCGAATGCCATCTGAAAACGTGCCTGGGTACCGGGAATGCCCCCGTCGTCGCCGTTACCGACTACTCGCACCTGATTGCCAATCAGCTCAGGCGATTCATTCCCGCGCGCTTTGCCGCGGTGGGCTCAGATTCACGGGTGCGCGGCGAAATCCACTACCCGCAGGCGGAATGGATTGCGCTCTGCGCCCTTAAACTGCTGGCCGACGAGCAGAAAATCCCTTCGGCGCTGATCGCCGATGCGCTGCGCGTTCTGCACATCACGCCCGATGCCTGATCACTCTCTGGCCAGCTGCATCGCATTGTTCAACGCGTCGGAGAAGCGTGCGACCTCTTCTTCGCTGAACTGGTTGAGAAAGTGGGTGTTGACCACCGAACGGTAGATCTCCCACATCTTTTTCCGCAGGGCCTTGCCTTCCTCGGTGATAGTCGCGAAGGAGGCCCGGCGATCGTCATCCGATCGAAAACGCGTGACCAGCCGCTCTTTTTCCAGGCGATCCATCAGGCGGGTCAGGTTGTAACGCTCAATCACCAACACGTCCGCCAGCTCATGCATGCGGCGTGTGCCGTTTTCCCCGCTTTCCAATCCCCATAACACGTCATACCAGGCGTAAACCGGCAGCCCCGCTTCCGACAACTTCGCCTCTATCTTTCTGATCATCGCCCGATGCGCGCGCACAAAGGAGAACCACAGGTCGGGTTGTTTATCTGTCATGTCATTTTTCTCGTCAAAACCGGTGAGTTGCAATTGCAATTGTAAAGGGATAGAGTGGGTTTCGCTATTGTTGCATTTGCAACTCTTGCACTTGCAATTCACTGAATCCCTGTATCGCTCAGCGCCTTATCAGGTAAGTACATTTGGAGCTTTTATGAACCAACCTGCGGTAAAAGCAGATCTCGACCCACAAGAGACGGCTGAATGGCTTGAGGCATTTGAAGGTGTCACTGACATCGACGGCCGTGAACGCGCGCATTTTTTGTTGGAAAGAATGGCCGAAGCCGATCAGCGAAAACACGGTGATTTCTTCAGCATGGTCACCACGCCCTACGTGAATACGATCCCGGCCTATAAGCAACCGACGTATCCCGGCGATCTGGCCGCTGAAGCGCGCATCAATGCGTTTATTCGCTGGAACGCCATGGCGATGGTGCTGCGTGCCGGCAAACATTCCAACGTCGGCGGGCATATCGCCACCTACCAATCGGCCGCGGTGCTTTACGATGTGGGGTTCACGCACTTTTTCCGTGGGCGCACCGATGATTTCGCCGGCGACATGGTGTATATCCAGGGCCATTCCGCCCCCGGCATTTATGGCCGCGCCTATCTCGAAGGCCGCATCGACGAGGAGCTGCTCGACAACTTTCGCCGCGAATCCGCGCGCCGCGGCCTCTCCTCCTACCCGCACCCGCGGCTGATGCCGGATTTCTGGCAATATCCCACCGTTTCGATGGGGCTGGGGCCGCTGACCGCCGCCTACCAAGCGCGCTACATGCGCTATCTGGAATACCGCGAGTTGAAACCGCACCAGGGGAGAAAGGTGTGGGCGTTTCTCGGCGACGGCGAGATGGATCAGCCGGAATCGCTGGCGGCGATTGCGCTGGGCGGGCGAGAAAAACTCGATAACCTGATCTTCGTCGTGAACTGCAACCTGCAACGGCTGGATGGCCCCGTGCGCGGCAACGGCAAGATTATTCAGGAGCTGGAAGGCACCTTCAAAGCCGCCGGCTGGCAGGTGATCAAGGTGATCTGGGGCAGCGGCTGGGACAAACTGCTGCAAAAAGACCGCTCCGGGCTGCTGATGCAGCGCATGATGGAGTGCGTCGACGGCGATTACCAAACCTTCAAGTCGCAAAGCGGCGCCTATGTGCGGGAGCACTTCTTCGGCAAGTATCCGGAATTGCTCGAGCTGGTCGCCGACCTGAGCGACGATGAGATCTGGGCGCTGCACCGCGGCGGCCACGATCCGCAAAAGGTGTACGCCGCCTACCATCAGGCGGTGCATACCCCGGGCAGGCCGACGGTGGTGCTGGCCAAAACCGTCAAAGGGTTTGGCATGGGGGAAGCCGGTGAAGGGCAGAACATCAACCACCAGCTGAAAAAAATGAGCCAGGATGCGGTGAAAGCCTTCCGCGACCGTTTAGGGCTGACCATCTCCGACGCCCAACTGGCAGAGATCCCTTACCTGAAGCCCGAACCCGACAGCGCGGCGGCGAAGTACATCACCGCGACGCGCACCGCGCTGGGCGGCTACATCCCTGCCCGCTTCGGCCAATCCGCTCCGCTGGCGATACCGGAACTATCGCGCTTCGACGGCCTCCTGAAGGGCAGCGGCGAACGCAACATGTCGACCACCATGGCTTTCGTTAATATCCTCGGCACGCTGCTCAAAGACGTCAACATCGGCAAACTGATCGTGCCCATCGTGCCGGACGAGTCGCGCACGTTCGGCATGGAAGGCCTGTTCCGCCAGATTGGCATCCATTCCTGGCTCGGCCAGCTGTATACCCCGCAAGACGCCGGGCAGCTCAGCTACTATAAAGAGGCCAAAGACGGCCAGATTTTGCAGGAAGGCATCAACGAATCCGGTGCGATATCGACCTGGATCGCCGCCGGCACCGCCTACAGCAACCACGATGTCGCGACGATCCCGTTCTATATCTTCTACTCCATGTTCGGGCTGCAACGGGTGGGCGATCTCGCCTGGGCGGCGGCCGACGCACGCACCAAGGGTTTCCTGCTCGGCGCCACCTCCGGCAGAACCACCCTGATGGGCGAAGGCTTGCAGCATGACGACGGCCACAGCCACGTGCTGTCTTCGGTGATCCCCAGCTGCGTCTCCTACGATCCGACCTATGCCTATGAACTCGCGGTGATCGTCCAGAGCGGCATGCGCAGGATGTTCGTTGAACAAGAGGATATTTACTACTACATCACCTTGCTCAACGAGGGCTACCCGCAGCCGCCGATGCCGGCGGGCGTGGAGGACGGGATTATCCAGGGCGCCTATTTGCTCAAACAGAGCGAAACGACAAACCAAGAGAGCCCGCACGCTCAGCTGGTCGCCAGCGGTGCCATCATGCGCGAGGCGCTGGCGGCGGCGGAGCTGTTGGCGGCGGACTTTGGCGTCGCCAGCGATATCTGGAGCGCCACCAGCCTGAGCGAGCTGCGCCGCAACGGCATGGCGGCCGAACGCTGGAACCTGCTGCATCCGGAAGATCCGCCGAAAGTTCCTTATATTCAGAGCCTGCTGGCGGCGCATCCCGGCCCGGTGGTGGTGGTGACGGACTATATGAAGATCGTCGGCGATCAGATCAAACCGTTCTTGCCCGACCGCACCTTTATCGCCTTGGGCACCGACGGCTTTGGTCGCTCGGACACCCGCGAGGCGCTGCGTGAGTTCTTCGAGGTCAACCGCCATTTCATCGCGCTCGCCGCGTTGAAACTGCTGGCTGACGAAGGCCGTATCGCCCGCAGCGAGGTCAACCGCGCCATGGCGCTGTATGGCATCGCCCCCGATAAGCCGGATCCGGCGGCGGTGAAGTAACACTCAGCCTACCCACGCCGCCGGTTGTCACCCGCGGCGTTTTTCTTCCTTCGATTCGGCGGAGCACGGCGCCCGCTCCCCCAGCCGCACCACCGGAATGTCCGCCAGCCGGGTGGTGTAGGCCGGCGACAGCATGTCGCGCTTCATTTGCCACGGCTTGACGATCCCCTGCCCGGCGAACCACACGCGCCCGCGCCCTTCCTGATTCAGGCGATCGAGGGTCGCCATCAGCCGCTCGCTGTTGCGGCGCGGCGGGCAGTCGTCGAACAGATCGATCTGCGCCATGGCGGCGGCGCTGAAATCCCCCAGCACCACGCCGCCCTTCAGGTAACGTCGCCCCTCCTGCCAGATGCTTTCCAGCGCACGTACCGCCATGGCGATGATGTCGCGGCTGTCATTGCTCGGGGTTTGCAGCCGGGCGGTGCCCATATTGCTGTAATACCCTTCGCCCGCCGAATGCGGGCTGGTTTTGATAAATACCGACACGTTGCGGCAATAGCGCTTTTCCTGCCGCAGCTTTTCGGCGGCGCGTTCGGCGTAGCTGCAGATCGCCTCGCGCATGTGTGGGTAGTGCGTCAGCCGCTGGCCGAACGAGCGGGAACAGATGATCTGCTCTTTGGCGGCCGCCTCATCTTCCCACTGCAGGCACGATTCGCCGCGCAGCTCGCGTATCGTGCGCTCCAGCACCACGCTGAAGGTTTTACGCGCCAGCCGGGTATCGCAGTCCGCCAGCTGCAGCGCGGTGTGAATACCCATCGCCTGCAGTTGGCGAGTCAGGCGGCGCCCCACGCCCCACACCTCTTCCACCGGAAGCAACGCCAGCAGTTTGCGCTGGCGCGCCGGATCGGATAAATCCACCACGCCGCCGGTGCCGCGCCATTTCTTGGCGGCGAAGTTGGCCAGCTTGGCCAGCGTTTTGCTCGGCGCAATGCCGACCCCGACCGTCAAATGCAGCTCGCGCCGGATGCGATCGCGCACCCGCTGGCCGAATGGCTCCAGCGCCTCGCAGTGCGCCACGCCGTCCAGCCGCAGAAAGGCTTCGTCCAGCGAATAAATCTCCACCGCCGGCGCCATCTCTTCCAGCGTGTCCATCACCCGGCGGGACATGTCGGCGTACAGCGCGTAGTTGGAGGAGAACACCGCAACGTTGCGGCGGCGCATCTCCTCTTTGATTTTGAAATAAGGCGCCCCCATCGGCACGCCCAATGCCTTCGCCTCGGCGCTACGGGCGATCACGCAGCCATCGTTGTTGGACAGTACAATCACCGGCCGCCCCCGCAGATCGGGCCGAAAGATGGTCTCGCAGGAAGCATAGAAACTGTTGACGTCTACCAGGGCGAACATGGCTACTGCCCCTTCATCGCCAGAGGCCAGACTGGCGTTATCGTCAGTGGGTTGTTATTCATAACGGCACCAGGTTACTGTTCATGCATACAGTATTTGTATTTTTCTGGCGACGATCAAGTAGAAACCACCTCATCGCTGCTATCCGTTTGATGCACTTTGGCTTTTAACTCAGCCCTCCGTTTACCTGGAGCCGAGTTTTTCATTAACGGCGAACTTCACGCAGATCGAAACGAATCGGAATGGTCACGCTGAATTCCGCCTGCCCCGCTGCGATCTCGTTGCCGGGTGCGGGCAGTGGAGAAGCGCGCTGCGGTAACTGAAGCGCCTCCCGGTCGAGCGAAGCAACGCCGCTCGATCGCAATAGCTTCACGCCCAGCACGTTTCCCTGTCGATCCAACGTCACGGCAACCTGAACAATACCCTGGCGCTGCTGGCGTACCGCCAGGGCGGGATAGCGTTTGAAACGGCTCAAATGCGCCAACAGCAGGCCGCTCCAGACCGAGGCATCCTGACTCGGCTGCGACGCCACGCTGGTTTGCGGCGCGGCAACACGCTTTCCATCCAGAGACGGCGGCGCGCTGGTGCTTGATGCTCTTGAGTTTGCAGACGCCATTTTTTCCTGTTCTTCTTGCCTTGGGCGCGGCGGTTCCGTCTTCGGTTTGATGGGGTCGTTCCGTTGCCCTTTGGCCTTGCTCTGCCGCTCCGTTGCACGCGGTGCATGAATCAGCGGAGGCATCGCCGCCTCCGGTTCCCGATTGGCCTGCCGTTGCGCCACCGCCTGTACCTGGCGCACACCGGTTGGCATCGGCTCCGTATTGGGTGTCGATTCAGCCTGCTCGGCAACCATCATCAACACCATCGGTTGCGCCGCGGGCAGCAACGGTGGCACCAGGTGATAACCAAGGCCAAGCAACAACGCACCATGCAGACCCAACGCCAACACATTGGCGGTAGCCCAGCGCCATCGCCCGCCTGTAGGGGGTAAAGAGAAATCGCCAGATAATACGTTGTGATTGAACATAGGGAGCGGTACTCAGGTTAAGCGTAAAACAGACCAACGTACGCAGCGGTCAACGGCAGTCGGGGTATGTCAGAAAGGTCGTTTAGGCACGCGGCACCGGGCAGGTAACGAGAAAGAACAGGTCAATAGAAAAGGAAATGCCCTAATGGCAGAGTAAAAAACTTTAGGATACGGTGATGAAGTATTTTGACAGCATATTTACCCTAACCGGCAACGCGCCGGGCAGTGCCGCGATGACGCGCTCGGGGTCAGCCAGCGGGAACGCACCGGAGAGCCTCAGGCCGGCGACCTCCGGCCGGCAGCGAATAACGCCCTGACGATAACGCCCCAGTTCCATCAGGAAGTCGTCCAGCCGCATGTTGTCGGCCAGCAGCATGCCTTGCCGCCAACCGGGCTCTTGCGTCACGCGATACGGTTCGCCAATGCCTTGCCGGCTTAATCTGCCGCCCTGACCGGCGTTGAGCACCGCGTTCCGATGCGCCGGTGAAAGGATCGTGACCCGGCCAAGATAAACGGCGATATCACTGTAAGTTTCCCACAGGCGAATGCTGAAGCGAGCAGCCTGCACCATGAGCTCGCCCTGCGGCAATCTCACCGTCAACGCACCGCTTTCCGGCGGCAGATTCACCATCATTTCGCCTTCCAGCAATGTGGCCTGCTGACGGCTGACGTTGACCGCCGTTTGCGTGTTCAGCATCAACTGCGCGCCATCCGCCAACGCGACGGTTTGCTGTTCCCCCACCGCCGTACGGTAATCCGCCAGCCAGGGGCGCCATGGCAGCGCGCCCGAACCGACACCAACCGTCCCCACCACGCCGATGGCCGCCAGGCTTCTCAATAACCGGCGACGTTGCGGGTTCGGCAACTGCGACAGACTACGCTGCGCCGCCGCCCCGTTAAGCAGAGAAAAACGGGATGAAAACGCGGCGATATGCCGCCAGGCGCGTTCATTTTCCGGTTTCGCCTGATACCAACGTCGCCAGTTTTCCCTATCCGCGTCGCTTGCCTCTTCCGACATCAGCTGCGTTAACCACGCGGCGGCCTCTCGCGCGCTCTGCCGATCGATATCCGATTCCATCATGGGTTCCGCACCTGCCGTTACGCCGCCAATGCAAAGAAACAGTGCAAATTAGCGCGCTGCAGATATTGTTTCACCGAGCTGGTCGACACCCGTAAACGTTCAGCGATGTCGCAATAACGCATGCCCTGCAGGTGCGCCAACAGGAAAGCCTCGCGGACGTGCGCCGGCAATCCGTCCAACGCCTGATCCAACTGTTCGAGCATTTCGAGGGTTTGTTGACGAACTTCCGGCGAGGGCGCCTCGATCGCCGGCAACTCGCTCAAGGCCTGCAGATAGCTCTCTTCGATTGTTTTACGCCGGTAATAATTCGCCACCAGCCGGCGCGCTACGGTCGCCAGGAAGGGGCGTGGTTGCCGAATGGCGAGCAACTGCGGGCTCAGTAAAATACTGATGAAAGTATCCTGCGCCAGGTCTTCGGCGTGATGCGCACACCCAACCTTCTGTCGCAGCCAATGGCATAGCCAACTGTGATGCTCAAGGTAAAGCTGTTGAGCAAACCCGTTGGCTGCCGCGGCCTCTTTCCTCGCCATTCGGTGACACCAATTGATAATGATATTGAAAATGATAATTATTATTATTTTAAAATTGTAACTTCTGTGTCAAGCGATTGCTGATGATTTATAAACGGCGAAAAAGTAGGGAAATACGGGAGGAGGAAACGTGAAAAGGGGCCTAAATGGCCCCTGCAGACAGGAGCGTCAAAAACGCTGACTGACGCTGAATTTGATGTTGCGCCCTACGCCGGACACCGATTCGCCCAGGTAAGGGTAATAATCGCGGTTGAACAGGTTGTCCACCGCCACGCGGGCTTCGAAGCCGTGCAAGCCGCTGGGCTGCCACGAGGCGAACAGGCCGTGCAATGCATAACCCGAGGTTTTCGGCAGGGCCCAGACAACGGCCATCGGATCGCCGTCGGCCGGTGAACGATCCTGTTTACGTACGAAATCGCCGGTCCAGCCGAAGGCCATGTCCCACTGCGGCACTTTCATGCCCAGCATCGCGTGTGCCGTAACGGGTGGAATTTCGGCAATCCAGGTTTCGTTGCCCCACGGATCGCGCGGTGAAGCGTCGCGTTTGCCGCGGATCGAGGAGAACGACAGGCTGCCGAACAGGCTTTCGCTGTCATAAAACGATTCGAGCTCCACGCCCTCAATGGTATAGCCCGGCAAGTTGCGATAGTTCGACAACGGTTGCCCACATTGGCCCCCGTGCCGTGCGGCGTCACACACTACGCCGCGACGATAGAAAATCTCGTCCTTGCCGCGATTGCGGAACAGCGTAGTGCGGATCTGCAGGCTGTCCCGCGCCATCAACACATCGTTGAAGTCCAGCACCGCGCCGAGACGAACGCCCGTCATGCGTTCCACCTGCAGGCCGCGGCTGGTACCGGGCACGCTGGAAGCAGCGTATTGCACTTCGTACTGTTCGTCGATCACCGGGGCGCGCCAGGTGCGGCTAACGTCGGCAAACAGGGACAGATTCGACGTCGCTTTCCACATCACGCCCAAATGCGGCGACCAGCCGGTATAGGTCACGCTGCTGTAATCATGGCCCACGAGCGGATCGCTGTCGTTATAGCGCGGCGCCCGGTTCGGTTGCCCGGTATTGGTCACATGATCGTAACGCACGCCCGGCGTCACGGTCAGGCTGCCGAAGCTGACCGCATCCTGCAGATAAACGCTGCGGGTTTCCTGTTCGCCCGCCGGCATGTAGTACGGCTGGAAATAGCCGTAGTTGTAACTGGCGTTTTTCACCTGCGAAGGGTAATACATCAGGGTATCGCGCTGATGTTTATGCCAACGCGCACCGAGCAACAGCTTGTGCTCCAGCGGACCGCTGGCGAAACGGCTTTCATTGCTGACGTCAAACTGCCGATCGGTATAGTTCACCCAACTTTCATTGCCCAGCGTACCGAGATAGCTGAACTTTGAAGCGGAATCCGGCCGCTTGTCATGCTGCTCGGTCTTCGAATAGGCGTAAGACAGCGTCAGATTCAGCAACGGCTGCGCTTCCGGCGCCAGATTCCATTTCACCGAGTAATTGGTGTCTGTCTGGTCGCGATACACCAGAATGCGGCGCCACGCTTCTTCCCGGCCATATTTATCGATATCCGCCTGGCTGGGCGCGGCGATATCGTCCCGCTTGGCGGCAAAAGGCTGCCAGCCATCGGAATCGGATCGCATCGCCGACAGCGTCAGCGTTTGCGCCTCGCTCAGATAAATATTGGTTTTTAACAGGTAGGAAGCCTGATCGTTGGCAGAATAGGCAAAACGCGTGCCGTCCGGCCGCTTCAGGTTGCCGCCGTCACGCTTGCTCATGTAGAGCAAACCGTCGGCGGATCCTTCCGGCGTACGGCCGTACAAGGCACCGCTGTAAATGCCCTGACGATCGTTGGTGTGGTAGCTGTACTTCAGCAAGCCGCCAAAATCTTCGCCCGGCAGCAGCATGTCCCCAGCATCTTTGGTCTCCAGCGTAATGGTCCCGCCAAAGCCGCCATTGCCGTTCAACAGATTGTGCGGCCCCTTATCGACCTCAACCTTTTTCAGCAGTTCGGGTTCGATGAATACCGAGCCCTGCCGATATTTCTCAAATCCCTTCGGCGCCCCGTCCAGCACGACCTTCACATCTTCCATGTCCCCCATGCCCCAGATATTCAGGCTTTGGCCGCCCGGGCGCGGCGAGCCCGCCATCCCTACGCCAGGCAAGCGATCAAGCAAACTGGCGATATTGTCTGCCTGCACGCGTTCGATGTCTTCTTTATCCAACACCGAACGGCCGGCGGCGACGCTGTCGGACAAACCGCCGACCACCGACAGTTCCGGTATCGTCAACGGCTGAACCGGCCCGGCGTCGACCAACCGATATCCCTGTGCGGTTTGCTGAGCGCGCAATCCGCTGCCCACCAACAGCGTATCGAACGCGTCGGTGAGGCGATAATGCCCCTGCAGGCCCGCGGTGTTTTTTCCACGCGTCTGTTCGGGCGTGAAAATCACTATCACGCCGGCCTTAGCGGCCGCCGTCTGCAAGGCGGGCGCCAGGTCACCGGCGGGAATGGCGAAAGGCAGGATAGCGGACTGCTCGACCGCCGCCGGTGGCACCGACGCACCGGGCGCCGCCATCGCGGAGGTGAGCATGCCCGATAATGCGCACCCTACCCCGATAGCGACCCGCTTCCCGGCGGTACGTTTGGCTGATGTGAACGTACGCCCTGCGCCGTTCTTGTTTTTTATGGCCATGAAGGATTCCCCTGAGTGTAATGAACTGGAAACTCAGTAGAGAGGTCACGCCAACGAAAAGATCGGGCAGAAAAAAAATGAAAAAAAGGGCCGAAGTCACCGGGCCGCGTAGACGATAAAGGTCACCACGCCGAAGATCTCCAGTTGCGCTTCGTCGTCGAACACGATCGGCGCGTAGGCGGGGTTCATCGGCAACAGCCGCACATCGGGGTGACGCTGCAGTTTTTTGACGGTGAATTCGCCGTCCACCGCGGCGATCACGATATTGCCGTGCTCCGGCGTCAGGGCGCTGTCGACAATCAGCAGATCGCCATCCCGGATATTGCCGTCGATCATCGATTCGCCGCTGGCGCGCACGAAATAGGTGGCGTTGGGGTGCCGCACCAGCAGCTTGCCGATGTCCAGCCGACCTTCGACATAGTCTTGCGCCGGGGAAGGAAAACCGCAGGCCACGCGATCGGCAAACAGCGGTAACGTTAGGGGTTCACCTGGTGAAAAAGCATACAACCTTGAATTACTCAGCATAATCACAACCAAACTGTATATTTATACAGTAAAGCATAAACAAAACGCGAACGCGTGCAACCCCCTATCCCCCTGCGGATCGCGCTTTGCCGCGTAATATAATAATTTTCTGAGCGATTTTTTTTTACGCCTGCTAAGTGTTTTACTGCCCCTTGCACACACGTTATCCACCAAAACTGTGGATAATGCGGCACTCAGACCGTTGGCGTATCGATGGGCAGGATGAGTGAGGGGTTGTCATTGCGAACGGCGCCGACGGCGGGCGATACCGGTTGCCAGACGAAATCCTCTGCCTGCAGGCTGCACACGTCAGCCTGCATTTGACCAGAGGGCGGGACTAAGCGGGTGTCGAGCCAGTCGCGCGCGGCCGTCGGTCTCTGCTGCGTACAGCGCCGCAAAGAACAGCGGCAGGCCTTGCCTCAGCAAGAGCCCACGGGAGGAACGGCGGACGGCCTTACAAAATGACGCCAATAAAATTGCGACTGGCAATGGCATCAATGGGACGGCCAGAGACGAAAGTCAGTACGTTATGCCAGGAGCTTGGGATAACCCGACAAACGCTGTACCGCCACATTTCCCCTGATAATCCACTGCGAGCTGACGGTATAAAGCTGCTCAACCGGGGATAATTTTAGCGGACGGAAAAATCTGGGGTTCCGGCGTAGAACCCCGAATAAGGAATAATCCTTAATTCATTTCAGGATTATTAATTCCATCTAAAACCTCTCGGCAATATTCTTTTTTATAGGCTTCATCATTACTTAATGACTTAACCAAAAAATCAGCATTTTTCCAACCATTATCCCAATGCGTATCGAATCCTGACTGTTCATACTTTAATGTTCTAGTTAATGAGTCTTTTATTTGTTTTTTATATTTATCAATTTTCTCATTGGTTGCCCCACAAACATCATGTGCAACACGAGCATTTGAGCCAGAAAAACCTATTGCTGAAATTGCCATCGCTTCATTTGATTTGTCGAAATCATTCGCATATGCCACAGCATTAGATAAAGCGAATATGACAAGAGCAGGTATGATTTTTTTGTATGAAATCATCTTTCACCTCTAACTCATTGATTGTTCATGGGGTCAGTTGGGATATCGAAAATTATTGTACATTAAGGCTGCTTTTTAATCAGTCTCAACTTCTTTATAGAAGGCCTGAATACGACAAACTTGGGAAGTACTGTAGCCTGTCGCGTCTGCTGTTTCTCGGATGCTCAGTTTCTTAATCTGTCGGTAGTACAGGACTTTCTGATGTCGTTCCTGATCTGCCTGTTTTCCCCGGTATCTACCCAACGTATGCGCCCGTTCAATTCCCTGCTTTTGCCGTTAGCGGCGACTCAACCAGTCCTTATGTGACATCGCGGCCATCAGGTCGATTAGCATGTTATTGATGGCGGTTATTACTGCACGGGTGATCGGGCCCGCCTGTGAAGGATCTTTCTCTGACAGCGCCTGCCATGAGGTAGGGACATCCAGGCTGACAATCCGTAACTCATGCTGCTCAATCTGCTTTTTCAACGTCATCCAGTCACTGTTGCTGAGACGGGTCAGGCGGTCTATCTGCTCAACCAGCAAAATATCAGTTACCGTTTGGGGGCGGCCAGCACAATCAGCATCCGTCGCTGCAGCGGCGACGGCCGGCGAACGTTAACCGTTGCCACGATGTCACTCCTCTCTCTTATAGATGAGGACATGCAGGCGCAGCCGGTCGGCATCAACACGTTCATCCATTATTGTGCCCGGATAGCCCTGCAGCGCCAGACCGTACCAGAAACTCAGAATGACAGAAGCCTTACCCAACTCTAGGGTGTAACCCATCCCGCCCTGGTTCAGATTGCATTTTTTAATCGCATCTTCTGCTTCCCGGGTCAGCTGCGCATAGCTGAGTGAAAAATTCAGTGCCTGATCCATCCTGCTCGCTCCATCTCACCGCTGGCGCGCACGAAATAGATGGCGTTGGGGTGCCGCACCAGCAGCTTGCCGATGTCCAGCCGGCTCTCGACATAGTCCTGCGCCGGGGAAGGAAAACTGCAGGCCACGCGATCGGCAAACAGCGGTAACGTCAGGGGGTCACCTGGTGAAAAAGCATACAACCTTAAAGTACTCAGCATAATCACAACCAGGCTGTATATTTATACAGCAAGGCATAAACAAAACGCGAACGCGTGCAACCCCCTATCCCCCTGCGGATCGCGCTTTGCCGCGTAATATAATAATTTTCTGAGCGATTTTTTTTTACGCCTGCTAAGTGTTTTACTGCCCCTTGCACACACGTTATCCACCAAAACTGTGGATAACCTGGCACTCGCCCCCACGGCATATCGATAGCCATGGTGAGTCATGCACTGTCATGGCGAACGGTGCCGAAGACCGTGATATTCAGCGATTAATCGGCGTGTTATCCCGTACCGCGCCCTTCTTCGTAAGCCACGGTGCGAGCTGCTCGGTTATCCAATCCATGAATACGTTAACTTTACGGGACAAATTATGACGATGCGCGACGACGAACCAGAACTTCATCGGCTCAGGCTCACAATCAGGCAGAATCTGCAGCAGCTCGCCACGCTCGACGTGGTTATGCACGCCAAGCATCGGTGACTGGATTAAGCCAATCCCCGCCAACCCAGCAGCAATAAACGACTGCGCATTGTTCAGCTTCAGCGATCCTGGCAGATTTAAATATTCATATTTACCGTTTTTCAGGTAGTCCCAGCCCATCGGCTTACTACCAATATTCGGCGTATAGTGCACGGCCACATGCTGATACTTGAGAAGGTCATCGATACTGTATGGCGTGCCTTTTCTCGCCAGATAATCCGGGCTGGCGAGGTTGAATACGGGCATTTCTCCAATCAGTTTCGCCACCAGGTTCTTATCGTAAACGGCACCCGCCCGGACAACGCAGTCGAAGCCTTCCTGTACCAGATCCACCCGCCGGTCGGTGCAAGATAATTCCAGCGTAATGCCGGGATAGCGGGAAAAAAAATCGGGGAGTTTAGGGATAATAATGCTGTTGGCTATATCCGTAGGCATATCCACCCTCAGCTTGCCTTTCAGTTCCGTCCTTTCGACAAACATCGTCTGCAGGTCATCTACCGAAGAGAGTATTTCTACTGCGCGTTCGTAAAACGCCAAGCCGTCTTCCGTCAGATGCACTGCCCTGGTGGTTCGATGTAACAGGCGTACGCCAAGCACGTCTTCCAGCTGGCGGATAACAATGGAAATTCGACTCTTATTCACCCCCAGATCGTCTGCCGTTTTTGTGAAGCTGCAGGTCTGGGCCACACGCAAAAAAATCCTCAGATTTTCCAGGGTATTCATGCGATATCTCCTAACGTTTTGCATATTCATGGGGAGGTCCAGACGTTATGCCACCGCAAAATATTATCCAGAACGACTATTCCGTCACAACCAGAAATAAATATATTAATTGAATAACAAAAAAAAGAAAGAAAAGCACCGCCAAAACGAGCGATGCCCTAGGAGAATTCCGTGAAATAAAAAGGTGATGGCGAAATGCAGTTTTTATAACTCCATGTGGACACACTCACTTATTCATCACATTAAAAATAAATACTGCTTAAAAGATCCATTCACCCTCAGTTCATGTAATTATTGAACCAGTCCAACATCAGCTTTGGCTCGCGTTGGAAGTACAGATAACCATCCCAGCGGTGGGTGGTATTACGGATCCAGTGCAGCTGTTTCTCTTTAACCGGCATGCTGTCGAAAATGTTCTGCACATCGGATGGCCGGGTCATCACGTCGTCATGTACCTGATAGATGAAGGTGGGAACGCTGGTGTTGGTCCGCGCAGGCACGGAAGGATCCATGTCATCCAGATGGAAACTGGTGACCATCGCCAGACGTTCGTCAATTTCATCAAGACGGTCCGGGATACCGGCCAATTCCGTCGCGACGCCAACGGCGGCACGCATGGAAATCGGCTGTGGCATAACCACACAACGGACATCATTGAACTGCTCCGGATATTTCGCCATCGCAAAGAACGTCGCGTTACCGCCCATGCAGCGACTGAACAAACCGATTTTCTTTCCTTTCAGGTCAGGACGGCTGCGGACATAGTTCAATGACCCCACGACGTCGCGCGCTTCCAGCACGCCGATGCTGCCGATACCGCCGTTAGCTTCGCCGCTCAGACCCAGATTGCGCAGGTCGTAAGCCAGTACGTTGTAGCCTGCATCGTGCAGAATTTTATAGTCCGGCAGGAAGCTGAAAGCAAAATCGTTACCGCCTGCAGCGCCGATGGAACGCCACGGCTCGCGGTCGGCAGGCAGGCCAGTCCGGCTGCACCACACAGGGTGGTTACAGATGATGACCTTGTCGGAACCTACGCAAGGGATGAACCACGCTTCCAGCGGCACGCCGTCCAACGCTGGGAAAAAGACGTCTTCATACTGCAAACCGAAGTCAGTGGGTTTGCCGATGACCGGAGAACGGATAGGTTTACTGAAAATAGCAACCATGCTTTCAACGATGGCATCGGCTTCTTCACGGCTTGGCGTAGACGTTGTCTGTGTCATGATATTGTGCTCCATTTATAATATATTGGTTAAAGTGCATATTAGTTAATCAATAGTTCGCAGATGCGCTGTATTGCTTAGCTGAGATGGATACTAGTAAGGATATTGTTTGCGATAAATAGCAAAAATATAAACGTATTGTTTCACTAAACAACAACAATAGGGGGCGATGAGAAAAAGACAGAAGCAGCAATCAGACAGAGGCTGACCTCAGCGATAATAAAAAAATCACTTACACCAATAACAAGTCACAAGTCACAAGTCACAAGTCACAAGTCACAAGTCATTATTAATAACGCCAAAAATTCCATGACGTAAAAACCCACATAAAATGCCGACAACGTTTCAATTTGATAAGTCAGCGGCTCATTTGAAATCACGGTGAATATATCGATAGGGTTATGTTCACTCTGGTGGCTTGTCAGAAGAAAAAGTGCCGCGGCTGTTCAAGCGCAGACTCGTCGCAATGCCGCATCGTCGAGTACCAATTTTGACATTTTTGCACCGGTGCTTAATCACGTAAGGCTCATTGCCAGAGCAAACGACGACAGGATAAACCTGCTGATTAAAAAATGCGCCTCTTCTCCATGCCCCCTGACTTTCTAAAGCACTGTATTTTAATACCGTCATTGTGTTCGTGGCGCAAAGCGGCATCCATCGCCAAAAGTCGCCATACGCTGCAGTCCTCTGCGTAATATAATAATTTTCTTAGCGATTTTTTTACGCCTGCTAACGGTTTCACTCTGCCTTGCACACACGTTATCCACCAAAACTGTGGATAACCTGCAGGGCGTGATTCCCTACGCGAGCGGGATCAGAATCCTGTATAATCCCCACACCTGCTAATAAGAATTCATCCCCGTCGGCGCCTCGTCACCGACAGTCACGAGAACGTTATGAACAAGCACCTACTCCTCGCAGAAACCGACGATATCAAACAGGAATGCCTGTCGCGCCACGCGGTCTGGCAGCGCAACGATCTGGCTCAGGCGCAACAGGATTGGCTGGCGGAAGAAGTACCGGTCGCCCTGGTGTACAACGGCATTTCCCACGTGGTGATGATGGCGACGCCGAAAGATCTGGCGGCCTTCGCCATCGGTTTTTCGCTGTCCGAAGGCATTATCGCCTCCCCCGACGACATCTACGACATCCGCCAGCAACCGGCCTGCAACGGCATTGAAGTGCATGTGGAACTCTCGAGCCGCCGCTTTATGCAGCTGAAAGAGAAGCGCCGCAGCCTGGCCGGCCGCACCGGCTGCGGCGTCTGCGGGGTGGAACAGCTGCAGGAGGTTGCTCAGCCCATCGCACCACTGCCTTTCACGCAACGTTTCGATTTGGCGCTGCTCGACCGGGCGTTAGCGCAGCTGCAGGAGGTGCAAACGGTAGGAAAACTGACCGGCTGCACCCATGCGGCGGCCTGGATCCAGCCGGACGGCGCGCTCAGCGGCGGATGTGAAGACGTCGGCCGCCACGTGGCGCTCGACAAGCTGCTGGGCTACCGCAGCCAACAGGCGTGGCTGCAGGGTGCGGCGCTGGTGTCGAGCCGCGCCAGCTATGAAATGGTGCAAAAATCCGCCATGTGCGGCGTCGAGATCCTGTTCGCCGTTTCCGCCGCCACCCGCCTGGCGGTGGAAGTGGCCGAACGCAGCAACCTGACGCTGGTGGGCTTCAGCAAACCGGGGCGCGCCACCGTCTATACGCATCCGCAGCGGCTCTGGCAATCGACAACGGCGGCCTAACGCCGCCGGATAAGAATCGACTATTCTCAATAGCAGGACACCAGGAAGCACCCACGTCATGATAATTCGCCCGAATCAGAACTGGTTTTTTCGCCTGTTCGCCTGGCACGGTTCCGTGCTATCAAAGATCACCTTTCGCCTATCGCTGAACGTGCTGATGTCGATAGTGGCGGTGATCAGCTACCAATGGTACGAACAGCTCGGCGTGCATTTAACCATCGCACCATTCAGCCTGCTGGGCATCGCCATCGCCATTTTTCTCGGCTTTCGCAATAACGCCGGCTACAGCCGCTTTGTCGAAGCGCGCAACCTGTGGGGCTCGCTGCTGATTACCGAGCGCTCCCTGCTGCGCCAGATCAAAAGCCTGCTGCCGGACGAATCGGCGGTGCAGCAAAAGGTTGCCAAGCTGCTGATCGCCTTCAGCTGGAGCCTGAAGCATCAGCTGCGCGGCACCGACCCGACCGCCGATCTGTACCACAATCTCAGCAGCCAAGAGCTGGCCGAGGTGATCGCCAGCCCGATGCCGACCAACCGCATCCTGCTGATGCTGGGCCAGGAGATCGGCAAGCTGCGCCGACAGGGGCTGCTGAGCGACATCACTTTCGAGCTGCTCGACAACAAGCTGAGCGAACTGTCCCACGCCCTCGGCGGCTGCGAACGGCTCGCCAGCACGCCGGTGCCGTTCGCCTATACCCTGATCCTGCAGCGCACCGTTTACCTGTTCTGCAGCCTGTTGCCTTTTGCCCTGGTGACCGACCTGCATTACATGACACCGTTTGTTTCAGTGTTCATTTCCTATACCTTCTTATCCTGGGACTCACTGGCCGAAGAGCTGGAGGATCCGTTTGGCGTGTCGGCTAACCATCTGCCGTTAAACGCCATCTGCAACACCATCGAGCGCAACCTGCTGGAAATGAACGACCAAAGCCCGCTGCCACCGCCGATGAAACCCGACGAGCACTTTAATTTGATCTGATCTATTTCACCCGAACACACTGGAGCCGAATGCAATGAATGCAAATAACCCTCTGCCGCAAGCCGTATTCACACCGGTGACGCGCCATGCCATCTTCATCGTCGCTACCCTGTCGCCCGTTCCCGCCCATCTGGCGGCGGTGCGCACCTGGTGCGGCGACATTGCCGCCGTAGTGCGTTCGGTCGGCAAACGCGCGCCGGCAGGCAATCTCACCTGCGTCTGCGGCTTCGGCTCCGAAGCCTGGGATACGCTGTTCGGCGCGCCGCGCCCTCGCCAGCTGCATCCGTTCAGCCCGATCGGCAGCGGGGAGCGCGTCGCCGTCGCCACGCCCGGCGACATCCTGCTGCACATCCGCGCCGATGAAATGGATCTGTGTTTTGAACTGGCCTCTCAGTTGACCGCCAAACTCGGCGACGCCGTGACGGTGATAGAAGAGGTGCACGGCTTCCGTTATTTCGATCAGCGCGCCATGATCGGCTTCGTCGACGGCACGGAGAACCCGGAGGGGCACGAAGCCTTCGACTACACGGTGATCGGCGACGAAGACGCGGCGTTCAGCGGCGGCAGCTATGTGCTGGTGCAAAAATACCTGCACGACATGCAGGGCTGGAACTCGCTCAGCGTGGAAACGCAGGAGAAGATCATCGGCCGCCATAAGCAGTCCAACATCGAGCTGGATGAAGCGGTCAAACCGTCGTCGTCGCACAGTTCGCTGACCACCATCACCGACGAGCAAGGCAACGAGGTGAAAATTCTGCGTGACAACATGCCGTTCGGCCGCCCCGGCCTGCGCGAATTCGGCACCTACTTTATCGGCTATGCGCGCTCCCCGCAGCCGATCGAGCAGATGCTGGAAAACATGTTTATCGGCCGCCCGGCCGGCAACTACGATCGGCTGCTCGATTTCAGCCACGCGGTGACCGGCACCCTGTTCTTCGTGCCTTCCGCCCCGCTGCTGGAAGCGCTGGCCGACCGCAGCGGCGCCGAACTGCACTGATTGAATGAAATGCGGGGCCACAGCGATTAGCCGTTGGTTATCCTGTGGCCCTGCGCATCAATCACCGGCTCTCCGTCCTCTTTGCTGAAAGCGCCACGCTGCGGATCCGGCAGAATCTCCAACACCGCCTCCGACGGACGGCACAAACGCGTGCCAAGCGGGGTCACCACAATGGGGCGATTGATCAGGATCGGCTGTTGCAGCATGAAGTCGATCAGTTGATCATCGTTCCAACGAGTCTCGTCCAGTTTCAACTCGGCGTAAGGCGCGACGTTTTTACGCAGCAACGCGCGCGGCGTCATGCCCATCTCGGCCAGCAACGCAATCAACCGTTCGCGGCTGGGCGGCGTTTCCAGATACAAAATCACCTCAGGCTCAGCGCCGCTGTTGCGGATCAGCGCCAACGTGTTGCGCGACGTGCCGCAGGCCGGGTTATGGTAAATCTTGATACTGCTCATGACGGTTTCTCCGGTTAGGACAAAACGGACAGCCGCAGCGCCAGCGCGGCCAGGGTGACGAACAGGATCGGCAGCGTCATCACCAGTCCCACGCGGAAATAATAGCCCCAGGTAATGACGATGTTCTTTTTTGCCAACACATGCAGCCACAGTAACGTCGCCAGGCTGCCAATCGGGGTAATTTTGGGGCCGAGATCGCTGCCGATAACGTTAGCGTAAATCATCGCCTGTTTGATGACGCCTTCCGCACTGCTGCCGTCGATAGACAACGCCCCCACCAATACCGTCGGCATGTTATTCATGATGGAAGAGAGAAATGCGCTCAGGAAGCCGGTGCCAAACGTCGCTGCCCACAGCCCCTGCCGCGCCAATGCGTCCAGCACACCGGAAAGCCAATCGGTCAAGCCTGCGTTGCGTAGCCCGTAGATCACCAGATACATGCCCAGTGAGAAAATGACGATCTGCCAGGGCGCTCCGCGCAACACCTTACCGGTATCGATCGCTAGCCCGCGTTTCGCCACCGCCAACAGAACCAGCGCGCCGCAGGCAGCGACCAAACTTACCGGCACACCGAGCGGTTCCAGGGCGAAGAAGCCAATCAGCAACAGTGCCAATACCGCCCAGCCGGTTCGGAAAGTCGCACGATCGCGAATCGCTTCCCGTGGCACCGGTAAACGCGTCAATGCGTAGCGCTGCGGAATATCCTTGCGGAAGAACAGATGCAACATCACCAGCGTCGCCGCGACGGCGGCAAGGTTGACCGGCACCATCACCGCCGCATACTCCGTAAAGCCCAGCCGGAAGAAATCCGCTGAAACGATATTTACCAGGTTGGACACCACCAGCGGCAGGCTGGCAGTATCGGCGATAAAGCCCGCCGCCATGACGAAAGCCAGCACGGCAGCAGGACGAAAACCGAGCGCCGACAGCATGGCGATCACGATCGGCGTCAGAATCAACGCAGCGCCATCGTTCGCGAACAGCGCCGCCACTACGGCCCCCAGTAGAAGCATATAGGTAAACAGCCATCGACCTTTGCCGTTGCCCCAACGTGCGACATGCAAGGCGGTCCAGGTGAAGAAGCCGCTTTCATCCAGCAACAGGCTAATGATGATGACGGCGATAAAGGTCGCGGTCGCATTCCAGACTATCTGCCACACCACGGGAATATCGCCGACGTGCACCACGCCGCTCAATAATGCCAATCCCGCCCCGAACGACGCACTCCAACCGATGCCCAGCCCTTTCGGTTGCCAGATGACCAAGATCAACGTCAGAATAAAGATCGCCCCTGCCACTATCATCGCTGCTCTTTCGCCCTTTTAAGTTTACATATTCGATTTTTCATATGTATTTACGTAAATTTTTTTACCGTTACGGACAACCTTTCGCCACACGTTGCGCTAACTTCGTCATCTGTTCTGGCCGACACTGATAAGCCTGCTCAATAATCGCCGCGGCCCAAGCCGGCATATGTGGCGACAGGCGATAATGTATCCATTTACCATCGCGCCGATCGAGCAACAGCCCGCTTTCGCGCAGCATCGCCAGATGCCTTGAGATTTTGGGTTGCGGCAGCGCCAGTGCGCCCGACAACTCGCAAACGCACAGCTCGCCGGCGTGGCGCAGCAACAGCACCAGCGTCAGACGCGTCTCGTCAGACAGGTTTTTAAACAGCTTCAGCGGCGTCAATGACGTCATGTCGCACTCCCGTTAACCTTTATCTTCTCCACAAATCGCTCGTGAAGATACCATCTTCATATTCGAAAAAACAAATATAAAATGCAAAACGTTGCCCTCCTCACCGAGACATATACTTATCTTTATGCCGTTCTTGCAGGAAGGAGGTACCATGCCGCTCACATTCAAACGTTCGGAAAGGCTCTCCATCGGCACCGAAATAGAGTTACAGCTGGTCGATGCCGAGCACTACGATCTGGCGGATCGGGCCGACCGGGTGGTCAGCGCGGTCGGCGACCGCCGGCGCGTCAAGCATGAGCTCACCCAATCGATGGTGGAGCTGAACAGCTCGGTGCACCGCGATCTCGATGAGCTGCACGCCGAGCTGCGCGCCCTGACCCATACCGTCCGGCGCAGCGCGCAGCGCCTGGGCTGTGACGTCTGCGGCGGTGGTCGGCACCTGAGCAACGACTGGCGCAAGCAGGTCATCAGCGACAGCGCGCGCTACAGGCAGCTGGCCAGCCGTTTTGGCTATCTCTCCAAGCTGGCCTGCGTATTCGGCCAACACATTCACCTCGGCGTCAACGACGGGGACGAGGCGATGTACCTGTGCCATGCGCTGACGCCCTATTTTCCGCAGCTGATCGCGCTCAGCGCCTCGTCGCCGCTGTATCAGGGGGTCGACACGCGCTTTGCCAGTTCCCGCTTCAGCGCCCAGAATTCTTTCCCCAACTACGGGTGCCTGGAACACATCTACAGCTGGCGCGAATTCAACGCTTACTACGAACGGTTGAACGCCGCCGGCGTGATTGAAAGCGTCAAGGATATTTACTGGGATGCACGGCCGAAACCGGAGCTGGGCACGGTGGAGATCCGCATCTGCGATACGCCGCTGCGCCTCGCGCACGCCGTGCTGCTGGTCGGTTACTGCCGTCTGCTGGCCGATTTTCTGTTGCAACGCCGGACGCCGATCGCGCCGGAATACGATGCCTTCACCCACTACAACAAGATCAACGCCTATCGCAGCGGTTTTGCCGCCGAATACGTCGATCCCACGACGCTGCGCCGCCGCAGCCTGACCGCCCACATCCTGCACACCCTCGAGGCGCTGAGCGATTTCGCCGAGCGGCGGGAGGATCGGGCCGTGTTACAGGCCGTCGAGCACCATGTCCGCCAGGGCATCAGCGATTCGGAGCATATCCGTCAGATGTTGCACAACGGCCTGCCGCAGGCTCAGGTGATCAAACGCCTGTGCGATGAGCTGTTGCAACCGGCAAGTTAAGTTTCGGCTATCGATTCCATACGCCAAAGCCACTGTTCATTATGTGCTCTTTCGCTACAATCGTGAGCACTGACATTCACCGTATCGAGGACACCATGTACAACTTCTCCCGCTATCAGGCAAAAGAACTGGCGCTGGCTTACATGAGCGGCAAAAAACACGATCTGTCGCCGCAGGAGTTTTTGCAACAGCTGAAAAGCAGCGAACGATCGTTTGAGCACCTGCTGAAGCACGGCAGCGAAATGCCGCGTGAAGTGCTGGTTAAAAGTTTCTGAACGGCCGGTTGCCGGCCATTTTCCCTCTACACCGCCGGTGGCGAGCCTGACAGGCCCGCGCATTCCCGGCCGTTCGTCCCCTTTCCTCACGCCACCGCATTTCGTTCTCACAGGCGAATTCCCTACAAATTCGTATCCAAAGACGAATTATTGACATATTCGTATCCAGGTGCGAATTTATAGTCATCCCTCGGTAAGCAACGGAACACGCTATGTCGACGCCAATCAGCGTAATCAGCGGCGATCTGGTCGATTCTCGCCGATCAGATACCGTCAACTACCTCAACGAGCTGCACAGCCTGCTCGATCGGCTGCAGCGCGACGGGCAGCTTCATCAGGTGGAAATCTTTCGCGGCGACGCCTTCCAGGCGCAGGCCGCCCCGGAGGACGGGCTGCTGCTGGCGGTATATATTCGCCTCGCGCTGCGGGCGATGGGCGCCGCGCACTGGGATGCGCGCGTCGCCGTCGGGCTGGGCAGCCAACGGCCCGACGCCGCGGGTTACGGCAGTGCCTTTATCAACTCCGGCAGCGCGCTGGACGCCATGGCGAAAAATTGCCGCCTGGCTCTGAAAACCGACAACGATCGGACAAACGCCATTGTCAGCGATCTGCTGCCGATGTTAGATCATGTGATTGGCCGCCTGTCGCAGACCGAAGCGCGCATCGTCCAGATGAGAATGTTCGCCGACAGCGGCGCCGCCGTGGCGGACCAGCTGCAAAAAGCCGCCTCCACGGTCTCCGCCGCACTGAAACGCGCGGCCTACGAGGAAATCATGCGGTTTATTCACGCCATTAACAGGATCGTCTGACTATGGATCTGACCTATGCGCCTTTGCTGGCCTGGCTGTTGCTCGTCCATCTGCTGGCGGATTTTCCGCTGCAGCCGCTGAGTTGGGTGGAAGACAAAATCCAACATCGCGCGCGTTCGCGTTTTCTGGTATTGCACGCGTTGCTGCACGGGGTGCTGGCCGCCTGGGTGGTGGCCGGGTTCGGCCTGCTGCACGGCGGGCTTTCTTCACTTCAGGTGCTGGTCAGCCTGCTGGTCATCGCCGTCAGCCATTACCTGATCGATTTGCTGAAAGTCACCGTCATGACCCGCCTGAGCCCGGCCCGCAGTTTCCTGCTCGATCAGGGGTTGCATCTGGCGGTGATCGCCTTGCTGTGGCTGGGGCTGACGCCGAATGCCGGTGAACTGCTCGCCGCGCTGGGGCAGCAGTTGGGGCGTTGGCAAATTGGCCTGGTGCTGGTGGCCTACAGCCTGATTTATCTGCCGATGAGCCTGCTGATCGGGCAACTACTGGCGCACTGGACGCCGCAAATGCCGCCTTCGGCCAAGGCCGACAACGATTCGCTGCTGCGCGCGGGCAAACAGATTGGCTATCTGGAGAGAACGCTGATCCTGACCTTCGTGCTGCTGGGGCAAATTCCGGCGATCGGTTTTTTGCTGGCGGCCAAATCTATCTTCCGTTTCGGCGATCTGCGCCAGAGCGACGATAAGATGCGCACCGAGTATGTGCTGCTCGGCACGCTGTTTTCCTTCACGCTGACCATCATGCTCGGCCTGCTGGTCAACAAACTGCTGTAGTAGTGCAGGGGCGAAGAATTTCGCCCCCGAAGTGAACGCCGAGGCGGCTTACAGCCACTCGCCGAAGCGGCGGATGTAGAAACGCTTCATCAACTGCGCGACCACGCAGTAGCTGACCAGCGTAGCGGCCAACCACGGGAAGTATTCCCACGGCAGCGGCTGCAGGCCAACCAGGGCGCCGAGCGGCGAGAACGGAATGTAGATGCCGAGCGCCATCACCAACCCGGTGGTCAGCAACACCGGCAGCGCCGCGGTGCTCTGAATGAACGGGATCTTCTGGGTGCGCAGCATATGCACCACCAGCGTTTGCGACAGCAGCCCCTCAATGAACCAGCCGGACTGGAACAGCGCCTGGTGTTCCACGCTGTTGGCAGCAAATACGTACCACATCAGCGCATACGTCGTGATATCGAAGATCGACGAGGTCGGCCCAATCCACAGCATAAAGCGCCCGATGTTTTTGGAGTCCCACTTGCGCGGTTTGCGCAGGAACTCTTTGTCCATCTTGTCCCACGGCAGCGACAGCTGGGAAATGTCGTACATCAGGTTTTGAATCAACAGGTGGATCGCCAGCATCGGCAGGAACGGGATGAAGGCGCTCGCCACCAGTACCGAGAACACGTTGCCGAAGTTGGAACTGGCGGTCATGTTCAGATACTTGATGATATTGCCGAAGGTCTCGCGCCCTTTGATCACCCCCTCTTCCAGCACCATCAGGTTCTTTTCCAACAGGATGATGTCCGCCGATTCCTTGGCGATGTCGGTGCCGGTGTCGACCGAAATGCCGACGTCAGCATCGCGCAGCGCCGGCGCATCGTTGATGCCGTCGCCGAGGAAACCGACGGTATGGCCGTTGGCCTGCAGCATTTTCAGCACCCGCGATTTTTGCAGCGGCGTCAGCTTGGTGAAGACCGTGCGCTGTTCCACTTCGCGCGCCAGTTCTTCGTCATCCATCTGTTCAATCCGCAGCCCGGAGAGCGGCTCGCCCGGCTCCAGCCCGACGTCGCGGCAAATCTTGCAGGTGATCACCGGGTTGTCGCCGGTCAGCACCTTCACCGTCACACCGTTTTCCTGCAGCGCGGCGATCGCCTGCTGCGCGCTCTCCTTCGGCGGGTCGAGGAAGGTCAGCAGCCCTTGCACCACCATGTCGCGCTCGTCGGCCACGCTTAGCGGTTCGGCCGGGCGCTGCGCATCCAACTCACGCGTCGCCAGCACCAGCACGCGGAAACCGTCTTCGTTGTACTCGCGGGCCAGCGCCTGCAACGCCGCACGGCGCGCGTCGTCCAGCTCCAGCATCTTGTCGCCTTCACGCACGTGGGTGGCGATCTCCAGCATCTCCTCCACCGCGCCCTTACAGATCAGCTGCTGCTTGCCATTCTCATCCGCCACCACGATCGACAGACGGCGGCGCACGAAATCGAACGGCAGCTCATCCACCTTGCTGAAACGCCCCAGGGCTTCAATCCCCGGTTTGCCGCGCCCGAAACGGATCACCGCCTGATCCATCAGGTTCTTCATGCCGCTCTGATGGAAGCTGTTCAGCCAGGCCAGGTGCAACACTTCGTTATCCCTGGCGCCAGTGACGTCGATGTGGTGCTCGAGAATGATGCGGTCCTGGGTCAGCGTGCCGGTCTTGTCGGTGCAGAGCACGTCCATAGCACCGAAGTTCTGAATGGCGTTCAGACGCTTCACCACCACCTTGCGACGCGACATGGCGATCGCCCCTTTCGCCAGATTGGAGCTGACGATCATCGGCAGCATTTCCGGCGTCAGGCCGACCGCCACCGCCAGCGCGAACAGCGCCGCCTCGCTCCAGTCACCTTTGGTGAAACCGTTGATCAGCAACACCACCGGCACCATCACCAGCATGAAGCGAATCAACAGCCAGCTGACGCTGTTCACCCCGCGATCGAACGCGGTTTGCGCCCGCGAACCAACGATTGACTTGGCCAACGAGCCGAAGTAGGTGCGCCCGCCGGTCGCCACTACCACCGCCGTAGCGGTGCCGCTGGCGACGTTGGTGCCCATCAGGCAGATGTTGGAGAGCTCAAGCAGCGCGTTCTCGCTGGACACTTCCCCTTCGCTCGACTTCTGCGCCACGTTGCCCATGGCATCGTATTTCTCGATCGGGATCGCTTCGCCGGTCAAAATCGCCTGGCTGATGAACAGATCGCGCGAGGCGATAAGGCGTACGTCGGCCGGCACCATGTCACCGGCGGAGAGCTGGATGATATCCCCCGGCACCAGTTCGCGGATCGGCACTTCCAACGTCAGCGGATGCGCGCTGTAGCTGCTGCGGCGCAGCACCGTGGCGGTGGTGCGCACCATCGACTTCAACGCTTCCGCCGCTTTGTTGGTGCGGTATTCCTGCCAGAAACGCAGCAGCCCGCTCAGCGTGACCATGGTCAGGATGATAATGACGCCGGTGAGTTCAGTTTCTTCACCGCTCTGGCGCGGCAGCCAATAATCGGTAAAGAAACTGATCGCAGCCAGCACCATCAGCACGAAGATAAACGGGTTGTTGAAGGCCTTGATCAGCTGGATCAGGGCATGCGGCGCCTTGTCATGGGCGACCTGATTGGCGCCGAACTGTTCCAGCCGCTCATCGGCGTCGTCCTGGGTCAAGCCGTTGCGGTTGCACTTCAGGTTCGCCAGCGTTTGAGCGATGCTGTTGGTCGCCTCTTGCGCAATGGCGTAGGTCACCGCGTCTTTATCACGGCGACGCGTTCTTTCATTAATCTGAGTCATAACGCTATTCTCTTATTTTCGTTCTGCGCACAGCGAAGCCCCGCCCGATAAACAGGTGACTCTGCGCAGCTTGGAATTTTTTATTAGCGTGACTAAATGGCGGAATTACCCTGTCAGCCACGCTGGAATCATTTTCCTTCCGGGGTCATCGTCCATAACGCCTCCTTAATGCTCCGCGTTATTCAGGCGAGCCCGAATAACCTGAGCATATAATCAAGTTAATAAATATTTATATAATTAATCAGACCGGTAATTCGGACGCGACGCGCCAGCGAACGGCACTCACGCTTTTCTCCAGGCTGACGCGGCAGACAATACCCTCAATTTCTTTTTGCGCGGCCGGCGTGGCGGTAATTTCCGCGCACACTTCCAATTGCCCCGGGCTGGAGATATCGGCGCTGCGCAAGGATTGCAGCCGCAAGGCCACGCCGTTCAGCGCCTGCAGAATCAGGGTGCGCACCAGAATTTCGTCCTGCTCGCCGCAGGTCACCTGAATGCGATAGCACAGTTCCAGATCGGTTGCCTGCTGGTGCGGCTGCAGATTGATACGCTGCGCGGCTTCGCGCAGCAGGATATTGGCGCACAGGATCACCAGCGTAGCAACCACCGCATCCCAATGCTGGCCCAGGCCGCACAGGACGCCGATCCCCGCCGAACACCACAGCGTGGCGGCGGTGTTAAGGCCGCGAATGTTCAGCCCTTCACGCATGATAACGCCGGCGCCGAGGAAACCGATACCGGATACGATCTGCGCAGCCACCCGGCCGGCGCTGGCCGGATCGGTGGACATGGAGCTGAGAATAAAGACCGCCGCACCGGTCGCCACCAGCGCATTGGTGCGCAGGCCGGCCATGCGTTGGCGCCACTGGCGCTCGGCGCCAATGACCGCGCCCAGGCACATCGCCAGCAATAAATTTAAAACGAAAGGAGTCATAGCCATGACTGTCCCCTTAATTAACCGCAGGAGATAAAATCATGTGCTGTTTAGCACACGCGAAAGCGCGCTGAAAATAAATCAGCGAATCAGCGTGTCGTGCCTGGAGGGAAAAGGCTGTGGCTGCAAAATACCATAATAACGTCCAACTCGATTCACCTGAAACCGTCAGGCATCAGGAAACGTTTATTACTCGGGTATGCACAGCTCAGAAATAACTGGAGAGGGGTGCTGCCCGCCGATAACGGCAAGCAACAAATCAGAAGAGAATTGGTCAGCTTGCCTTATTTGTTTTATTACAACTACAACTGTCCAATTGAGTTTCTCCACCGAAATTTTGGCTGAGTATAGTGACGTCGGATAATGAAGTAAAGGCTAATTTATTAAACGAAAAATAAACTGGAATACGGCGATTATATTTCGATGTCACAAATAGAAGGTGGCGACATTGGGCGCCGACGCCGCCTTCCGGCCGCTGCATCAGGCCCTGTGGGACAAAGCGTTGTTCGACTTCCGCTGGCTCGATCGGGACGGCTGGGTGCAGCAGACGACCTTTAGCGACGGTTCGACGCTGGCCGCCAACTTTACGCGCAGCCTTTCGCTGTCATCGCGGCCCACAGCCTGCGCGCCAAACTGGCCGACGGCCGCACATTCGACGTTACGCCTTAGCAAGGTCGCCGGCGGTGGGCTACGCTAGGCTATATTTCCGACGATCCGCAAGGAGTGGCCGATGACGCCTCTGATCCACACTCTGCTCGACGAGATTTGGCAAAGCCTGGGGCAGCGCCCCGCCCCTACCGACCGGTTAACCGTTAGCGGCGTCGGCGCATTGCCTTCGGCTTTTCCCGTCACAGAATTGGCGACCGCCGCCTGGAGCGCCGCCGGTTTGGCCTGCGCCGAGTTGCTTCGCTGCGAGGCCGCCGACGCGCCGCAGGTCTGGATCGATCAACGCCTGGCCTCACTCTGGTTTGGCTGGACGCTGCGGCCGCTGGGATGGACGCTGCCTGCGGCCTGGGACGCACTGGCCGGCGACTACGCGACGGCGGATGGCTGGATACGTCTGCATACCAATGCGCCGCACCATCGGCGAGCGGTGGAACAGGTGCTGGGTTCGGCATCGGATAAAGGCACGCTGGCGGAACGTGTGCTGGACTGGAAAAAAAGCGAGCTGGAGGAAGCCGTGATCGAGGCCGGCGGCTGCGCGGCCCAAATGCGCTCGGCGGCCGCGTGGCGACAACATATTCAAGGCAAAAGCGTAGCGCTCGAACCGCTTATCCACGCCTCGCTGCAGCCGGAAACGCCACCGCCGGGCTGGGCGCTACCCGTCGCCCGGCCGCTGCACGGCGTGCGGGTACTGGATCTGACGCGCATTCTCGCCGGGCCGATCGCCACCCGTTTTCTTGCCGGTTTGGGCGCCGACGTGCTGCGCATCGACCCCTACGGCTGGGATGAACCCGGCGTCGAGCACGAGGTGATGCTGGGCAAGCGCAGCACACGCCTCAACCTGACCAATGCGCGCGATCGCCATACGTTTGAACATCTGCTGAAAAACACCGACGTGCTCGTGCACGGCTACCGTGCCGGTGCGTTGGAGAAATTGGGCTATGGCGCGGAGGAAAGACGCGCGCTGGCGCCGGGCCTGATCGACGTCTGCCTGAATGCCTACGGCTGGAGCGGGCCGTGGCGGACCCGGCGCGGTTTCGACAGCCTGGTACAGATGAGCTGCGGGTTGGCGGAGGCGGGTATGGTTTGGCGCAGCGCCAGTTTGCCGGTGCCGCTGCCGGTACAGGCTCTGGATCACGCCACCGGCTATTTGATGGCGGCAGCGGTGCTGAACGGTATGACACAGCGCCTGAGCCGCGGTACCGGCTACCACGCGCGGCTGTCGCTGGCGCGCACGGCGCAACTGCTGCTGGCGCACCCCTGTTCGGCAGATTATCGACCGGAACCGCTGGCACCGGCCGGCCCCGCCGACGAGAACCCGGAAACAGAACTGACTTACTGGGGGGCCGCGCAACGCCTGCGCGCCCCGTTAAGCCTGCAGGGTACGGCGCTGCAATGGGCGCTGCCGGCGACTACGCTCGGCACCTCGCAACCGGAATGGCTACGCCGCTAAATCGCCGCCAACTGTCGCTGAAGCCACTGCAGCAAGCGGGTAACCGCCGGCGTCAACCCGGCGGTCTGCGGCCACACCAGGTAAACGTCGTCATCGCTCAGACGACGGGGCGCGGCCAACGCCACCAGTCTCCCCGCGTCAAGCGCATCCTGCACCAGCAGCTTTTTCGCCAACGCGATGCCAAACCCTTGCTCCGCCGCGCGAATCAACAATCCGGCATCGTTGAATAACGCCTGTTGTCGCCCGCATAACGGCCGCCCCTGCGCGTTGAACCAGTCGCGCCAGGGACTGACGTCGTGCTCGAGCAACGGAATATCGCCACCGTTCTCGAACGCCGCCCTCCATTCTCGCGCCATATCCGGCGAAGCGACCGGCAGCACGTCACCCGACGCGATGCGCTGCGCCTGCAGCCCCGTCCATTGACCGCTGCCGATACGGATCGCCGCATCGAACCCTCGCTGCGACAGATCCTGCAACGCCAGTGACGCATCAATATCCAGCGCAATATCGGCGCAGGCCTCATGAAAAGCAGGCAGACGCGGCAACAGCCAATAATGGGCAAAAGACGGCAACACGCTGATACGCAGCGTCTGGCTTGTCACCGCACGCCGGGCGCGGGCGACGCCCTGCTGCAGTGCCTGCAGCGCCGGCTCTACCGCCGCCAACAACTCTCGCCCGGCGGCATTCAGGCGTACACCGCGCCCGCGCCGTTCAAACAGCGGATAGCCGACCGCCTGCTCCAGCAACTGAATTTGCTGGCTGACCGCGCCGTGCGTCAAATGCACCTGTTGCGCCGCAGCGCGCAAATTTTCCAACCTGGCGGCGATCGCAAAGGTCGGCAAGACATGCAAGGGAATGCGTTCATTCATCATTGGTTAACCAGGCTATCCAAAAAGGTTATTTTTCATCGATTTTGAGCGGCAGGCAAATGTTCTATGTTTACCCCATCATCCCTGACGCTTTCGGAGCCACCATGCACCCACGTTTACAACAGGACCTCGCGCAGTTTCCGCAGATCCTCGACCACACCCGCCAGTTGGCGGAGGATTTCCTGGCCGGGCTGCAGCAACGCTCGGTCTGCCCACCGCTCGAGCATCAGCAGCTGCAACCGGGCGACGATCGGCTGGAGGAAAACGGCGAAGGCGCCCTGGCAGCGCTGGAGCGCTTTTGGCAACGTTATCAGGCCGGCATTTCCGCCAGCGCCGGCCCGCGTTATTTCGGCTTCGTCACCGGCGGCGGCACCCCGGCGGCGGTCGCAGCGGACTGGCTGGTTAGCGTGACAGACCAAAATAGCCTGCTCAGCCATGATACCATTGCAGCCACGATCGAGCTGGCGGCCGTGACGCAGTTGAAATCCCTGCTGGGCCTGCCGGAAACGTTCAGCGGCAGCCTGGTCAGCGGCGCGACCATGGCCAATTTCACCGGGTTGGCCATTGGCCGGCAGTGGCTGGGACAACAGCAAGGCGTGGATATCGCCCAACAAGGCCTGGCGGCGCTGGGCCCCATCCGGGTATTGGCGGCCAATCCGCATTCCAGCAGCGTGAAGGCGCTCAGCATGCTCGGCATCGGCCGCGAGGCGTTGACGATCGTCGCCAGCCTGCCGGAGTCTGAAGCCATGGATATGGAAGCGCTGGCGCGGCAGCTCGCCGCCGGCGCTGGCCAGCCAACGTTGGTACTGGCCAGCGCCGGTACGGTCAACACTGTCGCTTTCGACGATCTGCCGCAGCTGCTGGCGCTGCGGGAGCGTTATCCATTTTGGCTGCATGTCGATGCGGCATTCGGCGGCGTGGCGGCCTGCTCACCGCTATACGCCTCAAAGCTCGAGGGCTGGCAGCATGCCGATTCCATCACCGTCGATGCGCATAAATGGCTGAATGTGCCTTATGACAGCGCGATCCAATTTACCCGCCATTTGGATCTGCAAATGCAGGTATTTCAGAACCATTCGGCTTACCTGGAAGCACCGACGCTGCGGCCAGACAACTATCTGCATCTGACGCCAGAAAATTCGCGCCGCTTCCGCGCCTTGCCGCTTTGGCTGACGCTGAAAGCCTATGGCCGCAGCGGTATACGAGATATCGTCGAGCGCAACGTCGAACTGGCGCAGGCGCTGGGGGCGGCGTTAGCGGCCGATGACGGTTTCCATCTGCTGGCGCCGGTGAATTTGAACGTGGTGTGCTTCGCCCTCAGTCATCCACAGGGTGAGAGCGAAGCGGCGCGCGATCGCTTTCTCGAACGCCTTAGCCGGCATGGCGTGGTGCGTTGCACCCCTACGCGTTACAACGGCCAGCCGGGGATCCGCGCCGCGCTGGTCAACTGGATGACAGAAGAACAGGACATCCGCTTGACGTTGGACTCGCTGCGCCATTGCCTGGCGGAAACGGCCTAACGCGCGCGGCGATTACCCGAGTTGGAAGGCCTGCAAACGACGTTCTTGCCGCCCGTCTTCGCTGATGTTATCCGGCGACAGCCAGGCGGCAAACGCCGCGTATCGTGCCGGCCATTCTCCATCAACGATCGACAGCCAGTCGGTGTCGCGCGAGCGTCCTTTAACAACGACGGCCTGGCGGAACGTGCCTTCATAGCGGAAACCCAAGCGCTCGGCGGCCTGGCGTGAAGGCAGATTGAGGCTATCGCATTTCCATTCGCAGCGCCGGTAGCCAAGATCGTCGAAAAGATGCCGCAGCATCAAGAAAATCGCCTCGCTGCCCAGCGCACTGCGCTTCATCAGCGGCGACCAGTTGATGGTGCCCAGTTCGGCCACGCCGTTGCCAGGATCGATGCGTAAAAAAGCGCAGGTTCCCACGGCGTGCCCGTTCGTCTGATCGATCACCACCATCGTGTTTCTGTCTGCGCTGGACACCTGTGCCTGAAGATAGCGCTGGAAATCTGCGTGCGACTGCGGCCGTTCCCAAAACAGATAGGTCCAGTCACGATCGTCCTCAGCGGTTTGGTAAGCCTGATAAAGCGCATCCCCCCAGCGCGCGAGGTTAAGCGGTTCGAGGCGGCAAAACCGCCCTTGCAGCGGCGTGTGCCCGGGTATGCCTGCCGGCTGCCAATGAGGAAGGGCCTCACCTATCGGCTGCCCATACTGATTCTGTCTCACCGCGACATCCTGTTTTTGAAAGGTGGAGAGGCAAGTTAAAACCAACGCGGGCCAGAGACAACTCCGACCTGCCATTCCTCCCCGTGGATCGGACTGCAGGATGATAGTTTAGAGAAATCACTCAATCACCGTTAAACATTCACGAAAACTATTTCATGCGAAATAAATATCTATATAACTCATTGTAAAACGGTGATTTATAGCAACAATTAAGCTACACATTCCGGTCATAATGTTAACTTTTGTTTGTTGTTATGATAAAAAAAGAAGTGCTTATCATTATCATGGAGAGCAAAAACATCTATAAGATAATGATTTTTATATGTAAAAAGTCAAAAACACCAGAGGGGGCGCTTTTTGACCACTCAAAAAACGCGCTGAAAGACATCAAAAAAACGACACATGAATTTTTTTTAAGATTTTTCCTAGCAAACTAAAATTTTGTTTCGTGACATGATGAACAGATTAGCGGCAAGCAATGCAGACAGGCACGGGCGCCAAGCGCAAATCAGGCTCAACATGCCTAAGCTGGACGAGCAGCAGATCGCCCTGACTTAAGCCAAACTTATAGATTCATGCAATTAATAAGTTTAGTATGAAAATATCATTGAGTGCCGTCGTGTTTATTGATAGAACACTCGCTACACTGAATTATTGTTCCATTTTGCCTTTCGGCTTTTTAGGCTTTTTCTCATATTACCGCAGTAAAACGGATTTAAGTGGGGGTGCGATATGCCAACGATTATCATGGATTCATGTAGCTATACCAGATTGGGGTTAACCGACTATCTGACTTCGCATGGCGTGAAGAGGCGCCATATTAATGCCATCGAGGACATTGACAGCCTGCATGAAAAATGCAGCAAGTTAAATCCGAGCCTGGTGTTTATTAACGAGGACTGCTTCATCCACGAAGCAAACGCCACCGAGCGAATAAAACGGGTGATTTCACTGCACCCGGATACGTTATTCTTCATCTTCATGGCCATTACCAACGTACATTTCGACGATTATTTATATGTTCGCAAGAACGTCATCATATCGTCAAAATCCATCAAACCAGAGACTATGAATCAGCTACTTAGTCACTATCTCGAGAGAACGTCCCTCCGTACGGAGAAATCCTCTCTGGATCAAACGCCGGTAACGCTGAGCCAGACTGAATCAAACATGCTACGCATGTGGATGTCCGGTCAAGGTACCATCCAGATATCAGACCAGATGCAAATAAAGGCCAAAACGGTCTCTTCCCACAAGGGAAACATCAAGCGGAAAATAAAAACGCACAACAAGCAGATCATTTATCACGTTGTTCGTTTGACCGATACATTGACCAGTGGAATATTCGTCAATAGCCGCTGAACCACAGAGAACGCCCCCGCTCTGTTTTACCAGCCGTTAAATACCCGGTGATAATGTCATCTGGATAGCAGCCGCTGGAACCACAAAAAAATACCTGCTGCGTTATCCCCCGCTAGCGCAACGGGTATTTTTTTGCCGTCGATAAAAAAAATCTTACCGCAATGAAATAATCTCAAAATGGACAATTTCATTAGCAAATTAATGAGATTAACCTAAGTTACTGCCCGTGCTCGCGGCAGGGCTCCACAAACGTGCCGTCACGGCTGTCGATTTCATTAAAAAACCATACGCCCGCCGGGTAGTCGTCAAGAGAAACCAGATACATGGTGCCTTCGTTGAACACCTCTACGGCCAAAATGACGCCTTCACGCCGCGGGCCTCCGTCTGTTTTTACCGTCACTCGATCGTTAACCTGCATACCCTTCCCCATTATTTGCGATTGCCGTCAGTGTATTACAAAAGCGAGGGCAATGGACACCACTCCAGCCCTGCCGGCCTCTGCTATCAGCGTAGCAGCCGCCTGGATTTTCACTTTCTTAACGGTTTGGCCGCAGAATCTTAAGCCGGTCTCGCGTAGCCTGTCTTCAGGCGTTTCCCCCCCAGAGAAGCGCTCGCAAATGAAGTAACAAGGAACTTTTGCCCGCAGACTTGCGGGCTTTTTTTACGCGCTGCCAAATTGCAGGCATAAAAAAACCCGCCGCAGCGGGTTCTTTTCAATCAGCGGTAGACGCCAATTAGATAGCGGTAACGTTAGCCGCAGATGGACCTTTCGCACCGTTCTCGATAGAGAACTGTACGTTCTGGCCTTCAGCCAGGGTCTTGAAGCCTTGATCCTGGATAGCAGAGAAGTGTACGAATACGTCTTTGCTGCCGTCTGCTGGGGTGATGAAACCAAAACCTTTAGCTTCGTTGAACCACTTCACTTGACCTTTGATCATGTTGGACATGTCTAATTTCCTTCAATAATAATGTTAGCCGCCATGGGCGAGATAGCCGGTCATCAGTTACTTATGGAGGCACTGGAAAGGAAATTCGTCAGAGAAGGGCTATCCGGGATAACGCTTTAAATTTGAACTACTTTACTCAAAATGTCGTGCATAAATAGGTCTGTACCACAGGCCGACATCATTAACTCATGAGCGAGCGGCAATAGCAACCTTTTTCGCCGTGATGGGGCGTGAATCTCGGCTAAACGCACAGGATTTGACCCTGTCGGTCGATAGAATCACCGCCTGGCCCCCCGTAACAGCCAAGGTAAATGATAGTAATTCTCGTTCTGCTGTTTTATAGTTGCCTACAGAAATCATTCAGGGAGATTCATCATGCCGAGATGGCTTACCTTACCAACTGCCAGTGCCGCCGCCCTGCTGGCCTTTGCCGCTTACAGCGCTCCGCAGAGTGCACTGGAGCTGAATTATCAAGCTCCAGAACCCAGTGTGACTCCCGCTCCCAAGCCGACAGCACCGTCAGGGCCAGCCCCTAAGGCGGCGAAACCGCCGATTACTTGGGCAGAGGCACGCGACAAGAACGGCTTTCGCGTCGATATCGAATGCGATCATCCGGGCTGCAGCAAACCGCGCACCAAACCTTATCCCGCGTATGAAGGCCCGGTGAAGAAAACCGATCGCCGCCGCCAATCCGATCCTTACTCCACCAACCAGGATCCCGATTACAACATCCAGTTGGGCTATGAGTGGTAGCGCCGCTTTCGGAGTAATACCTATATCAGCCGCCCTCGCCGCTGCATAGAATAGCGCCGGTTCACCACTCCTCCTGGTGTTGAACACAACAAGCTGTGTTGCAAATCTTTATGCGCCTCCCTATAGGCGCTTTTTTTTGCTCCTCCCTCATGCCAGTTTCCCGATTACAGATTGCTCTCATTGCCCCGTAAAGTGATGAATGTCACAAATACGCCTCCTTGCCATTCTTATTCGGAGGTGATGTTCATGGCCACAGGATCCCTTGCCCTCTTGGCTGTCTTAGCCGGCATTGCGGGCTATTCGCTCTATAAGCATTTCAAATCTCAGAAAAAAAGCACATTCGTTCGCCCGCACGATCGGTAATCGATAACGCATTTTCACCGCGAAGGCGCGGCACGCCGCACGCCGCACCTTCGTGGACCGTCATGTTTTCATCACAAAATTGTCACACTATGGCCATATGATGATTCGCGATTATCCGCTCTGGCTTAACACCAAGGATTTCGCCCATGACCATAATTAAAGCTGCAAACCATCAGGAAGCAGAAAAGCTCATCCGCGCCGGCACAGCCAAGAAAATCGAACTGGCCTACGATATCGGCAGCGATGACTTCTTCCAGCTTGCCAGCCTGTGGTGCGATAAAGGCGCCAAGATCTCCAAAGGGAAAGAACATTTTATCGTCTCGTTGAAAGGCTTCCGCATCCCCCCTAACGATTGATATCCAGCCGCCCATCGCGGCGGCGTCCTCTCCTCCTCGCAAAACCGCTCTATTCGACCACGCGCACCTCCTTCGATTTCGCTAAGCTAACAGCAGACTTTATTGCGGGCGTTCAGCCTGATAACCACGTCCGCCACGATGAGGAGAGTGACCATGTCAACAAATGCAGCGCAGCCCGGCACGATGAAAGCGATTGAGATTAGCCAACCGGGCGCCCCCGAGGTTCTGGTTGTCACCGAACGCCCGGTACCCGAGCCACAGGCGGGCGAACTGCTGGTGAAAATCGCCGCCGCTGGCGTTAACCGCCCCGACGTGCTGCAGCGCCAGGGGAACTATGCGCCACCGCCCGGCGCCTCGGATATCCCCGGCCTGGAAATTGCCGGCGAAGTGGTGGCCATCGGTGAAGGCGTGACCCACTTCGCGCTCGGCGATCGGGTTTGCGCCCTTATCGCCGGGGGGGGGCTATGCGGAATACTGCACCGTGCATGAAAGCAATGCGCTACCGGTACCGGCGGGTCTGAGCCTGACCGAGGCCGCCGCACTGCCGGAAACCTTCTTTACCGTCTGGGTCAACGTGTTCCAGCGCGGTCATCTCAAAGCCGGCGAAACCGTGTTGATCCATGGTGGCACCTCCGGTATCGGCACGGTCGCCACCATGCTGGCGAAAGCCTTCTGCGCCCAAGTGATCACCACCGTCGGATCCGAAGAGAAACGTCAGGCCAGCCTGGCGCTGGGCGCCGACGTGGCGATTAATTACCGCAGCGAAGACTTTGTCGCACGCACCAAAGACGCCACCAACGGCAAAGGCGCCGACGTCATCGTCGACCTGATCGCCGGCGATTATGTCGCCAAAAACTATCAGGCTGCGGCGATGGAAGGCCGCATCGTGCAAATCGGCACGCAAAACGGCGTGGTAAAAGAGCTCAATCTGATGCCGCTGCTGTTGAAACGCCTGACCCATACCGGGTCGACGCTGCGCTCGCGCAGCGTGGCGGACAAAGCACTGATTGCCGCCGAGCTGCGCGAGAAGGTTTGGCCGCTGCTGGAGCGCGGCGTGCTGAAACCGCAAATTTTTAAAACCTTCCCGCTTGAGCAGGCCGCCGCCGCGCATACGCTGATGGAGTCCAGCGAGCACATCGGCAAGATCATGCTGACGTTCTGAGGCCATTCCCCGCAGCCTGTGCTGCGGGGAAACCGATGCCACGCTCAGGGAATGATGCGGCGGCGGCGGAACTCCTCGAACAGCGAGAAAAACATGGCTTCGGTTTCGACAAACTGATGGAAACCGAAACGCCGCGCCTTGCTGCCATCCGCGAACATGTCATAGTCCCAGGAAAAGACGAAGTCGGCGAAACGCCAGCCGGCCACCGCGCGATAGTCCGGTTCGGTCAATTGGTGCCGTTGCACCAGCTCTCGCCACAGCGGCGCTTTGTCCGCCATCGTGCTCTCCAGCGGCATCGGCAGCGGCGGCGCGCATTCCAGCCCGAAGTAAGCGGCGATTTTCGGCCACATCTCGCTCCAGCGAAAGAGATCGCCGTTGTTGATATTAAACGCCTGATTGGCCGCCGCCGGCTCGGTCGCCGCCCAAAGCGTGGCGCGCGCCAACAGCCCGGCGTCGGTCATTTCCAGCAGACTGTGGTAAGCGCCTGGCTTACCGGGAAAGCGCAGCGGCAGCCCGAGCGCTTTACTGATTGAGGCATAAACCGCGATGCTCAACGCCAGGTTCATCGGATTGCCAAGAGAGAAGCCCCCCACCACGCTCGGACGAATGGCGCTCCAACGCCAGCGCTTGCCTGCCTGGCACAGCGCCAGATACTGCTGCTGCGCCACGTTAAACTCCGGCGGCATATGCCCGGCGTCGCTTTCGCGCGCCGGCGTTTTAAACGGCCCCAAATGCGCGCCATACACTTTGTAACCTTGCATTAGGCTGATATGCTCCAACGCCGGCGCGACCGGCTCCAGCCCCTCGACGACGTGTTGCAACATCTGCAGATTGGGCGCCACCAGCCCCGCCCAGTCCGGCGCATCCTGATAGGCGGCATAGAAAACGTGGCTAATCGCGCTCAGCGGCCGCAGCGCGTCCCGCGTCGCCGCCGCATCCAGCAGATCAACCTGAAGGTGGCGCACCCCAGATGCCGGTTCGCCCCCCCGGCGCGAGACGCCCACCACTTGCCAACCTTGATCAATCAGCTCCTCAATCAATCGGCGCCCAATCACGCCATTGGCGCCGATCACCAATGCCTGTCGCTTTGCATTCATCTTGCCACTCCTCAGGTTATCGATACCCTGAGTGTTATTGATTAGTAATACTTGCGGTAGAAGAGGATTTTCACTAACACTTATAAGAAAAATCTATAGGCAAGATCGACATGGATAAGCTGAACGCAATGAAAACCTTTATGCGAGTGGCCGAACTGGGCAGTCTATCGGCCGCCGCTCGCGATCTGCGTTTGACGCAGCCGGCGGTCAGTCAGCAAATCGCCGGCCTGGAGCAGCAACTGGGGGCCCAGCTGCTGTTTCGCAGCACCCGGGCGGTCACGCTGACCGATGCCGGCAGCGGTTATTATCAGCGCCTCAAACCGATTCTGGCGGCGGTCGACGAAGCGGAAGACGCACTGCACGACCAGCACCACCAGTTGCAGGGCAATCTGCGCATTCACGCCCCTACCGGATTCGGGCAGTTGCACGTCACACCGCTGGCCATCGCTTTCCAGCAACGTCATCCGAACCTCGCCATCGAACTGCTGCTGGACGATCGTCGCGCCGACGTGATCGGCGAAGGCATCGACGTGGCGCTGCGCTTCGGTGAACTCCATGCGCCCGGCATGGTGGCGAAACGTTTGGGCGAGTTGCAACGCCTGCTGGTGGCATCGCCGGCCTATCTGGACAAGCATGGCACGCCCCGTTCGCCGGCGGAGTTGGCGAAACATGCGCACATTCGTTATAGCGGTTTGAACGACGGCGATACGCTCACTCTGTTCGGGCCGCACGGCCCCGAGATGGTTGCTCTGCGGCCCACGTTCCGCGCCAACAATACGCTATCGCTGCTGGCCGCCATCGAGGCTGGAGTGGGTATCGGCGGCGCCCAACGGCCTTTAATCGCCGAGCAGCTGGCGACGGGGGCGCTGGTGCCCGTTTTGCCGGAATACCGCTACCCGCCCATGGCGCTGCACGCGGTCTATCCCGCCTTACGATTTATTCCGGAGAAAGTGCGCGCCTGGGTGGCGCATCTGCAGCAAGCGTTGACGGCGATCGAGGGAATTAGCGGAGTGAATGCTCCCGGCCAGATGCCGGGAGCCTAATCATTATTTGAACAGTTTGCCGACCATGTCGCCCAGTTCGTTGCTGTCTTGCTGCACTTCACCATTTGGCGAGGCGGCATCCGCGACCGTTGGCAAGAACTGTGCAATGGTGCTGGAGGCTTGTGCAGGATCGATGCCCAGCTTTTCAGCCAGTTGGTTGATCGCATCGCTACCCAACGCCTGCTGCACATGATCGCCGGTAATCTGCTGATTTTCGCCATTGCCGAGCCAGGAACCGACGATATCGCCGAACTGCCCCTGACGGAATTTGTCCAAAATGGCCTGTAGGCCGCCTTGTTGCTCAACCCACTGCATAATGGCGATGTAGTCGATGCCTTTACCGTTGGCGCCGCCACCCAGAATGTTACCCAATACGCTATCGAACAGACCCATGATATTCCCCTTTCAGCCGGTACGGCCCGCGCCGCACCGCCGGATTGATTTCACGAAAAAGGGCCGCCGCGGCGACCCTGTTGAGCAACGGCTGCTTAGCCTTTGATCTTCCTGTAGACAAAAAGCACCACCAGGGCACCGATTACCGCCACCACAAAGCTGCCCAGGTTAAAACCGTCAACGCGGCCCATACCGAAGAAGGTGCTGATATAGCCGCCGACGACGGCGCCCACGATCCCCAATATAACGGTCACAATAAAGCCGCCGCCGTCTTTGCCCGGCATAATCCACTTGGCCAGGATACCGGCGATTAAACCAAAAATGATCCAGGAAATGATGCCCATCTTTACTCTCCCTATTACCTTTTGCCTAACAGAAATCCTATTACCAGGCCCACGACGGCGCCGGCGCCTATCCCCGCCCAAGGGTTATCCTTAAGGCAGGCACATGATTGCTCGAGCGCCGCTTTTACACCGCTGCGCACTTCGCAGGCGGTGGCTTTCACGTAGTCGCTCGGTTGCTCAACACCGTTTAGTTCGTCATTTTCATATGACATGTCAAATCCTTACAGACCAACCCTCTGAGAATCTCGTCACATGTTTCGCGCCAGGCGCCGTCCGCTCCGCGATCTTGCTCTGGGCAACCTGCCCGCTGCCGCTCAATGCAGAGGCGTACGCCGACAAACGCACAACTTCACACTATGACTATAGTAAAAAATCAGCGGTTTACCCATTTCCGTCCGTCTGAATTTCACCGTACAAAAAACGATCTAACTTCATCCTGCCGTCATCTCGAGAGGCTAAACTTTAAACAAATCCTCATGGAGGAAACATCCATGTTCAATGCCCCCTTTGTCCTGATTCTCGCGCTACTGTACGCACTGGCCGCCGTTTGGGACGGTTCCGTCGCGTTACTGTTTCATTAAGGTTACATAGCAGTTGTCACTTTTGCGATGCGCTTAATTGTGTCTTTATTTTTCAATTGCACCAGCCGGTTGAAATAGCGGAAAATATCTTCCCTTCCCTCGGTAAAAATCCTATCTCACTCCATTTTTCGCCTGCGATTAAATAAAGTGAAAAAAAAGCATTAATGGAAAATCCTATTTAGCACGAAATGTTCTACTATTCGCCTTATAAAAATTTGGGTTAAGGTCCCATTGGGAAAGAAAAGGAATCATAGAAAAAATGCTTTATAACCAACGCTTTGAGCGCAAATTCTTGCGCCCTCGTTATTGGTTGCTGTGGATAGGGCTGGGAATACTCTATCTCTTGGTGTTACTGCCCTACCCGCTCATTTATCGACTCGGACACGGCCTTGGCAGAATAGCCATGCGCCTGATGAAACGCCGGGTAAAAATAGCACGCCGCAATGTAGAACTCTGCTTCCCTGAGATGCTCGCCGCCGAGCGCGAGGCGCTGATTGTCAAAAATTTTGAGTCCGTCGGCATGGGCCTGTTCGAAGTCGGCATGGCCTGGTTCTGGCCTGACTGGCGCATCGCCCGTTGGTTTAAGGTGAGCGGCATGGAAAACATGCAGTTGGCGCGTCAGGACGGGAAAGGCGTGCTGCTGATCGGCCTGCATTTCCTCACTCTGGAGCTGGGTGCGCGCATCTTCGGCATGCAAAACCCCGGCATCGGCGTGCATCGCCCGCACAATAACAAACTGATGGAATGGGTGCAGACCCGCGGCCGGCTACGCTCGAATAAATTCATGATCGATCGTAAAGATATCAAAGGCATGATCCGCAACCTGAAACAGGGTGAAATCCTGTGGTATGCGCCGGACCACGATTATGGCCCGCAAAGCAGCGTGTTCGTACCGTTCTTCGCCGTGGAAAACGCCGCCACGACGACCGGCACCTATATCCTGGCGCGCATGGGGCGGCCGTCGATCGTGCCATTCGTGCCGCGCCGCCTGCCGCATGCGCAGGGTTATGAGCTGATCGTACAGCCACCGCTGACGGACTTCCCGCTGGACGATGAAACGCGCGCGGCGACCATGATGAACCGCGTGGTGGAAGAACAGGTGCTGCTGGCACCCGATCAATACATGTGGTTGCACCGCCGCTTTAAAACCCGCCCACCCGGCGAACCTTCGCTGTATTAACCGCCTTCGCGCCTTCGCCCGCCCTGCCGGCGGCGAAGGCGCTCACCTCGCACGAGCATTCTGCGTCAGGGGAACTACACTAATAAGTCACCGACGGCAATTATTGCCGCCAGCAACCATTTCTTCCTGCCCGAGGGCCGGTCGTTGCCTGTCGGGCCACAACCGAGGTCAATGTCATGCTGGTACAACCCTATTTGTTTTTCAGCGGTAACTGTGAGCAAGCGATTAACTTCTATGTACAGCAGTTGAATGCCAAAATTGAAATGGTCATGCGCTTCAAAGACATGCCCGAAGAAGCCCGCCAAGGCGGGCCGCAGGACGCCAATCCTGAAGCGATCATGCATGCGCGTCTGCTGATCGGCGACGGTGTACTGATGGCCTCCGATGGCTGCCCACAAGATGACAGCGGCGGCGCTTCTCACAAAGGCTTCTCGCTGTCGCTGAACCCCAGCGATGCGGAGCAAGGACGCAAACTGTTCGACAATCTGGCGCAGGGCGGCCAGGTGACGATGCCTTACCAAGCCACCTTCTGGGCCAAAGGCTTTGGTATGCTGACCGACAAATTCGGCGTCAACTGGATGATCAACGTCGAATAACCCGTCATGGCGCCGCTAGCTGTAGCGGTGCCAGTCATACGCCACCTTGGCGAACAGCACGAACAGCAGCGCCAACAGCGCCAATCCCAACCGCCAATAGGGCGACCGGCGCCGCCGCCAGGCGAAGAACATCATCACCGCCAGCCCCCCCAGCGTGAGGGGGTAATACACCGCCAGCGTCAATAAAGCGATAATGATGTAATCCGACATGGCCCTTTTACTCCTTCGCGTTCACGCCGCCGCAAATGCGGGTTGCGATCGCCCTTTCGCCTTATCGCCTCGTTAAGGGCTAGAGGTCTGGCGCGTTTATGCATAAAATATAAGATTGCTCTTAACTCGAACTAAATAGTAATCAAACAACAAGGGTGACATGACTCAGCAGCAACCCATACAGGATGCCGTGCCGCCGCGCAGCGTTAAAAGCTCCCCATTATTATTTCAGGCCGGCGTGTTTGTCATCATCGTTGCCGCCACGCTGATCCTCTTTAACAGCTGGCAAATCTGGAACGCGCACCAGCGCGATCTGCGCAGCGCCGAGCATGAATCCGCCAACCTCGCCCGTTCGCTGGCGCAGCATGCCGACGATACTTTCATGCAGGTGGACGGCAATCTGCTCGATCTGACCGAACGTCTCCAGAACGACGGGCTGGGTCCATCGCAGCTGACGCGGCTGCAGCGCGTCATGCAGACGCAGGTCGGCAACCTGCCGCAGCTGCATGGGCTGTTTCTCTACGATGCGCGCGGCCGCTGGCTGGCGACCTCCTCGGGCAAATTCATCAAGAACGCCAACAACGCCGATCGCGATTACTTCAAATACCATCAAAACCGCGACGGCGGCGGCCTGTACATCGGCAAGGTGATCCGCAGCCGCACCACCGGCGATCTGATCATTCCCGTTTCGCGGCGCTTCAACCACCCGGATGGCAGCTTTGGCGGCGTGGTGCTGGCGACGCTGTACGTCGATTATTTCCGCCAGTTTTACGACAGCTTCGCCCTCAACACTGACGCCTCGCTGAACCTGCTGCTGGCGGACGGCACCATCCTTTACCGCCGCCCCTACTCGGCGGCGTCGATCGGTAAAAACATCGCCAAGGGCGTGCTGTTCAGCGAAATTTTGCCGCATTCGGAATTCGGCAACGCCACCATCACCTCGCTGTACGACAAAGTGGAGCGCATCTACGGCTATTCGCGGGTCAACCGCTTTCCGCTGGTGATCGCCGCCGGGCTATCGAAACGCGACGCGCTGGCGGACTGGCGCACCGACGCCGGGCTGTTCGCCGCCGGTGGCCTCTCGCTGCTGATGATCCTGTTGGCGATGGGCATGGTGCTGCTGCGGCAAATCAAGCACAGCATGCAAACCGAAGCCGAGCTGATGCGCACCCGCGATCAGCTGACCAGCATCAACCAAATGCTCGAAGAACTGGCGCTGCTGGACGGCCTGACCGGGCTGGCCAACCGCCGCCAGTTTGATATCGCGCTGAAGAACGAGCTGGCGCGGGCTTCGCGCAACTACCGCAGCGTGGCGCTGCTGATGCTGGATATCGACTATTTCAAACAGTACAACGACAGCTATGGCCACGTCGCCGGGGACCAGTGCCTGCAGCAGATCGGCCAAACGCTCAAAGGGTTGGCATGCCGCAGCAACGACGTTTTAGCGCGCTACGGCGGCGAAGAGATGGGGATTATCCTGCCGGATACCGACATTCAGGGCGCACTGATTTTCGCCGAACGCGTCATCCAGGCGGTACGCGATCTGAAGATCCCGCATCAGGGCAACCCGCACGGTATCGTCACCATCAGCATCGGCATCTGCGCCAAAGTGCCACATATGTATAACGATACGCCGATCAGCTTTATCAATGAGGCGGACAGCGCGCTGTATCAGGCCAAGAAAAAAGGCAAAAACTGCATTTACGGTGCTTAATCAATAATCGGGTCTCCAAATTTGGCGGCCCGATTTATTCCCGACAAGATGAAATAATTCCACTCCGCAACATTATTTCCCCGGTTTGCCCTGCTATTTGAATGAAATAACGCCAATAAATAAGCAGCATATTTATTTCCATTACAATTCAATAAGATAAAAAACACACCATTCCGCAGACAATTCGTGCCATTTTTGATTATTCGTGCCTACGCGCAGCCCCGTTTAGCCCTCGTTTACTTTTCATTGGTATTGCCGGTGATATCCTTATTGGGAATATTCTCTCTATCAGGAAGCCTTCGCACGCTTCGGCGCACTGCGCCCTGCTGATACATCCATAATAGAACCCACAAATTTCACGTTGCAATTGAGCGGCCTGCTGACGCCGCTCCAGCCAGCCACTGCGCAAGCCAGTGCAGCCAATCACGCGGCAACCTGAAAGACGGGAATAAAGCGATATAGATTTGCGAGGAGATCTCATGCCTACTGGCGATATTATGCGTGAACAGGCCGTCCTGACGCTGCCGTTGCGACAATGGGCGGCAGCGGAAGCATCCAGCGCGGTCAGCGAACTGGAACAGGGCAAGGTACTGTTTCTGCCCGAGCTGGCCTTCACCCTGTCTGAACAGGAAATGCCACTGCTGGATCCGACGTTGGTCGATCCGAAGCGCAAAAACATCAGCTATCAGCCGCTGTCCGGCAAGCTGACCGGCGTCGCCGTCGCGGAACGCCGGCAGCAGGTTCAGCAACTGCTGGAGCGCTATTACCAGTCGTGCCGCCAGCTGATCGCCGGGCTGTTGCCCGAGTATCAGGAGGCGCTGCACCATCCGACCGGCAGCCTGCGTTTGCACCCGGTTTCCGCCTGGCGGGCGACCAGTTCCTGGCGCAAAGACGACAGCCGCCTGCACGTTGACGCTTTCCCGTCGCGCCCGAACTACGGCGAACGCATTCTGCGCATTTTTACCAACATCAACCCGCACGGCGAGCACCGCCAATGGCGCGTCGGTGAACCGTTCCCTGAGCTGGCGGCACGCTTTATGCCGCGCCTCGCACGCTACTCCGCCCTCAGCAGCTGGCTGCAGCATCAGGTGCGCATCACCAAGACCCGCCGCAGCCATTATGACCACCTGATGCTGCAGTTGCACGACGCCATGAAGGCCGACGGCGATTATCAGCAGCAGGGGCCGCAGCTGGCGCTGGCGTTTCCGCCGGGCAGCAGCTGGATTTGTTTCTCGGATCAAACGCCGCACGCCGCGATGGGCGGCCAGTTTATGCTGGAACAGACCTTCCTGTTGCCGGTGAACAAGATGCAGGATCCGCAGCGCTCGCCGCTGAAAGTGCTGGAACAGCTGCGCGGTCAGCCGCTGATCTGAATAGATTGCCGCCGCCGGGGCTGCCGGCGGCGGCAAACGCGTATTACGCCTCGAAGTCCCCCTGCTGGCGCGCCACCAGCGTCAGGATGCTGTACAGCGCCACCGGCTGCTGTTCCTGATTCAACACCTGCACATCCCACACCACCACGCCGTGCGGCCGATCCTCGGCGGTTTTTTGCGGCTTGCGGATTTTCTTCTTGCAGGTCAGCCGCACCTGAATGGTGTCGCCGATCTTCACCGGTTCGATAAAGCGCAGATTCTCCATGCCGTAGTTGGCGATCACCGGCCCGACGGCGGCATCGACAAACAGCCCGGCCGCGGCGGACACCACAAAGTAACCGTGCGCCACTCGCTCGCCGAACAGGGAATCGGCGGCGCCGATCTTGTCCATGTGCGCGTAGAAATGATCGCCGCTCAGGCAGGCGAAGTTGACGATATCCGCTTCGGTCACGGTGCGGCGCGCGGTCAACAGGCTGTCGCCCAGCTGCAGCTGCTCGAAGTATTTACGGAACGGATGTACCGGATGCTCGGCGACCGGCGCGCCGCGCACCCATTCACCGCCGATGGCCGCCAGCATCGCCGGGCTGCCCTGGATCGCCGTGCGCTGCATATAGTGCTTCACCGCACGCAGTCCGCCCAGCTCTTCCCCGCCACCGGCGCGCCCCGGGCCGCCGTGTACCAGCATCGGCAGTGGCGAACCGTGGCCGGTGGACTCCGCCGCCGCCTGTTCATCCAAAATCAGCATTCGGCCGTGGGCGCAGGCCGCCGCGCGAATGAAGCGCTTGGCCAACGCCGGATCGGCGGTCACCAGCGATCCCGCCAGGCTGCCCTGCCCCAGCAACGCCAGCGCGATCGCCTGCTCGGTATCCGCATACGGCATCAGCGTTGCCACCGGCCCAAAGGCCTCGGTGCCGTGCACCGCCTGATGGGTGAACGGATCGGCGCAATACAGCAGGGTCGGTGGATAAAACGCCCCACCGCGCGCGCCGTCGCCCAGGATCTCCAGCTTATCCAGCGCCGCGCCACAGAGCGGTTCGCAACCATTGCGCAGCAGGAACTCTACCTTGCTTTGCACATCCTCACGCTGCTCGTGGCTGACCAACGCCCCCATGCGCACCGGCTCCAGCTGCGGGTCGCCCACCGTCACCCCCGCCAGGCGCTGCAACAAGGCCTGACGCACCGCCGTCACCTGCGCCGCCGGCACGATGATGCGGCGGATCGCAGTACATTTCTGCCCCGCCTTGGCGGTCATTTCACGGCACACTTCTTTGATGAACAGCGCAAACTCCGGCATCTCCGGCGTCACGTCCTCCGCCAGCACGCAGCAGTTGAGCGAATCCGCCTCCATGGTGAAGGCGATCGATTTTTCCAGCAGGCGCGGATGCGCACGCAGCCGCTGCCCGGTCTGCGCCGAGCCGGTGAAAGTCACCGCATCCTGATAATCCAGGTGCGCAAACATGTCGCCGACGCCGCCGCAAACCAACTGCAACGCCCCTTCCGGCACCAGCCCGCTGTCGACGATCAGCCTGACCATCGCCTGCGTCAGCTGCGCGGTGGCGGTGGCCGGCTTGATGATGGCCGGCATGCCCGCCAGCCAGGTCGGCGCCAGTTTTTCCAGCATGCCCCAGCACGGGAAGTTGAAGGCGTTGATGTGCAGCGCCACGCCAGGGCGCGAAGTGAGCACGTGGCGGGCGGCGAACTGCGCCTGTTTCGACAGCGGGATCAACTCGTCTTCCGGCCACAGCGTATCATCCGGCAGATCGCGGCCGGCCATGCCGGCATAGGCGAACAGCGTGGCGATGCCGCCTTCGATATCGACCCACCCGTCGCTGCGCGTCGCACCGGTTTGATAGGAAATCTGATACAGCGCCTCTTTATGCGCCAGCAGGTGTTTCGCCACCGCTTTCAGCATCTGGGCGCGCTGCTGGAATGTCATGTTCGCCAGCGCCGGGCCGCCGTGGCTGCGGGCATAGCTCAGGCTCGCCGCTAACGGCAGGCCGTCGGAGCAGACCTGGTACAGCGCTTCGCCGGTCACGGCGTGACGGATCTCGCGGCCCTCTCCCTGCCCATACACCCAGGCGCCAGATAGATAACTGTGTAACTGCTGCATGTGCCCTCCAAAATTCATAAATTTTCACCCTACAGCTTAATTACGTATCACATAAATGCCAGTCAACGCCAAATCAAATTTTAACAAAAACAGAACAAAACCCGTTTTCAAGCCGCTTACCCTGTCATTAATACGGAATCGATGGTTTTATTTATCAAATTAAATCAACAAAATAACAAAAAACCTTGTGAGTGAACTCGCAAAACCACATGAATCTCGTTTGATCTTTTTGTTATCAGTTTGTAGCCTTATGGTTAGTTAAAGTGATTCACATTTTTATGTTTAATGTGAAAAATACGAATCACCAAGAGGCGAGCATGACAACTGACGCACAATATCAGCAGCATTTCGACGACAAGATCGCGGCGGATATCGCCATTGAGGCCAAAGACTGGATGCCGGACGCCTACCGTCAGAACCTGATTCGGCAGATCGGCCAACACGCCCACTCGGAAGTCATCGGCATGCTGCCGGAAGCCAACTGGCTGACGCGCGCCCCCACGCTGCGCCGCAAGGCGGTGCTGCTGGCCAAAGTGCAAGATGAGGCCGGCCACGGTCTGTACCTCTACAGCGCCGCCGAGACCCTCGGCTGTTCGCGCCAGGACATCTACCAAAAGATGCTCGACGGCAAGATGAAGTATTCCTCCATCTTCAATTACCCCACGCTCAACTGGGCGGATATCGGCGTGATCGGCTGGCTGGTCGACGGCGCCGCCATCGTCAACCAGGTAGCGCTGTGCCGCGCCTCCTACGGCCCCTATGCGCGGGCGATGGTGAAAATCTGCAAAGAAGAAAGCTTCCACCAGCGCCAGGGCTACGAGGCGGTGATGGCGATGGCCAACGGCAGCGACACGCAGCGTGCCATGTTGCAGGACGCTATCGATCGCTTCTGGTGGCCGGTGCTGATGATGTTCGGCCCGAGCGACGCCGACTCCCCTCACAGCGCCCAGAGCATGGCGTGGAAAATCAAACGCCACAGCAACGATGAGCTGCGGCAGAAATTCGTCGACAACACCGTGCCGCAGCTTGAGGCGCTGGGCATGACGGCGCCAGACCCGAGTCTTACCTGGGACGAGGCCGCCGGCCACTATCGCTTCGGCGAGATCGACTGGAGCGAACTGCATGAAGTGATCAAAGGACGCGGCCAATGCAACCACGAACGCCTGCAGGCCAAACGCCGCGCCTGGGAAGACGGCGCCTGGGTGCGCGACGGCGCCATGGCCCACGCCGCGAAAAACGCCGCTTCCGCCGCATAGCCAACATAAGGAACCAAGATCATGAGCCACGTTGAATGGCCGCTGTATGAAGTGTTTATCCGCAGCAAACAAGGGTTGGCGCATCGCCACGTCGGCAGCCTGCACGCCGCCGACGACCAAATGGCGCTGGAAAACGCCCGCGACGCCTACACGCGCCGCAACGAAGGCTGTTCGATCTGGGTGGTGCAATCGCGCCATCTGATCGCCTCGCAGCCGGAAGATCGCGGCGCGTTCTTCGATCCGTCCGAAGACAAGATCTACCGTCATCCGACGTTTTACACCATCCCCGACGGCATCAAGAACATGTAGAGGCGACCATGACGGTTAACGATCCGCGCATCAGCTATTTGCTCCGCCAGGGCGACACGCCTCTGATCCTCGCCCAGCGTCTGTGCGCCTGGTGCGGCCACGCGCCCGAACTGGAAATCGATCTGGCGTTGGCCAACATCGGCCTCGATCTGCTCGGCCAGGCGCGCCACTTCCTGGGCTACGCCGCCGAACTGGCCGGGCCGCCCTGCAGCGAAGACAGCCTGGCCTTCGGCCGCGACGAACGCCAGTTTCATAACCTGTTGCTGGCGGAACAGCCGAACGGCGGTTTCAACGACACGCTGGTGCGCCAATTCCTGCTCGATGCCTACCACGTACAGCTGCACCAGGCGCTGAGCCGCAGCCACGATGCGCAGATCGCCGCCATCGCCGCCAAATCGTTGAAGGAGGCCGATTATCACCTGCGCTTCAGCCACGGCTGGATGATCCGCCTCGGTGACGGCAACGATATCAGCCACCGCAAGATCCAACAGTCGCTGGATAACCTGTGGCGTTTCACCGCCGAGCTGTTCCACGCCGACGCGCTGGAGCTTGAGCTGGCGGAACAGGGCATCGCCGTCGATCCGCGCCAGCTGCAGGCTCCCTGGCAAGCGCAGGTGGAGGAGACGCTGCGCCAGGCGACGCTGGCGCTGCCCGCCGAGCAGGCGTTCCGTCACGGCGGCAAGCAAGGTCAGCACAGCGAACACCTCGGCCCGTTGCTGGCGGAGATGCAGTTCCTGCAGCGCGCCTACCCAAACAGTCATTGGTAGGAGGCCGCGATGAACGTCACTCGTTTGCAACCCGCCGAAATCCCGCAGATTTGGCACTGCCTGCAGCAGATCAGCGATCCCGAGCTGCCGGTGCTGTCGATCACCGATTTGGGCATGGTGCGCGACGTGGTACGCGACGGCAGCGGCTGGCGCGTGACCTTCACCCCAACCTATTCCGGCTGCCCGGCCACCGAATTTTTGCTCAACGCCATCGAGCAGCGGCTGGCGGCCGCCGGTTTCAGCCCGGTGCAGGTGGACATTCGCCTCAGCCCGGCCTGGACCACCGACTGGATGAACGCCGACGCCCGCGAGCGGCTGCGGCAATACGGCGTAGCGCCCCCGCAGGGCCACACCTGCGATCGGCCGCATGCCCACGGCCCGGTCGCCTGCCCGCGCTGCGGCAGCACCCACAGCGAGAAGATCAGCGAGTTCGGATCCACCGCCTGTAAAGCGCTGTACCGCTGCTGCGACTGCCGGGAACCGTTCGACTATTTCAAATGCATATAGGAGCGCTGACACCATGACGGTCTTTCATCGCCTGAGCGTCGCCGCCATCGAGCGCGAAACGCCTGACGCCGTAGCCATCACCCTGCGGGTGCCTGAAGAGCTGCAAAACCAATACCGCTATACCCCCGGTCAGCACCTGACGCTCAAGGCGCTAGTCAACGGCGAAGAACTGCGGCGTTGCTACTCCATCTGCAGTTCGCCGCAGGAAGGCCTGCTGCAGATCGGCGTAAAAGCGATTGATCAGGGCCGTTTCTCCGGCTTCGTCAACCGCATGCTGAAAGTCGGCGACGCACTGGAGGTGATGGTGCCGCAGGGGCGCTTCGGCTACCAGCCGCAGGCAGAGCGCCACGGCAACTACCTGGCGATCGCCGCCGGCTCCGGCATCACGCCAATGCTGTCGATCATCAAGGCGACGCTGCTGCTCGAACCGGGCAGCAGCTTCACCCTGATCTACGGCAACCGCAACAGCCGTTCAATGATGTTCAAAGAGGCGCTGTCGGATCTGAAAAACCGCTACCCGCAGCGTTTTCAGCCGCTGTACCTGTTCAGCCAGGAAAGTCTCGACAGCCCGCTGCTCAGCGGCCGCATCGACCGTGAACGCCTGGCGGCGATCGGCGGCGCGCTGCTGGATTTCCGCGACTATGACCACGCCTTTATCTGCGGGCCGGAATCGATGATGGACGACGCGCAAACCGTGCTGGTGCAGGCCGGCGTACCGGCCAATCACATCCACAGCGAACGCTTCAACACCAGCGGCCTGGTCACCCGCCCGCGCCACAGCGGCGATCGCAACGCTACCCGGGTGGCGATCCTGCTCGACGGCCGCCGGTTGGATATCGAGATCGGCGAACAGGACGACAGCATTCTCGATGCCGCGCTGCGCCAGGGCGCCGATCTGCCCTACGCCTGCAAAGGCGGCGTGTGCGCCACCTGCAAATGCCGTCTGAAGGCCGGCCAGGTGGAGATGGGCGTCAACTACAGCCTGGAGCCGGATCAGCTGGCGGCGGGCTACGTATTGAGCTGCCAGTCGTGGCCGAAAGGCGACGGCGTGGTATTGGACTTCGACGTCTAGGAGCCGCGATGGATACCCCCTTTATTTTGCATCAGCAGCAACACCGCGTGGTCACGCTGACGCTGCACCGCCCGGAGGCGCGCAACGCCCTGAGCACGCCGTGCCTGGAACAGCTGGTTGCCCGTCTGGAGCAGGCAGATGCCGACAGTGGCGTGGGCGCCGTGGTGATCGCCGGCGCGGCGCGCTTTTTCGCCGCCGGCGCCGATCTGCGCGAACTGCAACAGCAGGATCTGCCGGCCGCGCTGGCGGATCGCCGTCCACAGCTGTGGCAGCGTCTGGCGCAGTTCAGCAAGCCGCTGCTGGCGGCGGTGAACGGTTATGCCCTGGGCGCCGGCTGCGAGCTGGCGCTGGCCTGCGACATCGCCATCGGCGGCGAAAGCGCCCGCTTCGGCCTGCCGGAGATCACCCTCGGCCTGATGCCGGGCGCCGGGGGCACCCAGCGCCTGATCCGCTGCGTCGGCAAGGCGCGCGCCAGCCAGATGGTGCTGACCGGCGAAGCCATCGACGCCCGCACTGCGTTGCAGGCTGGCCTTATCAGCGAAGTGTGCGTCGATGCCCTGACGCTGGAGCGCACGCAGCAGATTGCCGATCGCATCAGCCGTCAGGCGCCGCTGGCGCTGCGCGCCGCCAAGCAGGCGCTGAAACAGGCCGAGGAAACCGGCCTTAGCCAGGGGCTAGCGATGGAGCGTCAGCAGTTCGTCACCCTGGCCGCCACCGACGATCGCCGCGAAGGCATCGCCGCCTTTTTCGAAAAACGTACGCCAAACTATCAGGGGCGCTGATTTATGGATAACGCATTGATTCTCAGCCATCTCGACGCCGGCGTGTTGACGCTGACCCTCAACCGGCCGGATCGGCTCAACAGCTTTAACGACGAGATGCATCGCCAGCTGAGCGAAGCGCTGACGCAAGCCGAGCGCGACGACAGCGTGCGCTGCCTGCTGATCGCCGGTGCCGGGCGCGGTTTCTGCGCCGGGCAGGATCTCAACGATCGCAACGTCAGCGCCGATCAACAGGCGCCGGATCTCGGCCTGTCGGTCGAACGTTTCTACAACCCCCTGATCCGCCGCCTGACCGCCCTGCCGAAACCGGTGGTATGCGCAGTCAACGGCGTGGCGGCCGGCGCCGGCGCCGCGCTGGCCCTGGCGTGCGATATCGTCATCGCCGCCGACAACGCCGGCTTTATTCAGTCGTTCTGCCGTTTGGGGCTGGTGCCGGATTCCGGCGGCAGCTGGTTCCTGCCGCGGCTGGCCGGACACGCCCGCGCGATGGGCATGGCCTTGCTGGGTGACAAAATCAGCGCCCAACAGGCGCTGGAGTGGGGCATGATCTGGCAGGTGGTGCCGGCGGATGAATTGGCCGACCGCACGCAAACGCTGGCGCGCCATCTGGCCACCCAGCCGACCTACGGTTTGGGGCTAATCAAGAAAGCCCTCTACAGCTCGGCCACCAACAGCCTCGATCAACAGCTCGATCTGGAGCGCGATCTGCAGCGATTGGGCGGCCGCAGCGACGACTACCGCGAAGGCGTCAGCGCGTTCTTCGCCAAACGCACGCCAAACTTCAGCGGGAAATAGCCATGAACGCGCCCCTTCTTAACGGCCAGGTGGCGGTGATCGGCGCCGGCACTATGGGCATCGGCATCGCCCAGGTGGCCGCTGCCGCCGGCCATCCGGTGCGGCTGTTCGATATCGCGCCCGCCGCCGCCCAGCGCGCGATCGACGATCTCGCTCGCCGCCTGCGCCAGCGGGTCGACGGCGGCAAGGCCGACGCCGCGACCACCGAAGCGCTGCTGGCGCGCCTCGAACGCGCCGATTCGCTCGAGCAGCTGGCCGACTGCGCACTGGTGATTGAAGCGGTGGCGGAAAATCTGGCGATCAAGCAGAGCCTGTTCCGCGATCTGGAAGCGGTCTGCTCGCCCACGGCGCTGTTCGCCAGCAATACCTCCTCGCTGTCAATCACCGCCATCGCCGGGGCACTGCAGCGCCCGGCGCGCATGGCCGGGCTGCACTTCTTCAACCCGGCGCCGCTGATGAAGCTGGTGGAGATCGTCAGCGGTCTGGAGACCGGGGTCGAGACCCTCGCCGCGCTGCAGGCCCTGGCGCAGCGCTGGGGTAAGCAGAGCGTTGTATGCCGCTCGACGCCGGGATTCATCGTCAACCGCGTGGCGCGGCCATTCTACGCCGAAACCCTGCGCGCGCTGGAGGAACGGGTGGCCGACGCCGCCACCCTGGATGCAGTCATGCGCGACGCCGGCGGCTTCGCCATGGGCCCGCTGCAGTTGACCGATCTGATCGGCCAGGACGTCAATTACGCCGTGACCGACTCGGTGTATCAGGCCTTCTACCAGGATCCGCGCTTCACCCCCTCACTGGTGCAGCAGGAGCTGGTGGCCGCCGGGCGCCTCGGCCGCAAATCCGGCCGCGGCTTCTACCGCTACGACGCGCAACGGCCCGCCGCAGAGATGATCGCCTTTGCGCCGCCGGCGCAGGCCGCGCCGCCGCAACGCGTCACGCTGCACGGCGACTGGTCTTCGCTGGCCGATTTGGCGGAACTGTTGATCGAAAATGCGGGGGCGATCAAACAACCTGGCCAGACCAGCCCGTACCTCACGATCGACGACGTTACAATGATGTTAACCAATGGTAAAACCGCCGGCCAACTGGCCGACGAACGTGGAACGCCCGTGGTGCTGTTCGATCTCTGTGCCGACTATGCGCATGCCTCCGCCATCGCCATCAGCTGCGCTGCGCAAAACGGCGCGCAACACAATGCCAACGCGATTCGCCTGCTGCAGTCCCTCGGCAAGCAGGTCATTCAACTGCCGGATTATCCCGGCCTGCTGACGATGCGCACTCTGGCCATGCTGGCCAACGAAGCGCTCGACGTGGTGAACAAAGGCGTCGCCGGCGCCGAAGATACCGATCTGGCGATGCTGCGCGGCGTCAACTATCCGCGCGGCCCGCTGGCCTGGGGCGCCGCACTCGGCTGGCGCCACATTCTGACGACGCTGGAAAACCTGCAACGCTATTACGGCGAAGCGCGCTATCGCCCGATGCCACTGCTGCGCCGCTACGCTTCCCCCGCCTCTTTCTCAGGAGCCGAACGATGAACGCCAATACGCCGCGCGCGCTGGCTCAGCGCTGCGCCGAACAGATGTTCCAGCAAGATACCTGCGCTCAGGCGATGGGGATGCATATCGACGCCGTCGATGCAGGGTACGCACAGGTCAGCATGACCGTCGGCCCGCAGATGCTCAATGGCCACCAGACCTGCCACGGCGGCCAGCTGTTCAGCCTGGCGGATACCGCCTTCGCCTACGCCTGCAACAGCCAGGGATTGGCGGCGGTGGCCTCCGGCTGCAGCATCGATTTCGTCCGCCCGGCACTGGCCGGCGATCGCCTCACCGCCAGCGCGGCGGTGCGCCACCAAGGCAAAGCCACCGGGCTGTACGACGTCGAGATCGTCAACCAACTGGGCAAAACCGTCGCCTGGTTCCGCGGCCGCGCGCACCGCCTCGGCCACAGTATTTTAGGAGATCAGGCATGAATCAGGCATTTATCTGCGACGGCGTGCGCACCCCGATCGGTCGCTATGGCGGCGCGCTGGCCCAGGTGCGCGCTGACGATCTCGCCGCCCTGCCGCTGCGCGTGCTGCTGGAACGCCATCCGCAGGTGGATTGGGCGCAGTTGGACGACGTGATCCTCGGCTGCGCCAACCAGGCCGGGGAAGACAACCGCAACCTGGCACGCATGGCGCTGCTGCTGGCCGGAGTGCCGATCGGCGTTTCCGGCACCACGGTGAACCGCCTGTGCGGTTCGGGCCTGGATGCGCTGGCGATGGCGGCGCGCAGCATCAAGGCCGGCGACGCCGGGTTGCTGCTGGCGGGCGGCGCGGAATCGATGACCCGTGCGCCGCTGGTGATGGGCAAGGCCGACAGCGCCTTCAGCCGCCAGGCGCAGCTGTACGACACCACCCTCGGCTGGCGCTTTGTCAACCCGCGGATGCAGGCCGAGTTCGGCACCGATTCGATGCCGGAGACCGCCGAAAACGTCGCGGCGCAGTTCAACATCAGCCGCGCCGATCAGGACGCCTTTGCGCTGCGCAGCCAGCAGCGTGCCGCCCGGGCGCAGGCGCTGGGCCACCTGGCGCAGGAGATAGCGCCGGTCAGCCTCACCGGCAAAAAAGGCGCGGTCACCCTGTTCAGCCAGGATGAACACCCGCGCGCCGACACCACCTTCGAGCAGTTGCAGGCGCTGAAAACCCCGTTCCGTCAGCCCGGCAGCGTCACCGCCGGCAACGCCTCGGGCCTGAACGACGGCGCGGCGGCGCTGATCGTCGCCTCTGAAGCGATGGCAGCACGCCAGGGGCTGACGCCGCGGGCGCGCATCGTCGCCACCGCCACCTGCGGCGTAGAGCCGCGGCTGATGGGCATCGGCCCGCTGCCGGCCACCCGCAAGGTGCTGGAGATCGCCGGGCTGAGCCTGGCGCAGATGGACGTCATCGAATTGAACGAAGCGTTCGCCGCCCAGGCGTTGGCGGTGATGCGCCAGCTTGGCCTGCCGGACGATGCCCCACAGGTTAACCCCAACGGCGGCGCGATCGCTCTGGGGCATCCGTTGGGCATGAGCGGCGCGCGCCTGGCGCTAGCCGCCCTGTTTGAACTGGAACGGCGAGCCGGCCGCTACGCCCTGTGCACCATGTGCATCGGCGTAGGCCAAGGCATCGCCATGATCATTGAGCGTGTCTGACCCCTGAGGCTAACCATGACAATAAATCCACAGCCCCTCGAAACGATCGAATTCGCCTCGCGCGATGAGATTGAAGCGTTGCAGTTGGCGCGTCTGAAGTGGACGCTGCACCACGCCTACGACAATGTGCCGATGTACAAACGCAAATTCGACCAGGCCGGCGTACACCCCGACGATCTCAAACAGCTGAGCGATCTGGCGCGCTTCCCCTACACCACCAAGCAGGATCTGCGCGACAACTACCCGTTCGACACCTTCGCGGTGCCGATGGAACAGGTGGTGCGCATCCACGCCTCCTCGGGCACCACCGGCCGCCCGACGGTGGTCGGTTACACCCAGCGCGACATCGATAATTGGGCCGATATCGTCGCCCGCTGCCTGCGCGCCGGCGGCGCCACCGCCAAAGACAAGGTGCACGTCGCCTACGGCTACGGCCTGTTCACCGGCGGCCTCGGCGCGCACTACGGCGCAGAGCGGCTCGGCGCGACGGTGATCCCGATGTCCGGCGGCCAGACGGAGCGCCAGGCGCAGCTGATCCTCGACTTCAAGCCCGACATCATCATGGTGACGCCGTCCTATTGCCTGACGCTGATCGACGAACTGGAGCGCAAAATGGGCGGCGATGCGCGCGGCTGCTCTCTGCGGCTCGGCGTGTTCGGCGCCGAACCCTGGACCGAAGCCCTGCGCCACGAGATCGAAACCCGCATGGGCATCAAGGCGCTGGATATTTACGGCCTGTCGGAAGTGATGGGGCCGGGCGTAGCGATGGAGTGTCTGGAGAGCGGCGGTGGCCCGACCATTTGGGAAGACCACTTCCTGCCGGAGATCATTTGCCCGGAAACCGGCATTGCCCTGCCGGACGGCGAGCACGGCGAACTGGTGTTCACCACCCTGACCAAAGAGGCGCTGCCGGTGATCCGCTACCGCACCCGCGATCTTACTCGGCTGCTGCCGGGCGACGCGCGCCAGATGCGCCGCATGGGCAAGATCACCGGCCGCTCCGACGACATGCTGATCATTCGCGGTGTCAACGTCTTCCCGTCGCAGGTGGAAGAGCAGATCATGCAGTTCGAGCAGCTGTCGCCGCACTACCAGCTGCAGGTCAGCCGCAGCGGGCATCTGGACACGCTGGCGGTGCGCGTCGAGCTCAAGGAGTCGGCGCTCAGCCTCAGCCACCAGCAGCGTTGCGATATCTGCCACCAGCTGCGCCACCACATCAAATCGATCGTGGGCGTCAGCACCGACGTCAGCATCGCCAACTGCGGCGATATTCCGCGCTCGGAAGGCAAGGCGCAGCGCGTGGTCGATCTGCGGCCGCGCTGAGGCGCACGGCGTCACGGATGACGCCGCCCCAAATTAGGCGTAATGTTATGGCTCATCGAAGGCTAACCCATGGAAAAATATGGAACATAAACTGGATGAGTTCATTCGCCATGCCGTCGACGCGCAGCCGATCAGCGGCACCTCGCTGATCATTTCGCTGTACGGCGACGCGCTCAGCCACCGCGGCGGCGAAGTGTGGCTCGGCAGCCTGAGCGCGCTGCTGGAGGCCTTCGGTTTCGGCGATCGCTTCGTGCGCACCTCGGTGTTCCGCCTGCAGAAAGAGGGTTGGCTGGCGGTGGAGAAAATCGGCCGCCGCAGCTTCTACCGCGTGACCGAGCAGGGAATGCGCCAGTTCCGCCACGCCGAATCGAAAATCTATCTGCGCGAGCAGCCCGCCTGGGACGGCAAGTGGGAGCTGTTGCTGCTGGAATGCGCCGAAAAAAACGCGCGCGCGCGGCTGAAAAAAGAGCTGGGCTGGCTCGGGTTCGGGCAGATCGCCAACAATCTGATGGCCGCCCCCACCCATGCGCAAACCGACGTGACGGCGCTGCTCGGCGAATTGAACGCCAGTGAGCAGGTGATCTACTTTCGCGCCGATTACCCCTACAACCGCTCCGAGCAAACGCTGCAGAAACTGGTGGCCGACTGCTGGTCGCTCAGCGATGTGGCGGCCGGCTATCACGAGTTTATCGTCTCCTTCCGGCCGCTGATGGCGCTGCTGCGCGAAGTCGACCCGGCGGCGCTGACGCCGCTGCGCGGTTTCCAGATTAAGCTATTATTGATTCACTTCTTCCGTCGCGTGGTGTTGAAAGATCCGCTGCTGCCGGACGCGCTGCTGCCCGCCCAGTGGGAGGGCCAAATCGCCCGTAATCTGTGCATCAATCTCTATCAGCAGGTCGATCGCGCCGCGACGGAGTACGTCAGTGCGCTGGCGGAGACCACCATCGGCGCCCTGCCCGCGCCGGCCGCCGGCTACTATCGGCGCTTCGGCGGCCTGCCGCGCGACCCTACATATTAAGGAACTCACGCTATGCCTGTGTATCAGATTGACGGCCTGACGCCGGTCGTTGACCCCAGCAGTTACGTGCACCCGACGGCGGTGCTGATCGGCGACGTGATCGTCGGCAAACACGTGTATATCGGCCCGAACGCCAGCCTGCGCGGCGATTTTGGCCGCCTGGTAATCTGCGACGGCGCCAACATTCAGGACAACTGCGTGATGCACGGCTTCCCGCAGCAGGACACGGTGGTGGAAGAAGACGGCCATATCGGCCACGGCGCCATCCTGCACGGCTGCCGCATTCGCCGCAACGCGATGGTGGGCATGAACGCGGTGGTGATGGACGGTGCGGAGATCGGCGAGAACACCATCGTCGGCGCGATGGCGTTCGTCAAAGCCGCGGCGGTGATCGAAGCCAACAAGCTGGTGGTCGGCAGCCCGGCGCGCGTGCTGCGCGATCTGACCGAACAGGAGCTGGCCTGGAAGATCGCCGGCACCCGCGAGTATCAGGATCTGGTACAGCGCTGCAAATCCTCGCTGCACGAAGTGGCGCCGCTGACCGAAATCGAACCGGGCCGCCAACGCCTGAGCTTCGGCGACCACCTGATCCCGAAAAGCCAGCTTTAATCCCCGGGGCTGAGATGCGCCTCAGCCCCTCCCCTTATTACTCCACCTCCGGCGCCTTGAACGGCGACGGTGTAGCCGCGTGGCGGCTCTGGAAGTGATAAGCCACCACCAGCAGCAAGGTGAACGGAATACCGAACCACAGCGTCATGCGGAAGAATTCGGTAAACGCCGTCGAGATCATCAGCGCCGCCATCAGCCCGGCGCCGAGCAAGGTGGTATAAGGAAAGCCCCACATGCGGAACTTCAGGTGGGTCTGCCGATGCCGGCGGCGGAAGAACAGGTGGGTGACGAAAATCATCAGCCAGGTAAAGCAGGCGCCATACACCGAGATAGACATCATGGCGGCGAACGAGGTTTCCGGCGCCACCAGGCTCAGCACGATGGACACCACGATACCGATGCACGACATCGCCAACGCATTGACCGGAATGCCGCGCCGGCTGACGCGCCCCAATGCCGCCGGCGCCTGCCCGGCACGCGACAGCGAGAACATCATGCGGGTGGTGATGTACAGCTGGCTGTTCATTGCCGACAGCGCTGCCACCAGCACGATAAAGTTGAAAATACCGGCGGCGGCGGGCAGATGGATCACGTTCATCGCCATCAGGAACGGGCTTTCGCCGGTGCCGGACTGGCGCCAGGGCACGATGGCCAGCATCAGGGCGATCGACAGCATGTAGAAGATGAACAGCCGCACGATGGTGCCCTTGAACGCCGCCTTCACCGCAATCACCGGATTTTTCGCCTCGCCGGCGGCTACCGCAATCATTTCAATGCTCAGGTAGCTGAAGATGGACACGATCACCGCGAACCACATGCCCTTGACGCCAAACGGCATGAAGCCGCCGGCGGTCAGGTTGCGCAGGCCGTAGGCCGGGTTGCCCGAGAATGCCAGAATGCCGATGCCGATCAGAATAAACGCCACGATCGCCGTCACTTTGACGGTGGACAGCGCGTATTCCACCTGGCCGAACGACTTCACCCCGATCACGTTGACGACGATCACCGCCGCCGAGAACAGCAGCACCCACGGCCAGGTCGGCGTCGCCGGGAACCAGAACTGCATGTACATGCCGATGGCGGTGACTTCGGTACCCACCGCCAGCACCACACAGGACCAGTAAGAATAACGCACCAGAAAACCGAACAGCGGGCCGAGATAGAATTCGGCGTAGTCGCCGAACGAGCCGGGCGTCGGGTGCTCGGAGGTCATCTCCGCCAGGCTGCCCATCAGCAGCAGCGCAATGACGCCGCCGATCAGGTAGCTCAACAATACCGACGGCCCCGCCATCTGAATGGCGTAGGCGCTGCCGAGAAACAGCCCGGTGCCGATGGCGCCGCCGATCGCCAGCATCGACATCTGCCCGGCGGTAAGATGCTTGTTCAACCCGCCCTGACGGCGGGCGATATGCTCAAAATCATTCATCTGTGGCATGGCTGGGTTCCCGAGCGGAGTTAGGCGGTACGGGTGACGTCGAGAATGGCGGCGGTCACATAGTCAATGTTGCCGGGATTGAGCCCCGGCAGGCACATGCGGCCGGGCGAGACCAGATAGATGGCATAGCGCTGCCGCAGGGTCTGCAGCTGCGCTTCGTTCAGGCCGGTATAGCTGAACATGCCGCGCTGATCGCGAATACGCCGGTGATCCAGCGAAGAGCCACCCTGCGCCAGCCCGGCGGCCAGCTGTTCACGCATTTGCTTGATGCGCGAGCGCATTTCTGCCAGCTCATTGCGCCAAAGCTCGCCAAGTTCGGCGTCGCCGAGCAGGGTTTCCACGATCTGGCTGCCGTGCGTCGGCGGGCAGGAGTAGCTGCGGCGGATCAGCGTTTTTAACGCCCCTTTGACGTTGGCGGCATTTTCCGCGTCGGCGCAGCGCACCGACAGCGCGCCCAGACGCTGGCCGTACAGCGCGACGTTTTTGGAAAACGAATTGCAGACCAAAAACGGCAGATCGGTTTTCAGCGCTTCGCGCAACGCAAAGCAGTCCTCCTCCAGCCCGTCGCCGAAGCCCTGATAGGCGATATCGAACAGCGGCAGCAGGCTGCGTCGCTGCAGCACGGCGAGCGTGGCGCGCCACTGCTCCGCCGTCAGATCGGTGCCGGTCGGGTTATGGCAACAAGGATGCAACAGGACCACGCTGCCCGGCGGCAGGCTGTCCAACGCGTCGAGCATGGCGGCGAAACGCAGGCCGCCCGCCGCTTCATCAAAGTAGGGATAGGTATTCACCCGCAGCCCGGCGCCTTCGAAAATCGCCCAGTGATTGGCCCAGGTGGGATCGGACACCCAAATTTCACCGCGCGCCAGAAAGTGGCGCAAAAAATCCGCCGCCAGCTTCAACGCGCCGGAGCCGCCGACGGTCTGCACCGTGGCGATCTCGGCCGCCTGTTGCTCACCGAACAGCAGCGTCTGCACCTGGCGAGCAAACTGCGACGAACCCTCGATCGGCGGATAGCCATGTGGGCGACGCAGCGCCAACAATCGCTGTTCGGCCGCCTCAACCGCGCGCATCAGCGGAATATTCCCCTGTCGGTCGTAATACAGACCAATGCCTAAATTCACTTTTTGCGGATTGGGGTCCTGCAAATAGGCTTCCATCAGCGACATAATAGGATCGGCCGCGGAAGGTGCAATCTGTTTAAACATGACACATCCTTAACTCGTTATTGAATTAATATAAAGGCGAACTTAAGAAGAAATTAAATCAGGCGATGGCGCTGACGGTAATTTCTATTTTCATTCCCGGCACCACCAATTTTTCGACAATGACCGTGGAGCGATTGGGATAAGGATAATTAAAGTATTTCCGGTAAATATCATCGAGACATTTAACGTCGTTGACGTCGGTGAGATACACGATCACCTGCAGAACCTTATCGCTGTGGCTGCCCGCCGCCTTCAGCGTCTGCGCCAGATTATCGAAGGTCAGCGTAATCTGTCGCTCCGGCGCGCCGGTGTCGATGCTGCCGTCCGCCCGCACCGGGCCGTGAGCGGTAAACAGCATGCCGCCGCCCCGGGTGGCCCAGGAAAAAGGCTGGCCGATCTCCGGCAGCCCGGTATCTACGATCTCGCGCATGTCAGTGGTTCCCGTGGTGGTTAAGTTGGCGAAGCAGCGCGCCGTCGGCGGCGAACAACGCATCCAGAATGGTGAAATGATTGGCGCCGGGCACCGCGACCAGTTCTGCCGACAACCCGCGTTGGCGCAGCGCCGCATGATAGTGTTGCGACTGGCCTCTCAGTTCCGGCAGCTCCAATGCGCCGTAATACAGCGTAAGCGGCTTGCCGCGCGTCGGCAGGTGGCGCGCCGGGCTGAGCGTTTCAATTTGCCGCGCAGTCAGCTGCAGCGCCCGATTGACATAGCTTTGTTGCAGCGGCGCCAGCTCGAACAGGCCGCTGATGGGAAAGACCGCATCCACCAACGCATGCTGCTGCCAAAACGCCGCCAGATGGCCGCCGGCGGAATGGCCACACAGATGCACCGGATAGGCATAGTGCGGCGGCAGGCGGCGCTGAATGGCATTCAACGCCATACCGATCTGCCGGCATATTTCGTCGAGATCCACCGCCGGCGCGAGCGCATATTCCACCAACACCACGTCAAAACCCAACGCCAACGGCCCGGCGGCGATAAAGGCGAAATCTGCCTTATCGCAGAATTGCCAATAGCCGCCGTGAATAAAAATTAACGTCCCCTGATGCTGCTTTGCAGAATAGAGCCAATCCAATGTTTCGCGTTCGCCGTTGCCATAAGCAATATTGTTTTCATGGCGCGTCTGTTTATAAACAGCCGCACTGCGGGTTTGAAATGAAGTCAAAATAGCCGCTTCATTATCCACCGTGGCGCCGTTGTCATAACTCCCCGCAAGTGGTTTCATATATTAAACTTCGTTTATTATTTAAGATGTGAATTAACTATTAGCACCGGCAACATTATTGTCAAGACGGGCGCATCAGCAATGCGCGCCCGGTAAAATAAAACCTGATGAATAATGAAAAAGTTTAACCCATGAAACTTTTTGCGCTTATTTCCCCCGCACACCCGGATGAATTTGCGGCAAGGCGCTGAGCCGTTCAAATGCATAATCCCAAAAGGCGCGCACCTTCAGCGGCATGTGCTGCGCCTGCTGCGCCACCAGCTGTACCGGCATAGGCAACGGCTCGTGATCCGTCAACAGCCGCACCAGCGTACCGGCGGCCAAATCGTCCGCCACCTGATACGAGAGCAACCGGGCGACGCCCTTGCCGGCGCGCACCGCCAGCAGTTGCGCTTCCACGTCGTTGAGCAACAGCCGGGGAGCCAATCGCACGCGCTCGCCGTTTTCCTGCGGGCCGAAGCGCCATTCGCGCAGCGACGGCCGCTGGGTGCCGACGATGGTGGCATGATCCGCCAGTTGCGCCGGCGAACGCGGTTCACCGCAGCGCGCCAGGTAATCCGGGCTGGCGACCGTCACCCGGCTGACCTGCCCCAGCCGCCGCGCCACGCGCGAAGAGTCCTGCAGATGACCGATGCGCACCGCGATATCCAACCCTTCGTCAATCAGATCGAGATTGCGATCGTTCAATACCATTTCGATCTGCATCTGCGGGTAATCATCGAGAAACGCCATCACCACCGGCGCCACGTAGCGGCGGCCGAACTGCACCGGCGAAGTAACGCGCAGCAAGCCGCTCAGCTGCGCTTCGGCGGTATCCTGCACCACCGCCTGATAATCCTGCAGCAGCTGTTGCGCACGTTCCAACAGCCGCATACCCGCTTCGGTGGGCGCCAGCCGCCGGGTCGTTCGCTCCACCAATCGGGTGCCGAAACGCTGTTCCAGCGCGGCGATCGCCCGGGTGATCGCCGGCGCCGAACGCCGCAGTTTGCGCCCGGCCGCCGCCAGGCTGCCTTGCTGCACCACCGCCACGAAGATCGCCAACTCGTCTAACCGATCCATAGATTCTTCCGAAAAGTGAAATTATCAATTTCCACATTGCCGGATTTCGCTCGTTCAACGCAAGAGTATGCTGACAAAAAGCACTGAGGAGAAACGCCATGTCCACCATCACACTCTACGGCACCCCGCTTTCCGGCCACGTTCATCGCGTGGCGTTGCTGCTGCGTATGCTGGCGCTGCCCTATGCATGGGTCGAAGCCTCGGCGGACGTACGGCAGAGCGCAGCCTTCCGCCGGCTCAATCCGTTCGGCCAGATCCCGGTCTTACAGGATGGCGATCTGACGCTGGCCGACAGCAACGCCATTCTGGTCTATCTGGTGAAGCGCTATGCGCCGGACAGTCACTGGCTGCCGGAACTGCCGGCGGCGGCCGCGCGGGTGCAGGCCTGGCTTTCCAAAGCCGCCGGTGAAGTTCGCTACGGCCCGGCCTCTTGCCGACTGATCGCCCAATTCGCGGTGCCGGAGGATTATCAGGCGGCGCGGGCGGTCAGCGATCGTTTTCTGCCGCAGATGGAACAGCATCTGAGCGAGCGGGACTACCTGGCCACCGAACAGCCCACCATCGCCGATCTGGCCTGCCACAGCTACGTAGCGGTCGCGGCCGAAGGCGGCATTTCGTTGGCGCCTTACCCTGCGATACGGCGCTGGGCGGCGCGCATCGTTGCACTGCCCGGCTTCTTTGCCATGCCGGCCCTGCCGGAACCGGCGGTGAGCTGACGCCATGATCCCGCAACTGTTCCATCCGGATGAGCTGCGCGCACAGACGCTGGCCGGGTTTGGCGGCGTAGGCGGCGGCATCTACCCCGCGATGCCGGATCAGCACCGCGCGTTTTTCGCCGCGCTGCCCTACCTGTTCGTCGCCACGCTGGATGAACAAGGCTGGCCCATCGCCACCCTGTTTACCGGCCCGCCCGGATTTTTACGCACGCCGGACGACACGCATTTACGCATCAGCGCGCCGCGCCGCAGCGACGATCCCGCCCAGGCGCTGTTGCTGCCCGGCAAGCCGGTCGGCGCGCTGGGGCTGGATTTCAGCAACCGGCGGCGCAACCGCGCCAACGGCGCCGTCAGCCGCACCGACAAAAACCGGGTGGAAATCCTCGTTCAGCAAAGCTTCGGCAACTGCCCGCAGTACATTCAGCGCCGCGAACTCTACCCGGTGGACAGCCGGCCGCAGCCGGTTGAGCATTTAGCCTCGCTGGATGCGGCAGCGCAGGCGCTGATCCGCGCCGCGGACACCTGCTTCGTCGCCAGCGGCGCGCACCTGGCACTGGCGCAGGGCGGCGTGGATATTTCCCATCGCGGCGGCCGCCCCGGCTTTATCCATCTGGAAGGCGACACGCTGTGGATGCCGGATTTTCGCGGCAACCGCTACATGAACACGCTGGGCAATCTGCTGGCCGAACCGCGGGCGGCGCTGCTGTTCATCGATTTTGAACGCGGCGACGTGCTGCATCTGCAGGGGGAAACGCAGATCCTCTGGCAAACGGAGGGGCATCCCGCCGTTGAAGGCGCAGAACGCTATTGGCGGTTTGACGTGCGCCGCGCCTGGCGTTTTGCGGCAGCGCTGCCGTGGCGGGGACGAAATCTGGAGTATTCGCCGGCAACGCTGGCGACCGGGGTGTGGCACCGCTGAAATGAAAAGCCCCGCTGCGGCGGGGCTGGATCGGAAATTACAGGCTGTGTTCGGCCGCCGATGCGGCCTGATAAAGCTGACGAAAATAATTCAACCGCGCAAAGAACAGGCGGCTTTGCTGCTCCGACATATTGCCGGCCACCTGCCCGGCGTCAATCTGCCGCCCTTGCCATTCCATCAGAGCGATGCTCGACGCCAAAAAATCCATTTCGCTGCCGTAGGCCGCGAGATGTCTGTCCACTGATTTCATCATTCGCACACTCCTTTTAATTACATCGAAAAGGGTCATATGCCTGCTCTTTCAGTATCGGCCCGACGGAGGATATTTTTTGTACAGAAGGTGCGCATAAAGAAAACGACCATCTTGTTGCCGCGCGGGCAAACGGCGGCGGCAAAATTTGCTAGGGTAAAGGGTAGCCGTATGGGATAGACCACTCTGTTGAACTCAGGAAAGAAGGAAGAGACTCATGAGCACCAGCATCTGCGCTACCCTCAAGGATCCCACGCTGTTCCGCGAGGCCAACTACATCGACGGGCAATGGTTGCCGGCCCAGGAAGGCCGTTCGATCGCCATTCATAACCCCGCCAACGGAGAACGGGTCGGCCACGTACCGGCCTTCGGCGCCGAAGAAACCGCTCGCGCCATCGCCGCCGCCAGAAAAGCGCTGCCCGCCTGGCGCGCGCTGACCGCCAAAGAGCGCGCCGGCAAGCTGCGGCGGCTGTTTGAATTGATGATGGAAAATCAGGAAGATCTGGCGCGCATCATGACGGCGGAACAGGGCAAACCGCTGGCCGAAAGCCGCGGTGAAATCGCCTATGCCGCCTCCTTTATCGAATGGTTCGCCGAAGAAGGCAAACGGGTATATGGCGACACCATTCCGCAGCCGCAGGCCGGTCGCCGCATCATCGTGCAAAAAGAGCCGATCGGCGTGTTCGCGGCCATCACCCCGTGGAACTTCCCGGCGGCGATGATCACCCGCAAAGCCGGCCCCGGCTGGGCCGCCGGCTGCACCGGGGTGATCCGCCCCGCCAGCCAGACCCCGTTCTCGGCGCTGGCGATCGCCGTGCTGGCGGAGCGCGCCGGGCTGCCAGCCGGGGTATGCAACGTGATAACAGGCCCCAGCAAAGGCATCGGCGGCGAACTCACCGCCAACCCGGACGTGCGCAAACTCTCCTTCACCGGCAGCACCGAAGTCGGCGCGCAGCTGCTGGCCCAGTGTGCGCCCACCATCAAGAAAACCAGTATGGAGCTGGGCGGCAACGCGCCGTTTATCGTGTTTGATGACGCCGATCTGGACGCCGCCGTGGCCGGCGCGGTCGCCTCAAAATACCGCAACGCCGGCCAGACCTGCGTCTGTACCAACCGTTTTCTGGTGCAGGACGGCGTATATGATGCGTTCGCCGCCAAGCTGAAAGCCGCCGTCGCCAAGCTGAAAGTCGGCAACGGCCTGGATGATGGCGTCACCATCGGCCCGTTGATTAATTCGGACGCGGTGGAGAAAGTGCGCGAGCATATCGCCGACGCCGTCGAGCACGGCGCCTCGGTGCTGTTGGGCGGCAAGCCTGACGCGCTGGGCGGCAATTTCTTCACCCCGACTATCCTGACCGATGTGCCGCGCACGGCGAAAATCTTCCGTGAGGAGACGTTCGGCCCGGTGGCGCCCCTGATCCGCTTCAGCCAGGAGGCCGACGCCGTCGAACTGGCCAACGACACGCCGTTCGGCCTGGCCGCTTACTTCTACAGCCGCGACATCGGCCGGGTGATGCGCGTGGCCGAAGCGCTGGAGTACGGCATTGTCGGCATCAACGAAGGGCTGATTTCCACCGAAGTGGCGCCGTTCGGCGGCATGAAGCACTCCGGTTTGGGCCGCGAAGGCTCAAAATACGGCATCGAGGACTATCTCGAAATCAAATACCTGTGCCTCGGCGGTTTGGGCGCCTGATGTGAGGGCTCCCCGCGCCTGCGGGGGCCCTGTCTGGCGGTTTTGGGGAGCCTTTGCTACCTTTAGGCATCTTTTCAGCGGTTAAAAGGAATTGCCTCTATGCAGCCCCTCTCGGTACACCTGCCCGATTTTTACGTCGCCGGCCAGACAATCAGAACCACCAATCAGGACGAAACCCGGCCCGAGACGGCTAAAATCCCCGCGCTGTGGTCAGACTTTTTCGCCACCTCGCCCGCCATGCCGGTTTACGGGATCTACTCCAACTACGCCTCCGACGCCAGCGGGCCGTTTGATGTCACCGCCGGCAGTGAGGCACAGAGCGGTTTGCACATCCAACCTGGCCGCTATCTGGTGTTCCAGGCCCGAGGCGCCATGCCGGCGGCGGTCATCGAAGGCTGGCAAGCCATCTGGGCCTACTTCGAGCAACACCCGGAAATCGAACGTCGCTTCCTGACCGACTTCGAAGCCTATACCGGCCCCGACGCGGTCGATATCCATATCGGCTGCCGCTAACGCGACAGTGAGGTCAACAATGATGACGCTCTCCCCCGCCATTCCGATCCTGCGTATCTTTTCCGTCGACAAGGCCAAAGAGTTTTATCTGGATTTTCTCGGTTTCACGCTGGCGTGGGAGCACCGCTTCAGCGAAGACCTACCGCTGTACATGCAGGTGACCCGCACCGGGCTGACGCTGCACCTGAGCGAACACTACGGCGACAGCACGCCCGGCGCCGCCATTTTCATCCCGGTGCACGATATCGACGCGCTGCACCGGGAGCTCACGGCCAAAAACTATCGCTATGCCCGGCCGGGCCTGGAGATTGTCGACTGGGGCAAAGAGCTGAACCTCACCGATCCGTTCGGCAACCGGCTGCGGTTTTGCGAACAGAGCCCCTCGGCCTGATCGGCGTTATGGCCGATATTCCGCCTCGCTGACCGGCTCAAGCCAGGTCACCGGGCTGCCGTCCACCGCTTCGGCGATGGCGATATGGGTCATGGCGGTGTCCGATGTCGCACCGTGCCAGTGTTTGACGTCGGCCGGTATCCAAACGATATCGCCGGGATGCATCTCCTGCGTCTTCTCGCCCCACATCTGGATCCACCCGCGCCCCTGAGTGACGATCAGCGTCTGGCCGAGCGGATGCGTATGCCAGGCCGTGCGGGCGCCGGGTTCGAAGGTGACGGTCGCGCCGCCCACCCTGGCCGGCGCGTCACCGGCGAAGGGGGCATCGATGCGTACCTGCCCGGTAAAGTAATCCGCCGAACCGCGCTGTGATGGGATAGAACCGCTGCGTTGTATTTTCATCTGTCGTGTCCTCCACGTCGGCTTTCCAACCGACGCTGATAGTTATAAGTCAGCGATGCCAAGATAGCGCCATGCTTTTCCGGTGACTAGCGGGTAAAATGCGCAAGGAGCTATGAGCTCAATTCATAAATCTACGCGCGGCAGCGCCCCAACTTTGCTCTCCGGTGCCGGTATGTTGAAAGAAAACTTTAACGATCTGATCGCTTTCCTGATGGTGGCCAGGGAGCGCAGCTTCACCAAAGCGGCGGCGCAGCTTGGGGTTTCCCAATCGGCACTCAGCCACGCTATTCGCGGCCTGGAAGAACGCCTGGCGCTGCGCTTGCTCACGCGCACCACTCGCAGCGTCGCCCCCACCGAGGCCGGTGAGCGGCTGCTCAACAGCATTGGCCCGCGCTTGGCGGAGATTGAAAGCGAGCTGAACGCGCTGGGTGAAATGCGCGATCGGCCCGCCGGCAACATCCGCATCACCGCCGGCGAACACGCGGTGGATGCGGTACTGTGGCCGGTGCTGCGCACTTTTCTCGTCGATTACCCGGATATCAACGTGGAAATCACCGTCGACAACAGCCTGACCGACATCGTCGCCGGGCGATTCGACGCCGGAATCCGGCTGGGGGAACAGGTGGCGAAGGACATGGTCGCGGTGCGCATCGGGCCGGACATGCGCATGGTGCCCGTCGCCTCCCCTGACTATTTCGCCCGTTACGGCCTCCCCGCTACGCCGCAAGCGCTGCAAAACCATCGCTGCATCAACATGCGCCTGCCCACCCTCGGCGGGCTGTACGCCTGGGAATTTGCCCGCGATGGCCGGGAGATTAAAGTGCGGGTGGAGGGGCAACTGACCTTCAACAGCCTGCGCCAGCGAATCGACGCCGCGCAGCTCGGCCTCGGCATCGCCTTTGTGCCGGAAGATACCGTCGCCGAGCCGTTGGCCGACGGGCGGTTGCAGATGGCGCTGGACGACTGGTGCCCGCCGTTTCCCGGTTATTACCTCTATTATCCAAGCCGCAGGCAACACACCACCGCCTTTGCGCTGCTGATTGAGGCGTTGCGGCGCGGGGCTTAACGCCCGACGTTTTTCTGCAGATGCGCCGGGTAACGATCGCCGATCACGTCGATAGCGGAGAGCACGCGCTCAATCTCGCCCAGTTCGTCCGCCGCCAACACCACCGACGCCGCCGCGAGATTCTCTTGCAGCCGATGACGCTTGGTGGTTCCCGGGATTGGCACGATCCACGGCTGTTGCGCCAACAGCCAGGCCAAGGCGATCTGCGCCGACGTCACGTCCTTGCGCTGCGCTATCTGCCCCAGCACGCTCACCAGCGCCTGATTGGCCCGGCGCGCTTCGGCGCTGAAGCGCGGCACCAGGTTGCGAAAATCGCCGCTGTCAAAGGCGGTGTCTTCGGTGATGGCGCCGGTGAGAAAGCCCTTGCCGAGCGGGCTGAACGGCACCAGACCGATGCCCAGTTCCGCCAGCGTCGGCAAGATTTCACGCTCCGGCTCGCGCCACCATAGCGAATATTCGCTTTGCAGCGCCGTAATCGGCTGCACCGCATGGGCTCGCCGGATGGTTTGCGCTCCGGCTTCCGACAAGCCGAAGTACTTCACTTTCCCTTCGCGAATCAGTTGCTGCACCGTACCGGCCACCTCCTCGATAGGCACTTCGGGATCGACGCGATGTTGATACAGCAAATCGATCGTCTCTACCCGCAGGCGCTTCAACGAACCTTCCACCGCCCGGCGAATATGCTCCGGACGGCTGTTCAACACCTGTTGCCCCGCCGGCTGCGGCAGATCGAAACCGAACTTGGTGGCGATGACGACCCGATCGCGCACCGGCGCCAGCGCTTCGCCCAACAATTCCTCGTTGGTGAACGGACCATAAATCTCGGCGGTATCGAAGAACGTCACGCCCTCGTCAACCGCGGCACGGATCAGATCGATCGCCTGCCGTTTGTCGGTGGCCGGGCCGTAGCCAAAACTCAGCCCCATACAGCCCAGACCCAACGCCGATACTTCCAGTCCTTCGCGCCCCAACTTGCGTGTTTGCATCTTCACTCTCCCGCTGATTGATACCGGCCCCGCCTGACGCGGAGCCGCTCCGGTGTGGTGACTGTAAAACGCGACTGCCGCCATGACTATGGGGCGAAATACGCTTGGGCTTATGAGCCAGGCTCATGAATCCGTTAACCGTCGCTGGGAGCAGAGTTTTTGCGGGAACGTTCCTGCCCGAGATACTCTATACTGATGTCAGGATGCCTTACCCTTTTCGTTTAGCGTCATGTAGATGGAGCGACAGATGGCTAACTCTGAATCGACCTGCGATTCCCTTTCAATACCAGTGGCAGATTTATCCCATGACCAATAAGAAAAGCGCCGTGCTGACCCCGGCTGCAATGCTATTGCTACATCCCATGTTTGCCAGCCAGGCGCTGGCGGCAGAAAATAATGAAGAGAAAAGCGACACCCTGGTGGTGATGGCGCAACCCACCGGATTGACCGAGCTGGGATCGCCGGTGTCCGTCAGCGTGATCGACGGCCAGGACCTGCGCAACGCCGCCCCGCAGATTAACCTGTCGGAAAACCTCGGCAGCGTGCCGGGCCTGCAGCTTCAAAACCGGCAAAACTATGCGCAGGATCTGCAGCTGTCGATACGCGGGTTCGGCAGCCGTTCGATGTTCGGCGTGCGCGGCGTGCGCATGTACGTCGACGGCATTCCCGCCACCATGCCCGACGGCCAGGGACAAACCTCCAATATCGACATCAATTCCGTCGAACGCATCGAGGTGCTGCGCGGCCCCTATTCCGCGCTGTACGGCAACGCTTCGGGCGGGGTGATCAACGTTGACACCCAGACCGGCACCCAGCCGCCAACGCTGGAGGCCGGCGGCTATTTCGGCAGCGACAATACCTGGCGCTATGGGGTGAAAGCGACCGGCGCCACCGGCGACGGTACCCAGGCCGGCGACGTCAACTACGCCATCTCGGGCACACGCTTCACCACTCAGGGCTACCGCGATCACAGCGCCGCGCGGAAAAACCTCGGCAACGGCAAGCTCGGTGTGCGGCTGGACGACGTCAGCACCCTGACGCTGATGTTCAACAGCGTCTCAATCGATGCCGGCGATCCGGGCGGCCTGACCGAGGCAGAGTGGAAGGAAAACCCGCGCCAGGCGCCGCGCGCGGATCAATTTAACACCCGCAAGTCGCTCGATCAGACCCAGGCCGGCCTGCGCTATCAGCGCCAGATGAGCGAGCGCGACGAACTGACGCTGACTGCCTACCACGGCGAGCGCCACACCACGCAGTACCAGTCCATCCCGATGGGGCCGCAGCTCAATCCCACCCACGCCGGCGGGGTGATCGTGCTGGAAAGAAAATATCAGGGCATTGACACTCGCTGGAAGCATGAGGATACTCTCGCATCGTTACCGGTAACACTGATCGGCGGTCTGGATTATGAAACCATGACCGAACGCCGCCAGGGGTTCGAAAACTTTATTCTGCGAGACGGCACTGTGGACTACGGCGAGAAAGGCGACCAGCGGCGCAACGAGAAGAACCGTATCTGGAACCTGGATCCTTACCTGCAAACCTCCTGGCAACTGACGCCGCGCTGGACGCTGGACGCCGGCCTGCGCTACAGCACCGTCAGCTTCGACTCGACCGACTATTACATCACGCCGCGCAACGGCGACGACAGCGGCAGCAAACGCTACCACCAGTGGCTGCCGATGGGCTCGCTCAACTACAAGATCAATCCGGCGTGGAACGTCTATCTCTCCGCCGGCCGCGGCTTTGAAACCCCGACCATCAACGAACTCTCCTACCGCCCCGACGGCCAGACGGGCCTCAATATCGGCCTGCAGCCGTCCACCAGCGATACCGTCGAACTGGGCAGCAAGCTGCGCCTCGGCAACGGCCTGGTGAGCGCTGCGCTGTTCCAGACCGATACCGACAACGAGCTGGTGGTGGCGGAAAGCAGCGGCGGACGCACCAGCTACGCCAACGCCGGCAAAACCCGGCGGCGCGGCCTGGAGCTGGCGCTGGATCAAGAGTTCGCGCTGGACTGGCGCCTGCATATGGCCTGGACGCTGCTGGACGCCACCTACCGCAGCGAAATGTGCGGTAAATCCGGCTGTACCCCCGCCGGCAATCACCTGCCAGGCATCGCCCGCAACATGGGCTACGCCTCGCTGGCCTTTGCACCGCCGGAAGGCTGGCACGCCGGCGCGGAACTGCGCTACATGAGCGACATTCAGGCCAACGACGCCAACAGCGCGCAGGCCCCCTCTTACACCGTGGCCGGCGTAAACGCCGGTTATCGCTTTACCTGGAACCGCTGGGCGCTGGACGTGTTCAGCCGGGTGGACAATATTTTCGACCGCCGTTACGTCGGTTCGGTGATCGTCAACGAAGGCAATGGCCGCTATTTCGAGCCGGCGCCGGGTCGCAACTGGGGTGGCGGCGCCACCTTGTCTTACCGCTTTGAATAAGGCAAAGCACCTTAAGGTTAAAAGACGGGATGGGTTTTACGTCACCCTAGCGGCTTCCCGCTGAAATAATAGGGAGAAACCGCGTGTTTTTTCCGATTTGGCTTAATCTCTAAATCGGGGACTTTCATTTTTGGTAAGGGTATTGCTATGCAAAATAAAGCGTCACTATCGCCGCTTATCGTCATAACGGCGCTGTTTGCCGCGCTGAGCGGGCTTTATCTGCTCGGCGGCGGCATCTGGCTGGCCAAGTTGGGCGGTTCGCTGTATTACATCATCGCCGGGCTGGTGCTGCTGGCGACCTCCTGGCTGCTGTTCCGCCGCCGCGCCACCGCGCTGCTGCTGTACGCGGTGTTCCTGCTGGGCACCACTATTTGGGCCCTGTGGGAAGTCGGCCCGGACTTCTGGGCGCTGACGCCGCGCCTGGACGTCACCTTCTTCTTCGGCCTGTGGCTGGTGCTGCCGTTTATCTACCGTAAGCTGGTCGCCAACGGCAAATTCGCCTACGGTGCGCTGAGCGCGGCGCTGGCGATCACCGTCATCGCACTGGCCTATGCCGTATTCAACGATCCGCAAGAGATCAACGGCACCCTTGACGCCGCGCAAGTCCAGCCGAAAGACGCCACTGGCGCCGACTGGCCGGCCTATGGCCGCACCCAGGAAGGCACCCGTTACTCGCCGCTGAGCCAGATCAACGACAAAAACGTTGGCCAGCTGCAAGAAGCCTGGCGTTTCCAGACCGGCGATCTGAAGACCGCCAACGATCCGGGTGAGATCACCAACGAAGTCACGCCGATCAAGATCCGCGATACCCTTTACATGTGTACGCCGCACCAGAAGCTGTTCGCGCTGGATGCCGCCACCGGTAAAGAAAAGTGGAAATTTGATCCGCAGCTGAAGTACAACCCGACCTTCCAGCACATCACCTGCCGCGGCGTGTCTTACCACGAAACCGCTGCAGCCGCGGGCGCCGCCGGCGATGCCGCACCGGCGATGTGCGCACGCCGCATCATTCTGCCGGTCAACGACGGCCGCCTGTTCGCGCTGGACGCCGAAACCGGCAAACCGTGCCCGGACTTCGCCAACAACGGCGAGCTGAACCTGCAGAGCAACATGCCGTATGCGACGCCGGGCCACTACGAGCCGACCTCGCCGCCGGTGATCACCGATAACGTGATCGTCGTTGCCGGTGCCGTGACCGACAACTACTCCAACCGTGAGCCTTCCGGCGTGATCCGCGGCTTCGACATCAACAGCGGCAAGCTGCTGTGGGCCTTCGATCCGGGCGCGAAAGATCCGAACGCCATCCCGGCGGACGAGCACCATTTCGTGCCGAACTCGCCGAACTCTTGGGCGCCGGCCGCCTATGACGCCAAGCTGGATATCGTCTATCTGCCGATGGGCGTCGCCACGCCGGACATCTGGGGCGGCAACCGCACCCCGGAAATGGAGCGCTACGCCAGCGGCCTGCTGGCGCTGAACGCCTCCACCGGCAAACTGGCCTGGTTCTATCAGACGGTCCACCACGACCTGTGGGATATGGACGTGCCGGCGCAGCCGACCCTGGCGGACATTACCGACAAGAGCGGTAAAAAAGTGCCGGTCATCTATGTGCCGACCAAAACCGGCAACATCTTCGTGCTGAACCGCACCAACGGCGAGCTGGTGGTGCCGGCGCCGGAGAAACCGGTACCGCAGGGCCCAGCCAAAGGCGACCGCCTGTCACCGACCCAGCCGTTCTCCGAGCTGACCTTCCGTCCTGAGAAGAAGCTGACCGGTGCGGACATGTGGGGCGCGACCATCTATGACCAACTGGTCTGCCGCGTGATGTTCCACAGCCTGCGTTATGAAGGCACCTTCACCCCGCCTTCCGAGCAGGGCACGCTGGTGTTCCCGGGTAACCTGGGCATGTTCGAATGGGGCGGCCTGGCCGTCGATACCGATCGCGAAATCGCCATCGCCAACCCGATCGCGCTGCCGTTCGTCTCCAAACTGATCCCGCGCGGCCCAGGCAACCCGATTGAGCCGCCGGAAGGCGACAAAGGCGGCAGCGGCACCGAGTCCGGCGTACAGCCGCAATATGGCGTGCCGTTCGGCGTTACCCTCAACCCGTTCCTGTCACCGTTCGGCCTGCCGTGCAAACAGCCGGCCTGGGGTTACATTTCCGCCGTGGATCTGAAAACCAACGACATCGTGTGGAAAAAACGCATCGGCACCGTGCGCGACAGCTCACCGCTGCCACTGCCGTTCAAAATGGGCATGCCGATGCTGGGCGGCCCGGTAACCACCGCCGGTAACGTGTTCTTCATCGGCGCCACCGCTGACAACTACCTGCGCGCTTTCAGCGTGACCAACGGTGAAAAACTGTGGGAAGCACGCTTGCCGGCCGGCGGCCAGGCGACGCCGATGACCTATGAGGTCAATGGCAAGCAGTACGTGCTGATCTACGCCGGTGGCCACGGTTCCTTCGGCACCAAGCTGGGCGACTATGTGATCGCTTACGCCCTGCCCGATCAGAAGTAACCACCGCCGTTAGTACCTCGCAAAGCACGCCGCAAGGCGTGCTTTTTCTTTTCCCTCCCCGCTGACACCCCTCTCGCAATACCCTTAATTTTTTCACTTTCATTATTGATAATGGTTATCATTCGCAATATTATGAATACATGGCCCCGGCAGCGGCCTGCAATCCTACTCCAGCTTAATGGTAATACTACGATCAGCCGCCTGCGGGCGGCCTTATTCGGAGGCGCATGGTCGACCATACTCGGAAGCATAGAAAGAAAATTCTGCAAGCGGCGGTGAACACGCGGCGCGCCGGCCTGCCGTTCGCAGCGGATCCCCCTGTCGCCCCGCCCTTTATTGGCTTGGCCCATCAGACGGAGGCGGTGCTGGTGCACCTAGTCGGCCATGATGACGTACAGGAGAAGCATAAATGAACCTGCAACCCTTTACCGCCATGCTGATGTTCGCCTACGTGCTGCTGATGGTGCCGCTGCTCTACGTCATCGACAGCCGACTGAGCGCCAGCAGACTGGTGCGCAAAGCCACGCAAAACGTCATCATTATCGCGTTGACGCTGTTGTTCTTCAGCGCGATGACGCTTTTATACTGAGGCCATCTCGCCGGTGCCCCGCGGCCGACGTTACTCGGCCTCCCGGCGTTTGGCCCGCGGATATTTCCACAGCCAGCGCCCGCTGATCATGCGCCAGTAGAACAAGGCGCCGCGCACCGCCCAATCGAAGAACATCCCCAACCAGACGCCCACCACGCCCATGCCCAGTTCGATACCCAGCACATAGCCAGCCACCACGCGGCAGCCCCACATGCCGAGCATCGTCACCCACATGGCAAAGCGGGCGTCGCGCGCGCCTTTCAGCCCGGCAGGCAACACCCATGAAGCGGCCCAGATCGGCATAAAGGCGGCGTTGAGCCAAATCAGGGTTTTCACCACCGTTTTCACATCATCCTGCGAGGTATAAAACGCGGCGAATACCCCGGCCAGCGGTGCCGTGCCCCAGGCGATGGCGGTCAGCCCAAGGGTCGATAGCCAGAAAATATGGCGCAGTTGCCGCTCCGCCTGACCGATCTCGCCCTTGCCGAGCCGCCGACCGACGATGATGGTCGAGGCCGATCCCAATGCGTTGCCCGGCAAGTTAATCAACGAAGCGATGGAGAAGGCGATGAAGTTGCCGGCGATAACGTTGGTGCCCATGCCGGCGACGAACATCTGCGTCAACAGCTTGCCGCCGTTGAACAGCACCGATTCGACGCTGGCGGGAATGCCGATCCCCAACACTTCCCACAGGATGCTCATCTTGAGCGGCGTGAAATAACTTTTCAGCGTAATGTGCAGCGCCGGATTAAAGCCGATCGCCAGCACATAGAGGATGGCGATGGCGCCGATATAGCGGGAAATCGTCAGCCCCAGCCCGGCGCCGACAAAGCCCAGCCCGTGCCAGCCGAGCATGCCGTAAATCAGGATGCTGCTGATGATGATATTGAGGATATTCATGCCACCATTGATCAGCAGCGGGATCTTGGTATTACCCGCGCCGCGCAACGCGCCGCTGCCGATCAGCGCAATCGCCGCCGCCGGGTAGCTCCACACCGTGGTCTGCAGGTAAGAGAGCGCCAGCGCTTTCACCTCCGGCGACGCCGCGCCGGCGATCACATCGATGATCGATTCGCCCGCCAGGTGAATGCCCGCCGCCAACAGCACCGCCACGCCGGTCATCAAGACCAGCGACTGACGCGCCGCCGCCCGCGCACGCCGGCGATCGCGCTTGCCGAGGCTGAAGGCCACCACCACGGTGGTGCCGAGATCCACCGCGGCAAAAAAGGCAATGATCACCATGTTGAAGCTGTCCGCCAGCCCCACCCCGGCCATCGCCTCTTTGCCGAGCCAGCTCACCAGAAAGGTGCTCAGCACCCCCATCAGCAAAACGCAGGCATTCTCCAGAAAGATCGGCACCGCCAGCGGCGTGATCTCGCGCCAGAACAGCACGCGGTAGCTTTTCCGTTTGGCGTACCAGGGCGTATTTTCCACGCGCTGACGCAGTGCGGCATACAGATTCAAGGTGGGCTCGATGGATAAAAGTGAAACATCATTTCAAATGATGATCGATAAATCGTTATCCTGCAAAGAATTTTTAGGCGCCCGTAACGAGCGCACGACAGGCTTACCCAACGCTACTCCATGTAGTCTTCCTGATCGGCCTGCGCCGCCGCGATAAAACGCGCGGTACTGCGGCTGAGCGTGGCGCATTTGTCCGTCAGCAGCTGATTGTCCTGCTGCAGAGTCAGGTAACGCGCCTGGGTGAGCGTCGGCAACTGTCGATACCCTACCGCATGCGTATCCCAGCCGCGATGCTGCGCCGCACGCATCGCGGTGCGTTGCAATTTCACGTCGTCCGGCACGTCGCTGCGCCCGCAGTCCACGCGCAGGAAATGCCCGCCGGCCAGCATCAGAGCGATGTGATCCAATTGCGCCTGCAGCGGCGGCGCCGGTCGATGCGCCGTCTGCTGACAACCCGCAAGCAGCAGCAACGCCACCGCGCCGCAAAGAAACGTGCGAAACAGAGTAGACATGGGCGCTCCCGGAAACCTGTGGGTGATGCAATTATCTTAGGTGAGCGGATGCCGGGCGGCAAGGCGGGCAGCGCGCTTAGCGCCGGCCGCTGCTGACCTTGGTGGCGCGAGCGGGGTTGCCGGCGACGAATTCCAGCGTAGGGGAATAATAAAACGGCAGCCAGGCGTTATAGCCGCTCTCCCACTCCCATTTGACCGGGCAGGGCCACAGCATGTCTTCATGCAGGATGTAATAAATCCACCGCCCGGGCGGACGACGGGGTTTGCGCATTTTCATAGCGAGTACGACGGCCTGATGACGTGCGATAAGGTGAACTGCTGCATTTTACCGCGATTTGGGTCGCGGGGACAGCCTGCGTTGCCGTGTGAAGCACCCGCTAAATCTCACCCGGTGATTCGGCGTAAAGTCCGCCGTTTTACTGATCCAGAACATCTTTCGCATTCACCTTATTGATATATTGATTGAAAATCATTCCTATTCAGGAGGAAGGGCCATGGTTAAGTCATTGAATGCATTGTTCACGCGCCTTTTTGATCGTCCGGACGCCGGCAAGCTGGCACTCAGACTGACCTTCGGCGGGCTGATGCTGTTTCACGGCGTGGCGAAAATTCAGCACGGCGTCGGCTGGATTGCCGGTGCGTTGCAGGAACAGGGGCTGCCCGCCTTCATCGCCTACGGCGTGTATGTAGGGGAGATCCTGGCGCCGATACTGATCATTTTGGGGCTGTTCACCCGCCCCGCCGCGCTGGTTTACGCCTTTACGCTGGTGGTGGCATTTTTGATGGTGGGCACCGGCAAGGTGTTCAGCGTCACTGACGTCGGCGCCTGGGGCATTGAAAACGAACTGGTGTTCTTTATGGGCGGGCTCGCCATTCTGCTGCTGGGCAGCGGCAAATACACGATCGCGCGTAATGAAGCCTATCGGTAAGCGGTAGCATTAATAGGGAGGTTCTTGGTTTGAACCTCCTCGGTGCGGAAACGGCGTTTAACTCTCGGCCAGGCGGTACACTGGGACCTTGCGCGTCGTGCCGGTCAGGGTGTCGAAGATCTCCGTTTCCGCCGTCACGATCGCCATGCCAGTTTTTCTTAGCCTGCGCACCTCGGCAGCAATGCGCTGGATGCCGAACCAAAACAAGCCATCCAGCGCCGTCACCGGCAACCCTTGCTCCAGCGCCAGCTTAAGCCGCTCACGCGGCGCCTTGAGCGCTTTGGCAATTTCCCGGTAAGGCAGCGCATCCACGCCCGACGCAGATGTTCGGTGAATACGGGTCGACAGGCCGTATTGGAAAGCCTCCGGCACGCCGCTCAAATCGCTTTTCAGGCTGTAGACACAGCCAAAGCGCTTGCCGTTGAACACCACATTTTTTTGACTGATCGACAACTCATCACGCAGGCCGGCAATCAGCTGCGGTGCCCGCACCAGCAATAAGCGAAATGGCAATTCGAAACTGGTCACGTAGTCCACATTGAGCAGCGCAATGCGCAGACGCTCTTCCGCCCCGGCCTGCGTCTCGCGGCACTCGTTCAACACCTCGCTCCACTGGTGCGCGAGCCGCGGGGCTTCATCCAGCGACGCGAAATGGTATTTCTCGATGTGGTAGTCGATTCTTTCGTTCATGTCCGTTGCCCCCGCGTCAGTCATCATTGCCATCAGCAAATTACCTTACCTGCGGTCAACAGTACAACACCGCATCGTGCAGCAGAATGCGGTCAAGCGGGATAAAACGGCGCCCCCGCCACCGAGCATTTTCTCCGCAACTGGGACCGGAATAGCTAAGGGGTATCGATAAACAACATCATGCGTTGCAACGCGTCATCCAGGGCACTGAGCCCCGCGTCATCCAGGCAGGCCATCAGCTGGGCGTCATAATCCGCCACCCATTGCCTCGCCTGGTCAAAAATGGGGCGAGACGCCGGCATGACGCGCAGATATACCGCGCGCTTATCTTCCGGATCGGGGAAGCGCGCGACCCACCCCCGATTAACCAGTTGGGTGATCGTACGGCCTAGCGCGGTGCGATCGGTCTGCGAATGCGCTATCACCTCGCTCATGGCCACGTCGCCCGGAAAACTGTAGAGAATACGCAACGCGCGCCACTCATGGAGGCTGAGCCCTTGCAATGCGAGTAACGCAGACAGCCGTTTTTCGCGGTGACGCACCACCTCCGTCATCCTGTAAAGCGCACCGTCGGGCAATCCCATTCCCTGTCGGCCGCTATGCCTGTCTTTTTTTTCAGAACCCATACTGTTTCCAATTAGCCTCGACTTTTACCCTGACCTGTTCCGGATACGAGTGCCTGAAAGAGGCGGTACCCGCACGTGTTACGCCGCTGAACTGCTCGGGGAACAGGCAGTTGATGATGGCTTTGCCGCCGCTGCCGCGCGCCTTGTCTTCTTCCGACAGGTACGGCACCATCGGGAACTCGCGTACGTCCGGGAAAATAAAATGATCGCGCGCCGGATGTGAGCGCGTAGCCAACGCCCAAACCACCTGATTGATATCGACAATATCAATGTCATTGCCGACCAGAATCAGTTTGGGGATCAGGTAGCCCGCATGCGAACCGAAGACTACTTCCGCCACCTTACCGGCAAAATCCGCCGCGTTGGTCCTCATGTCGGCCAGTTTTTCAATATCGACGGACACCACCGCCCAACAGGTTGCCGCCTCATAGGAACACCAGACAAAGTCGACGGGCAATGCCGCGCTCTGCAGGGTTTCCAGCAGTTGGGCCGATATCATGGTGCCCCAGATCGTATGATTTTCTTCCGGCGGCGTGCCGGCGACGCAAATCGGCAAAATGGGGTCATCGCGAAACGTCACCGCACGCACATGGAACACCGGCTGTTCATGGCCCTGCTGGTGTTGATAGCCGTGATACTCCCCCATCGGCCCTTCCAGCGCCGTCTCCGTCAGGCTGATTTCACCTTCCAGCACAATTTCCGCATTGGCCGGCACCCAGAGATCGTTGGTTTCCGCTTGGGTGAGCGTGACACTTTTACCGAGCAACGCGCCGACATAGTCAGGCTCACTGACGCCGGCCGGCAACGGCATCCCCGCGACCGCCACCGCGGCAGGCGGCGCCCCGAGCACCATCGCCCACGGCGTAGGTTTCCCTTCCCGACGCCACATTTCACGGATCATGCCGATGTGCTGGGTGGGAATTGCCGGGCCGGTGAGACGATTGCGATCGAGCATCATGAGCCTGCCGATGCCCCAGCTGTGCCACTTCCCGTCCGGGGATTGCACGACATGGAACCCGTAGGTGCCAAAATAGCGCCCGCCATCCCGTTCATGCAGCAGAGGCACAGGGAAGCGTGCCAGATCAACCTCGTCACCTCGCCAAATATTCTCTTTCACCGGGCCGGTCGAACAATAATCGGGGGCAAGCGGTTCCGCCTTCACCGCCCGGCGAATCGCCGCCACGATATCTCGCGGGGAGCTCTCTGGCGACAGCCCAAAATGGAGGGCGAGGCGAGAATAGGCATGTTCCGCAGAAGCGAGCATGCCGGCCGGCGCGCCAAGAATGCGAGCCCCCGGCATCGCGCCCGCCACATGATGAAATAGCGGAGCCGAAAGCCGTTGCTCATAGACCCGGCGGCAGACAGCCGCTATCTCCAGGTCGGCGGAAACTTGCTGATGCACGTCGACCAAATCGTTTCTGCGACGCAACTCCTCAATGAAGTGACGAAAATCCAGTGCGCAATCGAGCAAACTCATGGCAAATCCTCCAGTTTCCGGGCGTTCAGTCCCTTCTATTCCCATCGCGGCGGAGAGGAGACCGTTTTTATGTGCATGTGCACACATATTAGTGCACGAAAAATCGCGTGTAAATACACGCTACCCTGGAGATGTTGGGCATGTTGTCAGTCTGGCAAACTCTTCAAGGGATAGCGGAGTCAGGCCATGCACGCCCCTGCCGGCAGGCATTATCACCGTGGCGGTTTCACACCTTCAGCATGATTGGCCTGCGCCTGGCACTGGGCTTACCACAAGCGCCGCACCGGGTTTAAGCGCAACATGGCTCACAAAATGAAGAACATAATCGCAAAATGCTATTCGTTGATATTGCACGGGTTATAATGCGGAAAAGGATCTCGGCCAACGCAAACCGGTTTCAGATCGAACGGTTTACAAGCATTAGCGAAAGAAAAGGATTTTGATTCGATAGGGAACAACGAGGGGTAAAGTGGCGGAGAGAGGGGGATTTGAACCCCCGGTAGAGTTGCCCCTACTCCAGTTTTCGAGACTGGTCCGTTCAGCCGCTCCGGCATCTCTCCTAACAACGCTTGCTATCATGCCCGCTTTTACGGCATTTTTACAGCATTAGCACACCGCTGAACGTTCAAGTGACGACTTTACGAGCAACCTGATGATTAAATGGCCGTGGAAAGCGACTCAACCCTCTCAACCCCAGGCAGACACTCAGGCCCAGTGGCAGGACGCGCTGGCGATCCCGCTGCTCTCGCCGCTGAATGAGCAGGAGCAGCAGCGGCTGGTGGCCGTTGCCGGGCAGATCTTGCAGCAAAAGCGCATCGTGCCGCTGCAGGGGCTGCAGCTCACCTCGCAAATGCAGGCGCGCATCGCCCTGCTGTTCGCCTTGCCGGTGCTGGAACTCGGCGCGGAGTGCCTCGACGGCTTCAACGAAATTCTGCTCTACCCCACCCCGTTCGTGGTGGAAGACGAATGGCAGGACGAGATCGGCCTGGTGCACTCGGGGCCAGTGGTGCAGTCTGGCCAAAGCTGGGAACAGGGGCCGATCGTGCTCAACTGGCAAGACGTGCAGGACTCTTTCGATCTCTCTGGTTTCAATCTGGTGATCCACGAAGCGGTGCACAAGCTGGATATGCGCAACGGCGGCGTCGCCACCGGCGTACCGCCGATCCCACTGCGCGAGGTGGCCGCCTGGGAGCACGATCTGCACGCCGCGATGGAAAGCCTGCAGGACGAGATCGACATGGTCGGTGAAGAGGCCGCCAGCATGGATGCCTATGCCGCCACCGATGCGGCCGAGTGCTTCGCCGTGCTGTCGGAGTATTTCTTCAGCGCTCCCGAGCTGCTGGCCGAACGCTTCCCGGCGCTGTATCAGCACTTTTGCCGCTTCTACCGCCAGGATCCGCTGGCGCGCCTGTTGCGCGGCCAGGTGGAAAACGACGCGCAATGGGCTGATTGACGGGCTTATTGCTCAGATACCGAGCAGTCGCACCGCCTGGGGCAATTTAGCGTTGACACACCCGGGGCCGCTGGATATCATGCGCCCCGTTCACACGATTCCTCTGTAGTTCAGTCGGTAGAACGGCGGACTGTTAATCCGTATGTCACTGGTTCGAGTCCAGTCAGAGGAGCCATATTTAGAGAAGCCCGCTTAAGGAAACTTAAGCGGGCTTTTTGCTATGGGGCGTTTACAGCCCGCGTTTTTCCATCAGCAGCGCCAGATCGACCAACCGATTGGAGAAGCCCCATTCGTTGTCATACCAGGCGAGCACTTTCACCAGATTGCCGCCGATCACCAGCGTGGACAGCCCGTCGATGATCGACGAACGCGCATCACCCCGGTAGTCGCTCGACACCAGCGGTTCATCGCTGTAGCCCAGGATCCCTTTCAGCGGGCCGGATGCCGCCGCCGCGCGGAAAGCGGCGTTAATCTCTTCCACCGTCGCCGGGCGTTTCAGCGTCACCGTCAGATCGACGATCGAGACGACCGGCACCGGCACCCGCAGCGAGTAACCGGTCAACCTGCCGTCGAGATCCGGGATCACTTTGCCGAGCGCCTTGGCCGCGCCGCTGGAATAAGGCACGATCGATTCCGCCGCCGCCCGCGCGCCGCGCAGATCTTTTTCCGGCTGATCGTGCAGCGCCTGGCTATTGGTATAGGCGTGAGTAGTGTTCATCAGCCCGTATTCGATGCCGAACGCCTGATGCAGCACCTGCGCGGCGGGCGCCAGCCCGTTAGTGGTGCAGCTGCCGTTGCTGACCACTTTATGCAGCGCCGGATCGTAAAGCTGGTCGTTAACCCCCATGACGATGGTGATGTCGTCGTTCTTGGCCGGCGCCGAGATAATCACCCGCTTGGCGCCGCCGTGCGTGATGTGCACTTCCGCCTTGGCCTTGTCGGTAAAGAAGCCCGTCGCTTCGATCACCACGTCAACGCCCACGCTGCTCCAGGGGATCTCGGCGGGATCGCGCTGCGAAAACACCTGAATCGGCCGGCCGTCCAGCAGCAGCTGGTTGTCGCCGGCTTCCACCCTGGCCGCCAGCGTGCCGGAAAGCGTGTCGTATTTCAGCAGGTGCGCCAGCGTTTTGCTGTCCGTCAGATCGTTGATCGCCACCACTTCAAAATCGCTGCGCCCCAGCGCCGCGCGCAGCACGTTGCGTCCGATCCTGCCAAATCCATTAATGCCTACTCTCACCATGATGCACTCCTCGTTTTGGGCTTTGCCTCAACTCTAGCCCTGCCCCGAGGCGGCGTAAATGACGTTTACCGATCAATTTACGCCAAATTGCGCGCATGAAAGCGTTCGCGGTATTCGCTCGGGGTCAGCTGCAGTTTGCGCTCAAACACCCGCCGCAGGTTAAGGCCGTTGCCAAAGCCGGTGGCCAGGGCGATCTGCTCGATGCCTTGCGCACTCTGCTCCAGGCGCTGCCTGGCGGTATGCAACCGCCCTTCTTCGACGAATTTGGCGGGAGAAATGCCCGTCTCGCGGGTGAATACGCGGGTAAAGTTGCGCGGGCTCATCGCCACGCGTTCGGCCAACCGTTCGACGCTGAGATCGTCGGCGAGGTTTTCCAGGATCCAGGACTGCAGGTCGCGGATCGGGCCCGGCGATTTGGCCTGGTTGAGCGGGTAGCGGCTGAACTGCGCCTGCCCGCCGGGGCGGCGCAGAAACATCACCAGATCCTGCGCCACTTCGCGCGCCTGCACGAAGCCGTAATCATCCTCCACCAGCGCCAGCGTCAGATCGAAGCCGGAACTGACGCCGCCGGAGGTCCAAATCGGCCCGTCCTGCACGTAGATCGGGCCGTTTTCAACCTGCACCCGCGGGAAGCGCGCCTGCAGCGTTTCCGCCAGCCGCCAGTGGGTAGTCGCCCGCCGCCCGTCCAGCAATCCGGCTTCGGCCAGCAGCAGAGCCCCGCCGCAAACCGAGGCGATACGGCGCGTCTGCGGCGCCGCGCGTCGCAGCCAATCCGCCACCCGGGCGCCCTCTTCTTCGGTTGCCCCCTTGCCGGCAACAATGACGGTATCGCGCGGCTGGGCCGGATCGAGATCCGCCAGGCGATGGTCAGCCAACAGGCTCAGCCCGGACAGGCCGTGCACCACCCGGTGAGATTGCGTAGTGGCGACCGCGATCTGATACAGCGGCGTCTCGGCGGAACTCAGGCGATTAGCCTGCATCAGGATATCGGCGATGCCCGCCGCTTCGAACAGCATGCCCCCTTCAGGGACGATAATCAGGAATGTATGCATGGCGATAATTACAAGAAAGAACAAAACAGGCCAGACAACCACTGTATAAGAAAAGCGCCGCGGGTTCACCCTGCGGGCATAAAAAAGCCCGCCGATAACCTCGACGGGCCTGGAGGGAATAGCCATTCAAACCTGCGGCAAGCTCACCCCGCCGGCGCGCGCCAATTGCGCCAGCAGCGCCGTTTGAAACGCCTCGTCGTGTACCGCTGCATGGGGTTCGAGGCGCTGCTGATGGTGCCAATAGCCGCCGGACGCCAGGGCCTGCGGTTCATCGCCGCTCACCAGCCACGCCTGCGTCACATGCCCCAGCGCCAGATCGTCGGGCGCGTCCGCGCCGCCCATTTTGGTTGGCACCCAACCGGGATCGACCGCGCTGCTGATCACGTCAGGCCACAGGCGCGCCACGGCGGCGGCCAGCACGGTGACGAACAGTTTGCTGTCCGAATAAGAGCCTGCGGCGCCGCCAAGCCAATCCACGCCGTTCAATTCCGCCACGCCGTCAAAGTGCATGCTGCTGCTCAGGTAGACGATACGATCGGGGCGTTCGATCAGGGCCGTCAGCAGGTAGGGCGCTATGACGTTCACCGGCATCACCTGCGGCCCGGTGAACATACCGGCATTGTGGATCACCGCGTCCGGACGGCCGAGGCGATTGACCTGCTCGGCGAGCTGCCGGATCTGCTGCACATCGGACAGATCGCCGATCGTCGCCTGTGCACCGCGATCCAGCAGATCGCGCACCGCGTCCAGACGGCCGGGCTCACGCGCATGCAGAATCACCTGATGTCCTTCGTCCAACAGCGTTTGCGCGGCGGCGCGGCCCAGCCCGTCCACCGAGCCGGTAATGAAAATGCGTGACATCCAGCTCCTCCGTTTAGCGCCAGCCGAGCGCCGGCGCGACATGGGTTAAAATCGATTCGATAACGTGGGCGTTGTAATCCACGCCCAGTTGGTTAGGCACGGTCAGCAGCAAGGTATCCGCTTCGGCGATGGCCTCGTCCTGCGCCAGCTGTTCGATCAGCGCGTCAGGTTCTGCGGCGTAACTGCGGCCAAAGATCGCCCGGGTTTGCGCATCGATATACCCCAGTTGGTCGCCTTCCTTACCGCTGCCGCCGAAGTAGTTGCGATCCCGCTGATCCACCAGCGCGAAGATGCTACGGCTCACGGAAACCCGCGGCTCATGCGTGTGGCCGGCCTCTTGCCAGGCGGCGCGGTAGGCGCGGATCTGCTTGGCCTGCTGGATGTGGAAGGGTTCGCCGGTCTCGTCGTTCTTGAGCGTCGAGCTTTGCAGGTGCATGCCGAGCTTCGCCGCCCAGACGGCGGTGGCATTGGAGCCGGCGCCCCACCAGATGCGGTCGCGCAGCCCGGCGGAAAACGGTTCCGGCCGCAGCAGCCCGGGCGGATTCGGGAACATCGGCTGCGGATTGGGCTCGGCGAACCCTTCGCCGCGCAGCGCTTCCAGGAACACTTCGGTATGGCGGCGGGCCATGTCCGCATCGGTTTCGCCGTCGGCCGGGGCATAGCCGAAATAGCGCCAGCCGTCGATCACCTGCTCCGGCGAGCCGCGGCTGATGCCGAGCTGCAGCCGCCCGCCGGCGATCAGATCCGCCGCGCCAGCGTCCTCCACCATGTACAGCGGATTTTCATAGCGCATGTCGATCACGCCGGTGCCGATCTCGATGCGTTGGGTTTTGGCGCCGATGGCGGCCAACAGCGGGAACGGCGATCCCAGCTGGCGCGCGAAGTGGTGCACGCGAAAATAGGCGCCGTCCGCCCCCAGATCTTCGGCGGAGACCGCCAGATCGATGGACTGCAGCAGCGCATCCGCCGCGGAACGGGTGCCGGACTGGGCGGAAGGCGACCAGTGGCCAAACGAGAGAAAACCAATCTTTTTCATCGGGCATCATCCTCAGAGGCAAAACATGAGCCTACAGTGACAAAAACCGCGCGCCTTGCGCCAGCAAAATCACCCTCGATCGCACTAAACGAACCGATTGCCGCCGCACCGCCCGGCGATTGTAATCAAAAAACAAATGTCGTATAACAAGCAGCTCCGAGGGGTGTCCTGTTACGGGCTGAGATGGCGCAAGCCGAACCCTTTGAACCTGATCTGGGTCATGCCAGCGAAGGGACGGTTAGGCAACAACGCTCTCACCCGTTGCCTGTTCATACCCCAGCGTGCCCGGATCTCCACTGACTCAAGGAGGTCCCATGTCCATCACTACCCTGTTCGAAAGCGGTCTTTACGGCCGGCTGCGCCACCATGCCGGCAGCCACTGGCAAGATTACGTCGATCATCCATTTCTGCAGCAGCTGGCCGCCGGCACCTTGCCTGAACGCGCTTTTCGCCGCTACCTGACCCAGGACTATCTGTTTCTGCTGCACTTCGCCCGCGCCTACGCGCTGCTGGTCAGCAAGCTGCGCACCCTGCCGGAGATGCGCGCCGCCACCGCCTCGCTCAACGGCATCGTCGCCGAACTGCCGTTGCACGTGGCCTACTGCGCCGAATGGGGGCTGAGCGAAGCGCAGATCGCCGCCCAGCCGGAAGCGGCGGAAACCATGAACTACACCCGCTACGTGCTGGATATCGGCCATGCCGGCGACGCCCTCGATCTGCTGACCGGCCTGCTGCCCTGCGTGGCCGGCTATGCCGAAATCGGCCTGCGGCTGCTGCACGATCCCGCCACTCAGATGGAGGGCAATCCTTACGCCTCCTGGATCCGCAACTACGGCGACGAGGGCTATCTGGCCGGCGTGCGTGCCGCCATCGAACTGCTGGAAACCGTCGGCCACCAGCGCGGCGCACAAGGCCGCCTCACCGAGCTGGCGCAGATTTTCACCACCGCCACCCAGCTGGAATCGGCATTTTGGCAGATGGGGCTGAACGCCTCATGACCTCCCCGCTTCTCCCACCCGGCATCCAGGTGCGGGATCTCAGCCTGCGTTTCGGTCAGCAAATCGTCTTCGACCGGCTGAGCTTCGACATCGCCGGCGGCAGCTTCGTCGCCCTGCTCGGCGCCAGCGGCGCCGGCAAAACCAGCCTGCTGAAGATCATCGCCGGCCTGGCGCAGGCCAGTTCGGGTACGGTGACCGGCAGCGACGGTTTGCCGATCGCCGGGCGCATCGCCTACATGGGGCAAAAAGACCTGCTCTACCCGTGGCTGACCGTCGAAGAGAACGTCGCCCTCGGCTCGCGGCTGCGCGGCGAAGTGGCGGATCGGGCGTGGGTGGCGCATCTGCTCGAACGCGTAGGCCTGGCTGCGCATGGCCGCAGCCTGCCCGCCGCGCTGTCCGGCGGCATGCGCCAGCGCGCCGCCATCGCCCGCACGCTCTACGAACGCCAGCCGATCGTGCTGATGGACGAACCCTTCTCCGCATTGGACGCCATTACCCGCGCCGAGATCCAAAGCCTGGCCGCCGAGCTGCTGGCGCAAAATACCGTACTGCTGATCACCCACGATCCGATGGAGGCCTGCCGCCTGAGCCACCGGCTGCTGGTACTGTCGCCCTGGCCGCTGGGCCTCGACGATACCCACCGTATCAGCGGGCAACCGCCGCGCGCGCCGGATGACGCCGACCTGCTGAAAAGCCAGGCCGAGCTGCTGCAACAGCTGGTGAGGGCCGCGCAATGAAGATTGCCGAAGAGCATGGCCTCACCCGCCTGCGGCGTGGGCTGACGGTGTTTGCCGGCCTGCTGCTGCTGTGGTGGCTGGCGGCGCAAAGCGGCATTCCGGCCTTTCTGCTGCCCACGCCGGGCGCGGTGGCGCAGGCGCTGTGGGACGGGCGCGGCTATCTCGCCTGGCACACGCTGGTCACGGCTTCGGAGATCGTCAGCGGGCTGGTGCTGGGCGTGCTGCTCGGCGCGGCGCTGGCGCTGTGCATGATCTTCTCGCCGCGGCTGCAGCGCTGGCTGATGCCACTGGTGCTCACCAGCCAGGCGATACCGGTGTTCGCCCTGGCGCCACTGCTGGTGCTGTGGTTCGGCTTCGGCATGAGCGCCAAGGTGGCGATGGCGGTGCTGGTGATTTTCTTCCCGGTAGTGTCGGCCTTTTTCGACGGGCTGCGCCGGGTCAACAACGACTATCTCGATCTGGCGCGCACGATGCGCGCTTCGCGTTGGGCGCAGCTGCGGCACGTGCGGCTGATGGCGGCGCTGCCGGCCTTCGGCTCCGGCCTGCGCATGGCCGCCGCCGTCGCGCCGATCGGCGCCATTATCGGCGAATGGGTCGGCTCGGCCGAAGGGCTGGGCTATGTGATGCTGAACGCCAACGCGCGCATGCAGACCGACGTCTGCTTCGCCGCGCTGTTTATTTTGGTGCTGATGACCGTGCTGCTGTGGGCCGCGGTGGATGCGCTGCTGCGGCGCCTGATCGCCTGGGCGCCGGAAAACGACTGATGATTGCAACCATAACCAGGGATAAAGGAACGACCATGATCAAACAAACCGTTTGCGGGCTGCTGCTGGGCGCCGCCATCACCGGCCAGGCCGGTGCGGCCGAAAAGCTGACGCTGGTGCTCGACTGGTACATCAACCCCGATCACGCGCCGATTATGGTGGCCGAGCAGATCGGCGCCTTCAAGGCCGCAGGGCTGGACGTCAAGATCGTGCCGCCGTCCGATCCGGCGCTGCCGCCGCGGCTGGTGGCCGCCAAACAGGCCGACCTCGCCATTACCTATCAGCCGCAGCTGCACTTCTTCGCCGGTCAGGGCCTGCCGCTGATGCGCGTCGGCACCCTGATCAACACGCCGCTGAATACGGTGATCGCGCTGGACAAAAACATCACGTCGCCGGCGGATCTCAAGGGAAAAACGGTGGGTTACTCGGTCAGCGGCATCGAACAGGCGACGCTGGCCACCATGGTCGAACACGAGCACCTCAAGCCGCAGGACATCAAGCTTATCAACGTCAACTTCCAGCTGACCAGCGCCCTGCTGGCGGGCCAGGTCGATGCGGTGATCGGCGGCTACCGCAACATCGAAGCGCTGGAGCTGAAGCTACAGGGTAAAGAACCGGTGGTGTTCAACGTCGAAGACTACGGCGTGCCGGCCTATGACGAGCTGATCATCGTCGCCAACCGCGATGCGGTGAACGAGCCGAAAATCCGCAAATTTCTCGCCGCGCTGAAGCAAGGCAGTGACTACCTGCACGCCCACCCGCAGGACACCTGGCTGGCATTCGCCAAGGCGCACCCAGAGCTGAATACCGAGCTGAACAAACAGGCGTGGCAAGCCAGCCTGCCGCTGTTCGCCCGCGATCCGGCCAAGTTGGATCGCGCGCGCTACCAGGCTTACGAACAGTTCCTGTTCGACAACAAGCTGATCAAGAAAATCACCCCGGTGGAACAGTACGCGGTGGAGCTCGACTGATCACGCCGAGGCGGCCGGCGGCGCCACCGTCACCTCGCCCTGGCCGCTGCGCTGCAAGGCCGCCTTCACCAACCCGTTGGCCTTGCAGCGTTCGATAAACGCGTTCACGTAGGCGGCGCCCTGCGTTTTTTGCCGCGGCACCGCCATCGCCTGGTGGATGGCGGTGAAATGCCCGTCCAGCACCCGGTAGCCGGGATGGGCGGCCGCGGCGGCCAGCAGCGGTTGACGCACGCCGGCCGCCGCCTCCAGCCCCCGGTCGAAAAACAGCGCGATCGCCTCGGCGGACGTTGCCGCCCGCACCAGCTGCGCCTGCTGCAGCGTGCGCGATAAAAACAGATCGTACGCCGCCCCCTGGCCGACCGCGATGCGCACCTCCGGCCTGTCGAGCTGCGCCACCTCAAAGTAAGGCGCGTCGTTCGCCACCAGGTAAGTCCCCTCGATGATCACGTAGGGTTCGCTGAAGGCGATTTGCGCCGCACGCACCGGCTCGATAGCCATAAACGCCAGGTTCCAGGCGCCGCTGTCCAGGTCGGCAAACACCTTGCCCGCCGCGTCATAGGTGACCAGTTCGAGCGCCACGCCCAGCTCCTGGGCCAGCGCGGCGGCCAGCTCCACCGAAGCGCCTTGCGGTTTACCGCCGGCCCCGGCCTGCGCCAGCACCGGATTGCCGTAGTTGATCGCCGCGCGCAACACGCCTTGCGGGGCCAGATCGTCGAGTACCGCGGCGGGAATCGTCTGCATACTTCCTCCTGTGAAGGGCTGATGGGCGCACCGTCGTGGCGCTCATTAAGCGTAGAGCGAAACCTCCGACCAGCAAGCTTTCGCCGCCGAGGCCGCCGTCGGCGTGATTAACGTCACACTATTGTCATAAAAATGTACAATAGCCGCCGTTCGTCGGCCGTAGCGGGAGATCGCGCGTTGTTCCGCCGCCGGCAATAGGCTATACCCTTCACTTTTCGCGCCGCGGCACGGTCGGCGGCGCAGACCAGGGCAGCAACGTTTTTTCAATCAGACAGGGTTTGGCGGATGGTTTTAGCAGTCGTTTCGTTTGTTCTCTTCTTGGCGTCGATTTTGATTTATCGCACCCGGGCCGCCGCCAACCGCTGGTGGTTCGCCATTTTGCTGACGCTGCTCGGCAGCTATCTGGTGCTGAACGTTATTCTGATCGCCAGCAACTACTTTACCGGCGACGGCATCACCGACGCGGTGATTTACACCGTCACCAGCAGCCTCAAAGGCGCGGGCATCAGCAAATACGTGCTGCCGTTCATCGGCCTGCTGGCGGCGTTGGGGCTTATCTTCGCGGTGCTGGCCCGCAGCCTGCTGCGCCGCAAAGCCAAAGGCAGCAGCGTGGCCTACAGCCTCGTCGCCGTGCTGCTGGCGCTGTTTTCGGTCGGCACCACCCCGGCATTTCAGGACATCTCGCTGCTGGTCAAGAGCCAGATCGTCGGCGATACCGCCGATTTCACCACCTACTACAAGGCGCCGAAAAAGACCGTGCAGGGCAAGCGGCCGAACCTGGTGTACATCTATGCCGAGAGCCTGGAGCGCACCTACTTCGATACCGAGCTGTTTCCCGGCCTGGCCGACGAGCTGAACGCCCTGCGCGCGGACAGCATCGATTTCAGCAACACCCAACAGCTGCCGGGCACCGGTTACACCATCGCCGGCATGGTCGCCTCACAGTGCGGCATTCCGCTGTTCGCGCCCTTCGACGGCAACGCCTCCAGCGCGGTCTCCACCTTCTACCCGGAGAACGTCTGCCTGGGCGACGTGCTGAAGGCCGCCGGCTACAGCAACTCTTTCTATCAGGGCGCCGAGCTGGCGTTCGCCGGTAAAGACACCTTCCTGAAATCCCACGGCTTCGACCATGTATACGGCTTCAAAGAGCTGCGCGAACAGGTCGCCGATCCGAGCTACAAAAACGACTGGGGCTGGTACGACGACAGCGTGCTGGACGTGGTGTACGGCAAGTTCGTCGAGCTGTCCAAACAGCGCCAGCCGTTCTCGCTGTTTACCCTGACCGTCGATACCCATCACCCGGACGGCTTTATCTCCGCCGGCTGCAGCAAGAAGAGTTACGCCTGGCAGAACAAGGAAAACCGCTCGCTGAGCGCGGTGGCCTGCAGCCAGCAACACATCGCCGCGCTGATCGACAAAATCAAACGCTCGCCCTATTTCAGCAACACCGTGATCGTGGTGTCCTCCGATCATCTGGCGATGAACAACACCGCCTACGACATCCTGATCAAACAGAAGCGCCGCAACCTGTTCTTCATCATCGACGGCACCCGGCCGCAGGCGGAGCAGCGCAACGAGAAGCGCAGCACGCTGGACAACGGCGCCACGGTGCTGGACGTGATGGGCGGCGACAACTACATCGGCCTCGGCCGCAGCAGCCTGTCGGCGCCGTCGCTGTCTACGGTGTTCCTGAATATCGAAGAGAAAATTAACGGCTGGAAACCGGCGGTGATCAACCAGTGGGGCCTGCCGAACCGCATCAGCGACTACAGCGTGGACACGCGCCAGCGCAGCTTCAGCTTCTCCGGCGTCACTTACAAGGTGCCGTTCATCCTGCGGGTGGGCGACAACCGCATCGAACCGATGTTCAACGTCTACCTCTCCACCCCGCTGCGCAAACAGCTGGCCGGGCTGGGCGCGGGGGAGAAATTCGTCTGGGTCGATAAATGCTACGAGATCGGCCGGGTCTGGGCGCCGCAGCTGGCGCTGAGCACCGACATCTGCGTGGCCTCCGGCACCTTGGCCTCGCCGCCGCAGATCGCGCAGGCCAGCGGCGAACGCTTCAACGGCAAGGTGAACTTCACCGGCCCGGCGGCGGACAGCGTCGCCGAGTACCAAAACGCCGTCGCTCGCCTGCAGGTGGACGATGCGGCGGTGAAATACCGGGCGGACGCCATCGAGTTCATGCTGCCCGGCCTGCCGGAACAGGTGAAAGCCATTACCGGCGTTTCCGCCGTCGAGGAGTGGGGCCGCTGGTCCGACGCCAACCTGGCGCCGGCGGTCGACATCGATTATGTCGACCCGCTGCCGAAGACCTTTGATCTGGTGCTGCGCGCCCGCGCCTACGGCAACAACGTCGGCGAACCGATTTCGGTGCGCGTCGGCGACGTAGAGCGCTTCGTGTCGCTCGGCGAGCAGGACAGCACCGTCACCCTGCGCTTCGACAACCCGCGCGGCGCGCAGAAGATCAGCATTACCCCGCCGGCCCCCACCGAGCCGAAAGAGAGCGCCAGCGGCGGCTTCACGCCGAAGAAGCTGGGCATCGGGCTGGTGTCGCTGAAGGTCGAAGCGGCCGCGCCCGCCTCCTGATCCCCCCGCCTTCACGGGCGCGGTAATTTCTTTGCCGTGCCCGTCATTTCGACCAAGCTTTTACGCCCTGCTTCGGCTAACCTGTGACGGTGAAATGCCGCCAATCCCGCCCCAGAGCCGGGACATCGAAGGAGAAAGTATGAGCTATGCCCCACCTCGCAGCGGCCTCAGCGCCGATCAGGCACTCGATCAACTGGAAGCCCTGTATGACGCCGCGGTAGACGCGCTGCGTCAGGCGGTCAGCGATTTTATCAGCCACGGCACCCTGCCGGATGCGCAGGCGCGCGCCGCGGGGCTGTTCGTGTATCCCGAGCTGCGCGTCAGCTGGGACGGGCAGCAATCCGGCCCAAACAAAACCCGCGCCTTCGGCCGCTTTACCCATCCCGGCAGCTACAGCACCACCGTGACCCGGCCGCAGCTGTTCCGCCACTATCTGGCCGAACAGCTGGCGATGCTGGAACACGATTACGCCGCCCATATTGAAGTGGCGCCGTCGCAGCAGGAGATCCCGTTCCCTTACGTGATCGACGGTTCCAGCCTGGCGCTCGATCGCTCAATGAGCGCCGGCATCGCGCAGCATTTCCCCACCACCGAGCTGGCGCAGATCGGTGACGAGACCGCCGACGGCCTGTATCACACCACCGACAACCATTTCCCGCTGTCGCATTTCGATGCGCTGCGCGCGGATTTCTCGCTGGCGCGTCTGCGGCACTACACCGGCACCCCGGTGGAGCATTTCCAGCCGTTCGTGCTGTTCACCAACTACACCCGCTATGTGGATGAGTTCGTGCGCTGGGCCTGCGCGCAGATCGCCGATCCGGCTAGCCCGTACATCGCGCTCTCCAGCGCCGGCGGTACCTACATCACGCCGGAAACCAGTGCGCCCGAGCAGGCGGTGTCCGATCTGGCGTGGAAAAACCACCAGATGCCGGCCTATCACCTGATTTCACGCACCGGTCAGGGCATCACGCTGATCAACATCGGCGTCGGGCCGTCCAACGCCAAAACCATCTGCGATCACCTGGCGGTGCTGCGCCCGAGTGCCTGGCTGATGATCGGCCACTGCGGCGGCCTGCGCGAAAGCCAGAAGATCGGCGATTACGTGCTGGCCCACGCCTATCTGCGCGACGATCACGTGCTGGATGCGGTGCTGCCGCCGGATATCCCGATCCCCAGCATCGCCGAGGTGCAGCGCGCCCTGTACGACGCCACCAAGATGGTCAGCGGCATGCCCGGTGAAGAGGTCAAACAGCGTTTGCGCACCGGCACCGTGGTCACCACCGACGATCGCAACTGGGAGCTGCGCTACTCCGCTTCGGCGCGGCGCTTCAACCTCAGCCGCGCGGTGGCGGTCGACATGGAGAGCGCCACCATCGCCGCCCAGGGTTACCGCTTCCGGGTGCCGTACGGCACGCTGCTGTGCGTCTCCGACAAACCGCTGCACGGTGAAATAAAACTGCCGGGCCAGGCCAACCGCTTCTACGAAGGGGCGATCTCCGAGCACCTGCAGATTGGCATCTGCGCCATCGATCTGCTGCGCGCCGAGGGCGATCGTCTGCACTCGCGCAAGCTGCGCACCTTCAACGAACCGCCGTTCCGGTAACGGTGCTCAGGCCCGCTGCGGCGGGCCGTTTTTTCCTCAACGCACCAGTGCCAGTGCGCGTTTTTCCTGGCTGCGGCCGCCGGCGATCGACAGCAGCAGGTCTTTGACCAGCAGCGCCGGGGCGGACAGCGCCTGTTGACCCGACATGCACAACGCCAGCGGCACCGACATCGTCGGCGCATTGATGCGCGCCATCCAGGCCTTGGCCGGGCCGATCATCGCGCGCGCCACCGATTCCGGCAGCACGGTCGCCCCCAGCCCGCTGGCGATCGCGGCGCTCAACGCACCCGAGGATTCGATCTCCCCCACCACGTTGGCAGCCAGCTTGCGCAGCGCCATCGCCTCCTCCAGCTGGTTGCGCACCGCATCGCCCTCGCGCGGCAGGAACAGGTTCAGCCGCGCCACGTCCAGCAGCTCGACGCTGTTGCCGGGATGCGGCACCGCGCGCGTCGCCACCAGATAGAGATCTTCGCGCATCAATGCGATGGCGTGCAGCCCGGCGGGCATCTTGGCGCCGTAGACCATCGCCATGTCCAGCGTCTGATTGGCCACCTGCCCGGCCAGCGCCGCGCCGCTGTTCTCATGCAGGCTAAGCAGGATACCCGGCTGCTGATCGCGCAGGCTCTGCAGCAGCGGCAGCGCCAGCTGCGCCGCGGTGCTGCCTGACGCCAGCCCGAGCGACACCTGGCCGCTCATCGCCTGTCCGGCGCTGTTAACCGCGCTCTGCGCCTGCTCGCACTGGCGCAGAATGGTCTGCGCATGGGCATACAAAATGTTGCCGGCCTCGGTCGGCTGCACGCCGCGCTTGGTGCGGATCAGCAGCTGTTGCTTCAGTTCCCCTTCCAGCGTCGCCAGCTGCTGGCTGAGCGCCGGCTGGGCGATGTGCAACACTTCCGCCGCCTGGGTCAGGCTGCCAATATCGACGATTTTCACGAAGTACTTCAGACGTCTGAAATTCATAGTGCCTCCAGCGAGCCGCTAAATTGAGAATGCCGAAATCCGGTTATTCAAGCGCAGCAAGATCCGGGCCAGAGTCGGTAAACGGCCACGGAGGCGGGATACACGGCGGCAAACGGCCGTTCGCCGGACGGCGCGCGCCACAACGTAGGGCAGGCGTTGCACCATCGGCAGGCAAATGCGCCAAACAACGGGCAACCCGGCGGTGCTGCGCGCGGGATAAGCGATAAAAGCGAGAAAAAGCAGCAGGTTGGGCAATCTTGCAGCAAACGGGCGCCTCGGACGTTTTCGCGCTTTACAAGCCGCAACCGCCCCGCTATTATTCGCCCCGTTCCAACGATTCCTCTGTAGTTCAGTCGGTAGAACGGCGGACTGTTAATCCGTATGTCACTGGTTCGAGTCCAGTCAGAGGAGCCATATTTAGAGAAGCCCGCTCAGGGAAACCTGAGCGGGCTTTTTGCATGTCAGCCGCCGTCAAAAGCTGCGTTTCGCCACCAGATAAGCGCCCGCCACCAGCAGCAGGGCGCCGAACAGCGCCGGCAGATTCTCGCGCAGCGCCGCCGGGCCGGCGCGGTAGACGTCCACCAGCAGCCCCATGCACAGCTGGCTGGCGACCAGGATCGAGATGGTGGCCGCCGCGCCCAGTTTTTGGTAGCCCAGGATGCCGGCGAACACGAACAGCGATCCCAGCAGCCCCGGTAACAGCATCCACCACCTGGCGGCGCCGGTCACTTCCGCCACCGCGCCGAGGCCGTTTTTGGCCAGCAGCAACCCCACCAGCAGCAACAAACCGACGCTGGAGTTGATCACCAGCGTGATAAGGATGGTCGAAACGCTTTCGGTAATACGCACCATCAACAGATTCTGCACCACCAGCCCCATCCCCGCCGCGATCAGCAGTAACAGCATATTCATCGCCCTGCCTCCCGGGGTCAGCGCGTCGGCGGCGCTACCCGCTCGTCGAGCGTCAGCTGCAGGAACGTCAGATCCAGCCATTGGCCGAATTTGGCGCCCACCTGCTCCATGCGCCCCACGTCGCGGAACCCCAGCGCCAGATGCAGCTTAATCGACGCCTGATTGCCGGATTCGATGCCGGCCACCATCACATGCTTGCCGATCTCCCGCGCCCGTGCAATCAAGGCGATCAACAGCGCCTTGCCAATCCCGGCACCGCGATGCGCCTGATGGACATACACCGAGTGCTCTACGGTATGGCGATAGCCGTCCCAGGCTCGCCAATCGCCGAACGACGCGTAGCCGATCGCCTCGTCCGCGCCGTTCACCGCCACCAGCACCGGGTAACCTGCCGCCTGCCGCTCGCCGATCCACGCCGCGCGGTTGGCCGCATCCACGGTTTGTTCATTCCAGATGGCGGTGCTGTTCAACACCGCGTCGTTATAGATAGCGGCAATCGCCGCGCTATCGTTGAGCGTCGCATTTCGTATAATCATGGTTTACCCCGGCCAATTGTCCACTATAATACTACGATATGAATATTAAATTAGACAATCTAAATCAGCTGATCGGCGCACGCATTCGCATTGAGCGCGAGGCGCGCCACTGGTCGCTGTCCGATCTGGCCGAACGGGCGGGCGTCTCACGGGCGATGGTTCATAAGATCGAGCGCGGCGAGAGCAGCCCGACGGCGATGCTGTTGGGCAGGCTGGCGGGGGCGTTCGGCCTCAGCATGTCCAAGCTGATCGCCCGGGCGGAAACGCAGGAAGGCCGGCTGCTGCGCCGGGAAGATCAACCGGTCTGGGTCGATCCGGAGAGCGGCTACGTGCGGCGCCACGTGTCGCCGCGCACCGATCTGCCGCTCGATCTGGTGCGCATCGAACTGCCGGCCGGCGCGGCGATCCCGATGCCGGCTTCGGTGTACGCGTTCAAACGTCAGCTGATCTGGGTTTTATCCGGCGAGCTGGTCTTTCTTGAGGGTGAGGCGCGCCATGAAATGGCCGAAGGCGACTGTCTGGAGCTCGGCCCACCGGCGGACTGCCGTTTTGAAAACCAGAGCGACCAACCGTGCGTGTATATGGTGGCGGTGCTGAGCGCCGCCTGACGGCCGTCTGCGCTACCCCTGCGCCGGTCGGTTATAGCCGGCGCGGAAAAACTTCTCCGCCAGCCGGCTGTCGCCGCCGGAAAAGAACTCGCTCATCGGCTCACTGCCAAGGCCATAGGCACGGCTCAGCTGACCGGCTTCGAACGCCGCCCGGTTCTCGTCGCCGCAGCGCTGCGCTAAATGGTGCGCATAGCCGAGCACGAAGCCGCGCTTGTAGTCGGAGCAAAAGCGCGACAGCTCCGCCTCCGGCTTCAGGTTCTCCGCCTTTAACCCCGCCAACAACCCTTTGCCAAAATGATCTCCCACGGGTTCCTCCTCATTACGCAATCGCTATATAACAAAATATACAGCGAATAAGCGAACGCGAACATACTCCCAAAGTTTTACTCGCCGCATAAAAAAGGCCCGCAAAGCGGGCCTCGGCGAGAACCCGGGCAATCACAGCGTGAAATTCAGCCCTTCGCTGACGGTATTGCCCAGCGGCAGGCGGCCCGACGGCGCCTCTTTTTCCTGCAGGAAATCCGGCAGGCGGGCTTTGTCGCCCGGTTTGCCGATCGCCACCATGGCGTGCACCGCATAGTCGTCCGGCAGCTGCAACGCCGCTTTGATCTTGTCGTGGTGAATGCCGCTCATGCAGTGGGTCAGCCAGCCTTTCAGGTGCGCCTGATGCGCCAGGTTGGCCCAGGCGGCGCCGGTGTCGAACGCGTGGGTCGGGTTGTTCACCAGCCGCTCGCCGTTCAGGCTGGTGGTTTTGGAGACGATCACCACCAGCGCCGAGGCGTGCTGCGCCCAGCCGCGGTTGAAGTCGATCAGGAACTCCAGGTAGTTCTCCCAGCTGTCGGAGCCGTGCTTGCTGTAGGCAAAGCGCCACGGCTGAATGTTGTAGGCCGAAGGCGACCAGCGCGCCGCTTCAAAGAAGCTCAGCAGCGTTTGATCGTCGATGGCGTCGTTGGTCATCGCGCGCGGCGACCAGCGCTCGATAAATTGCGCGTCAATCGGGTAATCGGAGGTTCTTGGCTGGCTCATGATAGGTTCTCGCAGTGAAGTAAAAACAAAAGTTCGCTGATATTCCCACAGCTTAGGACGGTAAAACTTTTATTTCGTGCCATTGCCTTGCGGCAGTTCCTGCTGCAGCCAGGCGAGAAACGCCCTGACCGGCGGGTGCCGCTCGCGTCCCGGCGCGCACAACACGCTGTACGCGGCACCCGGAACGCGCACCTCCGGCCGGTACGCCACCAGCAGACCGTTGTCCACCATCTCGGACACCATCACCGAGCTGGCGAGCACCAACCCCTGCCCGGCCACCGCCGCCTGCAGGGCGTAATGTTCCTCGTGATAGCTGCGCATCGCCGCATGGCGCTGCCACCAGTCCACGCCGGCGGCCCGGCACCAGTCATGCCAACCGCTGTCGTACAGCGCAGAATCCCCCCACTTCACGGTGATCAGCACCGGATTTTCCGGTTCGGCGGCAGCCAGCCCCGGCGCGGCGTAAACGCCAAAGCTCTCCTCCAGCCGCGCCGTCTGATGCAGCGAGGGATAGTGTGCGCGGCTGTAGCGCACCGCCACATCCACGCTGGCGTCCTGCTGCAGATCGATCACCTCGGCGCAGGCCTCCAGGCGCACCAGATAGTGCGGGTACGCCTGGTAGAAACGCCCCAGGCGCGGCACCAACCACAGCGCCGCGAACGAGTGCGTCACCGAGACGCACAGCGAGCCGCTGCTGGGCTGCGGCCGCAGGCCTTCGAGCGTGGCGGCGACGTCCAGCAGCGCGCCGTGCACCCCGGCGAACAGCGTTTCTCCCTTCGCCGTCAGCCGCACGCCGCGCGGCACTCGCTCGAACAGCGCAAACCCCAACTGCTGCTCCAGCGCTTTGATCTGGTGCGAGATCGCCGTCGGCGTCACCGCCAGCTCGGCCGCCGCCAGCTTGAAGCTGCGCAGGCGAGCGGCGGATTCAAAGGTGCGTAATGCGTTGACGGGCAGCGTGGCGAACATGGCGAAATCCCTCTAGGTGAGTTGAATTCATCCTGACAGAAAAGCCGTCATTTGTCGCCTGCCGTCACTTGTTTCTAAAGTAGGGTTGAATTCACTTCATACCGAGGAACATGACATGAATACAACTCATCAATCCAAACGTCTGGTTGTGCTGGTCGGCAGCCCGCGCCGTGACGGCAACAGCGCCACGCTGGCGCAGGCGATCCTGGTGGGCGCCGCCGAAGCCGGCACCGTCGCCAGCCTGCATTTTCTCGATGATTACCTGAGCGGTTTTCTGAGCGATGAACGCCATACGCCGCCGCCGGGCGATCGCTACGCCGAGCTGTTCCTGGAGCACTTCCTGCCGGCCGACGGCGCGGTATTTTGCACGCCGATTTACTGGTACGGCATGTCGGCGCAAACCAAGGCCTTTTTCGATCGCTCGTTCAGCTTCTATTCCAACGCCTACCCTCAGGCGGAACAGGTGCACCAACGCATGAGCGGCAAACGCATCGGGCTGGCGGTGGCGTCGGAAGAAACTTATCCTGGCGCGGCGCTGGGCATCGTGCATCAGATCCAGGAGTTCAGCCGTTACACCCATTCCGCCTTCGTCGGGCTGGTGCACGGCGCCGGCAACCAGCGCGGTGAGATCGCCCGCGATCCGCGCAACCCGCTGCAGGCCGCCCGCGAGTTGGGGCGCGAGTTCTTCACCCGCCCCTACTCGGATTATCAGATGGACAGCCCGCGTAGCACGCAGGTTTGGACGGAATAGCCACGGCCTCAACCGCCACTGCCGATTTGCCAGATAAAGGTCGGCGTATGGCGGTTAATTTCCCAGTCACCGATATTGCGCGCCTTGTAGATCACCGGATTATGTGAAGAGAGCGTGCGCGCATTGCGCCAGTGGCGATCCAACGCCTTGCCGGTACGGGTATCTGAAGCGCCGAGCGCATTGAACAATTCACCGGCGGCGCGCTGCACCCACTCCCCGGCGATGACCTGCGCCCTGGCGGCGTCCAGTTCCGCCGTCACGTTAAGCGCCTGCAGCAGCGCTTCATCGCCGGAACGATGCGCCTCATAAGCCTGCTGCAGCGAGGAAGTCGCTTTTAGCACCGTCGCCTCAACCGCATAGGCCCAGGCGCTGATTTGCCCCACCACCTGCTGGATCTGCACGTCGTCCTTCACCCAACCGGCGTTGCCGTGGCTATAGATCCTTTTACGTTGCCTCACGCCCTCGCCGACGTCTCGCAGCACCGCGCGGCCGATCCCCGCCAGCGTCGCCAGCAACACATGCTGATAGAACGCAGTTTGGTAGCGGAAGCGCTCGGCAAAGTCATAGACGTGCGCCTGCTCGACCCGCGCATCAATAAAACGCGTGGTGCCGCTGCCGGTAGTGCGTTGGCCAAATCCGTCCCAGTCGTCGTCGCGCTCTACGCCCGGCTGGGCGACGTTCACCAAAGCGATCACCGGGCCGCCGCTGTCGCTGCGCTCGGCATACACGTCGATCCAATCGGCAAACAGACTGCCGGTGCTGTAAAATTTCTCGCCGTTGAGCGACCAGCCGTCGGCCTGCGGCGTTACCCGGGTATTGACCTGCCCCAGCTTCACGCCGCCGATCTCGGTCCAACCGCTGCCGACCAGCTCGCCGTCGAGAAAGCGTTCGAACCAGCGATCGCGTTCCGGGCCGTCCGGCGCGTTCAGCCGATCTTCCACGAAGGCGAAATGCGCCCGCAGCGCCTGCGGCAGGTTAGAGTCCGCCTCCGCCAGTTCGGCCAGCAGTTCGAACAGCTGCGGCAACGAAGCGCCGTCGCCGCCCTTTTCACGCGGGAGGCGCACCTTGCCGAACCCCGCCTCTTTCAGCCAACGGATCGGTTCATGCGGCAGCGTGCGCGACAGCTCTCGCTCCACCGCCCCGGCGGCGATTTCGGCGAAGATCGGCCGAAAACGCGCGGCCAGCTGTGCGTAGTCTGCTCCGGTGGATAACAGGTGTTGCGTCATGTCAGTGTCCTCTGTGGTTAAGCGCGATCGGCCAGATCGTCGATATCGTGCGCCGTCGGTTCAAAGCGAATGATCAGCAGGAAGACGATGGGGATCGCCGCCGCCAGTGAAACAATCCAAAACATGTCGGTGCCGAAGCGCGCCTGCAAAATCGGCAGAATAAACAGCGCCAGCGCGCTGCCGATACCGGACAGCGAACGGCCGAAACCGACGCCGGTGGCGCGGATCGCCGTCGGGTAAGAGAGCGCCGGATAAATCATCATCTGCGCGCCGGGGCCGAATCCTTCGGCGAACAGCCATAGGCCCAACATCAGGATCGCCAGCCCAACGCCGAACGCCGCCTGCGGATGTCCGATCAACGCCAGGGCAATCAGCGCGATAAACTGCAGCGCAAATCCGGCGATCGCCACCTGGCGCGACGGATACTTCCATGCCAGACGCATGCCGAGCAGGCCACCGGTAAAGGCGAACAGCACGTTCAGCCCGAGCGAAGCGGAGATAGTTTCAAACACCCCGGCGCCGAGAAACTGCGCCAGAATCGACGGCAGAAAGAAGGCGATGGCGGTGTATTCAAAGGAAATGCAAACGTTCATCACGCTGGCGACCAGCGTGCGCTCGCGGTACGGCTTGCGGAACAGCACGCGGAAGCTGACCTTCGGCGGCGCCGCCGGTTGGGCGGCGTCAGGTTCCGCCTCATGGGCGGCAATGCCGTATGACTCGCGCAGGATGCGCGCCGCCTCTTTCAGATCGCCCTGGTTAGCGGCCCACAGCGGCGACTCGTTCATAAACTTGCTGCGCACCATGATGATCAGCAACGCCGGCACGGCGCCGAAAATCAACGAGGCGCGCCACAACCAGTTCGCATATTCGGCCGGCAATAGAAAATAGAGCGCAAAGATGATCAGAAAACACACCGACGAAGCGGCGTACCACATCGGGCACCAGGCCGCCAGGCGCGACGCCTTGTTGGCCTTGCCGGTGAATTTGGAGAATTCGGCCAGATAGGCCATCGCCACCGGCAAATCGATGCCGACGCCGATCCCCATCAAAAAGCGCGCGCCTATCAGCACCCAGACGTTGGGCGCCAGCCCGGCGGCGATGGCGGAAACCACAAAAAACAGCATATCGGCCATAAACACCTGATAGCGGCCGTACTTGTCGGTCAACCAGCCGCCGACCAGGTTGCCGAGAATGGTCCCGACCATGATCGAAGAAGTTACCACCCCGGTCAGCAGCGGGCTGAGGCTGAATTCACGCACCACGTCATCGATGCCGTAAGACAGCGTGGTCAGGTCATAGGCATCGAGAAAAACACCGCCCAGCGCCAACAGCACGATCATGCGCGCATGGGTATTTTTCTCGCTGCGCTGGTTAATCAAACGCGCCACATCGCTGGCCGAGCCGATGGGCGCAGATAACGGCGGCGCGGTATCGATATTTAAGGTACTCATAGCTTCCTCGTTGTAATTGGCAGGTGACACCTCGTTTATAGGGTGAAAAAATTACGCCGACAAACAACAATTTCTTCTATAAATATCATTAATATCAATAAATTAAACACAGTTACAGCGTAACAAAAACGCCGGATTAACGCGCGTTAATCCGGTCTTTATCACGGTCATTTCGGGCGGGGATTATTCTGCCGAGACCGGCACCAGCACGCCTTTCACCAGCGGGTCGTCGGTGCTTTTCAGCCACGCCTGCAACCTGGGATCGGCAAACGCCCGCTGCAGCTTGCGAATATTTTCGTCCTGCAGATAGGGCGTGCCAATCACCAGCTGCGAGGCGAAGGTTTTCGGCGCCGGTGGGAACAAGATGCCCTTCTCACGCGGCACCTTGCCGGCGTCGAACTGCGACACATAGCCAATGGCCGCATCTACCGAATTCAGCGCGCGCGGCATGGTCAGCAAATCCAGCTCCTTGAAGTTAAAATGGCGTTTGTTCTCGCGAATGTCTTTCAGCCTGGCGGTGCGCGCCTCAATCGCCGGATCCAGCCCGATCAGTCCAATGCGCTGCAGCAGCCACAACGCCTGCCCCTGATTGGCGCCGTCGTTGGGCACCACGATCTCCGCGCCGTCCGGCAACTCCGCGATCGACCTATAGCGGTCGGAATAAATGCCAAACGCCCACTGAAACACCGGCAACGTCGGGGTCAGCTTAAAACCATTGGCATCTACCACCTGTTTTAGCCACCATTGGTGCTGGTAGATCGTGGCGGCGTACTGCCCCTGCGCCACCGCACGATCGGCCTGCACCGGATCCTGCAGGCCAACCGCCTCCAGCCTAAGGCCGTAATCCGGCGCGATATGGTCGCCGACGTACTCGATCACCCGCTGCTCTCCGGCCATCGCCGGCTCAAAGTGCACTTTCAACGTGCTGCCGAACTGCACCGTCTGCTGCTGGCCGGCGCTGAAGTGCCAAACCGCGGCGGCGATAATTGCCACCGCCGCGATACCCACCGGCCACGGCCAGCGTTTCTTCTTCACTATCTCAAAATCGTGATTAGGCATGATTAAAAGGTTTCCTGATGATGACGCAACGCGGCGACCAGGCGGTCACCAATAAACTGAATCAGTTGAATCGTGGCGATCAGCACCACAATGGTGGCGATCATGATGTGATTGTCGAAACGCTGGTAGCCGTACACCACCGCCAGATAGCCGATGCCGCCCGCGCCAATGGTGCCGGCGATGGCCGAATACTCGATCATCGAGATGACGTTCAGTGTGATGGCGGCGACGATCGCCGGCAGCGCCTCGCTGAGCTGCGCGCGGGTGACTATCTGCCAGATCGAACCGCCGGACACCAGCCCCACCGCCGTCACCTCCGGCGGCAGTTCGCGCAGCGCGTTCTCCACCAGCCGGCCAAAGAACGGAATGCCGGCGACGATCATCGGGATCACCGCCGCCGGAATGCCGATGGTGGTGCCGGTCAACCAGAAGGTGAACGGAATAATCGCCGCCATCAGCACCAGAAACGGCAGCGAACGGCCCATGTTCACCAACCAGCTCAGCGCGCGATTCAGCGCCGGGCGCGGAAACAAGCCGCGCGATGAGGTGTTGAACAACACCACGCCGACGGCGCCGCCGATCGCCACCACAAACAGCATCACGATGCCGACCATCAGCCAGGTTTCGCCGTAGGCCGGCAGCATCAACCGATGGATCTCGCGCCAGGGTGTGTCCTGGCTCATCACGCTGTCAGACAGATTTTTCATACCGCCTCCTGCAAGGCCGCCGGCTGTTCCAGCACCTCGGCGAGAATGCCCAACCGCCGCAGCTCGCCCTGCAGTTCAGCGACCGAACGCGAACCGCCGCCAAAACGCACCGCAATCTCTAACCGCCCGGCCAGGCTGCCGCCCACCACTTCAACGTGGCCGCCCAGCAGATCGATCTGCAGGTCGAGTTGGCGGCTGATGCGACTGATCCAGTCGGTGGCCGCCGGCTGACGGGCGGAATAGGTCACCTGCAACCGCAACGCGGCGTCGGACGCCAGCGTCTTCAGCGGGAACAGCTGGCGGCCCAGCGAGGAATCGGGCGCCGCCAACAGCTCGCGCACCGGCCCTTGCTGCACAATCACGCCGTCGCGGATCTCGGCCACCGCGTCGGCGGCGTCGCGCACCGCATCCATCTCGTGGGTGATCAGGATGATCGACAGGCCATACCGATCGCGCAGCTGTTTAAGCAGGCTGAGAATGGCCCCGGTGGCGTCCGGATCCAGCCCGGAGGTGGCCTCATCCGCCAGCAGCACCGACGGATTCAGCGCCAGCGCGCGGGCGATGCCGACCCTTTGGCGCTGGCCGCCGGACAGTTGAGCCGGGTAAAACGCCGCCTTGTCCGCCAACCCTACCGCTGCCAGCAGGCTCTTTACCCGCTTGTCGATATCGCGCGGCACCACGCCCAGAAAGGTCAACGGCAGCGCCACATTCTGCCAGGCGGTTTTACGCTGCAGCAGCGCGGAAGACTGGAACACCGTGCCTATCGCCCGCCGCTCCCTGCGCAGCGCCTCGCCCGCAAGCCGCGACAAGTCCTGGCCGTTCACCCGGATACTGCCGCTGCTCGGCCGCTCCAGCAGGCTGATGCATTTCGCCAGCGTCGATTTGCCCGCCCCGCTGGGGCCGACCACGGCGGTAATCGATCCGGCCGGCACCTGCAGCGAAACGCCCTTCAGCACCTCAATCCGTCGCCCGTCCGGCGCGCGGTAAGCCTTGTGCAATCCTTCAATCTCTATCATCGCATCCTCACTTGACGCTCAGTGCATCGGCCAAGAGCGCGCCGGCCGGCCAGCGGTAGCCCACCGCCGGGTGCGGCTCTGCCAGGCGCGGCCCCTGATTGAACAATTTTTCTCGCAGAGTGCCCGCTGTGTAGTCGCGCTTATACACTCCGCGTTTTTGCAGCTCGGGGATAAGCAGTTCTACCACGTCGGTGAAGGTTTCATGGGTAACGGCGTAGGCCAAATTGAAACCGTCAACATCCGTTTCCTCCACCCACGCCTGCAGTTCGTCGGCCACGGTTTGCGGGCCGCCCACCAACAGCGGGCCGAAACCGCCGATGCCGACCCATTCGGCGATGCCCTGTACGGTCCATTCACGGCTGGGATCGGCGCTGGAGAAAGTTTCCACCGCCGACTGAATAGCATTGGTGTGCAGATGCTTCAGCACCTGATCCGGCTGATACTGACCGAAATCGATGCCGGTCCAGCCGGACACCAGCGCCAGCGCGCCTTCGTAGCTGGTATAGGATTTGTATTCCCGCCATTTTTCCTGCGCCTGCCGGTCAGTTTCACCGACGATCACCGTCTGCAGGTTGAAGATCAGGATGCTGCGCGGGTCGCGCCCGGCCTCGGCAGCGCGGCGGCGGATATCGGCCACGGTTTTTTTCAGCAAGGTTTTCGAAGGAGAGGCGACAAACACGCATTCGGCGTGCTCCGCGGCAAATTGCTTGCCACGGCTGGAAGCGCCGGCCTGATACAACACTGGCGTGCGCTGCGGCGAAGGCTCGCTCAGGTGAATGCCCGGCACCTGGAAGAACTCGCCTTTGTGGTTGATCGGATGAATTTTCGCCGGATCGCTGAAGATGCGCCGCTGACGATCGCGCAAAATCGCGCCGTCTTCCCAACTGCCCTCCAGCAGCTTGTAAACCACCTGCAGGTATTCATCGGCGTAGTCGTAGCGCGCATCGTGATCGGTCTGCGCCCGGTGGCCAATATTGCGCGCGCCGCTCTCCAGGTAAGAAGTGACGATATTCCAACCGATACGCCCCTTGGTCAGGTGATCAAGCGTCGACAATCTGCGGGCGAAAGGATAAGGGTGCTCAAATGACAGCGAGGCGGTCAACCCGAAGCCGAGATGTTCGGTAACCAGCGCCATCGGCGTCACCAGCGCCAGCGGATCGTTAACCGGCACCTGCGTCGCCTGGCGGATCGCCGCGTCGCCGCTGCCGTTAAGCACGTCGTAAATCCCCAGCACGTCGGCGATAAACAATCCATCGAACTTGCCGCGTTCCAGCAGGCGCGCCAGATCGGTCCAATATTCGAGATCCTTATACTGCCAGGAACGGTCGCGCGGGTGCGCCCACAGCCCCGGCGACTGATGGCCGACGCAGTTCATATCAAAAGCGTTAAGACGAATTTCACGTTGCGATGACATAGCGAGCTCCACAATTATCTGCCGGCCACGGGCGGAGCCGGGCCGGATGGGGGGTCTTAGGGTGTTAAAAACGGGAATGGACGATCAGTTTGCAGCCGGACATCGCGCCAGCAGATATTGCGCGACGCTTTGGGCGTGTTCCGCCACCTGCGGCAGCCCCATCAGTTCGCCGAAGCGGCCACGCGCCGCCGGGCCGGCCACCAGCAGGCGCGGGTTGGCAAGGCCGTCGCCGCCGATCGCCTGGCTGTCGGCATTGACCCACAGCCCCAATCCCAGCGGATCGGCGCGCAGCGCCCCCTGCTCCGCCAGCGAGCTGAGCAACGGGCTGGCGGCGATCAGGCCAGCATGGGCCGGACCCGTAGCGATCAGCAGCCGCTGCGCCTGCAGCGCCCGCTCTGCGCCCTGGCGCGGCAGAATCGTCAAACGCACGCCCTGCGGCGTGGGTTCTGCCCGCCGCAAACGAGCGGCCAATACCTGCAGCGTGCCCGCCGCCTGTTGCTCCGCCAGCAACGTGCTCACCTGCGGTGCAATGCGATAGCGGTGCACGTCCCAATAGGCGCGCAGATGCCGCAGAAAGCGCTGCTGTTCGGTCGGCGTCAATGCTTGCCACAGACGCTGGCCCTGGGCGCGCACCTCGTCCAACACCGCCTGCCACGGCACCCGTTGCCCAGCGGCGCGCGCCACTTCAAGGCGCACCTGCCGCACCCCGTCACGCAGTCCGGATGGCGGGGTAAACGACCACGTCGGGTACTCCTCTTCGGCATTGGCACGCGGCAACAAACCATGACGAGAGAACGCGGTAATCGGCCCACGATGCCCGCGGCGGTGCAACGCCGCCACCGCATCGGCCATCGTCAGCCCGCTGCCGACGATCGCCAATGATTCATCGGGTTCAATCTCATCCAGCGCCCCCTCCGCCCAGGGATTGGCGATTAACCGCGCGTCGCGCGCCAGTTCCGGGGCGATCTGCCGCGGCAGCGCGGGCGGCGGATGGCTGGTCGCCAACACCACATAATCGCCCCACAGCCGTTCGCCGCCGGCGGTGATGACGGACGCGCCCTGCGCCTGCGGCTGCAGGTACTGCGCCCGATCGCGCAGGTGCCGCAAGCGGGCCTGGCCGGACTGCGCCGCCTGATGAAAACGCTCCTCGACATAACGGCCGAAGGCACCGCGCTGCGGATAGGCCTTACCGTCGCGCCATAACGCCTGCGGATCGGCCGTCAGCCCGCCGCCCTGACGGAACCAGCGGTCAAAATCCCCCGCGGGCTCATCCGCCAGCTGCATCCTATCGGCCGGGACGTTGATGCGGTGGGTCGGCTCGGTGGTCGAATACGCCACGCCATAGCCCGGCGCGGCGCGCGGTTCGATCACCGTGACATCCACCGCTCCGTGCGCCAGCTGGATCGCCAGCGCCGCGCCGGTGAAACCGCCGCCGATAACGATAATATGGGCACGCTTCGCCATCAGCCCTCCCGCTGCGCCGGGCCGGGACGACGATCGCCACCGATGGTTTCGCCAAACGGGCCGGTATTGATCGTGCGAGCCGTCTGATGAGCCGACTGCGCCAGCGGCAGCAGCGGCATCACCAGCTCGGCGAAGCGGTGAGCCTCTTCCAGATGCGGATAGCCGGAAAGGATGAAATTGTCGATGCCCAGCGCCTGATACTCGCGTATGCGCGCCGCCACCTGCTGCGGATTGCCCACCAATGCGGTGCCGGCGCCACCGCGCACCAGGCCGACGCCGGCCCACAGGTTGGGGCCGATGCGCAGACTCTCGCGCGAGCCGCCGTGCAGCTCGCTCATGCGGCGCTGGCCGGTGGAGTCCATGCGCGCAAAGATCTGCTGCGCCGCCGCGATGGTGTCGTCATCCAGATGCGCGATCAGTCGCTCGGCCGCCGCCCAGGCTTCGTCTTCAGTTTCGCGCACGATAACGTGTAGGCGAATGCCATAGCTGAGTTTACGCCCCTGCCGCTCGGCGCGCTGGCGCACCGCCGCCAGCTTTTCCGCCACCTGAGCCAGCGGTTCGCCCCAGGTCAGGTAGGTGTCGATCTGCCCAGCGGCGATGTCGATCGCTTCCGGCGATGAGCCGCCGAAATAGAGCGGCGGGCCGTTTTCCTGCACCGGCGGGAACAGCAATTCGGCGCCTTCGACGCGAATATGCTTACCGCTGAAATCCACCTTCTCCCCTTGCAGCAGCCGTTGATACACCGTGAGAAATTCCTGTGTCACTTCGTAACGTTCGGCATGGCTGAGGAAGATGCCATCCCCTTTGTTTTCCACCGGATCGCCGCCGGTCACCACGTTGATCAGCAGGCGTCCGTCCGACAGCCGATCCAGCGTCGCCGCCATGCGCGCCGCCAGGCTCGGCGGCTGCAGGCCGGGGCGCACCGCCACCAGGTAGCGCAACCGGCGGGTGATCGGCGCCAGCGCCGCCGCCACCAGCCAGGAATCCTCGCAGCTTTTACCGGTTGGGATCAGCACGCCGTAATAGCCGAGGTTGTCGGCAGCCAGCGCCACCTGCTGCAAATAAGGCAGGTCCACCGGGCGCCCGCCCTGCGCCGTGCCCAGATAGCGGCCGTCGCCGTGGGTCGGCAGAAACCAGAAAACGTTGATGCGCTCTTTCACTGACTCAGTCATTTATGCCTTTCCTATATAACTATTTTCAGTATTTATCGATAGAAAAACTTTGCTTGGTTATAAAAAGAAAAGCAGGATGCATGCCACATTGCAGATTTTAAAAAACCAATAAATATCAATATATTGATGAAATATCGACGTCAAAACACTGCTGCATTGGCAGCAGGCAGCGGCGGAAAGCTGTTGCCAATGCAGCACCGTGCGCCTTTTATCCTCTCGCGGCTGCCCATTGGCTGGGATAAGATTTTTTTCCCATCGTCGTAGACAGGAGACGCCCATGTACGATCCCCAACCGTTCGCCGCCGACAAGCCGGTGCTGATCGATCCGGCGTCGCTCGCTCTGCAAAGCGTGCTCGATCGGCTGGCTCCCACCGACGCCACCGTGCTGATCGTCGGTGAAACCGGCACCGGCAAAGAAGTGGTGGCGCGCTATCTGCACCACCACAGCGCGCGCCGCCATCAACCTTTCCTGGCGGTCAACTGCGGCGCGCTGACGGAAAGCCTGGCGGAAGCCGAACTGTTCGGCCATGAGAAAGGCGCCTTCACCGGCGCCGTCGGCACTCATCAGGGCTGGTTCGAAGCGGCGGAAGGCGGCACCCTGCTGCTGGACGAGATCGGCGAGTTGAACCTGTCGCTGCAGGTCAAGCTGCTGCGCGTGCTGCAGGAAAGGGAGATCACCCGCGTCGGTTCGCGCAAACCGCTGAAGATCGATGTGCGGGTCATCGCCGCCACCCACGTCGATCTGGCCGGCGCGATTCGCCAACGGCGGTTCCGTGAAGATCTCTATTACCGCCTGAACGTGGCGGCGGTGACTTTACCGCCCTTGCGCCAGCGGCCGGAGGATATTCCGGTGCTGGCCAGACATTTTCTTGCGCTGTACGCCCGCCGTCTGGAACGGCCACTGCCGCGGTTGACGGCGGAAGCGCAGCAGGCGCTGCTGGACTACCCTTGGCCTGGCAACGTGCGCGAGCTGGAGAACACGCTGCATAATGCGGTCTTGCTGAGCCAGGAGGGGGCGATCGCACCGCAGCAACTGCAGCTCACCCATCGCCTGACGGATAACGACGGCAGCAGTGACGACGCCATCGACCGCTTTGTGCAGCGGCAGTTGCAAGGCGACAGCGCACAGCTTTACCAACGGGTGCTGGATGCGCTGGTGCGCAACGCCTTCGAAAGCAGCGGCGGCAACCAGCTGCAAGCGGCGGCGTTGCTTGGCGTCAGCCGCAATACCCTGCGCACCCATTTGGCACATCTTGGTCTGATCAAACCGCGCCGTCGCAGCGCCGGCGCACCCGCACATTCACCGGCCATCGCCGCAGCGTCTCTGCCCGAACGCGAACTGCGCATCGGCTATCAAAAGTTCGGCAACCTCGGGGTGCTCAAGGCGCGGCAAAGCCTGGAACAGCTCTTCGCCACACAGCGCATCAGCGTGTTGTGGAGCGAGTTTCCCGCCGGGCCGCAGCTGCTGCACGCGCTCGACGGCGATGAGATAGACTTCGGCACCACCGGCGAAGTGCCGCCGATCTTCGCCCAGGCACAGGGCAATGCGCTGGTGTACGTCGGTTTTGAGCCGCCTGCGCCGCAGAGCGTGGCGATGGTGGTGCCGCAAGACAGCCCAATACGCAGCGCCGCCGATCTGCGCGGCAAACGCATCGCGCTCAACAAAGGCTCCAACGTGCACTATTTATTGTTGCAGATGCTGGACGAACAGGGATTGACGTTGAACGACGTGCGTATCGTCTACGCGCCGCCGAAGTATCCGCTGTCGGCGACCGACCTGCAGGCGGTAGACGCCTGGATGATGTGGGATCCGCTGCTCAGCGACGCGCAGCGCAACGGGGAACTGCGCGTGCTCGCCGACGGCACCCAGCGGGTGCTCAATCAGCAATTCTACCTGGCGCGCCGCGGCTTCGCCGAGCGTTCGGACGATCTGTTGCGGCCGCTGATGCAGGCGCTGCAGCACACCGGCCGCTACATCGCCGCGCAGCCGAGAGAAGCCGCTCGTCACCTTTCCAACGAACTGGGGCTGGCGAGCGCCTCACTGGAACTCGCGCTGTCGCGCCGCAGCCACGAGGTTCGCGCCATGGATTTACAGGTGATCCGCCAGCAGCAAAGCATCGCCGACCGCTTCTACGCCCTCGGGCTGCTGCCCAGAGCGATCGCCGTGCGCGAGGCGGTTTGGCCGATGTGACTCCCTCTCGCCGGAGGCTCCGGCGCGGCGAGATCGGCCGCCCCGCGCAGGCCCGGGCGGAATAAACGCGACCGTAGACCTAGCTTAGCCGCAACAGGTAAGGCGGCAAGGCGGGTTCCGGCAATACCGAAATGACCTTCAGCCGTTGCAAGGTACGCATCTGTGCGCGGCGCAGATGCTCCTGCAACCCCAGCGCAGCCGCGTCGTTAGCGCCCTGTAACAACATCTGCAACACCAGGCGGTGTTCATTCAACATCGCTTCCTCAATCTTAATCCCCAGCATATCGTAGAAAATACGCGTGACGATGAGCGGCGACTGGCTTTGACGCAACACCCCCAGCAGGGTTTTATTCCCCGCCGGCGCCAGACAATGAATATGCAAGTCTTCCTCTACCCGCTCCAGGCTCGCCAGGGAAAATGTGCCTTGTTCCAGCTGAGTCAGGCGTTCCAGGCTGTCTAACACATGCTGGCGCGAGAGATGGGGTGCCGCCTTGAGCAAGGCGGCGGGCTCCAGACAGGCCCGAATTTCATAATGATCGGTGATTTCTCGGGCGGTGAGTGGCCCGGCCAGCCATTGCGCATAGGGCTCTTTCTCTACCAGCCCTTGATCGCGCAGTCTCATCAACGCTTCGCGAATGGCGCTGCGGCTGACATTATAAAATTCCGCCGCGCTGGCTTCATTGACCTGGTAGTGACCAAACACCATGCAGGTAGACAACGCCTCCTGCAAATCGCTGAATACCTTCTCACTCGTGCTACGGGTATCCACCAATTCTTCCTGCGGGCACAATCCCAACACGGCTCGGTTAAGCGGCAAACGCTGCGGCTCTACTTCGCCCCCTTCAGGCGTCACGATGAAACCTCGGCCTTCGAAACGCGCTATCAGCCCCTCTTGATGGAGCAGCCCCAACGCTTTGCGAACCGGCACCCTGCTGGTACCGAACATGTCCGCCAGCGGCCCTTCAAGCAATACCAACCCTGCGGGCACCGACCCCGCACGAATGGCCTCATCCAGGGTTTGTCGGATCATTTCATAACGCGCGCCGGCGCGTGTTTCACCGCTGCTTTTCTCCACTCTCGTTTTTTCCATTAGCTCGTCACTCAACCACCGTTCCCCATGGAGTGACTGGCATTATGGCACACTCCACCCACCAAATTGGCGCTCACTCGTTCTTATCCCGTCATTGCCCTTCCTAAGGGCAATTGCCCCCCGGCATGCACCATAACGGCTAATTTAAATAAAAATACATTTTCAATACCGTGCTAGACCAACGAAAAACGTGCCCCCCATCACCATTTTCAGCTTAAATAACACGTTATTTATCATTTCGATCACAACTCAGCACGAATTTTAACCAATGGTAATGACAACCTGGCATTCAGCTTGCTACCTTAAAATGTATATTTTAATAAAAGATACATTTTAAGGTCATCCTATGAATCACACCCCTGGGCATGCCTTCCCTGATGCCATCCAGCTGACGAGCGCGTTTCGCGAAGGAACGCTGACACCGAGCGAACTCGTGGAACACGCTTTGTCATCAGCCGCCGAAGCGCCAACGGTTTTCATCTGCCTGACCCCGGATCGCGCCCGTCGCGAAGCGGCTGAAGCGACCCGGCGTTGGCGCAGCAATGCGCCGCTCAGCGAGCTGGACGGGATTCCCATGGCCGTGAAAGATCTGCTCGATATGGCCGCAACGCAGACCAGCGCCGGTTCCGCGACCCTAGCCACCGCCCCGCCGGCGACACACGATGCGGCGACGATCGCGCAGCTTCAGAAGGCCGGGCTGGTCAGCATCGGCAAAACCAATCTCAGCGAGTTCGCCTATTCCGGTCTTGGCCTCAACCCACATTTTGGCACCCCTGCGCTCTTGGATCGCCACGGTACGGCTCGCGCACCAGGCGGATCGTCCAGCGGTTCGGCCAGCGCGGTCACACGCGGTATCGTCCCCATAGCCATGGCGACCGATACCGCCGGTTCCGTTCGCATACCCGCCGCCTTTCACGGACTGATTGGCTACCGCAGCAGTAGCCAACGCTATAGTCGACGCGGCGTTTTTCCGTTATCCCCCAGCCTGGATACCCTCGGCCCCCTCTGCCGCAGCGTTCGCGACGCGATCGCTTTCGATCGGGTGCTGGTACCCGCGTCCCATCCGCTGTCGCCCTATCCGCTCACGGGCATAACGCTGCGGGTCGATCCCGATGTCTTGCACGATCCGCACGTACAACCTGCAGTCCGTCAAAATTTGCAGGCTGCTCTGACGCGCCTGAGCGCGGCCGGCGCACATATTGATGAGCGCCCGGTCGCCATGCTGCGTCAGGCGCTCATCTGGGTAGCCGAACGAGGGTGGCCGGGCGCCGCAGAAGCGCTGGAACAGCATCGGGAACGTCTGCACAGCCCCTTGGCCGAGAGTATGGATCCGCGCGTGCGCAGCCGCTTACTGGCGGCGGAAACGCTCCCCGCCGATCTGCTGGCGCAGTTTTTGCGCCAGCGCGCCGGCTGGCAGCAGCAAATGCACGATGAATTGGCCGGTGCGCTGCTGATAACGCCGACCGTCGCCCACGTTGCCCCTCCGCTGGCCGCACTGGAAAACGACGCTGCGCTGTTTGCCCAAGCCAATCTGGCCACGTTGCGGCTCACCATGCCCGGCAGCCTGCTGGACATGCCGGGGATTGCCATGCCTGCCGGCCATGATGGCGATGGTCTGGCGACCAGCGTACTGCTGTCGCTGCCTGCCGGCGACGATGAGCGTCTGCTCCGGATGGCTCTCAGTATCGAATATCGGTTGACGCAACAGAATTAACCCACGCAGGCCGCTGCTGTTGCGGCCGGCTCTCGCGATTGTTCGCACACTCAGGAGATAACAACATGGCTAAAGAAATACTTTGCGCATTCGGCGTCGATGTGGACGCCGTTGCCGGTTGGCTGGGGTCTTACGGCGGCGAAGATTCACCCGACGATATTTCACGCGGTATGTTTGCCGGTGAGGTAGGTGCGCCGCGCTTGCTTAAGCTGTTCGCCGATCACAACCTGCGCACTACCTGGTTTATTCCCGGCCACTCCATCGAAACCTTCCCGGCACAGATGAAAGCAGTCGCAGATGCCGGGCATGAAATCGGCGTGCATGGCTACAGCCACGAAAACCCGATCGCCATGACCCCGGCGCAAGAAGAGGCAATCCTCGATCGCTGTATTGAGCTGGTGACACAATTATCCGGCAAGCGCCCTACCGGCTATGTCGCGCCCTGGTGGGAGTTCAGCAACGTCACTAACGAACTGTTGTTGAAGAAAGGCATCAAGTATGACCACAGCCTGATGCACAACGACTTCCACCCTTATTATGTCCGCGTCGGCGACAGCTGGACCCGCATCAACTACAGCCAGCATCCCGACAGCTGGATGAAACCGCTGGTGCGCGGTGAAGAGACCGATTTGGTGGAGATCCCAGCCAACTGGTATCTGGACGATTTGCCGCCCATGATGTTCATCAAAAAATCCCCCAACAGCCACGGCTTCGTCAACCCTCGCCATCTCGAAGAGATGTGGCGCGATCAGTTCGACTGGGTCTACCGCGAGCACGACTACGCCGTCTTCACCATGACCATCCACCCCGACGTCTCCGGCCGCCCGCAGGTGCTGTTGATGTTGGAACGCTTGATCAAACACATCCAGAGCCATCAAGGGGTTCGCTTCGTGACCTTTGATGAAATCGCCGACGACTACCTGCGCCGCATACCGCGCAAAGTCTGAAACTGCCGCTTTCCACCGCATGAGTGACAGCAAACATGAGCCTCTATAAAAAGACAACGGTCAACGGCTGGCAACCCCAGCAATTAACCATCAGGGACGCCAAATTCGCAACATGGATCGCTTTCTTCGCCTGGGTCTTCGCCGTCTATGATTTCATTCTTTTCGGCACATTGCTGCCGGAAATCGGCGATCACTTTGGCTGGAGCGAAGTAGAACAGGCCGAACTGGCCACCTGGGTGGCGGTAGGCGGCGCGATCATCGCGCTGGCTATCGGCCCGTTGGTCGACAAACTCGGCCGGCGGCTGGGCATCGTCGTTACCGTCGGTGGAGCCGCCGTTTGCTCGCTGCTGACTGCGATCGGCGGTGCCTGGGGGAAAGGCGCGCTGATCGGCATCCGTTCCGTAGCCGGGCTCGGTTACGCGGAACAAACCGTTAACGCCACCTACCTCACCGAGATCTACGCCGCTCTCGACGATCCGGCCCTCAATCGCCGCAAGGGATTCATCTACAGTCTGGTCCAGGGCGGCTGGCCGGTCGGCGCGCTGGTCGCTTCGGCGCTGACGGCATTGCTGATGCCGATCATAGGCTGGCAAGGCAGTTTTATTTTCGCCGCGCTGCCGTCGTTTATCATCGCGTTGCTGGCGTTGAAACTGAAAGAGACTCCGCAGTTTCAAATCCACCAGCACATTCATCAACTGCGCCATCTCGGTGATATCGAGCAAGCTCGGCAGGTCGCTCGCGATTACCAGGTCGATTATGACGCTCATCAGCAGGCCGGGCTGTCAGCCGCATTCCGCGGAGCTTCGCTGCGCGCCACATTGGTGCTGGGCGGTGCCGTGCTGATCAACTGGTTCGCTATCCAAATCTTCAGCGTGCTCGGCACTACGGTTCTTACTAAAGTGCACAGCGTCTCCTTCGCCAACTCGCTGCTGATTCTGGTGCTGTCCAACCTGGTGGGCTATTGCGGCTACCTGACGCACGGCTGGTTGGGCGATCGTTTCGGTCGCCGCAATACCATCGCCGTCGGCTGGATGATCGGCGGGGTGTCATTCGCCGTGATGCTTTTCTGCCCCAGCAACCTCCCGACGATCGTCGCGCTGTACAGCATCGGTTTGTTCTTTCTGATCGGCCCCTATGCGGCGGCGCTGTTTTTCATCAGCGAAAGCTTCCCTACCGCCATCCGCGCCACGGCCGGCGCGCTGATCGGCGCGATGGGGCCGATCGGCGCCATTATCGCCGGCATCGGTACCACCACCGTACTCAGCGACGGCGGCCACTGGCAAACCGCCGCGCTGTGGTTCGGCGCCGTACCCTGCTTCGCTTCCGGCGTCATCATGCTGTTCGCCCGCCATGTGGCGCCGCACAGCGTGCACTAAGTGCTCGAGGGGGGGGAGCCCCCTCATGTTCGAGGAATCGTTTATGACTGAAAAATTATCTTCATCTCAACCGGTGGCGCTGATCAGCGGTGCGGCCAGTGGCATAGGATTGACCCTGGCGGAAGAGTATGCCCGCCGTGGCATCAGGATCGCCGCCGGCTATTTTCCCCAGGATCCGCACGACTATCGGCAAGCGGCGGAGCGCGTCGCCAACGCCGGCGGTGATGCCTTGTGGCTGGAATTGGACGTGGCCTCCACCGCCTCGGTGGAAGCCTTTGCCCTGCGCGCGGCAGAACACTTCGGCCGCGTCGATTATGCGGTGGCCAACGCCGGCCTGCTGCGCCGCTCACCGCTGGAAGAGATGAGCGACCAACAGTGGCACGAAATGCTCAATGTTGATCTCAGCGGCGTGATGCGACTGTTTCGCGCGGCGATCGGCCAGATGCGCGGCGGCGGCAGCCTGGTGGCGGTATCTTCCATCGCCGGTGGGGTCTACGGCTGGCAAGATCATGCTCACTACGCCGCCGCTAAAGCCGGCATCCCCGGCATCTGTCGTTCACTGGCGGTGGAATTGGCCCCACGCGGCATTCGCTGCAACGCGGTGATCCCCGGTTTGATTGAAACGCCGCAGTCGCTGGATGAAACCCACTCGCTGGGGCCGGCGGGCCTGGCCAAAGCCGCACGAGGCATTCCGCTGGGACGCGTAGGACGGCCGCAGGAGGTCGCCGCCCTGATACGTTTCTTGACCAGCGACGAGGCCTCGTACATCACCGGACAAAGCCTGATTATCGACGGCGGCCTGACGGTTCGCTGGCCAGAGTGAGCGGGGAGGAAAATATGATGCTGAAACACCGCCGCGCAACGATCACCGGCGCCGCCAGCGGCATAGGCGCCGCGATTGCCCTGTTGTTTGCCAGGGAGGGGGCAGCGCTGATGCTGAGCGACCGCGACGGCACCGGGCTGAACGTTATCGTCGAACGCTGTCGGGCTGAGGGCGCAACCTGCCATGGCACTGTCGCCGACGTCGGCAAACCGGACGGCGCCCGACGGGGCGTGGAGGCCTGCCTGCAACGGTTAGGCGGTATCGACATTCTGGTTAATAACGCCGGCCTGCTTACCCAGGCGCCCTGCAGCGAACTGACGCTGGAGATGTGGGACGAGATGATGGCGGTCGATCTGCGCAGCGTTTTCCTCGCTTCGCAGCACGCACTGCCTTATATGCGCCGACAACGCTGGGGCCGCATCATCAATATCGCGTCGCAATTGGGCATTAAAGGCGGCGCCGAACTGAGCCACTATGCCGCCGCCAAGGCCGGGGTGATCGGCTTCACCAAGTCGCTGGCGCTTGAAGTCGCCTGCAACAATGTGCTGGTAAACGCCATTGCACCCGGCCCGATCAAGACCCCGTTGGTGGCCGGCATCAGCGATGCCTGGAAAGAGGCCAAAGCAAATGAGCTGCCGCTGGGACGGTTCGGCCTGGTCGAGGAAATCGCGCCGGTGGCGCTGCTGCTGGCCAGTGAGCCGGGCGGCAACCTGTTTGTCGGCCAAACGCTGGGGCCCAACGCCGGCGATGTGATGCCTTGATAGGAGAACCCCGAACGATGTGCGGACTCTGCGGACTATTGAACGACACGCCGCAATGGAGCGATCCGTTGCGACATTCTGACTTGCCCATGCGCCAGCGTCGGCTGCAACAGCTGGCGATACTGAATCGCGCTCTGGCCCCCTTAAAGCTGACGCTAAGCGATATCCACGGCAGCAGTTGGCTACTGGCCGGCGCTACCGGACAGCAGGCGATCGTTACCCGCCTGGATCAGCTTTGGCAAGAGGCCGAACGGCTGCTGAAACGGCCGATTGACCCGCTCGATGAACGCTATCTCACCGCCCTCATCTCTGCGGAGGCGCCATGAGCCCAGAAGATAAACTGCCGGTACACGTGTTGAGCGGTTTCCTGGGCAGCGGCAAAACCACCTTGCTTCAACGTTTGCTGGCAGGGCAGAACCTGGATGATGTCGCTCTGCTGGTCAACGAATTCGGTGAGGTCGGCATCGACCATTTGCTGCTGGGGGAGATCGCACCGGACACCGTGCTGTTGCCCGGAGGATGCGTCTGCTGCGCGATCCGCGGCGAGTTGAAACAGGCGCTGTTGGCGCTGTATGAACGCCGTCAACGTGGCGAGGTGCCGCCATTCAGCAAAGTGATCCTGGAAACCACCGGCCTGGCGGATCCGGCACCGATATTTGCCACATTGCTGCAAGACCGGCAGTTACAGTACCATTTCACCCCCGGTACCATGGTCACGCTGATCGACAGCGAACATGCCTGGCAGCAAGCCAACCATCATCCCGAATGGTTGGCCCAGGTCAGCGCCGCCGACTGGCTGGTGCTGAGTAAGACCGATCGTGTGCCGGCCGGCGAAGGGCCTGCGTTACTGGCGTACCTGCAGCAATTGAATCCGCTCGCGCAAACCGCCATGAGTCATCAATTGGCCAATAGCGATCTCAGCCTGTTCGATACCCCATGCTCCCCTCAGGTGCCTACGCGTTTTCGGCGTTGGCCGGCCGTTCCGGCCAAACAGGGGGCAACACCTTACAGCAAGCCTGGGCAGCAGACGCACCCTACCACCGAGACCTGTATCATCACCTTCGAGCAACAGATAAACTGGTCGGCTTTCACCGTCTGGCTGTCGATGCTGCTGCATTGCCACGGACAATCTATACTGCGGATAAAAGGCATGCTGAACGTGCTGGAAAGCGATACGCCGGTGGTGATCCACGGCGTGCAGCACAGTCTGCATCCCCCGGAACATCTTGCCGCCTGGCCGGACGGCCGGCGACGCACGCAGTTGGTCTTCATTCTGCGCGGCCTTGACCCCAAGCGGCTGCAGAACGCTTTTCAACGTTTTCTACACCCTTTTACGCAGCCATCCTTCTGATGGCTCCCCTTTGACGGAGCTGCCACCTCATGACCTCGACACCTTCACCCCGCGGTCGCCCCACGTTACGGGTATTGGGTACTTCGGTGACCTTGCTCGAACTGTTGCGTCAACGGGCAGAGCAGGATCTGGGATTGCATATCGAATATCACATTCACGATGTGCAAGACGCCCAGCGTATCGCCGTTATGCACCCGGAGCGTTACGATCTCTACGACCAATGGTTTCACAACGTGGATTTTGTCTGGCCGGCGCGAGCCATCCAGCCGTTGGAGATTAAGAGGTTGGCTTACTGGGACGAGATTAACGATTTACCTAAACTCGGCGCCCTGTTTCCCGGTGGGCGGTTGGGTGACGGCAGCGTGCCGGTAAACCGCCTGTATGTGCAACATGACCGTAGTCTGAACAGCCGGCCCACCGATCACATCAGCATGCTGCCGCTGACGCATAACGCCGACAGCTTCGCCTATCATGAAGCTCGCTTGCCGCCCGCGCTGCACGAAGAAGAAGAAAGCTGGGGATGGTTGCTGCATCCGGCATTTTCCGGCCAGTCGGCGCTGCAGGACGATGCGGCGATGGGCGGACTGGATGCGGCTCTGGCTGCGCAAGGCGCAGGGCTCGCGCGTTTCGCCAACGTTGGCAACCTCAGTCTGGAGGAGATAGACAGCCTGACCGACGCGCTGTCCCTGCTGCATCGCCAGGGGCACTTCGCCGCATTCTGGACCAGCCAGGACGAAGCCTGCCGATTGATTGACGATCCGCGCGTCAATATCCAAAGCCTGTGGGCGCCAACGTATTTTCGTCATCACTCGCGGCAAAAAGATTACCGGCTGGCGACGCCGCGTGAAGGCTACCGCGCCTGGTATGGCGGTCTGTCGCTTTCACGCTGCGCCACCGGTAAAACACTCGACGCCGCCTATGCTTACCTTAACTGGTGGCAATCCGGATGGCCGGGCGCAGTGATGGCCAGGCAGGGATACTATATTTCCAATCCTCAGCGCAGCCGGCCTTACCTGTCTGCCGCCGAATGGGATTACTGGTATGCAGGCAAAGCCGCCAGTGAAGATTTGCCGGACGCTTACGGCAACCCGCTCATCGCTAAGGGGGAAATCCGCGATGGCGGCAGCTATGAGCAGCGCATGAGTCACATTGCCGTCTGGAATTCCGTGATGGATGAACATAACTATCTGGTACGACGCTGGCAGGATTTTCTTCGCGCCTGACCGGCGGCGCCCGAAGGCAATTGCAAGCATAACGTTAGCATCTGTCGCAATCTGTTGCGGGCCATTGGCCTGCCGTGGCCGCGCTTGTATGATACGACGCGGCGCCAGACGGTGGCCACCGAACTCAAGCGGAAGCGAACGGCAATGTCTAAACAGTGGAAAATAGCGGCGGCCAACGCCGGTTTGCGTCTCTATACCCGCATCGCGGGCAATTTCCGGCCCGCAGCGAGCTTCGATCCGCAGCAATCCTTTGAACGCATCGTGATTTTCTCCACCAGTGCCCTCGGCGATCTGATGTTCAATACGCCCGCCATCCGCGCACTGTGTGAGCGCTATCCCGGTGCGCAAATCACGTTGGTCTCCAGCCACAAAAACCGGCAGCTGGTCGAAGGCAGCCCCTGCTTTCATAACGTAATTTACTGGGATCATAAGGCTAAAGACATGTTGGGCGTTATCCGGCGCCTGCGAAAAAACCGGCCGCAGCTGGCGGTCATCCTGCACTCGAAGGCGCCTTATGACGTGCTGGTCGCCATCACCGCCGGCTGCCAATACCTGTTCAAAGACATTTATGGCAACAAACCGAGCGGCATGGAACGCTGGCTGACCGGCGTCAGCCGCAGCACCGGCGGCCATTTGATTCAGCGCAAGCTGGATATGGTGGGGCAATTGGGATGCCGTACCGACAATCCTGACATGTTCATCCCGGTCGCCCTACCCGCACTGGCGAAACCGACGGGCAAGATCCCGATCGGCTTTCAGATGGGCGCCTCCGAAACGCTGCGTCGTTGGCCGGTCGAACGCTTTGTTCAGCTGGCGCAACGGCTGCTGGCGCACTCCCCCGACTGCCAGATCGAGTTGATTGGCAGCAAGGCGGAGCGCAGCCTCGAGCGGGAATTTATGGCGGGTTTGAGTGAGGAACAGCAACAGCGGGTGGTAAGCCATATCGGCGCGACCACGTTACCGCAACTGCTGGCGACCATCGCCAATCTGCAGGTGCTGGTGACCGGCGATACCGGCCCGCTTCACCTCGCCGTGGCGTTGAAAACCGCCACCGTCAGCCTGTTCGTCACCGCTAACCCGCGGCATACCGGCCCCTATCAGGACAGCGAGCGGCATCAGGTGATGCACGTGCCGGTTGATAGCGCCGCGCTGGATACGGCCCAGCGCAGCCAACCGCTCAGCCTCATCGCGGCGGAACAGGTGCTGGAGAAGACCCTGGCGGCGTTACCGCCGGTACACCCCTGATCGGCAACCGCTTAGGCTGCGACAGCAGCATCGCCAGCGGCAGCCAAAACAGGTACCAAAACTCCGCCGGATTGGCGATCACAAACATGCCCTGCGAACTGTAGAACACCAGCATAAACAGAAACATGGCCGCTTCCCAACGCCGCCCTGCGCGCCAGTGCGCGATGGCGAGCCGCGCGCCATATCCCAGCAGCGCCAGCAGCAGCAGGAAACCCACGCAGCCGCCCTTCAGCAACGCGCCGAGGTACAGGCTGTGCGTGGTGTGGTTCAGCTCGCCGGTGTAATTGAGAAAGTTAAGCTGCTTATCAAAGCCGTAGCCGAAGAACGGCGCCTGTCCGATCAGCGCCAGGCTGTGGCGCCAGATGCTGATGCGAACAAAGCTCTGTTGATACAGCTCGCCAAAACGCGTCAGCAACATTTCGCCGATCGCGCTGTAAACGACGACAAGAACCACAGCCAGCACACCGGGCAACAGAAACCACAGCCACCGTCCCGGCCGGTGTCGATAAGGCATCGCCACTACCACCGCGAGCGCCAGTGCGATCAGCGGGCCGCGGCTTTGCGTCAGCACCATGAATGCCAGCAGCGGCGGGATAAAGCACAGCGCCGCTTTTTGCCCGGTATCGCGGAAAATCATCAGGCTCAACAAAATGGCGATGGCGGCGTAACCGGCCAGATCGATCACGTTGCTCGGCCCCGGATTGCGGGCGGTGGTTTCCCGCAGATGATAAATCGACGGGGCGTCTACCAGCGTCAGATACAGGCACAGCGCCGTCATGCCGGCCAGCATCGCCCACAGCAGTTGATGACGCCGCTCACCGTCGAGCAGCGTCACCAGCCAGGCGAGATAGAGCAGAATATAGGCGCTGTGGGTCAGGGCCGACGGCATGTCGCCCGGCGTCTCGCCCCACAGCGCACTGAGGGAATAATAAAGCAAAAACATCAGCGCCAGCCCGCCGCCCCAGCGCGCCTGACGATTGGCCCACAGCTGCCGCCGCAGCGGCGGCCAGGTGAACACGGCGGCCAGCCACAGCAGCGCCGCCAAATGAAACAGGTTGTTGACGCGGGTCTGCCCGCAAAAGATCGCGCTGAAAAACGCGAAGGCTAAAAACAGCGCGCTGCCGAAGCGATAACACCGCTCAGGCTTGCTGAAAGTAAACATTGCCGTCCACCTTCTCGAAGATATCGCTGCCGATAGCGCTGTGCAGGGAGAGGTTTTTAATCGCGATCTGCTGCTTTTTCATGATCGCGCCGGCGTGTCGAAAAGCGGGGATCACCAGCGACGCCACCTTGTCCGCCAGGAACGTCGGCAAGCGATCCTGCTCGGTTTCGTAAAAGCGCGGCTGGTGGAAGTTGTTCATGTCCAGTCCGGCGATAAACAGCTGCCTGAAGCCGAGATAGGCGATGATTTGCAGCGCCCAATAGGCCACGGTGCCGGCATCGAAAATGCCGCAGCGGATATCCTGGCTAAAGCCGAGCATGCGGCTCTCGGCGGCAAAGACCACGCCGTTTTCCCGGCAGTAGTGATCCCACAGCGCGCCGCTGTCGATCCGAGGGCGGTAAATCTTGCAGGCCGCGTCTTCGACGATCGCCAATCGGCAACCGATCGCCGCCGGGCCAAAGCGATCGAGAATGCGCGCCACGCCGTGCACGGTGGTGAACAGCGTCAGCTCAGGCCGTTGAATGACGTCGCGCACGATCTCTGGGCGGCTGTCGATAAACCCCATGTCCACGATGACGTAGAAGCGAAAATCCACCTGCCGATGCAGAAAATAGGCGCCGTTGACCCCGATGGCGGGCATGGCGGGAATATTTTCGAAGCGCAGCGCCTTCACCGACGGGCCGGTAGCCGTCAGCAGCACCTCTCCCCGGCAACTGCTGCGCAGTTCGCTCAGCGGGACGATCGGCACCGCCCGGTGCTTGTACCATAAGGCGGCGATTTCACCGCCTTCGCCGCGCGCGATCTTCACGTAGGGCCAGAGGTTTTCGTTATGCCGATAAGGGCGCGCGTGGGAATAGCGGTAGATCTGCTTAAAAAAAGAGCCCATGGTGGCGATGTCCTGTCCAGAGTGCGTGACGATACCTACAGAGGCATCTTTCTGTATGCTCAGAATTTAAAAACGTGTCAGCACTGGCCAGGCTGCCCAGCGAGTATCTAAATATTCGTTTAGTCGGGCAATTTTTGTAATTTGAATTATCTGTCTGCGTATCGGCAAAAGATGCGTCAAAATGTTAATCTGGTGAGAAACTGTTACAGCGCGTAACAATAACGTCAATGGCAATACCCGAGCGCGTTCAGGCGGCAGCCAACGGCGCTGCCGCCTGAACGGTTAAGAGGATCAGAGATAAGGTTCGCCCAGCGTCAACATCAACCGGTTGGCCCAGGCAAAAAACGCCGTCGCCTGCACCAAATCCAACAGCGCCAGCTCATCCAGGCCCTGAGCGCGCAACGCCGCCAGCTGCCCGGCGTCGGCCTGCGGCGGCGTTGCGGATAGTGCGGCGGCAAAGGTTATCTGCGCTTGCCAGGCGTCATCCTGCCCCTGGCTCAACGCGCCGCCCGGCGCCACCGCCAGCAACCGATCTATCTCGGCTTCGCGCTTCGACAGCTGCGCCGCCTTGCGCGCATGCACCGAGGCACAGTAGATGCAGCCGTTCACCTTGCTGGCGACCGTTGCCGCCAGCTCGCGATCCTGCCGCGCCAACCCGCCGGAGGTATAAAAAATCGCCCGGTCCGCCAGCGTGCGTTGTTCCAGCACCGGATGGTTGCGCGCCAACAGGCGGAAGTAATCGGAATCGGCGTGGCCAAACCGCTCTAGCAACGCCCGGCCGGCGTCATCGAATTCCGCCAACGGTTTGGCGGCGATCCACGGCTCCCACCCCAGTTCTTGCCGGGTAAACGCCGGCGGCGCGTGACGGCCGCCTCGCGTCGTGCGCTCCGTACGCCAGCGGCCGGCCGTTACCGGCTGATGCGCCGCAGCGTCGTCCGTCTTGCCGCCCAACAGCCGGTAGCCCCGCAGTAAGCGGCTTTGGAAACTGACAAAGGCGATTAACTGCGACAATGTGACGATGGCGTCCAGCGACCAGCCGGCCTGCCGCAGCGCCTGCAAGTGCTGGGCGTTGGCGTTGGCCGGTTGAAACGCCAAACGTTCTGCATGCGCCAACGCCACCGGCAGCCGCTCGTCTTCCGGCGCGTCGCCCTGACGTTCCAGCAGAGCAGCGTAGTGCGCGGCCAAGCGCGGCTCGCCGTGCCATTCACTGATGCGCTGAGCCAAGCGCAGCCGCTGCGCCAGCGGAAAATCGCCGGCGTCCGCAGGCGCAAACAGCGCCAGATAGCTGGACTGAACGGCATCGGTCGCCGCCTGACGGGTGGCTCTGGCCTGCGCCAGCGTGGAATCCGGTGCAATCTCGGCCAGTTCGGCCAGCAGATCGACCTGGTGCGATAATGTCGTCATAGCTTTTCCTCAACGTGATATTCATAAGCAGCGGCAGGCGTGCCGCGCCGCCAGCCCAGTTCAGGGGCCACGTGGCGGGCGATAAGATCGATAGAACGCAGAATATGGGCGTGCGGTGGATCGATAGAGTGCACCTGAAACGCCAGATCGGTGACGCGCGCCAGCGCGCTGTCCCGTTGCAGCGAGGCTATCACCTGATCTGGCGTGCCCAAGTGCACGTCGAAAGCGCGGATCAGGCCGTCGAGCGACGTATCGGCCAACCGGTGGCCGCTGGCGCGCATACGCTCCAGCCCACGGCTCAACCCGGCCGTGGCGAAGTCGCGCGCCTGCTGGCCGTTCTCGCTGACAAACGCGGTGCGCGACCCCATGATGCGCGGTGCCACCCCTGGCGGCAGCGCCGCCAGATAAGCGTCAATGATCGGATTCTGCAGTTCGTCCAGCGGCAGGTCAGGCGCGTCCGCGGGGCGCGGCTGCGTGCGCGACAGCATCAGGCCGTCACCGGCGCGGCCTGCCCGTTCCCCCCCTTCCACCGAGAACGTGGCCTGCCAGACACGTTGCGCCAGCTGCGGCGCCGCCGGGTACAGCCGGTTGTCTTCGCCGCCCAACGCCTCTGCGCGCCAGGCACTCAGCAACGTGCGCAAATTCTCGGCGAATGCCGTGTTGCGCTGACCGGCGTCGAGACCGAAAGCGGCGAAAGAAGACGGCGTGCCGCCGCCGGCCACGCCCACCTCCAGTCTGCCGTCGGACAACAGATCCAGCACCGCAGTGTCTTCCGCCACCCGCAGCGCCGACTCCATCGGCAACGTGATCACCCCGGTGCCCAGCCGGATACGGCGGGTGCGTGCCGCCGCCTGCGCCAAAAACACCAGCGGTGATGGCAGACCGCCCTCATCAGCATGAAAGTGGTGCTGCGCCACCCAAGCGGTGTCGAACCCGGCTCGTTCGGCGTGCACGATCTGTTCGATCGCCAGCCGGTAGCGCTCCTGCGCGCTGCCCTGATCCAGCAATCGGGTGAAGAAACCGAGTCTTTTTCCGCTCATATCGCCTCCTCGAATTTTGGCTGTCCGGCATGCGATGCGCGGCCGGGAATGGCGGCGATCAATTGACGGGTGTAATCGCTCCCCGGCATGGCGAACAGCTCGGCGGTGGCGCCGCCGTCCACCCGTTCACCGCGGTGCAATACCGAAACGCTGTGCGAAATCCGCCGCACCGTCGCCAGATCGTGAGAAATAAACAGGTAGGTCAGGTCCCGCTCCTGCTGCAACTCTTGCAACAAATGCAGGATCTGCGCCTGCACCGTGACGTCGAGCGCCGACGTGGCCTCATCCAATACCAATATTCGCGGTTGCAGCACCAGCGCGCGGGCAATCGCCACCCGCTGACGCTGGCCGCCGGACAACTCGTGCGGCCTGCGGTTCAGCAAATCGGGCGGCAGCGCAACCCGTTCGAACAGCTCACGCACCCGCCGATCGCGCTCCGGTTTGCCGATCGGCGCGAAATTCAGCAGCGGTTCTTCAATCACCCGATAGAGAGTCTGTTTGGGATCGAGCGAGCTGAACGGATTCTGATAAACCAGCTGAATGCGCTGCCGAAACTGACGCAGCGCTTCGCCCCTGAGACCGATAACGTTGACGCCGTCGATCAGGATCTGCCCGGCATCCGGCCGCTCGAAGCCCAGCAGGCAACGCGCCAGCGTGCTTTTGCCCGACCCGGACTCTCCTACCAACGCATGGGTGGTGCCGCGCGGCACGCTAAACGACACACTATCCAGCGCGCGGAACCCCTGGCCGCCGGACAGCCGAAAATCCTTCACCAGCGCCTGAACCACGATCGCCGGCGGCTGCCCGCTGCGTTTCGGCGGCGGCGCAACGGCGCCGCTCAATGAAGGCACATCGGCAAACAGTTTGCGGGTGTATGCGCTGGCAGGCGCGCGCAGCACCTCGGCGGTAGCCCCCTGTTCCTGCACCCGGCCGTGGCGGAACACCAGCAGTCGATCGGCGCGTTCCGCCGCCACGCCCAAATCGTGCGTCACCAGCAACACTGCAGTGCCAAATTCGCGCCGCAGCTCGTCGATCAGATCGAGAATGCGTTTTTGCACCGTCACGTCCAGCGCGCTGCTCGGTTCGTCGGCAATGATCAACGCCGGCTGCAGCGCAATGGCGATGGCGATCAATACCCGCTGCTTCATGCCGCCGGAAAGTTGATGCGGAAACTGGCGCGCCCGCAGTTCCGGGTGCGTCAGCCCGACGCGGGTCAACAGTTCCGTCACCCGCTGTTGTACCTGCGCGCGCGGCAACCGGCGGTGAATATTGACGATCTCCGCCACCTGCTCGCCGATGGTTTTTACCGGGTTGAGCGAGCTGGCGGGATCTTGCGGGATCAGGCTGATTTGCGCCCCTCTCACCGCATCCAGCCGCCGCGATGACCAGCCGGCGATATCGGTACCGTGCAGCCGGATGGTGCCCTGTTCAAGGTGGCCGTTGTCGGCCAGCAAGCCGATGATCGCCTGCGCCGTGGTGGTTTTGCCGGAACCGGATTCGCCAACCAGCGCCACCACCTCGCCCGGCTCAATCGTGAACGACACCTCATGCACCACCCTTCGCCTGCCTTCGTTGCCCTCATAGGCGATGGAAACCTTGTCCAGCGCCAGTACCGGCGGCCGCGCCGCCCGTTGCCATGCCGCTTGCATGCTCATCGCGCTTTTCCTCCCAGCGAACGGCTGATGTGGTTAGCCGCCAACACTACCGCCACTACCACAATGCCCGGGACGGTGGTCAGCCACCAGGCGGTGGAAATGTAGTTGCGCCCTTCGGCGATCAGTAGCCCCCATTCCGGGGTTGGCGGCGGAGTGCCGTAACCGAGGAAACTCAGGGTGGCGATCGCCAGGATCGCGCTGCCGAACTGCAGCGCCGAGAAGGCGATCACCGAAGTCAGCGAGTTCGGCAGGATATGCCGCCACAGCACCGCCCAAAAGCTACCGCCGCTGCCGTAGGCCGCTTCAACGTAATCGCTGTGCCGCACTCGCACCACTTCCGCCCGTGCCAGACGGGCAAAGTTGGCAACTGAAGTGACACCCACCGCGATGGCGGCGTTGACCGTACCGAAACCAAGCAGGATGATAATGCTCAGCGACAGCAGCAGGCCGGGGATCGACAACAGCACATCGACGACGCGCATCACCGCGTCGTCCGCCACGCCGCCCAACGCACCGGCGATCAGGCCGAGCGCGGTGCCGAACACCAACCCCAGCGCCACCGCCACTACCGCGCCGGCCAGGGTTTGCGACGCGCCGTACACCATGCGCGCATACAGGTCGCGTCCCAGCTGATCGGTGCCAAGCCAATGGTCACCGCCGGGCGCCAGCCGCTGCGCGCCGGCAATGCCTTCGGTGCCGCTGTAGGCGGTAAACAGCTGCGGCGCCAACGCCCACAGCACCACCAGCGCAATGACCGCCCAGGCCAGCAAAAGCGTCAGGGGGACACGGCGGCGGCTCGGACGACTGGCGGGCAGCGCGCCTTCACTTTCAGCGCCGGACAGATCGCGCTCCGGAACCGTGGCTTTTTCAAAGGAGATACTGCTCATAGGGATGCTCCTGCCTGGGTTTTCAGCCGCGGATCCAGCAGTGGGAACAGCAGATCCACCAGCAAATTGATGATGACGAAAGCGGTGGCCGAGATCAGCACTATCGCCTGCAGCACCGCCACGTCCTGGTTGACCACCGCTTGCTGGGTCAATTGCCCCAGGCCGCTGCGGCCAAACACGGTTTCGGTGATCAGCGCCCCGGCGATCAGTTCGCCGAACAGCATGCCGGCGATGGTCAGCGCCGGCAGCATGGCGTTGCGCGCCACATGCCGCCATAGCACCCCGCTGCGGCTGGCGCCCTTGGCCCTCGCCACCGCGACGAACGGCTGGGTTTGCACCGCATCGATGCTGCGGATCAGAATTTGCGCCAGCGGCGCAGAGAGCGGCAGCGCCAGCGTCGCGATCGGCAAAATCAACCCCTGCCACTCGCCGGGGTTAATGATCGGGATCAGCTTCAGGCGGAACGAAAAGAGCTGAATCAGCACAATGCCCAGCCAAAAGGTGGGCACTGAAACGAACAGCGACGGCAGCATCTGCAGCGCCGAACGCAGCCAGCCGAAGCCGGTCAGGTTGGAAGCAAAAGCGATAATCAGCGCCAGCAGCAACGCCACCGCAAAGCCCAGTACCGCCAACTGCAGCGTGGCGGGCAGATTAGCCGCCAGCAGCGCGGTAACCGGCACCCCGGCCTGCATTGAGAAGCCCAAATCGCCATGCAGCACGCTGCCCAGGGTATGCAGATACTGCCGCCACAAGGGGACATCCGCGCCATAGGCCGCGCGCATGTCGGCGATCTGCGCCGGGCTCAGCCCCATGTCCGGGTTCTGGAATTTGATCAGGATCGCATCGCCCGGCAGCACCTGCAGCAGGAGGAACGACAGGGTAAAGGCCGCCCACAGCACCAATGCCGCCTGCCCGATGCGCCCCGCCAGATATCGCTTCATTGCGCCCCCTTAATGTTTCTCTAACCAGGCGCCGTAGAAGCTCGGGCGGCCGACCGCTTCGAAGCTCACCCCCTTCAAATAAGGCGCGCCGGCGAACACCTGCGGCTCCTCAAAAAACGGGATCACGTAGGCCTGGTCAATCAGGTAGTTTTGCGCCTCACCGGCTGTCTGCAGGCGCTTTTGCGCGTCAACCTCGGAGGCAATGCCGAGCAGCAGGGCGTTCAGCTTGTCATCGCTAAAATTGCTGTTGCTGCTGGTACCGCCCTTCTGCAGCAGCCCATCGCGATTGGTTGGATAAAACTGACTTTTGATCACGTCCGGATCGGCGCGCCCCACCTCCACCACCGTCGCCGGGGTTTTCTGTGGGTCGAGATTATCCGCCACCCGGCTGCCGGCGTCGCCCGCCAGAATGTTCAGCCGCGCGCCGACCTTCCCCCACTGCTGCGAAACCAGCTGCAACACCGCCTTGTTCTGCGGCTGCGGCAACGATTCATACACCGTCAGCACCAGCTTCTTGCCGTCCTTTTCCCGCAGCCCGTCGCCGCCCTTTTTCCAACCCGCTTCATCCAACAGCCGGTTAGCCTGCTGCGGGTCAAATTTCAGCTTGTCGGACAGATCGACAAAGCCGGCGGCCGAGGAGGCGATCACCGATTTGGCCTGCGGGTAGTTGGCGGAGAACAGCGTATCGACGATCTGTTTGCTGTCGGTGGCATGCAGCAGCGCCTGACGCACGCGCAGATCGGCCACCAGCGGGTTATCCGGCCGGAAAGCGATGCTGTCGTTGACGCCGCGCGTCGGTGCGGCATAAATGATAAAGCCCTGATCCTGCGTTTGCTTCTCGTCATAGGCCTGGATCTGGCGGATAAAATCCGCCTGCCCGGCCTGCAGCGCACCGATGCGCACGCTGTCCTCACCGGTGACGATCACCTTGATGCCGTCCAGATTAGCTCGCCCTTGTTGGGGCGATTTGGCCGGCCCCCAGTCATAATCCTTGCGGGCGCTGAGCTCGACCTCACGCCCCAGCGTTTCGCCGCTGACCACAAACGGACCGGAACCGATGATATGGCGCGCATCGCCCAGTTCGTCGTAGCTGCGGTTCAACGTGCCGAGCGATACCAGCCCGGAGCCAATAGTGGCGGTGCCCTGCAGGAAACCCGGCGACGACCGCGTGAAGTAGAATTTAACCGTCAGCGGATCCACCACTTCGCTGCGCTGGTAGTTATTGATTACCTCGGAAACCGGCAGGCGTTTCTCCTTGTTGCCCAGCCCGTAAGTGTCGAAGTTCTTCGCCACCGCGTTGGCGTCCAGTGGCGTGCCGTCGGAGAAAGTCACGCCGGGGCGCAGCTTGAAGGTATATTCGGTTTTGTCGGCGTTGCTGCTCCAGGACTCGGCGATCCAGGGTTCAATTTCCAGCGTCTTGGGGTTCTGGTAAGTCAGCTTATCGGTGATCTGATTGAGAATACCGCCGTTGGGGTAAAACCCACCGGAAGGCGGATAAAGATTGGTGTGCGCCTGCTGTTCAAGGTAGATCAGCGTGCCGCCCTGCACCGCCGCCAACGCCGGGCTCATCGCCGCCGCCCCTCCTAACGCCACCGCTATTCCACCGGTTAATACCTTGAAAGAAAACTTAAACATTCGCGCCGCACCCATATTATTTCTGAAAGTTATGGGTTAGATAACAAACCAAATCGGCGGGGAATTGAACGAACTAATTTCGCTAACCAATGGTGTAAATCGCACAAGACGCGTCGCTTGGCGGCGAATGCATTTTGTTATAAAGTATCAAAATCTCAGCCAAAGGAAGACGACGATGAAAATCCAGCTGTCGCTGCTGTTTCTCAGCCTGTTGGCCGGCAAGGCCGCGGCGTTTCAGTCAAAAGTGCCCGAACCGCGCCCGGAACAGGCGCGCGCGGCGGAACAAAACATCGAAAATCTGTTTTACGGCTTTCACGCCATGGACGCCCAGCCGGTGAACATCGGCAGCTGCGCGGCAGTGCCGGTAGCGGGATGTCAATGCGCATTCTGCACCCAGCTGCGGCAGGCCGGGCGTTGAGCCGCTCTCCCTTATTCAACCCAGCTCATACTGCACATTCAACTGCCCTTTCTTCATCTTTATGCCGGTGATCGCGATCGCGCCCACCTCGCCCAGCGCGGCGACATGGGTGCCGCCACAGCCGTAGGCGGGCAGCTCGCCGAAACCGATCTGGCGCAAACCGTCCACCGCCTGCTGGCGGCGCGGTAAATCGGCAGCAATCAAGCGCGTCAGCTCCGCCTGCAAAAAGTCCGCTTCTATCGTCTGTGCATCCGGTCCCGGCGCGAAAGTGATGCGCCCTTCCCCCGGCCAATGATGCGCCTTGACCGGCCGCCACCCCCGGGTTTCGCCCAGCCAGCCGATCAGATGCCCGCCGGAGTGCCAACGGGCGTGCAGCCGACGCTGCGCTTCATCGATTTGCATCGTGACCGGCCCGATCGGCAGCGGCGCGGCGGTAAAGTGCACCACGGAATCCCCCTGCTGCTGCACCCGTAGCACGGCGACGCCGTCTAACGCTCCCACATCGGACGGCTGGCCGCCGCCCTGCGGGTGGAACAGCGTGGCGTCCAGCTCCACGGCGTAAGCGCCCGCCTCGGCCGGCGCGCAGCTCAACACCCGTGCCTGGCCCTGTAAATCGTCGCTGTAGTAATAACGTCGTTCGGTCATCATTTTTCTCCTCGGTTCGAAGAGCCATTATATTCATGTCATAATCGGAGCATAATCCGCCGCCATCACAATGGACCTTTGCGTCATGAGCACAAATCTTTCTTACGCGCTGTTGCCCGAAATGGCCATTTTCGTTCAGGTGGTAGAGAGCGGCAGTTTTTCCGCCGCCGCCCGCAAGCTGGGCACTTCGCCTTCCGCCGTCAGCCGCAGCGTGGCGAAGCTCGAGCAGGCGCTGGCGCTGCAGCTGCTGCACCGCACCACCCGCAAACTGCGGCTGAGCGAAAACGGCGAAGAGGCGTTTGCGCACTGCCGCACCCTGCTGGCGGCGGCCGACGCGGTCATGGCGATCGGCGGGCGCGGCGCCGTGGAGCCCGAAGGGCTGGTCAGCGTCAGCGTACCCAAAGCGGTGGGCCGCTTCGTGCTGCATCCGCACATGCCGGAGTTCCTGCGCCGCTACCCAAAGGTGGACGTGAGGCTGCGGCTGGAAGATCGCTACATGGATTTGATCGACGATCGGGTCGATCTGGCGCTGCGCATTACCGATCGCCCGTCGCCCGGGTTGATCGGCCGCCAGTTGATGAGAATAGACCATCTGCTGTGCGCCACGCCGCACTACCTGGCGCAGCACGGCACGCCGCAGCACCCGCACGATCTGGCGGCGCACAGCTGCATCTATCTGGGAGAGACGCCGAGCGATGCGCAATGGAAGTTCCGCCGCAGCGGCAAAACGGTGACGGTCAACGTGCGCGGCCGCTACGCCGCCAACCACACCGGCGTGCGGCTGGACGCGGTGAAACGGCATATCGGCATCGGCAGCCTGCCGTACTTTACCGCCCGCCAGGCGCTCGACGACGGCGAGACCGTGCAGGTGTTGCCGGAATGGGATTTCCTCAGCAGCTATCACGGCGGCCTGTGGTTGCTTTACGCGCCCAACCAGTATCTGCCGCCCAAACTGCGGGTGTTTATCGACTATCTCGTCGCCTGCCTGGCGCAGGAGCCGCAGTTAAAGCGCCTTGCGTAGCGTGATGTTGATGCGGTGCGGCCCCACCAGCGAGTGGTAGCCTTCCTTGACCGGCAGGATGCCGTGAAAACAGAGCCTCGATGGGCCGCCCCACACCACCACATCGCCGTGCGCCAGCGGAATGCGCCGCGCCCGGTCGCTGCGTTGCAGCCCGCCAAACTGAAATACCGCCGGCAGCCCGAGCGACACCGAGACGATCGGCGCGCCGAAGTCGTGTTCGTCTTTATCCTGATGCAGCGACAGCTTGCTGCCCGGATCGTAACGGTTCATCAAACAGGAATCCGGCACGAAGGGGCCAAAGCCCGCCTGCTGCGCGGCTTCGTCCGCCAGCGCCATCAGGATCGGCGGAATGGCCGGCCAGCGTTTGCCGCTGCGTGCATCGCGTTCCGAATAGCGGTAGCCGCGGCTGTCGCTGGTCCAGCCGTTGCCGCACCAGCTCATCGCCACCGACATCACGTGCCCGCCGGGCGTGGTCAAGTGCTGCCACGGCACCTGGGCCACCACGCCCTGCACCGCCGCCAGCAGCTCCGGCCCGTGATCGCGCACAAAACCGTGCATCACCACCGCGCCGGGGGCGATCTCTTCGCGCCACGGCGGCGGCAGCGCGTCTTCAAAAAGATCGATTGTCATCGCCATATCCTGTATGAATACACAGTAGTCATTGTAACCCGCCGCCGCCGATTGTCCAGCGCCCGGCAACGCCATTGTCGTTGGCGGCAAATTTCTCTACAGTAGCCGCCATAAAATCAATCACTCACCAGGAATGCGTGTGATTAAGGGCATCACTCTTTCGGTCGTCGCCTCCATCTTGTTCGGCGCGATGTATTACTTCACCTCTACCCTCACCCCGCTGAACGGCGAACAGGTCTACGGCTGGCGCACGCTGCTGACGCTGCCGTTCCTGACGCTGTTCATGGCGCTGTCCGGCGATTGGCGCAGGGTGAGCGACACGCTGGTCGGGATCGGCCAACGGCCGCAACGCCTGCTGGGGCTGCTGCTCACCTCGGCGCTGCTGGGGGTGCAGCTGTGGCTGTTCCTGTGGGCGCCGCTGCACGGCAAGGCGCTCGACGTATCGCTCGGCTATTTTCTGCTGCCGCTGACCATGGTGCTGGCGGGCCGTTTGATCTACCGCGATCGGCTGTCGCTGCTGCAAACGCTGGCGGTGGCGTGCGCCATGGTGGGGGTGGGCAATGAGCTGTATCAGGCGGGCGGCGTATCATGGCCGACGCTGGTGGTGGCGCTGGGCTATCCGCTCTACTTTATTTTGCGGCGGCGTTTCGGCACCGACAATCTCGGCGGGCTGTGGTGCGAGCTGGCGCTGATGCTGCCGGCGGCGGCCTGGTTCGCCTTCGGCGACGGCGGCGCGGCGGCGCTGTCGATCAATGCCGAGCTGTATTGGCGCATTCCGCTACTCGGCGTCATCAGCGCCGTGGCATTGGTGTGTTATATCCTCGCCAGCCGCCTGCTGCCGTTCAGCCTGTTCGGCCTGCTGAGCTATGTGGAACCGGTGCTGCTGGTGATCGTCGCGCTGCTGCTCGGCGAGAGCATCAGCCAAAGCGAATGGCCAACCTATCTGGCGATCTGGCTGGCGGTGCTGCTGCTGGCGGCGGAAGGCGCGCAGCACCTGCTGCGCCGCCAGCGGGTCTGACTCAGGCGGCCAGCGTGGCGCCGCCGTCGATCACGATGTCCTGCATGGTGATGTGGCTGGCCAGGTCGGAGGCCAGGAACAACACCGCGTTGGCGATCTCGTCCGGGCGAGCGATTTTACCCAGCGGGATCCCCAGCTTGAACATCTCGGGGAAGCCGGCGATGGTGCGTTGCTGTGCATCGTCGGTTTGCCACATGCCGCGCTGCATCGGCGTGTCGGTCGAGCCCGGCGACACCAGATTGCACCGCACGCCGAACGGCGCCATTTCCAGCCCCACGCAGTGGTTCAGGCTGGTCAGCGCCGCCTTGGAAGCGCAGTAGGCCGCCATCTGCGCGCGCGGTACGTGCGCGGCGTTGGAGCCGATGCTGACGATCGCCCCGCTGCGCTGCGCCTTGAAGTGCGGCAGCACGGCACGGAACAGGTAAAACGCCCCCGAGGCATTGACGTTGATGCACTGATGCCAGTCATCCACGCTCAGATCTTCGGTATTGCCCATGCGCAGAATGCCGGCTGCGTTGACCAACACGTCCAGTTGCGGGTTCTCCGCCAGCTGTTGGCGGCACACCGCCTCCACCTGCTCCGGCCGGCTGATGTCCAGCGTCACGCAAGGGTAAGGCAAATCCGGGTTGGCGAACTCGCGGTCAAACCCCACCACCTCGGCGCCCTGCGTCAAAAAATGCCGGGCGATCTGCTCGCCGATGCCGCGCGCCGCGCCGGTCACCCACACGCGTTTGCCGGTGAAATCCATCTGAATGCTCATGCGCGCACCGCCATCCGGGCGCACAGCCGGGTCATGTTGTTGTTCATCGTTGTCTCCTGCGAAAAGGATAGGATGCGGCGCGCGCTGCGCCGCAAAGTGGCCCTACAGCGCGCCGCTGTTCAGGCCGAAAGCGTTGAGCATGGTGCCCAGTTTGGCGGCGGTTTCCAGCCACTCGGACTGCGGCGTCGAGGCGGCGACGATACCCGCGCCGGCGAACAGCCGCACCCGGTTGCCGCGCAGCAGGCCGCTGCGGATGACGATCGCCCACTCGCCGTCGCCGTTGGCGTCGCACCAGCCGACGATGCCGCTGAACAGGCCGCGATCGTGCGGTTCCAGATCGGCGATCAGTTGGCGGGCGCTCTCGGTCGGGAAGCCGCACAGCGCCGGCGTCGGATGCAGCAGACAGGCCAGCTGCATCACGTTGAGATTCGGGTTCAGCAGCTCGCCGCAAATGCGGGTGGACAAATGCCACATGGTGCCGGTACTGAGCAGCGACGGGCCGCTGGGCACGCTCAGGCTGGCGCACAGCGGCGCCAGGTGCCGACGGATGTCGTCGATCACCAGCTTATGTTCGTATTTGTCTTTGGTCGAGCGCATCAGGCGCTCGCTGCCGAGGCGATCCTGTTGCGGATCGTCCTGACGGCGCGCCGAGCCCGCCAGCGGGTTGGTGTGGATCTCGCCGCCCTGCTTGCGGATCAGCAGCTCCGGGCTGGCGCCGATCAGCACGCCGCCATCGGCCAGCGGCAGGGAAAAGTGATAACCGGTCGGGTTCTGCACCATCAGGTTATTGAGGATCTGGTGGCCCGCCACCGGCTGCTCCAGCTCGATGTCGAGGATGCGCGACAGCACCGCCTTGTCCAGCTTGCCTTGTTTAAAACGGCTGACCGCTTCCGCCACCGCGTGCTTGAAGCGCGGTTCGTCCGGAATGCTGGTGCAGGCGGCCAGGCGATGCGGCTGTTGCAGCATCGGGCGCGCGGCGCGGGTAAAGCTGTCGTTGGCGACAAACTGGCAGTTTTCAGGCACGTACAGGCAGGAAGGCCGGCGCGTATCGAACGGAATGGCGCCCACCACCACCGGCGTCTCTTGGCCGGCGGCTTTGGCGCGCGCCAGCGCCTGGCGAATATGCTGCGTCAGCGCGCTGCCTTCCTGCTCGCCGCCGAACGCCGGCGTTTCGATACGCTCAAACACACCGTCGGCGGAGAGGGACCGGAATTCGGACCGGTACAAAAAGGTCGATTGTTCGGCGTACACAAACCCGGGGAAGGTTTGGTTTTCTGTCGTCAGTGTCGCCACAAGACCACTCCTTTGTTGCGCCTTACCAATGATAATGTTTATGCGAATAATTATCATTAGCTATAAAAAGGAGAATAAACTACACCGGAACCCCACCGTGGGTCAATCTCCGATGAATGAATCTTTCCGCCCGCCGCGGCACATCCGCGTTACGGTGCCGCAAGAAATAACACACTGTTATTATTATGTTTTAGCAAAAAATAAAAGTCGTGACATCGTCACCTTCACGCCAAAAACGCCCGTTAAACCGGCGGCCGGCGGGGCAATTTGGCGTCAAGGTCTTAAGCAACGCTAATACAAACGTCTGCCGCTGCGTATCCACGGCGACCATGCGCGCATCGAGAAAATCGAAGTAACAGCGCACCTGCGGATAAAGCGCCTTGAACAGGCTCTCTTTGGCGGAAAACGTTAGCGTCAGCAGTTCGTTGAACGGCAGCGCCTCGCGCAGTAACGCCTCGCGCTCCCCCGCCGAAACGATCGCCCCCCACAGCTCCTCCGCCCGCACGTCGGAGAGCAGCGTCTCCACATCCAGCCCAACGCCGCCCAGCCCGCTCTCGCGGTGTACGGCACACAGCGCGGTATGCGAATTATGGCTCAGCGCCCCGGCGATGCCCGGCGGCCACTGCGGCGCGCGATCTTCGCCGCGCGCCAGGGTGAAATCGGCAAAACCGAGCGGCGCCAACAGTTGCCGCGCCAGAACACGCCCGGCCAGATACTCCGCACGGCGTTTCGGCACCGCGCGCGCCAGGTGGTCCGGCAGCGCAAAGCCCGCCTCGGGAAAACTCTCGTCGCGATACTCCGCCAGCGCAAAATGGCAGCGCGCGACCTGGCCCGGATAGCCGTCCGGCGTGAAAAATTCGATATTGCGGATAAAAGTGGGGCTCCGGCAGGAACCAGAGTCACTGTCCAAAGAAAGCTTAATCACCGTCGTTTAACTTCTCAGCATCCTGGCGTACCGCCAACAGCTGTGTAAGCAGTTCCGGCAACGCCGTTTGCACCGTCGCCCAGACCACTTCAAGGTTGATATCAAAATAACCGTGCGCAATGCGATTACGCATGCCGCGCATGTTTCTCCAGGGGATTTCAGGATGGCGTTGCGTAAACGCGGGGCTGCCATCCATGATTTTCGTCACGGCTTCACCGATAATAATCAGGCTCATAATGACCGCCTGCTGAGTGCGTTTATCTTCGATAAAATCTGCCGCCGCCAAGCCATCAACGAAATCACAGGCATCCTGCGCCGCCTGTTGCATGTGGCTCAGATAATCGACCAACCGCGCATCTTTCATACCGGTTGGGCCTCCGCCAAAACCTGCTGACGAAAGGCCGGCGGCAAATCGAGCGGCGTCAGCAGATCCACCTGAATGCCCAGCAGCGCTTCCAGTTCCGACTGCAGCCCTCCCAGATCAAACAACGTGGCACCCGGCAACGCATCGACCAACAGATCCAAATCACTGCCCTCCCGATCGGTGCCATGCAGCACCGAGCCGAAAATCCGCGGATTGGCCGCAGGGAACAGCCCAACCGTTTTTCGGATCGCCTGGCGATGTTCTGCAAGAACAATGGATGGTCGCATGGTTTTCTCTCCCCGTTACACCTAACGAAATGCTAGGTGATCGGTTGAGGGGATTCAAGCACAATCCCCCGGCAGCCGCGCCTATGCCTCTCCCCCGCGATCGGAAGAGAGGCCGGGCATTACAAGATGCCTTTCATGGTCTTTTCGAAATCGCTCCAGGCACAGAAGCCGTCTTTGTCGATCGGGCAGCCTTTCAGCGCCAGCGTCACGCGCTGCGGCGGGGTTTGCAGCGTCAGCGGCGTCGCCTTGCGCAGCTGTTCGGTGGACTGATAGACGTACTCAATCTTCAGCAATTCACGGTCGTTCTGCGCGTCGCGCCAGCGCTGGAACACCAGTTTGCCGCCGATCGGCGTTTTCTCGTACTGCTGCGGCAGCTGATACGGCTGGAACTGCATGGCCGACAGCAGCGAGGCGATATTGGAGTCGTGGCCGACCAGCACCGTCAACTTCGGCGCGTCCGGTTTGCGCTCGCCCAGCAGCGCGTTGTTGATGTAGGTCAGCAGCGGTTTGGCGACGTTTTGCGCCACCACCGGCGAGGTGAACAGCGAATCCTGATAGCCGTCTTTCAACTGCGCCAGCTGCTGCCACTGATGCGGGGTGGCGATTTTGCCCCAGGCCACCTCTTTCATCGGGAAACCTTCGTAATACTGCAGCATAAAGGCGTCCACCAGCGAGTTGCCCACCCGCAGCGGGCCGGAGACGCCCGGCTCTTTGCCCGGCACCGCGCTCATCACGCTGGCTTCTTTGGTCAGGTCACAGTGTTTGTCGGTCTTGCAGGCGGCGGAATCCTTGTAGTCGATGATCTTCGCCAGCTGTTGGTAAGAGGCGTCCAGCTTCAGCGATCCCAGCGCGGCGTTCATCGCCGCCAGCGCCTGCTGGTTGAAGGCTTCGCTGGTGTCAGTGATGATCGGGTTGAAGGTCGGATCCATCTCGCCCATCTTGTCCTGATGATGCACGCTGACGTCGCAGCCAGGGAACGCACCGTTGCTGAAGAACTGCGCGGTGGCCACCGTGCGCTGCAGGCTGTTGGCGTAGACGTACACGCTGCCGGCGGTCGGGCAGCCCTCTTGCGGCAACAGGCCAGTCTGCTTCAGCCAGGCGTTGAAGTAGTGCCCCATATACACTTCCAGCACCCCGCCCTTGGTGGTCAGCTGGCCGCCCGGCGTTTCCCAGGCCGGCCAGGCCTTCGGCGTGGACTGCGCCAACACACTGCCGTTGTTGGCCAGCGGCGCGCGCAGGTTATGGCGGCTCATCACCAGCACCTGCTCCAGTTGATAACCGCCGGCGTCCGCCAGCGCATTCCCGGTGAATAACAAAGGCAGGCACAGCAATAACGTTTTTTTTCTCATCCGCAGAGGCTCCCGGAAAATGATTATTTTTAAGGTGTTAGCGTTTGCCTGCGTATGATGGCGGGGTTAGTGTGACAAGTGTGTGACAGGGTTCACGGGAAAGGATCGTAACCGCGGCCACCGGGCGGTGGCCGCGTGGCTTCAACTCAGTACCACAGGCTCATGATCGGCCAGCCGATCAGCAGCAGCGCGGCGATGTACACCACGCCGAGAATGCCGCCCAGGCGCCAGTAGTCTTTCGATTTCACGTAACCACAGCCGTAGATGATCACCCCCGGCCCGGTGGCGTACGGCGTCAGCACGCCCATGATACCGATCGACAGCACCAGCAGCATCGACAGCTGTTCCATCGGCACGCCCGGCAGCCCTTTGCCGACCGCCAGGATCACCGGCAGCATGGTGGCGGTATGCGCCGACAGGCTGGCGAACAGATAGTGGGCGAAGTAGAACACCAGCACCAGCGCCACCACCGTCATGTTCGGCGAGAAGCCGTCCAGGTGGGTGCTCATGGTCTGGGCGAACCAGTCGATAAAGCCGGAGCGCGTTAGGCCGTTGGCCATCACCACCAGCGTCGCCAGGTTAACCAGCGTGTTCCAGGCGCTGGAGTATTTGGTGATCTCTTTCCACGACACCACGTGCAGCGCCAGCATCAGCGACACCGCCAGCAGGCATACCGCGGTGGCGTCCAGCATTTTGCCGCCGAACACCCACAGACACAGGCTGAGCAGCACCAGGCCGATCAGGGTGTACTCCTTGCGCGTCAGCTTGCCCATTTCCCCCAGCGCGGTATCCGCCCAGGCGGCCACTTCGCTGCTGTGGGTCACGCCCGGTTTGTACAGGTAGTAGGAGATCAGCGGCGCGATGATCAGCAGCAGCAGGCCGACCGGCAGGAACGCCAGGAACCACTGCATCCAGCTGATGTGCACCCCGGCAATCTTGCCGACGAACTCGATGCCCAAAACGTTCGGCGCGGCGCCGGTGACGAACATCGAGGAGCTGATGCTGGTGCCGACCACCATCATCCACATCAGGTAACCGCCGATGCGGCGCGAGGAGGGATCGTTAGGGAAAGAATCGAACAGCGGCGGCAGGTTTTTCACCACCGGGAACACCGTGCCGCCGGTGCGCGCGGTGTTGGACGGCGTGAACGGCGCCAGCAGGATATCGATGATCACCACCGCATAGCCCAGCGTCAGCGTGCGCTTGCCCATGAACTTCACCAGGAACAGCGCGATGCGCCGCCCCAGCCCGGTGGCCTCGTAGCCCAGCGCGAAGATAAAGGCGCCGAACACCAGCCAGACGGTGGTGCTGGAGAAGCCCGCCAGCCCCCATTTCAGCGCCTCTTTACCGGCCTTGAAGCCCGGCTCCGCCAGCTCCTGCGCGCCGAACAGCACCCAGTTGGCGCTGAGCACGCTGACGGTCACCGCGATAAAGCTGATGGCGGTGGCCGGGATCGGCTCCAGAATCATGCCGACGATCATCGCCACGAAGATGGCGAAGTAGTGCCAGGCCTGCGGCGGCATGCCGTCGGGTACCGGTATCAATAACAGGATCGCGAGCACCGCCAGCGGCGCTATCGCTTTCCAGATCTTTTCCTGGGTTTGGGACATTGGGACTCTCCTGAAGGCTTGGTTATTATTCTTGGGCACCCAGCTGCGCCAGCAGCCAGGTCACTATCAACAGGTCGGCGCTGCCGCCGGGGCTGAGGTTACGGGCAATGCAGTCGGCATCGAAGCGCCGCAGGCGCGCCAGGCCCGCTTCCCCCGCCGAGCCGCCCTGCGCCAGCAGCCAGGCCGCCCGGCGCCGCAGCCAGCGCAGCCCGTGCAGGCCGCCGCGCGAGGCGACGTTGGTGTCGTCGTTGTGGGCCATCAGCCACAGCAGGCTGTCCAGCAGCGCCCGCTGTTCGTCGCCATCGGCGGCCAGCCGTTGCCGATACAACGGCAGCGCGCCGTCAAGCACCAACCGAAAACCGGACTCCGCCTCGCCGCGTGCGCCGCTCAGCCCGTGCGCGGCGAACAGCCGCTGGCCGGCGGTCTGCCCGGCGTTGTTGCGCCGCAGTTCGCGCTCCACCAGCCCCCTGCACATCGCCGCCACCTCGGCGCACAGCGCTTCTGCGCCGATGGCGCGGCCCTGCTGCTGCAGGCGGCCGAAGGCGGTGCACAGCAACCCGAGTGAGAACACGCTGCCCTTGTGGGTGTTAATGCCGCCGGTGGCGCGAAACATCTGGTTTTCGCAGGCCATGCCGAGCGGCCGCAGCCGCGCCAGCTGCTGCTCTGCCGGCAAAGCCGCGTCTTCCCGTCCGCGTTGGATAAAGCGCGGCAGCCACACGCCGATGGCGCGGGCGCTGCGGTAGAAATGCCCAAGATCCATGTCGCGGTGAGCGCCGGTGTTATGGCGATCCACCAGCCCCGGTTTGGGCGTGAGGTTGACCTCCACCAGCAGCGCGCGGAAAGCGGCGCGGGCGAAGCCGCAGGCCGGCTCGGTGTGACGGGCGGGTGGATTAATCGGCAGAGATCGCATCGTTGAACATCCTTTCCATTTCATGCAGCAGCTGCTCGCTGCTATGCCGCCGCTGGCGGGCGCAGATCTTGGCCGGTTGGCCGCACAACAGGCAGCGCCGTTCCGGCAGGCCGATGTCGCGGCGCGACAAAATGCGCCCCTGCGTATCCAGCACGTCGATATCCCACAGTCGGCCGATCGGGCGGCTCACCTCCAGCTGCATGGCGCAGTCTTTCACCCGCTGGGCATCGGCGCGCAGAGCCACAAACCCTTCGCAACCGGTGGCGAGCGCCAGCGCCTCGGCCTGCGGGCTGGGCCAACCCTGTTCGGCGCACAGCCGCAGCAGCGCCGCCCACCCCAGGTTGAAGATGCCGCGCGTCAACGCGCTGTCCTTCACCGGGCCGGGCACCACCAGCGTCAGCACCAGCAGCGTGCACTCGTGCTGCGCCAGCCACGCCTGCTGGCGCGCTTGGCGGCATTCGCGGCTGGTGAGCAGCGCCGGCAGGCTGACCGCGCGTTCGGCGGCCAGTTGGGGATCGACGGCGGCCATCGCTTACTCCGCCACCTGATGCACCACGTCGATCACCGAACCGTCGCGGTAGCGCACCACCGCCACCACCTTGTCGGTAAAGGCGATCGGCTGCGGTTCGCCGGTCAGCTGCAGCGCGCGGGCGCGCAGCCAGTCGATGCTCACCACCTCGAGCCCGGCCTCCCGCAGGCGCTGCGCCAGCTCCGGCCGCGCCGGGTTGACGGCGATGCCATGGTCGGTCACCAGAATGTCGATGCTGGAGCCCGGCGTGACGCAGGTAGTCACCTGCTCCACCAGCGTCGGGATGCGCCCGCGCACCAACGGCGCAACGATGATCGCCAGCCGCGCGGCGGCGGCGGTGTCGCAGTGGCCGCCGGACGCGCCGCGCAGCACGCCGTCGGAGCCGGTCAGCACGTTAACGTTGAAGCCGGTGTCGATTTCCAGCGCGCTCAGCACCACCACGTCGAGCCGATCGACCGACGCGCCCTTGGAGCTGAAGTTGGCGTACTGGTTGGCGCTGATTTCGATATGGCGCGGGTTGCGCGCCAGCGAGGTCGCCGCCGCCCGATCGAAGCTCTGCACGTCCAGCAGCTTGCCGATCAGCCCTTTCTCGTGCAGATCCACCATGGTCGAGGTGATGCCGCCGAGGGCGAACGCGGCGTGGATGCCGCGGGCGCGCATCTTGTCTTCCAGGAACCGGGTCACCGCCAGCGAGGCGCCGCCGGTGCCGGTTTGCAGCGAGAACCCTTCGGTGAAGTAGCCGGAGCCGGCGATCACCTCGGCGGCGCGGCGGGCGATCAGCAGCTCGCGCGGGTTCGAGGTCATGCGCGTGGCGTCGGCGCCGATCTTGTCGGCATCGCCCACCCGCTCCAGCTGCACGATCAGATCCACCCGATCCTGCGCCAGGCTGGCGGGATGATGCGGATACGGCACCAGTTGCTCGGTCAGCAGCACCACGGTGCCCGCCGCCTCGGCGTCCACCCGCGCATAGCCGAGCGAGCCGCAGCAGGCTTCACCGCTGTAGCCGTTGGCGTTGCCGAACTCATCGCAGGCCGGCACGCCGAGGAAGGCCACGTCTATCTTCAGCTCGCCGGATTCGTTCAGGTTGACCCGGCCGCCGTGCGAGTGAATTTGCACCGGCTCCGCCAACAGGCCGCGCGAAACGGCGTCCGCCAACGGGCCGCGCAGCCCGGAGGTGTAAATGCGGCTCACCACGCCGTGGCGGATATGCTCAACCAGCGGCGCATGGCAGTCGGTCAGCGAGCTGGAGGCCAGCGTCAGGTTGCGGAACCCCATCGCCGCCAGCGTCTCCATCACCTGATTGAGGGTCAAATCGCCACCGCGAAACGCATGGTGGAAGGAGATGGTCATGCCGTCCTGCAGTCCGCTGCGGCGCACCGCTTCCTGCAAGGAGTCGCACAGCTTGAGATCGCGCGGTTTGCGCGCCTGCAGGTTGGCTTTGGACACGTCCTGATAGCCCGGCAGATCCGCCGGGTTGGCGAAGGTCATCAATCGTTGTTGGCGGTTCATCATGCTTCCTCCCCGTGCTGCGCCGGTTCTTCCCGCAAGCCGGACAGCGCGGCGCGCTCCAGCACCAGCCGGGCGCGTTCAATCACCGGGCTGTCGACCATTTTTCCGTTGAGCGACACCACGCCGCGCCCTTCCCGCTCCGCCGCTTCGGCGGCGTCCACCACCCGCTGCGCGTGCGCCACCTCTTTGGCGGTCGGCGCGTACAGGTTGTGCAGCAGCTCAATCTGGCGCGGGTTGATCAGCGATTTGCCGTCGAAGCCGAGCTGTTTGATCAGCGCCGCTTCCTGCAGGAAGCCGGCTTCGTTATTGGCGTCGGAATAGACGGTGTCGAACGCCTGAATGCCGGCGGCGCGCGCCGCCTGCAGCAGCGAGCAGCGGGCGAACAGCAGCTCGATGCCCTCCGGCGAGCGTTCGGTGCGCAGGTTGCGCACATAGTCTTCCGCCCCCAGCGCGATGCCGATAAGCCGCGGCGAAGCGTGCGCGATCGCCACCGCGTTGGTGATGCCCTGCGCCGATTCGATCGCCGCCAGCAGCCCGGTGCTGCCGACCGGCCGCCCGCAGGCTGCTTCGATGGCGGCAATCTCGCGCTCCATGTCGACAACGTCCTGCGCGCTGTCGGTCTTCGGCAGGCGCACGATGTCCGCGCCGCCGCGCACCACTGCCTGCAGGTCCGCCAGGCCGTAGGCGGAGTCGAGCGCATTGACGCGCACGATGGTTTCCACCTCCTGGTACAGCGGGTGCTGCAGCGCGTGGTACACCAGCCGGCGCGCCGCGTCTTTTTCACGCAGGATCACCGAGTCTTCCAGATCGAACATCAGGGCGTCGGCCTGGTAGATAAAGGCGTTGCTGACCATCGCCGCGTTGGCGCCGGGAACGAACAGCATGCTGCGGCGCAGCCGGGTTTTATTCAGCGTTTTCATCTTTCGCCTCCCACGGCAGTTGGCCGCCCTCGCAGGCGCGCATCAGCGCGGTTTCCAGCCGGGCGCGCAGCACGCAGTCCAGCGCCCCCTTGTCGTCGACGATCACCTGCACCGGCTCCACCTCATAGCGCTGCAGCACCTCCAGCAGGGTGCGACGGATCGCCGCGCCGAACTGTTTTTCCACGCTGCTGGCGATCAACAGATCGTGCTGCGGCCCCTCGGCGGGCGCGATGCGCACCATGACATCGCTGGATTCCAGCGTGCCGGCCATTGCTTCTCGGATAATTTTCATCATTCACCTGATTGTGCGGACTCAAAAGGATGCGGGGCCGCCTTGGCCCGGCGCTGCGTTTGCAGATCCTGCAGGTAGTACAGGGTGTCCGGCGGCACCAGCGGCGCGGCGGCGTGGAAGTCCCCCGCCGCCAGCAGCTTGCGCACCCAGGAGGCGGAGATCGCCGTGCCCTGATATTGCAAACGCTCGATTTCCACCAGCGCGATCGGCGGGCTGGGCAGCGCCGGCGTTTCCAGCCAGTAACGCATGTCGCGGTTGTATTTCGCGGTCACCGCGCAGAACGGCTCGTTGCCGACGAAGCGGTGGGTGATGCCCAGCGCGGGCGCCAGATACTGGCGGAAGATCTTCAGATCGATTTCGGTGTAACAGTCGTCGGCCACGCCCTGATCCTTGATGAAGTAACAGGGGAAGGTGGCGCGCGAGATCACGTACTGCGAGCCTTCGTGTACCGTGAGGTTGGGAATATCGGCGGTGCCGGCCAGCACCAGCCGGCGCCGGTCTTCATAGCTGAAGCGCGAGGTGTTTTCCTTCACCAGAAACAGGTGCAGCCAGTCGCAACGTTTGGCCGCCTGACGCACCAGATACTGATGCCCGCGGGTGAAGGGGTTGGCGTTCATCACGATGCTGCCGATGGTATCGCCCGGCCGACGTTGGCTCGCCAGTTGGGCGGCGTAGCGCTTCAGGCGACACGGGCTGTTTTCCATCAGCACCACGATGCCCGGCACGGTGGCGATCGGGTAGAAACCGCACTGGCGGAACAGCGGCTCGTTCTGCACCTTGGTGTAGATAAACAGCTGAGTGTGATGGCGCTCGTAGGCCAGGTTCACCAGCTCGGTCGCCAGCGCCAGCGCCAACCCTTCGCCACGCATCAGCGGACTGATGGCGACGCATTTGATAATATTGTCGGCGATACCGCCGCAGGCGACCAATTTGTCGTGCTGGGTAACGGTAATAAATATTTCAACCGTGGTGTCGATATTCAGATCGTTACTGCGCAAGAAGGCGCTTATTTCCGAAATCGCTTTATGATCCGATCGCTTTACCCGATTAAATACGGCATCGCCTAACATAACACGCTCTCTGGGTTAACTGACAAACAACAAGTTAAATACAAAAAGGCATTTTAATTAACATCAACAAGGATAATTAAAACCTTAAAAACCATGTAGATAAACGCCGCTTCGCGTTCGATAAAGCAATGGTAAACAGAAAAAAAACGCCGATTATTGACCTATTTCACAAACCGTTCCCGGTTAATAAGTTATTTAATGTTCTTTATTTGCTTAATTAATCTTATGGTGTTTATTATTGAGATAATCTTTATTTGGCGCCGCAGTTTACTTACATTCATTTAGCATCTTGATTGCAATAGTAGGTTTCATTATGGAATGGCTGAACATCCTGATCGTTGAAGACGAAACGCCGCTGGCGGAAATGCACGCGGAGTTTATCCGCCAGAACGGCGGCTGCCGCCAGATTTGGCTGGCCGGCACCCTGGCGCAGGCGCGCGCCATGACCGAGCGCTTCAAGCCGGACCTGATTCTGCTGGACAACTTTCTGCCGGACGGCCAGGGCATCACCCTGCTGCGCGAACTGACGCTGAGCGGGTATCGCGGCGGCATCGTGTTCATCACCGCCGCCAGCGACATGGCCACCGTGGCCGAGGCGTTGCGTTACGGCGTGTTCGACTACCTGATCAAACCGCTGGCCTATGACCGGCTGAGCCAGACCCTGCAGCGCTTCAGCCAACGCCGCGAAGCGCTGAAGGACAAAGCGCGCCTCAACCAGCGCCGCATCGACGAGATGTTCAACACCTATGCCCGCGGCGAGCAGCAGGCGGCGCTGCCCGCCGGCATCGACGAGCTGACGCTGGGCAAGGTCCGCGCACTGTTTGCCGAACCCGCCGCGCGCCACACCGCTGAAAGCGTTGCGCAAAAAATGGGGCTCAGCCGCACCACCGCGCGCCGTTATCTGGAGTTTTGCACCGCCGCGCAGCAGCTGCGCGCCGAGATCATTTACGGCAAGGTCGGCCGCCCACAGCGGATCTACCGCGCCGGCGAACCGCATTAACGGTTATTTGATCGCCCTTGCAAGGTTACGTGTAACCGCTTTACTTTTTATGCGCCGGTCAGCATCTTGGTGAGCATCACCTAGCCGACAGGACGATCGCCGATGCCCGCTGCGCCCCTTGCTTCCCTGACCGAAATCCTCGCCCGCCGTGACTGGCAAAACCCGGCCTGCCCCCACTACCGCCGGCTGGACGCTCACCCGCCGTTCGCCAGCTGGCGCACGGTGGAAGACGCGCGCGACGATGCCCCCAGCGCCAGCCGCCGGTCGCTGAACGGCGAGTGGCGCTTCAGCTATTTCCCGCGCCCAGAGGCGGCACCGGAAGGCTGGCTGCAGCAGGATCTGCCGGACGCCGCCCCGCTGGCAGTGCCGGGCAACTGGCAGCTCGCCGGCTACGATGCGCCGATCTACACCAACGTGCGCTACCCGTTCCCGGTCGATCCGCCGCGCGTGCCGGAAGACAACCCGACCGGCTGCTACTCGCGCACCTTCAGCGTCGATCCGGCCTGGCTGGCCGCCGGCCAGACGCGCGTTATCTTCGACGGCGTCAACTCGGCGTTCTATTTATGGTGCAACGGCCACTGGGTCGGCTATTCGCAGGACAGCCGCCTGCCGGCGGAGTTCGATCTCAGCCCGTGGCTGCGGCCGGGTGAAAACCGGCTGGCGGTGATGGTGCTGCGCTGGTGCGACGGCAGCTATCTGGAAGATCAGGACATGTGGCGCATGAGCGGCATCTTCCGCGACGTCAGCCTGCTGCACAAACCCGCCGCGCACCTGAGCGATGTGCGCATCACCACGCCGCTGCATGACAGCTTTACCCGCGGCGAACTGGTGGTGACGGCGCGCGCCAACCGGCCCGGCCCGCTGCAGGTGCAGGTTCAGCTGTGGCGCGACGGCACGCGGGTGGCCGAACGCACCCAGCCGCTCGGCAGCGAGATCGTGGACGAGCGCGGCGCCTATGACGATCGCGTCACGCTGCGCCTGCCGGTGGAACGCCCGGCGCTGTGGAGCGCCGAAATGCCCGCGCTGTATCGCGCCACCGTCGCCCTGCTCTCGCCCGAGGGGGAGATTATCGAGGTGGAGGCCTATGACGTCGGCTTCCGTCAGGTAGAAATCAGCGGCGGGTTGCTGAAGCTCAACGGACAGCCGCTGCTGATCCGCGGCGTTAACCGCCACGAGCATCATCCGCGCCACGGCCAGGTGATGGACGAGGCGACGATGCGCCACGACATCCTGCTGATGAAGCAGCACAACTTCAACGCGGTGCGCTGCTCGCATTACCCCAATCACCCGCTGTGGTACCGGCTGTGCGACCGTTACGGGCTGTACGTGGTGGACGAAGCCAATATCGAGACCCACGGCATGCAGCCGATGAACCGGTTGGCTGACGATCCGCTGTGGCTGCCGGCGATGAGCGAGCGCGTCACCCGCATGGTGCAACGCGATCGCAACCACCCTTGCATCATTATCTGGTCGCTGGGCAACGAGTCCGGCCACGGCGTAAACCACGACGCGCTGTACCGCTGGGTGAAAAGCCAGGATCCGACCCGCCCGGTGCAATATGAAGGCGGCGGCGCCGACACCGCCGCTACCGACATCATCTGCCCGATGTATGCGCGAGTGGATCAGGATCAGCCGTTCCCGGCGGTGCCCAAATGGGCGATCGGCAAGTGGATCGGCCTGCCGGAGGAACAGCGCCCGCTGATCCTGTGCGAATACGCCCATGCGATGGGCAACAGCTTCGGCGGCTTTGAGCGCTACTGGCGCGCGTTCCACCACTATCCACGCCTGCAGGGCGGCTTTGTCTGGGACTGGGTCGATCAGGCGCTGATCAAACGCGACGAGCGCGGCGAAGAGTTCTGGGCCTACGGCGGCGACTTCGGCGACTCCCCTAACGATCGCCAGTTCTGCCTGAACGGGCTGGTGTTCGCGGATCGTACCCCACACCCGGCACTGTTCGAAGCGCAGCGGGCCCAGCAGCTGTTCCGCTTCGCCTTCGACGCCGCCTCGCTGACGCTGACCGTCACCAGCGATTACCTGTTCCGCCACACCGACAACGAACAGCTCAACTGGCGGCTGGAGCTGGACGGCGTGGAGCGCGCCAGCGGCAGCTTCGATCTAGCGCTGCCGCCGCAGGGCAGCACTCGCTTCACCCTGCTCGACCGGCTGCCGATGCTGCATCAGCCCGGCGAGCTGTGGCTGAACGTGGAGGTGGTGCAGCCGCAGGCCACCGACTGGTCCGAAGCGCACCACCGCTGCGCCTGGGATCAGTGGCGGGTGCCGCGCGCGCTGCATCCCGCGCCGCCGCCGGCGCAGGGCGTGCCGCCCACGCTGACTGAAGACGATCAGGGGCTGACGCTCACCCACGGCGACCAGCGCTGGCGCTTCGAGCGCAGCAGCGGCCACCTGACGCAGTGGTGGCAGAATGAGCAGCCGCAGCTGCTGACGCCGCTGCGCGACGGCTTTGCGCGCGCGCCGATCGATAACGACATCGGCGTCAGCGAAGCGGATCATATCGATCCTAACGCCTGGGTCGAACGCTGGAAGCTGGCGGGCCTGTACCGGCTGGAGGAGCGCTGCACGCGGCTGCAGGCGGATGCGCTGCAAAACGGCGTGCAGGTGGTGAGCGAACACCAGTTCGGCGTGGACGGGCAGATTTTACTGCTCAGCCGCAAACAGTGGCTGTTCGATGCGCTGGGCGCAGTGAACGTGAGCGTGGAGGTCGAGGTGGCCGACGCCCTGCCGCCGCCGGCGCGCATCGGCCTGCACTGCCAACTGGCAACGGTGCAGCCGCAGGCGGAATGGCTGGGCCTGGGCCCGCACGAGAACTACCCGGATCGCCGTCTGGCCGCGCAGCACGGGCGCTGGCGCCTGCCGCTGGCGGATCTGCACACGCCGTATATTTTCCCCGGCGAGAACGGCCTGCGCTGCGACACCCGCAGCCTGCGCTACGGCGGCTGGCGCATCGACGGCCGCTTCCACTTCTCACTCAGCCGCTACGGCCTGCAACAGCTGATGGCCTGCAGCCACCAGCATCTGCTGCAGCCGGAAGCAGGCACCTGGCTGCATCTGGACGGCTTCCATATGGGGGTGGGCGGCGACGATTCCTGGAGCCCGAGCGTGCACCGGGATTACCTGCTCACCGCCGGCGTTTACCGCTATCAGCTGCGCCTGCAGCGGGTGCCCGAGGGCTAAATCTGCCAAAAAACTCAACGGGTTGCGCATTCTGTAAGCAAACAGTCACAGAATGTGTAATCCGCCTTTGACATGCCGACGGCGCCTCGCTATTATTCGCCCCGTTCACACGATTCCTCTGTAGTTCAGTCGGTAGAACGGCGGACTGTTAATCCGTATGTCACTGGTTCGAGTCCAGTCAGAGGAGCCATATTTAGAGAAGCCCGCTCAGGGAAACCTGAGCGGGCTTTTTGCTGTTGGGCGGATCATAATCGGTGATCCCCTACACACTCTCTACCCGACACCGTTCAGCCATCCGTTGAACGGGTGAGTTTCTCCCATTGTTCAATTTCCTTACCTAGCGCCTCGAGCTTTTGCCGCACCAAACTTAATGCGTCACTGCCTAACAACAGATGCGTTGGCGGGTTCCCGCTCTCGATCAATGCCAGCATGGCATGAGCCGCCTTAATCGGATCGCCGAGTTGCTTGCCGCTTTTTTCCTGGCGCGCCTGACGAACAGGTTCAAATAGCGCGTCATAGTCAGGGACACGGCGAGGGCTGCGTACCATTGAACGCCCGGCCCAGTCCGTTCGAAACGAACCGGGCGCCACGGCGGTCACGTGTAGGTTGAACGGGGCAAGCTCTTTACTTAAGGTTTCTGATATTCCTTCCAGTGCAAATTTGCTGCCACAGTAATAGCTGATACCGGGCAAGGTAATGAAACTGCCCATTGAGGTGATATTGATAATGTGGCCCCGACGGCGCTGGCGCATGCCCGGCAGCACGGCTTTGATCATCGCCACCGCGCCAAACACATTGACGTCAAACTGGCGGCGCAGCTCTGCAAGCGGGGATTCTTCCAGAATGCCTTCATGGCCGTAACCGGCATTGTTCACCAGCACATCTATCGGACCAATGGCAGACTCTATCTCTCCAACCACCTCATCAATACGTTCAACGTCCGTGACATCAAGCAGATAGCCAAAAGCCCGCTGCGTATCGAGCGCACCGAAAGCCTGCAGTGCTTCACTGTTGCGCACCGTCCCTACAACCCGATGCCCCACGGCGAGGGCTTCTCGCGCCAGCGCCTGACCAAAGCCACTGCTGACGCCGGTAATTAAAATCGTTTTTGCAGATGCCATAAAAAGAACTCCCATGAACCATGAAGGTTGCATGGTATTCTCTTCCCTGCCGTATTTTTAGGCCGTATTTTCTCTTTTTCTTGCCTGATTTTATGAGGTGGTGGGATGTCCGACATGATTGCCCTGATGAATAGACTTGCGGTGCAAGAGGGATACAACCTCACTGCCCTACCTGATGTGCGAATTTTGCGTTCCGATCGCCCGCTTGCCAGAACGCCGGTGCTGTACGATCCGGGGATCGTGATTGTCTGCCAGGGCAGCAAACGCGGTTATTTCGGTCAACAGACCTATTTATATGATGAGCAGCACTACCTGGCGGTTTCGGTGCCGGTGCCGTTTGTGATGGAAACTGACGCGTCGGCAGCACATCCGCTGCTGGCGATTTACATGCATCTGGATTTTCAGCTTGCCGCGGAACTGATGTTGCAGATTGAACAACATGGCGCCCCGCATCCTCCCGCCGCGCCGCAAAGCATGATGTCGAGCCCCATGGACGACACGGTAAAAATGGCCGTACTTCGCTTACTGGAAGTCCTGGCTAACCCGCTTGAGGCGGCGATCCTCGGCCCGGCGCGGGTACGTGAACTCTATTTCCGCGTGCTGACAGGCGCACAGGGCAACGCAATGCGTGCCGCGCTAGCCTTACAGGGCCAGTTTGGCAAAATCGGTAAAGCGTTGCAGCACATCCATGCCGCTTACGCGGAGCCGTTAACGCTGACGCAGCTGGCAATGATGGCCGGCATGAGCGTGCCGACCTTTCATAGCCATTTCAAAGCGATAACGCAGATGCCGCCAATGCAGTATGTGAAATCGGTACGCCTGCACCAGGCACGGATGCTGATGGTGCGCCAACAAATCACCGCCGCCGCCGCGAGTTACGCCGTTGGCTATGAAAGCCCATCGCAATTTAATCGCGAATTCAAACGTCTGTTTGGCCTGCCACCGGCAGAGGAGATAAAACGCATGCAGCGTCACTTCGCCATTCCGCCCGCGCAGCCTGCCTCGGTATTTGTTTCATCGCACTGAGGCTTATTTGGTATGGCGAACGCGACCTTGAGGTATAGAGTACTAACGTTTTTGGTGACCGATACCAGCAGCTAAACTATCAAGCAACGCGCGCCCTTTTGCAGTTCACCAGCAGCAAGGAAGTGGAAGAATTGCAGACCCTTTGCCGGGGACGGTTGCGTCTTTATCAAAGTACGCGCCGCCGATACCGAATCGCTGGAGAATTTCCTGATGGAGATCCAGAGCTTTGAGGGCGTACGCTCTGTGCGCAGCGACATCTCGCTTTCCACGTTTCTGGCGCGCGGGCCTTCGCCGGATTAAGGCGCACTGCTCTTCTGGCGTGAGGTGAAAAACGTCAACACTCCGGCGCAAAGCAGCAGCATGCTACTGATGGCAAAGGCGCTCTGCCAGCCGAGATGGTCAAACACCATGCCTCCTGTCGTTGAACCAAGCGCAATCGAGAGCTGAATCACCGCAACCATCAGTCCGCCTCCGGCTTCCGCATTGTCGGGAAGCGTGCGGGCAATCCATGTCCACCATCCCGTTGGGGCGGCGGTGGCCAGCATGCCCCAGAGACCTAACAGCAGCGAGACAGCCCAAACGTGATGCCCAGTAAGAATCAGGGCGACGGCAATGACGGCCATCAGCCCAGGGATAACCATCAACGTTAGGTAGAATTTCCTGTTGAGGCATGCCGAGACAACCAGCGTGCCAATAAAACCGGCCACGCCGATAATCAGTAAAATCAACGACAAGCCAGAGGAATCAACACGCGTCACCGTCTCCAGGAATGGGCGCACATAGGTAAATAGCGCAAACTGCCCCATAAAGAACAGGCCACAGGCCAGCATGCCAAGAGAGACAACAGGACGAGCGAACAGGCGGAGTACGGTTCCACGTGATGCAGGAGCTTTATTGCCGTTCATACCAGGCAAACTAACGCACTGCCAGATAAAGGCCACCACCGCGATAGGAACCAGGCACAAGAAAGCGCCTCGCCATCCGACAGTGGTGCCAAGGTAGCTCCCCAGCGGGGCTGCCACTACCGTCGCCAGCGCATTGCCGGCGTTGAAAATAGCCAGGGCACGCGCGACTTGATGTTGTGGCACCAGACGAATCGCCGTTGCCGCAGACATCGACCAGAATCCCCCGATCGCAATACCTATCATCGCGCGACCGGCCATATACACCAGATAACTGGAGGCCAGTGCGATAACGAGCCCCGACACGGCCATCAGAAACGTCATCCCCAGTAACAGGGACTTGCGATCCCTGTTTCCAGCCAGCGCCGAAAGCGTCAGGCTGGTCAGGACGGCCAGCGCGCCGGAGATGGCAATCCCCTGTCCTGCCAGTCCCTCCGTCACGCCTAAATCACGGGCAATCGGCGTAAGCAGGCTGACGGGCATAAATTCCGATGCAATCAGCACAAAGACGCACAGGGTCATGGCAAAAATGCCGCTCCAGTGAGCGTGCTGATTATTCGGTGATGGTGTTTGGCTAAGTATAGACATAGTCAGATTTCACAAAAGTCAGAATAAAGCCACCGCGTAGACAGGTGGCTTTTAATGTTGTCAGTAGAGGGTTTATTTCAGATTGGCTTTGAAAAATTGTTCGAACTTAGCGAAAGGTATTTTTCCGGCAACGTTATCGTACAAGTCCACATGATTTGCACCGGGGACAATCACCAGCTCTTTGTCTTTACTGCCGACCGCCTTATAAGCATCTTCGGCAAAATAGCGTGAATGCGCTTTCTCGCCGGTCACGATAAGCGTCGGGATGATGATTTCACTGGCGTAGCTCAGCAGCGGCATATTCATAAACGACAGCGGCATCGTTGCCGTCCACGCTCCCGTAGAGTTAACGGAACGCGCGTGGAAACCGCGCGGCATGCGGTAGTAATCAAAGAACTCCTTCAGCACCGGATGCGGATCGGCCGGCAGGGTTTCTGGCAGAATGCGCTGACCCGCGCTGACCTTGCCATTTCTGTCGACGTTAATATCATGAGCGCCGTGAGCGAACGTTCCACTTTCCGCATCCTTCCAGCGCTGTTCATTCAGATACTGCAGAACGGCACGACGGTCAGCGGTGGAGTAACGGTCTTTGCCATCTCCCACGCCATGGCCCATCGCCCGACTCATATCGTACATTACGCTTGTTGCCACTGCTTTAACGCGGGTATCCATCGCGGCGTCGTTTAACGCCATGCCACCCCAGCCGCAAATGCCGAGCAGCCCGATACGGTTGCGGTCCACCTCTTTTTGCAGCCCTAAGAAATCCACCGCCGCGCTGAAATCTTCCGTATTGATATCCGGTGAGGCGACGTTTCGCGGATAGCCGCCGCTTTCCCCCGTGTAAGAGGGATCAAACGCCAGGGTAATAAACCCTTGTTCCGCCAGCGTCTGCGCATACAGTCCGCTGGATTGCTCTTTCACCGCGCCAAAAGGCCCACTGACCGCAATCGCCGCCAGCTTGCGATCGCCGCGATCTTTGGGCAGGTAAAGATCGCCCACTAAGGTGATGCCATATCGATTCTGGAACGAGACTTTACGATGATCGACTTTCTGGCTCTCGGCGAACGTTTTATCCCATTTATCTGTCATGGATACAGGGGCGTTCGGATTGGTTGAATCAGCATAACTCATTGTCGTGACTCCACTTAATGATGCGAATAACAGCATGGCCGGCATCGCGGTTTTTAGCGTTCGGGTGAAGGTTTTCATAAAAATCCCCATGAAAAACAAGAGAGATACAGGTTTCCTACGGACAACGCTGCGGTGCTTTGTTTTGATGGGGTCATTATAGTGAGCAGAATTAGTGCTGATTAGAGGGGTATTACTGCTAAGATTGATACCATATTGTTATAAATTAATGCTGAGTTTGCTGTCGTTCAGGAGGGATTATTCAATGGCGAAAAGGGAGAACTACAACGAGTTGCACCTATTTATGCAGGTGGTACGGGAAGGCAGTTTTACCGCGGCGGCTCAACGGCTGGGGCTTGCTCAATCAGGGGTCAGCCGTTCCGTTCGTGAGCTTGAGGAAAGGCTGGGTGTCCAGCTACTGGTGCGCACCACGCGTAAACTGTCGCTGACGCAAGCGGGCGAGCAGCTCTACCAGAAGACGGCATCTGGATTTGATACGCTAGATCTAGGGCTTGCCGCGCTGGCACATTATCGCGAGACCCCTTCCGGCACGGTTCGTATCAATGCCAGCCAGCACGCGATTGATAAATGCCTGCTGCCAAAGCTTGCGATATTTAAACAGCGCTATCCTGATATCAGGCTGGAACTCATAAACGAGAGCAGGTTCGTCGATATTATCGAAGAAAGATTCGATGCGGGCGTTCGCCTGGGGCCCGAAGTAAGCACTGGCATGGTTGCTGTACGCATTACGCCCGATATGGAGATGGCCATTGTGGGTACCCCTGAGCATTTTCGTCGCTACGGTTTTCCGCAAACCCCGGCGGATTTAACAACGCATCCCTGTATCGCCTATCAGTTTGCCGACGGCAGCGTGTACCAGTGGGAACTCAATCAGGATGATAAAAAAATCACTCATCGGCCTGAAGGACAATGGGCCTTATCTGACAGTTATATGGAAGCAGAAGCCGCCCGGCTGGGCTTGGGGCTGGCCTATGTTCCTGTCGAACTGGTCACAGATGATCTGGAACGCGGGGCGCTTATCAGAGTTTTACAGCGTTACAGCCTGCGAATGGAGGGGTTGTTTCTCTATTACCCTCATCGCAATGTATCCCCCGCTCTGCGAATGGTCATTGAAACATTGAAAATCTGAGCGTTTAGCGATGACCGAGCCTTCACTGTGCAGAATGGTGTTAGGTCGTATTTTTGCACTTTCAATCCTAAGGGCTGCTATACGAAGAGCGGACGTCCCATCCAGCGAAAGAACGTAAAAAAACCGCCTCGCGGCGGTTTAGTTATCCAGTTAGGAAGTTGCGCTTGCAAGCCGTGCTGCAAATCCAATGAAGAACATACCTACCAGCGCGTTTCCGGTGGCAGATAACCTACGGTTGCCTTTCAGACGACTGAGCAGATAAGAGCCGCAGAAAACGAGGAAGCCGAAATAAACGAGAGTAATCGCGAACATCACTGCAGCAAGAATGATAAACGCCATCCAGGAGTGCTCAGCCTGAACATTGATGAACTGGGCGAAGAAAGAGATATAGAACAGCAGCGTCTTTGGATTCAATAGCGTAACCAGCATTCCGCGCCCGATGATCCCCTTAGCATCAGCTGAAGATTTCTTTTCCTCACTCGTTTCGACCGCTGGCTTAAAGATAGCGCGTATCGTCTGGACTCCGAGATAGAACAGATAAGCAGCACCTGCGTATTTGATGGCGTTAAACAAGGCTGGTGTTGAGCTGATAACTGCCGCCAGCCCGCACCAGGCCAAAAGAACCAGGATAACGTCGCTCAGGAGGATGGAAAATATTGCAGCAAAGCCTCGCTTAATGCCGCTGGTAATGCTCGTTTTAATCACGAACAGGGTTTCAGGGCCTGGCACAAGGACTATCAGCGTCGCACCAAGCAGGTACGTCCAGAAATTCACGACACCAAAATCAGCAAACATTTTCACTCCAGTTCTCTCGTTTTCAACGAGGCCATTCTAACTAAAGTTACGTTAATGGAAACACATCGCCACGGCTTTCAATTCACAATCAATGTCTGCTCCTAGTACAAAGCCGGCCGTCAGATTGCTAACCCTACCAATCCCCACAAACACCAAAAGGCCCGCCCCCAGGCAGGCCTTTATCCCTCCGCAATGTCTCAGGCCCCATCCTGCTCCGCAACCCGCGCCATCAATGCCCCCAGCAACGCCAGGTCGACCAGCAACGCCAGCGCGAAACAGGCTCCCTTTATCCCCGGTGCGGCATAGGTTTGCACCAGCGAAGCGGCAATCACTACGGCCACGATAGTCACCACCGTCGTCAGCCTGCACGCCACGGCGAACGCCGCTTTCTCCCCCACTGCCGTGCGGTAGGCGACGCCCTGCCCCAGGCCGCCGAGGGCGATGCCCGCCAGCAGGGCCGGCCAATCATGGCCGCCGAACAGCATCAGCAGCGTCAATAGCCACCCCGCCGCCGCCAGCAAAAAACCGCAGCGGAGCATAGCCAGCGCAGGCCGCTTCCGCAGCGGCTGCCAGCGGGCCAGCGCGGCGCCGCCGAGAAACGCCAGCGCCAATGCCGTTAGCAGCATCAGCGTTGCGCCGATGCCCAGCAGATTTTCGGTCTTCAGCAGCAAGGCGCCTGCCGCGGCCGGCACGCTGAGCGCCAGGGCGCTCGCCGCCGCTCCCGTGTGTGCCATGGCGCCCAGGGCACCGTTGTTGATATAAAGGCTCATCGTTCACTCCCAACATGATGGAAATGATGAAATAAATTCATTTCCCTGTTCACATGTCAGTAGCCTATCTCTTGTATAATCGCTCAGACAAACTCATAGTTTTCAGCCTTGGATGAGAATAATTCAGCCATGAGAAAAACCCGTTTGCCGCCGCTGGGCGCGCTGCGCGCCTTCCACGCCGTGGCCGGCTGCCGCAGCTTTAAACATGCCGCCGAAGCGCTGGGCGTCAGCGCGACGGCAGTCAGCCACCAGATCAAGCTGCTGGAGTCGGTGCTGGAATGCCGGGTGTGCGAGCGCAGCGCGCAGGGCGTCAGCCTGACCGAGACCGGCGAGATCCTGTATGCCGGCACCCAGCGCGCCTTCGCCGCGCTGGAGCAGTCCGTCGCCCAAATCACCCACGCCCAGCAGCCACCGGCGCTGACCGTCACCACCACCTCCAATTTTCTCACCCACTGGCTGGTGCCGCGCCTGGCCGATTTCAAGGCGGAGTTTCCCGCCATCGATCTGCGCCTGCACACCAGCGTCGAGCGGGTCGATCTCAGCCAGCGCACCGTGGACGTCGCCATCCGCTACCGCGAAACACCGGAAAGCGATCTGCACTGCACCTTGCTGCATGAGGATCGTTTTATCGTGGTGGCCAGCCCGGCGCTGGCGCTGGAGCGCATCGAGGATTTGCAGCGGGTAACGCTGTTTCACGTGGAACATCGGCAGGTGCCCGCCGACGCGCCGACCTGGGAAAACTGGCGGCGGCGCTACGGGCCGGAAGGGTTGAATGTGGAAGCCGGGCTGACCTTCAGCGACGAAACCCATGCGCTGCAGGCGGCGGTGGCCGGCCAGGGGGGGGTGATCGCCAGCCGGCTGCTGGCACGCGATTTGTTGCAGCGCGGCGTGTTGGCCGCGCCGTTCGAGATGGCGTTACCCGGCGCCAACTACTATCTGATGGCCACCGAAGAAACTGCGCAGCGCCCCGATATCATTGCGCTACGCGAGTGGTTGCTGCGGCAAATGGCGGCGGGCTAACGGCTCTCGGGGGCGATCTCCCCCAGGCGGATCGCCACGCTGATCGCCTGCGCGGTGGTGGCGGCGCCAAGGCGTTGGCGAATGCGGCGCAGGTGGTTTTCCACCGTGCGTTCAGACAGGCCGAGCATCGCAGCGATATCCGCCTGCCGCCGGCCGATGGCGGTCCAGCTCAACACCTCGCGCTCGCGCGCCGACAGCCGGCTCCCCCCCTCACCGGCTGCCGGTTCGAACAGCCGCCGCGCCGCCAGAAAGGCCGCCGAACCCACGAGCGACAGCGCCAGCCGCACCGGCGGCGAGGTGTCGATGCGCTCGCCCCCCAGGCTGACGGCGCCCTCCAGGCCGGCAGGGCCGAACACCGGGATCTGCACGCCGTGCAGACCGGCTCCGCGCGGCGTGCGCACAATCCGGTAACGCTCGCCCTGCCGCGCCCGGGTCTTGGTCCAGAAGAACGGCTCGCTGGCCCGCAGCATGTGCCGAGTCACCGGGCAGTGCCGCACGTAGGTCAGCGCATCGACCGCCTCCCCCTCGCCGAACCAGTCGCCTTCGACCCAATAGATATGCTCGATCCCCGCTTCCGCCGTGGCGGAAGCGGAAAACAGCACAAAGCGATCGAAGCCGAACGGCGCGGCAAAGGTGCGAACCCGCCCCTGAATGGCGGACAGGGTTCGCTCGTGGTCCATCGCCAGCGCCGTCTGGAAAGCGCGCTGCGCGATCTCGTCGCTCATCGCGTGGCGACGTCGGCCAGCAGCGTCTCTGCCGCCAGTTTGCCGAGGTTGTTGGAAGCCAGCGGGCTGTCGCCGGTCAGCAGGCGCCGATCTTTATGCACCTTGCCGGTGATGTCGGCGTTGACGATCTTAACGCCCCGCTCGCGCAGGCGTTCGCCCACCAGCCAGGGCATCGGACCGGGGATATAGCCGATATCGATGTTGGCGCCGGTATCGAGCGAGTCCGGGAACACGCACATCTCATAGCCACGATAGAGGAAATCCTCTTTGTTCTCGCCGATGCCCGCCGCCAGCAAACCGGCCGGCCCGTGGCACAGTGAAATCACGTAGCGATCGTTGTCATGCGCCCAGTGCAGGGTCTTTTTCACCTCTTCGCTGAACGGGATATCATTGAGCACGCCGTGGCCGCCGGGAATGAAAACGCCGAGGTAGTTGCCGCCATCCAGATCCTTCACCACTTCCGTCAACTTTTTCGGCTGCTTGAGCTGGCTGCGGTACTTCTCGTAGGTGGCCTTGACTGCTTCATCTTCATGCGGGAACGCCCACATCTCCAGCTTCACCGGATCGCCGGACGGCGTGGCGATGTCGATCTCGAAACCGGCCAGATCCAGGTGATACATCGGCAGCAGCATCTCGACCGGATGGTTGCCGGTGGAGAAGAACTTGCCGTTTTGCATCAGCAGGTAACGCTCCTGCGAGGCGATCATCAGCACCTTCCACTTGCCGCCGCGATAGGCGTTCGGGTAGCTGGCGCCCGTGAAGTCGGTTTTGGACGAGGTGTACTGGCTGAGGGAGTAAGGGGATGGGAAGAACGCGTTGTCTTCCGCCACATCCGGGGTGGGATTACGATCGTTGGATACTGAATCAGTCATGATTATCTCCATATTCACCGTTGCATTTCTCTTTCAGCTTAAATAACAGCCAGCGGGGCCGCAATGAGGGATATCCCTCAATCACCCTCGCGCTGGCGGCGCTCAAGCATGATGCCGTAGCGCGACAATGAACGTTTCTTCGCTGACGCCGGCATATTCATACCGGCACTTTCTCACCGGTACCTGGAAGTAACGCTCTAGGATATCCTCTTGCAGCAAGGCGTTTTTATCGCCAAACATGCACTGTCGCTTATTCATCAGCAGGCACTTGTCAGAGATACGATCGGCATAATGCAGAAAATGCGTATTCAGCACGATCGTCATCTGCCGCTCTTTGGCGAGGCGCCAGAGCATCTCGATCATTTTAGCCTGATTGTAAAAATCCAGGTTCGATTCCGGTTCGTCGAGGATCATGACGTCGGGATCCGCTGCCAGCGCCTTGGCGAAATAACACATCTGCAGTTCCCCGCCGCTGATCTGATTGATGTTTTTCTGCGCCAGCGGCGCGATCTCCAGCGCGTGTAACACCGCCTGCGCCTTGGTGACATCTTGCCGCCGCGGCCTGGCGAACCACCCCGCCTGGCGGGCACAGCCGAAAGTGACAAAATCGAGTACCCCATAAGCGAAATGCGGCGTTTTCGCCTGCGGCACATAGGCCAACCGGGCGGGCCGATTGTCGACCAGGCCGATCTTGCACCCGCCAGACAGGGGCCGGCACAGGCCCGCGATGTGTCTCAGCAACGTGGTTTTACCGGCGCCGTTCGGCCCGAGCACGCTGAGGATCTCGCCCCGCGCCAGATGAAAACTGACGTTGTCGAGAAGGGGTTCTCGCCCCTTGAAACCCAGGGTCAGCTGGTTAACTGTGATCATGTTTGCTGCTCGTAATAAAAAGGAGAGCGAAAAGCGGCGCGCCGATCAGCGCGGTCAGGATGCCGATCGGGATTTCAGCATAGGTGGCCCCTCTGGCGATATTGTCGATCACCAGCAAAAACAGCGCCCCGCTCAGCGCCGAAGCGGGGATCAGGCGGCCGTGGTTATACCCCAACACGCTTCTCACCAAATGCGGGATCACCAAGCCGACCCACCCCACCACGCCGGCCAAGCTCACCGAGGCGGAAACCAGCAGGGAGGCGGCGATCAGCAGCAGGATCTTCAGCCGAGGCGGATTCAGGCCGGCGATGCGCGCCTCGTCGTCTCCCAGCGAGAGAATGTTCATGTTCCACCTGAGCCGGTAGATAGTCAGGTAACACGCCGCAAACAGCGGGATCAGCCAATAAACCTGCGCTTTCGCTACCGAAGCGAAGCTGCCCATCAGCCAGAAGACGATCGCCGGCAAGGTATCCTGCGGATCGGCGACATATTTTATGACCGAGACAAACGCGATAAACAGCGACGCGATAATCATGCCGGACAAAATCGTGGTGAGTGCATCCTGCCGGCGTTTGAGGCGGCAGATGCCCAGCACCAGCAGCAAGCTCACCACGCCGAAAAGAAACGACAGCAGGGAACTCAGGGCAAAAGGCAAACTCAACAAAATGCCCAGCGCAGCGCCAAAGGCGGAGGCGGAAGAGGTGCCCAGCACGTCCGGGCTGGCCAGCGCGTTTTTCAGCACCGCCTGAAAGGTCGCACCGGCGACCGCCAACCCACCGCCCACCAGCATCACCGCCACCACCCGCGGCGCGCGCAGGTTAAAAATCACCGAGTAGCGGGCCTGGTTTTCCCCCGGCATGTTCCCCTGCCATAAAATCTGCACCACATCATGGGCCGACAAGGCGTAGCGGCCGGCAAACAGCGATGCGAAGGCGACCACACAGAGCGAAATAAACAATCCCGCCATGATCGCCACATATTTTCCTCTGCCCGGCATCCCCAAGCTCCTCCAACGAACTCACGCTATTCAACCGTGGCACTAGCGTTGCGCCAGCACCTCATCCAGCAACCGGTCCGGGATCGCATAAGAGAACATCGTCTGATAATAGCGACGCGTCTCCTCCCGCAGCGTTTTGTCGCTAATGTCTTCAGGGGCATACCGGTTGATCATAAACAGCGGCAGCAGTGACGTTTCCGCCGACAGGCCCCCCCAGTTGTGAATGCCCACCGGCGTCGAGAAAACCTTGCCGTTTTTCACCGCCCTGAGCGTCTCCCACGCCTGGCCGGGGATCCCCCCGTGCAGCAGCGCTTTGGCGCTGCCGAACACCACGAAAATCACATCCGGGTCCCAGGCCATGATTTGCTCCATCGAAACGTTGATGTACCTGCCGGCATCCCCTTTTACCGGCAAATCCCCGGCGACGTTGTCCATGCCGGCCATTTTCAGGTAGGTGTCGCCGTAGGTATGCGGGCCGCTCACCTTCAGCTGCCTGCCGTCGCTTTCTTCCAGATATAACGCCCTGACGTGCTGCGCGCGGATGGCGGCGGCATAGGGGCGGATCTGTTTCAGGGTCTTTTCCCAGGCGTCTTTGAATTTATGCGTACGCGGCAGGCCGAGGGTGTCGGCGAAGGTATTTTCCCAATACACCTGGGTAACCATCGGCTGGTATTTGGTCTTCCCGCCGGCGTCCAGATCGACCGTCATCACGCCCGCCCTTTCCAGCCGATCGTCCTGGCTTTTGCCGTAGTAATAAATGATGTCGGGCCGCAGATTCATTAACGACTCCATGTTGACCCGATAGTCCTTATTGATGAAATCGGACGTGATCCTGCCGATATCCGGCTTCATGTCCTTCAACACATGCCTATCGGCATGCATGAACGCCCAGGGCCCCACGCCGACGACATGCCGATAGGCCGCCTCGTTCGCCAGGATCACGCCGAAGGGGCAGTTGCCGGTGATGACGATCCGCGGGTAGCTGCCGGGCAGCGTTTGCGTCGCCGCGCTTTGCAACGGCTCGGCCGCCGCCGGCAGGCTGGCGCCGGCGCAAGGCACCGTCGGCAAGGCAAATAGGGCCAGCAACGCGGTGGCGATAAATTTCACTGTTACGCACATGGTGCCTCCTGCGCGCACGCTCGGCGGCGCGCGTCGATGGGCTGTATTAGGCCGACGCGGCGATGCCTGCTGCCATAATGGTTATCCCGGCCACAAAGACGATTGCCGTGGTGGCTACCGCGCCGCCGCCAACCAACGCGGCGGTTTTTCCCGTGGAAAGGTCTTTTCGTTGCAGGAAAGAAAGCTCTGCCAGGGGAATGATTTTTCCGCTGTCGGCGACGATGTCTTTAGGTTCAACCTTCGCCACCGTCAGCTCGCCGCCGCTGCCGTCCTTCAGGCCATATTTCAACTGGTCGCCGACATAGACCGGCGGCTGCAGCAGGTAATACGGGCTATTGAGCCCCGCCTCTTTTTGTTGCAACGCCACGTCGTGGTAGGTCGTGCAACCGGCAAGGGAAAACGCCGCCATCCCGATAACCAACGGCACTAATGGGATAAATCGCATGGGAAACCTCGTGCTTCTATTTGCTGGTTTTTAACGTAACGGCGGACTTGAAGCGCATATAGCTCACGGCCAGAGAAAGGAACGAGAATGCCGCCCCCGCCATTAAACTGATATTCGTCGCTTGCGCGCCGCGCATATTGAAGAAAATCGCCACTAACGCCGAACCGACGATTTGCCCGATCAACCGGGAGCTGCCCAACAGGCCGCTGGCGATGCTGCTGTTTTCGTGCGAGACCGAGGTCATGATCAGCAGGTTGTTCGGTGATTGAAACAGGCCGAAACCGATGCCGCACAGCGCCACACGCCATACGATCGCCCCATTCGACGGATCGCTCGGCAAATTGGCCATCAGCAGCATGCCTGCCAGCAGACAGGCGAGGCCCGAGAGGGCAACAAGATTGGGATCGTATTTCTTGGCCAAATCGCCGGAAATTAGCGAAGACGCCATGGTGGCCAGCGGCCAGGCGGTCAGCAGCAGACCGATGTCCACCACGTTTCTTTGCAGGACATTGTGGAAATAGAAAGGCAGCGATACAAAAGCCAAAAGCTGGGTGCTGTAAGACAGCATCGACATCAGCAAAGACAATGACAGCGTCGGGTTATGCAGCATCGCGATCGGGATCAGCGCGGCGTTGGCCTTTCTTTTCTGATTGATATACAGCCACCCGGCCAGCCCGGCGAATACCGCAAAGCTGAGCGCCGCCGCCGGCAGATGGTGGGTGGTCATGCTCATCGTGCTGAGCGAGAAAGCGATAAACAGCACAAACACCAACAGAGCCCCCCCGCTGTCGAATCCAACGCTGCGCCGCTCGCGGGGGGCCAGGAAGATCAGGCTCAGCAGCAGCGACAGGCAGGCGATGGGAACATTGATGGTAAACAGCCAGTTCCAGCTCGTCTGAGAAAGTATCGCCGAGGCGATGGACGGCCCGGCGGCGGCGGAAACCGACACCACCATCACATTGATCCCCAGGCCGCGCCCCAGCAGCCTTTCCGGGTATATCTCCTTGATCAGCGCCGCATTGACGCTGAGCACCGCCGCCGCACCGAAGCCCTGTATCACCCTGAATGCCGTCAGCATCGACAGCGTCGTGGACAGCGCGCAGCCCAAGGATGAAAAAGCGAACAGCACCACCCCGGCTATAAAGATCTTTTTATTGCCCACCGCGCGGCCCAGCGCCGCGAAGGGCATCAAAGAGGCGACAACGGCAAACTGGTAGGCATTAATAATCATGATGGAGGCCGATTCGGAAACGCCGAAATCTTTGGCGATAACCGGCAATGCCACGTTGGCGATGGTACTGTCGAGCATGGCGATGACCGTGCTTAACGAGACCGCGAGAACGGCGAATATATTTAGTGTCTCTTTTTCCTGGTGTTTAAAAGTCATGTTAACGCTCCAAAAACGTGAGTAGCTTCATGCCGGCGGCAAAGACCCCGTTTTTTATCCGTTTTAATGTTTACGTTATAACATATCAATTAAAGAGGAGAATAAATCTCATTTGAAATATTAGATTAAATAGTGTGTCAAAATAAGAATTAACAAATGCAAAACAAATTTATATCAATATAAACATTCAATAAACAAAATAAATGCAGTATAAAAAACCAGTGAATTTAAGGAATGACATTAAAAGTAACAGCCGCTAACAGACAACCCCGCCGGCGCGTGAAATTGTTATGTTATAACAAAAACACCCTTTCCTTTTATGCTGGTTAACCTTATGGCTAAGACGGACCTTTTGAACACCCGGTTATCTCGCCGCAGAATGATGTTGGCAGGGTTGGCGGCCCTGGCGCTGAACGGCGCCGTTTCCCCGCTGGCTCACGCCCACGGCCTGCCACGTCCCAAAAAGCAGAACGGCCCTCAGGGGGCGCGAAAAAGATTCCTGGTCATGTTGGATCCCGGTCATGGCGGCATCGACTCCGGCGCCATTGGCCACACCGGTTCGCTGGAAAAACATGTCGTTCTGGAGATCGCCAGAAATGTGCGTGCACAGCTTGATCGACACGGCATCGATGCCCGCCTGACGCGCGACAGCGACGTTTTTATTCCGCTGTACGATCGGGTGGAGATCGCGCACCGGCATGGCGCCGATCTTTTCATGTCCATCCACGCCGACGGCTTTACCTGCCCCAGTGCCTGCGGCGCGTCGGTTTTTGCGCTTTCCAATAAAGGCGCCAGCAGCGCGATGGCGAAATACTTATCGAACAGTGAAAACGCGGCGGACGATCTCGCCGGCCCCAACGTCATCAAGAAAGATCGCTATTTGCAGAAGATACTGTTTGATTTGGAGCAGACGGAAACAATCAAAGAGAGCCTGGCGCTGGGCTCGCACCTGATTCAGCATATTGCGCCCATCCATCATTTGCATGCCAAAAATACCGAACAGGCGGCCTTCGTGGTCTTAAAGTCCCCGTATATTCCTTCCGTCTTGGTGGAAACCTCTTTCATCACCAACCCTGAGGAAGAAAGGCTGCTCGGCACCCCCGCCTTCCAAAATAAAATTGCCACGGCGATCGCTCAGGGGATCGTCAGTTACTTTAAACGCGAAACGCACGCTTAAGCTTCGCCAGGGCGGCAAGCACACGGGCTTGCCGCGCACAGGGACGGTGCCATCATGATAAAACGCAATCCTCGTTATTTTTCGGTGGGCATGCTGTTCCCCCTGCTGGCCCTGTTGCCGCGCGGCGCCTTCGCCTTGTCGTTGACGGGATCGCAGCAAAACAGCCTAAATTTCTACGGCACGATTATCGCCAGACGCTACAGCGGCCAAAACGAACGCGACGACGGCGACCGCAGCTACCTCTATTTCGGCCTGATAGGCAAAAAAAAGATCGCGCCGCGCTGGCAGGCCTACGCCCACTGGGAATATACCGTCAGCTTCGCCGACGCGACTCGCAACAGCACCCGGCTCGCCTATATCGGCGTGCAAAACGCCACCCTGGGCAGCCTCGATATCGGCCGCAACTGGGGCGTGCTTTATGATGTGACCGCCCTGACCGATCGCTCCCCGCTGTTTAGGGAAATGGCGTACAACTACATCGATAACTTTATGCGCGGCCGGGCGCATAACCTGCTCACCTACCGCCAAACTTTCAGCCTGTTTCAGCGGCGCGCCGCCCTCGCGTTGCAATATCAGTTCAAAGACGGCGACGATCGGCAAGCGCTGGGCAAACAAAACGGCAACGGCTTCGGCGCTTCGTTCCGTTATGCGCTGACGCCGACGCTCAGCCTCATCGCCGCCGCCTCGGCGTCTCAAACCACGCAGCGGCAGCAACACGCCGCCGGCTATCGCCGACGCATCGATACGCTGGCCGAAGGGGTTCTCTATGCGTCGAAAAAAATCTATCTTGCGGCCGTATTCACCCAAAGCGACAACGCCATCAGCCCACAACAAACCGCTAACCGCGGCTCGGCGTCAAGTTATGAAGCGCTCGTCAAATACCGGCTGACGGACCATATTCAGCCCAACATCGGCTATACCCGTTTAATACAGGCCCGGGCAGGCCGCAACACCGACTTATTGAACTACGAGGAGCTGGGGGTGACCTGGTTGCTCAACAGCAACATGCAGGTGTTTATTAACTATGAATTCAATAACCTTTCGCAGCACGCGGCCGGCGTCGATGCGTCGGACAAGCTCGATATGGGCATCAGCTATCACTGGTGATCCGCTTTCGCGCAGCCAATAAAAAGCCCCGCCCGGTGAGGGGCGAGGCTCGCTTAATGGCTCGAGTGGGCCGGCAGCCCAGCGTAGCGCGCTATGGCTAGCCCTGGCGCGGCGGGCATCTTAACGCGGCGCTTGCGCGTTCTTCCACTCCCGCCAAATCGTTTCCAGCCCGGCGCGATACGTCGTGACGGCGAAGTCGGGAAAGCGCTGCTTGAACTTGGTCGAGTCGAACAGGTTGTCGTGCTCGTAGCGCGGCAGCAGCTCGCGCATCTCACGCGCCCCGGACGAAACCAGCCCTGCGGCGATCAACGCCCATTTGCCGATGACGGAATATGAAATGTCCTTCCCAAACACCTCGCAGGCCAAGGCGGCGAACTGCGCATAGGTGAGCCGTTCGTCGCAGCACGGGAGATGCCACGTCTGGCCGAACGCGTCGGGCGTATTGCCGAGCCGGGCTAACCCACGGCTGGCGTCGGGCGTCCAGATCAGCGTGCGCAGCCTGTCGTCGCGAACCGGCACGCGCGGTTTTCCCCCCGCTTTCAGCCTGTCGACGATCAGCGCATTGGTGAAGCTCTGCGTTTTTCCCGGCCCATAAAACTCAGGAGCACGGCCGATCAGCACGGGGATCTGCTTGCGCTCCATCTCGTTGAGCACCTTCTCGGTCATCAGGGCACGCACCCGTCCCTTGCGCCCCCGAGGCGCGAACGGCGTCGATTCCGTCTGCGGCTCGCCGTTCTGCGGATACATATAGGTATTGTCGAAATAAACAAAGGGCACGCCCGCGGTACGGCTGGCGTCCAACGCATTCTGCAGCATGGTCGGAAATTGCCGCTCCCACAGCGCCGAATCCGGCGGCAGGCCGGCGGCGAAATACACCACGTCGCTGCCCTTCACCGCCGCCAGGGTCTGCTGTGCATCGAGCAGGTCGGCCGCGACCAGCGTATCGCTGTCGTTGACCTTCTTCGGGTTGCGGCTGACCAATCTTAAATCATCGGTGTACGCGCGCTTCAGTTCACGCGCCAGCTCTTGGGCGATCTGGCCACTGGCGCCCAGGATCGTTTGCATTTCCGTTCCTCATCGTAATGAAAAAAGCTCCGCCCACTCAGGGCGGAGCAAAAGTGCTTGTTCGCGCTTAACTGTTCACGAACGCCAGCAGATCGGCGTTGACCTGATCGGCATGGGTGGTCGGGATGCCGTGCGGCGCGCCCTTATAGGTATGGAGCGTGCCGTTTTGCACCAGCTTGGCCGAGAGCACGCCGGAATCCTGATAAGGCACCACCTGGTCGTCATCGCCGTGGATCACCAGCACCGGAATGGCAATCTTCTTGAGATCTTCGGTGAAATCGGTCTGCGAGAAGGCGACGATGCCGTCATAGTGCGCCTTGGCGCCCCCCATCATGCCCTGCCGCCACCAGTTCCAGATAATCGCCTCCGACGGTTTGGCACCCGGGCGGTTATAGCCATAGAACGGGCCTGCGGGCACGTCATAATAGAACTGCGCCCGGTTGGCGGCCAGCTGCGCCTGGAAATCATCGAATACCGATTTTGGGGTGCCCTGCGGATTGGCGTCGGTTTTCACCATCAGCGGCGGCACCGCGCTGATCAGCACCGCTTTGGACACCTTGTCCTCGCCGTGGCGCACGATATAGCGCACCACCTCGCCACCGCCGGTCGAGTGGCCTACGTGCATGGCGCCCTGCACGCCCAGGTGTTTTACCACCGCGGCGACGTCATCGGCGTAATGATCCATGTCGTGCCCTTCCCACACCTGGCTGGAGCGGCCGTGGCCGCGGCGATCGTGCGCAACCACGCGGAACCCTTTGTTCACGAAGAACAGCATCTGGGCATCCCAGTCATCGCTGGACAGCGGCCAACCGTGGTGGAAGTAGATAACCTTGCCGTTTTTTGGGCCCCAATCCTTGTAGAAAATCTCGACGCCATCGCTGGTCGTTACATAACCCATGTCGTTTCTCCCATTTACACTATGGTTAAAAAAGAAGGTTTATACTGCGCGCGGCGCCGGGATCTCTGGCTCCCTCATCCCGGTTGGCCGACGATCTTGCGTTGATCGTTTAACGAGTATAGGTTTAAAGTTCACTTTAAGGTCAATAGTGGCCCGGCAAGCGGTATTTCCCTCAGTAACGCGATCGGCATCAGGAGTATTCAAGTGCAAGGAGATGACACCGCCACGACGATGGAGCCGTGGCTTGCCGCCCAGCGCCACGCCTTCCTGCGCGACGGCGCGCCGACGATGCAACAGCGCAAGGCCGCCCTGCGCCGCTTGCGAAGCGCCATTCTGGCCCAGCGCGCCGCGCTGGCGGCGGCCGTCAGCGCGGACTTCGGCCACCGTTCGCCTTACGAAACCGACATTCTGGAGATTCTGGTTACCGTTCAGGCGATCGATTACCTGCTGCGCAACCTGAAACGCTTCATGAAGCCGGAGCGCCGCCACGTCGCCCTGCCGTATCAGGCCGCACGCGCCTATGTGCAATATCAGCCCAAGGGCGTGATTGGCATCATGGCGCCGTGGAACTATCCCTTCTCGTTGACCTTCATCCCGCTGGCCACCGCGCTGGCCGCCGGCAACCGCGTGATGCTGAAACCTTCGGAGCTCACGCCACATACCAGCCGCCTCATCGAAACGATGCTGGCGGCGCTGTTTCCTGTCGATGAGGTCGCCGTCGTGACCGGCGGGCCGGACGTCGGGGCCAGATTCAGCGAGCTGGCGTTCGACCATCTGGTGTTCACCGGCAGCACGGCGATCGGCCGTCAGGTCATGCAGGCGGCCGGCAAACATCTGGTGCCGTTAACGCTTGAACTGGGCGGCAAAAGCCCCGCCGTCATGGCGCGCGGCGCGGTTAATGCCAGAAACGTCAAGAGCGTGGCGTTCGGCAAGCTGTCAAACGCGGGCCAAACCTGTATCGCGCCCGATTACCTGCTGGTTCATCAGGACGATCTGGCAAGCTTCATGGCGCTCTATGACGCGGCGGTTAAAAGCTTTTATCCCGACGGGCCAACCGGCGACGACTACGGCGCCATCATCAACGACAGGCACTACCACCGCTTGCAAGCGCTGCTTGCCGACGCACAGGAGCGCGGCGCGCAAATCCATCCGGTCGGCCACCGCCCGGACTCGGCGTCTGAACGGCCGAACACGCTGGCCCCTACGCTTATCGTCGGCGCCCCCGACGACAGCCGGATCATGCAAGAGGAGATCTTCGGGCCGCTGCTGCCGGTGTGCACCTACGCCGCCTTTGATGAAACGATCGACGTTATCAACGCCGGGCCGCGCCCGCTTGCGCTCTACTACTTCGGTCCGCCGGGCGAGGATCGGGACCGGCTGCTGGCGCGCACCACCTCCGGCAACGTCAGCGTTAACGCCACCCTACTGCATTTCGCCCAGGACGATCTGCCGTTCGGCGGCATCGGCCCCAGCGGCATGGGGGCCTGTCACGGCATCGAAGGATTTCGGGCGCTGAGCCACGCCAAAGGCGTCTTTATCCAGAGCCGCTGGCGTTTTACCGACCTCCTGCGCGCGCCGTTCGGCAAGCTGGCGGACGCGGTGCTCAAGGTTATGCTGCGGCGCCGATAACACGGCGTGTTGACTATCAATAGCACACCCATAAATCGCCGCAAGCTATCACAATATTCACTCATTCCTATTTTATCTCTCCGCCACCGCTGACTAAGCTTAGCCATGAGTCGCCTTTTGCCCGTTAGCGGCCGGGGCGATGCGAATCCATTGAGTTCAGTTATTTAGCGCAACACCCGACGCAAGCCTTACCCGCATGCCTTGTTAACCGCTCCACGCCCGGCGGCTGGAGCACCTTTATGGAAGCAGAGAGCGCATTATGACAACTGAAAGCAAATGCCCGTTTTCGGGCGGCAAGCAGCCCGCACCGCAGAACGGCCCCACCAATCAGGATTGGTGGCCTAATCAGCTCAGCCTGAAACCGCTGCACCAACATTCCCCCCTGTCCGATCCGATGGATAAAGACTTCAACTACGCCGATGCCTTCAACAGTCTCGATCTGGCGGCGGTCAAACAGGATCTGCACGCCCTGATGACCGACTCGCAGGAATGGTGGCCGGCAGACTTCGGCCACTACGGCGGCCTGTTCATCCGCATGGCCTGGCACAGCGCCGGCACCTATCGCATCGGCGACGGCCGCGGCGGCGCGGGCGAAGGCCAGCAGCGCTTCGCCCCGCTCAACAGCTGGCCGGACAACGTCAGCCTCGACAAGGCGCGCCGCCTGCTGTGGCCAATCAAACAGAAATACGGCCGCAACCTCTCCTGGGCAGACCTGATTATCTTGACCGGCAACGTGGCGCTGGAATCGATGGGCTTCAAAACCTTCGGCTATGCCGGCGGCCGCGCCGACACCTGGGAGCCGGACGACGTCTACTGGGGTTCTGAGAAGATCTGGCTGGAGCTGAGCGGCGGGCCAAACAGCCGTTACTCGGGAGACCGCGATCTGGAGGACCCGCTGGCGGCAGTGCAGATGGGCCTGATCTACGTCAACCCGGAAGGCCCGGACGGCAATCCCGATCCGGTGGCCGCCGCACGCGACATCCGTGAAACCTTCGCCCGCATGGCGATGAACGACGAAGAAACCGTGGCGCTGATCGCCGGCGGCCACACCTTCGGCAAGACCCACGGCGCCGGCCCGGCGTCTAACGTCGGCGCCGATCCGGAAGCCGCCGGGCTGGAGTCGCAGGGCCTCGGCTGGCACAGCACCTTCGGCACCGGCGTTGGCAAAGACGCCATCACCAGCGGCCTGGAAGTCACCTGGACCACTACCCCGACCCAGTGGAACCACGACTTCTTCCGCCACCTGTTCGAATACGAATGGGAGCTGACCCAAAGCCCGGCCGGCGCGCACCAGTGGGTGGCGAAAGACATCGGCGAAACCATTCCCGACGCCTTCGATCCCAACAAGAAACGCCGCCCGACCATGCTGACCACCGACCTGTCGCTGCGCTTCGATCCGGCCTACGAGAAGATTTCGCGCCGTTTCTATGAGCATCCGGAAGAGTTGGCCGACGCCTTCGCCCGCGCCTGGTTCAAGCTGACCCACCGCGATATGGGGCCGCGCGCGCGCTACCTCGGCCCGGAAGTGCCGCAGGAAGAGCTGATTTGGCAGGATCCGATCCCGGCGGTCGATCATCCGCTGATCGACGAGCAGGACATCGCCGCGCTGAAAAACGCCGTGCTGGCTTCCGGCCTGCCGGTGTCGGTGCTGGTCTCCACCGCCTGGGCTTCCGCTTCCAGCTTCCGCGGTTCCGACAAACGCGGCGGCGCCAACGGCGCGCGCATTCGCCTGGCGCCGCAAAAGGACTGGGCGGTCAACCAACCTGCGCAGCTCGCCGCGACGCTGGCCAAGCTGGAGAGCATCCAACGCGCCTTCAACGACGCGCAGACCGGCGGCAAGCGCGTCTCGCTGGCGGATCTGATCGTGCTGGCCGGCGCGGCGGGCGTGGAACAGGCGGCGAAGAACGCCGGTTTCACCCTGACGGTGCCGTTCGCCCCGGGCCGCATGGACGCCTCGCAGGAACAGACCGACGTGGACTCCTTCGAGGCGATGGAGCCGCTCGCCGACGGATTCCGCAACTTCCTGAAGGGTAAATACCGCGTGCCGGCCGAAACGCTGCTGGTCGACAAGGCGCAGCTGCTGACCCTGACCGCGCCGGAAATGACGGTGCTGGTCGGCGGGCTGCGCGTGCTCGGCGCCAACGTTGGCGGCACGCAGCACGGCGTGTTCACCCAGCGGCCGCAGGCGCTGACCAACGACTTCTTCGTCAACCTGCTCGACATGGGCACCACCTGGCACCCGATCGGTGAAGACGGCCTGTTCGAAGGCCGCGATCGCCGCAGCGGCGCGGTCAAGTGGACCGGCACCCGCGTCGATCTGGTGTTCGGTTCGCACGCGCAGCTGCGGGCGCTGGCCGAAGTCTACGGCAGCGCCGACGCGCAGGAGAAGTTCGCCCACGACTTCGTCGCCGCCTGGAACAAAGTGATGAACCTCGATCGTTTCGATCTGGCGTAACGTCCCCCCAACGGCCTGCTTTGGCAGGCCGTTTTTTCCCCTGAGATCAGCACCACCTCTGCTCCACGTCAGCCCTGTCAGGCGCCGCGATATTCTCTTTCCCCGCTTATTCGTATTTACTCAACAAGTCATATAAAAATTTGATGGGCGGCAATTCTTTTAATGCTGTATTTATATTTAGACGGCAATGAAGACCGTAAACTCAGCTGGCTCATGCGATATATCCCATCTAGGAGAACACCGTTATGGATTATCCTCGATTCACCTCAACACGCGGCGAAGCGGGCCTCATGACCACCGCCATTCCTTAGCGATAGCGGGCTGAGCCGGCAAAGGCGCCCCACCGTTCCACGCCCATAAAAAGAGATATTTTGCACCTGCGCGATATTCGCTTAGGCGCCAGAACATCGCCCTTATTTAATGTTTCACGACGCACATTGCGTTTTTCGTTTTTATTTTTCAGCCGACGGGAAAGCTCATAGGGAATTACGCTTCACTCAGGAAAATAACCGCTACCTGGAGGTCATCATGCAACATATTATCGGCATTTCTTCTCGTCGGCTGAGGATATCGGCCCTTGCGCTACTGCTCCCTGCCGTATCATGGGCGGCCGATACGGCGCCTCTTGCCGTGGGGCCGCAATATGACACCACCCATGTCTACGTCGAACGCGGCAAGATGGACGCCTTTGTCGACAGCATCCTGAAAACCTTCGGCGGCACCAGTACCGAACGCGTGCTGGTCAACGTCACGCCCACCCCCAGCGAAACTTACTCCCAGCTGATACTGACGCCGGCCGGCAGCTTCTCGGTGTTCGATTTCAAAACGCCGATCCCGTACCCGTTCGGCGCCGAGCGCAACGGTTTTCTGGTCAGGGATATGGACGCCGCCATCCGGCAAGCCAGGGACGCCGGCGCCGATGTGCAGGTTGCGCCTTTCGACGATCCGATCGGCCGCGACGCGGTGATCCAGTGGCCCGGCGGCGTCAACATGCAGCTCTATTGGCACACCAAGGCGCCTGACTACAAGCCGCTGCTGAGCGTGCCGGAAAACCGCCTGTATCTCTCCGCCTACCGCGTCGACGATTTCCTGAAAAGCTACCAGGCGTTCTCACACGGCAAGGTCGTGAGCGACGAACAGGTCAGCGACACGGCGATCGGCCGTAACGGCAACGGCAAGATCCGCCAGATCGAACTGGACTCCCGCTTCGGCAAAACGCGCATTTTCGTCACCGACGGACATCTGCCTTATCCGTTCGGCCATGAGCGCACCGGCTATGGCGTCGACGATCTGTCGGCCACGCTGGCCAAAGCGACGGCCAGCGGCGCGCAGGTGCTGTGGCATTCGACGGCGGCGGAACGCCGCGCCTCGGCGCTGGTGCGTTTCCCCGGCGGCTATATCGCCGAAATTCACCAGACGGCTAAATAAACCCAAGGCGCGCTGCGGCGCGCTTTTTTCTTCGGATATTCATGATGAAACGCACGCTACCCGCACTGTTGCTGTTCTCCACGCTCCCCGCGCTGGCGGCGGAGCCCGCCGCTTCCCCCTGGAAAAACATCCCGTTGGGCGATGCGGCCACCTTATCTTTCGACGGTTCATTGCGCGAGCGCTATGAATGGACGGATCAACGGGATCTGAGCGGCGGACGCGACGACACTTTCATGCAGCGCTTGCTGGTTGGCGCGCGCCTCGACTATGGCGACTATTTCGGCGCCTATGTGCAGGTGGGATCGTCGCTGGCCACCCCGCGCGACCGCGGGCGCAAGCCGACTGACGAAGATCATGCCTACCTCGGCCAAGGCTATGTGGATATGAAACTGCCCACCGCCTACGGCCTCGGCACCCTGCGGATCGGCCGCCAGGAGATTGCGCTGGGCTCGCTGCACCTGCTGGGCACCCGCGACGGCCCCAACGTGCGCCGTTCCTTCGATGCTATCCGCGCCAGCTGGGCCAAGGATAAAAACCGCCTCGACGCCTTTATCGGCCATCCCGTCACCCTCAAAACCGGCAGTTTCGACGACGATACTGACAACAGCCAAAAGGTCTGGGGGCTGTACGGCACCACGCCGCTGGCAGCGCTGGCCTCCTCGCTCGATCTCTACACCTTCGGCTTTGAGGATAACGACGTCCACTACGCGCAGCTCAGCGGGCAAGAGCGGCGCTATACCGTCGGCGCGCGCATTTTCGGCGCGGCACAGGGGTTCGACTGGGATAATGAAGCCGCCTGGCAGTTCGGCAGCGCAGAACAGCGTGACATCCGCGCCTGGTCGGCGTCGGCGCACGCCGGCTATACGGTCAACGACTGGCGCTGGCAACCGCGCTTCGGCGGCAAGATTGGCATCGCCAGCGGCGATAAAAACGGTCACGATGGGCAGCTCAATACCTTTAACGCCATGTACCCCAAGCTGCCCTACCTGACCGAGAACGGGCTGGTGGCGCCGGCTAACCTGATCGCCATCCATCCTTCGGTCACGATTATGCCGTGGCAAACCCTGGCCATCGACTTCAGCTGGGACGCGTTGTGGCGGCAACGCCGCGAGGATGCCTTCTACCTCGGGCCAATGCGCCCGGTGAAGGGCAGCGCGCAGGGCTCGCGCTTTATCGGCAACCAGTATCAGGTTGAAACGACCTGGACACCGCGCAGCGATCTTCAGTTCAAGGTGGCCTATGTCTACTTCGACGTCAGCAACAGCCTGCAGCAACATGCCGGGCTGAAAAACATGAACTTCGTGCTGGCGCAGGGCACCTACAGTTTTTAAGTATCAGGTAAGTTAATCGGTGTACGCGGACGCCCTTAATAATCCCGTACTCAATTAATGCCGAGCGCCGGCGAGTAGCCGCCCATATGCATTGCGGCAATGGCGGCTACTCGCCGCCATTCACAGATAAAAGCTAAATAAAAGCAAAAAGATAAATCAATCACGTAAACTCCGCTAGCCAATTACAGTGTAATATTAAATAAAAATTTAATTCCACCTGGTTATTTAAGCACGCCTTTTACGCATATCTTATGTAAAAGATTCATATAAGAATAACTCATTAATGAAATAATTGTGTTTATACTGCTTTAACTCAATCACAGTGCACAATTAATTCCTCACCGTGATTAATGATAAGGATATATTCCGCTTGAACGCAATATTCAAGCCAGACCAAGGAGGCAAACCAATGATATCACATTAATTACCCCTGATTTTCAAACCTGTGTACGAGCATATAGAGCGTTAGGTGCAATATTGTCAACGTCCAAAGGAGTTTGATATGTCATTAGCGACCGATAAGATTTCCGATTATTTAACCCGTTATGAAAGAGGCGATCATGCGGGGAGCAGTAAACCGTCATATACCACGCAAGAGGTTTCAGATCTGCTGCTGAGGAGCCATTATTCCGCCAATGGCAAAGGCGTGACCGACCATGCGGCTACCTTGACCTACTCTTTCCCCGTCTATACCGACAGCGACAAGACGGGCGCCGCGCAGCTTACCGCCGCCCAGCAAGCCCAAACCAAGCTTTCATTGCAATCCTGGTCGGATGTGGCCAACATCACGTTCACCGAGGTTAAAGGCAACGACGCGAAAAATGCAGATATCAAGTTTGGTTTTTATAAGGCGGCCAGCGGGGGCAATTACACCTCGTATGAAAGTACGCAGAGCAATCTCAAAAGCACCATTTGGATCAGCGGCAATAACGGCTACGACGCCTCCAATCCGCAAACCAATAACTACGCCAGGGATACGCTGACTCATGAAATAGGGCATGCGTTGGGGCTTTCTCATCCCGGCAATTATGATGCGTCAAATGCCACCTACCCCACCTACGCCAACTCGGCGAAGTATTATGAAGACGACCATCAATATTCTTTGATGAGCTATTTTAACGAACAATACACCAGCGCTGACTATAAAGGCGTTTGGCCATCAGGGCCGCAGCTGGATGATATTACCGCCATACAGAAGCTTTACGGCGCGAATACCACCACGCGCACCGGCGATACCACCTATGGTTTCAACTCGAATACGGACAGAGACTTTCTGAGCGTTAAGGCGTCCACGGACAAAATCGTGGCGGCTATCTGGGATGCCGGCGGCAATGACACGCTGGATTTTTCAGGCTACAGCCAGGATCAGCGCATCAACATTAACGAAGGCGCATTCTCTGATGTGGGCGGCTTGAAGGCAAATATCGCCATCGCCTACGGCGCGCAGATTGAAAATATCATCGGCGGCAGCGGCGCAGACATTTTAGTGGGCAACGCGCTGAGCAATACGCTAAAAGGCGGTGCAGGCAACGACATCATTTACGGTGCCGGCGGCGCCGATCAGCTCTGGGGCAATGCAGGCGCGGACACCTTCGTCTTCCGCGAAGCCGGCGACAGCCAAGCCGCCGCGCCGGATTGGATCCGCGATTTCCAGACGGCGGTGGATAAAATCGATCTGTCGTGGCTCAACCAGACGGCTAAGGCCGACGGGAGCGAGCTGCACTTCGTGGATAGTTTAAGCGGCTCGTTGTATGAAGCGGCGCTGAATTATGACGCGCAGCAGAATGTCACCGATCTGGCCATCAATCTCTCCGGCAATCAATTACCTGATTTCCTTGTCAAAATCGTTGGGCATGTCGACGCTTCCGCCGATATTCTCGTCTAGCCAAGGCAAACCCGCAGTCCGGCCTTCACGCCGGACTGTTCATCTCTTCTCAGGCCTCACCCCGGCGTCTTTTTACATTGCCACAGCAATAAATCGCGCAGACGAGCTCACACCGCTTCCAGCTCCGCCGCCAGGGTGGCGACCAGCTCCGCCGCCGGCATCGGTCGCGCCAGGCCCACGCCCTGCCCGGCCCACAGCGACATAAACTCCCCGCGCCCGGCCTTGGCCGCCGCCTGGCGGATATCGCCGGTGAGCGCGTTCTGCACCGGATAAGGCAGGATCTGCGCCTCTTCCGCGCGCATCTGCCGCATGAAATCATTGACGATGCCGCGCGCCGGGCGGCCGCTGAAGGCGCGCGTCAGGCGCGTGCTGTCATCGCCGGCGTTGCGCAGCGCCGCCCGCCAGGCTTCGGCGATGCCCGACTCCGGGCTGCACAGGAACGCGGTGCCCAGCTGCGCCGCCTGCGCGCCCAGCAATTGCGCCGCTGCGATGCCGCGCCCGTTCATGATGCCGCCTGCGGCGATCGCCGGGATCTTCACCGCCGCCACCACCTGCGGCAGCAGAGCCATCAGGCCGACGCAGGATTGCTCAATGTCGCCGAGGAAGGTCGGGCGGTGGCCGCCCGCCTCCGCGCCCGAGACGCACACGAAGTCGGCGCCCGCCTCTTCCCAGGCGCGGGCTTCCGCCACCGTGGTGGCGGTGCCGATCACCCGCGAGCCGGCCTTCTTGAACTGCGTGACCGTGGCGCGCGGCAGCACGCCGAAGGTGAAGCTGACCACCGGCGGCGCCGCCTCCAACAGGGCCGCGATCTGGTCGCGGTTGTTTTCGGCGAATTGGATCGGCATGGGCGGCTCACTCAGCCCCAGCGCTTCGCGGAACGGCCGCAGCAGGTGCTGGGCGCGCTTGAGCTCGGCGAGATCCGGGTGCTGCTCATCGAGCAGAAACAGATTGATGTTGAACGGCGCGGCGGTCTGCGCGCGGATCTGCTGCACCCGTTCGAGGATCACCGCCGGTGAAAACAGCGCCGCCGCGCACGATCCCAGCGCCCCGGCGTTGCTCACCGCCACCGCCAACGCCGGCGGCGACGCGCCGTTCATCGGCCCCTGAACGATCGGATAGCGCAGCCCAAGCTCGCGGGCAAAAGCAGAAGGTGCCGTCATCAATGTGTCTCCCTGTGCTGACTACATTCGTCTTACGGCGGCCGCGCCGCCGAACCGACCAAAAGCATAGCACCTTCTCGCCGCCTGGCCGTGCAGTTAATGCTTCACCTGACGCCGGTCGAGCGACAGGAAGTGATGCACCACCGGTTTCTCAGGGCCAATGTGGAAGCGCAGCGCCTCCTGCTGCAGGTCGGCGTCGGCGTGCGACACCCGCTGGTGCTGCCGCAGGTGCTCCGCCCAGGACTCCACCAGGAACCACTCCATGATGCATTCCGGATCGCCGGTGTGCTCGGTGATGCCCCAGGCGTAAGCGCCATCGCGGCGGCGCGCCCGTTCCAGCATCAGCAGCGTGCGCAAGAACTGCGGCCGATCCTGTTCGCGGATGCGGTACTCCACCTGGATCATGACCGGGCCGCGATCGTTTTCAACCGGCGTGTTAACCAACGGCTCCGGCCAATGGTTCGACGGCTGCAGATCGGCCTCACCGGTCGGCAGACGCAGGCGGTGAAACAGCAGCCCCGCCGCCAACAGGCCGACGCCGCCGACCAGCAGCGTGGCGGCCACGCCCAGCTCCTGCGCCACCAGTCCCCACAGCAGGCTGCCCGCCGCCATCGCGCCGTTGAACACCATCAGGTAAATGGCCAGACCACGGCCGCGCACCCAGTTGGGCAGCACGCCCTGCGCCGCGCCGTTAAGCGTGGTCAGCGCGATAATCCAGCCGGCGCCCAGCACCAGCAGCAGCACCACCGCCAGCCACTGCGGCGGCGCCAGCGACAGGGCCGCCATCACCACGGCGGTGAGCACCGCCGCCAGCAACACCAGCCCGTCGGCATTCAGCCGCTGGCGCAGACGCGGCAGCACAATAGCCCCAAGGATCGCCCCGGCGCCTACCGCCCCCAGCAGAACGCCGTAGAAACCGGCACTGCCGCCCAGCATGCGGCGCGCCACCAGCGGCAACAGCGCCCAAACCGAGCTGGAGAAGGCGAAGAACACCGCCGCCCGCAGCAGCACCACGTGCAGCTCGCGGCTGGAGCGGGCATAACGCAGGCCGGCGCGGAAGGCACCGAAGAAATGCTCCGACAGCCCGCTGTCCTCGGCCTTCGGCCGCTTCCACCACAGCAGCGCCGCGATCACCAGCACATAGCTCATCACGTCCGCGCCGTAGGCCGCGCCGGCACCGAAGCTGGCCAACAGCAGGCCGCCGGCCGCCGGGCCGATGGAACGGGCGATGTTGATGCCCAGCGAGTTCAGCGCCACGGCGTTTTTCAGCTCGGTGCGCGGCACCAGCTCCGGCACGATCGCCTGCCAGGTCGGCCCCATCAGCGCCGCGCCGATGCCGCCGACGAAGGTCAGCGCCAGCAGGTATTCCACCGTCAGCGCGCCGGTCTGCGACAGCAGCAACAGGCTGCCGCTGACGCAGGCCAGCAGAATTTGCACGAAGATCAGAAAGCGCCGCCGATCGAGGATGTCCGACAATACCCCGGCCGGGATCGCCAGCAGGAACACCGGTAGCGTAGCGGCGGTCTGCATCAGCGCCACCGCCGAAGGGTTGCTCGACAGGTCGGTGATCAGCCACGAGCTGGCGACGTCGCGCATAAAGCTGCCGACGTTGCCGAGCACCGTGGCGCCCCACAGCACCGCAAATAATGGGATTTTCAGCGGCGCGAAGCCGCCCGCCGCCGCCTTGTTTTCCGTCTGTTCAGCCATCCGTTCGCTCCTTCAAATCGTTAAATGCCACCAGCAACAGCGCGCCGGCCAGCCCGAGGTGTTCAAAAAATCCGTTCATCATCTGGCCGCGCTCCGCCCCGTCGAACTGCCAGAACGGATTGGCCATCAGCGTCGCCATCAGGGTAAAACCGGCCAGCGCCAACGCGCCGAGCCAGCGATAAAAGCCGCTCAGGATCAGCGCCGACGCCGCCAGTTCCAGCAGCGTCACCAGCACGGCGAACAGCGCCGCCGGCTGCAGGCCGAAGTGGGTCATTTCGGCAATCGCGCCCTCAACGTTCAACGCCTTGACCAATCCGCCCTGAATATAGGCGGTACAAATCGCGAGCAGCAGCAGCCAGCGCACCGCGGGCGCATGCAGCCGCTGTACGCAGCGGGCGGCGATAGCAGTCAGGTTCATCGCGCCCCCTTAAAACGGCGAATTCTGGATGAAGGCCAGCAGATCGGCGTTGAAGCGATCGGGATCGACCTGCGCCAAACCGTGAGAACCGCCGGCGTAAACATTCAGCTCCGCCTGTTGCATAAGCTTAGCGGCTTTCAGCGCCGAGGCACCGATCGGCACGATCTGATCGGCGTCACCGTGCACCAGCAGCGTCGGCTTGTCGATCGCCAGCAGATCGGCGGTGTAATCCACTTCGGAGAACGCGCGCACACACTCGTACTGCCCTTTCACGCCGCCCTGCATGCTCATCAGCCAGAAGTGGTCGATCAGCCCCGCATTGCTCTCCACCTCGTCGCAGTGGAGGCCATAGAACGGCACCGCCAAATCTTTGAAGAACTGCGAGCGGTTGCCCGCCACGCCGCTGCGAATGCCGTCGAAGGCCGCCATCGGCGTACCCTCAGGGTTGACCGGCGTTTGCAGCATCAGCGGCGGCACGGCGCCGACCAGCACCACCTTCGCCACCCGATCGCTGCCGTGACGGCCGATGTAGCGCGCCACTTCGCCGCCGCCGGTGGAATGGCCGACCAGGATCAGATCGCGCAGATCCAGCGTTTCGATCAGCAGAGCCAGATCGTCGGCGTATTGGTTGATGTCGTTGCCGTGCCAGGTTTGATCGGAACGGCCGTGGCCGCGGCGATCGTGGGCAATCACGCGGAATCCGCTCTGGCCGAAAAACAGCAGCTGGTTGTCCCAGGCGTCGGCGGACAGCGGCCAACCGTGGGAGAACAGGATCGGCTGGCCGCGGCCCCAATCCTTATAGAAAATGCGTGCGCCATCGGGCGCGGTAAGGGTGCTCATGACGTGTTCCCCGCTCGGTATCGAATTGGATTTTGTACGGGTTAACAGTACGGCAGGCGCAAAGGCAGTGATAACGGAATAATTTTCGCATGATCGCGAATTTTTTTGCTGAAGAAGCCGGCGTCACCGCCGGCGCAAAACGTCAGATGTTTTCCAGATCGATGCCGCGCGTTTTCGGGCCGAACAGCCCGATCACCAGCATCACGATCAGCATGCTGGCAACGATAAACGCGATCACTCCCAGCGAACCGCCGTACTGCAAGATAATACCGATGATGATACTGCTGAACACCGTCGACAGGCGGCTGAAGGAGTAGCAGAAGCCGACGGCGCGGGCGCGGATATGGGTCGGGAAGATCTCGGACTGGTAAGAGTGGTAGCTGTAGGTCAGCCAGGCGTTGGACCAGGTGATGAAGAAGCCGCACAGGATCAGCCACAGCGGGTTGTTCTGCAGTGCGAACAGCGAGCCGAAGATCACCGTCACCAGGCAGGACAACACGATCTGCCACTTGTTCTCCATCTTGTCGGCGTAGAAGCTGCACAGCAGCGAGCCCAGCGGGTAAGCCAGCGTGATGAAGAAAGCGTACAGCAGGCTGTGGGTGACCGAAGCGCCCTTGCCCGACAGCAGCGCCGGTAGCCAGTTGCCGAAGCCGAAGAAGCCGATGGCCTGAAAGAAGTTCATCACCACCAGCATCAGCGTGCGATCGCGATACTGCGGCGCCCAGATGTCGCGAAAGCGGCCGCGCAGCGGCGCCCCCTCGGCATCGTCCACCGGGCGCGACGGAAAATCCGTGACCGCCACGCCGCAGCGCCGCTCCATGTCCCGCATCACCTGCCGGGCCTGCGCATAGCGCCGCTGCTGCACCAGCCAGCGCGGCGACTCCGGCAGCCCCTTGCGCACCAGCCAGATCACCAGCGAAGCCAGCGCGCCGGCGATCACCACATAGCGCCAGCCGCTCAGGCCCCAAATCGTCTGCGGCACCAGCCACCAGGACATCAGCGCCACCGCCGGCACCGACAGAAACTGCACGAAGAACGCGAAGGCGAAAGCCCGGGTACGCAGGTGCGCGGGGACCCATTCCGTCAGGTAAGTGTCGATGGTCACCAGCTCGATACCGAGCCCAACGCCCACCAAAAAACGCAGAAAGATCACCCATTCCGCCTGCTGTTGAAACGCCAGCAGCAGCGAGAACGCGCCATACCAGATCAGGGCGAACATAAAGGTGGCACGCCGGCCGAAGCGATCGGCGTACGGGCTCAGCAGGCTGGCGCCGACGAACAGGCCGAGAAAGGTGGCGGAGGCAAAGGCCGCCTGATCCGATACGCCGAAGACACCCTGCGCGCCGGAGTGGAAAATGCCGTCGGCGATAAGGCCGGTGCTGATATAGCCGGTCTGGAACAGATCGTAGAGTTCGAAAAAACCGCCCAGCGACAGCAGAATAATAAAGCGCCACAGGCCGGCCGACGCGGGCAAGGCGTCGATTCTGGCCGCCAAATCCCGCGCATGGATCGGCGACGCCGCTACAGATTCACTCACCGTTAACCTCGCATTAACATTTTTGATGACTTTCTATGCTAGCGAAGCGGCGTCGGAGTTAAATTTTTAATTAGCAGACTATGAAAAAAAGTTAAGCATAAAACGCTGCAGCAGCCTGTTTTATAGCAGGAAAATGCAGCGCGGGATGCCGCAGCGGCATCCCGAATCGGTGGATTAACGACTGTGGTGCTGCTGCAGCCGTTCGCTGCGATAGACGCTCAGCAGGCACCAGCCGAGAGCGATCAGCGCCAACGGCGCGGCGACGAAGCCGATGTTGCCCATGCCCAGATGCAGGCTCACCTGGTTGCCCAGCAGCGCGCCGCTGCCGATGCCGAAGTTGTACAGGCCAGAGAAGATCGCCATCGCCACGTCGGTGGCGTCCGGCGCCAGGCTCAGCACTTTGGCCTGCATCGACAGGCCGATGGCCATGATCGCCATGCCCCAGAAGATGCACAGCACCGTCAGGTGGCTTTCGCTGCCGGCGGCCGGCAACAGCAGCAGCAGACTCAAGGCCAACAGCACGATGGCGCCGATAAAGAAGCCGGAAGGAAACCGCTCGCTGTAGCGGCTGAACAGCAGGCTGCCGACGATGCCGGCGGCGCCGAACAGCAGCAGCATCAGCGTGGTGAAATTCTCCGACAGCCCGGCCACGGTCTGGATAAACGGCTCGATGTAGCTGTAGGCGGTGAAGTGCGCCGTCACCACGATGATAGTCAGCATGTACAGCGCCACCAGCGCCGGGCGTTTGAACAGCAGCGGCACGCTGGCCAGCGAGCCGGAATGCTCGCTTTTCAGTACCGGCAGCAGGCGCCACAGCAGCACCAGCGCCAGGGTGGCGCACACCGCGATGCCGATAAAGGTCATGCGCCAACCGAGCAACTGCCCCACCACCCGCCCGAGCGGCAGGCCGAGCACCATCGCCAGCGCGGTGCCCCCCGCCAGCAGGCTCAGCGCCTGGGCTTTCTTGCCCGGCGGCGCCACGCGGATCGCCAGCGAGGCGGTGATCGACCAGAACACCGAGTGCGCCAGCGCCACGCCGGCGCGCGAGATAACCAGCGTGGTGAAGTCCCAGGCCACGGCGGTCAGCACGTGGCTGGCGATAAACAGCATGAACACGCCGATCAGCAGCTTGCGGCGCTCAATTTTGCTGGTCAGCAGCATGCACGCCAACGAGGCGGCGGCGACGATCCAGGCATAAATGGTAATGATCAGGCCGACCTGTTCGGTTTGCATCGAGAAGCTGGCGGCGATATCGCTCAGCAGACCGACCGGGATAAATTCGGTGGTGTTGAAGATAAAGGCCGAGACGGCGAGGATAACCACGCGCAACCAGGCGGTTGAGCGCGAAACGGGAGCGTGTTCCATGGTAAACAAAATCCGGACAGGTGCGGGCAAGTAGCGATATTTTAACCAACCGGCCCGCTAAATGCGATACGCGTCACACTTTAATTGTGTGGTTTTTTTCGCCGCATTTCGACACATTCGCAGACACACGGTTGCACAAATGCTGTGCTAATCTCTTGAAGCGTACCAATTTTTCCTGCCGCTCTTCCCCTCCGGCCGCCACACACGACGCGCCGCGCCGAAGAACCGCGCGCAGTGCCCCTTTGGCGTTTTCTGAGGCGAGGTCATTATGTCTGCGATTTATGATTGGTCCGTGCTCGCATTGCGCAATGTTTACGATCGCCGCATTCAGGGCAAACCAGTGCTCGACAGCGCCGCGCTGTTCCCCGACGCCGAACGTTTCACCGCTCAATGGAGGCAGATCCGCGAAGAGGCGCTGACCGTCGCCCACGATCTGCACAATATTCCCCGTTTTCACGAGATCATGATCCAGCAGGAATCGATCTCCGCCAACGACGCGCGCGACTGGCGCATGTTCATCATGAAGGCCTACGGCCAGCCGATTGACCGCAACCTGGCGCGTTGCCCGACGCTGGCGGCGCTGATCGCTTCGTCGCCGGACGTACTGTCCGCCTCGCTCTCCTTCCTCGCGCCCGGCAAGCAGGTGCCGCCCCACCGCGGGCCGTTTCGCGGCATTCTGCGCGGCTATCTGGTGCTAGACATGCCCAAACGCGCCGACGGCGTACCCGCGGCGGTGCTGAAAGTGGACGGCCGCGAATACCGGCTGCACGAAGGGGAGTTCATGCTGTGGGACGATACCTTCGAACACGAGGTGTGGAACGACAGCCCGCAGGTGCGCACCGTGCTGCTGCTGGACATCCGCCGCCGCGACATGCCCGGCGGGCTGCGGCTGCTCTCCAGCGCCATCATCGCCCTGGTGCGGCTGAACGTGCGCTGGATGCAGCGCCAGTTCTGATTCCGGCGCTCAGGCGACTAACCGTCCTGAGAGATCGGCCATTGCTGCGCCAGCCACTGCTCGGCGGTGGTGGTGGCTATGCCCTGGCGCGCATTGAAGGTTTTCGCCTTATCCCAGGCCACGCCGTCGGGGCGGGCGAAAGCCAGCCGGTATTTGGCGCCGACGTCGCGCGGATGGTTCCGCACCTCCTCCTGCAGCCGCTCTTTGTCCAACAAGACTCTGTTGACCTCAACGCCCCAGTGCGCCTGCATGACATCGGCAAGCTCGCGGTAGGTCAGCGTGTCCCCAGCGATATAGACTACCTGGTTGCGAAACGCGGGCCGATGGAAAAAAATCGCGGCCGTCAGCCGGCCAATGTCCTCAGGGGTGGTCAGCGTCACCGCGTAGCGCCAGTCGCCCAGCGCGCGCACCGTTTTGCTTGCCGCGTCCACCACGCCAAAGCCGGGGTCAAACAGGTAGCTGGTGAAAATGCCCGTGGAAACAATCACCCACTCCGTCGCCTTCTGCGCACGCAGCAGGTGGCGCACCTCAAGCTGTTCATCCCACACCTGTTGCCCGCTGCCTTTACCCACGACATCGTAGTCCACGCCGAACTGCCACGGGAAGTAGCGCGCCACGCCCGCCAGCAAGACGGCCTGGGTGATCTTTATCTGCGTGCCCGCCCCGCCGACAAAGCCGCTGCAGTTGATCACCGCGTCGAAGGAACGGAATAGCGCGCTCAGCGCCTCCACGCCGTTTTGCTGCAGATCGCCTTCCACCACGGCGATGCCGAGCCGCGCCAGCGCATCCCGCCGCGCCCGGAGCGGGCCGCTGACGGCGCGTGCAGCCTCCGGCCGGAGCAGCACGCTGATTTTTAAAGATGGAGATAACCGAGCCTGCCGGCTCATCGCACGCAATACCGGCAGCCCCAGTTCACCGGCGCCGAGTATGAGCACGGTATTGATAGATGGATTTGTGGATTTCATTCTTGCCTCCTGTCTTGACACTGCGTCATCCTGACAGCTGACAAAAACGGGTTCAATTAGGTACACGCGTGATACCGGAGAGGAATATGACGAGCGATCGGGAAGCGCTGCTGCAATTTTCGCAGGCGTTCTGTGAAGAACTGAGCAACGACGATGAAGGATTGAAGCGTGAGATCCTCGCGCATGCGGGCAACCGTTGGTCGCTGGGGGTATTGCATATCCTGGGCACTCACGGGCCGCTGCGCCACGGCGAGATAAGCCGCCAACTGGCGGGCGTGACGCAGAGAATGCTGACGCGGACGCTGCGCCATCTCGAGCGGGACGGCCTGATATCGCGCTGCGATTATCAGGAGAAACTGCCCCGCGTGGTTTACACCATCACCGACGCGGGGGAAGAGATGCTGCTCAACATGCTGCCGCTCTGGTCGTGGATTATCGCCTCCGCCGACGCCTTCAGAGCGGCCCGTTCACACTACGATGGCCAAGAGCGCAACGACGCTGAAAAATGAACGCGGGCATCCCTGCCCGTGGGGCGGCGCTCAGCCGCCGCCCAGATAGGCCTTTCTCACCTCCGGATCGTTCAACAGCTCCTGGCCGCTGCCGGTGAGGCGGATCTGGCCGTTGACCATCACATAACCGCGATCGGACAACTTCAGCGCGTGGTTGGCGTTCTGCTCCACCAGAAACAGCGTCATGCCGCTGCGGGTCAGCTCGCGCAGCACGCCGAAGATCTGCCGCACCACGATCGGCGCCAGCCCCAGGCTCGGCTCGTCCAACAGCAGTAGCTTCGGCCGGCTCATCAGCGCGCGGGCGATCGCCAACATCTGCTGCTCACCGCCGGACATGGTCATCGCCCGCTGGTTGCGCCGCTCTTTCAGGCGCGGAAACAGCTCGAACATGCGCGGCAAATCCTCCTCCAGGTAGCGATTGCCGACGGTGATGGTGCCCATCAGCAGGTTCTCCTCTACGCTCATGTCCGGAAAGATGCGCCGCCCTTCCGGCGCCTGCGCGATGCCGCTGCTGGCAACAAAGTGCGTGGAGCGGCGGCTGATGTCCTCGCCGCCAAACAGGATCTGCCCGCCGGCGATGCGCGGCTGGCCGAAGATCGACATCAACAGCGTGGATTTGCCCGCGCCGTTGGCGCCGATCAGCGCCACCGTCTCCCCGGCGTTAACCTGCAGCGACACCTTGCGCAGCGCCTGGATCGGCCCGTAAAACACGTCCACTTCGCGAAATTCCAGCATCGCCTCGCTCATCCCGCCAGCTCCTCTTCGTCCGCGCCCAGGTAGGCGGCGATCACCGCCTCGTTGTGCTGGATCTCCTGCGGCGTGCCGCGGGCGATCACGTCGCCGTGATCGAGCACGATCACCCGATCGGAGATCTCCATCACCATGCCCATATCATGCTCGATCAGCAGCACCGTGATACCGTGATGCTGGCGCAGGAAGCGGATAATGCGGCTCAGCGTGGCCGTCTCCACCGGGTTCAGCCCGGCGGCAGGCTCGTCGAGGCAGATCATCTCCGGCGCGGTGCACATGGCGCGCGCGATCTCCAGCCGCCGCTGCTGGCCGTAGGACATCTCCCCCGCCAGCCGGTTGGCGCAGTCCACCAGATCTACCACCTCCAGCCAGTAGAAGGCGTGATCGAGCGCGGCGCTTTCCGCCCGGCGGTAGCCCGGCGTATTCAGCACCCCGGCGATCAGGTTGCGGTTACTCTGCATGTGCTGCGCCACCAGCAGGTTCTCCACCACCGACATTTCGCGGAACAGGCGGATATTCTGGAAGGTGCGCGCCAGCCCGGCGCGGTTGACCAGGTGGGTGCCGCCGAACATCTTGTAATAGAGGCGCGAACCGAGCCGCTTCGGGCGTATCCAATCACCGGCGCGAAACTTCTGCCCCAGCACCTGGATCACATCGGTTGGCCGCTTGTGGGTATTGAGCAGGATCGCGCCGCCGGTGGCGCGGTAAAAACCGGTCAGGCAGTTGAACACCGTGGTCTTGCCGGCGCCGTTGGGGCCGATCAGGGCGGTGATGGAGCCGCGCTCCACCTCCAGATTGACGTCGTTCAGCGCCTTGATGCCGCCAAAGCGCATCATCAGGTGTTCCACCCGCAAAATGGCGTCGCTCATGGCGCCACCCCCTTGCGTTCCGCAAAGCTGGCGCGGCTGATGCGCACCAGCCCGCGCGGCCGCCAGATCATCATCGCCACCATCAGCACGCCGAACAACAGCACCCGGTATTCGGCAAAGCTGCGCAGCAGCTCCGGCGCCACCGTCAGCACGAAGGCCGCCAGCACCACGCCAAGGGTAGACCCCATGCCGCCCAATACCACGATCGCCAGGATCAGCGCCGACTCGAAGAAGGTGAACGAGGTCGGGTTGACAAAGCCCTGATAGGTGGCGAAAAACACCCCCGCCAGCCCGGCGGTGGAGGCGCCCAGCATAAACGCCGACAGCTTCACCAGCACGTGGTTCAGCCCGAGAGAGCGGCAGGCGATCTCATCTTCGCGCAGCGCCTCCCAGGCGCGGCCGATCGGCATGCGCGTCAGCCGGTGCTTGATGTACAGCACCAGCAGCACCACCAAAAACAGCACCGCGTAGATGAAAATGAACTTGAGATTCGGGTTGTAATCGATGCCGAGAAACTCGTGGATCGGCACGCCGCCGTCTTTGGCGCGCCGGCCGAATTCCAGGCCGAACACCGTCGGCGCCGGCACCGAAATGCCGTTCGGCCCGCCGGTGAGCGACATCCAGTTGTTCAGCACCAGCCGGATGATCTCGCCGAACCCGAGCGTAACAATCGCCAGGTAGTCGCCGTGCATGCGCAGCACCGGGAAACCCAGCAGCGCGCCCGCCAACGCCGCCATCAGCGCCCCCAGCGGCAGCATCGCCCAAAACCCCAGCCCGAGATACTGGTAGCCCAACGCCAACCCGTAGGCGCCGATGGCGTAAAACGCCACGTACCCCAGATCGAGCAGCCCCGCCAACCCGACCACGATGTTCAGCCCCAGCCCGAGCAGCACGTAGATCAGGCCGAGGATCGCCACCGTCAGCAGGTATTTGGTGGCGACGAACGGGAACAGCAGCGCGATCGCCGCCATCAGCGGCAGGAACCAGCGCAGGTTGGATTTATAGCCCAGCGGCCGTACGTAGACGCCGTCGCTGCCGCCGTCGAAGCGCGCCAGCACTCTGCGCCCCGGCGCGGTTTGCAGGAACAGGCTCAGCAGCAGCCGTCCGGCCATCACCGCGACGATAATCCACACCAGCCGGTGCGGTTCGAAGTTGAAACTGTAGCCGTTCAGCACGATGCCGACGATCGGCCCGAACACGATCAGGGCGATCAGCCCGGCCAAGACGGCGTCCAGCAGGCTGCGTTTGACGTTCAGCCCGCCGTTGATCACGGATTGCGACATGGCGTTCTCCTTAAACCTTGGCGATCAGCGGCCGGCCGAGCAGCCCCTGCGGACGGAAGATCAGGATCGCCACCAGCAACCCGAAGGAGAACACGTCCTTGTAATCCGAGTTCACCATGCCGGCGAACTGCGCCTCCGCCACCCCGAGCAGCAGCCCGCCCAGCATCGCGCCCGGCAGCGAGCCGATGCCGCCCAGCACCGCGGCGGTGAAGGCCTTGATGCCGATGATAAAGCCGACGTAAAAATCGAAGGTGCCGTAGTTCATGGTGATCAGCACCCCGGCCAGCCCGGCCATGGCAGCACCGATCACAAACACCAGCGAGATCACCCGATCGGTATTGATGCCGAGAATCGAGGCCATTTTGCGATCCTGCTGGGTGGCGCGGCAGATGCGCCCTAGCCGGGTACGCTGAATGATGTAGGTGAGGATCGCCATGCCGAGCAGTGACGCCACCAGAATGAACACCTTGGTGTAGGTGATCTGCACCACGCCGCCGTCGAACTCCAGGCGGAACACGCCGCTCAGCAGCGTAGGGATACCCTGCTGGCGCGGCCCCTGGCTTATCTGCGCGTAGTTTTGCAGGATTAACGACATGCCGATGGCGGATATCAGCGGCGCCAGGCGGGTGGAGTTGCGCAGCGGCTTGTAGGCAATACGCTCGATCACCCAGCCGTACACCCCGGTGATGACGATGGTGAACACCAGCGTGCCGAGGATCAGCAACGGGAACGAGTGCAGCCCGAAGAACGACAGCAGCGCCAAACCGATGGCGCACAGGTAGGCGGAGATCATGTACACCTCGCCGTGAGCGAAGTTGATCATACCGATGATGCCGTAAACCATGGTGTAGCCAATGGCGATCAGGCCATACACCGCACCGAGGGTCAGGCCGTTGATCAGCTGTTGCAGAAAGAATACATCCATAATGAGCAGTCTCGCCTGGTAAGGCCGCCAACGCCGTCCGACGCGGCCCAAAGGTCATCGCGGAACGGGCTCGCCAGGGCGGCGAGCCCGTCTGTCATAGAGTCACAACGTCAGTATTGGGTTGTTCAAAGCTGGTGATATTTGCCCTTGTCATCCCACTGATAGACCACGTAGTCCGAGACCTTCAGGTCGCCCTTCTGATCCCAGGCTTTTTTGCCCATCACGGTGTCGACATCGTGCGACTTCAGCCATTCGGCGGCCTTGGCGCTGTCTTTGCCGCCGGTGGCGTTGAAGGCGGCGGCGATCGCCTGGATCGAGGCATAGGAGTAGAGGGTGTACCCTTCCGGTTCAAAACCGCTGGCACGGAACTTGGCGATCACCGCCTTGCCTTCCGCGATCTGACGCGGATCGTTGCCGAAGGTCATCAGCACGCCGTTGGTGTACTGCGGCCCGCCGGCGGCGGTCACCAGCTCTTCGGTCACCACGCAGTCGCCGGAGAAGAACTTGGCGGTCACGCCCTGCTCGCGCATCTGGCGCACCAGCGGCCCGGCTTCCGGATGGCAGCCGCCGAAGTAGACCACGTCCGGCTTGACCGAGGCGATCTTGGTCACCAGCGCGTTGAAATCTTTCTCACCGCGCGACAGCCCCTCATACAGCACTTCCTTGACCCCGCGCTTGTTCATTGCCGCCTTCGCTGCGTCCGCCAGCCCCTGGCCGTAGGTGTCTTTATCGTGGATCACCGCGATGCGTTTGGCCTTCAGGGTATCCAGCATGTAGTTGGTGGCGATCACCCCCTGCTGATCGTCGCGCCCGCACATGCGGAACATCGTCTTCATGCCGCGCTCGGTGATCTGCGGGTTGGTGGAGCCGGGGGTAATGGCGATGATGCCGGCCTCGTCATACACCTCGGAGGCGGGCATGGTGGAAGAGGAGCAGAAGTGGCCGACCACCGCCGAGACCTTGTCCTGATCCACCAGCCGGTTGGCGACCGCGACCGCCTGCTTCGGTTCGCAGGCGTCATCCCCCTGCACCAGTTTGATTTTTTCCCCTTTGATGCCGCCGGCGGCGTTGATATCCGCCGCTGCCTGCGAAGCCCCGCGCCAATACTGATCGCCGTATGTGGCGTTCGGCCCGGAGAACGGCCCGGCGACGCCGATGACAATATCGGCCTGCGCGGAAAACGCCGTACCTAAACAACCGATGAGCAAAGCAGCGAGCGGACTTTTTATCAATTTCGATGACATTGTTATCTTCCTCAGCACTGTTGTAGCGAAACGCCCTGGGGCGCGGATCAGTCACTTTATGTGTAGACGGGGAAAATAATTTTCTTGAGAGCGCAGTCGCATTCCCCAAAAATGGGTAAGCAAAAATCCAGCCATTGTGACGACGAATACATATTGTTTGCTTATTCATCCTACATATCAGTTGCGGCGCGGCGTGTGGCGGCGTTAGCCGGAGACTGGGCAATACGGCTAGCGCGAGAGGAAGTATGGGAGGGAGAACGGCCCTGCACCATCGCCGTGCAAAGGCGTGTGCAAGCGGCGTCAAAACGATTTGGGATGCAAAAATCAACGCATAGCGATGGAAAATGCCGAAAAACAGCGCAAGGTGCTCATTCCCTCAGCAAACGCACTTTTTTTGCAGTTTAGCGCTTTGACAAACCCCAGGCGCCCCGCTATTATTCGCCCCGTTCACACGATTCCTCTGTAGTTCAGTCGGTAGAACGGCGGACTGTTAATCCGTATGTCACTGGTTCGAGTCCAGTCAGAGGAGCCATATTTAGAGAAGCCCGCTTAAGGAAACTTAAGCGGGCTTTTTGCTTTAACGCTAAATGCATCGACAGGCAGCGTTACTCTTTGGCTATCGGCGCGTCATTCTCATCAATTTTTACCTTGCCCTGAATATCCGCAATCTTCTGCTCCAGATCCGCCACCTGCGCTTTGCTGTGCAGCAAGGTATAGGTCAGATCAAACTGCGCACTGGCGCCTGGCTGCAGCTGCTTAACGCGTTTTTGTTCGCGCTCGATAGTGACCGGGTAGGCATAACTGGTGCCCGGCTCAATCCCCGTGACATACCCCTGTTTTAACGTATCGGTATTCTTCCACAGCGTCAGGACGGGCAACTGGCGGGTATCGAACTGAATCGCCACCCCTTTGTCGCCCGCGTTATTGACCAGCGCCGCCAGTGTCTGATGATTCGGATCCGATAATGGCTTAATGTTAAAGACCATTTCATCGAACCCTTTGGTTGGACCGGCATAGGTTGCCCAGGTCTTCAGCCCGGCTTTGGCATAGTCGTTAAACGGGCTGATGCTGGCCATCGGCGCCAGGAAGCGGGCGCCATTTTCCAGAATCGGTGCGCCGAAATTGCTGTGATAAATAATCTGGTAGTCATGGGGATAATCCGCCCGGTTGGTTAACACATCATGCAGGCGGAAACTGTTGCTGCCGGGCACATAGCGCAATTCGGTCAGGGTTTGCAGATCGGCTTTTTTGAATGTGCTCTCTTTGATCAGGCCGCGAACACGAATTTCATACGGCGCCGTATCCGCGACCTCAACCTCAACCCGCGAGGCCGGCGTATTGCCCGCTTTGCCGTGCAACGTGTACATTTGCCCTCCTTCGGTCACCGGATGCCCGGTCCACTCATAGCCACAACGCACCATCATCTCATTGAAACCTTCCAGCCAGCCGAGCCCATTGCGGCTTTCCAAGTTGATAAAGGCGGGGTTGACCACCTCTTTGACCGGGGAATCCCATCCCATTTTCGCGCCAAATCCTTCTGCCCGCAGGAGGTTCATGCCACGGGTGGGACTCAGCGTGATGGTCAGGCCATCCTCGCTGCGGATAATCACGACTTTGCTGCCTTCTTGCTTACCGCCGTGCAACACCTTCTGCTCAATGCTGAACGTTTTATCCTTAATCTTCAGCGCCTCGCTCGAAATCTTCCAGTTTCCTTTCTCCACGCCATCTTCAGCGCTGGTCAGCACCCAACTCTGCGCCGCCGCCTGCCCTGAAATCAGGGCCGAAAACACCGCCATCACCCATGTCTTTTTCATTTCCCTTCCCCTTTAGCTGAATCGATTTTTTATAAACAAGGAAAATCTACTGTTAAGCAGGTTAAAGAAATGTGATGAGCTTCACCGGGTGAGTATTTGACGAAATAGCGCGATAAAAATACGAATTTCATCGCAGTTTTAATGAAAGACGTTGACTTTTTGCACATGAAACGAGCTACTTATCAATATAATTTGTATCGTTTCAGCTAAGGAGCAAGGAGACAGTTACGGGCAAGCAAGACATCGCGAAGGGAGTGTGGGTGGCTTGTTTAACGCTATCCGGCCCAAACGAAAGCGCTCAGACAGCCTGCCCGTCTTGCGCCTCTTTGCTTTCACGGCCGCCTGGTTGTTTCAAAGCATCCCAGGTACGCAAAGCCCGCTCGGGGAAACCTGAGCGGGCTTTTGCTTTTCTGCCGTTAGCGCTTACAGCACAAATTCGTAGTGCGAACCGTCCGGCAGTTCGATGTCCAGGCGCAGTTTGCCGCCGGCCGCCTCAACATAGCGTTTAAGCGAAGACAGTTTCAGATCGCGGCCCGGTTTTTCCATCACGGCAACGGTCGGCTGCCTGATCCCCAGCGCCTGCGCCATTTCAACCTGCGTTTTCTGTACTTTTTCACGCAGCTCGGCAAGGTGAATGTTCAGCATGATGTCCGCCGCCAGCGCCTGCGCTTTGGCCACGACCTCGGGCTTTTCATCCGCAATAAGCTGTTCCAACGTTCTGCCCATCGCGTCACTCCTTCTCGTTTAATGTGTTCAGCCAGTTCGTGAATTCCCGATCGGCAACCTGGATCATCCGATCGTAAAAACGCTTTTCATTACCGGCTTTATTGCCCGCGCAAAGCACAATGCCAATACGGTACGGATCGAAAGCGAAGAATGCCCGCAACGGTTCGCCTCGGCACTGAATGCGCAACTCTTTCATATTGCTGTAACGTGAGCCTTTAACCGTATCGGCATAGGGTCTGGGCAGCCCCGGCCCCTTTTCCCGCAGGACCATCAATGCGGCAAGTACGCCGGCCCGATCGGCATCGCTGAGCGATCTGTACCAATGATCAAATGCATCCGTTGTTTTAATTTCCCACACGGGACCTCCCTAAAATATAGATCAGTAACTATATAGATGTAAAGCTATAGCAGAGAGGCGCAGGGATAACATGCAAAGGCATACGTGGATACTGCAAGGCTGAACGTACATCCACGTATTTTGCAAACGCAGTGCGAGGTATTCATCTTTTTACGTACGGTATCGAACAATCGTTCAGAGGCACGGGGCGCTTCCCCGCCGCCCCTTTATGAACCCTGTCACAAAAAGCGCATAACGTTTTCGGCGTTCTGCGCAGCGGGCAATGAGCGACAAACTTGTTAACGCCACGTTACATCGGGTTAGGCAACATTGTTAACGCCGATTGATGCGTCAAACGCATCGCGCCATGCGTTTATTGCGCTTATTTACTTTATTTTCCTGAGCGAGTCTTCAGCAACAGGCGCGGCGTCAAGCGCCAATAACAAACTGGAGATAAAGATGCATTCCTCTACCTCACCCATGACCACCCGGGCCAGAACCGGCGCGATACTGCGCGTCACCTCCGGCAACTTTTTAGAGCAGTTCGATTTTTTCCTGTTCGGCTTTTACGCTACCTACATCGCACACACCTTTTTCCCGGCCAGCAGCGAGTTCGCCTCGCTGATGATGACCTTCGCGGTATTCGGCGCAGGTTTTCTGATGCGCCCGATCGGCGCTGTCGTGCTAGGTGCTTACATCGATAAAGTCGGCCGCCGCAAAGGGTTGATCGTGACCCTGTCGATCATGGCCGCAGGCACCTTCCTGATCGTGCTGATCCCCTCTTACCAAAGCATCGGGCTTTGGGCGCCGCTGCTGGTGCTGTGCGGGCGTCTGTTGCAAGGCTTTTCGGCGGGCGCGGAGCTGGGCGGCGTGTCCGTCTATCTGGCTGAAATCGCCACGCCGGGCCGTAAAGGCTTCTACACCAGCTGGCAGTCCGGCAGCCAGCAGGTGGCTATCATGGTGGCGGCAGCCATGGGCTTCGCGCTCAATGCGGCGCTGGAAGAAAGCGCCATTCGCGAATGGGGCTGGCGCCTGCCTTTCCTGTTTGGCTGCCTGATCGTTCCCTTCATCTTCTTCCTGCGCCGCAAGCTGGAAGAGACGCAGGAATTTACCGCTCGCCGTCACCACCTGGCGATGCGCGACGTGTTTAAAACCCTGCTGAAAAACTGGCCGGTGGTGATCGCCGGCATGCTGATGGTCGCCATGACCACCACCGCGTTTTACCTCATCACCGTCTATGCGCCGACCTTCGGCAAAAAGGTGCTGCTGCTCAGCGCTTCAGACAGCTTGCTGGTCACCCTGCTGGTGGCGATCTCCAACTTCATCTGGCTGCCCATCGGCGGCGCGCTGTCGGATCGCTTCGGCCGCAAACCGGTTCTGGTCGCCATGACGTTGCTGACGTTGGCCACCGCCTACCCGGCGCTGAGCCTGCTCGCCGCCGCCCCCAGCTTCAGCATGATGCTGGCCGTGCTGCTGTGGCTGTCCTTCATTTACGGCCTCTACAACGGCGCGATGATCCCGGCCTTGACGGAGATCATGCCAACGGAAGTGCGGGTGGCCGGGTTCTCGCTGGCCTACAGCCTGGCGACGGCGGTGTTCGGCGGCTTTACGCCGGTAGTCTCCACTGCGTTGATCGAATACACCGGCGACAAGGCTTCACCGGGCTACTGGATGAGCTTCGCCGCGCTGTGCGCCCTGCTGGCGACGCTGTATATGTATCGCCGCATCGCCATGCCGCTGCAAACCGCGCGCTAAGCCGCCATCTCAAAAGGAATGATGTCATGCTAAAACTCACTCGTTCGATCCTCGCCGCGCTGGTGTGCGCCTCCTGCAGTACGGCGGCGCTGGCCAAAGACGTGACCGTGATGATCTCCGGCGGCTTCAAAGCCGCGCTGGAGAAGCTGGCCCCGGAGTATGAAGCCCAAAGCGGCGATAAAATCATTCTGGTGTCCGGCCCCTCGATGGGCAAAACGCCGCAGGCGATCCCCGCGCGGTTAGCGCGCGGAGAGCAAGCCGATGTGCTGATCATGGTGGGCGACGCGCTCACCCAACTGGAAAAAGAGCGCTGGACCCAGCCGGGTTCGCGCGTGGAGCTGGCCGATTCGCCGATCGGCATGGTGGTCAAACAGGGCGCGCCCAAGCCGGTGGTAAAAACGGATGCCGACCTGCGCAATGTCCTGCTGCAGGCGGACTCTTTCGCCTATTCCGACAGCGCCAGCGGCCGCTATGTCAGCGGCCAACTGTTTAAAAAGCTGGGTATCGAGGAACAGGTGAAAGGAAAGGCGCATAAGGTTGAGCGCATCCCGGTGGCCTCTGAAGTGGCGCAGGGGAAATACGCGCTGGGTTTCCAGCAGGTCAGCGAATTGCTGCCCGTGGCGGGCGTGACCTTTATCGGCGAGCTGCCGGAAAACGTGCAGTACATCACCCGCTTCGCGGGCGCGGTGACCGCCAAGGCGGAGCACCGCCGCGAAGGCAAAGCGCTGCTGGACTTCCTCACCTCCTCTCAGGCGCAGCCGACCATTCGTGCGACCGGCATGCGAACCGTGCCGGCGCCGCAGCCGGTCAGGCAGAGTGATACTGTTCAGTAATCAGCTTTTCCAACTCGGCGGCGACGAAAGACTGCATGCGGCCGCCGCGTCTGATGAGGCCTACGGTGCGTTTCACCACCGGATCGACCAGCGGTACCGACGTCAACACCGAATGCTCTGAAGCGGGCATCGACATGGCGGGCACGGCGGCAATGCCGATGCCCGCCTCAACCATGCCCAGCATGGTCGTCACATGGCGAGTTTCACACACGCTGGGGCGTTCCGGCACGAGGTGTTCCAGGCGCTGATCGAGCAGATTGCGATTGCCGGAGGTTTTATCCAGCGACACGTAATCCTGCTGATAAAACTCCCGCCAGGTGAGAGTCTTTTTACCGGCGAGCGAATGGTCACGCCGGCAGGCGGCCACGTAGACGTCCCCCACCAACGGCACAAACTCAAGATTAGGCTGCAGCCGCCCGGCGAAGCAGATGCCGAAATCGGCCTGGCCGCCGGTGACCGCCTCGATGACATTGCCTGCGCTGCCGTCGATCAGCTTAACGCGCACGCGCGGATAGCGAAGCCGGAAACGGCGTATCACGTCGGGCATGAAATAGTAGGCCGCCGATGGCACCGTGGCGACGGTGACCAGCCCCACCCGCTCCTGGCTGACCTTATCGATATCGGCCATCACCGCTTCGACGTTCATCAGTAACTGCTCCGAACGTTCGGCGAAGGCCTGCCCGTACAGCGTCAAGGTCACGCGCCGGGTGGTGCGGTCGAACAATTTGATGCCCAGCGCGTTTTCCAGCTTCTCAATCCTGCGGCTCAATGCCGACTGCGACAGGCAGATGGACTCTGCAGCCAGCCGAAAATTGCCGTACTCCACCAGCGCGCGAAACGCATAAAGATCGTTGAGATCAAAATTCACGGGCATAACGGCCAACTCTCCTTGCTGAAATGGCAGAGGACGCAAAACAACGATGATAACCGCTTATATCGCCACGGCAACCGGCTTGCTGGTTGAGCCACCAAAGCCCCTATCGCCCCAGCAGCACCATTCCCCAAATAATGATAGTCATCACCACGGCCACCAGCTGCGCTGCGCCGCCCAAATCTTTGGCGCGTTTGGATAACGGATGTAATTCCAGCGAAATGCGATCGACCACGGTTTCAATCGCCGTATTAAGCAGTTCAACCACCAATAGCAGAAAACTGCAGGTGATTAATAACAGCCGCTCTATATTTGTAATATCTAAACCAAATGTAACAACCAGTAAAATGGCGTTAATAACCAATAATTGGCGGAACGCATCTTCGGTAAGCACGGCGTCAATAAACCCGGCCCAGGAATTCCTTATGCTGTAGGTTAATCGGCTTATTCCTTTTTTCTTTTCCACAGGCATACAATCTGCTCTCGTCAAGACTGCGACAATCACTCGCGAATAAATAACGCGGCGTGAATTTATCACGAGTTTATTAATTAAGGACCTTAACTGTTCTCTTCCAGGAGGCGATGCATTCCCTCACGCGCCGTCACCCTGCCCCTGAAACGGCACCGCCCGAAAATACCCTGCCGCGGTTATTATTCTGAGAACGTGAAAAGGCGATGCGTTATCAGCCGGTTAAAGCGTTTTCTCGAACAAGCGGTAGCGCTTATAGGGAACTGCGCCGATGCGTTCTAAAATCGTCCGCATGCCGGTATTGGTTTCCAGGATCCACGACATTTCCAGCGCGTCGATATTGCGCTTCGCGAAAGGCTCGCGCAGCGCCTCAATAAGCAACAGCGCAATAATCGGCCCGATGCGGCTGAATTGATATTCCTGACGCACGCCCATCAACGGCACGCGCGCGGTGCGCACGCCGCTGACTTTCAGCCGCCACAAGAGCTTCGCCCAACCGAACGGCAATAACCGCCCCTGCAGATCGGCAATCGCTTCGTTGATGTTTGGCAGGCCGACAATAAAGGCACAGGGGGCACCATCCACCTCGGCGATATGGATCATATCGTCGGGCACCAGAAACTTCAGCTGATCCCCCATGGTGGCGAACTCATGCTCGGTGAACGGGACAAACCCCCAGTTATGCTGCCACCCGGAGTTGAACACCTCGCGCAGCACCTGCATCTCCTCGCGAAAGCGCTTGCGATTGAGGCGGCGCACGGTCACCTTTTTGCGCACCTGATCCATCATCCGGGTCAGCGACGGCGAAAAATGCAGATCGGTTCTTTTCATCCAATAGGCAAGCAAATCAATCCCTTCGCTGTAGCCCTGTTGCGCTATCTGGGCCGCGTAGTAGGGTTTCGCGTGCGTCATCAGGGCGGAAGGCGGGGTATCGAACCCTTCGACCAACAGGCCGCTTTCCTGATTGATATTGAGGCTGAATGGCCCGGTGATTTTACGCGCGCCTTTCGATCTCAGCCACTCTTCCGCGACCGTGAATAAGGTGCTGAAAACGGCGGGATCGTCAACGGCGTCAATCATGCCGAAGTGGCCGGTATCCTCGCCATGCAGCTCCCGGTGCAGAGAATCGATTTGCGCCGTGATGCGCCCAACGACTTTGCCATGTTTTTTGGCCACCCATGCCTGCCATTCAATATGGTCGGTGCCGGGATTCTTCTTTGACAGGTGCTCTTCGCGCTCGATATGCAGCGGCTCAATCCAGTTCGGATCATCGCGAAACAGTTGCGAGGGGAAAGCAATAAATTCTTTAAGTTCGCGTTTATCCAGAACTTTCTCAATACGGATCATAAATAGCCTTACGTTTTAATAAAATAATTAAATGAGCGCGCGACAACGCCTTTAGCATTTTTTATGCTGTTCTCTTTTATTGGATTGTGTATTGCCTCCGGTTCAATGATAAGAAAAACCGAATATTACCCCCTGTGAATCAGCGCATTATTGGCTCTACATTCACCCTGTGATGTCCATAATTGATAAAAAAAGGAAACAGAAAGCGGCGCAGCCAGGCTACGCTAATGGTGCTCTTTTATTATTTCGTGCTGTTATGGCAAAAGAAACTCGCCGTTTTTAGTGTACCGACTTTAATCAGGAGGTGTGCCGCCATCTTTACCACTTAATGCTCTTTTTAAGATTAGCCTTAAATGAATCGTTCACTTTTGGATTTCTTGCGGCATACTGTTTAGGAAGTGTTTAAGTTCCAAGATAGCCATGCATGAGGTCATAACCTATGAGCCGACAGTTATTTCCTGCCCGACAGATGCAGACTAAAGAACGGCGAAACCCGGATATTACAATAGCCTCTCGTATATCGCCGGGGTGCCGTTCAGGCTGATAGCACGGGCTACTCGCGCTCTGACCGGTTAATAACCGGCGTGCCGCTCAAGCACGGCAATATACGCTGTTCGCGGAATGAAGATGGTTGAATAACAAACTTATTCAAAAACCTATTCATAGTAAAACATCAATTACCTCGCCAAGAGTGATTTTTCTCTTTTGGTGATTTTTAATCTATGGCTAAGTTTGTCTATGTCTGAAACAAGTTCCGTTCATTCTCTTCCTATGCGCTATGCGGACTTCCCCACTTTAGTGGACGCGTTGGATTACGCGGCGCTGGGCAATACGGGAATGAATTTTTACGACCGTCGCAATCAACTCGTGACCGTTCTCGAATATCGCACGCTGCAGCAAAAAGCGATCTCGGGCGCGCGGCGCTTATTGTCCCTGAAGCTCAAGAAAGGCGATCGCGTGGCGCTTATCGCCGAAACCAGCGCGGGATTCGTCGAAGCCTTTTTTGCGTGCCAATATGCCGGCCTGGTGGCGGTACCGTTGGCGATCCCGATGGGCGTGGGCCAGCGCGACTCCTACACCGCCAAACTGAAAGGGCTGATCGCCAGCTGCAACCCGGCGGCGATCATCAGCAGCGAAGAGTGGACACCGCTCATCGCGTCAGCCACGGAAAACACGTCGGCGATGCACATCCTCAGCGACGAGGATTTTAACGCCTTGCCGGAGCCGGAGATCGCGTTGCCCGCGCCTTCGCCCGACGATATCGCCTACCTCCAATACACCTCGGGCAGCACCCGCTTCCCGCGCGGCGTGATCATTACCCAGCGGGCGGCCATGGCGAACCTGAACGCGATCAGCCGCGACGGGATCAAGCTGCGTGCGGGCGATCGCTGCGTTTCATGGCTGCCCTTCTATCACGACATGGGCCTGGTCGGTTTCCTGCTGACGCCGGTGGCGACCCAGCTGTCCGTCGATTATCTGCGCACGCAAGATTTCGCCATGCGCCCGATGCAGTGGCTGAAACTGATCGCCAAGAATCGCGGCACGGTGTCCGTCGCCCCGCCGTTCGGCTACGATCTGTGTCTACGCCGCAGCAACGCCAAAGAGCTGGCCGATCTGGATCTTTCCAGCTGGCGGGTTGCCGGCGTAGGCGCCGAGCCGATCCCGGCCGAGCTGCTCGGCCAGTTTGGCGAACACTTCAGCAGCATCAACTTCGACAGCAAAGCCTTCATGCCGTGTTACGGCCTGGCCGAGAACACCCTGGCGGTGAGCTTTTCCGATCCTTGCTCCGGCCCGCAAACCAACGCGGTCGACCGCGATATTTTGGAGTACGAGGGTAAAGCGGTCGCGCCGGGCAAAAAAACCCGCGCCGTCTCGACCTTCGTCAACTGCGGCCGTGCGCTGCCCGGCCACCGCATCGAGATCCGCAGCGAAACCGGGCAACCGCTGCCGGAGCGCCAGGTCGGCCATATCACGATTTCCGGCCCCAGCCTGATGAACGGCTATTTCTGCGACGATGAATCTCAGAAGCAAATTCAGGTGACCGGCTGGATGGATACCGGCGATCTGGGCTACCTGCTGGACGGCTATCTGTACGTCACCGGCCGCAAGAAGGACTTGATCATCATTCGCGGCCGCAATATCTGGCCACAGGATATCGAGTACGTCGCGGAATCCGAACCGGAAATCCGTTCCGGCGATGCGATTGCCTTCGTGACTGAAGAACACGACGAAGCGGCCAGGATCATTTTGCAAATCCAGTGCCGAGTCAGTTCGGAAGAACGCCGGGAACAAATCGTGCATTCGCTGAGCGCGCGCATTCAAAGCGAGTTCGGCATTGCGGTGGACATCGAGCTGCTGCCGCCGCACAGCATTCCCCGCACGTCATCGGGCAAACCCGCCCGTGCGGAGGCCAAAAAACGCTGGCTGAGCGCTTCGCTCTATCCGCAAATGCCGCAGCTGGCCGGTTTCGCGCAATGAGCGGCACCGTCGCAGTGACGGGCGCGACCGGCTTTATCGGCCGGCATATCGTCCAGGAACTGCTGGCGCAAGGGTTTAACGTGCGCGCCCTGACGCGGCAAGCCGGAAAAGCCGCTGCGGACAACCTGCAGTGGATCCCCGGCGCGCTGGAAGATCGGCCCTCGCTCACCGAGCTGGTGCGCGGCGCAGAATACGTCGTGCATTGTGCGGGCCAGGTGCGCGGGCATGCGGAAGCGGTGTTCACCCGCTGCAACGTCACCGGCAGCCTGAACCTGATGCAGGCGGCCAGGCAAAACGGCCGCTGCAATCGTTTCTTGTTCATGTCGTCGCTGGCGGCCCGCCATCCGGCGCTGTCCTGGTACGCCCATTCAAAACAGGCCGCCGAGCAGCAACTCATCGCCGCCTCCGGCGATATCGCGCTGGGGATTTTCCGCCCAACGGCGGTTTACGGGCCGGGCGATAAAGAGCTGAAACCGCTGTTCAACGGCCTGCTGCGCGGCGTACTGCCCCGGCTGGGCGCGCCTGAGGCCAAGCTCACTTTTCTGCACGTGAGCGATTTGGCAAAGGCGGTCAGCCAATGGGTGCAGGCCGAACCCGCGCAGCCGAATATTTACGAACTGTGCGACGGCGTGGCCGAAGGCTATAACTGGCTGCGCCTGCGCGACATCGGCGCCGCCGTGCGTCACGGGCCGGTGCGTCTGGTGAGCATTCCGCTGCCGCTGCTGAAAGCCCTGGCGGATATCAGCGTGGTGTGGAACCGCCTGGTCAAACAAGAGCCGATGCTGACGCGCAGCAAAATACGCGAATTAACGCATCACGACTGGTCCGCCAGTAATCACGCGCTGTCGCAACAGATTAATTGGTTTCCACAGGTAAGTTTGGAGCGCGCACTGCGCGAAGGGCTGTTTTAATTATTCCAATTAGAGGTGTGTCAACGTTCTTATGCTAAATCGCGATGCTGTAATGGATTATATCCTGACGTGTTTGCAAGGTATCGTCGAAGGCGGAGTGGAAATAAAACCTGATAGCGATCTCGTCAATGATCTTGGCCTGGAATCCATCAGAGTCTTGGATCTGCTGATGATGCTGGAAGATGAATTAGATATCTCCATTCCTATCAATATATTGCTTGATGTCAGAACGCCGGAGCAACTGCTTGACGCGCTGCGCCCTTATCTGGAGAAAAACCATGGGACTGTATGATAAGTTTGCGCGGCTCGCCAATGACCGTGAGCAATTTCAAACGTCCGGTCTGAATCCGTTCGGCACCTGCATCGACGAAGTCTATTCCGCCACCCAGGGGCGCATCGGCGATCAAAAGATTGTCCTAGCAGGCACCAATAATTACCTTGGCCTGACGTTCGATGCGCAGGCGATCGCCGCCGGCCAGGCGGCCCTGGCCGCGCTCGGCACCGGCACCACCGGCTCGCGCATGGCGAACGGCAGTTACGGATCGCACCTGACGCTGGAACGGGAGCTGGCGGAGTTCTTCGATCGCCCAAGCGCCATCGTTTTCTCCACCGGCTATACCGCCAACCTGGGCGTCATCAGCACCCTGGCGGGGCCGGGCGCCGTGGTGTTGATCGACGCGGACAGCCACGCGAGCATTTACGACGCCTGCGCCCTCGGCGGCGCGGAGATTATTCGCTTCCGCCACAATGACGCCGCCGATCTGGAGCGCCGCATGGTGCGCCTGGGCGAGCGGGCCCGCGAGGCGATCATTATCGTGGAAGGCATCTACAGCATGCTGGGTGACGTCGCCCCGCTGGTGGAAATCGTCGATATCAAGCGGCGGCTCGGCGGCTATCTGCTGGTCGACGAAGCGCACTCCTTCGGCGTGATGGGTGAGCACGGCCGCGGCCTGGCCGAAGCGCTCGGCGTCGAGCAAGACGTGGATATTATCCTGGGCACCTTCAGCAAAAGCCTGGCTTCAATCGGCGGTTTCGCCGTCGGCGGCAAAGGGATGGACGTGCTGCGCTACAGCAGCCGGCCGTATATCTTTACCGCTTCGCCGTCGCCGTCCAGCATCGCATCGGTGCGCACGGCGCTGCAAAAAATCGCGCGCCATCCCGAGCTGCGGGAAAAGCTGTGGAGCAACGCGCACCGTCTGTACCACGGCCTCGCCGAACTGGGGTATACCCTGGGGCCGCGCATCAGCCCGGTGGTGCCGGTGATGATCGGTTCAAAAGAAGAAGGATTGCGTTTCTGGCGCGAGCTGATCGCCCACGGGGTGTATGTAAACCTGGTGCTGCCACCGGCCGCGCCGGCGGGCGTCACCCTGTTGCGCTGCAGCGTCAATGCCGCGCACAGCGATGAAGAGATAGACGCCATCGTGCGCGCCTTTGCGGCGCTGAAAAAATAAAGCCTTCCCTCTCGGCCGCGGCGGCGGTGCCAAAATGGTATCGCCGCCCTGCCGAATCGCTGCGCACCTCAGTGCGCAGCCGTTGATACCCCATCAGCCGAATAGCGATAACCCTGCGCCGCCATAAATTCCCCGATGGCTTTTTCCGCCGCCGAAAGCACCTCCTCGATCGGCCGATCGGCATCGAGATCCACGATGTCGGCGCCTTCGAACGTCAATAACGGCGTGACGGCGATCTTCTTCTCCAACGCCGCTTTGCGGTGATCGGGTTTACGCGCGCAGGCCACGTCCAGACTGACATTCAGCTTGAGTACCAGATCCGGTTTTTGCCCCGCCATCCATTGGAACGCCGCCCGCTCGCGCGCCGCCAGCCAACGGACAAAACGGCTCCCTTCCACGTCGACGGGAAAAACCGTACCGTCGTAAGCGCCGGGGATTTGCGCCTGCGGAAAACGGTCGGTCAACACGATGAACCCTTGCCGACGGTACGCCAGCATGCGGCGGAAACGCAGCAGCCGCCGCCCCACGAAAGCGATGATCACCGCCGACGGCAACAGGCCGATGCGGGATTTTTTCGTTTTGACTTTTTTGGTATTACTCTCGATAGCCTTGCCCACCGAGCGCCCGAGCAGCGGCAATTTCGCCGCCGCGCGGCCGACGTTGCCCGCCTGTTTGCCCAGATGCACTTGCACCGCCGGGCCATAATGTTTCATATACGCGATCAGATGTTCACAAACGGTGGACTTACCCGATCCGTCGCTGCCGATAACCGCAATCAGCGGCGGAAATTTTGCACTCATAATAAGACTCTCTTTCAATACACCAGAAACGGCGTGCCATATTTGAAGCGACCTATCGCTTATCATTGCCGTGGCGGCTACGTGAAAAAATTTACCGTAGCGCGGCGCCAAAAAGCACAAAATATTAAGCGAAAATTGAAAACCTCTGCTCTTTTTTCATCGTGAGCCCTGCCGGGAATTAACATAAAAAGCGAAACCGGCGCGCGCACGAAAAATTAGCACAAAATAACAAGAACGAACGCCATAAATATCAATTCAAATAGCGAACAAGAATACCAATCTCATTATTTTATCGCAGCAAAGCACAATAAATATCTTGAACCCAAGGCGTATTGGAATACAATAGTTTTTTTCGCATTGGATCAATTATTGTGAGTCAGCAGATAAGACCTTCATCTGATCGCTCGCCCGTGCGCGTAATAGCGATAACCGGCTGTGACGGCTCGGGAAAATCCACGTTAGCTGCCAGCCTGGTCAACGCGTTATCGGCACAAGAACCTGCCGAACTGCTGTATCTCGGCCAGTCTTCCGGGCGCATCGGCGAATGGATCAGTTCGCTGCCGATTATTGGCGCGCCCTTCGGGCGTTATTTGCTGAAGAAATCGGAACGCGTGCATGAGCGCCCTTCCACACCGCCGGATAATGCCACGGCGCTGGTAATTTTTTTACTCTCCTATTGGCGCGTTTATAAATTCCGTCGCATGCTGAAGAAAAGCCGCAGCGGCGCATTGCTGATCACCGATCGTTATCCGCAGGCCGAAGTGGCGGGGTTTCGTTTCGATGGCCCGCAGCTGGCGAAAACCGCCGGCGGCAATCGCTGGATCCGCTGGCTGAGAAAGCGCGAACAAAAGCTGTACCAATGGATGGCGTCTTATCAGCCCTTATTATTAATTCGGCTGGATATTGACGAACAAACGGCCTATTCACGTAAACCCGATCACTCGCTGGCGGCGTTGCGTGAAAAGATCGCCGTCATCCCGCACCTGACGTTTAATGGCGCTAACATATTGGATTTAGACGGCCGCGAGCCGGCTAACCGTATTTTCGATGCCTCACTGCGCGCCGTTAAAATATCGCTGAGGGCCGCCAATGCCTAGCCGCCAAATAACCTTTTCGTACCGAAACAGATGAAAAAAAATAAACTCACCGCCGAACAGGATACCTCTCCCACCTGCATCACCGGGCTGATTGCCGTGGTGGGCAGCGACGGCACGGGCAAGTCCACGCTGACCGCCGATCTGGTGAAAAACCTGCAGCAACATCGCCCCACGGAGCGCCGCTATTTGGGGCTGATCTCCGGCGAAGACGGCGACAAAATCAAGAAGTTGCCGTTCATCGGCGTGTGGTTGGAACGGCGCCTCGCGGCCAAATCCGATAAAACCCAGCGCATGAGCAACAGGCCGCCGGCGCTGTGGGCGGCGCTGATCATGTACGGCTTTTCGCTGTGGCGCGCCGCCAACCTGCGCAAGGTGCGACGGCTGGCGCAGAGCGGCGTGCTGGTGGTCAGCGATCGCTACCCGCAGGCGGAAATTTCAGGTTTTTACTACGATGGGCCCGGCATCGGCGTGGAACGCGCAAAAGGCTGGCTATTGAGCCGCTTGGCGGCGCGCGAACGCCGTTTATATCAACGCATGGCCGTCTATCGGCCGGCGCTGATCATTCGCCTTGATATCGACGTCGATACGGCATTTTCCCGCAAGCCCGATCACAGCTATGAAGAGCTGAAAGACAAGATCGCCGCTATGGTGCGCCTGCAGTACAACGGTGCGCGCATCATCGAGCTGGACGCCAGAGCCCCTTACGACGAGGTGCTGAGCAACGCGCTCAACGCCATTTCCGCCGTAGTGAATCCCGCGAAGCGCCCACAGAGCGATATCGGGCAACCCGGCGAAAACGCCGGCGAAGAAACTCAGGTTTATTAAACGCATACAGGGCAAGCGCATGACGGCGGAACAAAAAGTGCAGCAAAACAACGATAACGGCTGGTTTTGGTTATGAAACGGTGGTTTTCCGATGGCGCGTTTCGCTCCATTTTACGTAATGCCGCCTATTTAGGCTCCGGCAGCGTCGCCAGCGCGCTGCTCGGCCTGCTGGCGCTCTCCTGCGCCGGGAAAGGCATGTCGCCTGAAATGTTCGGCGTGCTGGTGGTGATCCAGGCCTACACCAAAGCGGTCAGCGATTTCATCAAATTCCAGACCTGGCAGTTTGTGGTGCAATTCGGCACCCCGGCGCTGGAGCATCAAAATACCGGGCGCTTCCGCGACGTCGTCGCCTTCTCCTTTGGCCTGGATATCGCCAGCGGCGTCATCGCCGTGCTGGGCGGCATGATCATGCTGCCGTTCTTGTCTCACGCCCTGGGGCTGGACAGCGAAAGCTTCTGGCTCGCCATGCTGTACTGCACCCTGATCCCGTCGATGACCTCGTCCACGCCGACCGGCGTGCTGCGCGCCTTCAACCGCTTCGATCTCATCGCCATCCAGCAGGCGATCAAGCCGTTCCTGCAGGCAGTGGGCAGCGTCATCTCCTATTATTTCGATCTGGGGTTCCCCGGCTTTATCGTCACCTGGTACGCCTCTAACCTGATCGGCGGCACGCTGTTTTGGTGGTTCACCGCGCGCGAACTGCGCCGCCGCGATATCCACGGCGCGCTGAGGCCACGCCTGTTCAACGTCGCGCGCCGCATCGAGGGCGCCTGGAACTTCGTCTGGACCACCAACATCGCCCATACCATCTGGGCCGCGCGCAACTCCTGCACCACCGTGCTGGTGGGCGTGGTGCTCGGGCCGGCCGCCGCCGGGCTGTTCAAGATCGCCATGACCTTCTTCGATGCGACGGGCACCCCGGCCAAGCTGCTGGAAAAAAGCTTCTATCCCGAGATCATGCGCCTGGATCCGCGCACCAAGACCCCGTGGCTGTTGGGCCTGCGCTCCTCGCTGCTGGCCGGCGGCATCGGCCTGGCCGTCGCGGTGTTGATGTTGCTGGTGGGCAAACCGCTCATTTCCGCCGTCTTCGGGCAGCAATACCTGGAAGCCTATGACCTGATTCAAATCATGCTGGGCGCGATCATCGTCTCCATGATGGGCTTCCCGCAGGAATCCTTACTGTTTATGGCAGGCAAGCAGCGCGCTTTCCTGATCGCGCAGGCGACGGCCTCGGCGGCCTACATTGCGCTGCTGGTGTCGATGGCGTATGCCTTCGGCGTGCAGGGCGCCGCCTTCGCTTATTTACTGGGGCAATGTTTAGACGTGCTGTTATCCCTGATACCGACGATCGGCGCCTACCGCAATCGCTTTATGTTGGGGCTGAATGTGCCCAAAGAGAGTAATCAATGACCGCTATCACGAATTGGAAGAAGTTCTCCGCCGAAACCACCCAGGCGCTGTTTGTCGCGGTGGAAGAGGATGACCTGGTCGAGGCGAATATCAGCCTGCCGCAGCAGATCGATCTGGAATGCTCCCCCGAGAGCATTCGGGACAACTACGCGCTGTGCCTGCAGTTTTGGGAAGACGGTTTTTCCCGCCGCGAGCTGCTGCAATTGGTGAACGGTTTCCTGCAAGACCCGCAGTTGGCGGCGGCTACCCGCATGCGCTACAAATATATCCGCGCCCGCTACAAGCACCTGCGCTTCGCTCAGCAGCTGTACGGTGCGCCCCACCGCGCCAACCGCCTGTTCCACACCACCACCGTGGTGCTCGGCCATTTTCAGGACGCGTTTCGCAACGGCAACCAGAAGAACCTCACGCTGTACGGCAACCTGCTGCGGCTGCTGCTCAGCAAGCCGGTATGGTCTTACGTGCGCTATGCGCTGCGCCACACCCGCCTGGAAAGCGCACAGGGCTTTATCGCCTACCGCCAGGAGCAGATGCGCCAGCTGCAGACGCTGATCGCCGGCCCGGCGCTGACCGGGCATCAGTTCCACGACGTGCGCAAAATCGTCAGCCGCCAGGTCTCGTTTTACGACACGCTGAGATCGATCGATCCGGACAACCGCGAGGCCCGGCAGATCTCGCGCTTCCTGGCGGCGATTAACGGCCTGATGGGTGACCGGCATGACGTGATGGTGGCGGACAAGCTGGCCGGCGGCGATATCTATGATCGGCCGGCGATCCTGGATATCGACATCCGCCAGCGCCTGGAGCTGCTGCTGGCGCGCTTTCCGCTGTCGTTTTCCCAGCCGGCCATCGCGGCGGGCAGATAAGCGGGTTGTACGGAGCCATGATGACGTTACCTCGCTTGCTGGCCCTTGCGCTGCTGCTGTCGCCGTTGGCGGCATCTGCGCATAACTTCGTGCATGGCCGGCCGGTGGCGCCGATCGCCATCGCCGATCGCGGCGAGCTGCTGCTGCGCAACGGCGATTTCAGCTACCGGCCGTGGGACAGCGCAAAACTGGCGGGCAAGGTGCGGGTGATCCAGTACATCGCCGGGCGCACCTCAGCCAAAAAGAAGAACTCGCTGCTGATCAACGCCGTTAAGGACGCGAACCTGCCGGGCGATCGCTTCCAGCCGACCACCATCGTTAACACCGACGACGCGATACCGGGTTCCGGCTTCTTCGTGCGCGGCAAGATCGAGAAAAACAAACGCCATTACCCCTGGGCGCAGTTCGTCGTCGACAGCGACGGGCTGGGGCGCATGGCCTGGCGGCTGCCGGAGGAGAGCTCCACCATCGTGGTGCTGGATAAGGCCGGGCGCGTGCAGTGGGCGAAGGACGGCGCACTCACCCCGCAGGAAGTTGACCAGGTGATCGCCCTGCTGCGCACCCTGATCGCGCAGGAAACGCCATGAAGCGCACGCCGCCGGGAGCCGATGACGCATGTCTTTGATTGAACGCTATATCACGGTTGAGATCCGCCGCCTGGTGATGATGATCGCCGGGTTTCTGATCTTCATGTTCGCCAGCTACTCCGCCCAGCGCTACCTGACCGACGCAGCCAACGGCACGCTGGCGCTGCGGGTGGTGGCCGACGTGGTTTTCTATAAATCGCTGATCGCGCTGGAGATGATATTGCCCGTCGCGCTGTATGTCTCGGTGGCGGTAGCGCTGAGCCAGCTGTACAGCGATGCGGAGATCACCGCCATGCTGGCCGCCGGCGCCAGCCCGCTGCGGCTGTACAAGGCGGTGCTGCTGCTCGCCGTACCGCTGGCGATCGCGGTCACGCTGCTGTCGCTGTATGGCAGGCCCTGGGCGTACGCCAATATTTATCAGCTGCAGCAACAGTCGCAATCGGTGCTGGACGTGAGCCACCTGCAGGCCGACAAATTCAACGTCAGCGGCAACGGCCGCATGATCCTCGCCAATCACGTCGACAAAACGGCCAACCACCTGACGGACGCCCTGATTTATGTGCGCGGCGGCCATCACACCAACCTGTATCGCGCGCAGTCGGTGGAGGTGCTCGACGCCTCCCCCGCCAGCCCCGCCGTGCGGCTGAAAACCGGCACCGCCTATGTGCTTGATCGTGAGGGCGCCGACGACAACGGGCAGAACTACGACAACTTTGATATCGCGCTTAAACCGTTCGTGCCCAGCGCCGAAAGCCGGCACAAGTCGGCCTCGCCGGCGGAGCTGGCGCGTTCCGCCGATCCGGGCGACGCCGCCGAACTGCAATGGCGCGAGAGCCGCGGGCTGACCACCGTACTGATGGTGCTGCTAGCGATCCCCTTTAGCCGCATCAAGCCGCGACAGGGGCGCTACGCCGCGCTGTTGCCCCTGACGGTGCTGTTTACCGTGATTTTCTATGGCGGCAACATTTGCCGCACGCTGGTGGCCAACGGCTCTCTGCCACCGATCCCCGGCGTTTGGCTGGTGCCGATAGCAATGGCTGTCGGCATCGCCCTGCTGCTGGCGCGCGACTTATCACTGCTGCGGAAACCCTCCCGATGACCATTTTTAGCCGCTACCTAATGCGCAACGTGTTCATCGGCTTCGCCGCCGCGGCCGGGTTGCTCATCCCGCTGTTCACCACCTTTACGCTGATCAACGAGCTGGAGGACGTCACTCCGGGCGGCTACCGCTGGCAGCAGGCGCTGCTGGTGACCGTGATGACCCTGCCGCGCAGCCTGGTCGATCTGGGGCCGTTTATCGCGCTGCTCGGCGGCATCGTCGGGCTGGGGCAGCTGTCTAAAACCCTGGAGCTGACGGCGATCCGCTCCGCCGGGATGTCGATATTCCGCATCGCGCTGGTGATGCTCGCCGCCGGGCTGCTGATGAACCTCTCGCTCGGCGCCCTCGATGAATGGGCCGCTTCGCCGCTGCAGCAACGCGCGCTGCAGATAAAGAACAACGCGCTGGCGCAGTCGAACGATAACGACGTCACCGTTAACCCGCTGTGGGCGCGGCGCGGCAATGAGTTTGTGACGGTCAAAACCGTCGATGAGAACGACCAGCCCCACGGCATTGAGATCTTCCGCTATCAGGCCAACCACGCGCTGGAATCTTACATTTACGCCGACAGCGCCAGCACCGCCGCCGACGGCAACTGGCTGCTGCACAACGTGATGCAAAAAAGCTGGCAAGGCAGAAAGGAGACGATTCAGCGGCAAGACAGCCTGCTCTGGCGCTCGCTGTTCGCCGTGCCGAGCCTGAAAGAGCTGACCCTGCCGGCCGGCAGCTTCTCGCTCCAACAGCTGGATCGCTATATCGATTACCTGCAGGGCTCGGGGCAGCCCAGCACCGAATACCGCCTGGCGCTGTGGAAAAAACTCGGCCAGCCCCTGCTGGTGCTGGCGATGATTTTGCTGGCCATCCCGTTTACCTTCACCGCCCCGCGCGCGCCCGGCATGGGCAGCCGATTAGCGCTCGGCGTCATCATCGGGCTGCTGACCTACATCGCTTACCAGATCGTCCTCAATCTGGGGTTGCTGTTCGCCCTCAACGCGCCCTTCACCGCCCTCGCCCCGCCGCTTTTACTCCTGGCATTGTCGCTGGCGCTGGTTTATCGGTTTGATCGGCGGGGTTAGGCATTTTCCGAGGTTGATAAGGGATAAGAAGAGAATCGCAATTTCCATTCCAGAGAAAACATTACGCGCTCACCTGCTCAGCGATTTTTAAGGATGTTAGTTAATGGCAAAGATAGCTGTTTGTATACTGACTTTTAACTCCTCTCGTTTATTACACGAGGTGCTTTCTCCACTCATGGGCATTGCGGATGAGTGGATTGTGGTGGACTCCGGCAGTACGGATAAAACGCTGTCTATTTGCCAAAGCTTTGGAATAAGCCCTATTTACCATCGTTTCGAAACGCATGGACGACAAATGAACTTTGCGATTTCTCAATCTCACCATGATTGGGTACTGTGCCTGGACAGCGACGAAATCCTTGATGCCGAAACCATAGCGTCCATTTTAACATTCAAATCGCAGGCAAACCCGCCACCACAGCAAGCCTATAGAATAAAAAGGAATTGGTTTGTACTCGGGCAGCCAGTCAGAACGATTTATCCCATCTCCTCACCGGACTACCCCGTTCGACTGTTCAATAGAACACAGGTCAGGTTCAATGATGCTCCGGTAGATGATGCCGCTGAAGGCTATATTCACACGTCGGTCATTCCCGGCAATGTTAAGCACGATACTTTTTATTCTCTCCATGAAATACTCAATAAGCTCAATAGCTATACGACAAGGGTAGTCAAATACCGAGACATCAGGCCCTCGATATTTCGTGGCGTCGTAAGCGCGATCGGCGCGTTTTTCAAATGGTACGTACTGAGCGGCGCATGGAAGGAAGGCAAAGTCGGCGCCGTTACTGGGTTTTATGCCGTGGCCTACAGTTTCCTAAAGTATTTTAAATCCTGGTATGGCAAAGATTGATAGCGTTAAGGACAGATAGAGACACACATCCCGGCCGCTACTGATCCTGGCGTTGGTTTATCGATTTGAGCGGCGGAGTTCCCCCCTCTGGCAGCCTTCGGAAAACAAGAACTTTCCGGTTAATAATTGGCCGGCTTTACAAATTGGCCTGAGCCGTTATCATCCCTTATCTGGTGTCCTATGCGCCGTTAGCTACTGCTGACTGCCGTTCGATAACATGCCCCCTCAGGGCGCCATCGAGTGCAAGGAGTGCGAGCGCCCGCCTGAATTGGCCAAGACGCAGCAAGCAAAGGAAGAGACACACTATGTTTTCCCGTTTGAAACTGCTGTATATCGCCGATGATATTATTTCACCTGATGAATTCCCCCGTATAGTCAGCCCTTCCCGCGCCTGTCACGGCCTTTCATACATGCCGGACAAAGACATTCTGTCGCTTTTCTCTGGTTTTCGCGGTGGTGAACGGATCCGCCGTGAAGTTGGCGTTACGCAAAACGGAATAAGCTCTAACTTGCGCGCAAGAGTGCAGAGCGACCTGATGAGCGGCGTTGTCGTAGCGGTCGAAACCCGGCCCGGTGTGTTGGCGACGATGGGACCATTTTACGCCGACATCGACGGCTACCTGATACCGCAGGGGAGACAAGAGCCCAACTACCCGGTGGACAGGATAGTGAGGCAGTACGAGGAGGCCGTGAAGTCTTACGGTGGCCGCCGGGCGCGCCCGTCCGTCTTCCCCGCACAAGTCACGCGGGCCAAACCGGCTCTTCGCCCGGATATCCCGGTGCAGGGCGGAAGAGTTTCACAGCAGGTCGTGTCTGAGCCCTTGACCAAGGCGCAGCGTTGGCAGGAGCGAAAATACCTCATTGGCCGCGGGCAACGGAGTATCTATCCGGACGCCCGAATCGCCTCGGAACGCCTGGCGGCAAACAATGTCGCCGTCGAGAAGGCAAAGCTGGCGGAGAATATCTACAAGACCACGAATCCACTAAAGGATACACCCGGCGTTCCTGAAGGCTGGAAAGATATCAGTAACGATAATGCGGCCCTGAGTAAAATTGGGTTAAATAGAAATATGCTCTTCGACAGAGATGAATCTCCGGATTTTTTGGCAAGGGTATATCAACCTGATAGCACCGTTTTTGGTAAAGAGATGAACCCAACGGTCGTGTTCAGAGGATCAAGAGCGCCAGAGTTCCCGGAGGGAATCGGCAGCGCCGCCAAAAAGGCCCTTAGGGCGATTTGTCAGGAATTAAAAATGTGAATGACTGGATAAATAATGGTGCTCAGGGGATGGGGGCGAGCTCTGATTATTATAAACAGGCGGTTAAAATAGGATTACAAGTAAAGAACTCCTCCGGCGTCGATATTTCTGGTCATTCATTGGGCGGGGGAATGGCCTCAGCTGCATCAATGACCAGTGGGAAACCCGCCTGGACGTTTAATGCAGCCGGACTCCATCATGGAACTGTAGGGAAATACGGAGCTGAGATGATTGGTTCAGCCAAGAACATACAGGCCTATCGAGTTGAGGGAGAACTGTTAACCACGTTACAGGAGGTTAATAACGAAAGTGATTATGAGCTTTTAAAAAATGCCCTACCCGATGCTTTGCAAAAACCCTGGGGCGTAGCATTGCCTTTCACCTTGAAAGAGTGGTCATCGCTGGTGGTGCCTGATGCCGTTGGCATACCGCACACGCTTGCCGGTGGGACAGGAACCCTGCTCGATAAACACGGTATTGACCAGACAATAACGTTGATTGAAGATCAGAAAGACGAGGACGTCGCCACTATCAGGGGGAGAATATGAGCAAGTTGATAATGGCCATGGCGTTACTGTTTACTGTTCTCATGATGCAAGGATGCAAAAAAAACATGGAATATGAGCCACAGGATTTTTTTGAAGGCCGTCAACTGGACATCGCACAGCTGATTTATGATGGCGATGAAGTGAAACTGAAAGAGAAACTTCCCTCTGTCAGCAAGGAAGAACTGAACCGACAGGTTAAGGCGGACATGACCCTGCTGTTTTGGTCGGTGTTGAACTCAATCTACGATAAAAACACGCCGGAAAGGCTGAAAATAATAACCGACCTGGTAAAAGCTGGCGCAGACCCGCTGCAGCCCAGACCAGAAGGGGGAAGCAGCCCAGCGGAGTTCGTCATGAAAGCCGACAAGGGGATTTGGGTCAAAGCCATGCTCGACGGCGGTTTACCGCCAAACGCAAAAGATAAGGTATTCAATGAGCCCATTGTATTCCAAACAATCAAAGCCAAAAACACTGAAACGTTAAAGGTGATGCTGGATTACGGAGCGGACATTAATATCAGAGACTCCTTGCAACAAACCTTATTAATGGATGCTTTTTTTAGCTCAGCCTTTGAACACATGGCCCTACTGCTCAATCGGGGTGCGAATCCTAATCCGGTAAATATAAATAATCTTTCGCTGTTAACAGCAGTAAACCGGCAAATAAAAGACAGCCAAGATGGCTCAGAATACAATGAACAGTGTAAGAAAATACTCGAGCTCATGCTTTTGAAAGGGGCAAAGGAAGCGCAGTAATTTCATCAACGCAGATCTGACAGCTGCCTGTTATTTATATGGGGCTGTCAGATGGCATCTGGCTAAATTTTCTCAGCCCAGATGTATGTTTCACCAAGTAACGTTTCCATTGGCACCCGCTCACAACAAGAGCACTTTCCCGCGATCGCCAAAGAACCTAACTATGTATTCCACATCTTTGAGCAGGTGCTGAATGGCTGCTCACCCCGCCGCTACTGATCCTGGCGCTGGTGCAAAGGCGATCTTGGCAAGGTTTGCGAGAAAAGAAGAGTACCAAGAGGCCCGCAAGTTGCACCCTATCCGCTAAGGTTGAGGGAGCGCCTACGCCGCCACTCATCGACCACATCACCTAACGTCTTTGGCATGTCATTGCGTATCCATGCCATAAACTCACGATCGAAGCGAAAATCTTCTCCGCACGCCTCAACCATGAAACGACGGACGTTTTGCGTATTTTTGTAGCTTTTATCCACGATCGTAGCGCGTGTTAGCAATGCGCTATGCCAATCGATTTTCAATTTAACCACTCCTGTGAAGAGCCGTTCGATAAAGAACTTCAACCTAGCCTGACAAGTCGCACTTTTGTCACGCCCGTTTCGGCGCAAAGTAGTGTGGTGAAAAGCATAGCCCAGATCGCCATTTCCGCGCTGTTATATGCACGAGCGCATTTATGCCATCGCCTTCGAACAGGGGCGAAATGGCAACCGCCCCTGCTTGCTACGTAGAGTTAACGCAGTTCCTTCGCTATCGCGCTAAACATCAGCGACGCCTCCAGCGGTTGCGCGCTGAAAGAAGGCTCCGCCTGCGGCCAGGTGGACCACTGGACGATCACCAGATTCTCCGCCTGATTGACCATGATCATCTGGCCGAAGATCCCCAGCGCCCACAGGGAATGCTTGAGGGAGGCCTGTGGAACAGGCTCCACGTTGGTCGCATTCACCGGCACTTCGTTGTTCCACCACTGGTAGCCGTAAATGCCGTTGGGGTGCGCCGCCGACACCGAACCCGCCGCCCGCGTCCAGTTGGCCGACTGGGCTACCCAATCAGCCGGCAAGATCTGTTTGCCGTTCGGCAACGTCCCGTTATGCAGAATGAACTCACCGAAACGCCCCCAGTCTTCCAGCGTGGCGTTAAAGCCGTGCGCGCCCACGTCGTGCTGGCCTTTGGCGTAGGCATGCCACACGCCGTCGCTCGCCATGCCGTACGGCTGCCAGATGCTTTGCTGCAGATAGGCCGCCAGCGGCATGCCGGTGGCGCGCTCCAGCACGTCGCCCAGCAGCCACGCGCCGCCGGAGGAGTAAGACCAGTTCTGCCCGGCAGGGTGCGCACGCTGCAAGCCGGCCACCAGCTTGCGCACGCAGGCGTAGGTGCCGGGCCTGGCTTCACACTCGGTCAGCTGCGCGAAGTCCGATTTCGGGTTGGTGTAATCCTCATTCCACGCCACGCCGGAGGTGTGGGTGATCAGCTGCCTGAGGGTCACGCCGTCCCACGCGGTGCCTTTCAGATCGGGTTCGTATTGCGTGATGAGATCGTCGAGCGAGCGGATTTTGCCCTGTTTAATCGCCACGCCCACCAGCGTGGCGACCACGGATTTGCCCACCGAGCGCGACGTCCACAGCGTGGCGTCGGTATTGCCCTCCCCAAGATATTTCCAGGCGATTTTGCCGTCTTTCAATACCAGCATGCCGCTGACGTTCTGGCGCTGCAGATAGTCCTGCAGGCTGTAGGTTTTGCCATTCACCCGATAACTGGCGTCCTTTAACGGTTTAGCGGCAGCCGGCAGCGGTGCGGCATTGCCGTGATGAAACACATCCCCGGCATAGTTGCGGTAGTCGTTACGAAAACCGATCACCCGATCACTCTGGCTCCAGGTGAGCATCTTGTGCGTGTCCGGCAATTGCGCATCGAAAGGCGCCGGACAGGCGCTGAGTTCGGTGCCCGCACAGGCGGCCAGCGCGGCGGGCGCCAACAGACCGCTGCAGAGACTGATGACAACGCCCGCCAGCAGGCTGCGGTTAAACACTTTGCTTTTCATATTTTTTCTCGCTTAGCTCAGGAAGGCGTTCAGCTTAAAAAAACGCGGCCTATAATAAAAAACGCCTAATGGGGGAAAATCCCCCGCAAAATCGACGGGGGAACCGCGTGCCGAGCCTGATTTATTCCTTTGCCCAACTGGAAGCCTTCACCGCCGTGGCCGAGCACGGCAGCCTGGCTAAGGCCGCGCTCAAACTGGGCAAAGACCGCACGACGCTGCGCGATTTGATTGATTTTCTCGAGGATGGCTTGGGCTATGCGCTGTTCCTGCGCGAGGGGCGCAGCCTGCACCTGACACCGGAAGGCGAACAGCTGCAGCGCCAGGCGCACCTGCTGATGCGCCAGGTGAAGGCGTTTGAGGCATTTGCCAAAGACGTGCCGAAGAGCGCGGCGCAGGAAATCTCGCTGGTCTACGATCCCTTTACGCCCCGCACATTACTGCAGGCGTTGATTGCCGCTATGGCCCAGCGCCACACGCGGCTGAGCCTGATTAACGCCTCGCGCGACGAAGCGGAAAGCCTGCTGGCAAGCGGCCAGGCCGATCTGGGCATCTGCCAGGCGCGCAACCGCAGCGTGGGCGACACCATGGAGTGGCGCGCCTTAGGGGCTATAGAGATGGATTTCTACGCCGCCGAAACGCTTTTCCCCGGCGCGGAACAGCCGCTTTCGCTGCTGGAGCTCTCGCTCACGCCGCAGGTGATCATGCACCCGGACTCTGACGAGCCGGTGGCGCGCCGCCTGCAAATTTCGGGGCATACCATTTTCACCAACGAACTGGAGATGCTGCGCGCCCTGCTTGAACAAGGCTGCGGCTGGGGATTCTTGCCGACGCACATGCATGCCGAACGGTGGAAAAACGTCAACACGCTGCGCACCGAAGTCGGCAGCCAGGGGATCAGCCAAACCATGGTCACCATCTGGAAGCCGGGCAGTGACCGACGGGCGCTGATTGATGAGACGTTGGCGCTGTTGCCGGGATTGTGGTGGGGGGTTGGTGGGTGAAAAGTCGCAGCTAGATTAGCGGTGTGTTTGGATTGGCGGTGGAAAATCACTGGCAAATTAGCGGTGTTGTTACGGTAGTCGAGCGTAGAGCTCATCACCTATGTTGTTTTTTCGTTCTTAAGCGGAGCTCGTTGTTTTCCCCCAGTGACCCCTTCCCCACCTTTGCTCCATCGCTGTTAGCGCTAGTTGAGTGCTTTGACTGATGGCATTTAGAGCGACAGCTTTGAGCGAAGAGCGGAAGTAGTCACTTTTGTGGTCTGCTCTCACGAAAGTGACTACAGGAACAGTTGCAATTCATATTAACCATTCAGTTGGCAGACAATTAGCTAGGGTGTAACCTGTCTAACTCAGAGAAAAGGAAGAGCTATGAGCTAAGCTATGAAAAAATACAAAAGCACCGGAGTAACAGGAAGAGCAGGTGAGCTATATTTTGCTTATTGGATAGTTCGCTATTTTAATTGGCCTTGCCGATTGCTTGATATTGATGTTGGCATAGATGCTCAAGTTGAAATTTTTGAAGATGAAATATCAACTGGGGACTTTTTTGCGGTTCAAATTAAATCAACGGTTGGAAACACCCCTGATATACAGATCGATCTATCTGACTTTATGTACTGGCAACAGTTGGAAACTCAAGTTGTTTTGGTCTCCATCGTAATGGCGGATAGCCATAATGATCCTGAGATGTTCTGGAAGCCATTTTCAAAACAATGTCTGGATGAAATAGTTCAAGAAATAACCTCAAAAGGACACCAGTCCAAAAAAGTCACCTTCACAGATTCAGATAAATTATGTGTTGAATCCAAAAATTCCTGGAGGATGGCAATGCTTTCAGAATCCGACAAAGATCTGATAAGGCTCGCCAAATCATTATTAGATGATTTAGAACAACATGACTTAGATAATTTTGTAGAGGAAGACTATTACCTCCAAGATGAACACAAGGACTATATAACTTTTAATAGCGAAATTGACATATTCAACCATCATTTCATCGATTATGAAAAGCTGAAAGATGCTGTATCTCATGATAGAAGGCTGGTGCTAAGAGCTCCCCTTATAGAAGAAGCTATCGATTACTTTGAGAATAACGAGGCGATATTGCTTTATATGTTCAATCATGCTTTTAATTGGATTAAGGGCGACCGAACTCCAAATGAAATACTGCCCCAAACATTGAGTCGTGAAATTAGACGGCAGACAAAAGATTGGGTTTATCACATGACGGGTTATTAAAGGGCGCAGTTGCGCCCTAATTAATTAGGCCGCGTTCTGCATCATTATTTCAGCAATCTGATGTCGATATTCACTTACACCACTAAATATTTGACACATGTTTACCAAACATGTGACCAGCTCACCATAAATTAATATATCGCGAGGTAAGTAACGTCTGTTCCTGGCACAAAACAGCCATTGATACCTAACCTCGAACATAAAACACACCTTACCAAACTCTCCATCAATAAAATATAGCCACATGAAATGATTAAGCCCACAATTAATAAACCAGCAACATTATTACCCCTGATTTCATTCTATTATTTCCCTTCCCGCCACTCCCCTCCCCCCAACTCCCCCCTAGCACCGCCCCCGCCCTTTCCCTACAATAAGGGATCTGTTGAGGCATAACGCAAGGAAAGACGGTGTCGAAAGCCAATCCCAATGCCACTATCGTGGATATCGCCCGCCGCGCCAGGGTGACCAATATCACCGTTTCCCGCGCCTTCAATAAGCCCGAGCTGGTCAAGCCGGAAACCCGCGAGCGCATTCACGCCATCGCCAAAGAGCTGAACTATGTGCCCAACGCCTTCGCGCAGGGGCTGAAAAGCAGCAGCAGCCAGATTATCGGCATCGTCACCAGCAGCATGTACAACCCGTTCTATTCCGGCCTGATCAAGACCGTGTCGCGCATTGCGCGCCAGCAGGGCTATCAGATCATGCTGTTCGACACCGACGGCAGCGAAGAGGCGGAAATGCGCGCCATTCAGGCGCTGTTCGGCTACAAGGCGCGCGGCATTCTGCTGTCGGCGGTGCGTGACGACAAGCGCTACCGCCCCGCCTATCTCGAGCTGGCCGAGGTGTACGGCGTGCCGCTGATCCTGATCGACCGCGATCTCTACGATCAGCAGCTGAGCGGCGTGTTCCTCGATAACCGCGAGATCGGCGTGCTGGCCGGGCGCTATCTGGCGGAGCAGCCGGAGCAGAAGCTTTTGATTATCGGCGGCCCGGCGGATTCGGAAATTACGCTAACGCGCACCGCCGGCATCGTCGCGGCGCTGCAGGGCAGCGGCCGTGAGATTCACATCATCAACGGCGACTACGATTTCACCTCGCAAGAGAGCGAGGTGCGCGCCTATCTGGCGCAGCCGGAGAACCGCCCGGATTACATCATCGGCCTGAACGGCATCATCACGCTGGGCGCCATCGCCATCTGCCACGAGATGGGGCTCTATCAGCAGGTGAAGTTCTTCTCGATAGACGAGCCGCCGCGCGCCGGCGCTTACGGCCTGCACATTCCGGGGGTGTATCACGATACGCAGAAACTGGGGGAGATCGCCGCGGAGCTGCTGTTCAGCGCCATTAACAGCCCGCGCGGCGAGCTGCCGGTGCGCAGAGAATTCTTCACCGGCTCGCTGTTGAATCGCTGACGGGCGCTATTGCCCGTAGTAGGCGTGTTTGCCGTGCTTGCGCAGGAAATGTTTGTCCAGCAGCTCCGGCTGCATCGGGGCGATGGCCGGCGCCAGCTGGCGCGTCGCCATCGCCATGATCGCCACCTCTTCCAGCACCACCGCATTGTGCACCGCATCCGCCGCGTCCTTGCCCCAGGCGAACGGGCCGTGGGAATAGACCAGCACTCCCGGCACCTGCTGCGGATCGCGCCCCGCCTGATTGAAGGTCTCGATGATCACCTTACCGGTTTCCCCCTCGTAATCGCCGGCGATCTCCGCCTCGCTCATCGGCCGGGTACAGGGAATGTCGCCGTAAAAGTAGTCGGCGTGAGTGGTGCCCAGCGCCGGGATCGGCTGCCCGGCCTGCGCCCAGATGGTGGCGTTGCGGCTGTGGGTGTGCACCACGCCGCCGATATCGGCGAAGGCGCGGTACAGCGCCAGGTGGGTGGCGGTATCGGATGAGGGCTTGCGGTGCCCTTCGCGCACCTTGCCCTCCAGATCCACCACCACCAAATCCTCCAGCGTCATCGCCTCGTAGGCGATGCCCGAAGGCTTGATCACCACCAGCCCGCTCTGGCGATCGATCGCCGAGACGTTGCCCCAGGTAAAGGTCACCAGCCCGTATGCCGGCAGGCTGAGGTTGGCGGCCAGCACCTGCCGCTTGAGTTCGTTCAGCATGCGATGCCTCCCTCGATCATCTGTTGTTCGATCCAGGCCTTGGCCTGGGCGATGCGTTGCTTATCCTGCCCGTCTTCGCGCGCCCACATCTCCAGCAGGTAGGGGCCGCGATAGCCGAGCGCGTTGAGCACGGAAAAGGCGTGGGCGAAATCCACGCAGCCTTCGCCGAACGGCACGTCGCGGAACTGCCCGGCGCTGCCCGGCCCCACCGCGACGGTGTCTTTGAGGTGCACGGCGGTGATGCTGCCGATGCCCAGCGCCAGCTCGGCGGCGACATCGTTACCCCAGGCGCTGAGGTTGCCGAGATCGGGATACACCGTGAACCACGGGCTGTTGACGTGGCGGGCGATGTCGCGCCATTTGCTGATGCTGTTGATGAACGGCGTGTCCATCACCTCCACCGACAGCATCACCTGCGCTCTGGCGGCCTGCGCCGCCGCCCACTGCATGCCCTCGATAAAGCGTTCGCGGCTGTGGCGATCGGCGGGTTCGTAATAGACGTCGTAACCCGCCAGTTGGATGTTGCGGATGCCGAGATCCGTCGCCAGTTCCAGCGCTTTGCTCATCAGCACCCGCGCCCGCTCGCGGGTGGCGGCGTCGGCGCTGCCGAACGGGTCGCGCCGGTGCGCCGACAGGCACAGGCTCGGCACCGTCACCCCGCTGTCGAGTCGCGCCTGGATAAACGCCAGCCGCTGGCGGCGATCCCAATCCAGCCGCTGCTGGCGCGCCGGCTGTTCGTCGATCGACATCTCTACGAACTCAAAGCCCAGCTCGGCGGCGGTGGCCAGCCGCTGCGGCCAGCTCAGATCGGCGGGCAGCGCCTTTTCATACAGCCCCAGACAGGCGGCGTTAGTCGTTTGCATCAGTCACCTCACTCAAAGCCTGAGCGACCGCCAGATAGCGCGCCTGCTGGGCGCGCAGGCGCCGGTGGGCGGCGGTCGCGGGATAATAACAGCGCAGCTTGGGCGGCGCGGCGGCGATCGCTTCGGCGAACCCGGCGTACTCCCCGGCGCCGACGGCGGCGCACAGGGCGGCGGCGCGGCAGCCGCTCTGGCGCGTTTCCACCACCTCGAGCGGCAGGTTGCCGGCGTCGGCGTACATCTGCATCCAGACCTCGGACTGCGTCGGCCCGCCGGTCATGCGCACCCGCTCGATGCGCGGGTTCAGCTGCACCATGCGCTCCTGATGGATCAGGTGCGAGAACACGATGCCCTGGTAGATCGCCTGCACCACGTCCGCCATCTCGTGGTGGGCGCTCAGGCCGATCAGCCCGCCCGGCGTGTTGCCGCCGAGGTTGGAGCCGTACAGATAAGGCAGGAACAGCAGCCCGCTCGGCTGCTCGCGGCGCTCGGCCACCCAGGCGTTAAACTGGGCGTAGCGCTGCCGGTCGTCGGCGCAGAACTGGCGCAGGAACCAGGCCAGGTTGCCGGCCGAGGTCGGGCTGCCTTCGTGCACGAAATAGCGTCCGTCGATGCAGTAGCGCCCCCAGGCGTAGGGGTAATCGGCAGGAATGATGCGCTCGGTCACGCAGGTGGCGATCGACCAGGTGCCCGCCACCGCGCTGAGCGTGCGATCGTCGGCCACGCCGGAGCTGAGCGCCGCGCCCACCACGTCGAACAGGCCGCCGTACACCGCAGTGCCCGTTCGCAGGCCGCACTGCGCCGCCGCAGAGGCCGTCACCCGCCCGGCCAGCTGCGCCGAGCCGATCGTTGGCGCGGTCTTCTCCTGCGCCTCTTCGATGCCGAAGGCCGCCATCAGCGCCGGATCGTAAGCGCCGCTGTGCTGGTTAAACAGGTTGCTGCCGGAGATGTTGGTCACCTCGGCCGCCGCCTCGCCGGTGAGGCGAAAGCGCAGGTAGTCGTGCGCCATCAGGATGCGATCGACAGCGGCGTACTGCGCCGGTTGCTGCTGCTTCAGCCAGCGCAGCAGCAGCGCCGGGTGGCTGGGCCACAGCGGCTGCAGGCTGCGCGGGTAGGTCTGCGCGTCCACGCCGGTGCGGCGCAGCTCAGCCGCCGTGGCCGCCGCGCGGTTGTCCGAAGAGAGGATGCCGTTGCCGACCGGTTTGCCGTGGCGGTCGATGGCGTACAGCCCTTTGCCGTGCGCCGAGAAACTGACGCCGCGCACCTGCCCGGCCTCCAGCCCCGCCGCGTGCAGCGTCTGGCGGATCGCCGCGCAAACATCATCCCACAGCGCGTCCATATTGCGTTCGCTGAAGCCCGGCTGTGCGGCAATCGCCGCGCCGTCGCGCTCGGCGATCGCCAGCTCTTCACCGCTTGCCCGGTACAGCCCGGCCTTGATCACCGTGCCGCCGACGTCTATGCCAAGAAAGACTGACATCGCGCCTCCTATTTGCGCCGCACGGAGCTGAGGTAGATGGCGGCCAGGATGATGCCGCCCTTCACCACGTTCTGGATATATGGCGACACGTTCATCAGATTGAGGCCGTTGTTGAGCACCCCGAGCATCATCGCCCCCACCAGCGTGCCGACGATGGCGCCGCGCCCGCCGGAGATCGCCGCCCCGCCCAGCACTACGGCGGCGATGGCGTCCAGCTCGAAGCCTTCGCCGGCGTTGGGCTGCCCGCTCATCAGGCGCGAGGTCAGCACCAGCCCGGCCAGCGCGGCGGTCAGGCCGCTGATCACGTACACCAGCATCTTGTAGCGCGGCACGCGGATGCCGCTCAGGCGCGCCGCCTCTTCGTTGCCACCCATCGCGTAGACGTAGCGGCCGAACGGCAGCTGGTTGAGCATCAGCCAGGCCAGCACGTACACGCCGAGCATGATCAGGATCGGCACCTGAATGCCCAGCACCGTGCCGCGGCCAAAGAAGGAGAAGACGTCGGGCAGGCCGGAGATTGGGTAGCCGCCGGTATAGAGCAGCGCCAGGCCGCGGGCGATGCCCATCGACGCCAGGGTGACGATGATCGGCGGCATGCGCAGGTAGGCGATGCAGGCGCCGTTGGCCAGGCCGAACAGCGCGCCGACCGCCAGCGCCGCCACCATCGCCAGCGGGATCGGCACCGCCGCCAGCATCAGCCCGGCGGCGACGGAGCCGGCCAGCGCCATTACCGGCCCCACCGAGAGATCGATGCCGCCGGTCAGGATGGCGCAGGTCATGCCCACCGCGATGATGGCGTTGATCGACACCTGGCGCGCCACGTTGGTCAGGTTGTTGACGCTGAGGAAGCTGTCGTTCAACAGGCTCATCAGCACGAACAGGATCACAAAGCCGATAAACGGCAAGACCGCCGGGTGATGCAGCAGTTTTTCCCAGCGCTTGCCGAGGCTGGGGCCGGCGGCGCGGCGCGCCACGGCGGGTTGTTCAATTCCGATCATAAGGCACTCCCGGTCGCGTGAAGCATGATGTGGTTGGATTCGATGTCGTCGCCGGTCAGCTCGGCGACGATGTGGCCGCCGCGAAACACCAGCACGCGGTCGCACACGCCGATGATCTCCGGCAGTTCGGAGGAAATCATGATGATGGAGATGCCCTGCTGGGTCAGTTGCTGCATCAGCTGGTAGATCTCGGCCTTGGCGCCCACGTCGATGCCGCGCGTCGGCTCGTCGAAGATCAGGATGTTGCAGTCATTGTTGAGCCAGCGGGCGATCACCACCTTCTGCTGGTTGCCGCCGCTCAGGGTGCTGACGGCGGTCTCAGCGTCCGGGGTTTTCACCCCCACGGCGCGGATCAGCCGCTGCACCACGTCGCGATCCTTGCGGGCGCTGACGAAGATCTTGCCGCGCCGGTGATGCCGGTTGAGGGTGATGTTCTGCGCCACCGAGAACGGCAGCACCAGGCCCTCGGTTTTGCGGCTCTCCGGCAGCAGGCCGATACCCTGCGCCAGCGCCTGCGCCGGGGAGCGCAGCGCCGCCGGTTGGCCGCCGAGGCGGACACGTTTACGGTGGCAGCGGCTGGCGCCGATCAGCGCCGAAACGGTCTCGGTGCGCCCGGAGCCCACCAGCCCGGCGAAGCCGAGGATCTCGCCCTTGTGCAGGTGAAAACGGTCGGTCGCGCCGTGCTTCTCGCGCTGGATCTCCGCCTCCAGCAGCACCGTCGCGGTATCGACCGGGTGCTGCTTCACCGGGAAAGCGTTCTCGATTTTGCGCCCGACCATCAGCCGCACCAGCTCTTCCACGTTGGTGTCGCCGGTGGCCAGCGTTTCGATGTAGGCGCCGTCGCGCAGCACGGTGATGCGATCGCAGATGGTGAAGATCTCGTCCAGGTGGTGCGAGATAAACACCATGCCGACGCCCAGCAGCCGCAGATCGTTCATCACGCTGAACAGGTGCTCGGCCTCGCCTGGCGTCAGCGTGGCGGTCGGCTCATCCAGCACCAGCACCCGCGCCTCCAGCGACAGCGCCTTGGCGATCTCAACGAACTGCTGCTGCGCCACGCTCAGCTGCTCCACCGGGCAATCGAGATCGATAGCCACCGTCAGCCGCTTGAAGATCGCCTCGGCCTTGCGCCGCATCGCCCGCCGATCCAGCAGGCCCCAGCGGTTCCTGATCTCCCGGTTGAGGAAGATGTTGTCGATGGCGCTCATGTAGGGAATCAACGAGAATTCCTGAAAAATAATGCCGACCCCGGCCTCGATCGCCTGGCGATAGTTGTTAAAGCGGCGCTGCTCGCCGTCGATAAAAATATCGCCCTCGTCCGGCTGATAGATGCCACACATGATTTTCACCAGCGTCGATTTGCCGGCGCCGTTTTCGCCCAGCAGGGCGTGCACCTCGCCGCGTTGAATGGCCAGATCGATGCCGTCCAGCGCCTTCACGCCGGGAAAGCTCTTTTTTATTCGCTTCAGTTCCAGTAAAGGTGTCACCGTATTGCCCTCCGCACCGAACGCCCCGCCGCAGCGGGGCGAACCCGGCTGCTGTTACCAGCTAAAGCCGGCCGCATTGCTGCGGTCGATCAGCTTCACTTTGACCGGCACGGTTTTCGGCACCGTGGCGCCCCAGTAGCGGGCCAGCGCAATGCCGAGCGCAATGCGCAGCTGGTCGCGCGGGAACTGCGCCGAAGTGGCGATGAACGGCGAATTCGGCTTGAGGATCTCTTTGATGGCTTCCGGCTGGCCGTCGACGCTCACCAGCTTGACCTTGGCGCCGTTGCTTTCGATCGCCGCCAGGGCGCCGAGCGCGCCGACGTCGTTGACGCTGAAGATGCCCGCCAGATCAGGCGCCGACTGCAGCATGTTTTCGGTCACGGTCAGCGCAGTGTCGCGCTCCTGCTTGCCGTTTTGCTTGGTGACAATCTTGATGTCGGGGTATTTTTTCATCGCCGCTTCAAAGCCGCGCACGCGCTCCAGGATCGGCACCACCGGGATGCCGTCGAGGATCGCCACCTTGCCTTTGCCGCCCAGCGCTTTCGCCAGGTACTCGCCCGCCTGGAAGCCGGCGTCGTAGTTTTCCGAGCCGACGAACGAATCCAGCGGCCCTTCCGCCTGGGCGTCGATCGCTACCACCACCGCGCCGGCCTTATGGGCGGAGATCACCGCCGACTGCACCCCCACCGAATCGGTCGGGTTGATCAGCAGGATATCCACCTTCTTCTGCAGCATGTCTTCCACGTCGCCGATCTGTTTGGCGACGTCATGGCGCGCATCGGCCACGTACACCTTGGCGCCGATATCCGCCGCCGCCTGATCCAGCGCCTGCTTCATGGTGACGAAGTAGTCGTTGTTCATTTCCTGGAACGACATACCGATAGTGATTTGCTTGGCCAGCGCCCCATGGCTGGCCGCCAACATTCCACCGGCGACGATAAAAGGCAGGGTCTTTTTGAATAATGAAAACATAGCCAATTCTCCTGTAGGGAAGCTTCTTGTTGTGGTTATCAGAGCAACAGCATGTCTTTACGTTTGGCCGACCGGCCGGCCCCCCATTGCGAACGGGCCGGCGATCGTGACTGCAACAGCGGTACGGCGGGAGGGTCAGGGAACCAGGATCACCTTGATGGAGTCGGTCGAGTCCGCCAGGGCGAAGGCTTCGTCCCAGTCGTTCAATGAATAGCTGTGGGTAACCACGCCGTTGGAAGTCACCAGCCCGCGCTCGAACAGATCGATGGCGATTTCGTAGCTGTAGGGCGCCAGGTGCGCGCCGCGAATGTCCAGCTCTTTGCGATCGCCGATGATGGACCAATCGACGGTGGTTTCCTTACCGAACACGCTGAACTCTACGAAGCGGCCCAGCTTGCGGATCATCTGCAGCCCCTGGGTGACGCCGATCGGCGCGCCGGTGGCCTCAATGTAGACGTCGCAGCCGTAGCCGCCGGTCAGCGATTTGACGATCTGGTCAGCGTCTTCCTTCAGCGGGTTGATCACCACGTCGGCGCCGAATTCCTTCGCCAGCGCCAGCCGCTCGTCGATGGCGTCGATCACGATCAGTTTCTTTGGCGTCTTCAGGCGCGCCACCTGCACCATGCACAGCCCGAGCGGCCCGGCGCCGGCCAACACCACCACGTCGTCCAGTTGGATGTCGCCGCGCGCCACGGTGTGAATGGCGCAGGCCATCGGCTCAATCAATACCGCGTCTTCGTGGCTCAGGCTTTCCGGGATCTTGTGCACGATGGCGTTCTCGGAAAAACGCATGTATTCCGCCATGCCGCCCTCCGCCACGTCTTTCTGGAAGCCGTAAATGTTATGCGTCTCACACATCCAGTAGCTGCCGGATTTGCAGTAGCGGCACTCCCAGCACGGCACGATCTGCTCGGCGATCACCCGCTCGCCGATCCGGTATTTGCCTTCCGCGCCCTCGCCCAGCGCGGCGATGCGGCCGTAGAACTCATGCCCCGGCACCACCGGCGGTTTGACCCACGGGTTCTCCCCCCAAAACATCTGCGCGCCGTTCTTGCATTTGCAGTCGCCGGCGCAGATGCCGCAGCCTTCCACCTTGATCACCAGCTCGCGCGCCTTCGGCAGCGGCGTAGGCACCTGTTCGAAACGATAATCCTGCGGGCCGTGGCAAACGACCGCGCGCATTTTTTCCGGCAACTGGCTCATCTCTTCCTCCAATACACTCGTTAAACGCTTGAATTTTCTTAATGTTGACGTTGTCATTTTTATCCAACAAAAAACAAGTAACGAAACAACATGATAAATTTCAATGAATTAATCATCAAACATCCCGAAAACTCAAAATGACAACGTGAACATTGATCGACATATAACCAAAGCTGCAAAAATAATTGTTTGAGCAAAATCACAGTTCGTTAACATTGCGGCTAAAAATGCTACAAATGCGGATCGCGATCCCATTTAAAGGATCGATGAGGATCGGGAGATGATCGAAACGGCGGGAAGAAGATGATTGGCAGGAATGCGGGCCAGGCATCGCACCCGGCCCGATAAAGCGGGTTACTTCACTTCGCCCATCGCTTTCAGCTTTTTGGACAGCTCGCGGCGCTCTTTGGACAGATCGGCATTTTTGATGATGTAGTCATCAACGCGATCTTCGTAGTCGCTGCGCATGTTGGCGATGATGCCCTGAATGTCTTCAATGCTCATGCCGGGCTTGATGTACTCGCTCAGGTTGTCGAGCAGCAGCACGCGCTTCTGGTTATCACGAATTTTCTTTTCGTTGTCGACGATCTCGCGTTGCAGTTTGTTTTTGCGGCGGAACATACGCACAAACTCCAGCACGTCCTGGAAACTCGGCTTATTTGCATTATCCATCTTTATACCCTTGCTTTAGTAATACACAGATTCATTTGCTTACGGCCACATGGCACCAAGATACAGGTTTGTGGCGGTCCGGCACAACAGTGATTGCCTTATCTTACCCACTTTGCCCCGGCGGCCAAAACCCAAAGCGCCGCCTTCATGATCTGACCCCCTATTCACGCCCGGCGGCGGTACAAACCTGGAGCAGATCCCCCAACTCTTCCAGCTGCTGCGCCAGCTCCATGCTGAGCCAAACGTAGCCGTAAATCGGCGCTTCGCCGTGCTGGCCGAGGCTGACCTCCTGCATCAGCGTTTTCAGCTCGCCGGCGATCTCCGCCAGCTGCCCCGCCACCGCCTGCCGCTGCGCCTGCGGCCCTTCGCGCATCAGCACCGCCAGCGATTCCAGCGAGCTCAGCGTCAGCAGTTGGGTACTGCGCAGCGTGCGGGCGTTCAACATGATGAAGTGCGTTTCGCGCGAGGCCCAGTAGGCGTCGGCCATCAGCTCCAGTGTACACACCAAATTGCGGCTGAGGGTTTGCACCGCCTCGAACACCGCTTTGGGGATGCGGGTTTCCTTGCTGGCGGGCACGATCAGGCTGCGCAGCTTCACCACCTGATTCAACAGATCCTTGAGCTGCGGCTCCAGCCGCGGCCGCTCGATAACGTTCGGCGAAAAATACGCGCCGTAGAGGCGGGCGGCGGTTTGCAGGCAGTCCGCCATTTGCATGCGCCACAGAATGTAGGCGCGCTGTGGGTAGATGCTGGTGAACAGCAGCGCCAGCAGCGAACCGAAGATCACGTCGCCGCTGCGCCACAGCGCGGTGTGCATGTCACCGGCGCCCGCGCCGCATACCACCGCCAGCGTGATCCCCACCAGCAGCGCCATATACGGCCGTTTGCCGAGCGTCAGGTAACCGCAGACGAACATCACCACGCCGCACCAAGCCAGCATCAGCGGCAGCGAATAGAGTTCCAGATACAGGGCGATCAGGCCGGACGCGGCGCCGAACACCGTGCCGGCAATGCGTTGCAGCGCCCGCTGCAGCACGTTGCCCCAAAACGAGATCGGCCCCATCACCACCACCAGGGTGATCAGCGGCCAGGTGCCTTCGGGCACCGCCAGCAGGCGGATCAGCAGAAAGGTCAGAATAAACGCCAGCCCGATGCGCACGCCGTGTACGATGCGGTAGTGGCGATAGGTCAGCAGTTCAAGGGAAGAGATTTTTCGATCGAGGCGCACAATGCCTCCGATAAAGACCAGCCAGGCCGCTATTTTAGCGGAGGAAGCCCGGCGAGGAAAAGGCGAATGAGGCGTCCCCCATTCGCGGTCAGGCTCAGGCGGCGTACTTGTCGACCAGCGCGCGCAGAACGGCGGCGGTTTCAACATCCATCACGCCGTCATACTTCTGCTGACGGAAGTGCAGCTGGAACGCGCGCACCAGCTGGCGATAGCCTTCTGCGGTGTTCGCCGCCGAGGTGTCGTAGCCATATTGGGCGAACAGTTTCAGCAAATCGGCCTGCGCCGGCAGGCCCTGGCTGCAGTATTCCTGCTGGCGCTGCTGCTTGGTCGCTTCGTCATACCAGGCGCCGACGCCGGCCTGATACAGCTGCTGCCACGGGAACTGCGGGCCCGGATCGCTCTTGCGGCCCGGCGCGATATCGGAGTGCGCCACCACGTTCACCGGCGAGATGTCCGGATAACGCTGCAGGATGTTCTGCGCCAGCTGGGTGACCGCCTCGATCTGCTGCGGATTGAACGGCGGGAAGGTGATGTTTCCACCGTCGCCGCTCGCCAGGTTAACGATCTCGATGCCGATCGAGGTGTCGTTGATATTGCTGCGGGTGCCCCACTGGCTGGTACCGGCATGCCAGGCGCGCTCGTTCTCGTCCACCAGGTTGAAAATGCGCACGCCGCTGAAGCCGGCGGCCTGATAGGTGGCCTCGGTCGGATCCGGCACCAGATAGTGCGCGCTGACCGATTTTCCGGTCAACGACTTCACCGAGTCGGCGAAGTTTTGCGCCGTGTAGTGCAGCACCAGAAAACGCACGCGGTGGCCGAAGCTGGCGACCGATCGGTAGCTATTGTAATCAATCTTATACATCGTAAAGTCCCTCTCTCGTTTGATTTCACTGAGCGGCCCCTCATCATGACAGGCCGCCCCGCACAGGTGAACCCTTGGCTCACCCTTTTTGTTTTAGCTAATTGCTAAATCATGCGCAAGTGTTTTTTAGCAAAATCGTTATTTACCTTTTTGCTAAAGAGTGCGATCATTGCACAATGGAAACTAAAGAAATCAGGCGCAACAATCTGCGCGAATTGATGGCCCGCTACGCCCGGCAAGGCGTCAACCAGAATGAATTCGCCACGCTGGTTGAGTCTTCCGCGCCGACGCTGAGCCAAATCATCGGGGAGAAATCCTCCCGCAATCTTGGCGACAATCTGGCCAGGCGGATCGAGGCCAGGCTGAATTTGCCCAAGGGCTGGTTCGACGTGTTTCATGAAAAGCAGCTGGTGCGCCCGTTTGACAACGTGGCGGCGGAGTCGGACTTCCAGCCCGCCCGTTTAAAACCGGTGGTATGGGAAGATACCGAACAGGACAAGGAAGAGTTTGTGGAGATCCCGCTGCTGGATATTGATTTTTCCGCCGGCGACGGCTGCTACGAAATCGTCGATCGCGAGGAATTTTCGCTGATCTTCCGCCGTTACTATCTGCACAAGATGGGGGTGGCGGTCAACGCCGCGCGCATTATCCGCATCTCCGGCTCCAGCATGGAACCACGTCTGCAGGATGGCGACGTGGTCGGCATCAACACCGACGACACGCGCATCCGCGAGGGCAAGACCTATGCCATCCGCCACGGCAATTTGCTGCGGGTGAAGGTGCTGATCGAGCAGCCGGACGGCGGCGTCATCATCCGCTCCCTCAACCGTGAAGAGTACCAGGACGAGCATCTCAGCTATCAGCAGCGCAAGGAGCAACTGGTGGTGCTCGGCCGCGTCTTCTGGTCCTCTTCGTCCTGGTAGCAGAGCAACCTCGGGCGCCCGCTGCGCCCGGCGGTTATTTGAAGTCCACCACCATCTGCTGCTGGATAGACAACCCGCGAGTCGACTGCACGCAACCGGCGATGTAGTCGGTGAAGCGCGGCGGTTTCGGCATGCCCAGCTTGAGGATCTTCTCGTTGCTGAAACGCACGTTGAGCATGGCGAACGAGCCGTACAGGCGCATCGCCTTCAGCATCAGCCGCTCGTTGCACGGGCCGAAAATGTCTTTCAGCTGACGGCGCATTTTCACCAACGCGTCATACGTCACCTGCGCATACTCATCGCCCACCGGCGCTTTTTCCAGCGCTGCCGCCATGGCGCGGTCGATTTCGGCAAAGCTGACGCTGCGCTCTTCACCGGCGGAGATGTGATAAACGTCGTTCTCCAGCGTTTCGCTGTTCATCAGCATCACCAGCGCATCCGCACAGTAGTCCACCGGGATCACGTCGATATTGTCCTGCAGCGAGCACATAAACTTGCGCAGCATCAGCGCCATGCCAAACACCCAGAAAATGCTGCTGGAAGGCTGGCAGCCCAGGCGGGTGTGGCCCACGACAATCGACGGACGAGCGATGGTCAGCGGCATTTGCGGGCAGCGTTGGCGCATCAGCTGTTCGATGGTGGATTTGGAACGCGTATATTCCACCAGATGCTCGGCATCTTCCTCAAATTCGCCGCTCTCCGCCACCAGCGAACCCGGTTCCGGGGAACAGGACATGGCGGTACCAACATGCAGAAAGCGTTTTAATCCCGGCACCTGCGCCATTCTTTCGGCAAAGGCCAGGGTGCCTTCTACGTTTACCTTCCAAATGAGCGGGTTATTACCAAATGAAGCAACGGCCGCACAGTTAATAACGTGCGTGACATTGTTAATACGTGCGTCAGTTAAAAATTCGGCCGGCTCGGAAAGGTCGCCCAACAATATATTTTCTATCGTAATTTTAGACAGCAGATTCGCGTCGATATTAAACTTTTCCATATTCGTGCGAATACGAGCCAATCCTTGCTGCGCATCATCGGCGCGCACCAGTAAAAGATAATTAATAGACTGATTTTCAATCAATAATTTTTCAAGAACTGCACCACCGAGAAAGCCGGTAGCGCCGGTTAACAGTAGCGTTTTCATCATTGTCACCCACATTGGTATTGAATGTGGGAGATTGTATCTGCGGGTATTTAAACAAATATTAAATAGAATTACGGCGCCCAGAATCACTTTTCTTAATATTATCTTAAGGAATCTTTTGAAACATCCATCGTGGCTTTAGTAACAAAAGAAGCGCGTAGATTGGATGATTAATCTCTGCCGTTTAAATACCATTGATGTAGTGCCTGATTTAATTTAACGGTCAATGTTATTTCTCTTCTCGTCCGTGGAGGACCTATGACCTATAACCAAAAAATCTGGTTGGGGGTTTTACTGCTGTGCGCCCTGTTTTGGGGGGCGGTGATAAGCGGCGCCTGTTCGCTGTATAACCGGGCAGATCGCCTCAATGCGCACCAGGCGCAGAACGAGTTCGCCGCGCGCCACAGTCTGGCCCCCAGCTCGCAGCAAAGCGCGCAGGCGTCCACCTCCCCTCGGAATGGGTAGGGACAAGACCCGCTAACGATCCTATTATACCCTAAGGTTAACAGGGAGATAACGATGGTTCGAAAGCTGGATAGCTTACCGCAGGCGCAACGCGAGAAAATAGAAGCCGATTTGCTGGCCATCAGCGTGATCTACAACGAGCGCTACGGCATCGCTTCGACCCAGGCGGAAACAGAACGACAGATCCCCGACCACCTGCTCCCCTACTTTCACCAGCGGCTGGATTTCTATCGCCGTGCGTAATTGCGCGCATTTCGCTAACCGCCGCTTGGCATCGCTCCCTACGCCGTTACAATAGAGGCATATTGTATCCGCCACTGAAGAGACGCGATTTTGAGCAGCAAGGCACCGGCCACATTTTATATCCACGATTACGAGACCTTCGGCAAGAGCCCGTCGCTGGACCGCCCGGCGCAGTTCGCCGGCGTGCGCACCGATATGGATTTCAACATTATCGAAGAGCCGCTGGTCATCTACTGCGCCCCGGCCGATGACTACCTGCCGGAACCCGAGGCGGTGATGATCACCGGCATCACGCCGCAGGTGGCGCGTGCCAAAGGGGTTAACGAGGCCGAGTTCACCCGCCAAATCCATCAGGCCTTCAGCGTGGCCGGCACCTGCATTCTCGGTTACAACAACATCCGCTTCGATGACGAAGTGAGCCGCAATATCTTCTATCGCAACTTCTACGATCCCTACGCCTACAGCTGGCAAAACGGCAACTCGCGCTGGGATCTGCTGGATGTGATGCGCGCCTGCTACGCTCTGCGCCCGGACGGCATCGTTTGGCCGGAAAACGAAGACGGTTTCCCCAGCTTCCGCCTGGAACATCTGACGCGCGCCAACGGCGTCGAGCACACGCAGGCTCACGACGCGATGTCGGACGTTTACGCCACTATCGCCATGGCCAAGCTGGTCAAACAGGCACAGCCGCGGCTGTTCGATTTCCTGCTGCAGCACCGCAACAAGCACAAGCTGAACGCCCTGATCGACGTCGCCGACATGACGCCGCTGGTGCACGTCTCCGGCATGTTCGGCGCGGCGCGCGGCAATACCAGCTGGGTGTCGCCGCTGGCCTGGCACCCGGACAACAAGAACGCGGTGATCATGTGCGATCTGGCCGGCGACATGACGCCGCTGTTGACGCTGAGCGCCGAGCAGCTGCGTGAACGGCTGTATACCCGCCGTGACGATCTGGCGCCGGATCAGGCACCGGTGCCGATCAAGCTGGTGCACATCAACAAATGCCCGGTGCTGGCGCCGGCCAAAACCCTGCTGCCGGAGAATGCCGAGCGGCTGGGCATCGATCGTCAGGCGTGTCTGCAAAATCTGCAGCTGCTGAAACAGCATCCGGAAGTGCGCGAGAAAGTGGTCACGCTGTTCGCCGAAGCCGAGCCGTTCAAAGGCGCCGACGACGTCGACGCCCGCTTGTACGACGGTTTCTTCAGCGACGCCGACAAGGCGGCGATGAGGATTATCCAGCAGACCAAACCGCAGAACCTGCCGGCGCTGGATCTGGCCTTCAGCGACGGCCGCATGAAAGAGCTGCTGTTCCGCTTCCGCGCGCGCAACTACCCGAATACGCTGGACGACGCCGAGCAGCGTCGCTGGCTGCAACACCGCCAGGAAGCGCTGAGCGCAGAGCGCGTGCAGAGTTACCTGCTGCAGCTCGAATCGCTGTATAACCTGCACGAAGGCGACAAAGAGAAAACCGCCCTGTTGAAAGCGCTGTTCGATTACGGCAAAGAGTTGGTGGGATAAACCCCGCCGCAGCAGAAAAGGAAAAGGCCGCGAAAGCGGCCTTTTTTGTGGCTGAGGAGACGGCTCGCGCTTAGGCGGCGTCTTCGCTCGCTTGCGGCACCGGCAGACGGAAGCTGCGGGTGACGAAGGCCAGGTAGATCAAACCGATGGCCGCCCAAACCAGGCCCAGCGTCATCGAGCTGGCTTCCAGGTTGATCCACAGCGCGCCGACGGTCAGTGCGCCCATCACCGGCAGGATCAGGTAGTTAAATGTGTCCTTCACGGTGCGGTTCATCTTGTCGCGAATATAGAACTGCGAGATCACCGACAGGTTAACGAAGGTGAAGGCCACCAGCGCACCGAAGTTGATCAGCGCGGTCGCGGTCACCAGGTCAAACGACACCGCGGACAACGCGATGGCGCCTACAAGCAGCACGTTCAGCGCCGGGGTACGCCACTTCGGATGCACATAGCCGAAGAAGCGAGTCGGGAACACGCCGTCGCGGCCCATCACGTACATCAGACGCGAAACGCCCGCGTGCGCCGCCATGCCCGACGCCAATACCGTCACGCAGGAGAACACCAGGATCACCGACTGGAAGAACTTGCCCGCCACGTACAGCATGATTTCAGGCTGTGAGGCGTCCGGATCCTTGAAGCGCGAGATGTCCGGGAAGTACAGCTGCACGAAGTAAGACACCACGATAAAGATGATGCCGCCGATCAGCGCCGTCAGGAAGATGGCTTTCGGGATCACTTTTTCCGCGTCTTTGGTCTCTTCGGACAGCGAGCTGATGCCGTCGAAGCCCAGGAACGAGAAGCACAGGATGGTCGCGCCGGTAATCATCGGCACCACGTGGGCGTTATCGGACCAGAACGGGCGGCTGCTGACCAGCGTACCGGCGCCTTCGCCGTGGTAAATACCGTTGATCACCAGGCCGAGGAACACGATCATGATCGCCACCTGCACCACCACGATGATGGAGTTCAGGTTAGCCACCAGCTTGATGCCGCGCAGGTTGAAAATCGTCATCAAGCCGACCAGCACCGCCACGAAGATCCAGGACGGTACGCCCGGGAAGATCGCTTCCAGGTAAATCTTAGCCAGCAAAATGTTGATCATCGGCATGAACAGATAGTCCAGCAGCGATGACCAGCCCACCATAAAGCCGACGTGCGGGCTGATGGCTTTCTGGGCGTAGGTGTAGGCGGAACCGGCGGAAGGGAACTTCTTCACCAGCTTGCCGTAGCTCAGGGCGGTAAACAGGATCGCCAGCAGAGCGAAGGCGTACGCGGTCGCGACGTGACCATCGGTCAAACCGGATACGATGCCGAAGGTATCGAAAATGGTCATTGGCTGCAGGTAAGCCAAGCCCATCATCACTACCGGAACTAATGTCAGGGTTTTACGCAGCTGAGTGCGCTGAGCCGGAGCGGCGTTGATGGTGTTATCGGACATTGTTCAGCCCCCCCTTACCTTGAGCCTTGCGGATGGCGGACACGCCAAGACTTAAGGTTGCGGGGAAACTTCGCAACGAGCGACTTAATTCTAAAAGAAGGGGGTTGTAAGCTGGATAACGGGTCGAGGAAACCTCGGCTGCTCCATAGTCGCTGCGGCCACAGCGGAAACCGGCGGGCACCGGCGCTAAAGTGAAAAATTGCCCCATCTTTCTAATCCTCATGAGTCACGACCATAAAGTTTTGTTTGATCGTGCACGAAACTATTTATCTATCCGGATCGGTGTCCGGCCTCGCTTGGTGTATGAAACGCTACGTTGGTAAAACATAATGCAAAAAAAATAACCGACGCTTTCAAAACGTCGGCTATCTGCATTTGAGATATTTTGCACCAGAATGCCTCCGAATGACAAGATCCGGAAACCCTCAAATACAAATTCTTTTTGTCGATCGCACGGAAAACCAGCCCGGCAGGCGAATTAATCCGCTGCCGGCAGGCCAGTCACCCGCACATACCTCTTACTTTATACGCCCATTCAGGCATTTTTCAACATCCAGTCGATCTCGGTTTCCGTCACCCGCCGTTCAAACTGCAGCAGTTCGTCGGTCTTGCAGGCGTGATACACCTGGGTGAAACGCTCGCCCAGATAGTGCGTCAGCGCGTGCTGATGTTCAAACTCGTACAGCGCGTCGCTCTGGCGGATCGGCAGCGGCAGCCCTTCCTGCTCCAGCCCGTTGCCGGTCACCGGCTCAGGCAGCGGCACTAGGTTGTCCAGCCCGTACAGCATGCCGGCCAGGATCGCCGCCATCACCAGATAAGGATTGGCATCGGCGCCGGCCACGCGGTACTCCACCCGGTGGTTCTCCGGTTCGCCGCAGGGAATGCGCAGCGCCACGGTGCGGTTGTTGTGGCCCCAGGCGGCCTGGATCGGCACATACATCCCCGGCTGGAAGCGCCGGTAGGCGTTGACGTTCGGCGCCAGCAGCGCCATCGACGCCGGCATCAGGGTGATCATCCCGGCCAATGCCTGTTTCAAGAGCGGCGAATCCTCGCCTTCGGCGTCGGCAAACAGGTTGTTGCCCGCACTATCCTGCATGCTGACATGCACGTGCATGCCGCTGCCGGCGTAATCCTCATAGGGTTTGGCCATAAAGGTGGCGTGCATGTCGTGGTTCTCGGCGACCAGCCGCACCAGCCGCTTCAGCGCCAGCGCGTGGTCGCAGGCCAGCAGGATGTCGTCGGTATGACGCAGGTTGACCTCGAACTGCCCCGGCGACGCCTCCGCCACCGCGCCGTCCGCCGGCAGCCCCTGCAGCTTCGCCAGCGCGTCGATATCGTTCAGCACCTCGGCGAAATGGTTCAGGTTATCGACGGAATACACCTGGCTTTGGGTGTTGCGTTCCTGAGTGCCGGGCGCACACGGCGGCTGCAGATCGCCTTCCGCGTCGCGCAGCCTATCGATGAGATAAAACTCCAGCTCTACCGCTGCCACCGGAAACAAACCGCGCTGGCGCAGCGCCTGCCACACGCGGTTCAGCACATTGCGGGGTTCAACGTCAAAGGGAGTGCCATCTTCATCCAGCATGGTGAGCAGCACCTGGCCGATGTGCTCCGGATCGGCGGCTGACGGCGTCAGCGAACCGGGCACCGGCAGGCAAATGCGGTCCGGTTCGCCGAGCTCCTGCCCAAGGCCGGTCTCCTCCACCACGTTGCCAAGGATGTCCATGGCGAACACCGACGCGGGGAAGTAGCTGCCTTTTTCCAGTTTTTTTAACCCAGAGACGGGTATGCGTTTGCCGCGGAAGGAACCATTAAGATCGGTGAGAAGGATATCGACATACTGCGTGGCGGGATGGCGTTCCAAATAATGAGCAACCTCATTTTGGAACGCGCTACTTCGCCTCTCTTCATGATGCTGTGCAAAATGTTCAACTGCTGCGCTATTGGTTTGCATACGTCACCCGCCATTATGCTCTGAAGGCGCGTTGGCGCCCGTCCACCGTTCGATTCAACACATGATTGGATTTCTCGTCAGGCCGCGCCGCTGCCGGGCGCTCAAAATAACATCCACAATATGAAACATAGTATTAACAGAATGGGTTTGCAAATGTTACAATCCTGTTTGATTATTCGCCAGCGGCTGCTAAATTGATAAAATATTGACCGAAAAGGCCTTACTGCCATTTTCACGTCAACTATTTTGTCCAACGCACCAAGAGTGAACATGGGCAATATATTTTCCAAACCCACCCTAACTACCGATATCATGCAGTATCGTTATCGACCAGACAGGCACCCGATAGCGATCTTCATTTCTGCCTGTCGCCCTTACCAGAAGGAAGTACCGCTATGAGCGAAGTCAGCTTGGCACCGGGCAAACGCCTGTCGCAGATCCGTCAGCAATTGGGTTTGTCACAGCGCCGGGTCGCCGAACTGTCCGGGTTAACCCACAGTGCGATCAGCACCATCGAACAGGACAAGGTCAGCCCGGCCATCAGCACGCTGCAAAAGCTGCTGAAGGTGTATGGCCTGTCGCTGTCTGAATTCTTTGCCGAACCGGAAACCGCCGACGAACCGCGCGTGGTGATCGACGCCGAGGGCCTGATTGAGATCGGCAGCCAGGGGGTGTCGATGAAGCTGGTGCACAACGGCAGCCCCACGCGCAACCTGGCGATGATGCTGGAAACCTACCAGCCCGGCACCACCACCGGTGAAAAGATCAAGCACCAGGGCGAAGAGATCGGCACCCTGCTGGAGGGCGAGATCGTGCTGACCATCAACGGCCAGAGCTACTGCCTGACCGCCGGCCAGAGTTACGCCATCAACACCGGCATCCCGCACAGCTTCAGCAATACTTCGGCGCGCATTTGCCGCATCGTCAGCGCACATACCCCCACCACCTTCTGACCGCTTATCGCTCCGGCGCAGCCTGACACGGGTTGCGCCCCCTGCCTCTCGACGTTTTTCATCGCCGTTATGCCATTTTGTTGGTTGCCAACGGCGTAATCTGTGTTACAACAGAGCAAAACAGCCATCTAAACATCTAAACGGCCTTACTACGCAATGTCAACCGCAACGCCTTCGCGCCTCGAGATGCGCAATATCTCGATCGCCTTCGCCGGCTTCAACGCGCTGCAGGACGTGGACTTCACGCTGCAGGGCGGCTCAATCCACGCGCTGGTCGGCGCCAACGGCGCGGGCAAGTCGACGCTGATGGCGATCCTCTCCGGCGCCCACGACCATTATCGCGGCGAGATCCTGATCGACGGCCAGGCGGTGGCGATCCACTCCCCGCTGCAGGCGCGCCGCCACGGTATTCACGTGGTGCAACAAGAGGTGGACGTCGCGCTGATCCCCACGCTGTCGGTGGCGGAAAACATCATGCTGGACTGGCTGAACGAGCCGGGCCACTGGCTGAACTGGGCAGAGCTGCACCGCCGCGCGGCGCAGTTGCTGCAGCAATGGGCGCTGCCGCTCAACCCGCGCAGACGCCTGGCGGACTGCACGCTGGCGGAAAAACAGCAGGTGCTGCTGGCGCGCGCGCTGTCGCACCGCTGCCGTTTTCTGGTGCTCGACGAACCGACCGCGCCGCTCGATCGCGCCGAGAGCGAGCGCCTGTTTAACGTAGTGCGCCGCCTGCAATCCGAAGGCATCGGCATTGTGTTCATTTCTCACCGCATCCACGAACTGAGCGACATTTGCGATCGGCTGACGGTGCTGCGCGACGGCCGGCGCGTCAGCGAAGACGCCATGCGCGGGCTGAGCGGCGAACAGATCGTCGAGAAAATGCTCGGCCACCGGCTGGACGACATTTTCCCGCCGCCGCGCCCGCCGCACGCTGGGCGTAAGCTGCTGCAGGTGGAGGGCTTGCGCGATCGCCATAAGCTGCGCGACGTTTCGCTGCGGCTGCATGAAGGAGAGATCCTCGGCATCGCCGGGCTGGCCGGAGCGGGCAAAACCGAACTGTGCAAGGCATTGTTCGGCGCCAGCACCGTGCAGCTCGAGCGCGGCGAACTGCGCGGGCAGCCCTGGGCGCCACGCGCGCCGCACCTGTCGGTCGAACAAGGATTGGCGCTGGTGCCGGAAGAGCGCCGCAAAGAAGGCATTTTTATCGATGAGGCGATCCCGATGAACCTGAGCGTCAGCGCCGACGACAGCTTCTCGCGCTGGAGCCTGTTCAGCCGGCGGCAAGAGCTGCGCTGGGCGCGCGAGATCATGCAGCGTCTGAACATTCGCGCCTCCGGCCCGCAACAGCGGCTGGCGCGCCTGTCCGGCGGCAATCAGCAAAAAGTGGCGATCGGCAAGTGGCTGCGCGGCAACGCCGAGGTGCTGATCTTCGATGAGCCGACCAAGGGCGTGGACATCAAGGCCAAGCAGGAGCTGTTCAGCCTGATCGACGGCCTGGCTCACGCCGGCAAAGGCGTGATTTACGCCTCCGGCGAGTTCGCCGAGCTGATTGGCCTGTGCGATCGCATCTGCGTGCTGTGGGACGGCCGCATCGTGGCGGAGTTGAACGCCGCCGACATCGACGAAGAAACCTTATTGCTCTATTCCACCGGAGGAACCCCTGCGTGAGTAAAGAATTTGCCCTGCGGCCTGCGCTGCCCTGGCGCCAACAGCTGTTTGATTTCCTCTACAAATGGGGCATGTTGCTGACCGTCGCGGCGCTGATCGCCCTGTTTGGCCTGGCGTCGGACAACTTTCTCGATGCCAATAACATCATCAACATCCTGCGTTCGATCGCCATCGTGACGGTGATCGCCATCGGCGTCTCCATCTCGCTGTCGGTCGGCGGTTTCGATCTGTCGGTCGGCTCGACCGCCTCGCTGGCCAACGCGCTGGTGATTTCACTGTTCGTCTGGCACGGGTTCGACACCACCGGCGCCATCGTGGTAACGCTGCTGCTCTGCACGCTGGTCGGCCTGTTCAACGCCCTGCTGATCGTGGTGCTCAAAATTCCCGACATGCTGGCGACGCTGGCCAGCCTGTTCGTGATCCAGGGCGTGGCGATGACCTACAGCTACGGCGGTTCCATCACCCAAAACATGGTGCTGCCGAATGGCGACATGGCGGAAGGCCTGATCCCGGAGGTGTTTTCCGCCCTCGGCCAGGTGCCGGTGATCGTGCTGATCATGCTGGCGGTCACCGTGGCGGTGCAGCTGTTCCTGTCGTTGACCAAGCATGGCCGCCGCATGTATGCCATCGGCGGCAACCCCGAAGCGGCGCGTCTGTCGGGTATCCGCACCGTACGTTACAGGGTTGCCGCTTACGTTATTTCTTCCTGGCTGGCGGCGCTTGGCGGCATCCTGCTGGCGTCACGTATCGGCTCTTCGCAGGTCAACGCCGGCGGCGGTTATCTGATGGACGCGGTGGCGGCGGCCTATATCGGCTTCTCGCTGGCGGGCTCCGGCAAACCCAATGCGCTCGGCACCCTGATCGGCGCGGTGATCCTCGGCGTGCTGCAAAACGGCCTGGTGATGCTGTCGGTGCCCTACTACGCCATGGACATTATCAAAGGCCTGGTGCTGGCGCTGGCGCTGGCCATTACCTACATCCAGAAACGCTGATCCTCCCCGGCGCACGCCCGCTGCGCCGCTTTTCCCCTTTAATTCATCCGGTTACTCTTTTTCGTCAGTAGAACCCGCATACAAATGATATGAATTATCATTAGCGTTTACATTCAGTAAAAAATCCTTACAATACCCTCACGCAACGCTGACGAAGCGAAGTATTTCTCAGCGAACGATGAATAATTTCATTAGAAATTCAATTGGTTAATTACTTTCAATTCAACCCAGGAAAGGTTCACCTCATGGAAACGCCACGTTACAGCAAGCTCGCCGCTCTGGTTGTCGCTTCACTCAGCGCCACCGCCGCGCTGGCCGCGCCGCAGAACGACACCCAGGACACCATGGTCGTCACCGCCTCCGGCTTCCAGCAAAAAATTCAGGACTCCGCCGCGTCCATCTCGGTGATCCCGCGCCAGCAGATCGAAGATAAGGCCTATCGCGACGTGACCGATGCACTGAAAGACGTGCCGGGCGTGGTGGTCACCGGCGGCGCCAGCAGCAGTGACATCAGCATCCGCGGCATGTCCTCCAAGTACACGCTGATCCTGGTGGACGGCAAGCGCGTCGACACCCGCAGCACCCGCCCGAACAGCGACAACGCCGGCATCGAACAGGGCTGGCTGCCGCCGCTGGAAGCCATCGAACGCATCGAAGTGGTGCGCGGGCCGATGTCTTCGCTGTACGGTTCCGACGCCATGGGCGGCGTGATCAACGTCATCACCCGCAAAACCTCACGCACCGAGTGGAAAGGCTCGCTGCACGGTGACGCCACCGTTCAGGAAAACCGCGATTCCGGCGATCTGTTCCAGACCAACGCCTACGCCTCCGGCCCGCTGGTTGAAGGCCTGCTCGGCCTGCGGGTCAACGGCCTGCTGTCGCGCCGCGCGGAAGATAAAATCACCAACGGTTATAACGAACAGCGCATGCGCAGCGGCACCGCGGTGTTCACCCTGACGCCGGACGAGAAAAACGAATTCGATTTCGAAATCGGCCGCTCGCTGCAGGATCGCAACAGCACGCCGGGCAAATCGGTAGTGGCGGAGCGCTGCAGCAAAGGCAAGTGCACACCAACCGAGGTCAGCGAAAGCCTATACACTCGCACCAACTACGCGCTGACCCACAACGGCTATTACGACTTCGGCAACTCCACCAGCTACGTGCAGCGCGAAGAAACCGGTAACCCGGGCCGTAACATGAAGGCCTACAACACCATCTTCAACACCCAGAACCAGTTCGAGCTGGGTTCCCACATGCTGAACCTCGGCGGCCAATACCGCTATGAAAAACTGGGCGACGGTGGCAACCAGCTTGAATCGGCTCAAGGTCTCAGCAAGCTGACGCGCTGGAGCTGGGCATTGTTCGCTGAAGACGAATGGGCGCTGACCAACGACTTTAGCCTGACCAGCGGCATCCGTATGGACCGTGATGAAAACTTCGGCAGCCACTGGACCCCACGCATGTACGGTGTCTGGCACCTGACCGAACAGTGGACGCTGAAAGGCGGCGTCTCCGCCGGTTACAAATCGCCGGATCTGCGCCAATCCTCCCCTAACTGGGGGCAGGTCACCGGCGGCGGCGTGCGTAAAGGCATCATCGTCGGCAACCCGGATCTGCAGCCAGAGAAGAGCCTGAGCGAAGAAATCGGCCTGATGTGGGATAGCCTGAAAGGCGTTAACGCCGGCGTGACGGTCTTCAACACTGACTTTAAAGACAAAATCACCGAAGTGCGCCGCTGTGAAGACACGCCGGATTGCACCATCGGCGGCACGTCCTACGACTTTATCAGCGATCGCGTCAACGTCGACAAAGCCAATATGCGCGGCGTAGAGGCCACCTTCGGCTGGCAGATCAACAAAGACTGGAAGTGGAACACCAACTACACCTACACCTCTTCCGAGCAGAAGAGCGGCGAGTTCCAGGGCAAGGCGCTCAACCAGATGCCTAAGCACATGCTGAATACCGTGCTGGACTGGCGTGCCACGCAGGACCTCAGCCTGTGGTCGCGCGTTAACTTCCGCAGCAAAACCTCACAATATCTGAGCCGCACCTCGATGGCGACCAGCACGCCATCCTACACCTTCGTCGATGCGGGCCTGAGCTACCAGGCGGCGAAAAACCTGCAGCTGACCGGCGGGGTTTACAACATCCTCGACAAAACCGTGGATTACGATCACTACCGCACCACGCTGGACGGCCGCCGTTACACCGTCGGCATGACCTACAACTTCTGATGCCCCTGGGCGCGCGCTGCGCGCCCTTTTCATTCCATCACCGTGAGGAAGCTCCATGAGATTACGCCGCTCCCCCCTGATGATCGCCCTGCTGGCCGCAATGGCGCTGGCGGGTTGCCACAGCAAAACCGATACGCCGATAGCCGCTACTCCGGCCACCGTCAACGTCCAGCACCTGAACGGCAGCACCGAGGTGAAGAAGCACCCGCAGCGCATCGTGGTGCTGGATTACGCGTCTCTGGAAACGCTGCAGCTGCTGGGCGTCGAACCGCTGGCGCTGCCCGGCAACCGCAAGAACTTGCCGGATAGCCTGAAGCGCTATCAGGATGACAAATACCTCAATGCCGGCACCCTGTTCGAACCGGATATGGCCGTGCTGCGCGCCGCCAAGCCGGACCTGATCCTGATCGCCGGCCGGGCGTCCAAAGCTTATGACGAGCTGAACGCGCTGGCACCGACGCTGAACATGTCCGTCGATCAGCAGGATCAGTTGGGCAGCCTGAAACAGCGCACCCTGCAGCTGGGCGAGCTGTTCGATAAGCAGCAACAGGCGCAGGCGGCGGTCGATAAGCTGGATGCGCAGATCGCCGCGGTCAAACCACAGGCCACCCAGGCCGGGCGTGGGCTGGTGGTGCTGTTCTCCGGCGGCAAGATCAGCGCTTACGCGCCCAAGAGCCGTTTCAGCTTCGTCTATGACGCCCTCGGCTTCGCGTCCGCGCTGCAGTCCGACGAAAAAGACGTGCGCGGCAACAAGCTGACGCCTGAGCAGGTGGCCAAACTGAATCCGGACTGGCTGTTCGTCATCGACAGAGACGCCGCGACCGGGCGGCCGAACGCGGTGGCACCGCAGAAAATCCTCACCGGCACCGCGCTGAAGAAAACCACGGCGGTGAAAAAAGGCCAGGTGGTCTACCTGCCGGCAGCCGAGGTGTATCTGTCCGGCGGCATCGTCACCGCCCAGCACGTCGTCGAACGCGTGAGCGAGGCCCTGAACCACGCTGCGCGATAAAGAAAGCCCGGCGATGCCGGGCTTTTTCTTGGGTTAAATCGTCGGCTGGTTCACCAGACCGTCTATCAGCACCTGCGGCGTGCCCTGCGAGCAACGCTCGATGCGCCCGCGCACGCCGTAGACCCGCGCCAGGCTCTGCGGCGTAATCACCTGATCCGGCGCGCCATCGGCGATCAGATCGCCATCCTGCAGCATCAGCACGTGGTCGCCGTGACGCAGCGCGATGTTGATGTCATGCACCACCACCACCGTCACGATATTACGCTTGCGGGTTTCACGGCGCACCAAATCCATCACGTGGAACTGGTAGTTGAGATCGAGCGCGCTCAGCGGCTCATCTAGCAGCAGCAGCGACGGCTGACGGATCAGCGACTGTGCCAACCCCACCAGCTGTTTCTGGCCGCCGGACAGCTGATCGAGATAACTCAACGCCAGGTGGGCGATGCCCAGCTGTTCCAGCAAAGCCATCACTTCCGCTTCGCTGCCGGCGTTGCTGCGGCCGCCCGAGGCGCGCTGCGCCACGATGATCGACTCCAGCACGTGCAGATGCACTCCGGCGGGCAGCGACTGCGGCAGGTACACCACTTTCTCCGCCCGACGGGCGAACGGCATCTGCATCAGATCGCCGTCGTCCAGCCACAGCTTGCCCTGCGCCGGGTTCAGCCCGGCCAGCGAGCGCAGCAGCGTCGATTTGCCGCTGCCATTCGGCCCCAGCAGCACGGTGATTTGCCCGCGCGGCAGCATCGGCACCGAGAGATTGTCGATCACCTGGCGTTTCGGGTAACCCGCCGAGAAGTTTTCTATCCGTAAACCCTGGCTCATACGTTCCCCCGGTGGCGCAGAATAATGCTCAGGAAGAACGGCACCCCGACCAGCGACGTCACGATGCCCACCGGAATGATCACGCCGGGCACCAGGTTTTTCGACGCCACCGAGGCCATTGACAGCACCAGCGCGCCAATCAGCGCACTGGCCGGCAGGTAGAAACGGTGATCTTCGCCGAAGATCATGCGGGCGATGTGCGGCGCCACCAGGCCAATAAAGCCGATCGGCCCGACGAACGCCACCGCCAGCGCCGAGAGCATGCTAATGCGCAGCAACGTGGTCAGCCGCAGGCGGCGCACGTCAATGCCGAAGCTCACCGCCCGGTCTTCACCCAGACGCAGCGCGGTCAGTTTCCACGAGCTCATCATCGACAGCGGCAGCAGCACGGCGAACACCCCGAACAGAATGCCCAGCTTGTCCCACGAGGCGCGCGCCAGGCTGCCCATGGTCCAGAACACCAGCCCCTGCAGCGTGTCCTCGCTGGCGATGAACTGCATCATCGAGACCAGCGCGTTGAAGGTAAACACCAGCGCGATGCCGAACAGCACCACGCCGGAGGTGGCGACCCGCGTCCAGCGCGTGATGCCGTCGAGCATCAGCGCAGCGAACAGCGCGAAGATAAAGGCGTTGGCGGAGATGAACCACTGGTCGGGAATCCCCGGAATGCCGATGCCAAGCACGATCGCCAGCGCGGCGCCAAAGGCCGCGGCGGAAGACACCCCGAGGGTAAAGGGGCTGGCCAGCGGGTTATTCAGGATGGTCTGCATCTCCGCCCCGGCCAGGCCGAGCGCAAAGCCCACCACCACCGCCATCAGCGCGTAAGGCAATCGGATGTCCCAGACGATCACCCGCGTGCCGGCATCGGCCGCGGCGGGGTCAAGCAGCGTGTGCCATAAGGACGACAGCGACAGGCCGGACGGCCCCATGGTGAAATCCAGCAGCAGCGAGCCCAGGATCGCCAGTGCCAACACGCCCATCATCATCAGGCGATGGCGAAGAATATGCTGATAACGCCCCATCACGCCGGCGTTGGGTTGCCCCTTGGCGTCAGTCATGGGATCGGTGGATACGCTCATTCGTTAAGATACCTGTTACAACCATCATGACAGCGGCGCGAAGGCGTCCGCCGTGAACCGGAAAGTGTGCGGCAGCAGCCTGCGCGCAGCCGTCCACAATAAAGCAAACGATAATACTTATCAATCATATCAATCGGTGAAAACAGCGTTATAGAAATGTAACAATTTGTTTTTACACGCCATTTTTCAAACCACCACGCTTACCCCCGCCAGCGGCCAGTAGGTTCATTATTCTGAAAGTGATTCCTGATCCGACCAGACTCTGACAAATAACGGCAAAACCACATAGAATCCAAAGCCACAGCACCGCGCGTGCAAAAAACCTTCAGGCCGCCGCAAGAGCGGCCTTATTGACGAGGCTGTAATGAGAAGTCCATCTCCGGCGACAACGCCCAAACGTCCGGCGCTGCTGAACTGGCTGTTATACAGCCCGCTGCAGGCCGATGACGAGCCGTTTCAACGCCAGCTGCGTCTCACGCTGACGCCCTCTCCTCTCACTCCCTGGCTGAATGCCGCAGGGCCGGTCGCGCTGTTGGTGGGGTACGCCTGGCTGAACCGACCGCTGATCGGTATCGGCCTGCTGCTGCTGTTGCTGCTGTTGACCGCCGGGCGAGCCTGGCTGGCGCGCCGGCGTCAACCTGCCTGGCCGGACGCCATGCTGGTGACGGTGTTGCTGTGGACGCTGCTGGTCGGCGCCAGCGCCGCGCTGGCGATGCTGTCGGGCCGCTTCGTTTTAATACTTTTCGCCGGCCTCACCATCACCGCTCTGGCCTGCTGGCTGATGCAGCGCCACGCCGCCGCGCCACGCTTCGCGCTGCTTGAGGTGATCGCGCTGACGCTGCCTTACCTGCTGGCAGCACCGCTGTCGCGCGTGCAAAATCTGTTTGTCCTGGCGGACCTCGCGCCGCTGTGGCTGGTGCTGGCCCATGGCATGATCGCACGCTACCACCGCCAACTGGTGCAGCACGTCACGCTGGCCTGGGAGAAGCAGCAGGCGTCGCACCGCGATCGCCTGACCGGCTTCCTCAACCGCGCGGGCGGCGAGGTGGCGATGCGTAGCATCTGCCGCCCCGCAGCGGCACAGACGATCTCCCACCTGTTCATTCTTGAGTTCGGTCCGCTGGCGGCGCTCTACCAAAGCCACGGCGTCCAGATCGGCGACGACGTACTGCGCACCGTCGGCGAGCGTCTCAAGACGCTGATCCGCCCGAGCGACTACGTCTGCCGCTATACCGGCGGCCTGTTTTTGATTCTGGTGCACGATCTGCCCTACGGCGCGGAAAGCGAATTCCTGGCGCGCATCGTGCCGCCGCTGGAGGCACCTTACGATTTTGGCGCGTTCGGCGAGGTGAACATGCAACTCAACGCTGGCATTGTGGCGCTGACGCAGCATTATGCGACGGTGGAAGATTTGATGAGTTCGGCGCAGCAGGCGCTGGCGGAAGCCAAAGGCGGGAAAAAGTAAAGCCAAACGCGGCGGGAACCCCCGCCGCGTATCACTCACCGAAAATTACTTCACGTCCATCTTCGGGAATTCCATTTCGCTGTACTTCACGACACGGGTGCCTTGCGACAGCTTGTAACCGAACCAGATCAGCAGGAACAGTGGAATGCCGATGTAGGTCGCGGTCACACCGTACCAGTCGATCTTATCTTGCAGGAAGGCCTGGTAGTTCTGCCCCAGGGTAATGATCAGGCACAGCACGAAGGCGAAGATCGGCCCCAGTGGGAAGAACCCGGAACGGTACGGCAAATCGTTCAGATCGCGCCCCTGCAGCATGTAACCGCGACGGAAACGGTAGTGGCTGATGGCGATGCCCAACCAGGCGATGAAACCGGTCATGCCCGAGGTATTCAGCAGCCACAGGTAAACCGACTGGTTGCCGAACATTGACGTCAGGAAGCACAGGCCAGCCACCACGCAGGTCGCATACAGCGCGTTACGCGGCACGCCGCCTTTCGACAGCTTGGCGAAAATCCGCGGCGCCTTGCCTTCCGACGCCAGGGTGTACAACATGCGGGTCGATGCGTACATGCCCGAGTTACCGGCCGACAGCACCGCCGTCAGGATCACCGCGTTCATCACCGCCGCCGCCGACAACAGCCCGGCGTGCTGGAACACCAAGGTGAACGGGCTGACGCTGATGTCTTTCACGTCGTTGCGCAGCAGGCTCGGATCGGTGTACGGAATGATCAGGCTGATGATCAGAATGGCGAAGATATAGAACAGCAGGATACGCCAGAACACCTGACGCACTGCGCGTGGGATGTTTTTACCCGGATTCTCCGATTCGCCGGCCGCGATACCGATGAGCTCGGTGCCCTGGAACGAGAAGCCGACGATCATGGCCACGCCGATCATCGCCGAGAACCCGCCGGCAAACGGCGCGTCTCCTACCGTCCAGTTCTGCCAGCCGGCATGCTCGCCGCCCTTCAGAATGCCGACGATCATCAGCACACCGACGGCGATGAAGATAATCACCGTGCTGACCTTGATTAACGCGAACCAGTATTCCGCCTCGCCGAACCCTTTCACCGAAATGTAGTTCAGCAGGAACATCAGGCCGAGGAACAGGGCGCTCCAGATCCAACCAGGGGTGTCCGGGAACCAGTAGTTCATTACCAACTGCGAGGCCACCAGGTCAACGGCGATGGTCACCGCCCAGTTGTACCAATAGTTCCAGCCCAGCGCGAAGCCGAAGCCTTCTTCCACGTATTTGGCGCCGTAAGTGGAGAATGAACCGGAGACTGGCATAAAGGCCGCCAGTTCGCCCAGGCTGGTCATCAGGAAGTACACCATCAAACCGATCAGAGCGTAAGACAGCAGCGCCCCGCCGGGGCCCGCCTGAGAAACCGTGGCCCCCGAGGCCACAAACAGGCCGGTGCCGATGGAGCCGCCGATGGCGATCATGGTCAAATGCCGGGCTTTCAGCTCGCGGCGCAATCCGGGTGCTTGCTGCCCCGATGTTTTTATATCCTGCTGAGCCATTCGTACCCTATCTGCTCTTTGAAAAAATGAGGGCGGATTGTAACAAATACCCGCCGGTGAACTAGCAACATTGCACTGATATAAGATAGCTTCATAATTCAGAGGCAATTATTAGCCGCGGCCCTTATGGCCTTACTTACTCTCATTAATGTGAGCGCGCGCAGGTTTTTATGCTTTCTTCGGCCTGCGCAGCAGCAGAGGACGTGACGCGCTGTCGATTACAGCGCGCAATAGCTGAGAAAACGCTGCAAGGCGTTGGAAATGTGCTTTTGCCGATGGCGGATCAGGTACAGGGTGCGCCGCAGCGGCGGCAGCGGCACCGGCAGTTCTACCAGTGCGCCGCTGGCCAGCTGTTCTGCCACCACGCGCCGCGACAGGCAGCTGATGCCGATACCGTGCCGCACCGCGTGCTTGATCGCCTCCGAGTTGCCGAGTTCCATCACCAGCTGGAAGTGCGGCAGGTGCGCCAACAGCAGATGATCCAGCACCTCGCGGGTGCCCGAACCACGCTCGCGCAGGATCCAAGGCGCATTGGCCAGCGCCTCCAGCGTCGGCGGTTGGTGGGTCAAGGGATTGTCCGGCGCGGCAAACACCACCAGCTCGTCCTCCAGCCACGGCTGCGTCACCAGCTCCGGCATATGGCAAGGCCCTTCGATCAGCCCCAAATCGACGCGAAAATCCGCCACCGCTACGATCACGTCCTGGCTGTTGCCAACGTTCAGCTCCAGCGGCGTGGCCGGAAAATCCCGACGGTAACGGGCGATCATCTCCGGCAGCATGTAGTTGCCGATGGTGCTGCTGGCGGCGATGCGCAGCGCCCCGCCGTCATGGCGGAACAGCTGCTCTATCTCCCCCGCCTGTTCCAACAGCGCCAGCGCCTTGGGATACAGCAACCGGCCGTGCTCGTTGATCACCAGCCGTTTGCCGACGCGATCGAACAGCTGCACGCCCAGCTGCCCCTCCAGATCCGCCAGCGCCGCGCTGACCGCCGACTGCGACAGCGCCAGCACCACCGAGGCCTGAGTGGTCGAACCGCTTTTCAGCACTTCGGTGAAAACTTCCAGTTGACGCAACGTGATATGCATAGCCGTCCCGGTATTGAAAGAAGGTTCTGCCAGAGAACCCAACATGGTGATGTGGGCAGCCCGGCCAGGCTACCCTGTTTGCGGCCAGATCGGCGCGCTATTTACCCAACGCGACCAGCTGCGCCGCCGCGGCCAGCACCGGCTCGCGCGGCGTGCCGGCTTCGTCCCGCAGTATCAATTGCAGCATCGCAACGAGATGATCGCGGTCGATCGCCTTGTTTTCTTCAATCAACCGCCGCACCGCGCGCCCCACTTCCTGATCTACCTGCTCTCTGCGTTGATCGTCGGTATCCATCGCCTGCTCCTGTTAGTTGGAAAGTTGACGGCGGCTCGCCGCTCCTCCACACCCTAGCCGCAATGCGGCGTTATGCCAATGCCTGATCCCATACCACTTATTCAGATAGGTTATAAATATATAATCAATTTCTCTTTTATTCAGCCCAAACGTACTCTTAGCAGCAAGAAACAGACTGAAGGACTGACTTTTATGGCGACTGATACCACTCACACCTATCCCGAGCGACGCTTTCCGCTGTTTGGCCTGCCACGGCTGGTGCCGGGGCTGGCGCTGACCGGCGCGCTCACCTCGTTGGCCGTCTGGGCCGGCGATATTCCCTGGGTGGCGGAGCTGGGGCTGGGGGCGCTGACGCTGGCGATCCTGCTCGGCATTCTGGTGGGCAACACGCTGTACCCCCACTGGCAAACCGTTTGTCACAGCGGCGTACAGCTGGCCAAACAGCGGCTGCTGCGTCTGGGGATTATCCTTTACGGCTTCCGGCTGACCTTTCAGCAGATCGCCGACGTCGGCGCCAGCGGCATCATCATCGACGCACTGACCCTGATCACCACTTTCCTGCTGGCCTGCTGGCTCGGCAAGAAAGTGTTCGGCATCGACAGCCAGACCGCGATACTGATCGGCGCCGGTAGCAGCATTTGCGGCGCGGCGGCGGTGATGGCCACCGAGCCGGTGCTGAAGGCCGATTCCAGCAAAGTGGCGGTAGCGGTCTCGACCGTGGTGGTATTCGGCACCCTGGCTATTTTCGTTTATCCCTGGCTGTATCAGTTGAATGAACACTTCCAGTGGCTGCCGTTCAGCCAGGAAACCTTCGGCATTTACGCCGGCTCCACCATCCACGAAGTGGCTCAGGTGGTCGCCGCCGGGCACGCCATCGGGCCGGACGCCGAAAATGCGGCGGTGATCGCCAAGATGATCCGCGTGATGATGCTGGCGCCGTTCCTGCTGCTGCTGTCGGGCTACATCAGCCGCGGCAGCGCAGGCAAGGCGGAAAAATCCGCCATCACCATTCCGTGGTTCGCCGTGCTGTTTATCGCCGTCGCCGGGCTGAACTCCTTCAACCTGCTGCCGGCCACGCTGGTGCGCCATCTGATCACCGCCGACACCTGGATGCTGGCGATGGCGATGGCGGCGCTGGGGTTGACCACCCACATCAGCGCCGTGCGCCAGGCCGGGATGAAACCGATTCTGCTGGCGACGCTGCTGTTCGTCTGGCTGCTGGTCGGCGGCGGCGCGATAAACCAACTGGTGCAACACCTGCTGTAATCCCCCTCGGCGGTCCGCTTCGGCGGGCCGCCGCTTTTCGCCATTCAATCCGCCCGCCATCAATGCCATAATGTCACCGATAACACAGGAGAATGAAGATGAAGTTTGTCGGTGCACATGTCAGCGCGTCAGGCGGCGTGGATCAGGCGGTTATCCGCGCGCACGAATTGGAGGCGACCGCGTTCGCCCTGTTCACCAAAAATCAGCGTCAATGGAAGGCCGCACCGCTGGCCGCCGACGTGATCGATAAGTTCAAGAGCGCATGTGCCCAGTACGGCTTCGGGCCGGGGCAGATCCTGCCGCACGACAGCTACCTGATCAATCTGGGCCACCCGGTGGCCGAGGCGTTGGAAAAATCGCGCGAGGCGTTTATCGACGAACTGCAGCGCTGCGAACAGCTGGGGCTGACGCTGCTGAACTTCCATCCCGGCAGCCACCTGCTGCAAATCGATGAAGACAAGTGCCTGGCGCGCATCGCCGAATCGATCAACATCGCGCTGGATAAAACCGCCGGCGTGACGGCGGTGATCGAGAACACCGCCGGCCAGGGCAGCAACCTGGGCTTCAAATTCGAACATCTGGCGGCGATCATCGACGGCGTGGAAGATAAGAGCCGCGTCGGCGTTTGCATCGACACCTGCCACGCCTTCGCCGCCGGGTACGATCTGCGTACCGAAGAAGACTGCGAGCACACCTTCAAGCAGTTGGGCGACATCGTCGGCTTCAACTACCTGCGCGGCATGCACCTGAATGACGCCAAGAGCGAGTTCAACAGCCGCGTCGACCGCCACCACAGCCTGGGGGAAGGCAACATCGGCAAAACGGTGTTCAGCTACATCATGCGCGATCCGCGCTTCGACAATATTCCGCTGATTCTGGAAACGGTAAACCCGGATATCTGGGCGGAAGAGATCGCCTGGCTGAAAGCACAGCAGTAACCCTCCCTTGGCCGCTCGCCTATGCGCGAGCGGTTTCCCCCACCGTGTGCTCCGCCGCCAGCATGGCGCTGAACTGGCGCAGCGTTTCTTCATCCAGGCCCGCCGCCCTAAACACCGCGGTGGTAAAGCTGACCGGCGCCGAGCCTGGTGCCGTAATGACACGGTCATCCACGACGGCGGCGGCGCTCGCAACGTAATGGCGCTGCCCGCTGTAGCCCTCAACATTGCCCGTCAAGAACTCGGCAGCGTTGGAGGTATGCGCCCTGCCGTTCAACAGGCCAGCCCGCGCCAACGCCAACGTCCCGCCGCAAATGCCCGCCAGAGTCGCGCCGCGTTGAGACTGCTCGTTGAGCAACGCGCGGATATCCGGCGCCCGTTCGGTTTCCCACAGGGTGCCGCCGACCACCACCAGCACCTCGGGGCGCCAATCCGCCAGTTCGGCCACGCTTTTTTCAACCTCGACCGTCAGCCCGCCCTGTGAGCGAAGCGTTCCGGCCTGCGGCGCAAAAAACGCCACCTCCAGCCCATAAAACGGGCCGCCAACGCCGGCAATCAGCGCGTATTCCCAATCGGCGAAACCGGGTGTGAGTACGATCGCCACTTTTTTAGCCACGGATGAATCTCCTTGAGTCATTGCTTGTTCGCAGGAACAAAGTCGCGCTATCAGCTTAGAAAGCGTTGTGGTTTCTGACCAGGGGTAAATCGTGCTAACTGCCTAAGGCACAAACAAAAACGCGCAGCTCGGGGCTGCGCGTTTTGCGGTATCGCGAGGCTTACGCCGCGGCAGTAACCGGTACTTCAGCACGTTTCAGCAGGGCATAAGCTACGCCCGCCAGCAGCGTACCGGCGGCGATCGCCACCAGGTACAGCAACACCGGCGAAATCGCGCCCGGGATCAGCAGCACGAACAGCCCGCCGTGCGGTGCCATCAGTTTGGCGCCGAAGGCCATCGACAGCGCGCCGGTCAGCGCCCCGCCGGCGATGCAGCACGGCAACACGCGCATCGGGTCGCGGGCGGCGAACGGAATCGCCCCTTCGGTGATGAAGCACAGCCCCAGCACCAACGCCGCCTTGCCGCCTTCCTGTTCGGATTTCGGGAACTTGCGGCGCGCCAGCAGTGTCGCCAGACCCATCGCCAGCGGTGGCACCATGCCCGCCGCCATGATCGCCGCCATCGGCGCATACACCGAAGAGCTGAGCAGCGCCACGCCAAACGCGTAGGCCGCTTTGTTCACCGGGCCGCCCATGTCGGTACACATCATGCCGCCGAGGATTGCCCCCAGCAGTACGGCGTTGGCGGTGCCCAGCGATTGCAGCCAATGGGTCAGACCTTCCATGATTTTCGCCACCGGCGTGCCGACCACGTAAATCATGATGAGGCCGGTGATCAGGCTGGCGACCAGCGGAATGATCAAGATGGGCTTCAGCGCTTCCATACTTTGCGGCAGGCGCAGCTTGCTGCTGATCGCCTTGGCGACATAACCCGCCAGGAAGCCGGCGATGATGCCGCCGAGGAACCCGGCGCCGGTGCTCACCGCCAGCATGCCGCCGATCAGGCCCGGCGTCAGGCCCGGACGATCCGCGATGGAGAAGGCGATAAAACCGGCCAACACCGGCACCATCAGCGCAAAGGCGGAGCCGCCGCCGATCTGCATCAGCGCCGCCGCCAACGTGCCTTTGACTTCAAACGCCTTGATGCCGAACACGAACGACAGCGCGATGCACAGACCGCCGGCCACCACCATCGGCAGCATGTAGGACACGCCGGTCAGCAGGTGGCGATACGGGCCGCTGCCCTCTTTCTTTTTCGCCGCCGGCGCCGCGCTACCGCGCTGCTGCGGCTGGAACACCTCCGCCTCGGCCTGCGCCTTGTCCAGTTCCTGCGCGGTTTTCTTCAGCGCCAGACCCGTGGAAGTACGATACATCGGCTTACCGGCAAACTTGTCCAGATCCACTTCGATGTCCGCCGCGACGATCACCAGATCCGCCGCCGCCACTTCTTCCGGGGTGATGGCGTTGCCGGCGCCGACGGAACCGCGCGTTTCCACCTTCACCCACCAGCCGCGTTTCTTGGCTTCGCTTTCAATGGCTTCGGCCGCCATAAAGGTATGCGCCACGCCGGTTGGGCAAGCGGTGATCGCCACGATGCGTTTTTGCCCATTGGCTTTCACCGGTGCCGCCGCCTGCGGCACCTGATAGGTTTCAGCTTCGGCCTGGGCACGCGCCAGAAAAGCGTCCGGTTCCCGCACCGCCTGTTCGACATCGCCCACATACACCAATTTGCCGTTCAGCCCGGCGTCAGCAGGAGCAGCCTGCCCCGCCACCACCACCAGTTCGGCGTCCTGCAGTGACTCGACCAGCGTCAGGCCAGTTTTGGCCGCGGCGGCCTCCAGCATGCGTTTCGCCAGGTGGCCACGGGCCTGCCCCAGCGAACTGTCTACCATCAGCAGCGTTTTCATTCTGCCTCCTGCTATTGATTGAAAGGTTTCAGATCGACGCGCGCCATCATCGCGGCCAACTGGGGACGATCGGTCACGCCGACGTTGCTTTGGCTGACCGCCAGCGCCGCTACCGCCGTGGCCAGACGCAGAGTGTGTTCGCTGGATTCGCGCATCAGCAGGCCGTAAATCAGGCCACCGACCATCGAATCGCCGGCGCCCACGGTGCTGACCACCTCACAGGACGGCGGTTTGGCGATCCAGGCGCCGGAGGCGTTAACCCACAGCGCGCCTTCCGCGCCGAGGGAGATGACCACGTGGGCAATGCCCTGTTCACGCAGCGCATGCGCGGCCTCGACCACGTCCGCCAGCGTCGGCAGCGGGCGACCGGCCCAGATTTCCAGCTCGCGGCGGTTCGGCTTCACCAGCCACGGCGAGGCCTTCAGCCCGGCGACCAGCGCTTCGCGGCTGCTGTCGAAAATGATGCACGGGCACTTGGCGCGCAGCTGGGTCATCCAGTCGGTAAAGGCGTCGGGATCGACACCGGCCGGCAGACTGCCGCTCACCGCCACCATGTCGAACTGGCCCAGCCAGCTCAGCGAGTCGCTGACGAAGCGATCCCAGTCCTGTGATGTCACTTCAAAGCCGGAGAAGTTGAAATCGGTCACCTCGCCGTCTTTTTCCGTCAGCTTGACGTTGATGCGGGTGCGGCCCGGCACCACCTGAAAGCGATTGGCGATCCCCAGATCGCTGAACAGCAGTTGGAAACCGTCCTGATTGTCTTTGCCCAGGAAGCCGCCGACGGTGACGTCGATGCCTAAATCCTTCAACACTTTGGCGACGTTAATGCCCTTACCGGCGGCGTGCAGGCCGGCGGTTTTTACCCGGTTGACTTCCCCGCGCTCGATCTGCGGGCAGAAACCCACCAGATCGTACGCCGGGTTCAGGGTGATTGTTGCTACTCTTCTGCTCATGCTGCGCCCTCGCCCAGTCCTTCATTAATCGCTTCGCCAATCGCCTTCAGCGCGGCTTCAGCATCTTCTCCATTGGCGGTAAAGCGCAGGTGATGCCCTTTCTTCACGCCCAACGCCACCACCTTCATCAGGCTGCGCCCGTTGGCCGGCTTGCCGCTGCCGTCCAGGTTGGTGACGGTGATGTCACTGTTGAAACTTTTGATCACGTTGACCAGCGCCGTGCCCGGCCGCGCGTGCAGGCCATGCTCGTTGCGGATCACGAATTCGGCGCTCAGCACGCTGCTCTCTTCCGCCACGTCGCTGGTCAGCAGCGCCAGCACCCCGGCGGCATCCGCCTTCAGCAAGCGTTCAGCTTTGTTGGCCAGCAGCAGATCGCTGAGGTAGTTGAGCACCGCCAGCGGCTGCGCGTCGGCGACCGACACCGTCAGCAGCAGCGCCACCGGCTCGCCGTCTTCCACGAAAGCCTGCGCCGGGCGGCTGACGGTGGCCGCGCTGGCCAGGTTGCCTTCAACGCTGTCGCTCAGCCAAATGCCCTGCCCCAGATTCAGCGGCCTGCGGGTGATGACATCGCTGACGAACTGCGCGTTGACCGCCCCGATTTTTTGCAGACGGCCGGCGTTCAGCGCCTGCAGCGTCATCAGGCTGTCGGCCGCGACGTCGAGCGCAATTAGCGAAACGTCGAACTGGAATTCAGCGCTCTGCCGTTCGCCCATCAACAGGCTGCGCAGCTCTTCCGCGGAGGTGGTTTTCGCCAGCCGCTCCGCCACGCTGTCATCGCTCAGCACGTGGGTAAGCTGACGCAGCAGCGCCAAATGCTCGTCGGAACGGGCGGCGATACCGATCGCCACATAGGCGGTCTGGCCTTCCCCCCACGCGATGCCCTGCGGGAACTGGAACACCTGCACGCCGGTTTTCAACACCAGATCGCGGGTATCGGTGGTGCCGTGCGGAATGGCGATGCCGTTGCCCAGGTAGGTGGACGTCTGCAGTTCGCGCTGCAGCATGCCGTCCACATAACCGGCGCTGACGCAGCCGGCTTCGGTCAGCGCGGCGGCCACCTGACGGATGGCCCCCTGCTTATCGGCGGCAGCGGCGCCCAGATGAATGTCTTGCGGTGACAACTGGAACATGATTCTCCTCTCCTGCTGAATTGAATCGTTTCAGCTTTATTGAGAAAAAGGAGCGTTACCCGCTGCCCACAAGCGGTCGGATAACGCTGAAACGTTTCAAGTAGTGTGTAAGCAGCGCAAGATGAAAGCAAGCTTTCTCCCTTTCGCCATTGCAGATTTTTGAGCTTACGCACACTTTCATCGGCGCATTGGTCAGCGCCGGGGCAAAATGACATACTGTGCTGAAACTTTGCTGACGGAGAAAAGCATGAATGTAGTGACGGGCGTCGGGGTGATCATCGTCAACCCGCAAGGCGAGATTTTGCTGGGCAAACGCTGCGGCTCCCACGCGCCCTTTTGGTCGATCCCCGGCGGGCATCTGGATGCCGGTGAAACCTTCGAGCAGTGCGCCCAGCGCGAAATTGCCGAAGAAACCGGGTTGATCATCGATCCGCCGCGCTTCGTTGGCGTCAGCAACAATCTGCAAACCTGGCACGCCGAAGGCAAACACACCGTGTCTATCTGCCTGCAGGTGGATCACCCCGGCGGCGAAGCCGAGCTGAAAGAACCCGAAAAATGCGCCGAATGGCGTTGGTGCGCGCCAGACTCTCTGCCGGAACCCCATTTCGAAGCCAGCCGCACAGCGATCCGCCTGTGGCTGAGCGGCCAGGCCTATCTGCCCACGGCCTGACCCATCGCGAGCGCGTGCTGCGCCGCCCCACCGCTATATAAATTAGAATATAACGCTATTTTTTGCGATATAAACCATTTTTTTGACTACGGATAACCCCATGGGGTTAACCCTCTTCTATTATTACCCCTGCAATCGACGTGGCATTCTGACCTCCGGTCGGTGGCCTTTTGGCAAGATTTTATTTTAAATTCATAATTATAAGCGGGTTTACCATGAGCAAAAAACTGACTGGCTTTGAAAAAAAGCGCCGGTGGGGATGGTTATGGCTTTTGCTGCTGGGGATTATCCTCGGCGCGGCGCTGTTGGCCGGGACTGCCACCGTATTCCATAAAACCAGCGATACCGCCTTCTGCGTTTCCTGCCACACCATGCAACAACCGCTGGCCGAATATCAGGGCAGCGTCCACTTCCAAAACACCAAGGGCATCCGCGCCGAGTGCGCCGACTGCCACGTCCCCCATCAGCCGATCGATTACCTGTGGACCAAGATCCGCGCGGTAAAAGACATCTACGGCGAGATGGTCGGCACCATCGATACGCCGGAAAAATACGAAGCGCACAAGCTGGCGATGGCGCAGTCGGTCTGGAAGACGCTGAAAGAAAACGATTCGGCGACCTGCCGTTCCTGCCACAGCTACGACGCCATGGACATCACCGCCCAGCGCCCTGAGGCGCGCCTGCAGCACCCGGTGGCGATCAAACAGGGCGAAACCTGCATCGACTGCCATAAAGGCGTGGCCCACATTCTGCCTGACATGAGCGGCGAAACCCAGGCCGGTGCCGCCGAGCTGGCCAAGGCCGCGGCGCTGACCGCACCGGGCGCCACCACCCTCTACACCATCGCCACCGAACCGTTCTTCCTCGGCGCGGACGACAGCCATAACGCCGGCAACCTGATGCCGTCCACCGAAGTGCAGGTGGTGAAACAGGAGGGCGACAAGGTGCAGGCCACCGTGAGCGGCTGGCAGCAAGACGGCGTCAGCGAAGTGTTCTACGCGGCGCAGGGCAAACGCATCCTCAGCGTGCTGCTGGGTGAAGACGCGCGCAAGCAGCTGATCGACGATCAGCAAAAAATCTGGCGCTACGCCGCGGACATGATGTCGGCCAACTGCACCGGCTGTCACGGGCTGACCGCGCTCGATCGCTTCAACGCCAACCAATGGATCGGCGTCATCAAAGGCATGGCACCGCGCACCTCGCTGACGCAGGAACAGCTGCGCGTGCTGACACAATACGTACAAAAACACGCCAGCGACATGCCACCTGCCGCACCGGCCAAGCTTTAAGGGAGAAGCGCAATGAGCAACCAACAACCGTTAACCATGAGCCGCCGCCGCTTTCTGACCGGCGCCGCCGCGCTGACCGCCGCCCCGCTGCTGGCGGGCTTATGGCCCAAAGCGGCACTGGCGCAGGCCATCAGCGAAGCGCTGCCGCAGTTCATCGTCTTGCGTCAGGCGCAAAAAGGCATCCTGACCGGCGCCCACTGGGGCGCGTTTGAGGCCATCGTGCAGGACGGCAAGATGGTCGGCGTGCAGCCGGTGCAGGACGATCCGTATCCCAATGAGCTGATCACCATGGCGCCTTATCAGGTGCACGCCGAGAACCGCATCAAATACCCGATGGTGCGTAAAAGCTGGCTGGAAGGCGGCCCCGGCAGCCGTACCGAGCTGCGCGGCCGCGACGAGTGGGTGCGCGTCAGCTGGGATAAAGCGACCGAGCTGGTGTGCAATGAGATCACCCGCCTGCAGAAAGATCACGGCCCGCAGTCGATCTACGCCGGTTCCTACGGCTGGAAAAGCGTCGGCATGCTGCACAACAGCCGCACGCTGCTGCAGCGCCTGATGAACCTGACCGGCGGCTTCCTCGGCTACGCCGGCGACTACTCCACCGGCGCGGCGCAGGTGATCATGTCGCACGTGGTCGGCTCGATGGAGGTCTACGAACAGCAGACCGCCTGGCCGAACGTGATCGAAAACAGCGAGCTGGTGATCCTGTGGGGCTGCAACCCGATGGTCACGCTGAAAAATAGCTGGAACGTGCCGGATCACGTCGGCCAGACCGGTTTCGAAGCGCTGAAGAAAAAAGGCACCCGGGTGATCAGCATCGATCCGGTGCACAACGACAGCGCCAAGTTCGTCAATGCGCAGTGGATCGCCCCGCGCCCTTACACCGACGGCGCCATGCTGATCGGCATCGCCCACACGCTGCTGACCGAGAAGCTGCATAACCCGGACTTCCTGAAAACCTACACCGTCGGCTTCGACAAGTTCCAGGCCTACCTGCTGGGCGAGAGCGACGGCGTGGCGAAAACCGCCGAATGGGCGGCCGACATCAGCGGCGTCGATGCCGACACGCTGCGCGCGCTGGCGCGCGAGATGGCGAAGAGCCGCACCATGATCATGGGCGGCTGGGGCATTCAGCGCCAGCACCACGGCGAACAGCAGCACTGGCTGCTGGTGACGGTGGCGGCGATGCTCGGCCAAATCGGCCTGCCGGGCGGCGGCTTCGGCTTCAGCTACCACTATTCGTCCGGCGGTAGCCCAACCGCCAAGGGTGGCATCATCGCCGGCATCTCCGCCGGCAATGCGCCGAAAAACTCGCCGGCGCCGATCCCGGTGGCGCGCATCGCCGAATGCCTGAGCAACCCGGGCAAAACCATCGACTTCAACGGCGCCAAGGTCACCTACCCCGAGGTGAAAATGGTGTATGTGGCGGGCGGTAACACCTTCCACCAGCATCAGGACACCAATAACCTGGTCAAAGCCTGGCAGCGGCCGGACACCATCGTGGTCAACGAACCTTATTGGACCGCCACCGCCAAGCATGCCGATATCGTGCTGCCGGCCACCACCAGCTACGAGCGCAACGATCTGGAGATGGGGGGTGACTATTCGCAGCTCTATGTGTTCCCGATGCATCAATGCGTGCCGCCGCAGCACGAATCGCGCAGTGACTTCGACATCTTCTCGGCGATGGCGGCCAGGCTGGGCGTGCAGGAGGCCTTTACCGAGGGCAAGGATGAAACCCAGTGGCTGAAAGGCATGTATGACGACATGAAAAACCAGGCGCGCGCCGCGCGGGTGGCGCTGCCGCCGTTCGACATGTTCTGGCAATCCAATAACTACGTGCGTTTCCCGGTGCCCGAGGCCAATAAGCAGTGGGTGCGCTTCGCCGATTATCGTGACAACCCGCTGCTGAACCCGCTGGGCACGCCGTCGGGCAAGATCGAGATCTACTCCGACGCGATCGCCAAAATGCATTATGCGGATTGCCCCGGCATCCCGACCTGGATGCCGCCGCACGAGTGGTATCGCGGGCCCGAAGCGGCCAAGTATCCGCTGTCGCTCAATACCGCGCACCCGACCAACCGGCTGCACTCTCAGCTCGACAACACGCCGCTGCGCGAGAAATACGCGGTAGCGGATCGTGAAGCGATCCTGATCCACCCGCAGGACGCGCAGCCGCGCGGCATCAGTGGCGGCGATCTGGTACGGGCGTACAACGATCGCGGCCAGATCCTGGTGGGCGCGGTGGTCAGCGAAGACGTGCGGCCCGGCGTGGTGCGCATCAGCGAAGGCGCCTGGTTCGATCCGGCCGATCCGGCGCAGCCCGGCTCGCTGTGCAAGAACGGTAACGTCAACTGCCTGACCTTCGACATCGGCTCTTCCAGCCTGGCGCAGGGCAACTGCGGGCAGATGGCGCAGCTGCAGATCGAGAAATATCAGGGGCCGGCGCTGAAAAATACCGCGCACGCGGTGCCGCAAGGCGCCTGATTTACCGGCAAGCAAGGGGGCGCAACGCGCCCCTTTTTTCTCGTCGCCGCGCGACATATCCGTTTACCCTTCGCCGCAAAGGAGCGGTTTGCGTTTCATTTCAACGGGCGTATGATGCGCGCGACCTTCCTTTTTCGACGAATTCTCAACCACCATGCCGACTTCATCCGCAGTAACGCGACGCGCGCCCGATCTCACTTCGCTGGCCTTTTTGGCGGTGGCGTTCCTGACCGGCATCGCCGGTGCGTTGCAAACCCCGACGCTGAGCCTGTTTTTGGAAACCGAAGTCAAGGTGCGGCCGGCGCTGGTTGGGCTGTTCTTTACCGGCAGCGCGGTGATCGGCATTCTGGTCAGCCAGTTTCTCGCCGGCCGCTCGGATAAAAAAGGCGACCGCAAATCACTGATCTTCCTCTGCTGTATGCTGGGGGCGCTGGGGTTCACGCTGTTCGCCTGGAGCCGCAACTATTACCTGCTGCTGCTCGTCGGCGTGCTGCTCACCAGCTTCGGCTCCACCGCTAACCCGCAAATGTTCGCTCTGGCGCGCGAACACGCCGATCGCACCGGCCGCGAGGCGGTCATGTTCACCTCCATCATGCGCGCCCAGGTCTCGCTCGCCTGGGTCATTGGCCCGCCGATCGCCTTCGCGCTGGCGCTGGGCTTCGGCTTCAAGGCCATGTATCTGGCGGGCGCGGCGGCCTTTGTGCTGTGCGGCCTGCTGGTGTGGAAACGGCTGCCTTCCATGCCGAAAACTGCCGCGGCGAGTGCGCCCCTGGCCGCACCGCGCCAGCATCGCCGCGATGCGCTACTGCTGTTTGGCGCCAGCACTTTGATGTGGACCGCCAACAGCATGTACCTGATCAACATGCCGCTGTATATGGTGCACGAACTGCGGCTGCCGGAGCGGCTGGTCGGCGTGCTGATGGGCACCGCCGCCGGGCTGGAAATCCCGATCATGCTGATCGCCGGTCTGGTGGCGAAACGCTGCGGCAAGCGTTGTTTGATGCTAGGTGCTGCCGTCGCCGGCGTATTATTCTATTGCAGCCTGCTGTTTATCACCGGCAGTGTCCAACTCATCGCCCTGCAGCTGCTGAATGCGGCGTTTATCGGCGTGTTGGCGGGGATCGGCATGCTCTACTTCCAGGATTTGATGCCCGGCCAGGCCGGCACGGCCACCACGCTGTTCACCAACACCATTCGGGTCGGCTGGGTCATTGCCGGCGCCATCGCCGGTGCGGTGGCGGAAATCTGGAACTACCATGCGGTATTTTACGCCGCGCTGGCGATGGCGGCAGGTGCGACGCTGTGTCTGTGGAAGCTGAGGGAAGTTTAGGGCGCGGTGTCCGCTTCCAGCCTGGCGAGGTAGATCAGCGCCTGATCGCGGTGATCGTGGCACATATCGCGGCTCGGCTGCAGGCTGCCGCACACTTTCGGCCGCAGCGGCGAATGAAACAGGCCGCAGCGCAGCTGTTCATCCAGATGAATGCAGCGGGTATTGGCGGGCTTACCGTTCGGCATGCCGGGGATCGGGCTGGATATTGACGGCGCGATACAGCAGGCGCCGCAGTCGCTGCGACAGTCCATCAGCGCTACTCCTGGTGGGCTGGGGAAAAGAAGCGCGACAATAGCAGCCGCGCGCGGTGGCCGCCAGCAGAATCCCTGCGCCCCTGCGATCTTTACACTCGTCCCGCAACCGTCTTACCCCGCCTGATTCGCCGCCTGGCGAGTAAACGCCCAAAAAGCCGCAATTTAAAGACAAAAACGCGTGAAACGTGCAATCCCCCCGCTTTACATGCGCCATGCACCCATGTACCATTGAGCTAGTACAAAAGAACTTCTTCCATCAGGAGCACGCATGTCTACGGACACCATCCAGAAGCTAGCCCGCCCTTCCGTCCTCGGCGGCGCGATGATCATTGCCGGAACCGCCGTTGGCGCCGGCATGTTTTCCATTCCGATCGTCACTTCCGGTGTCTGGTTCAGCGGCTCCGTCGCGCTGCTGGTGTATACCTGGGCCTGCATGTTGCTTTCCGGCCTGATGATCCTCGAAGCCACGCTGCACTACCCGAGCGGCGCCAGCTTCAACACCATGGTCAAGGATCTGCTGGGTAAGGGCTGGAACGCCGTGAACGGCCTGTCGGTGGCGTTCGTACTCTACATCCTGACCTACGCCTATATCTCCGCCGGCGGCTCGATTATCGCGCATACGCTGGAGGGCATCGTCGGCGTCGGCCAGACCACCGCCGGCCTGGTCTTCGCACTGGTCGTGGCGTTTATCGTCTGGCTCTCCACCCGCGCGGTCGACCGCCTGAGCACCATTCTGATCGGCGGCATGGTGATCACCTTCGTGATGTCCGTGGGCGACATGTTCACCCACGTGCAGCCCGCGGTGCTGTTCAACACCGGCGATGACCAGGCCAGCTATCTGCCTTACGCCCTGGCGGCGTTGCCTTACCTGCTGACCTCGTTCGGCTACCACGGCAACATTCCCGGGCTGGTGAAGTACTACCACAAGGACAGCAGCTCCGTGGTGCGCAGCCTGGTGTACGGCACCCTGCTGGCATTGGCTATCTACATCCTGTGGCAGTATGTGATTCAGGGCAATATCACGCGCGATGCCTTTAAGCAGGTGATCGCCGAAGGCGGCAATATCGGCAGCCTGCTCAAGCAAATGGGCAACGTCTCCAGCAGCCAGACCGTCAGCCAACTGCTGAACGCCTTCTCCTATATGGCGCTGGCCAGCTCGTTCCTCGGCGTGTCGCTGGGCCTGTTCGACTACCTGGCGGACTTCTGCAAGTTCAAGGACGACGCCGTCGGGCGCAGCAAGACCGCGCTGGTGACCTTTGTGCCGCCGACCCTGGCCGCGCTGCTGTTCCCGAACGGTTTTCTGTACGCCATCGGCTTTGCCGGGCTGGCGGCCACCATCTGGGCGGTGATCGTGCCGGCGCTGATGGCGCGCGCCAGCCGCCGCCGCTATCCGCAGGCGGGTTACCGCGCACCGGGCGGTAACGGCGTGATCCTGTTCGTCATCCTGTTCGGCTTGATCAACGCCGCCGCGCATATTCTGTCGCTTTTCGGCCTGCTGCCGGTCTTCCACTAATCCCCGACGGGAGGGCGGCCGCCCTCCCTTTCCCGCACTGTTTTTGCGCCGGGCTATTGCCTGAAATCGGTGGCGCGAGTACCTTGTCGCAACTTCTCTAATACTCTTCATTGCGGATGAATTGAAATGGCAAGAGCTAACGAAATTAAACGCGGCATGGCGATCAGCTACAACGGCAAGCTGCTGCTGGTAAAAGATATCGACGTGCAGAGCCCGAGCGCCCGCGGCGCCAGCACCCTGTACAAAATGCGCTTCTCCGACGTGCGCACCGGCCTGAAAGTGGAAGAACGCTTCAAGGGCGACGATATCCTGGACACCATTTCCCTGTCGCGCCGCAAGGTGAACTTCTCCTATATCGATGGCGAAGAATACGTGTTTATGGATGACGAAGATTACACGCCGTACATCTTCAAGAAAGACCAGATCGAAGACGAGCTGCTGTTCATTCCGGAAGGCGGCCTGCCGGGCATGCAGGTGCTGACGCTGGATGGCCAGGTGCTGGCGCTGGAGCTGCCCCAGACCGTAGATATGGAAATCGTCGAGACCGCGCCGGGCATCAAAGGCGCTTCCGCCAGCGCCCGCAACAAACCGGCCACCATGGCGACCGGTCTGGTGATCCATGTGCCGGAATACCTCAGCGCCGGCGACAAAATTCGCATTCATATCGCCGAACGCCGCTACATGAGCCGCGCTGACTAGTCGCGCCAGCGGGGCCGAGTCTCGGCCCCGTTTCATTTTCCGCTACGGCAATTCCGGGAAAAAGCGCCGCTTGAGCGCCAGCTCGACGCCGCGCAGCTCCGCCAGCCCTTTCAACCGCCCGATGGCCGAATAGCCCGGATTGGTTTTCTTTTTCAAATCGTCCAGCATCTGATGCCCATGATCGGGGCGCATCGGGATCGGCCGCCGATCGCCGGCCCGTTGCCGACGCAGCTCTTCGGTCAGGATCGCTTCGATCACCGCCACCATGTCCACATCGCCCTGCAGGTGCGCCCCCTCGTGGAAGCTTTTCGGGTTCTCCTCGCGGCAGGTGGCGCGCAGGTGGGTGAAGTGAATGCGATCGCCGAAGGTTTCAATCATCCGCACCAGATCGTTGTCGGCGCGCACGCCGTAGGAACCGGTGCACAGGGTGAAACCGTTATGAATGCTGTCGACGGTCTGCTTCAGCCACTGCATGTCTTCAATCGTGGAGACGATGCGCGGCAGGCCGAGGATCGGCCGCGGCGGATCGTCGGGATGCACCGCCAACCGGATGCCGGCCTCTTCCGCCACCGGCACGATGGCGCGCAGAAAGATCGCCATGTTTTCGCGCAATTGCGCCTTGTCGATGCCGTCGTATTCCGCCAGGCGGCGGCGGAACTGATCCAGCGTATAGCCTTCTTCCGCTCCCGGCAGGCCGGCGATGATATTGCCGGTCAGCGTGGCTTTCTCCTCCTCGCTCATGGCGGCGAAATAGGCTGCCGCCTGACTGCGCTCTTGCGGCGTATAGTCCACCTCGGCGCCGGCGCGCTGCAGGATATGCAACTCGAACGCGGCGAAGGCGATCTGATCGAAACGCAGCGCCTTGGCGCCGTCCGGCAGCAAATAGGCCAGATCGGTACGCGTCCAGTCGAGGATCGGCATGAAGTTGTAGCAGACGGTATCGATGCCGCAGGCCGCCAGGTTGCGCAGCGTCTGCTGGTAATGGGCGATATGCCGCTGCCAGTCGCCGCTGTGGGTTTTGATCTCCTCATGCACCGGCACGCTCTCCACCACCGACCACACCAGCCCCTTTTCCGCCAATAGCGCCTGCCGCGCGCGGATTTCGTCGATCGGCCAGACTTCGCCGTTCGCGATATGATGCAGCGCCGTCACGACTCCGGTCGCCCCGGCCTGACGCACATCATCCAAAGAAACCGGATCGTTCGGGCCATACCAACGCCATGTTTGTTCCATGTTTTGTCCTTATGCCTGTCTCGCACCGCGATGCTGTTATACCAGTTTAATTTAGATGTCAGTTATCTTTAAGGTACTCTTTCGCCCTGCGCTGTCAAAAGTGAACCGCGCATTGGTTGATCCACTTCACGATTTTGGCTTATTTTGGACTGACCAATTCCTTTAACTTGTCGACAGACCTACACTGGTCGCAGTTTTTTATCGCCGGCGCCACCCTGCCCATACGGCGGCAAACTGGTCCGCTAACTGGATGCAAGTGGCCCGCCAGCTGTCCTACACGCTTTGGAGATGAGATGAAAACGATCGCCAACACCCCGCTACCGGGCACCGTCCGGCAACCGAACTATGATCGCCGTGCCCTGCGCAGCCGTATCGTGCACCTGGGTTTCGGCGCTTTCCACCGCGCACATCAAGCGCTGCTGACGGATCGGGTATTGAACGCCCAGGGCGGCGACTGGGGCATTTGCGAAATCAGCCTGTCTGGCGGCGTGCCGCTGTTTGAGGCGCTGCGGCAGCAGGATCATCTGTACAGCGTGCTGGAGAAAGGCGTGGACGGCCATCAGGCCATTGTGATCGGCGCGGTGCATGAAAGCCTGCACCGCAAGCTGGAGGGCATCGCCGCGGTGCTGGAGAAGCTGGCAGAGCCGCAGGTGGCAATCGTCTCGATGACCATCACCGAAAAAGGCTACTGCATCGAGCCCGGCAACGGGCAACTGGATTGGCAGCATCCGGGGATCGTCGCCGATCTGGCGGCGCCGCATCAGCCGCAGACCGTGCCCGGCATTGTGGTAGAGGCGCTGCGGCTGCGGCGCGAACGCGGCCTGCCCGCCTTTTCCCTGCTCTCCTGCGACAATATTCCGGAGAACGGCCACGTGCTGCGCCGGGCGGTGCTCGATCTGGCGCAGGCGCGGGATCCGTCGCTCGCCGATTGGATCGCCGCCGCCGCCACCTTCCCCTGCACCATGGTGGACCGCATCGTGCCGGCCGCCACGCCGACTACGCTGGATGAGATCGCCGCCGCGCTGGGCGGCGTGCGCGACGAATGCGCCATCGCCTGCGAGCCCTTCATTCAATGGGTGGTGGAAGACCACTTCGTCGCCGGACGCCCGACGTGGGAGCTGGCCGGCGCCCAGTTGGTCAGCGATGTGCTGCCGTTTGAACACATGAAGCTGCGCATGCTGAACGGCAGCCACTCGTTCCTGGCTTATCTCGGCTACCTGGGCGGCTACCGCTATATCAACGAGTGCATGGCGGATGAGCACTACCGTCGCGCCGCCCTGCGATTGATGCTGGACGAACAGGCCCCGACGCTGAGCGTCACCGGCATCAGTCTGGCCGACTACGCCGCACAGCTTATCGCGCGCTTCAGCAATCCGGCGCTGCAACACCTCACCTGGCAGATCGCCATGGACGGTTCGCAGAAGCTACCGCAGCGTCTGCTGGACGCCGTGCGCTGGCATCTGCGGCACGGCGGCGACTATAGCGGGCTGGCGCTGGGCGTGGCGGGCTGGATGCGTTACATCGGCGGCGTCGATGACGCCGGACAGCCGATCGACATTCGCGATCCGCTGGCAGACGTGCTGCAACAGACTGTCGCCGCCACGCCGGACGATCGGCGGCGCGTAACGGCGCTGCTGGCGCTCAAACCGGTGTTCGGCGAAGCGCTGGCGACGCATGGGGGGTTTACCGACGCAGTGACGCAAGCCTATTTGTCACTGCGCGATCGCGGTGCGCGTGAAACGGTAAAGCATTGGGTGATGCGGTGAGGAGCCTGCAAGACCGAGAATAACCATGCCGGCGTAACGTTACGCCGGCATGGCGGAACGACTTAACGATAAACGACCGTCATAACAGCAAGTTTCTTCTGTTGGTCTACCCACTTCATTTCGGTTGTGCCAAGATTCAGCGGAAGTTCTTTGCGTGTAGTATCAAAACCTGACAACGCTTGCTGGGCCTGATAATGCTGGCCGTTGCGGTAACATTGCGTATTCGCCTTAGAATCTGCAATCTTGACCGTGCAAGGACTTTCAACGATAGAGCCGACGAAGCGAATTACCCCGCCGGCCACTCCTGCCTGACTCACTGCCGTCCATGAAAACAACATTCCTACGATCAAAAATAACCGAAAGGTATTCATGGCAACCTCATTTTTAGTTAAGCCAATTTAACCATAGAGGATCTTGTTAGGAATAATCGCAAGGAAAGGGACAGGATTTGATCGTTAATCGCGTCATTAACAATGTAAAAACAAGCTACTAACAAAAGTTAACCGTATCTAATACAGGGTTTTATCTAAGAATTTTCTTGCAAAGAAAGGTGGATTTTATCGGTTGAAAAGCGCAGGGTGACATGCAAAATTTGCGAGATAGAGCACAAATTAAATCGCGGTCGTTTCACCGATACGGCTGCGTAACTCATTTATTAAGCAGGTTAATTTTTGCGCCAGGAATGATTAATGACCAAAACCAATTTGATTACCGGTTTCCTCGGCAGCGGTAAAACCACCACTATCCGCCATTTGCTGGCTCATAAACCCGAACATGAACGCTGGGCGGTATTGGTCAATGAATTCGGCGAGATCGGCATCGACGGCGCGCTGCTGGCGGACAGCGGCGCGGTGCTCAAAGAGATCCCCGGCGGTTGCATGTGCTGCGTCAACGGCCTGCCGATGCAGGTGGGCTTGAATATGCTGTTGCAACAGGCCAAACCGGACCGGCTGCTGATCGAGCCGACCGGGCTAGGACACCCGAAGCAAATCCTGTCACTGCTGACCCAGGAGAGCTATGCCGGCTGGATCGATCTGCAGGCCACGCTGTGCCTGCTGGATGCCCGCCAGCTTAGCCAACCCCGCTACCGCGACAACGAAAATTTCCGCGATCAGCTGGCCGCGGCCGACGTTATTCTGGCCAGCAAAAACGACACCTATCAACCGCAAGACAGACTGGCGCTGGAAGCCTGGAGGGCGCAAGATTCGCTGCAGCGGCCCTGCTACGCCATCGCGCAAGGCGAAGCAGATGTCGCGCTGTTGTCACTTCCTCGCACAAATCGTACAGAATTGCCGGACGCGCAGCATCATCATGGTCAGGCGAAAAAGCAGGGGCTGGCGGCGCTGCGGCTGCCGGAACACGCCCGTTGGCGGCGAGCGCTGAACGAAGGGCAAGGCTTCACCAGCTGCGGCTGGATTTTTGACGGCGACACCCGGTTCGATACCGTCGGTTTCATGGAGTGGGTGCGGCTGGCGCCGGTCGAACGAATCAAAGGCGTGGTGCGCATCCCCGAAGGCACATTGCTGATCAATCGCCAGGGGCAGGATCTCAACATCGAAACTCGCCCGCTCGCACCGCTCGACAGCCGAATTGAACTGATCCACAGCGAAAATGCCGATTGGAACGCCCTGCAATCCGCCTTGTTTAAGATTCGTTTAAGTTAAACCCCGTACCGTTGCCCCCCGGTTGTCGCAGGGCAACCGGGTTTTGTTTCGTTTTCATTTTTCCAACAGGTTTATGTCATGACACGCCGCAATTTACCCTTCATTCTCTTCTTCAATTTACTGGGCGTTGCGCTGTTTCTGTCCTGGTTCCTGCCGGCCAATCACGGCGGCTGGTTTACCCTGGATTCGGCGATCTTCTTCTTCTTTAACCGCCATCTGGCCACCGACCCGGCGTTTTTGCACCTGGTCGCCATCACCAACAACCGCGCGTTCGACGCGATCTCGCTGCTCGCCATGGGGCTGCTGTATCTGTACTTTTATCTGAAGCAGGACGCCGCCGGCCGCCGCCGTCTGGTGATCACCGGCGTGGTGATGCTGCTGACCGCCGTGGTGCTGAACCAGCTTGGCCATCTGCTGCCGGTGAAGCATCCGAGCCCCACCCTGACCTTTGACAATATCAATCGCGTCAGCGAACTGACCGGCATCCCCACTAAGGACGCTTCCGGCGACAGCTTCCCCGGCGACCACGGCATGATGCTGATTATTTTTTCCTGCTTTATGCTGCGCTATTTCGGCCGCGGCGCCTTTGCCATCGCCCTGCTGATTACGCTGGTCTTCTCATTGCCACGCGTGATGATTGGCGCCCACTGGTTTACCGATATCGCCGTTGGCTCGCTGTCCGTGGTGCTGGTTGGTGCCAGCTGGGTGCTGATGACGCCTTGCAGCGACTGGATCGTCGATCGGTTGAACCGCCTGTTGCCCGGCAAGCACCGTCCCAGCCAACCATAATATGCATTTATGACTCATACCGGGAGGTGCCCGCCTCCCGGCCTTTCCCCCTTCGCCGAGCGCAAAATGTCGCCACCAGTCGTTAACGCTTTTGCAACCTGATTTCACGCCAGATTCATACATCGGACAATTGGCGTTTTTTATATGAAGATTTACATTATGTTACATCACAAATTCATATAAAAAAGACGGGAAAAAGGCTCGCAATCCCCTATTTGTTCCGGTAATCTCAGATGCGTTTGTGCCTGGTTTAAGTCGAATCAGTATGGAATCCGATAAAAATGTGCGTTCTCGCACGTTTTCAACGGTAACTGGTTGTCGATGCAACAGGTGCGGACTAGGCTCGTTCCGTTTGGCATTTTTCAGGTAGCGACTTTCGTCGTTAAGGACTTCAAGGGAAAACAACAACAATGGTCAAATCTCAACCGTTTCTGAGATATTTTTTGCGGGTAGTCCCTGCAATTGCCGCTGCGGTTATGCTGTCAGCGTGCAGCTCGACTCACACTTCGAACTTGAATAACGCACAAACTGAGATGCGTGCAGTTAATGACAAAGACGGTCTTTTACTGCAAGCCTCTCAGGATGAATTCGAAGCGATGGTCCGCAACGTTGACGTCAAGTCAAAGATTATGGATCAGTACGCGGACTGGAAAGGCGTTCGCTACCGCTTAGGCGGTGACACCAAGCGCGGCATCGATTGCTCGGCGTTTGTACAGCGCACCTTCCGCGAACAGTTCGGTATGGATTTACCGCGTTCTACCTATGAACAGGAAGATCTCGGCAAGAAAATCCAGCGCACCAAGCTGCGCGCCGGCGATTTAGTGCTGTTCCGCGCCGGTTCTACCGGGCGCCATGTCGGCATCTATTTAGGTAACGATCAGTTCGTTCACGCTTCTACCAGCAGTGGCGTCATGATTTCCAAGCTGACCGATAACTATTGGAATAAACGTTATCGAGAAGCACGCCGAGTGTTGACCAACGGCTGACGGCGCAACGCCCTGAAGATCCTGAATACCAAACGAGCGATAAGCGCCGCCTACGGGCGGCGTTTTTTTTGGCTGTCGAATGGGTATCATCAAGATTGATCCCTGCCTTATCGTCACCGTTCCCCACTTAACACTGCCGCACGTCGTTATTTTGATAAACTGTTGGCAGGAAATCGCGCCATCGAGGAAAAACTCGCCTATTATCGTCAGATGACGGCAACGGCGCCCCGGCGTTATTTAAAACGTTTCCGCTTAAAATAGGCGCATTATATTTCTGTCGGCGACGCCGCGTATTTAAACGGCGCCGCCGGTTGGTTCGGGATAAAAAGTCAAAAATGAAAAAAAAGCCGTTGGCACAATCCATTAACTGGCTGTGCGACACCCCTGACGCCCGGTTGCAGAGGACTCGGTTATGGGCTTGAAAAGAGCTTTTGCCCGCAGCGTGTCTCACCGACAGCGCAGCCTGGCTAAAAGCGGTGTCGCTGCCCTGGTATTTTTTACGCTCTTCACTGCGGTCACGCTTTCTTTGATCAACCACCAGCGCACGCAATATCAACACAAGGTCGAAGCGCGTACGCAAAAATTCACGCTGGGTTATATCTCGCACCTGACGGCAGTGATGCAGCAAATGATGCCGCTACTGGACAAGCCTTGCCTCTCCAGCCAGTCGGATATTACCTACCAAGCGGCCTTTACCAGCGGCGTGCGCACCTTCTTGTTGGTAAAAGGCGGCTACGCCTATTGCTCTTCCGCCACCGGTGACATGATGTTGCCGATGAAAAATCTCTACCAGGAAATCGACTGGGATCTGCCTTTGGATCTGAAGCTGCAGCAGGGCACGCCGATCGTACCGAACAAACCGGCGGTTGCGGTTTGGCTGCGGCATCCCGGCGAAAAGGCCACCGGCATCCTCGCTACGCTGGACATCGATCTGATGCCCTACTTACTGTTCACCTCGCATGACGAACAGGCGCCGGGCATCGCCATCGTGATGGGCAACCGCGCCCTGACCACCTTCAGCCCAAACCTGATGCCAGTCGATCAACTGCCGAAAGGCAAGGCGGATACCCTGACGCTGCCCAATCTGCCGCTGACCATCCTGTTCTACAACGAGAAACTGACGCCCAATGACATTCGCCTGACGCTGCTGGGCAGCCTGGTGCTGTCGCTGATGATTGGCGTGCTCTGCTACTATATGCTGCTGTTGCGGCAAAGCCCGGAGCGTGCGCTGCTGCGCGGCATCAAGCGCAACGAGTTCTTTATCGAATACCAGCCGGTGTTCCATACCGACAGCAACAGCATTGGTGGGCTGGAAGCGCTGATCCGCTGGCAGCATCCGCTCGAGGGCCGCATCCCGCCCGATGTCTTTATCCCCTACGCCGAAAGCAACGGGCTGATCGTGCCGCTTACCCGCCATCTGTTCAGGCTGATCGCCGAAGATGCGCCGCAGCTCGCCAAAGCGCTGCCACGGGGAGGCAAAGTCGGTCTCAATATTTCCCCTGCCCACCTTAGCGCGCCGTCGTTCCATCAGGACGTGTATGAACTACTGACGCAGCTGCCGGGCGATTACTTTACGCTGGTGTTTGAAATCACCGAACGCGGCATGGTGGAAGAAGAGAGCGCGCTGGCGGAGTTCGACTGGCTGCACAAACAGGGTATCGAGATCGCGGTGGACGATTTCGGCACCGGGCACAGCGCGTTGATCTATCTTGAGCGCTTCACCATGGATTACCTGAAGATCGATCGCGGCTTCGTCAACACCATCGGCCAGGATACGGTCACCGCGCCGGTGCTGGATGCGGTGATCTCGCTGGCGAAAAAGCTGAAAATGCTGACGGTGGCCGAGGGCGTGGAAACCGCCGAGCAGATGCAGTTCCTGCAAGAACACGGCGTCAACTTCATGCAGGGCTACTACTTCAGCAAGCCGCTGAGCATCGATGATTTCGTCGCTTACTGCAATGCTAATCAGGTCTTTGATTATCAGGAAAAAAATAGTTAATCTTTAGGCAACTTTACCCTGCGCCCACCCGAAGAATGTTATGCTGGGCGCAGGTTGTACCTTATTCCACAGCAGGAGCTTACCGTCCGATGTCCGTGCGCATTTTCGCTGCTCTGGTGCTCTCGGCACTGAGTTTCGGTCTGCAGGCCGAAGCCCTCAACGAAAGCTACGCTTTCGCCCTGCTCGGTGAACCGAAATACGCCACCGACTTCAGCCATTTCGACTACGTCAACCCGGCGGCGCCCAAAGGCGGCGACGTACGGCTGGCGGCCATCGGCACCTACGACAACTTCAACCGTTTCGCTACCCGCGGCGTACCCGGCGAGCGCACGATGGAGCTGTACGATACGCTGTTCACCAACTCCGACGACGAACCCGGCAGCTATTACCCGTTGATTGCCGAATCGGCCCGTTTCCCGGCCGACATGCGCTGGATGGAATTGGATATCAACGCCCGCGCCCGCTTCCAGGACGGCAGCCCGATCACCGCCGCCGACGTGGCCTTTACTTTCAATAAATTCATGACCGAAGGCGTACCGCAGTTTCGCTCCTTTTACAAAGGCGTCACGGTCAAGGCCATTTCCCGGCTGACGGTGCGCATCGAGCTGCCTAAGGCAAATCGCGATCAAATCCTCAGCCTGCTCAGCCTGCGCGTATTGCCGGAAAGCTTCTGGAAAAACCATAAGCTCAACGAACCACTCAGCACCCCGCCGCTCGCCAGCGGCCCGTACAAAATCGGCGATTACCGCCTCGGCCAGTACATCACCTATCAGCGGGTGCGCGACTACTGGGCCGCCAACCTACCGGTGAATCGCGGCCGCTATAACTTCGACAGCATTCGCTACGATTATTACCTGGACGATAAAGTGGCGCTGGAAGCCTTCAAGGCCGGCGGTTATGATTTCCGCATCGAGCCGTCGCCCAAGAGCTGGGCCACCCAGTATCAGGGCGGTAATTTCGCGCGCAACTACATCATCAAACAGGACGAAACCAATCAGGCGGCACAGAATACCCGCTGGCTGGCGTTTAACCTGCAAAAACCGCTGTTCGCCGATCGTCGGGTACGGGAAGCGATCGGCCTGGCTTTCGACTTCAACTGGATGAACAAAGCGCTGTATTACAACGCCTATCAGCGCGCCGACAGCTATTTCCAAAACACCGCCTACGCCGCCCGCGGCTACCCGGACGCCGCTGAACTGGCCTTGCTGGCGCCGCTCAAAGGCCAGATACCGCCAGAGGTGTTTACCAGCATCTACCAACCGCCCTCCTCCGACGGCAGCGGCAACGATCGGCAAAACCTGCTGAAGGCGACCCAACTGCTGAAAGAAGCCGGTTGGGTGGTCAAAAATCAAAAGTTAGTCAACGCGAAAACCGGCCAGCCGTTCACCTTTGAATTGATGCTGCTGAGCGGCAGCAACTTCCAGTACGTGTTGCCGTTTCGCCACAACCTGCAGCGGTTGGGCATCGATATGCAAATCCGCGAGATTGACGCCTCGCAGTACACCCGCCGCATGCGCGAGCGTGATTTCGACATGATGTCGACGGTGTACATGGCGATGCCGTTCCCCAGCGCCGATCTGCAAATCCTGTGGGATTCGCAGTACATCGACTCCAGCTACAACACGGCCGGCGTCAAGGACCCGGCGGTCGACAGCCTGGTCAGGCAAATCGCCGCCCATCAGGGCGACGAAAAAGCCCTGTTGCCGCTCGGCCGCGCGCTGGACCGGGTGCTGACCTGGAACAACTACATGCTGCCGATGTGGTACTCCAACCACGATCGCTATGCCTATTGGGACAAATTCTCCACGCCGTCGATCCGCCCGGCCTATGCGATTGGCTTCGACAACTGGTGGTACGACGTCAACAAGGCGGCGCGCTTACCGGCTCAGCGGCAATAAGGAGTCGGAATGGCGGCCTATCTGATACGCAGACTGTTATTGGTGATCCCCACGCTGTGGGCGATCATCACCATCAACTTTTTTATCGTGCAAATCGCGCCCGGTGGCCCGGTGGATCAGGCCATCGCCGCCATCGAGCTGGGGCACGGCAGCGGTTTTGGCAGCGGCGGTGTCGGCGAAGGCCTGGGCCATGCCCGGACGGGCATCGCGGCAGGCGACGGACAATATCGCGGTTCGCGCGGCCTGGATCCGGAGGTGATCGCCGAGATCACCCAACGGTACGGCTTCGACAAACCGCTGCACGAACGCTACTTCACCATGCTGTGGAACTATATGCGCTTCGACTTCGGCGACAGCCTGTTTCGCGGCGCTTCGGTGATGCAGCTGATCGGCCAGAGCCTGTCGGTCTCCATCACGCTGGGCCTTTGGAGCACGCTGATCATCTATCTGGTGTCGATCCCGCTCGGCATCCGCAAGGCCGTCCACAACGGCAGCGCATTCGATACCTGGAGCAGCACGCTGATCATCATCGGCTACGCCATTCCGGCTTTCCTGTTCGCTATCCTGATGATCGTGCTGTTCGCCGGCGGCAGCTACCTCGACTGGTTCCCGCTGCGTGGCCTGGTGTCCAGCAACTTCGACACCCTTTCCTGGCCGGCGAAGATCGCCGACTACCTGTGGCACATCACGTTGCCGGTGCTGGCGACGGTGATCGGCGGCTTCGCCACCCTGACCATGCTGACCAAAAACGCGTTCCTCGATGAGATCCGCAAACAGTACGTCACCACCGCCCGCGCCAAAGGGCTGGACGAAAAAAAGATCCTGTACCGCCACGTGTTCCGCAACGCCATGCTGCTGGTGATCGCCGGTTTTCCGGCCACCTTTATCAGCATGTTCTTTACCGGCTCGCTGCTGATTGAGGTGATGTTCTCGCTCAACGGCCTGGGGCTGCTGGGCTACGACGCCACGCTGCAGCGCGACTACCCGGTGATGTTCGGCACGCTGTATATCTTCACCCTGATCGGCCTGCTGTTGAACATCCTCAGCGATGTCACCTACACCCTGGTCGATCCGCGCATTGACTTCGAGGCCCGCCAATGAGCCGCCTTAGCCCGATCAACCAGGCGCGCTGGGCGCGTTTTCGCCGCAACCGCCGCGGCTACTGGTCGCTGTGGATCTTTCTGGTGCTGTTCACCCTGAGCCTGGCCGCCGATCTGATCGCCAACGACAAACCGCTGTTGGTGCGTTATGAAGGCCGGTTATACCTGCCGTTTATGATTAGCTACAGCGAAACCGCCTTCGGCGGCGAACTGAATACCGAAGCCGACTATCAGGATCCGTTCGTCCAGCGGCAGATCGAACGGCACGGCTGGGCGGTCTGGGCGCCGATCCGTTTCAGCTACGACACCATCAACTTCGCCACCGAGGTGCCCTTCCCTTCGCCGCCTTCGCGCCATAACCTGCTGGGCACCGACAGCAACGGCGGCGATGTGCTGGCTCGGGTGCTGTACGGTTTTCGCATTTCAATGCTGTTCGGCCTGGCATTGACGCTGTTTTCCAGTCTGATCGGCGTGTGCGTCGGCGCGACCCAGGGGTATTACGGCGGGCGTTTCGACCTGTGGGGGCAGCGATTTATCGAAGTGTGGTCGGGCATGCCGACGCTGTTTCTGATCATCCTGTTGTCGAGCATCGTCCAGCCCAATTTCTGGTGGCTGCTCGGCATCACCATCCTGTTCGGCTGGATGAGCCTGGTGGGCGTAGTGCGCGCCGAATTCTTGCGCACCCGCAACTTTGACTACATCCGCGCCGCGCGCGCCATGGGCGTGCCGGATCGCGTGATCATGTCCCGCCATATGCTGCCTAACGCCACGGTGGCGACGCTGACCTTCCTGCCGTTTATCCTTTGCGGCTCGATCACCACCCTGACGTCGCTCGATTTCCTCGGCTTCGGGCTGCCGATAGGCTCGCCGTCGCTCGGCGAATTGCTGCTGCAAGGCAAAAACAATCTGCAGGCGCCGTGGCTCGGCATCACCGCCTTCCTGGTATTGGCTGTGCTGCTGTCGTTATTAATCTTTATCGGCGAAGCGGTGCGCGACGCCTTTGACCCCAGCAAGGCGCATTGATATGGCCACTCCTTTGCTCGCAATTCAAGATCTCAGCATCGCCTTCCGCCAGGGCGACACCGTCACGCCGGTGGTCAACGAACTCTCGCTGCAAATCGCGCCGGCGGAAACGCTGGCGCTGGTAGGGGAGTCCGGCTCCGGCAAAAGCGTCACCGCCCTGTCGATACTGCGCCTGCTGCCCGCGCCGCCGGTGGTTTACCCTGCCGGCGATATCCTGTTCAACGGCGACTCGTTGCTGCATGCGCCGGAAGCGGCGCTGCGCAAGGTGCGCGGCAATCAGATCGCGATGATCTTTCAGGAGCCGATGGTGTCGCTTAACCCACTGCACACCATCGAAAAACAGCTGGCGGAAGTGTTGATGCTGCACCGCGGCCTGCGGCGCGAAGCCGCGCGCGCAGAGATCGTCGAGTGCCTGGAACGCGTCGGCATCCGTCAGGCCAAGAGCCGGCTGCAGGATTACCCGCATCAGCTGTCCGGCGGCGAACGCCAGCGGGTGATGATCGCCATGGCGGTGTTGACCCGCCCAAAACTGCTGATCGCCGACGAACCCACCACCGCGCTCGACGTTACTATCCAGGCGCAGATCCTGACGCTGCTGCAAGAACTGAAGCAGGAGATGGGCATGGGGTTGCTGTTTATCACCCATAATCTGAATATCGTGCGCCGCCTGGCGGATAACGTGGCGGTAATGCGTCAGGGGCGCTGCGTAGAGCAAAACGCCCGCACGCAGCTGTTCAGCCGGCCGCAACATCCTTACACGCAGCAGCTGCTGGCCGCCGAGGACGTCGGTGAACCGCTGCCGCTGCCTGCCGCAGCCAACAGGCGCCCCGGCGACGAGCGGCCGCTGCTCAAGGTGGAAAATCTGCAGGTGCGCTTCCCCATTCGCCGCGGCCTGCTGCGCCGCACGGTGGATTATCACTATGCATTGAAATCATTGAGTTTCGAGCTGCGCGCCGGGGAAAGCGTGGGGCTGGTGGGAGAGTCCGGCTCGGGCAAAAGCACCACCGGGCTGGCGCTGCTGCGCCTGCTGGCCTCTCAGGGCGCCATCTGGTTCGACGGCGAACCGCTGCACCCGCTCACGATGAAGCAGATGCTGCCCTACCGCAGCCGAATGCAAATCGTCTTCCAGGATCCCTATTCCGCCCTGAACCCGCGCCTGAACGTACAGCAGATCATCGCCGAAGGGCTGGAAGTGCACCAGCGGCTTACCGCCGAGCAACGGGAACAGCGCGTGATCGCGGTGTTGCAGGAGGTCGGGCTGGACCCGCAGTTGCGCCACCGCTATCCCACCGAGTTTTCCGGTGGCCAGCGCCAGCGTATCGCCATCGCGCGTGCACTGATCCTGCAGCCACAGTTGCTGATCCTCGACGAGCCGACCTCTTCGCTGGATAAATCGGTGCAGGCGCAGATCCTGACGCTGCTGAAATCGCTGCAGCAACGCCACCGGCTGGCTTATCTGTTCATCAGCCATGACCTGCAGGTGGTGCGTTCGCTATGCCACCAGGTCATCGTGTTGCGACAGGGAGAAGTGGTTGAACAGGGAGACTGCCGGGCGATTTTCGCGGCGCCCGCCGCCGACTATACCCGTCAACTGCTGCAGTTGGCGGACTAGCGGCGAATTTAGAAAGGGTATTGCGCGCTGAGCGGTTCGGCGATCGCGGCGCCGACGTTTTTCAGGCGGCACATGGTGGCGCTCTCGTCGCTGCGCTGCACGAACAGGCAAGGTTCCCCTTCCCATTCAACAATCGCGCAGTCGACCTGAATCTCCTGCAGCGACAGATTGAGCTGTTGCATGACCTGCCAGGCCTCGGCCCCTTCATGGCTGAGTAACTTCAGACCAATCAGGTTGTTATCTTCGTCTATTCCGTTAAACGGAATCGGTTCGACCTTCACGCCGGTGAAACCAGATAGCCAACGATAACTTTGCGGCAAGCGATGCACTACCGAAAGTTGGATACTCTCCACATGAAATCCCTAGATTGAAAAGGTGAAACACTTTTACCTGACAGGGTTACTAAGTTATAGCCGCTGACTCCCGACTCTGCCGCGCACAAATGTTATTTAAATGTAAATTTTGCCGCTAGCCATTAACCTGACCCCGTGCTTGCCGATGCCGTGCCATTTTTTGGCGCGCCGTGCGGTGTTATTTCACGGCATTTTGCGACTCAGCTCGCATTTTTGCGTTATATGTAACCCTTTCCCGCAGCGATCTCAACTCTTTTTTCTTGCAATGCGACTACTTTTCAGACGCCATATTTTTACAATGAAGAAACATTTAGCCCGCCACGTTGGCGCAGCTACCCCTGCTAATGCCTTGATTTACATCAATCCTAATACAAACCATCCGCAGCACTCAGCCGGCAGAACGCTGCGCCTCCCGAGGAATATTAGGCGATGCGGCGGTGGAATTTTTTAACAAAAAACACACAGAGGGGAAAACGGCCAATTAATTAGCTTGCGTATATTTAGCAACAAATTTTTAATTGCCAGTTGCACCCTGAAATGGCAAGGCGCAACCCTAAGGCGATGCGGGGCAAAACGCCCCGAATCGGGAGAACGTCAGGCTGCGCGATCGCGCGGCCGGCTGGCGTAAACATAGAACAGCACCGCCACGATGCTGCACAGCGCCATCGAGGTGACCATGGGCCAGGCGCTTTTGCCCGGCGCCATCGACAGCACCGCTCCCACCAGCGCACCGATGCTGAAGCGCAACGTACCGGCCAAGGAAGAAGCCGTGCCCGCCATATGCGGGAAATCATCCAGGATCACCGCCATGGCGTTGGAGGAGATCATCGCGATGCACCCCAGATAGACCGCAACGCCGATCACCAGCGCCCAGAAACCCAGACCGACAGCGCTCACCGCCAGCAGCCACAGCCCCATCGCCAGCTGTACCAGCAGCCCCAGCTTGAACATCTTGACCGCGCCGAACCGCCGCACGTTGCGGCTGTTAATCAGCGTCGTCAGGAACAGGAACACGATGTTCAGCGCAAAATAGTAGCCGAAGTGTTGCGGCGAAACGTGGTTCAGTTCGATGTAGACGAACGGCCCGGCGCTGAGGAACGAGAACATGCCGGCGAACGAGAAGGCGCTGGCCAGCATGTAGCTCAGCACCCGTTTGTGGCGGAACAGCGAACCGAAGTTGCCCAGCGTGGTGCGCAGGTGGAACCGCTGTCGCCGTTCTTTCGGCAGCGTCTCCTTGATGAACAGGGCCACCAGCAGTGAACCGATCAACGCCGCGGCGCCCATGGTCCAGAAGATGGCGTGCCAACTGAACCACAGCAGCAGCGCCCCGCCGATCATCGGCGCCAGCAGCGGCGCGATGGTCATCACCAGAATGACGAACGACATCATGCGCGAGAACTCGTCCTTGGTGAACATGTCGCGCATCAAGGCGTTGATCACTACGCTGGCGGCGGCGGCGGCCAAACCGTGCAGGAAACGCAGCCCGATCAGCTGATCGATCGATTGCGCCATGGCGCAGGCGCAGCCGGCGATGGCGAAGATCAGCGTACCCCACAGGATCACCGGCTTGCGGCCGATGCTGTCCGACATCGGCCCATAGAACAGCTGCCCGAAGGCAAAGCCGAGCATATAGGCGCTGAGCGTCATCTGCACGCTGCCGGACTCGACGCCAAACTGGGCGGCGATCACCGGCATACTGGGCAGGTACATGTCGATGGCCAACGGCATCAACATGGACAACAGGCCCAGAATGAAAATCAAACCGAGATGAGAGGTTCGGTTCTGTTGCACGTTCCACGACTCCTTAATCGGCCGCAATCGATGATCGGTTATCAGTCCTGCAGGTGCGGCGCGCCCACGCTGGCGATCTCTTCTTCGGTCAGTGGGCGGTATTCGCCCGGCGCCAGATCGTCATCCAGCACGATGGCGCCGATGCGCTCGCGGTGCAACTCGATCACCCGATTGCCGACGGCAGCGAACATCCGCTTCACCTGGTGGTAGCGCCCTTCGCTGAGGGTCAGGCGCACCACGTGCTCGTCGACCTGCTCCAGCGTCGCCGGCCGCGTCAGATCTTTCTCGTTGTGCAGTTGCACCCCTTCGGCGAAACGCTGCGCGGTGTCTTCCGCCAGCGGGTGCTCCAGCGTCACCAAATAGGTTTTCTCACAGTGGTGGCGTGGCGACGTGACGCGGTGCGACCACTGGCCGTCGTCGGTCATCAGCACCAGCCCGGTGGTGTCGATATCCAACCGCCCGGCGGCGTGCAGCTTGTACGCGACCGGCTCATCGAGGAAGTACAGCACCGTCGGATGATCGGGATCGTCGGTGGAACAGACGTAACCCTGCGGTTTGTTGAGCATGAAATAGCGCGGGCCGTTCTGCTGCTGCAGCGGATTGCCGTCGAACGCCACTTCTTGCTCCGGGGTCAGTTTGACAGCCCCGCTCTTCACCACCTCACCGTCCACGGTGACGCGTTTAGCCCGAAGTTCGCGCGCAACCAGCGCACGGCTAATGCCTAACTGCTGAGATAAAAACTTGTCCAATCGCATGGGATCTGCTTTGCCTGTCGTTGTTATGATCGCATTGATCGTATTGCCAAAATATGACGCCCGCCGTTGCACCGGGTGCAAATGGCAGGTTCAGGGGGGAAATCGCGTGGGGGAACAGCGATTGCTGTCACACGAGTATAGCGGTACAACGCGTTGCCCGACAGGGGTAATTTTCACGCTTCTCGCACCGCGCGCGCGCAGAAGGCATAATAATAGAAATTTTTCGGCCGCCCGGCACGTAAAATGTCACGGTTTCTGTGGGAACAGAGGTGACAAAACCGGTTCCCGGCGGCCCATTCCAACCTACGGCGTTCATTTATGGCCTTTACCCTACGCCCCTACCAACTGGAAGCGGTCGAAGCCACCATCAACCATTTCCGGCGGCACCCCGAACCGGCGCTGATCGTGCTGCCGACCGGTGCCGGCAAAAGCCTGGTGATCGCCGAGCTGGCGAAGCGCGCCCGCGGGCGGGTGTTGGTGCTGGCGCACGTCAAGGAACTGGTGGCGCAAAACCACGCCAAATACTGCGCCTACGGCCTGGAAGCGGATATCTTCGCCGCCGGCCTGCAGCAGAAAGAGAGCGCCGGCAAGGTGGTGTTCGGCAGCGTACAGTCCGTCGCGCGCAACCTGCCGCTGTTCGACGGCGCCTTTTCGCTGCTGATCGTCGATGAATGCCACCGCATCAGCGACGACGACGACAGCCAGTACCAGCAAATCATCCAGCATTTACAGAAAACCAACCCGCAGCTGCGGCTGCTGGGGCTGACCGCCACGCCTTACCGACTGGGCAAGGGCTGGATTTACCAGTATCACTACCATGGCTTCACCCGCGGCGACGGCGCCAGTCTGTTTCGCGACTGCATCTACGAGCTGCCGCTGCGCTACATGATTAAGAACGGCTTCCTGGTGCCGCCTGAGCGGCTGGATATGCCGATCGTGCAATATGACTTCAGCCGGCTGGAGGCCAGGAGCAACGGCCTGTTCAGCGAAGCGGATCTGAACCGCGAGCTGAAGCGGCAAAACCGCGTCACGCCGCACATCATCAGCCAGATCGTGGAGTACGCAGAGGATCGCAAAGGCGTGATGATCTTCGCCGCCACCGTCGAACACGCCCGCGAGATCCACGGCCTGTTGCCGAACGGCGAAGCCGCGCTGGTCAGCGCCGAAACGCCGCCCGCCGAGCGCGATGCGCTGATCGACGCGTTCAAACAGCAGCGGCTGCGCTATCTGGTCAACGTCGCGGTATTGACCACCGGTTTCGACGCGCCGCACGTCGATCTGATCGCGATCCTGCGCCCCACCGAGTCCGTCAGCCTGTACCAGCAGATCGTCGGGCGCGGGCTGCGTTTGGCGCCCGACAAAAAGGATTGCCTGATCCTCGACTACGCCGGCAACCCGCACGATCTGTTCACGCCGGAAGTCGGCGTCAGCAAGCCGCACGGCGACAGCCAGCCGGTGCAGGTATTCTGCCCGGCCTGCGGCTTCGCCAACCTGTTCTGGGGCAAGTGCACCGAGAACGGCGATATCATCGAGCACTACGGCCGCCGCTGCCAGGGCTGGCTGGAGGACGACGACGGCCACCGCGAGCAGTGCGATTACCGCTTCCGGTTCAAGAGTTGCCCGCACTGCGGCGCGGAGAACGATATCGCCGCACGCCGCTGCCATCAATGTCAGGAAGTGTTGGTCGATCCCGATGACATGCTGAAGGCGGCGCTGAAGCTGAAAGACGCGCTGGTGCTGCGCTGCGGCGGCATGGAACTGCAGAGCGGCCGCGACGACAAGGGCGAATGGCTGAAGGCCACCTATTACGACGAGGACGGCACCAGCACCAGCGAGCGCTTCCGCCTGCAGACGCCGGCGCAGCGCAAAGCGTTCGAGATGCTGTTCCTGCGCCCGCATCAGCGCGCGCCGGGCGTGCCGTTCGCCTGGCACACCGCCGCCGACGTGCTGGCGCAACAGCAGGCGCTGCGCCATCCGGATTTCGTGGTGGCGCGCAAGCGCGGGCAGTTTTGGCAGGTGCGTGAGAAAGTGTTCGATTATCAAGGCCGTTTCCGCCGCGCCAATCAGTTGGCCTGAGCGAACTGTCCCCAACCTGGGCAGGTTTTCGTTGCCCTGCGGGCGGCTTTCCGTTAAAATGCCGCGCGCTTTACCTGGGCCTGCCCAGCGTTAAAGCGGGTTTCCGAACTTGCTACTTGGGTCGCCTGTAGCAGGGTAAATTTTCTTTTAAGAGAAAAAACAATGTTCACTATCAATGTAGAAGTACGTAAAGACCAGGGTAAAGGTGCGAGCCGCCGCCTGCGTGCAGCAAACAAATTCCCAGCTATCGTTTACGGTGGCAAAGAAGCTGCAGTTTCCATCGAATTGGACCATGATTCTGTTAAGAACATGGAAGCTAAACCAGAATTCTACAGCGAAGCAGTAACTCTGGTTATCGACGGTAAAGAAACCAAAGTTAAGGTTCAGGCTGTACAGCGTCACCCGTTCAAGCCAAAACTGGCTCACATCGACTTCGTTCGCGTTTAATCGCTACGTTTTCGAACCTTTCGGGACGCCGAAATAAAGAACGCCGCAATTGCGGCGTTTTTTATTGTCTGCGATTCGGCACGCTTACTTGCCGCTGCCGGTCCGGCGCTGCAGCTGATCGCGCAGGTTCGGCGGCGTGCCTCTGATGGTCAGCGTGTCAGTGGCCGCATCCCAGAAAATGCGTTCGCCCAGCAGCATGGCGTCGAAGTTCAGGCTGATGCCGCCGCCGCTGCCGGCAAATTTGGTCAGTTGGCGCAGCGTGCCGCGATCCGCCGGGAAGCTCTCTTCCAGCTCATACCCTTGCTCGCTGGAGAACTGCATGAAGTCTTTCTCGCCGAGCGGCGACAGCTCCTGCGACAAGGCCTGCAGTTCAATCTCTTCGCCGGCCTGCAGCTGTTCGTTGCAGTAGCTGTACACCTGCTGGCGCACCGACTGGCGCTCGTTCTTGTCCAGCTGCGCATCGGCGCAGTAGTCGTCTACCGCCTGCAGCAGCCCGCGGTTTTGCGCCTTGGTGTCCAACCCTTCGGACGCCGCCAGGAAATCCATGAAGAAGTCGGCGACCTTACGGCCTACGCGCCCGCGCAGGAAGGTCAGATAGCGGGTCGATTCCGGGTTGGTTTCCCATTCGGTCAGATCGATGCGCGCGACGATATCGGCGTTGTTGATGTCCAGATAGTGCGTGGTGTTGATATCCAGCTCTTCGTTGACGCGCATGCTGTTACGGCTGTTCAGCACCGCGATCAGCAGGTACTCCACCGCCAGATAACGGTATTGGCCGAACAGCACCACGCCGCCTTCGGCAAACGGATACTTCGCCAGTTCGTCGCGCAGGCGGCCGGTCGCCGCGCGGCTGAAGGCCAGAAAGTCCTTATCGTCCTTGCGGCAGGTGCGCAGCGCTTCCGCCAGCTCGCTACCTTCGTTGAACAGGCCTAAGGCCTTGCTCTTGGCGCTGTAGACGCGATGCAGTTCCGTCATCATTTCTTCCACCGCCGCGTTGGTGGGAAGCAAGGAATCGCGCAGCACCACGTCCAGCGTTTGCTCGTCGCGTTTCACCAACTGATGCAAAGCGATCTGGTCGATATCCAGACTCATGGTAAATCCTCCTGTTCTTTAGGCGCGTATTCAAACACTGAAGGCCCCGACCTGCAATACTAAAAACCGCGGCAAACCGGAAAGGCGCTGCGAGGAGCAGCCCCGCCACGGGCGCCCCCCTCCCCAAATGACAGGAAGTGATAAAAGAGCGGAAAATCACTGCCCTATACGGTAAGATAGGGCACTTTGCAGATTACTAAGCGCAATTTTATGCCACAATCATCCCGTTACAGTGACGAACACGTTGAACAACTGCTCTCAGAGCTGGTCAATGTTCTGGAAAAACACCATACCCCCACCGATCTTTCCCTGATGGTGCTGGGCAACATGGTTACTAATTTGATCAACACCAGCGTTGCCCCCGCGCAGCGGAAAACCCTGGCAAGATCGTTCGCGGAAGCCCTGCAGGCTTCTGTCCGTGAAGACAAAGCACATTAATATTGACTTATGGTGACAAACCGTCAGCGTTATCGTGAAAAAGTCTCCCAGATGATCAGTTGGGGGCACTGGTTCGCCTTATTCAACATCCTGCTCGCCCTTGGGCTGGGCAGCCGCTACCTGTTTGTTACCGACTGGCCCGCATCCCTGCTGGGCCGGGTCTATGCCCTGGTCAGCCTGCTGGGGCATTTCAGCTTTATCGTGTTCGCCGGCTATTTGCTGGTGATTTTCCCGCTCACCTTCGTGGTGATGTCGCAGCGGCTGCTGCGATTTATTTCCGCCGCGCTGGCCACCATCGGGCTCACGCTGTTACTGGTCGACAGCGAAGTGTTCTCCCATTTCCACCTGCACCTCAATCCGGTGGTGTGGGATCTGGTGGTCAACCCGGACCAGAGTGAGCTGTCGCGCGACTGGCAGCTGATGTTTATCTGCGTGCCCGTGATCTTCCTGGTGGAGATGTTGTTCGGCACTTGGAGCTGGCAGAAGCTGCGCAGCCTGAACCGCCGCCGCTTCGGCAAACCGCTGGCGGCGCTGTTTATCAGCGCCTTTTTCGCGTCGCACCTGATTTACATTTGGGCTGACGCCAACTTCTATCGCCCGATCACCATGCAGCGAGCCAATCTGCCGCTCTCGTACCCGATGACCGCACGCAAGTTCCTCGAAAAACACGGCCTGCTCGACCAGCAAGAGTATGAGCGCCGCCTGATGCAACAGGGCAACCCGGAAGCGGTGGCGGTGGAGTATCCGCTCAGCGATCTCAGCTACGGCGATAAAGGCAGCGGCTATAACCTGCTGATGATCGTGGTGGACGGCATTCGCGCCAAAGACGTGGCGCAGGACATGCCGGCGCTGACGCGCTTCGCCCAGGAAAACGTGCGCTTCAGCGATCACTACAGCTCGGGTAATCATGCCGACACCGGGCTGTTCGGCCTGTTCTACGGCATTTCTCCGACCTATCTGGACAGCGTGCTCGCCGGCCGCAAGCCGTCGGCGCTGCTCAACGCGCTCGGCGATCAGGGCTACCAACTGGGGCTGTTCTCTTCCGACGGTTTCAACGCCAGCCTGTACCGCCAGGCCCTATTGACCGACTTCTCGCTGCCAACGCCGGCGCCGCAAAGCGACGCGCAAACCACGCAGCAATGGCAGCGCTGGCTGACGGATCAGGGCGGCAAAGAGCCGTGGTTCTCCTATATCAACTTCAGCGGCGCCGAGCCGGCTGAAGGCGACAAAACCCCGGCGCCGGCCGATTTTATCCAACGCTATCGCACCGGCGCTCAAGACGTGGATGCCCAGATAGCCCAGGTGCTGGATACCCTGAAACAGCGCGGTCTGCTGGACAAAACCGTGGTGGTGATCACCGCCGAACACGGCGTCGAATTCAACGACAGCGGCAAAGGCCAATGGGGCGCCGGCACTGCCTTCAACCAGGCGCAACTGCAGGTGCCGTTGGTGATCCACTGGCCGGGCACCCCGGCGCAGACCATCAGCAAGCTGACCGGCCATAACGACGTGATGCGCACCTTGATGCAACGGTTGCTGCACGTGAAAACCGCGCCGAAAGACTATTCGCAGGGCGAAGATCTGTTCACCGCCCAGCGCCGCAACGACTGGATCGCCACCGGCGATGGCAATCAGCTGGTGATCACTACGCCGACGCAGACGCTGATGCTGGACAACAGCGGCAACTATCGCGTCTACGATCAGAACGGCGAAGAAATAAAAGACGAGAAACCGCAGCTTGCTCTGCTGCTGCAGGTGCTGACCGATGTAAAACGCTTTATCGCCAACTAACTGCTTAAAACTAAAGCAATCAAGTGGCGAGGCGCTTGCATTAACATCGGGAATCGGTAGTATGATTTTTCATAGCGTCGGCATGTAGCGCAGCCTGGTAGCGCACCGTCATGGGGTGTCGGGGGTCGGAGGTTCGAATCCTCTCATGCCGACCAAATTTAAGAAAACCTGCTGTTACAGCAGGTTTTTTTTCATCTATACGTCGAGAGGATGAGAATCTCCGAAGGAGGTTTGAGCCGAACGTAGTGAGACCACGTTGCTTTAGCAACGGCCCGCAGGGCAAGCATCGAAGATGCGCATAATCCTCTCATGCCGACCAAATTTAAGAAAACCTGCTGTTACAGCAGGTTTTTTTTCGTCTGCATATTGAGAGGATTAGGCCGCACCGGTTTGGCCCATGCGCTAGCGGAGGCCTGGGCAGGGCCTCTCTCTCAGCGCGGCTGCAGGCAGTTTTCTTCTTTCCAGCCGTACAGCCATTCCATTCCGCGATAAAATTCCGCCTGAGATTTGCCTTTCCATAACAGATTACGCACCTGGCGCTCAACGCCTGCGGCGTGATAAACACGGCCCATCTCACGGGTTGACCAGACGATGCGCGCCGTGCGTGGAATACGTACCGACTCGTACAGGGCAAGCGCTTTTGCCGCATCCCCTCCATGCTCTTCCAGCGCTTTACCCAGCGTTACCGCATCCTCCAGCGCCATGCAGGCTCCCTGTGCCATATACTGTGCCACCGGGTGCGCTGCGTCTCCCACCAGCGTGATACGGTCGTTGCCCCATTTCTCCACCGGTTCACGATCGGCGGTTGACCAGCGGCGCCATGAGGTCGGCTTATCCAGCATCTGGCGCGGACGCGGGTGAATACCGGAAAAATAGGAAAGTACCTCCTCTTTACTGCCCTCCTTCACACCCCATTCCTCCTGCTGACGGCTATGGAACGTCACCACCAGGTTATACTGCTTCCCGCCGCGCAGCGGGTAATGCACCAGATGGCAATGCGGCCCCGCCCACAGTACCGGCGCGTTAATGCGTAAATCCTCCGGCATCTCATCGCAATTAATCACGGCGCGGTAAACCACATGTCCGGTCACCCGCGGCGCATCGCCCAGCAGGTACTGCCGCACCACCGACCTCACGCCATCGCAGCCGATCAGAATATCCGCCGTCCAGCGATTGCCCTGCTCATCAAATACCGTCACATCGTCCACCGTTTGGCTGATACCCGCCACCTGCGTTGAGGTACGGTATTCCACATCCGGATGGGTCAATACCGCTTCCCAAACAGAGGCGTGGATATCCGCCCGATGGATAACCGCATAGGGACCGCCAAAGTGATCGCGAAATGCTTGCCCGGTCTCAATATGCACCACCTCCTGGGCATTGACCGCATCCATCAGGGTAATGTGATCGGTAAAGACGGCGCGCTGACGCGCTACGCCGCCCACACCCAGGCTATCCAGCGCGGAAAAGGCGTTGGGGCCGAGCTGAATACCCGCCCCAATCTCACCAATCTCGTGCGCCTTTTCCAACAACATCACTTTAATGCCCTGGCGAGCCAGCGAGAGCGCAGTCGCTGCGCCGCCAATGCCTCCCCCGACGATAATTGCGCGCATCACTTTAGCCATTGTTTTCCTCCTTTCGGGCTCAGGCTGAGATTTTGTCTTGTTGGTTTTCGGGCGCCGCGGCGATGAACGCCGGGAGACGAGTACAGGCGTCGTAAACCGCTTTACAGCGCGGGTACCCGCTCAGGTCGCACCCCATCCGCAGGGCATTCGCCCACTGAGGGATCAGGCAGCAATCCGCCAACGTCGGGGTATCGCCAACGCAGAAGGGTCCTGGCGGCCTCTGGAGCAACAGCTGTTCTACGGCGCTCAGCCCTTGGCGGATCCAGTGCGCATACCAGCGTTTTTTCTCTTCCTCACTCACCTTCAGCTCTTCACTCAGGTAGCGTAAAACCCGCAGGTTATTTACCGGATGAATATCGCAGGCAATAACATAGACGATTTCCAGTATCCGGCTGCGCGCCGGGTCGGCCGCCGGCAACAGCGGCGACTGAGGAAAATGGCGATCCAGCCAGTCAATAATCGCCAGCGACTGGCTGAGAGACTCACCGTCGTCCGTGAGCAGCGTCGGCACCAGCCCGACCGGGTTCATTCGCCGATATGCCAGCTCATTCTGCTGCCCGATACGAATATTGACCCCCACCGTCTGGTAATGGAGGCCTTTCAGCGCCAGCGCAATGCGCACGCGGTAGGACGCTGAGCTATTAAAGAAACTGTACAGCTTCATCATTCACCTCTGAATCGGCTCAGACAATCTTCACGGCGATCGGGGTTAGCCCCTCTACATTGCCGGTAATCACATCGCCTTTCACCACCGCGCCCACCCCTTCCGGCGTCCCGGTAAAAATCAGATCGCCGGGCTGCAGCTCAAAAAAGCCGGACAGATAGCTGATGGTTTCATTCACCGACCAGATCAGATGGCGGATGTCGCTGCGCTGGCGATCGCTGCCGTTGACCTGCAGCCAGATAGGCGCGTTGTTCACGTCGGCGCTGTCGCCGGCTTTATGCAATGGCGCGATGGGCGCAGAAAGATCGAACGACTTGCCGATTTCCCATGGGCGCCCCATCTGACGCATGTCCATCTGCCGATCGCGGCGGGTCATGTCCAGGCCTGTGGCATATCCCCAAATGTATTCATGCGCCTTTTCCAGCGGAATATCGCTCCCCCGTTTGCCAATCGCCACCACCAGTTCGATTTCGTAGTGATAGTTGTCGGTTTGCGACGGATACGGCAACGCCAGCGTTTCGCCGGCCGCCACCGGCACCACCGCATCGGCAGGCTTGCAGAAGAAAAACGGTGGCTCACGATCCGGGTCAAAGCCCATTTCGCGGGCATGCGCAGCATAGTTACGCCCGACGCAGTAGACACGGCGCACGGGAAACTGTTTATCACTCCCCACAACAGGAACCGTCACAGGGGCTTGCGGTGCAAATACGTATTGCGTCATTTTGTCTCTCCCAAATTAATAACGTGCTTCGCGGAACAGTCCCAGGGCTTCCTGAACCGGCCTGTCCGAGAAACTGAATAACACGGTGTCTTCGTCCGCCTGAAACGACACGTCGAACCAGGTCGGCGCCACGAAGATATCTTTTGCCGAAAAGTGAAGGGTTTCGCTGCCGATGCTGACCTGGCCGCGCCCTTCCACCACGTGGTAAATGGTGCTGTCCGTGGTGCGCGCCTTCCGTGAGGAAAAGCCTTTCGGCAGCAGCTGCAGGAAGGCGCCCATCGAGGGCATGGGATAGCCGCCGGTCACCGGGTTGGCGTAGCGCATCTTGTAGCCGTCCCACTCGTCGGCGTCCCCCATGCGGGTGAGGTCGTGCAGCGCTGCCCGGCTGCGATCGTAGCGGTAGTTGAAAATGGGCGATGAGTTGCCTTTCTGATGGCGCAGCGGCAGCATATTGGCCGCATAGCGCGGTAAATAATCCCCCTCCTGGCGCGTCACGGGCTGCTGCTCTTGCGGATAGTCTTCCGCGAAACCGCAACCCAGCAGGTTCACCAGCGGCAGATCCAGCCCGTCCAGCCATACCACCGGCTCCTCGCCGGGATTACCGTGATCGTGCCAGCGCCACTGCGGCGTCAAAATGAAGTCGCCTTCATGCATTTGCGTACGCTCACCGTCAACGGCGGTAAATGCCCCTTTCCCCTCGACGATAAAACGCAATGCCGACTGATTATGGCGATGGCTCGGCGCGACTTCGCCCGGCATGATCAACTGCAATCCGGCATACAGCGTCGGGGTGATGGAGGACTGTCCGCGCAGCATCGGGTTTTCCAGCACCAGCACGCGGCGAACCGCCTCTTTGGCGCCAATCAACTCGCCGCTGGCCAGCAGGTGCGGGCGAATCGCCTGATAGTTCCAGTAAGCCGGAGCGCAGTTTGCATTCGGCGTTTGCGGCACCAAATGGTGCAGCGACTCCCACAATGGGGTCAGGTTCTGCCCTGAAATATGCCGGTAGAACTGCTGGCGGCTGGGATTAACATCCTGATTGCGTTCAGGCATAGGGATTCTCCTTTTCATTCACGACGCTGCGCGAGGCAACGTATCAGGGGCTGGAGCAGACTGGCGAACAACAGCCGTCAGCAGCATTAACATCACCGTACTGATCGCCGCCGGCACGGCAATAATGAAAAATAGCGTATCGAATGAGAAATTCATCGCCATCATCACGCCGCCGGCAAGCGAGCCGACAATCGCGCCGCAGCGGCCAATGGCATTGGACCAGCTGACGCCGGTCGCCCGGCTTTGTGTCGGATAGAGCGTGGCGGTCAAGGCATTCAGCCCAACCTGCGAACCGCTGATGCCGATGCCGGTGCCGAAGATGGCCAGCGCCATCAGCCACAGGCCGTTCTCGCTCAGACCAATCATGACGATACACGCGGCGCCCAGGGCGTAGCTCGCCGCCAACACCCGGAAGGGATTGTATTTGTCCATCAACGCGCCCAGCCCCAGCGCCCCCAACGTTCCGCCCATCTGGAAAGCGGCGGTCACCCAAGAGGCATGCTGCAGATCTATACCGCGATGGTTAAGCAGCGTCGGCATCCAACTGGAGAGCAGATAGATAATCAACAGGCTCATAAAAAAAACCGCCCAGAGCATGAGAGTAATGCGCAGCTGGCGGCCGGCAAACAGCGGGCTGATGCTCCCTTTGGTCGCCGTAGCGGCTTCGTTGAGGTAAAAATGGGTCTCTTCATCGCACTCTCGGGTGATGCCGCTGACCGTTTTGGCAATCACCTTGCGCGGCAGTTGGCGGCGGACCTGCCAGCGCGGGGATTCCGGCAGGGCAAACAGCAGCACCACAAAGAGCATCAGCGGCAAAACGCCTCCGAGCACCAAAATGCCGTGCCACCCCATCACCGGCACCAGTTGGGCGCTGACGATCCCGCCCAGGGCTGAACCGAGCGTGAAACCGCAGAACATCAGCGTGACCAGCGCACCACGGCGGCGAGCAGGCAGATATTCAGAGGTCATCGTGATGGTGTTCGGCATCGCGCCCCCCAACCCCAGGCCGGTGAGAAAACGTAAAATGACCAGCGTTGGCATATCGGGGGAGAAGGCCGAAATCAGGCTCAGCGTGCCAAACAGCGCCACACAAAGTTCGATGACGCGCTTGCGGCCAAAGCGGTCAGAAAGCGGGCCGCAAAGCAGTGCGCCCGCCGTCAATCCCAACAACCCCGCGCCAAACAGCGGTGCCAGTTCGCCGGCGGTCAGTTGCCATTGGGTACGGATGTCGGGTGCGATGAAACCAATGGCGGCGGTGTCAAAACCATCGAACATCACCACCAAAAAGCAGCAGATGATAACGCGCCACTGCGTCTTACCGATGGGAGCAGCATCGATCAGTGCTTGTAAATCACGCCGTTGAGTCATAGTGAGCGCCTCGGTGCAGGTAGGGAGATGTCTGTCTTGTTTTAGGTATGTTACGAATTTGTATCCTTAGCGATAAAATGTACAATGGCTTTTCAGGCAGAGACATAACCGGAGGGTTATAGCAAATGGCGAACTGGGCGCAGAAAATGAAACTTCACCATCTGCAAATGTTGGTGGCGTTGGGTGAGCAGGGAAATCTGACCCACGTTGCCCGGATGATGAACATCTCCCAACCCGCTCTGTCAAAATGGTTGTCACAGCTCGAAGATGAGATTGGGATCACGCTGTTTGAGCGGCATAGCAAAGGGCTGCGCCCCTCCGAGGGGGGGAAACTGCTGCTTCAGCATGCGCAGCGCTTGGTCAACGATCTCGAGCGTTCGCAGTCTGAAATCGCCCGCTTTAAGCAAGGCGGGCTGGTGGGAAGCCTGAAAATCGGCTGTTCGCCGGTCGCCACCGACTGCGTTTCGCAGGCCATATTGAGCCTGCTGCAGGAAATGCCAACGCTGCATCTCAATATTGAGGAAAAGGTGATGACCCCGCTGCTGCACGATCTGATCGCGGGCGCGGTGGACGTCGTCGTGGGCCGCGTTGGCGGGCGGGCGCTGCAACTGCCGCTCAACTATCAAGTGCTCTACACCGAACCGGTATGCTTTGTTGCCCGCCCTCACCATCCGCTGGCGGAATCCGCCTCCCTCACCTGGCGCGATCTCACCCACTGGCGCTGGATTGTCTGGCCGACCGGCACGCCCATCCGCCTCAGCATTGATAATGCGCTGGCGGATAACGGCGTGATGCTGCCCGAAAACACGGTTGAATCGGCATCCATGAACGTCAGTACCAACCTGCTGCAAAGCAGCGATATGATCTCCATTCTTTCCCTACGGCTGGCGCAGCGTTATGCCAGCCAGGGGCAGCTGGCGATCCTGAATCTGCCGAAGATAGAGCAGAAAGGCAGCGTGGGCGTCTTCTGGCGCAACAGCGAACCGCCTTTTGCCGCGCTGAGCCGCTTTTTGCAGCTGCTGACGCAGGCTTAACCCCCCGCACCGTAAAACCAGCTGCCACAGCAGGCCATTACGGCTGCGCCTACGCGGAAAGTTTGACGATGGTCGCAGGGATCCCCTGACGCACCGCCGCACCGGTCACCCAATCCAGCCAGGTATTCGGCACTTCGCGCGTCGGATCGGCAAAGCCCAAATCGTTGAGGTTGATGCCGGCGGCGATGCGCTCATCCATCGCCAGCGGTTCGCCGTCCAGGTAGTGCTGACTGGCCCCCATCTCCCAGTGGCCGTAGCCGTGTTCCACCGCGATCACGCCGGGCATCACGCCCGCCAGTAAACTGATCTGCACCTCTCGACTGCCGCCCGGCGTGCTGATACGTACCCGGTCGCCGTGTTGAATGCCGAAACGCGCTCCGTCCGCCGGGTTCAGCGCCACCAGGTTCACCGGTTTCACGTCGTGCAGGCGCCGGATCACCGCGGTGGAGCTGCTCATCACGTTGGATTTGAAGGACATCAGGCGCAGTGGCCACTGCTGCTCAGGGTAGAGCGCTTCCACCGCGCGGCCGTCCGACAAACGCGCCGGATAGCAGGTGGGGCAGCCGCTGAAACGCTCACCGGTGATCGCATGCCGGTGCTTCGCCACTTCCGCATTCCAGATCTGCAGCGGTTTCTCCCAGCGGTTGCCCACGCTGCCGTCGCGGCGGCCGCTGTCGTGAACGGCGAACCGGCCGCCGCGGCTGTAAATAAACGCCACGCGGTCGATTTCATCGGCGCGCAGCGTCTGCGCAAGCTGCGGCAACAAGCGATCGACACCGCTCAGCGTCAGTTCGTCCGCCCTCGCGGCCGGCACCGGCGCCTTGCCGGCAAACGCCACGTTGGCGGCGGCGCGCAGATAATAATCCTCGGCGCAGTTGAGCGGCAGCAGCTCGCCCTGGCCGTCGCCGATAGCGCGATCGCCGAACCCCGGCAGCGCCAGGCGTTTAGCGACGGCGATGCAAAACGCCTCCATGGAAATCGGCTGCCCTTGCGCCGTTTTCGCGGTCGCCGGCGTCACTATCGGCCAGCGCGCGGTAGTGGCCTTGCTGGCGACGCCGCCCCAGGGGGCGCTGAACCCCCAGCTCTCAAAGTTATGGGTGTCCGGGACGATATAGTCGGCCAGCGCCGTCGTTTCGTTGATAAACGCATCGATAGCGATAAACAGCGGCAAACGCGCCGGATCTTTCAATCGTTCCTCCGCCACGCTACGTAACCCGGCGATACCGTACAAGGGGTTGGTCATGTTCGAGATCCAGGCTTTCAGCCCGTACGGATACCCTGCCAACGCCGATGTCAGCAGCTCGGTCAGTTGCCCGGCGACGAACGGATACCAGGGCGCCCTGGCCGGCCAGGGGGAAACGCCCGCCGCCACTTTTTCGCGGTACTCGTCGGAGGTTTCATAGGCGGCCTTGCTGCGCGCGATATTCAGGCCCTTCGGTTTTACCAGGCCGGGAAACTCGACCAGGTTATAGCGCGGCCCCTCAGCGAAGCCGTTGAATTTTCCGCCGCCGACGAACACGCCTCCCGCCAGGCTCAGGTTGCCGATCAGCACGTTAAGCATCATCACCGACCAGGTATTGTAAAACCCGTTTGCCGCCATCATCCCGCCATGGGCGATCACCGCCGCCTTGCGCCCGTGGGCGGTAAAGGCCTCGGCCAGTGCCGCGATGCGTGCCACCGGCACGCCGCATTGCCGGCTGTACGCCTCCGGCGACAGCTTGTCGGCGGCCTCTTTCAAACACTGGAAGCCGCTTTTCACCCCCACCTGCACGCCGTCGTGCAGCGTCACCGTACGGCTTACCCACAGCTCGGCGCTGTCGCACGCCTCGGCCGCCACCAGTTCCCCCGCGCCGTTGACCACCAACGGCGACGCCGACCCGGCGCCATTCAGATCGGCCAGCGTCAGATGCTGCCCCGCCCGCGGATGCTCGCTCTCGGCGATCACCAAATGCGTGGCGTTGGTCCAGCTCTTCTCGCCGGCGCGTTGCATGGCGACCTCCGACGGGATGGCGAGATAATCGGCCTGATAACGCCGGTGGTCGAGGATCCAACGGATCATTGCCATCGCCAGCGCCGAGTCGGTGCCCGGCAATATCGGGATCCAATGGCCATGATCGTCCGCCAATGTGGTGGTCAGCGGCAGCGCCGGCGCCACTACCGCATAACGGAACTCGCTGCGCAATCTGGCGCTGGCCAGTTGCCGAGCCTGGCGCTTGAACGGGTTGCCGGACTGTGCCGGCGAGGTTCCCATAAACAGCGCGAATTCGACCTGTTCCCAGTCGGGTTTTACGTGCGGATTTTTGTCCAGATCGTTCATCAGCGCACCGGAACCGGCACGGTAGGCCAGCCCGCAGTAAGCACCGTGCGCGCCGAAGTTTTTGCTGCCGAAACTGTTCTGAGCGAAACGCCGCAGGAAGCCGTCGCGCCCATCGTCACCGGCGTTGGTCACCAGCAGCTGATTGGCTTTCGGCCCCAGCCCCGGCTGTCGGGCATCGATCGGCGTCTCCAGATCGCGGATCGCCCGCAGGCCCTCCACATGCCCCTCGCCGAACAGATCGCCGCCTTCCACCACTTCAGCGATCAACTGCTCAAAGCTGATGCGCTGCCACTTGCCCTCGCCACGTTTGCCGACGCGCTTCATCGGCTCCAGCACCCGCAGCGGGCTGTAAAGCCCCTCCAACAGCGTGGCGCCGCGCGCGCAGGCGGTGGAACGCGCATCTAGGCCGCTTTCGCCGCCCAGCTGCGCCAACGCGTCCTGCAGCGGCAAGGCCGAGTCGACGTGCCGTTCCTGAGACAGCGGATGATACGGGTTGCCGGCAATGCGCAATACCCGGTCGGTCTGCCTGTCCACCCGAACCCGCACGCCGCATTGCGTCCAGCAGCCGAAACACTGGGTCATCGAGATGGTCTGCTGCGGATTGCCTTGCCATTCCGGCATTGCCCGCCCTTCGGGTGGCAGGGAGTTGCCGTTGATGCGATCCAGGGTCACCCGCCCTGAAGTGCCGTGAATCAAGCCGTCGATCGCCCGTTTGGCGACCTCGCGATAGCTCAGGCCAAAGGCGGACAATCCACCGAAGGCCAGGCCCACTTTCAACCACTGACGCCGGGTGAGTTTAGCCATGTTGTTTTCTCCGCAGTAAAAACGCCTGTGCTTCACGCACCATGATCATTAACGCCAGCCACAACCCGAAAGTGCCGACGATCGCCAGCAAGCCATCGGTGCCGAGCGGCAGGCTATAAGGGGAATACGTCGCGTTGTATTTCGGGATGGTTTGCACCTCGATCAACAGCGTCCAGCGCATCAGCCAACTCAGCCCCAGTGCGCCGGCCACCAGCAGCGTCGTACCGCCGCGCGGCAAGCGCCGAGAGCCGGCCCAAGCGGCGCACGCCAGCGTCAGCCCCCACAGAGCAATCCATCCCACGGCATACCGGCGCGCCATCGCCTGCGTCTGCAGCCAGTGGCGTACCGCCGCGCCGGATAACGTATCGCCGCATACCCACAGCAGGATCGCCCCGCCGAGCAGCAGTAACGTCAGCAGCATCCCGCGCGCCAGCGGCGCCTGCAGACCGGGCCGTTCGCGCAATGTCAGCAGCAGCAAGGCCAAGAGCGCCTGCAGCGCGCTGAGGAACATCACGATCGGAAATCCGTAGCTGAACCAAATGGGGCGGGCACGCACGACGGAAACCTCACGCCCGGTGTACAACAGCAGGCCGATAGCCACCAGCGCGCAGGCGGGCGCAATCCCACGCAGCAGCGCAACCGGCCTACCCGTCAGCCGCGCAAATTCGAGAGCGAGAAACCACAGGCCGATCAGCAGGGTAAACAGCGGCAAGAACAGCGCGCCCCACGGCATCCACGACCAGGGCGTCGGGTAGGCGTAGAAATGCCAGAAGCGGGCGGTTTGATGCAGGTCGGCGGTCAGCGCCAGCGGTGCGGTGATGGCGCACGTCAGCCCAATAAACAGCGCCATGCGCTCCAGATGCGCGGCGTTATCTCCACCGCGCCAGCGCCACACGCAGGCCAGCAGCGCAGCACAGGCAGCGATGCCGATAAAGAAGAAATATTGCACGGCCCACGGCAACCAGCTCACCGCCTGCGGTTGGCCCAGCACTTCTGCGATCATCAGTTGGCGACTCATCGTCCCTCCCCCCATAAGGCAACCTGCGCCCGCCCCGGCAGCGGCGTGACGAAGGCGTCATCCAGCCCCAGATAGAACACATGGGGCGCGGTTTGGTTCTCCGGCTTGAGGACGTTGATCTCGGCCTCATGGCACCGCAGCATTTTGCTCAGCGTGCTGTGCGGATCGCGCATGTCACCGATGATCCGCGCCCCGCCCACGCACGACTCCACGCACGCCGGCAACAATCCCGCCTCCAGCCGGTGTACGCAGAAGGTACATTTGTCCGCCGTTTGGGTGGCGTGATTGATAAAGCGGGCATCGTACGGGCAGGCTTGCACGCAATAGGCACACCCCACGCAGCGCGTGTTGTCGATCACCACGATCCCGTCCTCACGCTGGAAAGTGGCCTGTACCGGGCACACCGGCACGCAGGGTGGGTTGTCGCAGTGGTTGCACAGCCTGGGCAGCAGCACGTTGGTCGCCACCGCTTCACCTTCGAGGCTGACCTGGTACTGGTTTACCGTGGTGCGAAACTCGCCGTGCGGCGTCTGGTTTTCAATGGCGCAGCTCACGGTACAGGCCTGGCACCCGACGCAGCGCCGCAGATCGATCAGCATCGCGTAGCGGCGGCTCGCATCCCCCTCGCGCCGCGTCGGCGCTAACGTCAGCCCGGCCTCCGCCACGGGGATCAGCGAAGCCCCCGCCGTCAACACGCCCAGCTGCTGCAAAAACTGCCGTTTACTGAAGTCCATGCGCCTCTCCCACGCCCTGGGCATCACCCCGATCACGCTATTGATGCCCGTTAGATGAATAAACAATGTCGATGATTTACAGTGTAAAAATGGCATCGATGGCGCTCTATTGTGGTTAACCACATACCGGCCCCAACGTTGATCTAAAACAAGTGGCGGCAGGCAAATTGCCCATCAGGAGGGGCTGTGAGGGTCGTGTTATTACTGCTGTTCAGTCTCGGTTGGGGGATGGCGGCACAGGCGGGAGAGTGGTCGATCGGCGTGCTGGCGATGCGCGGCGATGCGGCGACCGCGCGTGACTGGCAGCCGCTGATCGACAGCCTCAACGGCAGTGTCGGCGGTGAGCGCTTCCGCCTGCAGCCGCTCGATCTGGCGCAGATGCGCGAAGCGGTCAATCGGGGCAGCGTGCAGTTCGTGGTCACTAATCCGGCGCAGTTCGTGCAGTTGAACAGCCGCTATCATCTGCGCTGGCTGGCATCGTTGCGCGCCGCCAACGGCGATCGGGCAACGGGCAACATCATCGGCAGCGTGATTCTGGTGCGGCGCGACAGCGGCATCACGACGCCGCAGGCGCTGATGGGCAAAACGGTGGGCGCCATCGATCCGCAGGCCTTCGGCGGCTATCTGACCGGCTATAAGGCGCTCAGCGATGCCGGTATGCGGCCCGATCGCGATTTCCACCTGCGCTTTACCGGTTTCCCTGCCGATGCCCTGCTCTATCTGTTGCGCGAGCGCGCCATTCAGGCCGCCATCGTCCCCGTCTGCCTGCTGGAGAAAATGGATCGAGAAGGCCTGATCAACCCGGCGGATTTTCGCCCGCTGTTGCAACGGCCCACATCGGTTCCCTGCGTCAGCAGCACGCCGCTTTACCCCAACTGGTCGTTCGCCGCCCTGCCCGGCCTGGATAACTCACTGGTGGATGCGGTGGCAAGAGCCTTGCTGACCGCACCTCCGCAGTCTCCCTTTCAATGGGGCGCACCGGTCTCGACCAGCGAGGTGGAAGCCTTGCTGCGCGCCGTCAATCAACACCCGGAACAGCGGCGGCTGTGGCTGGATATCAAGAGCTGGCTGATCCAGCATCAGACGGCCGTCGGCCTGTCGCTGGCGGTGCTGGCGCTGTTGATCGCCAACCATATCTGGATCGCGCTGCTGGTACGCCGGCGCGGGCGGCAGTTGCTCCATGCCGGAGAGCAACTGCGGCGGCAGGAGCAGGCGCTGGAGAACGCCAGGCAGCTGAACGTGCTGGGGGAAATGGCCTCCGGCTTCGCGCACGAGCTCAATCAACCGTTGGCGGCTATTCGCCTTTATGCGCAGGGATGCCTGATCCAACTGCGCAAAACGGACGCCGGGCATCCGCTGTTGGGGCCGTTGGAAAATATCGACCGACAGGCGCAGCGCGGCGGCGAGACGATTCATAACCTGCGCCAGTGGGTGCAGCCCACCGCTTATGCGATAGACCAAACACGCTGGCGACCCGCGGCGGTAAGCGAAACCGCCGAGCGGGTGTGGACGCTGCTGCGCCTGACGCAGCGCTATCCCGACCTGAAACTGTTCAACAACGTGGCGCCTTCGCTGACGCTAACCCTGCCGCCGGCGCTGCTGGAACAGTTGCTGGCGAACCTGCTGCTGAATGCGGCGCAGGCCGGAGCCAACGCCGTCTGGCTTTCCGCCGTCCAGAGCGAACGGGCGATCGAGTTGCATCTGCAGGACAACGCGGGCGGCATGACAACGGCCGGGCTGGAACAGGCTTTTCGCCCCTTCAACACCACCAAAGCCGGCGGCATGGGGCTGGGGTTAGCCATTTGCCGGCGCCTGGCCCGCTACGGCGGCGGCGAAATCCGCCTGGCTAACCGCCCCGCCCCCGACAGCCGCAATGGGCTGTGCATAACGCTGCATTTCATATTGAACGATGAGGAAAACCATGTCGCTAATTCATCTGGTGGACGATGACGCCGCCGTCACCGACGCCTGCCATTTTTTGCTGACCAGCTTCGGTCACAACGTGCAGTGCTGGAATGACAGCGCCGACTTTTTGGCGCGGGCCGACCTGTTTCAGACCGGGATCGTCTTGCTGGACATGCGGATGCCGAAACTCGATGGGCACCAGGCCTACGCTGAGCTGCGCCGCCGCAGCAGCACGCTGGCGGTGGTGTTCCTGTCCGGCCATGGCGACGTGCCGATGGCGGTGGAGCAGATGAAGTACGGCGCGGTGGATTTCCTGCAAAAACCGATCGCCGCAGAACCGCTGATCGCCGCCCTCGAACGGGCACAGCAGGTCTCGGCCAAAGCCCAGCAGCGCCATGAAACTTGCGGCCGCTACCATACGCTCACACCGAAAGAACGCGACATCGCGCAGCTGGTGGTGCGGGGCATGATGAATCGGGAAATGGCGGAGCGGCTGAATATCGCCCTGCGCACCGTAGAGGTTCACCGGGCAAAAGTGATGGAGAAAATGCAGGCCGCCAGCCTGGCGGAATTGGTGATTCAGCTGCAGGCTCTGCCGCACACGCCCCGGGAGTGAATGCATAAAGCCCTCATCAAGCTAACGTCCCGTATTCCTCTTTCCTTGATTGACACAGCGCGATCCAGGCAATATATTTATTAGAAATATTAATGCATTACGGTAGAATCACCTTTTCTCAACCAACAGGCTATCAGCATTCTCCGCAAAACCCAGCGTAGCGCTTTCGCCTTCAGGAACCCCGTGTGGGAAAGAAGGGGCGTTGCCTTGAATAAAGAGAAATGATGACCATGCAACATGGCTCGAGCATCATTACGCCACTATCTGACCGCCCGGTTGACGTTTTAAATAAGTACGGATTATGAATAACAGAAGAACACGGACTAAATAAGGAATAAAAATGCAAGGAAATCTCAAGCTCTATGGCCTTTTTGTTGGCCTGACGGTGACCATTATGATCACCTGCGACACGTTGGTTTATAAGGTCTTTGATATCTATGGTTTTAAAATAACGGCAAGCGGCATTGTATTCTCCTTGTGTTTCTTGATATCCACATTGCTGACTGAGGTTTACGGCTATAAATTGTCGGTAAGAGCAATATGGATCATGGTGTTCTGCCAAAGCTTATATGTCATAATACTTAATCTCTCAGCTGTTATTCAGCCAGAAAACAATGATATCGCCACGCACTATTATTCTTTATACCATGAATTCTGGCGAGTCATGATAGGCACCTGGGTGTCCGTTCCGGTCGCTTATTTCGTCAATGGTTTTATTATTTCAAAGATGAAGATTATCTTCTCCGGCAAATACTTCTTTATCCGATATATTGTGGGCTCCATGTCTACACAGGCCGCCCTGTTGCTGACAGCCTATCCGATCAGTCTTTCAGGAAAATACACCTTCATGGAGTTGGTTAACATCATAAGCACGACGTGGTCTTATAAAGTTGTCGTCTCTATTGTATTACTGCCGCTCGCCATCGCCTTAGTCGAGTGGGTGAAGAAGATAGAAAATACCGATCATTATGATTGGGGCACCTCATACAATCCATTTAAGTAATATCAACAGGGTCTCGCATGAAAGTAATTCAGATTAGCGACATACATATTATGCCTAATGAAAGCGCGCTGGCTTCGAAGCATCTTGCTAATTTCGACAGGGCCATTGACTTCATTAATGCCAATGCCGATAAAATCAATGCCGACTTAATCATTGTGACGGGTGACATCTCTCATGATGGCGATATCCCCTCTTATGAGCGCTTCTTTAAGATAATGAACCGCACTTCCTTACCTTTCTATTTTTTCCCAGGCAACCACGACAACAAAAAGAACCTGGACGATGCAGCCCGTAAGCAGGGTGGCAGCTACGATATAAACTCGTTTGAAGATGACGAATGGCGCATGCTCAGCATCGACTCGGTGGTTGATAATGAAGATTTCGGCAGAATCTCGACGCAATCGCTCGACACGCTTGAAAAAGCCATCGTCGCAAGTGACAATAAAAAGGTCGCCGTCTTCTTGCATCATCACCCTATTCCGGTAGGCACCCCGATTGTTGATAGCTGTATGTTAAACAATGCCGAGGAGTTTTTGAGCCTCTGCCAACGATTAAACGTTAAGTTTATCGGCTCAGGCCATGCACATACGCTATTCCAAAGAAAGCTGGGGGAAACCTTAGTCTCTGTTTCCCCGGCGATTTGTTCGCAATGGAAGAACGGCACAAGCGCTGTCAGTAGCATAGACAATTCGGCTTTCAGCGTGATTACGTTCGATGAGCATATTCACGTCGAACCCTGGTTTATTTAATCAACGTCAGTATTGTTTTTTTAGACCTGTCGCTTTTCTTAGCATTTTTCAATGAGGCAGAGAGTGCTCTGCCTTCCTTTACCCCGGCATAGAAGGCTATTTTCGTCGCATCCAAGGACTCGGTTTTGTCGACAAGATCGCGATCCCTTAGAAAATCCGCCCCTGATATTGATATCGAGTCAACATCGTTTTTCAACGTCCACATACAGTTTCGTTTCTCTTCATGAATCGACAGTTTGGCCGAGGCGATTTTTATTTTAGATTCGGTCTCGGCGATAAAAGCGATATCTTTCGGGTTAACATGCCTGAGAAAATCGCCCTCGATGAGTTGCCCCCAGTTTTTTTTCACGAAAGTATGGGTGCCAAACTCTTTGAAAAGCCAATATCCATCCGCCGTTCGGATCACGCTACGATCTAACGTATAGAGGTAACTGGGAGAGTATATTTTTCTTAACCTTCTCATTATGTTAAATAAGTCCATTTATTTCAGCCTCTTTATCGTTTTCAATAGAACACCGACGATCGCATAATCGCTATAGGACTTCACACTGCTATCTGAATCTAATGAGATGTTTGTAAACAACAAGTCGCCGTCGGAAACAAAAACTCGCCTTAAGCATATTGGGTAATTTTTCAGCTTAACCAGGACGATATCGCCATCGCAAAATGGCTCCTTGAGCGAGATCACACAATACGTTCCACGGTCTAATTCAGGCGACAGTGAATTATTCGTTATCTCTACCACAAACAGCGAATCGTCCGTCATGTCATCGACTTCTGTCGTATAGGTATCTGCCGTTCTGATCGTGTTGGCCAGAAAACGTTCTACATCGCTGTAGCTAATGAGCGGAAGCGATCTCACATTGTGTTTGGCCTCTCCCGTGACGCTTAAATCCTTGTCAGTCAGCTCCCCTACTTTTACGCTGAAAAATTCACCAATGGACGCAAGCGTAGAGATCGTGGGATTCCCCACGCCTTTCCTCAGATTATTGATCGTGGCAATACCTATCCCTGTTTCGCTGCTCAACCGACTGGCGTCAATCCCGTGCATGCGCATGAGGTAAGTAAGGTTTTCACCTATCATTTTCAATGACATACCATTTTCTTCTGATATTTTAATGTTGCTTGGTTGCATTATAATGTTTTAAACCTATACTTTAGTGTCATTAAAGTGAATTAAAAACATTAAACCACTTCTAGGGTGGCTATGACAATGACTCGGGGCCTTTGGTATACGAAATATAAATACAATACATTGTAATATAATAATTTTATTGTGAACCACCGGTCTTGCCGAACATGACTGGCTGCCTTTTAAATGATTCAATTTACTTATAAAAATGCTGTCTGCACAGGCTAACTCATATGTACGTTCATCAAACATCAGAGGCGCTTTACAACGCCCGGGATATCTTCATCGCATTCACGCCATAGCCGACGCAGGAGAAACCCAAAATGCTAAACATTAACCCCGCAGCAATTTCACGCACAGAAGCCAACCTGGAGAGCAAATCGCATCCCGGTTCGATAATTTTAAAGGAAATGAGATGAGTGCTTTATTCATCGCTCATCGAGCGACCATTGGCCAACACTCGGGATTTTTTCTCTGTCAGAACGCGAAGAAGCTGCGTCAGCGCCCGTAGCGCCGAGTTCCGGCGCATACCTGCATTGATCGATATTATGCCAAGAACGGCGACCAGAAAGGTGGCGTCGGGCCCCCAACACCAGGGAGCCCCCAGCCCGACGCCACCGCCTTACATACTGATTAGTAAGGGAGAAAAATGTAGGTTGCGGAGGATAATCGTGCCCTTTGAATATTCACGCACGAAGTGAGCGAGGAAAATGCAGACCACTGGCCAGACGTAAAGAAAAGATTCAGTGGCAGGCTTGGCAGCCCGCTGCGCAAGTAAGAATAAACGCCTTATGCAAAATTGCGCCCCCCTCTTGCCAACCCGCCTTCCTCAGGCCAGAATACTGTACATTAAATCAGTGTTTACAGGTGAGACATGTTTGTAGAATTAGTGTACGACAAGCGCAACGTCGCTGGGCTACCCAACGCCGCCGAGATTATTCGCAACGAGCTGGAAAAACGCGTGCATGTGCTGTTCCCGGAGGCGGAGGTGCACGTGAAGCCGATGCAGGCCAACGGTCTGAACTCCGACGCCAGCAAAAGCGATCGTGAGAAGCTGAACCGAATGTTGGAAGAGATGTTCGAAGAAGCGGATCAGTGGCTGGTCACTGATATTTGAACCCTGTCTGATAGCCGGACTCGCCCACCGGCTATATTTCCAGCCAAAACTGATGACCAACGCCGCCCCCTTGTTCTGCCAGCAACATTTCGTACCCCGCTCTATGCTAGAATAAAATGTAAACCCTAGGCTGGAATGATCATGAAAAACGGATTGGCAGAATCCTCCGACTACCCCGTCAATCAGTGGTCACAGGAACTTGAGGGGTTACGCGGCCTGGCATCACTTTGGGTTGTTTTGGGCCATATCTGCATTTTAACCCGCTTCCGTCCCCCCATTCTTTCTGATCCTGCAATCGGTGTAGATCTTTTCATTTTGCTTTCGGGTTATCTGATGGCCAAAAATTATGTTGAGCGTAAGGAACGGGAACCTTGGACCGACGCGTCGACTTTCAAAAAATTTTGGACTCGGCGGTTCTTTCGCATCGCACCGCTTTACTACGTCTTATTGGCTGTGGCAATTGTATTTGGTAGCTACTTCGGTGAGGCCAGAGACATCATTGGCCACTTCTACAGCGAAACGCAAACCAACAGCTCACGCTATAGCGATCATTCATTCTTGAATGTATTTACACATGCCACCTTTATGTTTGGCTTTCTGCCTGATTATTCCTTCAATACGGTGCTCCCCGACTGGAGCATCGGTTTGGAAATGCAGTTCTATTTACTTTTCCCATTCATCATGTTGACAGTCTTGAAACTGGGATTTGCCCGAGCATGCCTCGCGGTTGTCTTGTTCTGCGGACTCGCCAAGTTTTTAGTACCGGACTACTTTGCTGCATTCCCCATGCCCTCCATGATCCTCATAAAGCTGAACTTATTTATTGGTGGCATGCTGATGGCTGAATCAATCCGCAGAAAGAGTGTTCGCTATGTCGTTTTTGCTTTATTGACCGTACTGGGTAGCGCGTATCTGCCAAACGAATTGAATAAATACCATTTGCTCGCTCAAATAGGTCTTATCTTAATGATGGTCACGATGCTTTGGGCTAGAAGTGAAGATAGCAAGTGGTCGCGCGTGTTGCGCTTGCCGCGCTGGTGCCTGACAAACCGTTTCAGCGTATTTCTGGGAGATGTCTCATACTCAGTCTATTTGCTTCACCTATTGATAGTCCTACCGGCCATCGCCTATTTGCTCTCAACCACATCATTTGCTGAACTTTCTTCAGTGATGCGGTTCATTGTTGCATCAGGAATCATTCTCCCGCTCACTTATGGTATCGCAACGTTGCTGTACCACTTTGTTGAGAAACCAGGTATCAAACTCGGCAAAATGCTTATTAGCCGCAGCCAAACGAAAGCTGTCGCGTTAAGGTAATTGCCTATCGACACTCAATCTGATAGCTGCTTATCGGTTAACTTCAGCGCCAGCCGAGAAACTCCTTCTCGTGGCGCTTCTAGTAAAAAATCCATAACAAAAAGCCCCAGCATCGCTGCTGGGGCCTCTGTCATGGTGCCGGCTACCGGAATCGAACTGGTGACCTACTGATTACAAGTCAGTTGCTCTACCTACTGAGCTAAGCCGGCTGAATTTGGCGGAAGGACAGAGATTCGAACTCTGGGAGCTGTTACACTCGACGGTTTTCAAGACCGTTGCCTTAAACCACTCGGCCATCCTTCCAATGGGCGCTGATATTAGCGATACCGTTATGAAATGTCTATCGTTTTGATGCAAAAAAATGGCACAACCGGTGCAGTTGCCTAAACTTCAGGCCTTAAACGCTTAAAAAATGAAAAGCCCCGCGCAAGCGAGGCTTTTTTGGTCGGCCGAAACGCGATTATTTCGGCTGAGAATCGTAGTCTGAACAGGTTTGATAGCCCTTGTTCATGACATGGCCCGTGTCGTTGTAGCTGACAAAGTAGGTTTGCACCTTGCCGTCGCGCGGCGCCACCGCATAGGTGTCGCAGGTGCCCTGCGCATGAACCAGTGTGGCAGTGGTCGACGGTGGACCCGCGATAGCCCGCACCTGCTGCTTGGTCATCCCTACTTTGACATCGCTGACCACCGGCTCATTGACATAGCTGGCTGCGCGATCATAGGTGGTACAACCGGCAAGAATGGAGAATACCGCCGCAGTGCCGACGGCCAAAACCAACTTCTTCGTCATAGCTTGTCCTCTTGGAGTGCATTTGTTGTTCCCTAAGTCTAGAAGCGGGAAGGCTTTTCTACAAATTCCCCTTTGTCGATCGGTGCGCTTTTGCTCTCAAAAGGCCATCGCCGGCATGCCATCAGATTCAAAAACCGAAATCGCTCAGGGCTGGGACATCGTCCGGGCGCCGGCCGAGCGGCCAATGAAAACGCCGATCCTGTTCGCGGATCGGCATGTCGTTGATGCAGGCGTGACGGTTGATCATCAGCCCCTCCTGATTGAACTCCCAGTTCTCATTGCCGAAGCTGCGATACCAGTTGCCGGAATCGTCGCGCCATTCATAGGCAAAACGCACCGCGATGCGCGCGCCGTCAAACGCCCACAGCTCCTTAATCAGCCGATACTCCAGTTCTTTCGCCCACTTGCGTTGCAAAAAGCCGACCACCGCCGCGCGCCCATCGACAAATTCCGCGCGGTTACGCCAGTGGGTATCGAGGGAATACACCTGCGATACGCGTTCGGGATCGCGGCTATTCCAGGCATCCTCCGCCAGCCGCACCTTCTCGATAGCGGATTCGCGGGTAAAAGGCGGCAATGGGGGTTTAATGCTCATGTTTATCTCCTGAGTGAAGGCGTGTAGACAACTCTGTCTACGTCATTACGCTAGCGCATGTAGACAGAGTTGTCTACAATGACTCGGAAATAGCCTGGGAGAAAATGATGACCGCCGATCTCAACGCCTTACCCGCCCGCCAGCGCATCCTGCTGACGGCGCACGATCTGTTTTATCAAGAAGGGATCCGCGCCACCGGCATCGATCGCATCATCAAAGAATCGGGCGTGACCAAGGTGACCTTCTATCGCCACTTTCCCAGCAAGAATGATTTAATTACGGCGTTTTTGACCTATCGCCATCAGCAGTGGCTCACCTGGTTCAGCACATCGCTGGCCCATCATGTGGCGCAAACCGGTGGGCTGCTGCCGGCGTTGGCGCCCTGCCTGGCGGAGTGGTTCGACGAACCGCGCTTTCGCGGCTGCGCATTTATCAATACAGCGGTGGAAATCGCCGATCTGCTGCCGGAAAGCCTGCACATCGCCAGCCGGCATAAGCGGCAAATGGCGGAGGAACTGGCACGTCACCTGCCCGCCGGCCCACAGCAGGAACAGCAGGCAGCAATGCTGGCGATGCTGATCGACGGCGCCATCGTCAGAGTGCAGATAGAGCGGCAACCGCAGGCGGCGCTGCAGGTGCTGAATGCCGCTCTGGCGTTGCTGGCACAAGGCGGGTTCGATCAGTAATTGGCCCAGATGCCCGGCGTCACCAGTTCTAACAGGTGGGCGTCGGGATCGCGAAAATAAATACTCTCCCCGCCGTGTTCCCAGCGCATCCGCCCCTCAATCTCCACGCCGTTGGCCGTCAGATGCCGTTCCCAGTGTGGCAGTTGCGCTTTCGCCACCGCCAGCCCGATATGCGCCGGCCCCACGCCATCGTGCGCAGGAATAAACCCGGTAGGATAGTGCGCCCCGCGCAGCGAGTCGCCCTCGATAAACAGCAACAGTACGCTTCGATCGCCGACGTTATAGGCGCGAAACCGTTCGTTAGCGACCATCGCCGGCAGTTTCAGCACCTCCCGGTAAAAAGCGTCCGCGCGTTCAATATCGCTGACGTAGAGCACCGTTTCGATCACCTTGTCGATCTTGAGTTCCATATCATCCCCCTCTTTTTCTGTACTGACAGCGTAGGCTTAGAGGAGGAAAACCACGGTGCTTCCCGTGCCGATAGCGGATCAATCCGTGCTTTTTTACCGGCTTACAGGCAAAAAAAACGCGGCCCGAAGGCCGCGCGATGACGTTCACACTGAGGTGCTTAGAACTGGTAAACCAGGCCCACGGCAACCACGTTGTCGGTGTTGATACCGGCAGCGTCGGTGAAGTCGTTGTTGTCCACCAGGTTGATTTTGTAATCAACATAGGTGGACATGTTTTTGTTGAAGAAGTAGGTCGCACCCAGGTCGACGAATTTGACCAGATCTTGATCGCCGTAGTCCTTGCCGTTGCCGGCGCGGCCCAAGTCTTTACCTTTGGTCTGGTTATAACCCACGAACGGACGCAGACCGAAGTCGAACTGGTAGTGCGCGTAGGCTTCGAAGCTCTGCGCCTTGTTGGCGTAGCCATAAACGCTGCTGTCAGAACTACCGAAACGCGCCGCATTGTAGGACTGGGTGAACATCACCGCCAGGTAGACGTCGTTGGCGTCATATTTCAGACCGCCGGAGTACCCTTCGGCCTTGTCGCCGCGACCCATGATGTTCTGATGACCGTTACCGCCGTTCTGCTCGCTGGTACGACGCGAGTTGAAGAAGGCACCTGCGGCGCTGATGCCGTAGCCCATGTCATAGCTCATGGACATACCGTAGCCTTCGCCGTTTTGACCCAGAACGTCACGACCGTTGTTGGTCTCTTCGCCGTTGCCGTTTTTACCCTGGTACTGCAGGGCGAAGTTCAGGCCGTCAACCAGACCGAAGAAGTCGTTGTTACGGTAGGTCGCCAGGCCGCTGGAGCGCTGGAACATGAACTGATCGGCGCCGTAGGTCATACCGTCGAACTCAGGCTGCAAGTCGGTATACGCCGCGACGTCGTACAGCACGCCGGTGTTACGGCCGTAGTCGAAGGAGCCATAGTCGCCGAATTTCAGACCGGCGAAGCCGTAACGGGTGAAGTTCTTGTTGTCCTGGCTTTCAGCGTGATTCAGGTTCGCCTGATATTCCCACTGGCCGTAACCGGTCAGCTGATCGCTGATTTGCGTTTCGCCGCGCAGGCCAAAACGCATATAAGACTGATCGCCGTCCACGCCGTTGTTGCTGGAGAAATAGTGAAGACCGTCGACTTTACCGTACAAATCCAGTTTATTACCGTCTTTGTTGTAGATTTCCGCCGCGCCTGCTGTGCCTGCAACCAGCAGTGCGGGTACCATCAGAGAGAGTACTCGAAGTTTCATCGTTATTATCCTCGTTAATTATGTCGAGCTACGGCCACTGCCCTTTTCGAGCATTATTAGCACGACTGTGCATTACCATTCTGGTAACAAGGGTTATATTAATCCAGAAAGAAAATGATACCAAGTATCCGATAGTGTTTCAGTGTAATTAATAAAGGTTTCCAAATGTAAATACGCGCGAACTTTCACAAAACATTACAGACAAACAAAATAAAGCACTTAAAGACAAAGAATAGATTAATTGATAAAAAATCATGTAGTTATACATATCTTTAAGAAAAAAAAGCCAACCATACAATTGAGCCAGACAATAAGCACATTGTGCCAAAACGCCGTCCGCACGCAGCCGCTATAATCACCTCGCTATCATCATTATTTTCATTATTACCTTCATTATCCGAGATCCGAGGATAATTTCTGCACTCCTTTAACCGGCTTCTGGCCGGTTTTTTATTTTTCTCCATACTCTCCTCACAATTCCGACTCGTACAAATAGCACGCAAATAAATAACCTAATGATATAGTTTCATTAATTTACTTTCGCACTAATTGCTAATCTTTTCCCTTATTTTAGTCTACAAATTGAAATTACTTTTCATTTCGTGCTTTATCCCACCGATTATTTCCCGCCACAGGCACAATTAGCCGCAGAGTTTCAATTCTGATAACCTGAAAAAAGTGCACCTCCAGCGAGTAAAATTCATGATGCCCTTTCAACCCGACGTGCTGTGGCGGCGGCTACAAACCTCCCCCTTCCGCGCTCGCTTCCGTTTAAATGCCAAAGACCAGACTTATCTCGACGGCAAGGGATTGCCGCTGATACTCAGCCATGCCCGCGATTTTATCGACCGCCGCCTGGCCGCCGCCCATCCTAAGAATGACGGCAAGCAAACACCGATGCGCGGCCACCCGGTGTTCGTCGCCCAGCATGCCACCGCCACCTGCTGCCGCAGCTGTCTGGAAAAGTGGCACGGCATACCGCAAGGCGTCACACTGAACGAGCAGCAAAAGGAGTATATTGTCCAAGCTATCGCGCTGTGGCTGGTGCGCAGAGGCGGTGCCAGGGACATGTCAGGCGCGAATATTTTCGATCCGGATCGCGGATTGTGATAAAAACTGTCAGTAACTTTCACCATTCTTTTGACCCAAGATCCTGACGCTTACATGACAGCTACCTTGTGCAATGAACAGCAAACGCCCGGCATTCCTCAACAGATCGCCACCCGTCTGGCCTTTTTCGTCGCCGGTCTCGGCATGGCCGCCTGGGCGCCGCTGGTCCCCTTCGCCAAAGCGCGCATCGGTATCGATGACGGTTCGCTCGGCCTGTTGCTGCTCTGTATCGGCGCCGGCTCCATGCTGGCGATGCCGCTGACCGGTTTCCTGACCGGCAAACTGGGCTGCCGCGCGGTGATCCTGATGGCGGGTCTGGGATTGTGTATTGATCTGCCGCTGTTGGCACTGATGGATTCCCTCGGCGGCATGGCCGTGGCGCTGCTGCTATTCGGTGCGGCAATCGGCATGATCGACGTAGCGATGAACGTTCAGGCGGTGATCGTCGAACGCGCCAGCGGCAAGGCGATGATGTCCGGCTTTCACGGTTTCTTCAGCATCGGCGGTATTGCCGGCGCCGGCGGCGTCAGCGCGTTGCTGTGGTTGGGGCTGACACCGCTGCAATCCACCCTGCTCACCGTGCTGGCGGTGATAGTCCTGCTGGCGCTTGCCAGCCACCATCTGCTGCGTGAGAGCGGCGCCGACGACGGCGGGCCGATGTTCGTCTTGCCGCGCGGTTGGGTGATGTTCATCGGCATTCTGTGCTTTATCATGTTTCTGGCTGAAGGATCGATGCTCGACTGGAGCGCGCTGTTCCTCACCACGTTGCGCGGTGTCGAACACAGCCAGGCCGGTCTGGGCTATGCGCTGTTTTCCATCACCATGACGCTCGGCCGCCTCAATGGCGATCGGGTGGTGAACTCGCTGGGCCGCTACCGGGTGCTGCTGCTGGGCAGCCTGTGTGCCGCTTTCGGCCTGGGTCTGGCCATCGCCTTCAATCACGCCACCGTTTCGCTGGCCGGTTTCATGTTGGTCGGCCTCGGCGCCTCGAACGTCGTGCCGATCCTGTTCAGCGCCGCAGGCAACCAGCGCGACATGCCGGCCAATTTGGCGATCGCTTCCGTCACCACCGTCGGCTATGCCGGTATTCTGGCCGGCCCGGCGCTGATCGGCTTCATCGCTCAGTTTTCCAACCTGACGGTGGCCTTCGCCTGCGTAGCCGCTCTGCTGTTGGCGGTGACCGCCAGCGCCAGGGCCGTCACTCGCTGATTCAGGAATGCGCAGCCACTATGCAAAATAAACAACTGACCATAAGCTCCAGCAACATTACCCGCTGCTTCCTGCTGTTTATCGTGCTGCTGACGATCGGCATCGGTCTGTATGGCTACAACTACACCAATGCCTGGCTGGCGGAAAAGAAGTACACGCTCAATAGCATCGCCGGTTCGCTGCAAAAGCGTATCGATACCTACCGCTATATGACCTATCAGGTCTATGACAAATTCGGCAATGCGCCGGCGCAGAATATCGATCCCGGTTTGCAGGAAACCCGCCTGCGGCCCGACGTCTATTATGTCGAGAAACCGCACAAGAAAACCGACGCGGTGATCTTCGGCAGCCATGACGAGAACACGCTGGCGATGATCGCCAACATCTCGGACTACCTGGATACCCGCTGGGGCGCCAAGACCGAGAACTACGCCATGTATTACCTCAATGGTCAGGACAACAGCCTCAGCCTGATCACTACCCAGCCGCTCAAAGAGCTGGCTTCGCGCTTTCGGGAAAGCTACCTGACCACCTCGGCGGACGAACGCCGCGCCGAGATGCTGCAGCAGGCCAATATGCTCGACGAACGCGAGAGCTTTTCCGATCTGCGCAAGCAACGCTTCCAGAACGCCTATTCGTTTTCGATTCGCACCACCTTTAATCAGCCGGGGCATCTGGCGACGGTGATCGCCTTTGATTTGCCGATCAACGACATCATTCCGGCCAATCTGGCCCGCGCCAATTTCCTGCTGCTGCCGGATGATGTCGATCTCGACGACAGCACCATCCCGTCGGAAACCGTCCTCGGTACCCATGCAACGATGAGCGGGGGCTGGGTGGAGTTCAGCGCCGCCCTGCCCAATGCGCCGCTGAAGGTGGTGTATCGCGTTTCGGCTATCAATCTGGCCATCGATCTGCTGCGCAACAACATCTGGCTGATCGCAGTCAACTTGCTGCTGCTGGCGCTGTCGATGCTGAGCATCTACTTTATCCGCCGCCAGTACATTCGCCCGAGCGAAAACATGGCAGTGGAACTGGAGGCCGAGCGCGCGCTGAATCGGGAGATCGTCTCCAGCCTGCCCTCCGGCCTGCTGGTCTACAGCTTCGCCAACAATACGGTGATCGCCAGCAACAAAATCGCCGAGCACCTGCTGCCGCATCTCAGCCTGCAAAAGATCGCCCATATGGCCGAACAGCATCACGGAGTGATCCAGGCGACAGTCAACAACGAGGTGTATGAAATTCGCATTTTCCGCAGCCAGCTCTCACCGGACACCTACCTGTTCCTGATGAACGATCAGGATAAAGAGGTGATGGTGAACAAGCGGCTGCAGCAGGCGCGGCGCGAATACGACAAAAACGTTCAGGCGCGCAAACTGATGCTGCACAATCTGGGCATCGAGCTGAATCAGCCGGTACGTCAGATGCACGATCTGGTCGACCGCCTGCACAACCGGCCGGATGAGGAACAACAGCAGGCGCTGCTGGGCCAGCTGACGACGGCGTCGGCTTCGGTACTGGAGTTGATCGATAACATCACCCTCCTGACCCGGCTGGAAACCCAGGACTGGCAACCCACACGCGAGCCGTTCAACCCAACGGCGCTGATCGACGAGTTACTGCTGGAGGCCCTGCCTGCCCTCAATCAAAAGGGGCTGGCGCTGTTCAAGCATTTCCAGCTGGACGTCGAGCAGAACTATATCGGCGACGCCAACGCGCTGCGCAAGGTGATCTCGTTGCTGGTGCATTACGCCATTATCACTACCGCCTGCGGCAAGATTTCTCTGGTCATCGACCATGAGCCCGAGCACCCTGACCGCCTGATTTTCCAAATCAACGACACCGGCTCCGGCATCTCCAACGAAGAGATCAGCAACCTCAACTATCCGTTCCTCAGCCAGACGCTGGTGGACCGCTTCAACCACGGTTCCGGCCTCACCTTCTTCCTGTGCAATCAGCTGTGCAAGAAGCTTAACGGCCAGTTGGACATTCGCAGCAAGGTGGATATCGGCACTCGCTACACCATTCGCGTCGCCATGGAGATGGAGAAAAAAGAACCGCAGGAGCAGGAAAAGCTGCTCGACGGCGTCACCGCCCTGCTGGACGTCACGTCGGATGAAGTGCGCGGCATCGTGACCCGCCTGTTGCAGGCCTACGGCGCCGACTGTCTCGTCGCCGAAGATCGCGCGGTCAATCGCGATTATGACGTGCTGCTGACGGATAACCCGCAGCGGGCCGATGACTACACCCTGCTGCTGGCGACCGATGAGCCGGGTTGGCAAGCGCTGGATAAACGCTACATTCGGGTGAACTACAACCTGAACGGCGCATTAATCGACGCCGTGCTGATGCTGATCGAACAGCAAATGGCCGCGCTGGAACAGGAAGAAAGCCCGCTTTCATTGAGTTCAGAAGATATCCAACTCTATGAAAAACAATTGAAATCAAGTGATTACTATGGGCTGTTTGTCGATACAGTACCCGACGATGTCAAAAAACTGTATACTGAGGCGGGCAGCAGTGATTTCAATGCGCTGTCACAAACCGCACACCGCCTGAAAGGCGTGTTTGCCATGTTAAATCTGCTTCCCGGCAAGCAGCTGTGCGAATCGTTAGAACAGCGCATCGCAGAAGGTGATGCGCCCGAGATCGAGAATAACATCAGTCAGATTGATTTTTTCGTCAGCAGACTGCTGAAGCAAGGTAGCCAACAACATGAATAACCTGAACGTAATTATTGCTGATGACCATCCTATCGTACTGTTTGGCATCCGGAAGTCACTTGAGCAAATTGAATGGGTGAATGTCGTTGGGGAGTTCGAAGACTCAACCGCACTGATCAACAATCTGTCCAAGCTGGACGCCAACGTGCTGATCACCGATCTGTCGATGCCGGGTGACAAGTATGGCGACGGCATCACGCTGATTAAGTACATCAAGCGTCACTATCCGCAGTTGTCGATCATCGTGCTGACCATGAACAACAACCCGGCGATCCTGAGCGCGGTATTGGATCTGGATATCGAAGGCATCGTGCTGAAACAAGGCGCGCCGACCGATCTGCCGAAGGCGCTGGCCGCCCTGCAGAAAGGCAAGAAGTTCACGCCGGAAAGCGTCTCTAAACTGCTGGAAAAAATCAGCGCCAGCGGCTATGGCGACAAACGCCTGTCGCCGAAAGAAAGCGAAGTGCTGCGTCTGTTCGCCGAAGGTTTCCTGGTGACCGAAATTGCCAAGAAGCTCAACCGCAGCATCAAAACCATCAGCAGCCAGAAAAAATCGGCGATGATGAAGCTGGGCGTCGAGAACGACATCGCCCTGCTCAACTATCTCTCGTCCGTCAGCATGACGCCGTTGGACAAAGACTAAAACCCGCCTCACGGCAGGTGAACGCCAAACAGGCACGGCATCCGCCGTGCCTGTTTGTTTTTCAAGCCTCGCTGCGGCTGTAGCGCACCTGTTGACTGTAGTAAGCCAGCGTCTGTTCCAGCGTCTCCAGCGTAACCGGTTTCGACAGGCAATTATCCATGCCCGCCTCGAGACAGCGCTGCTTCTCTTCCGCCAGCGCGTTCGCCGTCACGCCGATTACCGGCGCGCTGAACTGCATCTGTCGCAGTTCCTGCGTCAGGCGATAACCGTCCATGTTCGGCATATTGACGTCGGTCAGCACAATATCGACGTGATGCTGTTTCAGTACGCCGAGCGCGTCGACGCCGTCGTTGGCGGTCACCACCTGATACCCCAGCGACCCCAGCTGATCGGACAACAGGCGACGGTTGATCGGATGATCGTCGACCACCAGCAGATGAATATCGCCGTTGTCCGCCGCGCTGGCCTTGGCGGGCACCGGCAGCTGCACCAGCCCCTCTGCCGCGCCGCCGCCGACGCCAAACAACCGGTTGAGCAAGGTCAACGTTTCACGCGGCGTGGAGGTGCTGTGCATCCAATAGCCTGGCCGGGTTTCCTGCGACGGGCCGATATGCTCGGTGGAGAATTGGATCTGAGCCAGCAGCGGCGTGTCCAGCATCAGCGGGTAATCGCTGAGCAGCACCTCACCGGCAGCGGTCTCCTGCCCGTCATAGCGTTGGATATCGGCGCCGTAACCGCCTAGGATCGCCATCAGGTAGCTTTCCAGCCGCTGATTGCGGATATCCAGCCACAGCCGCCGGCCCTGCCAGGTATCGCTGGCCTGCGGGATCGGGAACTGGGCGTTGAACAGCGGAATGCGAATGCTGAACAAGCTGCCCAACCCCGGTTCGGACTCGACAGAGACATCGCCGTCCATCAGGTTGACCAATTTTTCGCAGATCGCCAGCCCCAAACCGGTTCCCTGGAAGTGGCGCTGAACACCGGTCCCCACCTGAAAGAACGGGTCGAACAGGCGCGAGACCTCTTTCTCCGGAATACCGACGCCGGTATCGCGCACGCTGAACTCCAGGTAGCTGCCGCGGGTGCAGACCTGCAGCACGATACAGCCGGTATCGGTGAACTTGATGGCGTTGTTCACCAAATTGGAGAGCACCTGCTGTAACCGCACCGGATCGCCGAAGATGCGCTCCGGCACGTTCTGTTCGATAAAGCAGTACAGCCCCAGACGTTTCTTGACCACCAGCGGCAAATAGTTGCCGGCGATATGGGTGATCACCTCCAGGCAGGAGAACTCGCGCGGTTCGATCTTCAGCTGCTCGGACTCGATTTTGGAGAAGTCGAGAATATCGCTGATGATTTTCAGCAGCAGGCCGGAAGAGTTGTTCATCGCATTGACCAGCCGATCGACCCCTTGCGGCAACGCCTTGGTTTGCAGCAGATCGAGGTTGCCGATAATGCCGTACAGCGGCGTGCGCAGCTCATGGCTGACGGTAGCCAGGAACATCGATTTGGACTGGCTGGCCTGCTCCGCCGCCGCCGCCATCTCCTGCAACGACTCTTCCATCTTCACGCGCGCGCTGACGTCCACCAGCACGCAAATCGCCACCTCTTCGTTACGGTAGCGCGAGTGAACAAAGCTGATCTGCAGGTTGTTGTTGTTGCTGGTCATCACATCGACGAAATTCGCCTGCTGTTCGCAAATGATGCGCGTAATGCGATCGCGATCTTCGTGGGTCAACAGGTTGATGTAGTTATGCGCCAGTTCGTTACTCAGGATATTGGTACCGTCGCTGATGCGCAGGATACAGATACCCACCGGCGCCGAGGCGACGATCTTGCGGTTGAACTGCTCGTGCTCTTCCAGGCGAAACGCGTTGTCCTCCGCCGGCAGGAACATCTTGCGCTCAAACAGCCACGCCAGCGTGAACAGCACGATAGCTGACAACAGGTTCAGCAACAGCGCGTTGAGGATCAGCATTTTGAAGCGTTCCACCACGCTTTTCACCGGCAGTGCATAGACGATGCTCAGCGAAGAAGGTGGCAGCGCTTTCTTCAGAATCAGGTCGCGGTAATTGTCGACATAGCCGAAGTACGCGTGCTCTACGGGATAGCTGTTAAGTGAGGCGGCATAACGATCGCCGTCCGCCAGACGCAGCACCGGCTCGTTGTTCTCATCCAGCAGCGTGACGCCGATCGGCAGGTTGCCGGCGGTAACGAAATCCTCCAACCGAACGGTTTGTTCGATGCCCAACAACGCCTCCAGCTTGTTGCCGATATAGATCGGCGTCAGTACATACAGATAACCGACGTCCGGCCGCTGCGCGCTGGGGCTGATCCAATACAGGTTGTTGTCTTTGTCCTGATTCTTGGCGTTGCGGTATTTCAGAATGCGCTCGTGCAGTGACTTCAGCACATTTTCCCGATTGGCACTCGCATTGCCGCCGCCGAATTCTGCCATACACAGGCTGTCGCCGCCGATGAAGAACACCCGGTTGAGATCGTAGGCCGCTACGAAGTTCTCTTTCCAATACTGGATCAGGCCGCTCAGTGAATCGAGCGAACTGCGGTAGGTGGTGCTCAGCGCACAGTTGGACTCCGGGTACAGCGGAAAGAATTGCGGCGGGCTGCCCTTGCCGGGAAACACACCGCTGAACATGTCCAGGCTGCTGACCGACCCGTTGAGGCGGTTCTCCGCCATATACTTGATGTCGCGGATGATGTCGGCGGAATGGCGGATATAGCCCTGTGCCTGGTCGAAATTGAGGTTGTACTCCTGCCGGATGTCCGATTCTTTCTGATGCAGGATATTCAGAATATAAAAGGTGGTGAGCAGCGCTCCCAACGACCACAGCAAAATCGCCAGCACCCGGAACAGATAGCGGGATATCTTCAGCGTAGTTCGAAAAGAGGCTAAGTATTTCAATCGGATACCATACGAAAGTCAGTGGCGGCGCACGCTATCGCCGGCACGGCGGCCGGCGGCTCGGTGCGCCAATTAAACCATATAACTGAAAAAGGGCCTAGCATCGCTGCCAGGCCCTTTTGTCTCAGTGCATTACGGTGTCGGCATGCCGACGCCCTCACCTTGCTTTAAACGTTGTCGTCGTCCATCGGCTCAGCCGCGTCGTCGCCATCGTCCAGCGGCGTGGTGTCTTCTTCCACCGCTTCCGCGCCCGGTTCCAGGCTATCCAGCTCTTCGTCTTCCACCGGTTCGGCCACGCGCTGCAGACCGACGACGTTTTCGTCTTCCGCCGTGCGGATCAGCGTCACACCCTGGGTGTTACGGCCCACCACGCTGACTTCCGAAACGCGGGTGCGCACCAGCGTGCCTGCATCGGTGATCATCATGATCTGGTCGCTGGTTTCCACCTGCACGGCGCCAACCACCTGGCCATTACGCTCGCTCACCTTGATGGAGATAACCCCCTGGGTGGCACGTGACTTGGTCGGATACTCGGTCACGGCGGTACGTTTACCGAAGCCGTTTTGCGTGACGGTCAGAATGTCGCCTTCGCCGCGCGGCACGATCAGTGAGATCACGCTGTCGCCTTCGCCGAGGTTGATGCCACGTACGCCGGTCGCGGTACGGCCCATCGAACGCACCTGCGCTTCCGGGAAGCGCACCACTTTACCGTTGGCGGAGAACAGCATCACTTCGTTGCTGCCGTCGGTCAGATCGACACCAATCAGCTCGTCGCCCTCGTTGAGGTTGACGGCGATGATGCCGGCGCTGCGCGGACGGCTGAACTCGGTCAGCGCGGTTTTCTTCACGGTACCGCTGGCGGTGGCCATGAACACGTGGCGCCCTTCTTCATACTCGCGTACCGGCAGGATGGCGGTGATACGCTCATCGGCTTCCAGCGGCAGCAGGTTGACGATTGGACGACCGCGCGCGCCACGGCTGGCTTCAGGCAGTTGGTACACCTTCATCCAGTACAGGCGGCCACGGCTGGAGAAGCACAGGATCGTATCGTGGGTGTTGGCCACCAGCAGGCGATCGATAAAGTCTTCTTCTTTAATACGCGCGGCGGACTTGCCTTTGCCGCCGCGGCGCTGGGCTTCATAGTCGGACAGCGGCTGATACTTCACGTAGCCCTGGTGAGACAGGGTCACCACCACGTCTTCCTGGTTGATCAGGTCTTCGATGTTGATGTCGGAAGTATTGGCGGTGATCTCGGTGCGACGGCCGTCGTTGTACAGCTCTTTGACCGCCACCAGCTCTTCGCGGATCACTTCCATCAGGCGCTCTGGGCTTTCCAGAATAAAGATCAGCTCGGCGATGAAGTTGAGCAGCTCTTTATATTCTTCCAGCAGCTTTTCGTGCTCCAGGCCGGTCAGTTTCTGCAGACGCAGATCCAGAATCGCCTGAGCCTGCTGCTCGGTCAGGTAGTACTTGCCGTCGCGGATGCCGAACTCCGGCTCCAGCCACTCAGGGCGGGCGGCGTCGTCACCGGCGCGTTCCAACATGGCGCTGACGTTGCCCAGATCCCACGGCTGAGCTACCAGTGCGACTTTCGCTTCCGCCGGGGTCGGCGCACGGCGAATCAGCTCGATGATCGGATCGATGTTGGCGAGCGCGATAGCCAGCGCTTCCAGGATATGGGCGCGATCGCGGGCTTTGCGCAGTTCGAAGATGGTGCGACGGGTGACCACTTCGCGGCGGTGGCGCACGAAGGCTTCGAGGATGTCTTTCAGGTTCAGCAGTTTAGGCTGCCCCTGATGCAGCGCAACCATGTTGATGCCGAAGGTGACCTGCAGTTGCGTCAGCGCATACAGGTTATTCAGCACCACTTCGCCGACCGCGTCGCGTTTGACTTCGATGACGATGCGCATGCCGTCTTTATCGGACTCGTCGCGCAGCGCGCTGATGCCTTCCACGCGTTTTTCTTTGACCAGCTCGGCGATCTTCTCGATCAGACGCGCCTTGTTCACCTGATACGGGATCTCGTGAACGATGATGGTTTCGCGCCCGGTCTTGGCGTCGGCTTCCACTTCCGCGCGCGCGCGCAGGTAGATTTTACCACGCCCGGTGCGGTAGGCCTCTTCAATACCGCGGCGGCCGTTGATGATCGCCGCCGTCGGGAAGTCTGGCCCCGGAATATGTTCCATCAGCCCTTCGATGCTGATGTTTTCATCGTCGATATAGGCCAGGCAGCCGTTGACGACTTCCGCCAGGTTGTGCGGCGGGATATTGGTGGCCATGCCCACGGCGATGCCCGATGCGCCGTTAACCAGCAGGTTCGGGATCTTGGTCGGCATGACGGCCGGGATCTGCTCGGTGCCATCATAGTTAGGCACGAAGTCGACGGTTTCTTTTTCCAGATCCGCCAACAGTTCGTGAGCAATTTTGGACATGCGCACTTCGGTATAACGCATCGCCGCGGCGGAGTCGCCGTCGACGGAACCGAAGTTACCCTGACCGTCCACCAGCATGTAGCGCAGTGAAAACGGCTGAGCCATACGCACGATAGTGTCGTAAACCGCGCTGTCACCGTGCGGGTGATATTTACCGATCACGTCCCCGACGACACGGGCCGATTTCTTGTATGGTTTATTCCAGTCGTTACCCAATACGCTCATCGCGTACAGAACGCGGCGGTGAACCGGCTTCAGTCCATCACGAACATCTGGCAGCGCACGTCCGACAATAACGGACATCGCATAGTCCAGATACGAGTTTTTCAACTCGTCTTCGATGTTTACCGGTGTGATTTCTCTGGCAAGGTCGCTCATGGAGCTGCTATCCCTCTACTAATGATTCATCTGCCCGCTGCCATAGTGGCAAAGGTGTAAAACTATATCACAAAGCACGCTTTACGGGAAAATAACCGCCGCTGTTTCACGGAAATTGTGCAGATAAGTGCGCTAAAAACGCATCGGCGCAGACGATGCCGCGCCGGAACATGTATAATCCGCGCAACGAGAACAAGGAGCCAGACCAGCCCATGAACGCAGAATCATCCAGCCGAGTGCAAAACGTTGACCACCAGGAAATCGCCAAGTTCGAGGCTGTCGCCTCCCGCTGGTGGGATCTGGAAGGCGAGTTCAAACCGCTGCACCGCATCAACCCGCTGCGCCTGAACTACATCATGCAGCGCGCCGGCGGCATCTTTGACAAGCAGGTGCTCGACGTGGGCTGCGGCGGGGGCATTCTGGCGGAAAGCATGGCGCGCGAAGGCGCCAAAGTGACCGGCCTGGACATGGGCGCAGAGCCGCTGCAGGTCGCCCGGCTGCACGCGTTGGAAAGCGGCATGGACGTCACCTATGTGCAGGAAACCGTAGAAAGCCACGCTCAGGCCAATCCGCAGCGCTACGACGTGGTCACCTGTATGGAGATGCTGGAGCACGTGCCCGATCCGGCCTCGGTGGTGCGCGCCTGCGCCCATCTGGTGAAACCGGGCGGTCACGTGTTCTTTTCCACTATTAACCGCAATACCAAAGCCTGGCTGATGGCGGTGATCGGCGCCGAGTACGTACTGAAGATGGTGCCGCAGGGCACCCACGATCATAAGAAGTTTATTCGCCCGTCCGAACTGATCGGCTGGGTCGACGGCACGCCGCTGCGCGAAAAGCACATGATCGGCCTGCATTACAACCCGATCACCGATCATTTCAAGCTTGGGCGCAACGTTGACGTGAACTACATGGTGCACACCCAGCACGAAGGTTAAGCACGGTAAACCGCGCCGGCCCTGCATTACCGGGGGGCGGCGCCAACGCGGTATTAGGAAAAATACCTAATTTCCGCGACTTCGATCAAAATAGCGGTTGTAGACAGTTTTTTAGAATATTAAATCAGATCAATATGCCGTTTTTTTCTAACGTTTAATAAAGCGCCAAACGATCGGTTTTTTCAGTTTTTCAGTAAAATCTGATCGTGCTTATTGACAAGCTTGTCGCGCCAGTCACGGCGCGCACTGCGAACGGCAAGTGGCATTTCACCCCCAAGTTATCCACAAATTAGGCCGGTTTTGTTCACTTGCAAACGCCGTTTTTTCTCACTATCTTGTTACCTCACCGACATACAACCCCTATATATAGTGTTTACATACTGAGCAGAGCGACTACACTTCTGCTTAGGGGCACCATACGGACAGGTAAAACACCACATGAACCAAAGTCTGCTTGTAACTAAACGCGATGGCCGTAAAGAGCGCATCAATCTCGACAAAATCCACCGGGTCATCGATTGGGCCGCTGAGGGATTACACAACGTCTCGGTTTCTCAAGTAGAGTTGCGTTCACACATTCAGTTTTATGACGGCATCAAAACCGCCGACATTCACGAAACCATCATCAAGGCCGCAGCTGACCTGATCTCCCGCGATGCGCCGGACTATCAGTACCTGGCCGCTCGCCTGGCGATCTTCCACCTGCGTAAAAAGGCTTACGGCCAGTTTGAGCCACCGAAGCTGCACGCCCACGTCACTCGCATGGTCGAGATGGGCAAATACGATAAGCATCTGCTGGAAGACTACAGCGCTGAAGAGTTCGAGCAGATGGATTCCTTTATCGATCATTGGCGCGACATGAACTTCTCTTATGCCGCCGTCAAGCAGCTGGAAGGCAAATACCTGGTGCAGAACCGCGTCAGCGGCGAAATCTACGAAAGCGCCCAGTTCCTGTATTTGCTGGTGTCTGCGTGCCTGTTCTCCAACTACCCGCGTGAAACCCGTCTGGACTACGTCAAACGTTTCTACGATGCGATTTCCACCTTCAAGATTTCGCTGCCTACGCCGATCATGTCCGGCGTGCGCACCCCAACCCGCCAGTTCAGCTCCTGCGTGCTGATCGAGTGCGGCGACAGCCTGGACTCCATCAACGCCACCTCCAGCGCCATTGTGAAATACGTTTCGCAGCGCGCCGGCATCGGCATCAACGCCGGCCGCATCCGCGCGCTGGGCAGCCCGATCCGTGGCGGTGAAGCTTTCCATACTGGCTGCATTCCGTTCTACAAACACTTCCAGACCGCCGTCAAATCCTGCTCACAGGGCGGCGTGCGCGGTGGCGCGGCAACGCTGTTCTACCCGATGTGGCACCTGGAAGTAGAAAGCCTGCTGGTGTTGAAAAACAACCGTGGCGTTGAAGGCAACCGCGTGCGTCACATGGACTACGGCGTGCAGTTGAACCGCCTGATGTACCAGCGTCTGATCAAGGGCGAAGACATCACCCTGTTCAGCCCGTCCGACGTGCCGGGGCTGTACGACGCGTTCTTCGCCGATCAGGACGAATTCGAGCGCCTGTACACCCAGTATGAGAAAGATGACAGCATTCGCCAGAAACGCGTGAAAGCGGTTGAGCTGTTCTCGCTGATGATGCAAGAACGTGCCTCTACCGGCCGTATCTACATCCAGAACGTCGACCACTGCAACACCCACAGCCCGTTCGATCCGCAGATCGCGCCGGTGCGTCAGTCCAACCTGTGCTTGGAAATCGCCCTGCCGACCAAGCCGCTGGAAGACGTCAACGATGAAAACGGCGAGATCGCGCTGTGTACCCTGTCTGCCTTCAACCTGGGCGCGATCGACAGCCTGGACGACCTGGAAGAGCTGGCGACCCTGGCGGTGCGTTCACTCGACGCTCTGCTGGATTATCAGGATTACCCGATCAAGGCTGCGCACCGTGGCGCGATGGGTCGCCGCACCCTGGGCATCGGCGTCATCAACTTCGCTTATTACCTGGCGAAGAACGGCGTACGCTATTCCGACGGCAGCGCCAACAACCTGACCCACAAAACGTTCGAAGCCATTCAGTACTACCTGCTGAAAGCCTCCAACCGTCTGGCTCAGGAACAAGGCGCTTGCCCGTGGTTCAACGAAACCACTTATTCGCAGGGCATCCTGCCGATCGACACCTACAAGAAAGACCTGGATGCGATCTGCAGCGAGCCGCTGCACTACGACTGGGAAACCCTGCGTAAAGAGATCCAGGAAACCGGCCTGCGCAACTCGACGCTGTCCGCCCTGATGCCATCGGAAACCTCTTCGCAGATTTCCAACGCCACCAACGGCATCGAGCCGCCGCGCGGCCACATCAGCATCAAGGCGTCGAAAGACGGCATCCTGCGCCAGGTGGTGCCGGAGTATGAGCGTCTGAAAGACAACTACGAGCTGCTGTGGGAAATGCCGAGCAACGACGGCTATCTGCAGCTGGTTGGGCTGATGCAGAAATTCATCGACCAATCGATCTCGGCCAACACCAACTACGATCCGACCCGCTTCCCGGGCGGCAAGGTGCCGATGAAGCAGCTGTTGAAAGACCTGCTCACCACCTACAAGTTCGGCGTGAAAACGCTGTACTACCAAAACACCCGCGACGGTGCGGAAGACGCCCAGGAAGATTTGCAGCCTGCCAAGGCCGGCGATGACGACTGCGAAAGCGGCGCCTGCAAGATCTAAAGTTTGACCTAGCGGGCCGGAATTTTCCGGCCCCTTCATTTAGCCACGTTACGATGGATTCAGGCTTATGGCTTACACCACTTTTTCTCAGACCAAAAACGACCAGCTGCAAGAGCCGATGTTCTTCGGCCAGTCGGTAAACGTTGCGCGTTTCGACCAGCAAAAGCATGAAATCTTCGAAAAGCTGATCGAAAAACAGCTCTCCTTCTTCTGGCGCCCGGAAGAAGTTGACGTTTCCCGCGACCGTATCGATTACCAGGCGCTGCCGGAGCACGAGAAGCACATCTTCATCAGCAACCTGAAATATCAGACGCTGCTGGACTCCATCCAGGGCCGCAGCCCGAACGTCGCCCTGCTGCCGCTGATCTCGATCCCTGAGTTGGAAACCTGGGTGGAAACCTGGTCGTTCTCCGAGACCATCCACTCCCGTTCCTACACTCACATCATCCGCAACATCGTCAACGATCCGGCGTTAGTGTTCGACGACATCGTCACCAATGAAGAGATCAAGAAGCGCGCGAAAGACATTTCCGGCTACTACGACGATCTGATCGAGATGACCAGCTACTATCACCTGCTGGGTGAAGGCACCCACCAGGTGAACGGTAAAACCGTCACCGTCAATCTGCGCGCGCTGAAGAAGCAGCTGTACCTGTGCCTGATGAGCGTGAACGCGCTGGAAGCGATCCGCTTCTACGTCAGCTTTGCCTGCTCCTTCGCGTTCGCCGAGCGCGAACTGATGGAAGGCAACGCCAAGATCATCAAGCTGATCGCCCGCGACGAAGCGCTGCACCTGACCGGCACCCAGCACATGCTGAACCTGATGCGTTCCGGCGCCGACGATCCGGAAATGGCGGAGATCGCCGAGGAATGTCAACAGCAGTGCTACGATCTGTTCGTGCTGGCCGCCCAGCAGGAGAAAGAGTGGGCGGAATACCTGTTCCGCGACGGCTCGATGATTGGCCTGAACAAAGACATCCTGTGCCAGTATGTGGAATACATCACCAATATCCGCATGCAGGCGGTCGGCCTTGGTCTGCCGTTCGAAACCCGCTCCAACCCGATCCCATGGATCAATGCCTGGTTGGTGTCCGACAACGTGCAGGTAGCGCCGCAGGAAGTGGAAGTGAGCTCCTACCTGGTTGGCCAGATCGACTCGGAGATCAACGCCGACGACCTGAGCGACTTCGAACTGTAAGCGATGGCGACGCCAATCGTAACGCTGCGCGCCGCCGGCACGCAGCTCTCCTGCCCCAACAGTGAAAACTGTCTGCTCGACGTGCTGGAACTGCACGACGTGCAGGTGGAGTATCAGTGCCGATCCGGCTATTGCGGTGCCTGCCGCCTGAAGCTGGTGAAAGGTGAAGTGACCTACCGCCAGCAGCCGCTGGCGTTTATCAACGCCGGCGAGATCCTGCCCTGCTGCTGCATGCCGCTGACGGATATCGAGCTGGAAATGTAAAGTCGGGTGCCGGAAACCGCGCCTGGAGACCAGAAGGCGGGGTTGCCCCCGCCCTATGATTACCGCTTCACCTCACACGCCAACCTGATCAGGATAGTGATATTTTCCTGGTAGATTTTCAGCTCGCACAGCGAGTCTCTTATCATCCAGATAAATAACAAAACCGTAATACATACAACTGTTAGCGAGTGAAACACATGCCTTAAGCGCATGCTTGCCTCCTTGCTGTGAAGGGGCTACCATAACGGTGTCTAGGCATTAGGGCAGCCCCATTCTGATTGAGAGTCAGTTTGGGGCTTTCATCTATCCGCCTTGTCACACAATGCCCAAGACGAACAGTCTCAAGCACCCGTCAAGAGAGTAACAGCATTCTCTCGCCGCGAATATCCCCTATAACCTTATGATTAATTAGGGATATATAACTATCCTCAAAGTATTTCGCTTAGCGCCCCTTTCCCGCCGATGCGGAAAAATAACGTGCCGGAGAATCGCCAAAGGCTTTGCGAAACATGGCGATAAAATTACTCGGCGAGGCATACCCCAGCGTTTCCGCTATCTGCAGCACCGTCTCGCCTTCGGCCAGCTTCGCTAACGCATACGACAACCGGGCCTGCTGGCGCCACTGTGCAAAACTCAACCCCGTCTCGCCGATCATCAGCCGCCGCAGGGTACGCGGCGACATCGCCCCCCATTCAGCCCACGCCTCCAGCGAACGCTCGCTCCCCGGCTGCGCCAGCAAGGCCTGCAGAACGCCGGCCAGGCGCGGATGGGACGACATCGGCAAATGCAGTGGTTCCGTCGGCGCCAAACGTATCTCGTCCCGCATCACCTGCGCCATGCGATCCTGCTCCAGGGTGAGCGCGCTGCGCTTGTCCCAGCCTTCTGCTCGCTGAGCCAGCGCCTGCAGCACGGCGCTAATGCCGATGACGCAGGGTACATTCGACAGATCGTGGCAGGCCTCCGGCGCCAGCAGCAAACTCCAGCCGCTCAGTGCGCCGCAGACCTGCACCCGGTGCTCCGTCGCCGGTGGGATCCAACCCGCCCGCTGAGGCGGAAGCACCCAATCGCCCTGCGCCGTGCGTACATGCAACAAGCCGCTTTCGACGCACAGCAACTGCCCGCGCACATGCTGATGCCAGTCGTATTCGCGCGTGCCCAACCGATACTCCCGGCCTGCCGCGTCGCGGCCGCCAAGGGCGATCAGCCAGGCGCCCGCCCGCCATTCGCTGCAGTCAGCGTCAGTGAAGTGAGGGTTATCGTTCACATTGGCCACTTATCACTATTTTTAGTCCAGATACCGTTATATCAACCTTTTCCTGCGCCGACATAATGAAATGCTTCCGGCCGCTCCCGTTTGTGGCCACTGACTCACGAGGGAACATGATGACAACACCCAGCATTGGCATTATCGGCGCCGGGCCCGGCGGTCTGTGTCTGGCTCAGGGGCTGAGCCGCTTCGGCATCCACGCCACGGTGTTTGAACGCGACACCACGCCGCAAGCGCGCGATCAGGGCTACCGGCTGCGCATCGATCCGTCTGGCCAGCAGGCGCTGGCCGCCTGCCTGCCGCCGGCGCACTACCGGTTGCTCTGCGCCGGCAGCGCGCAAAACAGCGGCGAGAGCAATCTATGGGATCCGCAGCTTGCCCCGCTCACCGGCCGGCGCCCCGAGCACTGGTTGCCGTCCAGCCAGCGCCAAACGCAAGAACCGAGCGGCGATCTCGGCATTCATCGCCAAACGCTGCGCGAGATCCTGCTTGCCGGCCTGCAAGACCGGGTGCGTTTCGGCCATACCTTGCGTGAATTTGCACAAACGCCGCAGGGCGTGGAGCTACAGTTCGCCAACGGCGAGCAAGTGCGAGTCGATGTGCTGATCGCCGCCGACGGCGTCAACTCGCTGGTGCGGCGGCGCTGCCTGCCCGAGGCGGGGCCCGAAGACAGCGGCGCGGTCACCCTCTACGGCAAAACACCGCTCGATGCGGCAACCCGGGCCCAATTGGCCCCTGAGCTGCTGAACGGCGTATCGGTGATCTTCGCCGACGGCGTATCGCTGGTGATTGAACCGATGCGCTTTCAGGCGCCCATGGCGCAGCTGGCGGCCGACTACGCGCCCGATTGCCGCCTCACGCCGGTCGACGATTATCTCTATTGGGCCTGTATCGGATCGGCTGAACGGCTCGGCGGGCCGACACGGGCGAAGGGAAGCGCAACGCTGCAGGCGCGTGTACGGCATATCTCGCAGGGATGGGCGCCCGCCTTGCAAACGGCGTTAGCGCTGGCGGATCCCCTGTCGCTCAGCGTGCGGACGGTGCAGGTCACGAAGGCGATGCCGGTGTGGCACAGCGAACGCATCGCCTTTCTCGGGGACGCCGTGCACGCCATGAGCCCAGCGGGCGGGCTTGGCGCCAACACCGCGCTGGCGGACGCCGCCAGCCTGGCGACGCATCTGGCGCAAGCCGGCAGCGCCGCGCAGGCGCTCAGGGACTACGGTCTGGAACTGCACGTGCGGGGTGCCGCGGCGATACGCCTGTCACGGCTGGCGTCCGAACGGCTGCAGCAAAGCCGTGACGCCGGCAACTCGGCGCCATGACCGTCACTCGATAATATCCACCACTTCCAGCCAGGCGTTTTTACCGCACGCCTGGCCCCCATTCAGCCAACGGCGCAGCATATCCAGCGCCAGCATCGCCACCGACTCCTGACGCAGCCGCAGACCGTGGCGCGACGCGCGATAACGCACGGTCTGCCCAATGCCGCCGCGCGGCGTGTGCAGTGCAATGCTCACCTGCTCATCGCGCATGGCGCTGACCGCCAACACCAACGGCGCACCGGTCAATTCCGCCAGCGAGCGGGCGCGGGCCAGCGTCGTTTCCAGCGTTTCGATGCAGTGCGCCGGCAGCAGCTCGCCACCCGCCAGCGGCGCCCCTTCGCTCTGCAGCTGCAGATTGATCAACCCGCCGCTGAATTGCTCGCTCAACGCCAGCTTCAGCCCTTGCTGACTCAGCCGCTGCGTCAACAACGCCGGCAACCCGACGGTGCCTTCAAAAATGCAGTTGTCCCCCGCCACTTCGCGCACGCGCCGCCATGCCTGCTCCATTTCCGCACGCCGGCTTTCCGGCCCGGTCAGCTTCAGTTCGATAATCGGGCTGGATGAGCGGTAACCCAGCACCACTTCCGGCGGCAGCGGCATGCCATCCAGCTCGGCGGCCAGATCGCTCTCGGAAGTGCCGAACGTCGTCAGGCGCAGGCATAGCGGCGGCGCCGGTAAGGTGAAGCGCTGGCGCAGGCGCGGCACGATCTGCTGTTCGACCATCACTTTGAATTCCGACGGTACACCGGGAGTGAAGAACATCAGGCATTGGTTCAGCTGCAATGCGAAACCGCAGGCGGTGCCCACCGGATTATCCAGCATTTCCGCGTTGGCCGGGATCTGCGCCTGCTTGCGATTGGAAGGAGCCATCGGCCGCCCACGCTCGGTGAAATAGGCTTCCATGCGCGCCAGCCAGTCGGCCCGTTCGACCAGCTCTACGCCACAGGCTTTCGCCGCGGCCAGCGCGCTGAGATCGTCGCTGGTCGGCCCCAGGCCGCCGTTGACGATCAGCACATCGGCGATATGGCTTCGTTCCTGCAGGATCTCGATCAACGCAGAGAGGCTGTCTCCGACCGTTTCACGCCCGCTCATCGGCAGCCCCTGCTGGAACAGGTAGTCCGCCAGCCAGGCGGCGTTGGTATCAATAATTTGCCCGTGCAGCACCTCATCGCCGGTACTGAGCATCTCTACCCTTAACATTGATCTCTCCCACATTTTTTGGTCATTCCACTATAGAAGCCCGTAAATAACTTTTCACTAGCCGCCTGCGGATAATTTCAGCCATGGGTCCGTTTCTCATGTGCGATGCAGGCCTGCGAGATGTAAACATTAATGTACATCATGCGTAACGTCGGTTTGACACAAATTAGGGCTTCCACTATCCTGCCATCCTCATAAATCGTTACCTATAATTTTCAAAATCTTTCGGCTGGTAGAGAAAAAACGTGAAGAATCGCACTCTTGGCAGTGTTTTTATCGTGGCGGGCACCACCATTGGCGCCGGGATGCTGGCGATGCCGCTGGCGGCGGCCGGCGTCGGTTTCGGCGTCACGCTGGCCTTACTGGTCGGGCTGTGGCTGTTGATGTGTTACACCGCGCTGTTACTGGTGGAGGTTTACCAGCATGAGCAGGCGGATACCGGTCTGGGCACGCTCGCCAAACGTTATCTCGGCGGCGGCGGCCAGTGGCTGACCAGCTTTAGCATGATGTTCCTGATGTACGCCCTCACCGCCGCCTATATCAGCGGCGCCGGCGAACTGCTCGCCACCAGCATCAGCCAATGGACGTCGCAGGACTTCCCGGTGTCGCTCGGCGTCCTGCTGTTCACCCTGGTGGCCGGCGGCGTGGTGTGCATCGGCACCCACTCGGTCGACTTGTTCAACCGCATCCTGTTCAGCGCGAAAGTGGTGTTCCTGGTGGTGATGCTCGGCCTGATGTTGCCGAATATCCACCAGACCAATCTGATGACGTTGCCGCTGGAGCAAGGCCTGGCGCTGTCGGCCATTCCAGTGATCTTCACCTCTTTCGGCTTCCACGGCAGCGTGCCGAGCATCGTCAACTACATGGGCGGCAACATTCGCAAACTGCGTTGGGTGTTTATCATCGGCAGCGCGATCCCACTGATCGCCTATATCTTCTGGCAGCTGGCGACGTTGGGCAGCATCAGCTCCGACACCTTCGTCGGCATCCTGGCTCAGCAGGCCGGGCTAAACGGCCTGTTGCAGGCGGTGCGTGATGCAGTAGCTTCACCGCACGTTGAACTGGCGGTGCACCTGTTCGCAGATCTGGCGCTGGCGACCTCGTTCCTCGGCGTCGCGCTCGGGCTGTTCGATTTCCTGGCTGACCTGTTCAAGCGTCAAGATAACGTGCGTGGCCGCCTGCAAACCGGCGCCATCACCTTCCTGCCGCCGCTGGCCTTCGCGCTATTCTACCCGCGCGGTTTCGTGCTGGCGCTGGGTTTCGCCGCCATCGCCCTGTCGGTGCTGGCGCTGCTGCTGCCTTCGCTGCTGGTGTGGAAAACTCGCCAAAAGCATCAGGCACAATATCGCGTCTGGGGCGGCACCCCTGCGCTGGCGTTGGTGTTTGTCTGCGGGGTAACGGTGATCGCCATTCAACTGGGCATCGCCAGCGGCATGCTGCCGGCGGTCGGGTAAGCGCCGAAAGACAAGAAATGATAGAGAGAAAGGGGCCGCAATGGCCCCTTTTTTCGCAGCCTTAGAAGCTCAGGCCGACACCGACATAAGGGCCATCGGCCAGGGTGTTGTCGCGACGCCCGTCTTTGCCTTCCATCTGCATGTAACGGTAGCCCACGTCCACGCTCAGCGGACGGAACTTCCAGCGCAGGCCGCCGCTGGCTTCGTTATAGGCCTTCACGCCGCTGGTGAAAGAGTCAGGCGCAAAGTAACCTTCGCCGTGCAGGCTGAAGTAGCGGTTAATTTCCCACTCCAGGCCGCCGCCCAGCGCGACCGCCCCGCCGCTCTTCCCGTCTTTCGGACTGAGGTACAGCGCTTTGGCGCCTACGGTCGCCGTCAACGGCCCCAGCGGCACACCGAAGTTCAACCCCACGCTGCCGACGTTGCCGTCGTGGTCGCTGCGCGCCCAGTTGCCGGTCAAGCCCAGACCTGAAGAGCCGGTGCTCATGCCAACGCCCAGGTTGGTGTAGTGTTGCCCGGCTTCGCCCGACACGCTGATGGCGTTCGCCGCACCGGTCACCAACAGCAATCCTGCCGCGCACGCGACCCAAGTCTTTTTCATCATCTTTCCCTCTGGTTTGTCATCCGTACCGAATGATCGAATCAACGCATAATAATAACGTCATGAGTCTATACCAAAGCGCAATGAGTATTTAAGGGATAAAAGCGAAAAAATTCTTCAATAATCAAATAAATGTAAAAATTTGCAAACAAAAATCCATATTCGTCAAGGCGATGCCAACGATAACCGAGACCTATTTGCCGTCGCTCGGCAATAGGGCTACAACTAGTAGTGGCTTTGACCAAGGTCAGGGGAAGAAGCCCCGCCAAAGGACTATGCTGATGAACGCTTAAACCGCCCGAGTCTTTACTTAACTGCACTACGATAAGGAGCAAGTGATGAGCAAGAAAGGACTGACCACCGCAGCCGGCGCCCCGGTTGTCGATAACAATAACGTGATCACCGCAGGCAAACGCGGCCCGATGCTGTTGCAGGACGTGTGGTTCCTGGAAAAACTGGCCCACTTCGACCGTGAAGTCATCCCCGAACGCCGCATGCACGCCAAGGGTTCCGGCGCCTACGGCACCTTTACCGTCACCCATGACATCACCCGCTACACGCGCGCCAAGATCTTCTCCGAAATCGGTAAGCAGACCGACATGTTTATCCGCTTCTCCACCGTCGCCGGTGAGCGCGGCGCGGCCGACGCCGAGCGCGACATTCGCGGTTTCGCCATGAAGTTCTATACCGAAGAAGGCAACTGGGATTTGGTGGGTAACGATACGCCGGTGTTCTATCTGCGCGATCCGCTGAAATTCCCCGATCTCAACCACGTGGTGAAACGCGATCCGCATACCAACCTGCGCAACCCAGTCTACAAGTGGGACTTCTTCTCCCACCTGCCGGAGTCGCTGCACCAGCTGACCATCGACTTCAGCGATCGCGGCATTCCGAAATCCTACCGTCACATGCACGGTTTCGGCAGCCACACCTTCAGCTTTATCAATGCCGCCAACGAACGTTTCTGGGTGAAATTCCACTTCCGCTGCGAGCAAGGCATTGAAAACCTGATGGATGAAGAAGCGGAAGCGATCATCGCCAAGGATCGCGAAAGCTCACAGCGCGATCTGTTCGATGCGATCAAACGCGGCGACTTCCCGCGCTGGAAGCTGCAGATCCAGATCATGCCGGAGCATGAAGCCTCGCAGACGCCATACAACCCGTTCGACCTAACCAAGGTGTGGCCGCACGGCGACTACCCGCTGATCGACGTCGGCTATTTCGAGCTGAACCGCAACCCCGACAACTACTTCTCAGAGGTTGAGCAGGTGGCGATGAACCCCGCCAACGTGGTGCCGGGCATCAGTTTCTCGCCGGATAAAATGCTGCAGGGCCGCCTGTTCTCCTATGGCGATGCGCACCGCTACCGCCTGGGCGTCAACCACCACCAGATCCCGGTGAACGGCGCCAAATGCCCGTTCCACAACTACCATCGCGACGGCGCGATGCGCGTGGACGGCAACAGCGGCAACGGCGCCACCTACGAACCGAACAGCTTCGGCCTGTTCCAGGAGCAGCCGGACTTCAGCGAGCCGCCGCTGAGCATTGAGGGCGCGGCCGACCACTGGAATCATCGTGAAGACGACGATTACTACAGCCAGCCGCGCGCGCTGTTCAACCTGCTGAGCGCCGAAGAGCACCAGCGCATGTTCACCCGCATCGCCGGCGAACTGTCGCAGGTGCCGGAACACATCCAGCGCCGTCAGGTCGAGCTGTTCACCAAGGTGCACCCCGACTACGGCGCCGGCGTCGCCAAGGCGTTGGGGCTGAAATAATCCCCCTGCATCATTCACTCAGCCGCCCTTACGGGCGGCTTTTTTATGCCTCAGAGAGACGCTGCGCCACCCACCGCTGCAACTGGCGGCGTGAAATCTTGATGCCACCGTTTTTCAGCTCGTCAGGCAGCGGGAGCAACGCCGCCGGGCGTTGGAAATTGGCCAGCTTATCCTGCGACCAGGCAAGCAACGCCGCCAACGACAGCGACGGATCGCCATCGATTACCGCCACCGGCCGCTGGCCGAACTCGGCGTCCGCCACCGGCACCACAAACGCCTGCGATATCTGCGGGTGCGCCGCCAGCACGCGTTCGATATCTTCCGGCTGCACCCCTTCGCCGCCACTGAAAAACAGGTTGTCCAGCCGGCCGAGAATTCGCAGTTCCCCCTCAGCCATCACGCCGCGATCGCGGGTCGGGAACCAGCCCTGTTCATCGGCCAACGGCTGCAGATGGCCATGACGCCAGTAGCCAAGCGCCAGGCTGTCGGCGCGGATCCAGACCTCTTCATCCACCAGTTTTACTTCGCGACCATCGAGCGGCAGGCCGACGCCCGGCCGCGCATCGGCGCGCTTGGCGCACACCGTGGAGGCCAGTTCGGTCAGCCCGTAGCCGCACCAGCAGCGGATCCCCGCCGCCTCCGCCCGCTCGGTCAGTTCCACCGGGATCATCGCGCCGCCGAGCAGCACCGCCTTCAGCGTCATGTCCGCCAGCGGTTGCGCTAGCAGCCGCCACAGCTGGGTCGGCACCAACGAGGCATGCGTGCATCCCGCCAACGCCTCGTTCAGCGGGTGCATCTCGCGCACCGCCAACCGGGCGCCCGCCGCCAGCCAGCGCCAGACGATACCCTGGCCGGAGACGTGAAACAGCGGCAATGACAGCAGCCAGCAATCCTCGCGCTGAAACGCCATCAGCTCCAACACCCCGGCGGCGCTGGCCAGATGGTTGGCATAGCTGTGTGCGGCCGCTTTCGGCATGCCGCTGGAACCGGAGGTCAACGTCAGCGTCGCCAGACGCTGCGCATCCCACGTCGGCAGGTCTGGCCAACGCGGCTCGGTCGACGGCGGGGTCAATCGAATCACGTCTTCCGGCAGCGCCGGCAACGAGTCCGGGCCGAAGACAAAGGTCATATCCAATTCCGGCAACAGCTGCGCCAGCAGCGGCGTCGGCAAGGCGGGATTGAGCGGCAACAGGCGTGCGCCGCACTGCAACAGCGCCAGATAGGCCAGCAGCAGTGGATAGCTGTTTTTACCGCACAGCGCCACACCGCAGCCCGGTTCAACGCCCTGATGCTGGAAATCCGCCGCCAGCTCATCCACCTGGCTCTGCAACGCCAGCCAGCTCAGCGGTTGTTCGCCGAGCATCAGCGCCGTCGCCTGCGGCTGAGTGCGCGCCCAGTGTCGCCACGGCCAATCGTTCAACGGCGCCATAGGCACTCCAGCGCCGAGACATCCAGCAGCGGCAACGCGCTGCCCGGCCACGGGCGCAGCACCTGCGCCTGCATCAACCCCAGCGTGTCCAGGCCCGGCACGGTATCCGGCGTCAGCCAATGGGCGATGCGCGCCAGTTGAGTCAACCCCAGGCTGGATTCGAGGCTGGAGCTGATCACCGCCGTCAGGCCCGCCGCGTGCGCCTGCGCCACCAGCGTCTGGCAACGCGCCAGGCTGCCGACCAGCGTCGGCTTGATCACGATGGCCGCCACGCCCGGCTCGGCCTGCACCACAAAGTCCGCCTCCCGCACGCTCTCATCCCAGGCGATGGCGATACCGGTCGCCCGGGCGAAGTCGCGCGATTCATCACGGGTCTTGCAGGGCTCTTCCAGGAAAGAGATACGATCGCGCCATGCCGGGTTAACATACCTGGCGAAGCCGTCGGCCTTGGCGCGGGTCCAGCTGCGGTTGGCGTCCAGCCGCAGCCGCAGATCCGGCAACGCCTCCAGCAACACGTTGACGATCATGCCGTCCCGCACCGCCTCATACAGCCCCACCTTCACCTTGGCGACTTTCTCGCCCGGCAAAGCGCTCAATGTCTCGAACAGCTCATCCGGATCGCCGGTGCACAGCGGCGCCTTGCGAAAATCCGCCTGCATCGGCAAACGCTGCTCCAGCTCGGCCTGCGCACAGCTGAGCCCAAAGGCCACCGAGGGCAGCGCGCTGTGCTCCGGTTCGTTGCCCGCCAACCAGGCCTGCAGCCAGCCCAACGCGGCCTGTTCGGCCTGCGCCGGCGTTTCCCGGCTGAATTCCGGCAGCGGCGCGATTTCTCCCCAACCTTCACGCTCGCCCTGACACAGCTGCACCACCCATCCGTCACGCGTTTTCAACCGTTGATTGCGCAGCACCACGCCCGCCTCCATCGGCAGGCTGTAACGGTATAGCGCCGCGCTGCGGTTTGCCCCGTTCATTACGGGTTACGCTTGAATTTGCTGAAGTCCGGTTGGCGCTTCTCGTTGAACGCGTTGCGCCCTTCCTGCCCTTCGTCGGTCATGTAGAACAGCATGGTGGCGTTGCCCGCCAGCTCCTGCAAACCGGCCTGGCCGTCGCAGTCGGCATTCAGCGCCGCCTTCAGACAGCGCAGTGCCATCGGGCTGTTCTGCAGCATTTCGCGGCACCAGCGCACCGTCTCTTTTTCCAGTTCGGCCAGCGGCACCACGGTATTGACCAGGCCCATGTCCAGCGCGGCGGCGGCGTCGTACTGGCGGCACAGGAACCAGATTTCGCGCGCCTTCTTCTGGCCGACGATGCGCGCCATGTAAGACGCGCCCCAGCCGCCGTCGAACGAGCCCACTTTCGGACCGGTCTGGCCGAAGATGGCGTTATCCGCCGCGATGGTCAGATCGCACATCATGTGCAGCACGTGGCCGCCGCCGATCGAATAGCCGGCCACCATCGCCACCACCGGCTTCGGGCAGGTGCGGATCTGGCGTTGGAAGTCCAGCACGTTGAGGTGGTGTACGCCGCTGTCGTCGCGATAGCCGCCGTAGTCGCCGCGCACTTTCTGATCGCCGCCGGAGCAGAAGGCCTTATCGCCGGCGCCGGTCAGAATAATGACGCCGATGCCGTCGTCGTAACGGGCGTTGGCCAGCGCGTCGATCATCTCTTTGACCGTTTGCGGGCGGAACGCGTTGCGCACCTGCGGCCGGTTAATGGTGATTTTGGCGATGCCGTCGGCGGATTTGTGATACAGGATGTCTTCGAAATCGCCGGTGCAATCCTGCCAGGCGATAGCGGCATACAGGTGTTCTTCATTCGGATAAAGCATGTTCGGTTCCTTTAACCAGGGTTAACGAGAAATGTCTGCAGCTCGGCGACGAAATCCTGCGGATTGGCCAGATGCGCGTTGTGGCCGGCCTGCGGCACGATGCGCAACGGCAACCCGGCGTCGCGCGCCAGCCGTTGAAATTTGGGGTCGTTCTCACCGCACAGCACCCGCAGCGGCACGGTCAGTTGGCGCAGCTGCGGCGCCAGATAAGGCTGCCGCCCGAGCGAGGTGGCTTCGAGCATGTCGGCAATCGCCGGGCCGCTGTTGACCGAACGCGCGGCGATCAACGCCTGGCGGTGCACATGGCTAAGCTCTTTGAACACCGGCTGCTGATACCAGTCAGCCAAGACTTCGGCAATCAGCTCACTGCGAAAACGCGCCGCCCATCGCGCATCCTGCTCGCAACGATCGCGGCGCTGTTGTTCGTCCTCCAGCCCCGGATTGCCGCCCTCGACGATCACCCCTTGCAGGCCGTCATGGCGGCCGTGGCAAGCGTGATACATGGCGATGCGCCCGCCGAGCGAGTAGCCCACCAACCAATAACGTTCAATATTGCGCAGTTGCAGGGTCGCGGCGATTTGCGCGCTGATGTCGTCGAAGCCGCGGCAGCCCACCGCCACGGAATCGCCGTGGCCGGGCAGATCGATGGCCAGCGACGGCCATTCCGGGCAGCGCGCGGCGATCACCCGCCATTCATTGTTGTTGCCGAGCAGGCCGTGCAGCCACACCAGCCACGGACGCCCCGCTTCGCCCTGTTGCAAAATTCGCGTCGCCAGCATCATTGCACCGCCATCTGTTGTACCAGGTATTGCAGGCTTTCGGCCCCTTCACTCGGCGACACCTGCAGTTCTATCAGCGTGGCGCCGCCGCGCCGCCAGCCTTGCTCAACCGCCTGTTGCAGCTGGCTCCAGTTCTCCGGCCGCGCGTAGTCAAGCTGGAACATCGCCGCCGCATGGCTGAACTCAACGTTCTGCGGCATGCAGTAAAAGCGCTGACGATCTTCTTCGGGCGTCGGCAGCAGCGAGAAAATTTGGCCGCCGTTGTTATTGACGACGATCAGCACCGTCGGCGCCGAGCAGTGGCGCAGCAGCGCCAGCGCATTGAGGTCATACAGTGCGGAAAGGTCGCCCACCACCGCCAACGTTGGCCTGGCGGTGGCACGTTGTACGCCGGCGGCGGTGGAAATCAGACCGTCGATACCGCTGGCGCCACGGTTGCTGAATACCGGGTAAGCGACGGGCAATGGCGTTAACGCGTCGATCAGTCGCACCACCAGGCTGTTGCCGAGAAACAGCTGGCCGTTCTCCGGCAACAGTTCCGGCAGGCGGTGCGCCAGCTGCGCTTCGCCAAAGTTATCGTACAGATGCGTGGACGCCGCCGTCAGCGCCTTATCCGCCAGCGCAGCCAGCCCGGCGGCCCACGGCGCGCGCGGTTGCGCCGGATGCTGCGCCAACCACTGCGCCACGCCGGCGCGCAGGCGCCGCCCCCGGTGCTGGGCCGGATCGAGCCGCCCCGGCAGCTCGTCGATGACCCAATACTCTTCCGGCCGGCACTGCGCCTGCCACTGCAGCAGGCGTTTGCCGGTCAAGCTGCCGCCGAACTGCACCACCAGCTGCGCGTCTTGCAACAGGCGCTGCGCCTGCGGATGCGCGAGCCATAAATCGGCACAGGGCAGCGGTTGCCCGGTCTGCGACAGTACATCGCCGATCAGTGGCCAACCCAGCGTTTCGGCCCATTCCGCCACCTGTGCGCCCTCTTGTGCGCTCATGCGGCCGGCGAGCACCACGCCGCGCTTTTGTCGCCAGAAAAACCAGTCCGGCTGCGGCAATGGCACTGCATGCGTCTCGCTTTCCTGCAGCCACGGACGATCGCTCTGCCACCAGTCGCCCAGCGCGGCGGACCATTCGGCATAGTGACGCTCATCGCCGCCGTACAGCGGTTCGGCGAACGGGCAGTTGATATGCAAAGCGCCATGCTGCAAGCGCGCCATCGCGTTGTCGACGCTGGAGGCCAGCCACGCGGCCGGAATATCCGGCGTAGGACGCGGCAGATCGATCGCCAGCGTCGGGTGGCTGCTGTAGAGGCCATTTTGACGGATCGCCTGATTGGCGCCGCAGTCGATCAGTTCCGGCGGCCGATCGGCGGTGAGAAACACCAGCCGTTCACCGGTCAGGCCGGCTTCGATTAAAGCCGGGTAAAGGTTCGCCGCCGCGGTGCCGGACGTGACGATCACCGCCACCGGCTCACGCGCCGCCTTCGCCAGCCCGAGTGCCAGATGACCGAGCCCGCGCTCATCAAAATGGGTATGGCAGATAAACGATCGGTTGGCCGCGGCGGCCAGCGTCAGCGGCGTGGAGCGCGATCCCGGAGCGATACAAACATGCCGCACCCCATGGCGGGCCAGCGCCTCGAGCAGCACAGCCGCCCACCGGCGATTAAAAACACTTGTCGACATAGTTCGCTCACAAGTCAGTTAGCAGAGATCGTCTCCGACGCAGCCGACAGACGCCGCGCCTGTAGTTACGCTCTGTATTATATGAGGTGTTATTTTCACGGCTTTTGCGCCAGCGCAAGAACGCCGTATATCCCTGGGTGTTTACACCAGATAATTATTTGATTTAGAACAAAAAACAAACAATAAATACACAAACACTTTACACTTGCGGCGGCGTCGGCTCAATCCGTCCATATAAAAACAAGGGAAATAGGGGTGCTCCAACGGCGGCTAGCGGGAAGTATAGGCAGGATAAGGAAAAGCTTTCGGTAAAACGGCGGAATGAACAACACAGTCTGAAGAAAAACACGGGGCGGCCTGCGCCGCCCCGATGGCATGGTTTATTTGCGAGCCAGCAACAATCCCAGCACCAGCCCGACGGTGGCGCCGATGCCCACGCTGTGCCAGGGTTTGTCCCGCACGTAGTCGTCGGTGCGGTGCACCGCTTCTTTGGCGCGCGCATAGTAAGATTCGCCGGTGTTCGCCCAGCGCGCCTTGACCTCACTCAGCGCCTGCTCGGCGTGCGACTTGATGTCGATGTAGGCCTGATCCGCGCGATCGCCGGTGTATTGCAGCACTTCTTCCAGCGTCTCGGTCAGCATTCTCAGATCGTCATCCAGCGTAGTTTGCTCAGCATCCGTATGTCTTGCCATCGTGAGATCTCCGTGGTTGAAAAATTAAGCGTTCCTACACTATAGACAAGGATCGCCGCCTGCGGCCATCGGACTTTTACCCTAAAACACCAATTGCACCTTGGCAGCCTGGCGTTTATCGCCGGCAAACGTCAGCGCCTGCGCCAACTGCCCGCTGGCGAATTCCGCCGACAGCAACGGCAGCGGATCGATCACGCCGTCGGCCAGCCAGGCCACCGCCAACGCGAACTCCGCCACGAAGCGGAACGATCCAAGCAGATTCAGTTCCTTGGCAATCAACAACATCAGCGGAAAATCGGGGAAGCTACCGCCCATGCCCACCTGCACCACAGTGCCTTTGGCGCGGGTGATCTCCAGACAGCGCTGCAGCGACTGCGGGTGCCCCGCCACTTCAAAGGCGACCTCAAAATACCCCTTGTCCTGCAGATAATCGCTAAAATCGTCGTCCGCGGCATGCAGGCACCGATCGGCCCCCATTTGCCTCGCGATCGCCAGGCAGCGCGGACTGAGATCGGCGCAGACAATCTCGGCGGCGCCCAGCGCTTTCAGCGCCGCCACCAGCAGGCAGCCGATCGGGCCAACGCCGGACACGAAAATCTTTTTCCCCGTCACATCGCCGGGCTGCTTCGCCGCGTGGACAGCCACCGCCAGCGGTTCGGCGAACACCATTACCCTGTCGTCGCGATCGGCAGCGTAAGGAATGCACTGCGCGCTATCCACCACTTTGTATTGGGTAAAAGCGCCGTCGACGTGCGGAAAATACATCGCGCTGCCGAAAAAGCGCATCTCGACGCATTGATTGCTTTGCTGCGCCAGACAGTATTTGCACTGCCCGCAGGGTTTGCTGGGATTGAGCGCCACCTTCTGCCCGACCGGCAGCTGCGGCGAATCGCTGGCGACCACCTCACCGATCACCTCATGGCCCAGCACCATCGGCTGACGCACCTGAAAATTGCCGACCTTGCCTTCCTGGAAGTAATGCAGATCCGAGCCGCAGATGCCGCCGCGGCTGATTTTTACCAGCGTTCCCTGCCCCCGATAATCCACTTCTTGCGCGATCACCGCCACGTCTCGCTTGCCATTGACCACGCAGGACTGGGTTTGAATTTTCATCTCCAGACTCCACGAAAAAAGATTACACCGCCGCAGACATGCCGCCATCGACAAACAGCAACTGCCCGTTGACGAAGGCGGAGGCGTCGGCGGCCAGGAACACCGCCGCGCCGATCAACTCCTGAGGATCGCCCCAGCGCGCGGCAGGCGTGCGTTGGGTCAGCCAGGCGGTGAAGGCCGGATCGTCGGCCAGCGCCTGCGTCATCTCGGTTTTGAAGTAGCCGGGGGCGATGCCGTTGACCTGAATGTTGTAGCGCGCCAGCTCCACGCACATGCCGCGCGTCAGCATTTTCACCGCGCCCTTGGACGCCGCATAAGGGGTAATGGTGTCCCGCCCCAGCTCGCTTTGCATCGAACCGATATTGATTATCTTGCCGCGCCGGCGCGGCACCATATAACGCGCTACGGTCTGCGACACGATGAAGACCGCCTTCTGGTTGACGGCGATGATGTCGTCCCAGTCTTGCTCCGGAAATTCGGTGAACGGGTGGCGGCGCTGGATACCGGCGTTGTTGATCAAGACGTCTATCGCGCCGATGTCCGCTTCGATACGGTCGATGGCGGCATGCACCGCCTGGGAGTCGGTGACGTCGAACGCCGCCGCATCGGCGCGCAGCCCCTCTTCACGCAGGCGATCGGCGGCGTGCCGGGCATGTTCTTCGGTGGTGGCATTGATCAGAATATGCGCGCCTTGCTGTGCCAGGCCGCGCGCCAGCAGAAAACCAATGCCGCGCGAGGCACCAGTGATTAAGACGGTTTTGTTATCCAGAGAAAACAGGTTGTGCATGGTGATTCCCGGCCTTCAGGCCTCCAATCGGACAGACCTCTATCTCAGCCGATTGTTACCGGTAAAAACGTGATGGGAATCACTGAAAATAATGTTACGAAACCCTGTTACTTTTAACGTGATCTCACGCAATCCCTACAGGAAGAGTCAATACCTATCCCTTTTAAAATAGACAATTTTCAACAGCGTTACCGTCCTGGTTATCAGGAGATACTGCCGCACAGCGGCGCGGCAGCAACTCACTCGGCGGCACCGTTTGAGCCGGCATTCGGGTCCATCGGCGGCGTAGCGCGGGCTTTATCGCTGCGTGCCGCCCACCACAGACCGCTGTTTTTCATCGCATAGCCGAACAGCAGGCCCACCAGCAGGGAAAGCGTCACCAGCGGCCAATCGCCGCCGCCGGCGAAGGTCGCACAGGCGCCGATAAAGGTGCCGGGTACGAATCCCAGCCACTGCTGTTTAGCCTGAATGCACATCAGGAACGCCACGATGCCGGTCAGCAGATACCCCAGCAGATTCCACTGCGGCGCCAGTTCGCTGCCGTGGATGATCGCCATTGCCCAGAAGACGCCGCTGCAGCAGGTCAACGCGCCGATCAACAGCCCTTTCAGTCCGCCCTGCGGGCAGGCGAAATACGCCGTGCAGCCGAGAAAGCCGGCCCAACCGATCAGGCCCAAACTGACGGCAACCCATCCCCAAACACCGGACAGGATCCCGGTGGTGACGGCAATGGCGAAAAGAACGTTCATAAAGTGACCTGCAGCAAAAAGAAAGCGCGCAGTTTACCCGAAAACAGGCCAATTTATGCGATTAAAATCACACTATAAATGTAATTAAAGAATCATTAATTATAAAAAATAGATATTCATCACAAAGCAATTAGCGAGGGAACCCCACCCGGGACGTCTTCCATGCCAACAACAGGCACACCACGGTGCTGCCCAGGAACAGCAAATGGGTTGCCTGATTCAGATCGACGCGATCGACCACCACGCCCAGCAAGATCGGCACCCAGTTGGCGATATAAGCGATAACGTAAAACAGCGAAAGCAAGCGCGCATGGCTGGTCGGCGGCGAAATCAGGTTCACCAGGGTCGCGCTGCCGACGAAAATGGCGCCATAAGCATAGCCGGCCACCACCAGCCCCACCGCCGCCAGCCCAAGAGAATGCCACTGGATCGCCATGGTGAACACCACTGCCGCCAGCACCTGCGCCAGGCAACCGAACAACAGCGAATGACGGGCGTTAACGCGGCGGCTCAGGATCTGGCTGATACCGGCGATCAGCAGATACACCGCAATCGCATAGCCAAAGACGCCACGAGCGTGCAGGCCTAACAGCGTTTCCGCCACGCCGGGGCCGATTGCCAAAATACTGGCGGCCAGCGCCCAACAGATAAATAAAGCCCCTGCACACACAAAGAATTTACCGCCGGTGGCGCGCAAGCCATCGAGCAGCGAGCTTTTTTCTGTCTCGGCCGACGTAACATGGCTCGGCGCCGTAACCACGCCACGCGGCCACGAGAACATCACGCCCAATGCAGCCACGGCGGCCATGACCATGATGAAAACAAATGGCAGCGTCGTGGGATGGAAACCGGTCTGCAAGGCGATGCCGCTGAAGATCGGGCCCAGCGCCAATCCGGTGGTGAATGACAGCGTCGCGATCAACGCCGCATTTTTGCCGCCGTCGCGCGGCCCAAACCGCACCAACGCGATGTTCGCCGCGCCGGTTAGCGCCCCGGTGCCCACCCCGGCCAACAGCCGCGCCATCAGCATCATGGCAAAGGTATCAGCCCGCGCGAACAGCAGGGCGCCGCTCAACACCACCAGCAATGCCGGCACGATCATGCTGCGTAAATCCTTTACTTTGCCGGCCAGATTGCCGACGCCGAACAAAGAGATCAGCACGCCGGCGGCATAGGCGCCGTAGATGACGGTCAGACTGACCGAGCTTAGCGTAAGCTGCTGCTGATACAGCGGATAAAGCGGCGTCGGCGCGCTGCTGTTCAGCAATGCCGACATCAAAGCCAGCGCCAGGAACAATAAAATTGTCCTGCCCGACGCCTGAGCATTTTGCGGCGCCGCAATCTGGCTGGCGGTATTTTCTGACATGTTTCAACTCCCAAAGACGGCAGACGGCGGCCTGCCGTCGACATTTTCCTCACCCGGCCTGCCGGGAACGGCGCTTATCATAGCGTTCCGGCAACGGGCGAAGTATCGTCAAGAATGAATCACCCTGATGCATTCTTGCATCACCGGAGAAATAACCGCCGATGTGCAGCCCGCTAACCGTCTTTCTCTCCCCCCGGGCAGAACAACGCTTTATGATAGAAACCGTTATTGTTCGCCTGGCTCGGCCTGTGCCCCACGGCGCCGACAAATCTGCAGAGAGGAAATGGCATGATGAATTGGGACGACGCGCGCTTCTTTTTGGCCGTCGCACGCTGTGGCACGCTACGCAAAGCCGCCAACCAGCTGCATGTCGATCAGGCGACCGTCGGTCGACGGCTCTCCGCTTTCGAAGACGCTCTCGGTTCCAAGCTGTTTATCCGCACGCCGAAATCCTTCGCCCTCAGCCCGTTGGGGGAAGAAATGCTGGCGGACGTGATGAAGATGGAGAATGCGGTGCAGGCGATCAACCGCAAAGCCGCCAGCGGCGATGACAGCCTGCACGGCCACGTGAGCATCGCCACCACCGATACCCTGGCCGAAGCCTTCGTGATACCCGCGCTGCAAGATCTGCGGGAACGCTATCCGGCCATCACCGTCACGCTGTTGACGGCACTGAACATCGCCGATATCTCTTATCACGGCGCGGATCTGGCGATCCGCGGTGCACGCCCCGATGACGATGAACTGATCATCAAGCGGCTGGCCACCATCGAGATGGGCCTGTACGCCAGCCCGCACTATCTGGCTCGGCGAGGTATGCCGGTCAAAGGCGAGCAGCTGCGCGGTCACGATCTGCTGATGTTCCCGCGCGAGCTGGTGCCGCGCCACTGGAACAATTTCTGCGGCGAAGCCCTGCACGAGCCCAACGTCGTGCTGCAATGCAATTCACAGCTGCTGCTGCGCTCCGCCACTCGCAGCGGGCTAGGCATCGGCCTGCTCTCCGCGTTTCTGGCGGATAAAGACCCGGAGCTGGTGCGCCTGTTGCCAGAGAATAAAGACTGGGTGGATATCTGGCTGGTGCTGCATCCCGATTTGCAGCGTGCCGCCCGCGTGCGCGCGGTGGTGCAGGCGCTGGAAACGTCGTTTAGCGCCCATTACGGCTAAGTGCCGTTTCTCCATAAAAAAAGGCCGCCGAAGCGACCTTTTTACCGTCTGAAGCGTTATCAGAACGTCGGCTGCGCCATCTGCACCAGCGAAATCAGCGGCTGCGGATAAACCCCCAACAGCAGCACCAGCGCGGCTGAGATCAGCACCACGACGCCACCGGCGGTCAACGCCCAGTTGTTCGGGGTGTCGCGCTGCAGCGATTCCGGCGCGCTGAGGAACAGGCTGACAGTCACGCGCAGGTAGTAGTACAGGCCAATGGCGCTGCCTACCACGACTGCGCCGGTCAGCCACCACAGGTGTGCGCTGACGCCCATCGCGATCACGAAGAACTTACCGATAAAGCCCAGCGTCATCGGGATACCGGCCAGCGACAGCATCATCACCGTCATTACCGCGGACAAGATTGGCTTATGCCAGAACAGACCACGGTAAGAGAACAGCGAATCCGCATCCGGGCCGCGGTACGGGCTGGACATCAGGCTGACCACGCCGAAGGCGCCCAGGCTGCTGAACAGGTAACCGGCCAGGTAAACGCCGGCGGTTTCCAGCGACAGCTGATGGGTTTGCACCGCAATCAGCGCCACCAGCAGGTAGCCCAGGTGAGCGATCGACGAGTAGCCCAGCAGACGCTTGATGTTGGTCTGGCTGATGGCCATCAGGTTACCGAACAAGATAGAGCAGAACGCGATGATCGACAGCACCAGACGCAGCGCTTCGTTGTCGGCGGCCGGGGCATACAGGAACAGACGCATCACGACCGCGAAGATCGCAATCTTGCTGGCGGTTGCCAGGAAGGTCGAGACCGGCGCAGGCGCGCCCTGATACACGTCCGGCGTCCACAGTTGGAACGGCACCAGCGACAGCTTGAAGCCCAGACCGACGATCATCATGCCCATACCGGCCAGGATCAGCGGCTGGTGCATCATGTTTTCCTGCAGGCTCTTGCCGAGGCCGGCCAGCGACAGATCGCCGGATTCAGCGTACAGCAGCGCCATGCCGAACAGCAGGAACGACGACGCGGCGGCGGACAGCAGCATGTACTTGATGGCGGCTTCCAGCGGGCGCTTCTGACGATAGGCATAACCCACCAGGCCGAACAGCGGCAGCGAGATCAGCTCGATACCGATGAACAGCGAAGCCAGATGGTTGGCGCTCGCCAGCAGGATGCCGCCCATGGCGGCGATCAGCACCAGCAGGTAGAACTCTTCGCGGTTATCCGGATAGCCGACCAGCCACGGATAGGCGAAGGTGCAGGTCGCCAGACTCGCCAGCAGCACCAGCCCGGTGTAGAACATCGAGTAACCGTCAACCCGCAGCAGCGGGGTGACGTCCATTGGGCCTGCCTGGCCGACAAAGTACAGCGAAAGCAGCGCCAGGTTGAGACCGATCACGGTCAGGGTGGCGTTGATAAAGTGGTCGCGTCGCCACGCAATGCCTAGCATCACAACCACCACCGTCAATCCGACGATCAACAGCGGCAGCAGTGCGATCAGTTGTTGAGGAGTTATTGTCATGGCGAATTACGGCCTTGTTGTTGAAATTGCTGAAACTGACGAACCAAACCAGTGTTGCACGTTGCTCATCGCCGCGTTGGAAGTATCCAGAATCGGCTGCGGGTAAACCCCCAGCAGAACCAGCAACACCACCAGCAGCAGAATGATGAACAGTTCGCGCGCGGTCATGCCCTGCAGCGGCTGGTCGGATTTAGGCGCACCGTAGTAAGCGCGCTGCATCATGATCAGCGAGTAAACCGAAGCGAACACCAGACCGAAGGTAGAGATCACGGTGATCACCGGTACCACCTGGTAGCTGCCGAACAGAATCATGAATTCGCCGACGAAGTTACCGGTCCCCGGCATCCCCAGCGTAGCCACGGCGAAGAACAGCGACAGCGCAGGGATGAACTTGATACGCCCCCACAGGCCGCCCATCTGACGCATGTCGCGGGTATGCAGACGCTCATACAGCTGGCCGCAGATAATAAACATACCGGCGGCGGACAGACCGTGCGCGATCATCTGGATCACGGCGCCCTGGTAAGCCAGCTGGCTGCCGGTGTAGATGGCAATCAACACGAAGCCCATGTGCGATACCGAGGTGTAGGCGATAAGACGCTTGATGTCGGTCTGCGCGAACGCCATCCAGGCGCCGTAGAAGATGCCGATCACGCCCAGCCACATGGCGATTGGCGCGAACTCGTGCGAAGCCTCAGGGAACAGCGGCAGGCTGAAACGCAGCAGGCCGTAGGCCGCGGTTTTCAGCAAGATGCCCGCCAGGTCGACGGAACCTGCGGTCGGTGCCTGGCTGTGCGCGTCCGGCAACCAGCCGTGCAGCGGCACCACCGGCATTTTCACCGCGAAGGCGATGAAGAAGCCCAGCATCAGCAGATATTGCACGTTGTGGGACATCGGCGTTTGCAGCAGGTCTTCGTAATCGAAGGTCCACACGCCGGTGGCGTTGTAATGCACGAACACCAGGCCCAGGATCGCAATCAGCATCACCAGACCGCTGGCCTGGGTGTAGATGAAGAACTTGGTCGCCGCGGTGATACGGGTTTTACCGTCCGACGCTTTGTGCCCCCACAGCGCGATCAGGAAGTACATCGGCACCAACATCATTTCCCAGAAGAAGAAGAACAGGAACATGTCGATGGCGAGGAACACACCGATAACGCCGCCCAGGATCCACAGCAGGTTGAGGTGGAAGAAGCCCTGATACTTCTGGATTTCACGCCAGGAACAGAGGATCGCCAGCACGCCCAGCAGACCGGTCAACACCACCATCAGCAGCGACAGACCGTCCAGCGCCAGGTGGATGGAGATGCCGAAGCGCGGGATCCACGGCAGCAGGAATTCGCTCTGCCACTGCGGAATGCCTTTCGGCGTGGTCAAGGTATAGCCGCCCTGCATCCACAACTGCAGAGAGAGCGCCAACGTCAGCCCCATTGCGATCAGCGCTATCCAGCGCGGCACCTTAGTACCGAAGCGCTCAAGCTGCCAGCACAGCAGACCGCCGATAAAGGGGATAAGAATTAGCCAAGGTAATAGCATGGCGTTTTGTGTCCCTTATACGAATAATTTCAAACTTTGTACGTAGCGCCTACCCGGCGCTACGCCCGAAAAATGCGTCTGTTTAAATTATTCAATTAAACCAAAATCAACAGAGCCAATACGACCACTGCACCCACACCCATAGACGCTATATACCAACGCACCTGACCGTTCTCGCTCACCGTCAGACCGCGGTTCCCCCAGCGGGAGAAGACGGCCGGCAGGTTCATCAGCGAGTTCAGCGGATCGCGCTGCAGCAGCTTCGCAATACCCAGGTACGGCTTGACGAACACTTTGTCATACAGCCAGTCGAAGCCCCAGGCATGGAACCACCAGGTCGAGAAGAAACGACCCGGCGCGCTGTTGGCGATGCTGTTGACCAGGCTGCGTTTGCCCAGCCACAGCGCGGCCGCCAGCAGAATGCCGACGATAGCCACCACGCCAGAGGTGATTTCCAGCGTCAGCACGCTGCCGTGCGCCAGTTCGGTGGTATCCGGCAGCACGCCCTGCAACGGCGGCACGATCATCGCGCCGACGAAGGTGGACAGCACCAGCAGAACCAGCAGTGGCAGGTGGTGAGTGATGCCTTTACCGGCATGCGCTTTGATTTTCTCTTCGCCATGGAACACGATGAAAATCATACGGAAGGTGTACAGCGAGGTCATGAACGCACCAACCAAGCCGGCAACCATCAGGTTGATGTGGCCGTTGGCCATCGCGCCCGCCAGGATCTCGTCCTTACTGAAGAAGCCGGCCGTGACCAGCGGCAACGCAGACAGCGCCGCGCCGCCCACCAGGAAGCAGACGTACACCAGCGGGATGCTCTTGCGCAGGCCGCCCATCTTGAAGATGTTTTGCTCGTGGTGGCAAGCCAGGATCACCGAACCGGACGACAGGAACAGCAGCGCCTTGAAGAACGCGTGGGTCATCAGGTGGAAGATCGCCGCGTCCCATGCCTGCACGCCCAGCGCCAGGAACATGTAACCGATCTGGCTCATGGTGGAGTAAGCGAGCACGCGCTTGATGTCGGTCTGCACCAGCGCGGCGAAGCCGGCCAGCAGCAGAGTGACCGCACCGACGATGCCCACCAGGTGCAGCACTTCCGGCGCCATCAGGAACAGGCCGTGCGTACGGGCGATCAGATAGACGCCCGCGGTCACCATGGTCGCCGCGTGGATCAGTGCGGAAACCGGGGTTGGGCCCGCCATCGCGTCCGCCAACCAGGTTTGCAACGGCAGCTGCGCCGATTTACCGACCGCGCCGCCCAGCAGCATCAGGGTCGCCCAGGTGATGGCCGTATCGCCCACCGCCAGTTTCTGCGGCGCCAGGATCATCAGCTCGCGGATGTTCAGCGTGCCCAGCTCGTTGTAGAGGATGAACAGCGCGAACGCCAGGAACACGTCGCCCACGCGGGTGACGATAAAGGCTTTCATCGCCGCCGCGCCGTTGGCCGGATCTTTATAGTAGAAACCGATCAACAGGTAGCTGCACAGACCCACGCCTTCCCAACCCAGATACATCAGCAGCAGATTGTCCGCCAGCACCAATACCACCATGCTGGCGATAAACAGGTTGGTGTAAGCGAAGAAGCGCGAATAGCCCTCTTCACCGCGCATGTACCAGGAAGCGAACATGTGGATGAAGAAGCCGACGCCGGTGACCACCGACAGCATGGTCAGCGACAGGCCGTCCAGCACCAGGGTCACGCCGATATTGAAGTTACCGACGGCCATCCAGGTCCACAGGCTTTGCTCGAACAGCTGCACGCCGGCGGCTTTCTGGGCGAGGAAATCCATCGCCACATACACCGTGACCAGCGCAGCCAGGCCGATAGAACCCACGCCGACGGTGGCCGCCGTGTTTTCAGACCAACGACCGCGGGAAAATGCCAACAGCAGGAACCCGATCAGCGGTAGCAGAATTGTTAAATATAATAGGTTCATCCGCGCATCTCACTGACAGTATCAATATTCAGGGTATGACGACGACGGTAGAGCTGCAGCAGCAGCGCCAGGCCGATACTGGCCTCGGCTGCCGCCAGGCTGATCGCCAGGATGTACATCACCTGCCCGTCCGCCTGGCCCCAGTAGCTTCCCGCCACGATAAACGCCAACGCCGCAGCGTTGATCATCACTTCCAGGCTGATCAGCATAAACAGCAGGTTGCGGCGCACCAGCAGCCCGGTCAGCCCGAGCACAAACAGGATAGCCGCCAGGATCAGGCCATGTTGAAGAGGGATCATGCTTGCTCCTCCGATTTTCTTCTCGCCATTTCGCCACTCGCCGGCGCGTTGCTCAGCACCTCGCCAGGCTTGTGCTCGCGGCCGATATGGAAGGCGACAACCAGACCCGCCAGCAGCAGCATTGAAGCCAGCTCAACCGCCAGTACGTAAGGCCCGAACAGGCTGATGCCCACCGCCTTCGCGTCGACCATCTCGCCGCTGATACCCTGATCGGATACGCTGCGGATCGCGACGATCAATACCACCAGCAGCGCCAGTGACAACAGGCCAGGCCCGATCCACACCGTCGGCTTCATCCAGTCGCGTTCTTGCTGCTGCACGTTGCCGAGGTTCAGCATCATCACCACGAACACGAACAGCACCATGATGGCGCCCGCATAGACGATGATTTCCAACGCGGCGGCAAAGTAGGCACCGAGAGAGAAGAAGACTGCCGAGATCGCCAGTAACGAGACGATCAGATACAGCAGCGCATGCACAGGGTTGGTATGGGTGATCACGCGAATCGTCGCGGCCACCGCAATCAAACCTGCCAGATAAAATGCAATTTCCATGCTTGCTGGCTCCTTAGGGCAACAGACCTTTGACGTCGATCGGTTTGGCTTCGTTTTCGGCTTCGCCTTTGGCTTTGCCGTCAATCGCCATACCGGCCATCCGGTAGAAGTTATATTCCGGATATTTACCCGGCCCCGAGATCAACAGATCTTCTTTTTCGTACACCAGATCCTGACGCTTGTACTCACCCAGTTCGAAATCCGGCGTCAGCTGGATAGCGGTAGTCGGGCAAGCCTCTTCGCACAGGCCACAGAAAATGCAGCGCGAGAAGTTGATGCGGAAGAACTCCGGATACCAACGGCCGTCTTTCTGTTCCGCTTTTTGCAGCGAGATACAGCCGACCGGGCAGGCCACCGCACACAGGTTACAGGCGACGCAGCGCTCTTCGCCGTCCGGATCGCGCGTCAGCACGATGCGGCCGCGGTAGCGCGGCGGCAGGTAAACCGGTTCTTCCGGATACATCTGGGTTTCGCGCTTGGCGAAGGCATGCATGCCAATCATCCAAATGCTGCGCACCTGGGTGCCGAAACCAACCACTAACTCTTTCAATGTCATGGTTTATTCACCCCTTATTGAGCGTTGTACAAAATGACCGCGGCGGTTGCCAGCAGGTTCAGCAGCGTCAGCGGCAGGCACACTTTCCAGCCGAAGGACATCACCTGGTCATAACGCGGACGCGGCAGCGCGGCACGGATCAGGATGAACATCATCATGAAGAAGGCCGTTTTCAACGCGAACCAGATGAATGGCGGCAGGAACGGACCCTGCCAGCCGCCGAAGAACAACGTCACAATCAGGGCGGACACGGTGACGATACCGATGTATTCCCCCACGAAGAACAGACCGAACTTCATGCCGGAATATTCGATGTGGTAACCGTCGGCCAGTTCCTGCTCGGCTTCCGGCTGGTCAAACGGGTGGCGGTGACACACCGCCACGCCGGCGATCGCAAAGGTCACGAAGCCGAAGAACTGCGGAATGACGTTCCAGACGTGCGCCTGGGATTCAACGATGGCCTGCATGTTGAACGAATCCGCCTGCATCACCACGCCCATCAGCGACAGGCCGATGAACACTTCGTAGCTCAGGGTTTGCGCGGAGGCGCGCATCGCGCCCAACAGCGAGTATTTGTTGTTGCTCGACCATCCGGCGAACAGCACGGCGTACACCGCCAGGCCGGCCATCATCAGGAAGAACAGAATACCGATGTTGAGATCGGACACCGCCCAGGTCGGGCTGACCGGAACGATGGCAAATGCCAGCAACAGGGAAGTAAAGGCGATCATCGGCGCCAGGGTGAAGATCACCCGGTCGGAGAATCTCGGTACCCAGTCTTCCTTGAAGAACATTTTGATCATGTCGGCGACCAGCTGCAGCGAGCCGCCCCAGCCTACGCGGTTCGGTCCGTAGCGGTTCTGGAACAGGCCGAGCAGGCGGCGTTCGCCGAAGCTCATGAATGCCCCGCACGCCACGACCACCAACAGGATCACGACCGCTTTAAGAATGGCGATCAGAATGTCGATCACCTCAGGGGTAAACCAGCTCATCGTGCCGCCTCCCGCAGATTGTCTACCTTAGCACCCACCAAGATCGGCGGGATCCCTGGCAAGCCGAGCGGCAAACCAACCTGGCCCTGGGTCAGGGTTTCACTCAGACGCACCGGCAGACGCAAGGTCTGGCCCGCGCAGCTGAACTCCACCAGGCTGCCCGCGTTGACGCCAAGCGTCGCCGCGTCGGCCGGGTTGACCATCACGTAGGCTTCCGGCATGCGCTGCTGGATCACGTGAGAGCGCTGCGACATTTCATCGCTGCCGAACAGGTGGTAGTAAGGCGCGACACGCCAGCCGTCGTTCGGATTGAAGGCGGCTGGCACGCGGTCGAAGTAACCGAGGCTGCCCTCCCCCGCTTCGATCAGGCGCACGCCCGGATCGCCGTGGCGCAGTTTGCCGCCCACTTCGGCCTGGAACTTGTTCCATGCCTGCGGTGAGTTCCAGCCTGGCGCCCAGGCGAACGGGATCTGCTGACGATCGGCCAGCGGGCTGTTGTTCCCTTCCATCGAGAAGGCGAACATGGTGTCTTTATCCTGCGGCTGACGCGGCTCGTGCACGCTGATGTTGGCGCGCATGGCGGTACGGCCGCTGGAACGGTGCGGCGAACGCGCCAGCTTCTGACCGCGGATGCGGAACGTCGCGTCCGGCGCGGCGTCGACGATGCCCTGCAGCTGCGGCAACGCAGCGACGCAAGCGGCGATCACGTCATCGAGCTGGGTCCAGTCCACGTGGCGGCTGGTGTAGGTGGAGTGCAGCGAGTGCATCCAGCGCCAGCTTTCCAGCATCACGGTGAACTGATTTTTCTTGGCGTCGTCATAGTAAGCCGGATCGTATACCTGGAAGAAGCGCTGCGCGCGGCCTTCCTGGTTGATCAGCGTACCGTCGCTCTCGGCGAAGCTGGCCGAGGAGAGGATCAGGTTGGCTTTGTCCATGATCGCGGTGCGCTGGTGGTCGGCGACGATCAGGTTGTTGACCTTGGCCAACGCTGCGTCCACCTGCGCCGCCGGCGCATGACGATAGAGATCGTTTTCCATCACGATGGCGGTGTCGGCTGCGCCACTCGCCAGCTGTTCCAGCGCTTGATCGAGCGAACCGCCGCCGATCATCGCCAGGCCCATGCTGTTGGCAGCGCCCGCCACGAAGGTGATGCCGACATCGGAACCGCGGCCCTTCAACGCTTTGGCGATGTTGGCCGCCGCTTCGATGATGGCTTCGCTGCCGGCGTTGCTGCCGGTAATGATCAGCGGTTTGCGTGCGCCGGTCAGCGCCTGCACGATGATATCGACTTTCTTGTTCAGGCCCTCGGCCAGATCGTTCACCGCCGGTGCCGCGCTATCCAGCGCGTGCGCGATGGCGAAGCCGAAGCGCGCCTGCTCGTCCACCGGCGCGCGGTAGTTCCAGGCGGCAATGTCGTCCAGGCGGGTGTTGTCGATGTTAGTGGTGAACAGCGGGTACTTGGCGTGCTGACCGATGTTCTGCACCGCCGCGATCTGCCAGTCGGCAACACGTTGCGCCGCCGCCATCGCGCGAGCTTTCCCCTTGACGGCCTGGCGCACGGACAGCGCGATACGCGCACCGGTTTGCGTCAGGTCTTCGCCCAGCACCAGCACCGCGTCGTAATCTTCGATCTCACGCAGCGCCGGCGTATGGACGCCGCCGTTTTTCAGCACGTTCAGCATCAGCGCCAGGCGTGATTGCTCCGCCTGAGCGATACCGGTGTAGTAGTTCTCGGCGCCGACCAGCTCGCGCAGTGCGAAGTTGCTTTCCAGGCTGGCGCGCGGGGAGCCGATGCCGATGGTTTTCTTCGCCTGACGCAGGATGTCCGCCGCGCCCTGCATCGCCTGCTCGGCGTTCAGGGTGATCCAGTCATCGCCGCGCAGCTGCTGCGGTTGACGCGGACGATCTTTCTGGTTGACGTAGCCGTAACCGAAACGGCCGCGGTCGCACAGGAAGTAGTGGTTCACGCTGCCGTTGTAACGGTTTTCGATACGGCGCAGCTCGCCATAGCGCTCGCCCGGGCTGGTGTTACAGCCGATGCTGCACTGCTGGCAAATGCTCGGCGCGAACTGCATGTCCCATTTACGGTTGTAGCGTTCGGAGTGCGTTTTGTCGGTGAAGACGCCGGTCGGGCACACTTCCACCAGGTTGCCGGAGAACTCGCTTTCCAGCGTGCCGCTTTCCGGGCGACCGAAGTAGACGTTGTCGTGCGCGCCGTACACGCCGAAGTCGGTGCCGTCCGCATAGTCTTTGTAGTAACGCACGCAGCGGTAGCAGGCGATGCAGCGGTTCATCTCGTGCGAGATAAACGGCCCCAGCTCCTGGTTGTTGTGGGTACGCTTGGTGAAGCGGTAGCGGCGGAAGCTGTGGCCGGTCATTACCGTCATATCCTGCAGGTGACAGTTACCGCCTTCTTCACAGACCGGGCAATCGTGCGGGTGGTTGGTCATCAACCACTCGACCACGCTTTCACGGAACTGCTTCGCTTCGCCGTCATCGATGGAGATGAAGGTGCCATCGGATGCCGGGGTCATACAGGACATCACCAAACGGCCGCGCGTATCTTCCGCGTTTTGGTATTGCTTTACCGCACATTGGCGGCAAGCGCCGACGCTTCCCAGCGCCGGATGCCAGCAAAAGTAAGGAATATCAAGGCCGAGGGAAAGACAAGCCTGCAGCAGGTTGTCCGCCCCGTCTACCTCATACTCTTTGCCGTCTACATGAATCGTAGCCATAGTCAGCATGCTTCCAAGTGGCCTGCCTTGCGGCAGGCGTTAATCAAAAATTCTGGCCTTGTTCGGGCGAGTTCGGCTTACCAGCGCTGCTTCAGCAGATTGTTCGGCTGAATGCCGCCAATCGCATGGGCGTTGCCGAAGTGCTGCACGGCGATACCCGCCTCGAACTCTTCACGGAAATATTTAATCGCGCTTTGCAGTGGCTCTACGGCACCTGGCGCGTGGGCGCAGAAGGTTTTGCCCGGGCCGAGGGAGCGGCACAGCTGTTCGAGGGTTTCGATATCCCCCGGCTGCCCTTCGCCGTTTTCCAACGCACGCAGGATCTTCACGCTCCACGGCAGGCCGTCGCGGCATGGCGTACACCAGCCGCAGGACTCGCGGGCGAAGAACTCTTCCAGGTTACGCACCAGCGGCACCATGCCGATCTCGTGGTCTACCGCCATCGCCAGCGCGGTGCCGAGACGGCTGCCGGCTTTGCCGATCGCGCCGTATTCCATCGGCAGGTCGAGGTGATCGGCGGTCAGGAAGTCGGTGCCCGCGCCGCCCGGCTGCCAGGCTTTGAAACGCAGACCGTCGCGCATGCCGCCGGCGTAGTCTTCCAGGATCTCGCGCGCGGTAGTGCCGAACGGCAGCTCCCAGACGCCCGGATTTTTCACCCGGCCGGAGAAGCCCATCAGCTTGGTGCCTTTGTCTTCACTGCCGGAGATGCCGGTGTACCACTCCACGCCGTTCGCCAAAATGGCCGGCACGTTGCACAGCGTTTCGACGTTGTTGACGCAGGTCGGCTTGCCCCAGACGCCGGCGCTGGCCGGGAATGGCGGCTTGGAGCGCGGGTTGGCGCGGCGGCCTTCCAGCGAGTTGATCAGCGCGGTCTCTTCGCCGCAGATGTAACGGCCGGCGCCGGTGTGCACAATCAGCTCGAAATCAAACCCGGTGCCGAGAATGTTCTTGCCCAGATAGCCGGCTTCGGTGGCTTCCGCGATGGCGCGACGCAGGTGCGCCGCCGCTTCGATGTACTCGCCGCGCAGGAAGATGTACCCGCGATAGGCTTTCAGCGCGAACGCGGAGATCAGCATGCCTTCCACCAACAGGTGCGGCAGCTGCTCCATCAGCAGGCGGTCTTTATAGGTGCCCGGCTCCATCTCATCGGCGTTACACAGCAGGTAACGGATGTTCATGGATTCGTCCTTCGGCATCAGGCTCCACTTCAAACCGGTGGAGAAGCCCGCGCCGCCGCGGCCCTTCAGCCCGGAATCTTTCACCAGGCCGACGATCTCGTCCGGGGCCAGGCCTTTGAGGGCCTTCTCTGCGCCGGCATAGCCGTTTTTGCTGCGGTATTCGTCCAGCCACAGCGGCTGCTTGTCATCGCGCAGACGCCAGGTCAGCGGATGCGTTTCGGGAGTGCGTACAATGTGCTTGGTCATTGATACTGCTCCAGTAGCGTCTCGATATCTTCAGGCTTCAACTGACTGTGAGTGTCCTCATCAATCATCATGGTCGGCCCTTTATCGCAGTTGCCCAGACAGCAGGTCGGCAGCAGCGTGAAGCGGCCATCAAAAGTGGTTTGACCCGGCTTGATGTTCAGCTTCTTCTCGATAGCGGCCTGAATGCCCTGGTAACCGGTGATGTGACAAACAACGCTGTCACAATAACGGATCACGTGACGTCCTACTGGCTGACGGAAAATCTGGCTGTAGAACGTGGCCACGCCTTCTACGTCGCTGGCGGGGATGCCCAGCACTTCCGCGATGGCGTAAATCGCACCGTCCGGAACCCAGCCGCGCTGCTTCTGCACAATTTTCAGTGCTTCGATGGAAGCGGCGCGCGGATCCTCGTAATGGTGCTTTTCGTGCTCGATCGCATCACGTTCTTCCGCGCTCAGTACAAATGCATCAACGCCGCTCTGAGGAGCGGCTGCATTGATGGGCTCGAGCGCATCGTTGACTGCGTGATTGTCTTTTTGATCATGCATAGTTAGCGGTCCACATCTGACATTACAAAATCGATACTACCCAGATAGACGATCAGGTCGGAAACCAGGCTGCCTCGGATGACCGATGGGATCTGCTGCAGGTGCGCAAAGCTCGGCGTACGTACCCGGGTGCGGTAGCTCATGGTGCTGCCGTCGCTGGTCAGGTAGTAGCTGTTGATCCCTTTGGTGGCTTCAATCATCTGGAATGATTCGTTGGCTGGCATCACCGGGCCCCAGGAAACCTGCAGGAAGTGGGTGATCAGCGTTTCAATGTGCTGCAGCGTGCGCTCTTTCGGCGGCGGCGTGGTCAGCGGGTGATCGGCCTTGAACGGGCCTTCCGGCATGTTGTTCAGGCACTGTTCGAGGATACGCAGGCTCTGGCGCAGCTCTTCCACCTTCAGCATCACGCGGGTGTAGCAGTCGCTGTTGCCGTCGCCCACCGGCACTTCGAAGTCGAAGTTCTCATAGCCGGAGTAAGGACGCCATTTACGCACGTCGAACTCAACGCCGGTAGCACGCAGGCCGGCACCGGTCACACCCCACTCCAGCGCTTCCTTGGCGTTGTAAGACGCTACGCCGATGGAACGGCCTTTCAGGATGCTGTTCTTCAGCGCCGCTTTCACGTAAGAATCCAGACGTTTCGGCATCCAGTCGAGGAATTCACGCAGCAGGCGATCCCAACCGCGCGGCAGATCGTGCGCGACGCCGCCGATGCGGAACCAGGCCGGGTGCATACGGAAGCCGGTAATCGCTTCCACCAGATCGTAGATTTTCTGACGGTCGGTAAAGGCGAAGAACACCGGGGTCATCGCGCCGACGTCCTGAATGAAGGTGGAGATATACAGCAGGTGGCTGTTGATACGGAACAGCTCGGACAGCATCACGCGGATAGTGTCGACGCGCTCAGGCACCTTAATACCGGCCAGCTTCTCGACCGCCAGCACGTAAGGCATTTCGTTCACGCAGCCGCCGAGATACTCGATGCGGTCGGTGTACGGAATGTAGCTGTGCCAGGATTGACGCTCGCCCATCTTCTCGGCGCCGCGGTGGTGATAACCGATGTCCGGCACGCAGTCGACGATCTCTTCGCCGTCCAGCTGCAGAATGATGCGGAACGCACCGTGCGCAGACGGGTGGTTCGGGCCGAGGTTGAGGAACATGAAGTCTTCGTTCTCGGTGCCGCGCTTCATGCCCCAGTCTTCCGGCTTGAAGGTCAGCGCTTCCATCTCCAGATCTTCTTTCTGCTTGGTCAGCACGAAAGGATCGAATTCGGTGGCGCGCGCCGGGTAGTCCTTGCGCAGCGGGTGCCCTTCCCAGGTCTGCGGCATCATGATGCGCGACAGGTGCGGGTGGCCGTCGAAGGTGATGCCGAACATTTCCCAGGTTTCGCGCTCATACCAGTTGGCGTTCGGGAATACCTTGGTCGCCGTGGGCACGTGCAGGTCTTTTTCAGACAGCGCCACCTTCAGCATGATGTCGCGGTTGCGCTCGATGGAAATCAGATGGTAGAAAACGGAGAAATCCGCAGCGGGCAGGCCGTCGCGGTGGGTGCGAAGACGTTCGTCCACGCCATGCAGATCGAACAGCATGACATACGGCTTCGGCTGTTTTCTCAGGAACGTCATTACTTCCAGTAACTGGTCAGGTTTAACCCATACCACGGGCATGCCGGTACGGGTGGCCTGAACAGTAAAGGCTTCCGGCCCAAAACGGTTGCGCAGTTCGCCGATCACCGGGTCGTCAAGGTGATCTCGGGTCTGCCAGGCAGGCAAGGCGTCGTGCGTCGTCAAATCTGTCATAATTTTTTTTCACCACACTAAAGGGTTATTCGCCGCAAGTTTCACTTTTCGCTGTGTTAACCAATAGCGCACTAAGATGGACGTTAAATGAACGTCTTAAATCTCGTCAGGCGTCCGGAGGTTGGTCACCGCGATGCGCTCGCCGTGTTTACGCTCTCTTTCAGACTGCATATTGGCGCGGTAAACGCCCTGATCGCCGACAACCCACGACAGCGGGCGACGTTCTTTGCCGATAGATTCCTGCAGCAGCATCAGCGCTTGCATGTAGGCTTCCGGACGCGGTGGGCAGCCGGGAATGTACACGTCGACCGGCAGGAACTTGTCCACGCCCTGCACCACGGAATAGATGTCGTACATACCACCGGAGTTGGCGCAGGCGCCCATCGAGATCACCCACTTCGGTTCCAGCATCTGCTCGTACAGGCGCTGGATGACCGGGGCCATCTTGGTGAAACAGGTACCGGCCACCACCATCAGGTCAGCCTGACGCGGGGAGGCGCGCAACACTTCCGCACCGAAACGCGCCACGTCGTGAACGGCGGTAAACGACGTCACCATCTCCACGTAACAGCACGAAAGGCCGAAGTTATACGGCCAAATAGAGTTTTTACGCCCCCAGTTCACCATGTCATGCAGCGCATGTTCGAGTTTACCCATGTAAACCGTGCGGTGGACCTGTTGTTCCAGGGGATCGGCGACGATCTCCTGTTTTTGCAGGGGATAACGGTCGTTCTCACCGTTCGGGTCTATGCGGGTGAGCGTATAGTCCATCTTAATGCCTCGCTGTTACTGCGGATGACTGTTGGTGTTAGTGATCGTGCTCGGTTTGCTGCGGCGTTGGGAACGCGCCGGAGTCCAATCCAACGCGCCGATGCGCACCAGATAAACCAGACCGGCCAATAGCACCAAAATGAAAATGGCGGCTTCGATAAAGCCTACCCAACCGCTCTCGCGAACCGAGACCGACCAGGCATACAGGTATAAGGCTTCAACGTCGAAAATAACGAAGAACATGGCCACCAGGTAGAACTTGGCGGACAAGCGCATGCGCGCCGTGCCGACCGAGTCGATGCCTGATTCAAACGGGGTGTGTTTGGCGCGCGCCCGGGCTCTCCCGCCCAAGAAGAACGCGCCCAGCAGCATTAAGCCGCAGAGCCCGATAGCCACAACGAGAAATACGGCGAGCGCCCAGTGATGAGCGATAACTTCAGTGGTTGTTGACATACTCTATGCTTACTCATCAAAAGTGGCGTCGATCGCACTGCTCTTGTCACCGGCAGTTAGTGCGCCACATCGATTTAAGGGAAGGATAAATAACCACACAAACAAACTGCTTTTACAGCGAGTTAGGCAGCGTTTTTCTGTGGGCTTTTTACTCCTTTCTATAACCTTTTGTCAACTTTGACAAAAGTATCTACACACTAGTTTACATACGTATCATTTGATTAACATTTGATGCGCCAGGGACAGGCTAAATCGTGTCAGTTAATTTTTGTGTAGAAACAGATAGATATAAACCAACATGCACATTTCAGTTTTACTATACCATTGTCTCAGGAATTCCCTGTTCTTCCACTCACTACCTAGGGGTATTTTTTTGATCCAGGACACGTTTTCAGCATAAATCCTCAAAAAAAGTGTGGCCCTTTAACAATTTTCCTCAAATTGAGCCGCAAAAACGGCCGCTATAAGCTAACAAAATACCCCTGCTATTACCATGCCTTTAACCCATTCAATCTTATTGCTCAAAAAACGAACTTAGCGTATTAAACCCGGCCAAACTCTCTTTTCATTAACGCTTAAAAGTTAACAAAACAGCCAACTCAATTGAAAATACAAGCCAAATACATATAAATAAATTTTTAGGTAAAAAAAGGGCAAAAAAAACCTCCGCCGAAGCAGAGGTTTTTCATCAGATATCGCGCCGCGACGTTATTCTTCTTCGTCCACCAGGCTGGCGTCATCCTGATCGCTCTGGAGACCGCCTTCCGCACCGTTGAAGCCATAGCCGTCATTGCCGCCCTGCATCGCGCTGAAGATGGCCATCGCCAGCTCGTTGCTGCACTGCGCGTTTTTGCACAGCGCATACTGGGTATCCGGCAGCGGCGGCAAACCTTCCACCGCGCCCAGCACCCGCAGATCGGGGCTCATCATCTCGATCGGCCGTGCGGTCACGCCCAGGCCGGCTTTACAGGCCGCCCGCACCGCGGACAGCGTGGAGGCGACGTAGGCGATACGCCACGGAATACCGGCTTCGTCCAACTGTTTAATCGCCAGCGCGCGGAACGGGCTTGGCTCATCCATTACCACCAGCGGGATCGGTTCGCCGGCCTGATAGTGATAATCGGCGGCGCAATACCACAGCGTCGGCGACGTGCGCAGCACGATGTGCGGGTGCCCGGCCGGATCCGCCGTGGTCACCGCCAGATCGATCTCGCCCTCTTCCAGCAGATCAACCATCGTCGTACTGCGCTTTACGCGCACGTCAATGGCCAGCTTCGGATAGATGGCGGTCACGCGGTTCAACAGGAAAGGCAGAATGGTATCGGCAGTGTCGTCGGAAGCACCGATGGTCAGAACACCTTTTATATTGTTGTACATCAGCGAGGTACAGGCTTCGTCGTTAAAGCGCAGGATCTTCCTGGCATAACCGAGAAGCTGAATACCATGCTCAGTCAGGAGTTTGTTGCGCCCATGGCGGGCAAACAGTTCTTTGCCGACCAGTTGCTCTAATCGCTGCATTTGTTGACTGACGGCTGATTGAGTACGGCAAACGGCAACAGCCGCCGCGGCGAAGGTATTCAAATCAGCAACCGCAACAAAGGTTCTTAGCAGATCGAGGTCGAGATTAAGTATCGGACGATTTGCAGTTGTCATAGTGTATTCTTCACTTTTTTAAATTCTAATTTACGAACTACTACCCTGGTGTGTTTCTCAGACGCCGTTGAAAAGGACGGCGCCTGTTATGACAGTACCCCACTCATAAGTGGAGGGCAAAAAAATTACTTATGATTCGTTACCTCTATCGCTTTTTAAAATGCGATCTATCGATGGTGCTTATAGAACGCGGGGGACTGAATACCGGTGAAAAGGGAAAACCCCCACCGAACCTGAGATTTTACTCATTCATACTGCCTAATTTCCACTCCATTCGTGCTACTGAGAACCCTTATCAACCGGCCTTCAGACTGCATTCCAGAGCAAAAAAGATAAATAATTAACGGTACCGACTTCGTGTGACTACTCAATGAATTTAATAAATTCAATCATTAAGATTTTTGCTTTAAATAATAATCTTATAACCACATAAACAATGCTTAAGGTAAAATATAAAGTAAAGCTAATGTAAATATGTCATTTTCCTTAGTGTGGTGCGCGAACCGACACCCCGCTATCAGACTACTCCGGTATTATCGTTCCTTTACAGTTTATTGAAGCCTATTCTCCCTTTCGGCTTATCAGTTCACTGCTGCCGGCCGCGATCGCCGGCACGTCTCGTTTATCGACGCTTGATTTAACAGAACAAAACCCTAGTAAAATTATAGTTCATGAAATTATGAACCACAAAATAACTTTACCTTTGCTTATCATAACTAAAATCCCCCGTTACGACATGCATTTGCACCAAAGGCGTGCAAAACCCTTCAAAAGCAACTACGCCAGGAGTACATTGGGCGGGTTGCGGCGTCCCACGGTAGGAGCGCCCCTATCCCAGCAAAAGGCTCAACTTTTTATGTCCCCCATTGAGAAATCCAGCAAACTGGACAACGTCTGCTATGACATTCGCGGCCCGGTGCTTAAAGAAGCTAAACGTCTTGAAGAAGAAGGCAACAAAGTCCTGAAACTGAACATCGGCAACCCTGCCCCGTTCGGTTTCGACGCCCCGGACGAAATCCTGGTCGACGTGATCCGCAATCTGCCCACGGCGCAAGGCTACTCCGACTCCAAGGGCCTCTTCTCGGCGCGTAAAGCGATCATGCAGCACTATCAGGCGCGCAACATGCGTGACGTGACCGTTGAGGATATCTACATTGGCAATGGCGTCTCTGAGCTGATCGTCCAATCCATGCAGGCGCTGCTCAACAGCGGCGACGAAATGCTGGTACCGGCGCCGGACTACCCGCTGTGGACCGCTGCGGTATCGCTGTCCGGCGGCAAGGCCGTGCACTACCTGTGCGATGAGCAGGCCGGCTGGTTCCCGGATCTGGACGATATCATCAGCAAGATCACCCCGCGCACCCGCGGTATCGTGATCATCAACCCAAACAACCCGACCGGCGCGGTTTACAGCAAAGCGCTGTTGGAACAGATCGTCGAGATCGCCCGTCAACACAACCTGATCATCTTCGCCGACGAGATCTACGACAAGATCCTGTACGACGACGCCGAACACCACTCGATCGCCGCACTGGCGCCAGATCTGCTGACCGTGACCTTCAACGGCCTGTCGAAAACCTACCGCGTGGCGGGCTTCCGCCAGGGCTGGATGGTGCTGAACGGGCCGAAGAAGCACGCCAAAGGCTATATCGAAGGGCTGGAGATGCTGGCTTCGATGCGCCTGTGCGCCAACGTGCCGATGCAGCACGCCATTCAGACCGCGCTGGGCGGTTATCAGAGCATCAGCGAATTCATTCAGCCCGGCGGCCGCCTGTACGAACAACGCAACCGCACCTGGGAATTGCTCAACGACATCCCGGGCGTCTCTTGCGTGAAGCCGCAGGGCGCGTTGTACATGTTCCCGCGCATCGATGCCAAACGCTTCAACATCCACGACGACCAGAAGCTGGTGCTGGATCTGTTGCTACAGGAAAAAGTGCTGCTGGTGCAAGGTTCGGCGTTCAACTGGCCTTACCCGGATCACGTGCGCATCGTCACCCTGCCGCGCGTAGACGAACTGGAAATGGCGGTCGGCAAGCTGGGCCGCTTCCTTGAAGGTTACCACCAGTAATCGCCTGGGGCGCAGCGCCTTGCTGCGCCCTTCTCTTATTGCCCGGTTGCAAAATTCGCCGTCACTGCTTCACAATGGGGCCCTCACTTGCCGTTAAAGAGAGCACCATGAGCCAGAGCCATTTCTTCGCCCATCTGTCCCGCCTGAAACTGATCAACCGCTGGCCACTGATGCGCAACGTGCGTACCGAGAACGTCTCCGAACACAGTCTGCAGGTGGCTTTCGTCGCCCACGCGTTGGCGGTGATCAAGAACCGCAAATTCAACGGCAACCTCAATGCCGACCGCGTTGCGCTGTTAGCGATGTATCACGACGCCAGCGAAGTGATCACCGGCGACATGCCGACGCCGATCAAGTACTACAATCCGCAGATCGCCCATGAATACAAGAAGATCGAAAAGATCGCCCAGCAAAAGCTGCTGGACATGATCCCCGCTGAGCTGCGCAACGATTTCCGCACCATTCTCGATGAGCACTACTACAGCGAAGATGAAAAGCAGGTAGTGAAGCAGGCAGACGCGCTGTGCGCCTACCTGAAATGTCTGGAGGAACTCTCTGCCGGCAACAATGAATTCACCCTGGCCAAGGCGCGGCTGGATAAAACCCTGGAACAGCGCCGCAGCCCGGAAATGGACTACTTTATGGACGTGTTCATTCCCAGTTTCAGCCTGTCATTGGACGAAATCAGCCTCGACAGCTCGCTGTAACCCCACCGGCGCAGCCTCGCTGCGCCGTTAAAAACCGTAGAGCCACGGCACCACAATCACGCTGACCGCCATCACCAACAGGGTGAACGGCACGCCGAGACGCACGAAATCGCCGAACTTGTAATTGCCCGGCCCCAGCACCAGCGTGTTGACCGGTGAAGAGACCGGCGTCATAAAGGCGGCGGACGCGGCGATGGCGATAATCATCGCGAACGGGTATGGCGAGACGCCCATTTCGCGCGCGGCGGCAATGGCGATCGGCGCCATCAGCACCGCCGTCGCGGTATTGGAAATAAACAGGCCAATGGTGGCGCACAAGACGAACAGGCACAGCAGCATCACGCGCGGCCCCGCGCCGCCGGCGACGTCCATCAGCCCGCGGACGATCAGATCCACCCCGCCGGTCTTTTGCAGCGCCTGCGCGAACGGCATCATGCCGACGATCAAAATGATGCTCGGCCAATGGATCGATTTATAGGCGCTCTCCATGTCGATACAGCGGAACTTGCCCATCAGCAGGCAGGCGATCAGCGCCGCGATCGGATTGGGGATTTCGTCGGTCAGCATCATCGCCACCATCAACGCCAGGCAAAACAGCGCGTGCGGCGCCTGGGTGATCGCCGGCGCCACTTCGTCCACTTCGGCCGGCAGGTTGAGCACGATAAAGTCGTGGGTTTTGGCCTGCAGTTGACGGATCGCCTTCCAATCGCCGATCACCAGCAAAATGTCGCCCAGTTCCAGCGGTTCGTCCACCAGCTTGCCGCCCAGCGTCTCGCCGTGGCGGCGGATGCCCACCACGTTCAGATCGTAACGGCTGCGGAACGCCGCTTCGCGCAGGCTTTTGCCCAGCAGCGCCGAGTCCGGGATCAGCGACACTTCGGCCATGCCGACATTGCGCGACTGTTCCGAGAAGTAATCGCCACGCAGCACCATCGGCTCCAGACGCTGTTCACCGCAGAACTCGCGCAGATCGACCTGGCTGTCCGACATGTCGATCAAGAGCACGTCGCCCTCGCGTAGCTCGGTGCTGCCGGAGGCGCTGACCATCACCCGCCGGAAGCGTTTCCAGCGCTCGATGCCCACCACGTTGGCACCATAGCGCGCACGCAGGTGCAGTTCATCCAGCGAACGCCCGATCAGCGGCGAAGCGCTGCGGATCGCCAGCCGGCGCGCGCGGCCGGTCAGCTTGTAATCACGGATCAGGTCGCGGAAGGTGCGGCGCTGCCAGTCGTCGCCGGCTTTGCCGGTGTCACCGCTGCCCAGCCAACGCCGGGCGATCAGCATGTAGCCGACGCCCAGCGCCAGCACCACCAGACCAATGGGCGTCACGCTGAAGAAACCGAAACCATGGATGCCTTCGCGCACCAGCTCGCTGTTGACCACCATGTTGGGCGGCGTGGCCACCAGCGTCATCATGCCGCTGATCAGCCCGGCGAAGCTGAGCGGCATCATCAACCGCCCCGGCGCGATCTTCATTCTGGCCGTCACGCTGAGCACCACCGGGATAAAGATCGCCACTACGCCGGTCGAGCTCATGAACGCGCCCAGCCCGGCGACCGTCACCATCAGCAGCATCAACATTTTGGTTTCGCTGCTGCCGGCCACTTTCACCAGCCAGTCGCCCACCTGATAGGCCACCCCGGTGCGCACCAGCCCTTCGCCGATCACGAACAGCGCGGCGATCAGAATCACGTTGGGATCGCTGAATCCGACCGTCGCCTCCTGCAGGCTGAGCGTGCCGCTCAGCACGAAGGCGATGATCACCAACAGCGCCACCACGTCCATCCGCAGTTTGTTGGTGGTAAACAGCACGATGGCAATCAGCAGTAAACTCAGCACCCACAGTAATTCGCTGTTCAAAACGGCCTCATCCGACAAATGTCCAAGGGTCTAAAAAATAGCATAAAAAAACCCCGCCGAAGCGGGGTCTAATCAATTAGGGTGAAGATAATGCCACTCAGGCCAGCCGGCGAACGATCGCGCCTTGCGCCGTTTTATCGACGGCGATCTGCGCCAGCGAATCCAGCCGCAGGTCGACCTGCTCCAGCTTCGGCGCATCGGCCGGGGCGTTGACCGCAATCACCTGACAGCCCGCAGCCAGACCCGAAAGAATGCCGGCCGGCGCGTCTTCAACCACCACGCACTCGTGCGGCGCCAGCCCCAGGCGCTCGGCGCCCAGCAGGTAGGCATCGGGCTGAGGCTTGCCGTGTTTAACCTGCTCGGCGGTGATGAACACCGCCGGCTGCGGCAAACCGCCGGCCTGGCGGCGAGCGCCGGCCACCGGCACCGAACCGGAGGTGACGATCGCCCAAGGGATGCCGAGCGCGTTCAGGCGCTCCAGCAGCGCGATGGCGCCCGGCAGCGCGCGAACGCCGTCGGTATCCTGCGCTTCCACCTGCTCCAGCAGTTGGAACTCGCGCTGAATTTCCGCTTCGCTTTCGCCCGGCATAAAGTGGCGCAGAGAAGTAATGGCCTGTTTACCGTGAATGAAGTCCAGCACCGCTTGCGGGGCGACGCCGCGGCGCTCGGCCCAGTGCGTCCAGGCGCGCTCTACCGCCGGCAATGAATCCACCAGGGTGCCATCAAGATCGAACAGAAAACCCTTACACTCCACAGAAAACCTCTTCTTAATCAAGCATTGATGATTTGCGCTATCTCAACGGCGCTCAAGTGATACTGGCGCGGACAGGCCAGCCAGATCGCCAGCATACGCTGGTACTTTTCCCACATTTTGGTCTGGGCGTTAAAACCGTGGCTACCGGAATCGAAGTGAGTATAACGCCCCTCGGTGCTGACCAGGAAACGCACGTAGCTCAGGTAGCGCGCCTCGGTAGCGGCGTCGAAGCCGAGAAACGCCAGGCGGCGCTCGTCCAGATCCTGCTTCTCTTTCAGGTTGCCCCAGGAAACCTGCAGCGCATGGTGCATCTCCATCACGTTGATGATGGTGCGGCACACCTCTTCGCTCAGTTCGCCGAAGTCGCGATCCAGTTCGCGCATTTGCAAACCGAAGCCGCGTTCGACGATGGTTTGCAACCGGCGATAACGGTCGCCGTTGTCCGGATCGAGCAGGGTCATCATCTTGTACTGGTTCGACAGGATCAGCCGCTGGGCGTTGGTCATTTCCATCAGGATTTCCTCATTTCTGTGTGATGGCGGGAGCATCGCACAGCGCAAGAACGCAGGAAATCACAACTCGACCGTTCTTTGATTTAAACCGGGGTTATTGCCGCTTTGACGAGAAAGGCCGCATCAGCGCGGCCTTTTTTCATTTACAGATCGTCGAGGAAGGTTTTGTCCAGCTGCTTGAAGGCGCGCTTGAGCAGATCGGCCAACGTCTGATAGGTCGGCGTGCCTTCGAGCGGCGCCACCGCCTGCCCGGCTTCCGTCAGCTTGTTGCGCACCTCATGGAACCATTGCAGCAGCGTCGGCGGCAGCGGCGTGACCGAACGACGCCCCAGCCACCACAAGCCCTGCATCGGCAGGCTGCAGGCGAACAGCGCGGTGGCGATCGCCGGGCCCAGCTGGCCGCCCAGCGCGATCTGCCAGGTCAGCGTGAAAATCGCCAACGGCGGCATGAAACGGATAGCGAAACGGGTGGCACGCGCAACGCGATTCTCCGGAAAGACCGGTGCCAGACGTTTGTCCGACGGCCAGGTTTTCATATAATGCTGCCCGCGCTGGAAGACCTGAAACCAGCTTACGGAACCGGACGGTTTGCTCGTCATTGCGTACCTCAACGTCACGTAAAGAAACTAAAAGCGTGCTGCCAGAGACCATACTAAAAAATTTGAAGCTTTAAATTTATTTTGTGTTTGCACCGGGCTATCGGTATCCTAAGCCGGCCTTGTGGCCGGTAGAAGATGACGTAAATTTTGTCAACTTTTAGCCCTATAAAAATCAAGATTATTTAAACCGCAGAGAAATCATCGGTTTTTCCATCATCCTGTGATTTGTGCACTTCACATGATGTTAATCATAAATGTCATCGGCACTATGCGCTACGCTTGTTGTCTGATTGACGATTAATTCACCACGTGTGTTCGATTTTCTTTTAACAACACGACTATTTAAGTAGGTACTTCCATGTCGAGTAAGCTAGTACTGGTTCTTAACTGCGGCAGTTCTTCTCTGAAATTCGCCATCATCGATGCCGTTAACGGCGACGAATTCCTCTCCGGTTTGGCCGAGTGTTTCCACCTGCCTGAAGCTCGCATCAAGTGGAAAATGGACGGCGCCAAACACGAAGCTGCCCTGGGGGCCGGCGCTGCACACAGCGAAGCGCTGAACTTCATTGTTAATACTATTCTGGCACAAAAACCAGAGCTTTCCGCGCAGCTGACCGCTATCGGCCACCGCATCGTGCACGGCGGCGAGAAGTTCACCGCTTCTGCCGTGATCAACGACGAAGTTCTGCAGGGTATCAAAGATTCCGTGCCGTTTGCACCACTGCACAACCCAGCTCACCTGATCGGCATCGCGGAAGCGCTGAAATCCTTCCCTAACCTGGCCGACAAGAACGTTGCCGTGTTCGACACCGCGTTCCACCAGACTATGCCGGAAGAATCTTACCTGTACGCCCTGCCGTACAGCCTGTACCGCGACCACGGCGTTCGCCGCTACGGCGCACACGGCACCAGCCACTTCTACGTGACTCAAGAAGCCGCGAAGATGCTGAACAAGCCGGTAGAAGAAGTGAACGTGATCACTTGCCACCTGGGCAACGGCGGCTCCGTAACCGCAGTGCGCAACGGCCAGTGCGTTGACACCTCCATGGGTCTGACCCCGCTGGAAGGCCTGGTGATGGGCACCCGCAGCGGTGACATCGATCCGGCTATCATCTTCCACCTACACGATTCTCTGGGCATGAGCGTTGACCAGATCAACAAGATGCTGACCAAAGAATCCGGCCTGCTGGGCCTGACCGAAGTCACCAGCGACTGCCGTTACGTTGAAGACAACTACGACAGCAAAGCCGACGCCAAACGCGCCATGGACGTGTTCTGCCACCGTCTGGCCAAATACGTCGGCGCCTACAGCGCGCTGATGGAAGGCCGTCTGGACGCGGTGATCTTCACCGGCGGCATCGGCGAGAACGCCGGCATGGTGCGTGAGCTGACCCTGAACAAACTGGGCCTGCTGGGCTTCGAAATCGACCACGACCGCAACATGGCCGCTCGCTTCGGCAAATCCGGCGCCATCACCAAAGACGGCAGCCGCCTGGCGCTGGTGATCCCGACCAACGAAGAGTTGGTCATCGCGCAGGACGCATCCCGCCTGACCGCGTAATGCTCTCAAAACACCGTCAGCCCAGGCTGACGGTGTTGTTTTAGCCTCATGTTAATCGTGAAGAGGACTATTCTGTGTCACGTACTATTATGTTGATCCCCACCGGCACCAGCGTCGGCCTGACCAGCGTCAGCCTGGGTGTCATCCGCTCCATGGAGCAAAAAGGCGTTCGTCTGAGCGTGTTCAAGCCTATCGCTCAACCGCGCACCGGCGACAACGCGCTCGACCAGACCACCACCATCATCCGCAGCAGCAACTCCACCATTACGGCGGCCGAACCGCTGCGCATGGACTACGTTGAGGGCCTGCTGAGCTCCAACCAGCAAGACGTGCTGATGGAAGAGATCGTGGCGCGTTACCACGAGAACACCAAAGACGCGGAAGTGGTGCTGATCGAAGGCCTGGTGCCGACTCGCAAACACCAGTTCGCCAACGCGCTGAACTACGAGATCGCCAAAACCCTGAACGCCGAGATCGTCTTCGTGCTGGCGCTGGGCAACGACTCCCCGGCGCAGCTGAAAGAGCGCATCGAACTGGCGCGCACCAGCTTCGGCGGCAGCAAGAACAAAAACATCACCGGCGTTATCATCAACAAGCTGAACGCACCGGTCGACGATCAGGGCCGTACCCGTCCTGACCTGTCCGAAATCTTCGACGACTCCACCAAAGCCAGCATCGCCCACGTCGATCCTGCGCAGCTGTTCGCCAACAGCCCGCTGCCGGTTCTGGGCTGCGTGCCGTGGAGCTTCGATCTGATCGCCACCCGCGCCATCGACATGGCTCGCCACCTGAAGGCCCGCGTGGTCAACGAAGGCGACATCATGACCCGCCGCGTGAAGTCCGTGACCTTCTGTGCGCGCAGCATCCCGCACATGCTGGAACACTTCCGCCCAGGCTCTCTGCTGGTGACCTCCGCAGACCGTCCTGACGTGCTGGTCTCCGCCTGCCTAGCGGCGATGAACGGCGTGGAAATCGGCGCCATCCTGCTGACCGGCGGCTACGCCATCGACGAGCCGATCAAGAAGCTGTGCGAACGCGCCTTCCAAACCGGCCTGCCGGTGTTCATGGTTGACACCAACACCTGGCAAACCTCGCTGAGCCTGCAGAGCTTCAACCTCGAAGTGCCGGCGGACGACCACCAGCGCATCGAGAAAGTGCAGAACTACGTGGCCAGCCACATCAACACCGAGTGGATCGACTCGCTGACCGCCACCTCTGAGCGTTCACGCCGCCTGTCTCCACCGGCGTTCCGTTACGAACTGACCGAGCTGGCGCGTAAAGCCGGCAAGCGCATCGTGCTGCCGGAAGGCGACGAGCCGCGTACCGTAAAAGCGGCGGCCATCTGTGCCGAACGCGGCATCGCAGAATGCGTGCTGCTCGGCAACCCGGACGAGATCCAGCGCGTAGCGGCAGCGCAGGGCGTTGAGCTGGGCAAAGGCATCGAAATCGTCGATCCGGTCGCCGTACGTGAAAACTACGTGCCGCGTCTGGTTGAGCTGCGCAAGAGCAAGGGCATGACCGAAGTGGTCGCGCGCGAGCAGCTGGAAGACAACGTGGTGCTCGGCACCCTGATGCTGGAACAAGGCGAAGTCGACGGTCTGGTCTCCGGCGCGGTTCACACCACCGCCAACACCATCCGTCCACCGTTGCAGCTGATCAAAACCGCACCGGGCAGCTCGCTGGTGTCCTCCGTATTCTTCATGCTGTTGCCTGACCAGGTACTGGTCTACGGCGACTGCGCGATCAACCCGGATCCGACCGCCGAGCAGCTGTCTGAAATCGCCATCCAGTCTGCGGATTCCGCCGCTGCCTTCGGCATCGAGCCGCGCGTAGCGATGATCTCCTACTCCACCGGTAACTCCGGTGCGGGCAGCGACGTCGAGAAAGTGCGCGAAGCGACCCGTCTGGCGCAGGAAAAACGCCCGGATCTGATCATCGACGGCCCGCTGCAGTACGACGCCGCCATCATGGCCGACGTTGCCAAGTCCAAGGCGCCGAACTCACCGGTGGCCGGCCAGGCGACCGTGTTCATCTTCCCGGATTTGAACACCGGCAACACCACCTACAAAGCGGTACAGCGCTCCGCTGACCTGGTTTCCATCGGGCCGATGCTGCAAGGCATGCGCAAGCCGGTGAACGACCTGTCGCGCGGCGCACTGGTTGACGATATCGTCTACACCGTTGCGCTGACGGCGATCCAGTCTTCCCAGGCTGACGCTGCCGCCGCCAAGGCCTGATATTCTTCAGGTTGAGCGATAAAAAAGCGCCGGTCATTGACCGGCGCTTTTCTTTTGCGTTCCCTAACGCGCCAGCAACTGCCCGGCAGCCTCCAGAATATGCTCGGCGGTCAGGCCATACTCCTGCTGTAAAAACGCCTGGGTGCCCACCTGGCCGTAACGCTCCTTCACCCCCACGCGCCGCATCGGCGTCGGGCATTCCTCTGCCAGCACCTCCGCCACTGCGGATCCCAACCCGTTATGAATGCTGTGGTTTTCACAGGTGACGATGCGTCCGGTCTTGGCCGCGTAGGTTTTGATCAGTTCACGGTCGATAGGCTTGAGGGTGAACATATCGATCACTGCCGCGCTGACGCCCTGCCGCGCCAGCATCTGCGCCGCCTTCAGCGCCTCCGCCACCATGATGCCATTGGCAATCAGCGTAATGTCGTCGCCGTCGCGCAGCAGGTTGCCCTTGCCGATGGTAAAGCGCGAGCCTTCCTGGTAGATGCGCGTCGCCTGCTTGCGGATGGTGCGCACCCAGTAGAAGCCGCGTAGATCCATCAGCTGGCGCAGAATGTCGGCGAACATGGTAGCGTCGGTCACTTCCAGCACCACCGAGTGCGCCAGCCCGCGCACGATGCCCATGTCCTCGAACGACATGTGGGTGCCGCCGTTGTGGCAGGCGCTCACCCCGGCGTCGGAGGCGATCACTTTGACGTTGTTGCGCTGATAATCCAGCGACATGAACAGCTGATCGAAACAGCGGCGGCTGGCGAAAGCGGTAAAGGTATGCACGAACGGCACCCGGCCGGTGAGCGACAGCCCGGCGGCGACGCCGATCACGTTGGCCTCCATGATGCCGCAGTTAATCACGTGCTGCGGGTGATCCTTGTGCACGCCGTCCATCGCCATCGAGCTCATCAAATCGGCCTCCAGCGCGATGATCGGCGCGCCCGCTTCTATCTGCCGCCGCACCGCGCCGGCATAGACTTTGCGCATTTCGACGGCGTCGTTTTCCAACTGGGTCACTACGTTAAACATGGGCGGCCTCCAGTTCGGCGATGGCTTTTTCGATTTCCAGCTGCACGTCCGGCGTCAGGCGCAGGTGGTGTGAGTTCGACAGGTTTTCCAGATAGGTCACCCCCTGTCCCTTGATGCTGTCGAGCACGATCGCCAGCGGCCGCTGTTCACCGCCGCGCGCCGGCGCCACCGCCGCCAGCAGCGCCGCGATGTCGTCGCCCTTGATGGTCTGCACCTCAAAACCGAAAGCGCGGAACTTGGCGGCCAGATCGAACGGTTGGATCACCTCGTCCAGCGCACCGTCTAGCTGTTGCTTGTTGTAATCGATGAACAGCGTCAGGTTGTTCAGGTTGTGGTGGGCGATAAACTGGAACGCCTCCCAGCACTGCCCTTCGTTCAGCTCACCGTCGCCGAGGATGCTGAACACCCGGTTACGACGCCCCGCCAGCCGATGGGATAACGCCATGCCGGCGGCGATCGACACGCCCTGCCCCAGTGAACCGGTGGTGGCGTCCACGCCGCGCGTGCGCAATCGGTCCGGGTGGCTAGGCAGGCGCGTGCCGTTCTGGTTGAGGGTCTTCAGCTCCGCCAGCGGGAAGTAGCCCTTGATCGCCAGCGTGCTGTACAGCGCCGGGCCGGCGTGCCCTTTCGACAGCACGAAGTCATCGCGCTCCGGCCAGTCCGGATCCGCCGGATCGATACGCATCACGCTGCCGTACAGTACCGCCAGCGTCTCCACCACCGACATGCAGCCGCCGTAGTGGCCGAAGCCCAGCCCGGTCAACGCCTTCAATGTTTCCAGGCGGATCGCGCGCGCCAGGATCTGCAGCTCTTCAATTTCCGTTTCGCTCGTTGTGTCGTTCATCAGTCTGCCCTCGTTATTTCTCGACGCGGTCAGCGGCCGGCGCGCCTTTGCGTTTTCCCAGGAAGTTATGCGCCACCAGCAGCGCGAACACGGCGACGATCGCCAGCATGATCATCTCCTTCGACATAAAGCGCGCCATGTTGCCCAGCAGGATGCCGATCACGCCGAAGTCGGCGTCGGAGAAGGTGGTGTTGGCAAAGCCCAGCGCCCCCAGCACCGGCAGCAGCAGCACCGGCAGGAAGGTGATCAGCAGCCCGTTGGCGAAGGCGCCCAGCATCGCGCCGCGCCGCCCGCCGGTGGCGTTGCCGAACACCCCGGCGGTAGCGCCGGTGAAGAAATGCGGCACCACGCCAGGCAGGATCAGCACCATTTTCAGCTGCCCCAGCAGGAACAGCCCGGCCAACCCGCCAAGGAAGCTGAACAGGAAGCCGATCAGCACCGCGTTGGGGGCATAGGGATAGACCACCGGGCAATCCAGCGCCGGCCGCGCGTTAGGCACCAGCTTTTCCGAGAAACCGGTGAACGCCGGCACAATCTCCGCCAGAATCAAGCGCACGCCTTGCAGAATGATGAATACCCCGGCGGCGAAGGTGATGGCCTGGATAATCGAATACACCAGGTAGTTCTGGCCGCCGCTGAGCTCGCTTTCCACATAGGCCCGCCCGGCGCAGATCGCCAGGATCAGGTAGATGACAATCATGGTCATCGAGATCGAAATGGAACTGTCACGCAAGAAACTGAGGTTTTTCGGCAGGTTCATCTCCTCGGTCGAGCGCGAGTTTTTGCCCACCTTCGAGCCGATCCAGCCGGACAACACATAGCCCAGGGTGCCGAAGTGGCCGAAAGCGATATCGTCGTTGCCGGTAATGCGGCGCATATAGCGCTGGGCGATCGCCGGGAAGAACGCCATCACCAGCCCCAGGGTCAGCGCACCGGTAAACACCAACTGCACGCCCTCGAAGCCCGCCACCGTCAGGATGATGCCGATCATGCAGGCCATGTAGAAGGTGTGGTGGCCGGTCAGGAAGATGTATTTCAGCCGGGTGAACCGTGCCACCACGATGTTCGCCACCATGCCGAACGCCATGATCAACGCGGTGGAGGCGCCGTATTTCTCCAGCGCGATGGAGACGATCGCTTCATTGTTCGGAATGATGCCCTGAATATTGAACGCATGTTCGAACATGCCGCCCAGCGGATTGAGCGATCCGACCAATACCGTGGCACCGCCGCCCAAAACGATAAAGCCGAGAATAGTTTTTACCGTGCCTTTCACCACGTCGGAAAACGATTTCTTTTGCGCCAGCAAACCGATCAGTGCAATAAGCCCGACCAGCACCGAAGGCACCTTTAATATATCCACCACAAACTTAAGCGTTTCCTGGATAAACATATCCACCTCGCCAATCGTTTTATTTAGATGATTGAGTGGGCTTCGAAGTAAGCGCGCAGCTTGGCTTCCAGCTCATTAATGTCGATGATGTTGCTGATCACCACCAGCTGCTCGGCCGGTACGCTGGCGCTGTCGGCGATGTCTTTCGCCATCACGAACACGTCGGCGGCACCGGGGGTAGCGGACGACAGATCGGAGTGTTCGACTTCGGCCTCCACCCCCATCTTTTTCAGCACCTTTTTAATGTTCATTTCCACCATAAAACTGCTGCCGAGACCGGAACCGCAAATCGCCATGATTTTCATAATATCCACCTGTTGAATTTAGCGTGTAGGGTAGCGCCGCCGGTCATATTCCCGGCGTTGTTAGCATTAATCGTGTTCCTGGTGATTAAACGTTAATAGCGGGCGATAATTTCCTCAATTTGCCGTTTATCTGTGGCGTGAAATAAAGCCTCCATCGCCGAGTTATCGGAAAATAATTCCGCCAACTGCGAAATCATTTCAATGTGGCTGTTGCCGTCGGGCGCCGAAAGCATCACCACCACCTGAACCGGATCGTTATCCGCGGAATGGAAATTCACGCCCTGATGGATCTTCAACAGCGACAGCCCCAGCGCGTTGGCGCCCTCCTCCGGCCTGGCGTGCGGCATGGCGATGCCCGGCGCCAGGACAAAGTAAGGGCCGAGCTTCTCCTGCTGATGAAAGATAGCCGTTAGGTAATTCGGCGTAATCACACCGCCTTGCAGCAGGGGCTGCGCGCTCAGCGTGACCGCCTGGCGCCAGTCCTCCACCCGTTCGCATAGCTGTATATGATCGGCGGTCAGCCACTCTTTCAGCACATTACCCTCCCAAATGTTGATGGTTTCGGCCGGTGATTAATTCACCGACGACGGTAAAACTTTAATCAACCCCTCTCGGCGACACAGTGATGGATATCACAAAGATAGCGCTACCAAAGCGCTATCATGCGAATCTGTGATAGCGCTATCAAAACACCGCGTGGCGGCATGGCGTTAACCACAATTTTTTCTCGCTCTTTCGGGTAACGGGGTAGAATGTGCCGCATACGGGGATCGTCGAAGCCGCGCCGTCGGCTTCCCACCCTCACCATTTTTATGCGCCGCTCGCGCATTTCAGTCGGGATTAGGCATGTCGATCGGTAAAAAACGACGCAGCACAGGCAGGGTGACGTTGGCTGACGTAGCGCAGCTGGCGGGCGTCGGCACCATGACGGTGTCGCGCGCGCTGCGCACGCCGGAGCAGGTTTCAGACAAACTGCGCGAGAAGATTGAAGCCGCGGTGAGCGAACTGGGCTACCTGCCCAATCTGGCCGCCAGTTCGCTGGCGTCGGCCTCGTCCTACACCATCGCCATGGTGGTGCCCAGCCTGTCCGAATCTGGCTGCGCCGAGATGTTCGCCGGCCTGCAGAAAGTGCTGCAGCCGGCCGGCTATCACATCATGCTGGCGGAGTCGCAGCACCACCTGGAGCGCGAAGAAAAGCTGCTGGAGACGCTGCTCTCTTACAACCTCGCGGCGGCGGTGCTGCTCAGCGTCGAGCATTCGCAAAACGCCCGCAACGCGTTGATCGCCGCCAACATTCCGGTGGTGGAGATCGGCGCCGTGCGCGCCGATCCGATCGATATGAGCATCGGCATCGACTATGTGGCGGCCATGTATCAGCTGACGCAAACGGTGATCGCCAGCGGCTATCAGAATATCGGGCTGCTGTGCGCCAATCAGGAACAGTGGATTTTCCAGCAGCACCTGCAGGGCTGGCACAAGGCGCTGCTGCGCAACCATATGTCGCCGCATCGGGTGATCAACGCCGCGCAGCCCGCCAGCTTCAGCACCGGTGCGCAGCAGCTGCCGGAATTCTTGCTGGCCTGGCCGGAACTGGACGCGCTGGTGTGCGCCTCGGACGAACTGGCCGGCGGCGCACTGTACGAATGCCAGCGGCGGCGCATCAGGGTGCCGGACAATCTGGCGGTGGTGGGGTTCGGCAACAGCGAGTTCAGCCGGGTGTGCCAGCCGCCGCTGACCACCATGACCATTCCGCATCGCGATATCGGCATTCAGGCCGGCCAGGCGCTGCTGGCGCGGCTGAACGAGCAGCCCTGGCAGCAGGCAGGCACCCTGCCCGCCACGCTGTGCCGCCGCGACAGCTGCTGAATCCGCCCATAAAAAAAGCCGGTCGATGACCGGCTTTCTCACGCGTTGGCGCCTCAGTGGTTGTCGAGCGGCTTACCGTAATCCTGTTCGTTGTTGCGCGTCAGCCACAGCGACAGCGCCTTCAGCGAATCCGGGGTAAACTCGTCGCAGCGAGCGGTGATCTCTTCCGGCGTCAGCCAGCACACCTCGGCAACTTCCTCTTCCTGCAGCGCGAACGGGCCGTGCGACACGCAGCTGAACAGCGCGCCCCACACCCGGCACTGATCTTCTTCGAAGTAGAACAGACCGTGCTCGGCGAAAGGCACGCCGGCGATGCCCAGCTCTTCTTCCGCCTCGCGGCGCGCCGAATCCAGCACGTTTTCACCGCTTTGCACTACGCCACCCGCCGTCGCGTCCAACCAGCCCGGGTAGAAGTCTTTAATCTCGGTGCGACGCTGCACCAGAATTTTTCCCATCCCATCATGCACCACAATATAGGTCGCACGATGACGCAGCCGCTCCGCCCGCATCTGTTGACGACTGGATTGCGCAATCACCTCGTTTTGCTCGTCGACGATATCAACCCATTCGGTATCTGCAGCCTGACCCTGTTCCGCCATCCTCTAAAACCTTCTATTTTGGCGCGATGCATCCCGCGCGCTGGTTAATCAATGAGTGTTTTTCAAAGATTTTTATTGTGTGTGTGTATAAATTAGTGCGTTTAGCGTGTTAACGCCACCTCCGCGACGACCTTGCCGTCGTCGAGCGTCAGCACGCGCAAAGTGCCCCGATCCAACATGCCGTAGCTAGCCGGGAAGCCCCCTTTCGGGATGCTGACCGAGCCCGGATTGAAGCAATAGATCTCACCCTGCCGCTCCGCCTGCGGCAGATGCGTATGGCCGTAGGCCAGGACGTCACCGCGGGATAACGGCGGCAGTGCCGAAGGATGATAAAGGTGACCGTGGGTCAAAAACAATCGTCTTTTTTGCAGTAGAACCTGTTGCCACGGCGCCTCGATAGGAAACGTCAGCAGCATCTGATCGACCTCGCTGTCACAATTGCCGCGAACGGCGATGATCTTGTCGCTATAGCGATTCAATCGTTCGGCAACCTGAGCGGGCTGATAGCCGGCCGGCAGCGCGTTGCGCGGGCCGTGATTCAGCAAATCACCCAGAAGAATCAGCCAGTCAGCGCCGTGTTGTGCGAATAATTCCAGCACGCGTTCGGTGGCCGGCAGCGATCCGTGGATATCCGAGGCGAACATCAGCTTCATAACCTTGTCCTATAGAGGGAAATAAGCGCCATTTTACCGCGCCGACGCCGTACGGCAAACCGCCGCCCGCCCCGGTGGAGAATTGTGATCCAACTGCGCAGATAGCATCGGACGAATCCCACATAGCCTGCTATCCTTAGCTGCTATTGTTGGATCTCTGATATACCTTTGTGCGCGGCGAAGACCGCAGCAACGTGTAATGAATTACAGATCACCTTACCGCAGGAGGCAACATGATTGACCTGTATTACGCGCCTACTCCCAATGGTCACAAGATCACCTTGTTTTTGGAAGAGGTCGGCTTACCCTACCGTATCCATCGCGTAAACATCAGCGCCGGCGACCAGTTCAAACCGGACTTTCTGAGCATTTCTCCCAACAACAAAATCCCGGCGATCGTCGATCAGCAACCGGTGGACGGCGGCGCGCCAATCAGTCTGTTCGAATCCGGGGAAATCCTGCTGTATCTGGCGGAGAAGACCGGCAAGCTGCTGAGCACCGGCCTGCGCGAACGCGCCGCGACCCTACAGTGGTTGTTCTGGCAGGTGGCGGGGTTCGGGCCGATGCTCGGGCAGAATCACCACTTTAATCACTACGCGCCGCAGCCGGTGCCTTACGCCATCGAGCGTTACCATCTGGAGACCAAGCGGCTGTACGGCGTGCTGGAAGCTGAACTGCAAAAACACCCGTACCTGGGCGGCGACAACTACAGCATCGCCGATATCGCCACCTATCCGTGGGTCGTATCGCATCCGCGTCAACGCATCGATCTGGCAGATTACCCAGCGGTGCGCAACTGGTTCGAGCGCATCAGCAACCGCCCGGCGACCGAGCGCGCCTACAAACTGGCCGAACAAGGCTAAGCGCCTTCCCCGACTCCCCGTCGGCCGGGGAGTCACATCGTCCCCTCGTTATCTTTTCCTTACTTTCCGTGTATTCTGAACGCTAATAATCAGACCTATGGAGAATCTCTGATGTCTTTCAGTCAACCCGACGCCGTTATTCGCATTAAAAATCTGCGGCTGCGCACGTTCATCGGTATCAAGGAAGAGGAAATCAACAACCGACAGGACGTCCTGATCAACGTGGTGATCCACTACCCGGCGGACAAAGCGCGCAACAGCGAAGACATCGCCGATGCACTCAACTACCGCACCATCACCAAAGCGATCATCCGCCATGTGGAAGATAACCGTTTCGCGTTGCTGGAAAAATTAACGCAGGATGTGCTCGACATCGTAAAAGAACACGCCTGGGTAACCTATGCTGAAGTGGAGATAGATAAACTTCTGGCCCTGCGCTACGCCGATTCGGTTTCCATGACCATGAGCTACCGCCGGGACTAACTCAGGGAGGTCGACCATGCGGATCCTGATCACCGGCGCAACGGGATTGATAGGCAGCAGTCTGACGGCCAGGCTGCTGGCGCTTTCTCACCACATTACGGTGTTGACCCGAGACGAGCGGCGAGCCCGAGCCCGGCTGGGCGATCGGCCGAGCTATTGGCAAACGCTGGACGACCGGCAGTCGCTGGATGAATTCGACGCGGTGATCAACCTGGCCGGCGAACCTATCGCCGACAAGCGCTGGAGCGCACAGCAGAAAGAGCGCCTGTGCCGCAGCCGTTGGGATCTGACCGAACGGTTGGCGCAGCTGATCAAGGCCGGCAGCACGCCGCCCGGTGTGTTGATTTCCGGTTCCGCCGTCGGCTACTACGGCGATCAGGGGCAGGCGGTGGTGACCGAAGAGGAGCCACCGCACGACGAATTCACCCACCAACTGTGTCAACGCTGGGAAACGCTGGCGCTGCAGGCGCAAAGCGATGCCACCCGCGTCTGCCTGCTGCGCACCGGCGTGGTGCTGGCGCCACAGGGCGGCGCGCTGGCCAAAATGCTGCCGCCGTTCCGCTTCGGGCTGGGCGGCCCGATCGGCGACGGTCGCCAATATCTGCCGTGGATCCATCTCGACGACATGGTCAACGGCATTATTTATCTACTGGATCACGCCACGCTGAGCGGCCCGTTTAACATGGTCGCGCCCTACCCGGTGCACAACGAGCAGTTCGCCGCCCAATTGGCCAACGTGCTCGATCGCCCGGCGTTTCTGCGGGTGCCGGCGTTCGCCATGCGGCTGTTGATGGGGGAAGCGGCGGTGCTGGTGCTCGGCGGCCAGCGGGCGGTGCCGAAGCGCCTGGAAGAGGCCGGCTTCCACTTCCGCTATCTGGAATTGGAACAGGCATTGGATGACGTGATTAATCAGCGGGCCGAAGCCCGCTGATCTGAGGTTACTTCAACGCGCCGGACAGGAACTGCTGCAGGCGCGGGCTTTTGGGGTTGCCGAACAGCTCGGCCGGCGGCCCCTGCTCTTCGATCAACCCTTTGTGCAGGAAGATCACGTGGTTGGAAACGTGGCGCGCAAATTCCATTTCGTGCGTCACCACCACCATGGTTTTTCCCTCCTCCGCCAGCTTCTGCATGATGCGCAGCACCTCGCCCACCAGCTCGGGATCCAGCGCCGACGTCGGTTCGTCAAACAGCAGCACCTCCGGCTCCATCGCCAATGCGCGAGCAATGGAGACGCGCTGCTGCTGGCCACCCGACAGGTGCACCGGGTACTTGCCGCGCGCCCGCTCGTCGATGCCCACTTTATCCAGGTAACGCACCGCGCGCTCATGCGCGTCGGCCTTGCTCAGCCCCAGCACCTGCACCGGCGCCTCCATCACGTTCTCCAGCACCGTCATATGGCTCCACAGGTTAAAGTGCTGGAACACCATGGTCAGGCGGGTGCGCAGCAGCTGCAGCTGCTTCTTGTCGAACACTTTCAGCTGGCCGTCCTTGTCGCGCACCATGCGAATATCTTCGTTGTTCAGGCTGATCGAGCCTTCGCTCGGCTTCTCGAGGAAGTTGATGCAGCGCAGAAAGGTGCTTTTGCCGGAGCCAGAGGAGCCGATGATGCTGATCACATCCCCGGCGTTGGCCGCCAGCGAGACGCCTTTCAGCACTTCGTGGTCGCCATAGCGTTTGTGCAGTTCCGTGACGGCTAATTTATTCTCAGACATGGTTTTTCTTCCCGTCATTTATCAGTGACTAACGTGTGCCATCCAGCGTTTTTCAGCTTTGCGGAACAGGCTGATTAACACGTAGGAGATGATCAGGTACAGCACCGCCGCGATGCCGAAAGCGTAGAACGGCTGGTAGGTCGCGGCGTTGATGTCGCGCGCGATCTTCAGCAGATCCGGCACGGTGGCGGTAAACGCCAGCGCGGTGGAGTGCAGCATCAGGATCACTTCGTTGCTGTAAGCCGGCAACGCGGTGCGCAGTGCCGAAGGCAAAATGATGCAGCGATACATCTTGAAGCGCGAGAAACCGTAGGCGTTGGCGGCCTCGATTTCACCGTGCGGCACCGCGCGGATCGCCCCGGCGAAGATCTCGGTGGTATAGGCGCAGGTATTGAGCGTCAGCGCCAGGATGGTGCAGTTAAGCCCGCTGCGGAAAAACGCATTAAGAAACTCGGTGCCGCGCACAATCTCGAGGCTGTACATGCCGGAGTAGAACACCAGCAGCTGCACGTACAGCGGCGTACCGCGAAACACATATGTGTAAAGCCACACCGGGAAACGCACCCAGCGAAGGGAAGAGACGCGCGCCACCGCCATCGGGATCGCCAGCAGCCCGCCCATCACCACCGAGGCGATCAGCAGCCACAGCGTGACTGCCACGCCGGTGAAACGGTAGCCGTCGCTCCACAGCAGCGACTGCCAATACTGTTGCAAAATCTCGATCATAGCTCGGCCCTCTTGACGCCCAGTGAGTAACGCCGTTCAAGCCACAGCAGCACGCCGTTGGAAACGGTAGTGAAGATCAGGTACACCACGCCGGCCACGATGGCGAAGAAGAACGGCTGATAGGTGCCTTTCCCCGCCAGCTGCGTGGCTTTCACCACGTCGTTCAGGCCGAGGATCGACACCAGCGCCGTCGCCTTCAGGATCACCTGCCAGTTGTTGCCGATGCCCGGCAAAGCGAAACGCATCATCGCCGGGAACAGAATGCGCCGAAAGATCTGCGCGCCGCTGAAGCCGTAGGCCGTCGCCGCTTCGATCTGCCCTTTCGGCACCGCCAGATAGGCGCCGCGGAAGGTCTCAGTGAAGTAAGCACCGTAGATAAAGCCGAGGGTAATGATACCGGCGCCGAGCGGATCGATATCGATCTGCGAGAAGCCGAGCAGCGTGGTGATGTTGTTCAGCGCGATTTGCAGGCCGTAAAAGATCAGCAGCATCAGCACCAGATCGGGCACGCCGCGGATCAGCGTGGTATAGGCGCCGAACAGACCGGAGATAAAGGGGTTATGAGACAGTTTGCCACCGGCGCCGATCAGGCCGATCACCACCGCCAGCAACACGGAACTGAGGGCCAGCTCCAACGTCACCAGAGCCCCCTCGAAAATCAGTTGGGAATAGCCTTGCAGCATCTACTTCACCCTGTGGTCTAGGATCCGAACCATCGGGGCCGGCACGCCGGCCCCGCAGTCACAGCATGGAACGGTAAGCGGATTACCCGCCGTAGACGTCAAAGTCGAAGTACTTTTTCGCGTATTTGTCGTAGGTGCCGTCTTTGCGCATCTCGGCGAAGGCTTTGTCCAGCGCCGCTTTCAGCTCGGTATCGGTCTTGCGCAGCCCCATGCCGGTGCCGACGCCGAAGAACTTGTCATCCTTCACCGATTCGCCGGCGAACGCATAGTCTTTGCCCGGCGGCTGTTTCAGGAAGCCGTCGCTGCCCGCCACTTCATCCTGGAAGGCGGCGTCAATACGGCCGGAAGCCAGATCGGCGTAAACCAGATCCTGGTTCTGGTAAGGCACGACGGTGATGCCCTTCGGCTGCCACATGGCGTTGGCGTAGGCTTCCTGGGTGGTGCCCTGCAGCACGCCCACGCTCTTGCCTTTCAGAGCGTCCACGGTAGGCAACAGCTTGGACCCTTTCGGCGCGATCAGACGCGCGTTGGCGGCATACAGCTTGTCGGTAAAGGCGATTTCCTGCTGGCGTTTTTCAGTGATGGACAGCGAAGAGATGATGGCGTCGATTTTCTTCGCCTTGAGGGAGGGGATCAGCGCGTCGAAGTCGCTCTCCACGAAGGTGCATTGGGTATTGATGCGTTTGCACAGCTCTTTGGCCAAATCAATGTCAAAGCCAACCAATTCGCCTTTGGCGTTTTTGGATTCAAACGGTGCGTAAGTCGGATCGGTGCCAATCTTCAGCGTGGAAGGAATGGCGGCAAAGGCGCTGCTGGCGGCGCTCAAAGCCAGAACTAACGGCAAAATCAAAACCCGCTTTTTCATAAATTACCCTCAAATTGATTTTTTTGATGCCACTACGGGCATTACTTTCCCCACCAAATCAATTTGCAGTAATCGTGCCACATTAGGTGCTACGGGCGGAGGGAACGGCTCCGGCCTTCACAATACTGTTTCCTGGGACGATAACCGCAAAATTAAATCGGCCGGTTGGGGCCGCGCCACTGGCAACCGCAATAAGGCGGCACCATGAAACAGTGAGCGTGATGAAGTGGGATCATTATGGTGCATACTCCGCCCCAATTCAGTGCGGTGTTGCACAAATGTACCAATTTAGGGATAAAACTGTTAATTAGCACCCTGCCAGCGGGTGAACAGATCGGTCGGCAATTCGATATCAAACTGGTCGATCACCCGATTGACGGTTTGATCGATGATGTCTTCCACGCTTTTCGGCTGGTGGTAAAACGCCGGCACCGGCGGCATGATCACCGCGCCCATCTCCGCCGCCTGCGTCATCAGCCGCAAATGACCAAGATGCAACGGCGTTTCACGCACGCACAAGACCAAACGGCGGCGCTCTTTGAGCACCACGTCGGCGGCGCGGGTCAGCAATCCGTCACTGTAGCTGTTAACGATGCCAGACAGGGTTTTGATCGAACAAGGCAGGATCGCCATGCCCAACGTTTTGAAAGAGCCCGAGGAGATGCCGGCGGCGATGTCGCGCGCATCGTGCACCACGTCGGCCAGCGCCTGCACTTCACGCAGGCTGTACGGCGTTTCCAGCGCCAGCGTCTGCCGTGCAGCATTACTCATCACCAGATGGGTTTCCACCTCTGCGACGTCGCGCAAAACCTGTAACAGGCGCACGCCGTAGATAGCGCCGCTGGCGCCGGAAATGCCGATGATGAGTCGTTTCATGAAGAATGGCCTCTGCCGTAAAAAGTAAGATCAGGCAGACTTTGCCGCAATGGCGAGGGATAAGCAAGTCAGAGGAACAAGGTGCACCGCCGCAGACGCTGCGATGCACCTTGAGGGATCAACGCAGACCGTTAGCCTTCGTTGTGCAGTTCCAGATTTTCCGCTTCGGTTTGCACCCGCATCGCCTTGGCATCGTCGCTGCGCAGCGACTCCAGGTATTCCAGATAGCTTTGGTCAACGTCTTTGGTCACGTAGATACCATTGAAGACCGAGCATTCGAACTGGATGATGTCCGGGTTCTCTTCGCGCACCGCTTCGATCAGATCGTCGAGGTCCTGGAAGATCAGCCCGTCGGCGCCGATAATCTGACGGATTTCATCCACTTCACGCCCGTGGGCGATCAGTTCGTTGGCGCTCGGCATGTCGATGCCGTAGACGTTAGGGAAACGCACTTCCGGCGCGGCGGAAGCCAGATACACGCGCTTGGCGCCCGCTTCGCGCGCCATCTCGACGATTTGCTCAGAGGTCGTGCCGCGCACGATGGAGTCATCCACCAGCAGCACGTTCTTGTCGCGGAACTCGGCACGGTTGGCGTTCAGCTTGCGGCGTACCGACTGGCGACGCGCCTGCTGGCCCGGCATGATAAAGGTGCGGCCAACGTAGCGGTTTTTCACGAAGCCCTGGCGGTATGGCTTCTCGAGAATACGCGCGATCTCCAGCGCGATATCGCAGGAAGTTTCAGGAATCGGGATCACCACGTCGATATCCAGATCTTCCCACTCGCGGGCGATCTTCTCACCCAGCTTCTGGCCCATGCGCACGCGGGCGCTGTAGACCGAGATCTTGTCCATAAAGGAGTCTGGGCGCGCAAAATAAACATATTCGAACAGGCACGGGTTGGTTTTCGGGTTCTCTGCGCACTGGCGGGTGAACAGCTGGCCCTTGGTGGTGATGTACACCGCTTCGCCCGGCGCCACGTCGCGCAGGAACTCAAAGCCCAGGGTATCCAGCGCCACGCTCTCGGAAGCCACCATGTACTCGCTGCGGCCATCCTCCAGCGTGCGCTTGCCGATCACCAGCGGACGAATACCGTTGGGATCGCGGAACGCCAGCAGGCCATGGCCGATGATCATCGCCACGCAGGCGTAAGCGCCGCGCAGTTGCTGATGCATAGCGGCGACCGCGGTAAAGATGTTGTCGGCTTCCAGCGGATAGTGCGGGAAGCGATCCAGCTCGCTGGCCAGCACGTTCAGCAGGATTTCCGAGTCGGAGGTGGTGTTGACATGGCGGCGGCCGCTTTCGAACAGCTTTTGGCGCAGCTCATGGGCGTTGGTCAGGTTGCCGTTGTGGGCCAGCGTAATGCCGAACGGCGAGTTGACGTAGAAAGGCTGGGCCTCAGAGGCGCTCGAGCTGCCGGCCGTCGGGTAACGCACATGGCCAATGCCCATGTTGCCCTGCAAGCGTTGCATATGGCGCGCCTCAAACACATCCTTCACCAGGCCGTTGGCTTTACGCAAACGGAACCCGTTGTGGGCGTCAATGGTGACGATGCCTGCGGCATCCTGGCCACGGTGCTGAAGCACCGTCAGCGCATCATAAATCGACTGGTTTACCGGCATGAAACCGGCGATACCGACAATACCGCACATGTTGTCTTTTCCTCATCAGCGCTACCGCCCCGGCAATTGGGTCGGCAAGAAACTCGACGTGCTCTGCAGGTAGTCAAAGAACCACCTGATGACGTAACTGAACTGGGGGATCAGCTGCGACTGTTTCCAGTCGGCACTTTGTGAAAAGCCGGTAAAGGTATCCAGGAAGAACAGGATCGCCGCGACAATCAACACGCCGCGCAGTGCGCCGAAGCAGATGCCCAGCACCCGGTCGGTGCCCGACAACCCGGTTTTCTCTACCAGTGAGCTAATCACATAGTTAACAATAGCCCCTACGATCAGGGTCGCGATGAACAAAATCGCGATCGCGATGCCGTTTCGCACCAGTTCATCTTCAAAACGAGTGAAATAGACCGCAAGGTAAGAGTAGAAATGGCTGGCAACAAAAAACGCACATCCCCATGTCACAAGTGACAATGCTTCGCGAACAAACCCTCGGATCAGGCTCACCAGAGCCGAAAATCCAATCACCGCTATAATGACGTAATCAATCCAGACCATGAACTATTCCAATGATGAATCGCCCCTGCATCCAATTCGCGGCGAATTCTAACAGAAAAAGAAAACGTTTGCGTAGGGGATTTCCTACCACGTTACAAATAAAAAGCGGCGATTAAAAAATTCCCAATCGCCGCGCCTACATAGGTGATTTCGCCTGTAAAAGGCGCGGTTTCTCTCGCTTTCTCTCCACCACTCCTGAATTCAGGGGCGCATCCTGCTGCGCCCCCGCGGGGTTTAACGGCCGTACGGCTTCACCTGCCCGCTCAGCCCGCTGATCGAGTTCAGCGACGGCAGCGCCGCCTGCAGCTTCTGCTTGGAAGCGTCCGGGCCAACGTAGATGCGGGTGATCTGCCCTTGCACCGGCGTTGACGGCACGGTAAAGGCTCGATAGCCCGAGAGACGCAGCGAAGCGACAATCTCGTTCGCCTTGGCGGCGTTCTTCAGCGCCCCGAGCTGCACGACATAGGCTTGCCCGGACGGCGCTTTTTCTTCCGCCGGTTTGGGCTGCGGCGCCGGTTCTGGTTTCGGCGTCGGTTCCGGCTTCGGCACCGGTTTCACCTCCACCGGCTTCGGCTGCGGTACCGGTTTTGGTTTCACTTCCACCGGTTTGGTTTCCACCGGCTTCGGCTTAGGCTGCTGCACCGGCTGAGGACGCGTCTCGACCGGCGGCGGCGCCACCTGCGTCGGTTGCTGAGCGCTCTGCCGCACCGCCTGTTGCGCCGCCGCTTCGTTGGCCGCCTGCTGCTCGACCAGCGCGCCCGCCCCTTCCGGCGGCTGCGCCGGCAACGGCTGCGTCACCGGCGGCAGCACGTCGTTCTCTTCGACGTCGCCCGCCTTCGGCACCAATGGAATGGCCGCGAACTCATCCTCGTAATGCTTCTTTTTGCCGTCCAGCAACCCTGGCAGGATGATTACCCCCAGCGCCACCAGAATCACGGTTCCAACCAGTCGGTTCTGAAATTTACTCGCCACTCACACTCCCCGCATCTCGTCTAACGCCGCCATCACCTGCGCCACGGTGTGGAACGATCCACAGACGATCACAATATCCTGTTTATCAGCATCCTGCATAGCCTGCCGCCAGGCAGTTTCGACATCATTAAAGCGGCGCGGTTCCGTCAGATGCTGCGCCAGCTGTTCGACGCTGGCACCGCGCGGCCCGTCGAGCGGTGCGCAGTACCATTCATCCACCTGTTCGCTGAGGCAGGCCAGCGTGCCGGCGATGTCCTTGTCGGACAGCATGCCCACCACCGCGCGCACCTTGCCGCCGTCGCGCGGCAGCTTGGCCAGACGCCCGGCCAGATAGCCGGCGGCGTGCGGGTTGTGTGCCACGTCGAGGATCAGCATCGGCTCCCGCCGCACGATCTGGAAACGCCCCGGCAGCGTCGCCTGCTGCAGCCCGGTGAAGATCGCGCGTTCGTCGATTTCCAGCGGCGAACAGTTCAGCGCCGCCAGCGCGGTAGCGGCGTTGGCCAGCGGTATGTTCGGCGTCGGCAGATCGGTCAGCTGCGTGTCACCGCCCTGCCACTGCCAGCGATCGCCCTGCTCGCTGAAGCTCCAGGCTTCACCGCGGCGATACAGCGGTGCGCCCAGCGTTTCGGCGACCTGGCGAATGCTATCCGGCATGTCGGGTTCGCCCACCACCGCCGGCTTGCCGCTGCGGAAAATACCGGCCTTTTCACGGCCGATACTTTCGCGATCGTTGCCCAGCCAGTCGGTATGATCGAGCGCAATGCTGGTGATCACCGCCACGCTCGGATCGACGATATTGGTGGCGTCGAGACGCCCGCCCAGGCCCACTTCCAGGATCACCACGTCGAGCCGCGCCTGTTTGAACAGCTGCAGCGCCGACAGGGTGCCGAATTCGAAATAGGTCAGCGACGTTTCGCCGCGGCCGGCTTCAATGGCGGCGAACGAGCGGCTATGCTCTGCTTCGCTCAGCTCTTCCCCCTGAATGCGCACGCGTTCGGTATAGCGCACCAGATGCGGCGAACTGTAGACGCCGACGCGCAGGCCGGCGGCCAGCAGAATGGCTTCGAGGGTACGACAGGTCGTGCCTTTGCCGTTGGTGCCGGCAACGGTGAACACCGTAGGAGCGGGGGTCAGTAAATCCAGATGCGCCGCGACGCGCTGTACGCGCTCAAGACCGAGTTCGATCGCCTGGCTGTGCAGACGTTCCAGATAGTAAAGCCACGAGCTCAATGGCGACGTGGCTTGGGGAATTTGGTGGTTTTGCATGAGTCCCGTCACTGAACTTGGGTTCATTAATCCATCAGGGCACCACCCTCACCGCGGTAAAGGCGATGCGCTTCGTAACCGCCGCCAACCCGCAAACCATGGCGCGATAGGCCACGGCCGGCAGGGAACGGGCATCAGCCGTCACTTAGCCACAAAGTGGCGGCTGAACCCGGGCGGGATCTGTCTTTGCCTCAGGCGTCGGCCTGCGGCTCCGGCTCAATGACCGGCGCGGCCTCATCGAAATGCGGCTGCGGTTGGTTGGTCAGCTTGGACAGAATGCTCGCCAACGTTTGGCGCATCTCCGGACGGCGAACAATCATGTCGATCGCGCCTTTTTCGATCAGGAACTCGCTGCGCTGGAAGCCAGGCGGCAGTTTCTCGCGCACGGTCTGCTCGATCACACGCGGGCCGGCAAAGCCGATCAGCGCTTTCGGCTCGGCGATATTGATGTCGCCCAGCATCGCCAGGCTGGCAGAGACGCCACCCATGGTCGGGTCGGTCAGCACGGAGATGTACGGCAAGCCGCGCTCCTGCATCTTAGCCAACGCCGCGCTGGTTTTCGCCATCTGCATCAGCGACATCAGCGCTTCCTGCATGCGCGCGCCGCCGCTGGCGGAGAAGCACACTAGTGGACAGTTGTCCTCCAGCGCCTGCTCAACCGCACGCACGAAACGCGCGCCGACCACGGAAGACATTGAGCCGCCGATGAAAGCGAATTCGAAGGATGCGGCGACGATCGGCATACCGTACAGCGTGCCCTTCATCACCACCAGCGCATCTTTCTCGCCGGTCGCTTTCTGTGCGGCGACCAGACGATCTTTATAGCGCTTGGAATCCTTGAATTTCAGAACGTCCTTCGGCTCCAGATCGCTGCCCAGCTCCACTTCACTGCCTTCGTCCAGCAGGGTATGCAGACGCGCGCGCGCGCCCATACGCATGTGGTGGTCGCACTTCGGACACACTTCCAGATTACGCTCCAGCTCGGCGCGGTAGAGAACCTGGCCGCAGCTGTCGCATTTGGTCCAGACCCCTTCAGGAATGCTCGCCTTACGGGTTTGTGTGATATTGCTCTTGTTAAGAATTCGTTCAATCCAGCTCATCGATGACCTTTCTGTTTGAACCTGGCACACGCCAGTCCGCTGTTCATGCTTTAACAATCCCCCTGAAAACACCCCAATGAAAAAATGCCCGTTCGCGGCGCGGCAAGCGCGGCGACTGAGGCATCGGCTTCAGGGTTGTTCGCAGGAACAGACCATAATGTCGCTCATTAAACCATATCGGCCCGGCGCTGTGGACAAAAAACTGGTCGAACCGACAGGTTAAGCGATGTTTTTACTGTTTTTGCTGGCGGGCGGCCGCGCGCTTGTGACGCCAAATTTCAATCACGCCCGGCAGAATCGAAACGATGATGATCCCGACGATCAACAGTTTCAGGTTCTCCTGCACCACCGGCAGATCGCCGAACAGGTAGCCAGCATAAGTGAAGAGCAGCACCCAAACCAGTGCGCCAATCACGTTGTAGGCGGCGAAGTGGCGATAGGACATATGCCCCATGCCGGCGACGAACGGCGCAAAAGTACGCACGATCGGCACGAATCGCGCCAGAATAATCGTTTTCCCACCGTGCTTCTCATAGAACTGATGCGTTTTGTCCAGGTAGCTACGGCGGAAAATTTTCGAGTTCGGGTTGCTGAACAGCTTCTCGCCGAACAACCGCCCGATAGTGTAGTTCACCGCATCGCCAATGATCGCCGCTACGGCCATCAACGCCACCATGGTGTGCACGTTGAGATCGTTGGTCGGCAACGCCGCCAGCGCGCCGGCGACAAACAGCAAAGAATCCCCCGGCAGGAACGGCGTCACCACCAGGCCGGTTTCGCAAAACAAGATCAGGAACAGAATAGCGTAGACCCACATGCCGTATTGTGCGACCAGCTCGGCCAGGTGCACATCAATATGCAAAATGAAATCAATAATAAACTTGATGATGTCCATAAATTCTCTCATTGATACCGGGTGTTTCAATCACCCGGCAGAAGCACAAGGGAGCGACGCTTTCAGGCGTGCCGGCGTTTAATCGTCGGGCAAAAACAGCGGCCCCATCGGCGGCCGCGGTAGACCAAAATGATCGGGATAGTCCACGGCAACCAAATACAGCCCCTCGGCTCGCGCCGTCGCCGCCGCCAGATTGCGATCCTTCAGCGCCAGCAACTCGGCCATCCAGTTCTCATCCTGATTGCCGCAGCCGATCTCCATCAGGCTGCCGACGATATTGCGAACCATGTGATGCACAAAGGCATTCGCCTTGATATCTACCACAATATATTCGCCGTAGCGCGTAACCTTAACGTGTTTTACGCAGCGCCACGGGGTGCGCGACTGACACTGCACCGCGCGGAACGAGGTGAAGTCATTCTCGCCCAGCAGCGCCTGCGCCGCCCGGTGCATGCGATCGGCATCCAGCGGGTGATAAAAGTGCGTCACCCCCTGTTGCAACACCGCCGGCCGGTAGCGATGGTTGAAAATAATATAGCGGTAACGGCGCGCGGTAGCGCTGAAACGCGCGTGAAAATCGTCGGCGACGGGGCTCACCCAGCGCACCGCGATGTCCGGCGGCAAATGGGTGTTCACGCCCATCGTCCAGGCGGCGTCCTTGCGACGCGCGGTGGTTTCGAAATGCACCACCTGCCCGGTGGCGTGCACCCCGGCGTCGGTGCGCCCGGCGCACAGCACGTTGATCGGCGCATCCGCCACCTTGCTCAACGCCTGCTCAAGGCGCTCCTGCACGCTGGCCACTTCTTGCTGCCGCTGCCAGCCGTAGTACCGGCTGCCGTCATATTCGATGCCCAGCGCTACCTTCAGCGTCGGCTGAGCGGGCGAGACCACCTCTGACATCAGTACATCTGCTCCTGCACCAGACGCTCGGCGGTTTCGATCGCCATTAACGCGCCGCCGAAGCGCACGTTGTCCGCCACCGTCCAGAACTGCAGCAGCTCGGGGATGCCGTAATCGTTACGCAGGCAACCGATGCTGAGCGCATCGCTGCCGGAGGCTTCGGTCACCTGAGTCGGGTAATCGTCCTCTTCGCTCAGCTGAATGTCCTCGACTTCTTCGAGCTCGCTGCGCGCCTCTTCGGCGGACAGCGGGCGCAGCGCTTCCAGGTGCACCACCTGCGCATGGCCGTAAAACACCGGCGACTGAACGCAGCTCACCGAAATCGGCAACCCTTCGTCCTGCAGCACCTTGCGCACCTGATCGACGATCAGACGCTCTTCGCGCACGCTGCCCTGCTCGTCGGCAACGAGCGGCAGCAGGTTAAACGCCAGCTGTTTAGCGAAGACGCCTTCCTCGGCAGGAATGCCGTTCAGCAGGCGCGCGCTCTGGCCGGCCAGATCGTCCACCGCGGCCTTGCCGCGCGAGGATACCGACATCAGCGTGGTAACGTGCAGACGCGAGAGCCCCGCCTGTTCGGTCAGCGGTTTGATCGCCGTCAGCAGTTGGCTGACCATGCTGTCAGCCACCGCGACGATATTGCGGTTGCGGTAATCCGCCAACACCTGCGGGTTAACACCCGGTACCACCAGCGGCACATCCGGCTCCATGGCGAACAGACCGCTGGTGTCGATCACCAGGCAGCCCATGTTGCCGGCCTCTTCGGCATAGCGAGCGGAAGCGTCGCTGCCGGCGACGAAGAAGGCCAGTTGGGCCTGCGACCAGTCGAACTCTTCGGCGTTCTGCACCAGAAGAGACTTGCCGTTGAAGCGCACATTGGCGCCCGCACTGCGTTCGCTTGCCAGAGGATAGAGCTCACCCACCGGGAACTGGCGTTCCTGCAACAATTCCAGCAACGCTTCACCTACCGCGCCAGTGGCGCCGAGCAGCGCGATATTCCAGCCGTCAGACATCGGGTTTTCTCCAGAGTATTTCATTCATAAAAGCAGACGGGCAGTGCAATCACCGCCCGATAATCTTTACCGCTCACTGTAGCGGCGTTGGCTTAAGACAACCTTACGCGCTACGCCAGGCTAAAGCCCAGCTTGCCGAGCAGCTCGGCGCTGGCGCTGTCATCGCATTGCACGGCCAGCGAAGACCACTCGCGGCGCTCCTGGTAGTGCTTGCGCAGGCGATCGAATTCGCCCGGTTGCCCAGCGACTTTGCGCAGCGGCGCATCATCGCGGCGCACATCATACACCAAGTGCATCAATCGTTTTAACCGCGCTTCATCCAGCGGCCCATTGAGGCGGATCTGGCTGAACTCCGGCACCGGCAACAGCGAGGCCAGCGCCACCTGTTGCGGCTGCCCCAGATGGCGGCTGAACGCCTCGAACACCTGGGTGGTGCCGCGCGCCTTGCCTTCCAGCGTATACCCAGCGATGTGCGCGGTGCCAATATCCACCCGCGCCAGCAGCGGTAAGGCGAGATCCGGCTCCGGTTCCCACACGTCCAGCACCGTGCTCAGCTTTTTGCCCTTTTCCAGCGCCTGCAGCAAGGCGGCGTTATCCACCACCGGCCCGCGGCAGGCGTTGATCAGAATGCGGTTGTCCGGCAGGGCCGCCAACAGCTCGGCGTCCGCCAGATGCAGCGAATGGTATGGGCCGGATTTATTCAACGGCGTATGGAAGGTCAGCACGTCGGCCTCGGCCACCAGCTTCTCCAACGGCCAGAATTCCCCGGCGTCGCCGCGATCGGCACGCGGCGGATCGCACAGCAGCGTGCGCACGCCCAGCGCTTTGAGGCGAGCGTCCAGACGGGAACCAACGTTGCCCACGCCGACGATGCCGACGGTTTTATCCCGCAGGTGGAAGCCGTCGCGTTCGGCCAGCAGCATCAAGGCAGAGAACACATACTCGACCACCGCGATAGCGTTGCAGCCCGGCGCGGCGGAAAAGCCGATGCCCTGACGTTGCAGCCAGGCTTCATCGACGTGATCGGTGCCGGCGGTGGCGGTGCCGACAAAGTCGATATGGCTGCCGGCCAACAAGGCTTCATTGACCTTGGTGACCGAACGCACCATCAGCGCATCGGCATCCGCCAGCGCCTCGAGCGGGATCGGGCGGCCCGGTACCGCCTGCACCTCGCCCAGGCGGCTGAACAGCTCGGCCGCGTACGGCATATTTTCATCAACCAGAATTTTCACTGCGTTCTCCGACGGTTTACGGCTATTTGTCTGCGAAATAGTGTGCCACTGAATCAGGCACGGCGAAAGCGCTCAGGGGTAGTGCCGGCGATCTGCTGGAACATGACGATAAAGGCCGACGCGGAGCTGTAGCCGACGTCTAACGCCACGTCCTGCACGGTCTTGCCCTGCTCGAGCAGGGAGACGGCATGCAGGAACCGCAGGCGCTGGCGCCATTCGCTGAACGACATGCCCAGATCCTGTTGGCAGCGTCGCGACAGCGTGCGCTCGGTGGTGTAGACCCGAGCCGCCCACGCCGCCAGCGAGGTGTTGTCCGCCGGACAATGCTCCAACGCTTCCAGCACCGGCGCCAAGAACTTGTCGTCCGACGACGGCAGATAGGTTTGCTGGCGCGGCGACAGGCGCAGCTGATCGATCAGCACCTGGCAGAGACGCAAATCCGCCTCCGCCTGCGGAATGTACTGCTTGCGCGCATAGAAATCCTCGGCGATGGCGCGGAATATCGGCGTTACGCTCACCAGACAGGGGTCGGCCGGCATGCCGGTGCACAGCGCCGGCGTGATGTCCACCATGCGGCACTGCGCCAGCCGCTGGTTATAGCAGGAGTGTTCGATGCCAGCCGGCGCCCACAGCACGAACTCCGGCGGCGCCAGAAAGCGCTGCCCGCCGATGCGCAGCACCATCACCCCGGCTTTAACCCACATCAACTGACCCCAGGTGTGGCTGTGCGGCTGGAATTCGGTGCGCGCGTTGAACTCCTCGCAGCGGAACTGCACCGGGTTGGGCGCCGGGATCAACGACTCGGGGAAATGGCGGATTTCTGGCATGGTTTCGTCCCGTGATTTGTCTTGTTTACGCCGATTTTTGTCTGGATATCGCTATATATGATAAACCGGACACGCGTAGACTAGCCAGCATGTTGGACGTTATTGAGAATAATTATCATGAATATGCTCTTCCCGCTGTTGGCCGTGCTGATTTGGTCGATTAATGCCGTCGTCAGCAAACTCTCCGCCACCGCCATCGATCCGGCGGCCATCTCGCTCTACCGCTGGCTGCTGGCGCTGATTGCCCTCACGCCGTTCGTGCTGCCGGGCGTGCTGCGCAACTGGGCGCAGGTGCGCGCCAACTGGTGGAAGCTGATGATCCTCGGCCTGCTGGGCATGGTGCTGTACCAAAGCCTGGCCTATTACGCCGCGCACAGCGTCAGCGCGCTGTTTATGGGCATCATCGTGTCGCTGATCCCGCTGCTGACCATCCTGATCAGCATCGTTCTGCTGCGCATTGCGCCAACCGTCGGCGTGCTGCTCGGCAGCATACTCTCCTTCTGCGGCCTGATCTGGCTGGTCAGCGGCGGTCAGCCCGGCGTGCTGTTGCAGCACGGTATCGGCAAAGGGGAATTGATGATGCTGCTCGCCACCGCCTCGTACGCGCTGTATGGCGTGTTGACCAAACGCTGGGCCATCGCGCTGCCGAACTGGCAATCGCTGTATGTGCAGATCCTGTTCGGCGTGCTGTTGTTACTGCCTAATTTCCTGATGGCGGAGGATGTCGGCTTGAACGGCCATAACCTGCCGCTGGTGCTGTTCGCCGGCATTCCGGCTTCGATCATCGCCCCGTTCCTGTGGATCCAGGGCGTGATGCGCCTGGGCGCCAACACCGCCTCGATCTTCATGAACCTGGCACCGGTGTTTACCGCCGCTATCGCCGTGCTGTTCCTGCATGAGCAGTTGCACGGTTACCACCTGATCGGCGGCGGCATTACCCTGCTGGGCGTTATCCTGTCGCAGCGGCTGCGCACGCCGCTGACGCGTAAAGCCAAAGCCCCGGCGGCCAACGCAGAGTCCTGCAAAGAACAGGCTTAAGGCAGCAGCCTGAAACGCACCCGCACCAACAGGCCGCCCAGCGCGGCAGAGCTCAACAGCTCCGGGCGGGTGCCGTGATACGCGGTGATGTCTTTCACCAACGCCAGTCCCAATCCGGCGCCCGGCTGATCGCCCACGTTGTCCAGCCGGTGAAACGGCTGCAGCGCCAGCGCCTTGTCCTGCAAGGCGATGCCGGGGCCGCTGTCTTCTATCTCCAGCACGCCTTCCCCTGCCGCCTTATCCTGCGTGAGGCGAGCGGTCACCACGCCCTGACGCGGCGTGTATTTCAGCGCGTTGTCCAGCAGGTTGGCGCACAGCTCGGCCAACAGCAGCGGCTCCCCCGCCACTTGACACGCCGCCTCGCCTTCGAACCCGAGATCGATCTGTTTACTGCGCGCCTGCGGCAAGCGGGAAAAGCAGGCGTCGCGCAGCACCTGCGCCAGGTTGACCGGTTGCAACTTACGATCGGCCTGGTGCTCGCTGGCCTTCAGGCGTGAAAGATGCAGCAGGCGGTCGGTCAGCGACACGGTATTATCCAGCGTCGCGCTCATCGCCTGCAGGCTTTCGCGCCACTGCTGCGGCCGGTCACTGGCCAGCGCTACCCCTACCTGAGTCTTCAACACCGCCAGCGGCGTGCGCAGTTGGTGCGAAGCGTCGGCGCTGAAGCGCTCCTGACGTGCCACCATCAGCCGCAGCCGTTCGATGTAACGATTAAACGCCACCAGCAGCGGCTGCATCTCCGACCATGGCAATACCCGCGGCAAGGGCGTCAGCTCGCCCGGATCGCGCCGCAGCATGATACCGGAGAGCTTACGCATCGGCTTCAACACCCGCTTGAGCAATGCGAACGCCAGGATCAGGGTTAACGCCACCACCGTGCCCTGGCTCAGCAGCGCCGCGATCATCATCTGCCGCGCCAGGTAACGGCGCGACTCCAGGGTTTCCGCCACCAGAATGGTCGCCATGCCGCTCACGCCCGACTCGTTGACCGGTTGAAACAGCGCCGCCACGCGGATCGGCCTGCCGAGGTATTCCGCATCGTAAAAATGCACCAGCGCCGGGTAGAGCGTGGAACGCGGGATATGGGGCGGCAAAGGCGGCAAATCGTCATAGCCCGAGATGCTTTTCCCCTGCGGCGAGATCACCTCGTAATACAGCTGATCGTTCATGTTGCGCTCGAAGCTGTCGAGCACCACATAGGGCACATCAACCGCCAGCTTGCCTTCGCGCACCACCAGTCGCTCCGCTACGGTGCGCGCCGACGCCAGCAGCGTGCGATCGTAAGCCAGGGTGGCGGCGCTCATGGCGCTGAAATAGTGGGTGTAGATAGAGATGCCGCCCAACGCCAGCAGCGGCAGGCCAAAAAACAATAGCAGTTGATAGAACAGCGAACGCGGCGCGTTAAACCACCGCATCGCACAGCTCCAGGCTGTAACCCAGGCCACGCAGCGTGACGATCGCCACGTCGCTGCCCTGCAGCTTTTTCCGCAGGCGGTGTACGTAAAGCTCGATGCTCTCCGGATTGGCCTCGTCGGACAACGTAAATACCTGCTCGAACAGCTGTTGCTTGGCCACCGGGCGGCCGCGCCGGTGCATCAACGCGGTCAACACCGCCAGCTCACGCGGCGTCAGCGCCAGCGGTTTGCTCTCCAGCAGAAAATAGCCTTCGTCGTGATAGGTCAACGCGCCGTACTGCAACGCCGGCTGCGGGGCGCCGACGCTGCGGCGCAGCAGCGCCCGAATACGCGCTTCCAGCTCGTCCAGTTCGAACGGCTTGGTGAGGTAATCGTCCGCCCCCAGATTCAGGCCTTTTACCCGGTCGGCCACGTCGGTGCGCGCCGTCAGCAGCAGCACCGGCAGATCCTGCCCGCGCTTGCGCAGGCGCGCCAGCAAATCCAGACCGTTCATACGCGGCAGCGCCACATCCAGCACCGCGAGCGCATAGCGTTCGTTGAGCAGCAGGTGATCCGCTGCCACGCCGTCCGGGGCGACGTCGACGGCAAAGCCGGCGCCGGTCAGCGCCTTTTGCAACCAGTGAGACAGCTCGGGGTGATCTTCAACCAATAACAGTCGCATGTTCCCATTCCATTGATTTATCTGATCAACCTGGCGCCAATATCGCGATTGTTAACAGGTCGATAACAGAGAATGGCATGGAAAATAAGGGGATAAAAGAGCGCCGCGCCGCCAGTTTTGGGAGCTGGCACACAATTATGCGTATAGAGCGCGATCGCAGGACGATGTCAGATCAGCGGAATGGGGCTATCGGCCACGGCAATGTCCAGTACCGGGCGCAGCTTGTCGGCGGTAAACGGCGAAGAAACCAGCACGGAGCGGTTGTTGGCGGCAAATACCAGATCGATGCCGGTCACGCAGGCGGTCATCTGGCAGGCATACTTTTCACCGTCGGCGTTGACGAAATGCAGTTCAAACACGCCAACGTCGGCACGCAGTCGCTTCAAACGGCACTGCCCGGTTTCACCGACCATCTCCGCGTAGACCTCAGGCAACCGTTTAATCGCGCATACTTTGGCGCTGTCCCTACCACCAAATAATTTCCCTAACGAAAACATATCACTGCGTCTCTATTCATTTCACTGATCATGATTTTATCGCGAAAGCAGAACGGCAAACCTGATATTACGCAGGATTTTGGCCGGTTTTGCGCCCTGTTCCTGCCCGCATTTCTATGGTAGCGCACCCGTGATTCACTGGCGACAAGAGACCCTAATCACAGACTGGAAACTTTTCCGGCCACTGAAAGGTAAATGAAAGGTTGTTGTTTTAACAATCCTGCAACCGCGCTCTGCGGGATTCACAACCAGAACAATACCGAGGGCAAGCCACAATGAAAAAAATAATGACCCGTACCTTTACCGCCGCCGCACTGTTGCTGGCAGCCTCTCAGGCCTTTGCCGTGGAAGCGCCCAAACGCACCGAATGTATTGCGCCGGCCAAGCCTGGCGGCGGCTTCGATCTGACCTGCAAGCTGATTCAGGTGTCGTTGCAGGACACCAAGGCCATCGATAAACCGATGCGCGTCACCTATATGCCCGGCGGCGTCGGCGCGGTGGCCTACAACGCCATCGTCGCGCAGCGCCCGGCGGAGTTCGGCACCGTGGTGGCCTTCTCCGGCGGCTCGCTGCTCAATCTGGCCCAGGGCAAGTTCGGCCGCTATAACGTGGACGACGTGAAATGGCTGGCGGCGGTCGGAACCGACTACGGCATGATCGCGGTGCGCGCCGACTCGCCTTACAAGACCCTGAAAGACCTGATGGACGCCTTCCAAAAAGATCCCAACAGCGTGGTGTTCGGCGCCGGCGCCTCCATCGGCAGCCAGGACTGGATGAAAACTGCGCTGCTGGCGCGCGAAGTCGGCGTGGATCCGCGCAAGATGCGCTACGTGGCGTTCGAAGGCGGCGGCGAGCCGGTCACCGCGCTGTTGGGCAATCATATTCAGGCAGTTTCCGGTGATCTGAGCGAGATGGTGCCTTACCTGCAGGGCGACAAAATCCGCGTGCTGGCGGTGTATGCCGAACAACGTTTGCCTGGCCAGTTGGCCGACATTCCAACCGCCAAAGAACAGGGGTACAGCCTGGTGTGGCCGATCATTCGCGGCTTCTACGTCGGGCCGAAAGTCAGCGATGAAGAGTATCAGTGGTGGATCGACACCTTCCAGAAAATGATGGCGACCGATGAATTCAAGCAGCAACGCGATCTGCGCGGCCTGTTCGAATTCAACATGACCGGCAAAGAGCTGGACGCCTACGTGAAGAATCAGGTTGCCCAATACCGTGAGCAGGCGAAAGTGTTCGGCCTGGCCAAATAACCGCAGGGGAAAACCATGAGCGATCGTATTTTTGCCGGCTTTTGGCTGCTGCTGTGTATCGGCGGGCTGTTCATCGGCTGGGGCATTCAAAGCGAATACAGCTATGAACCGCTGGGGCCGCGCCCTTTCCCGCTGGCGATCCTCAGCCTGATGGCGCTGTGCGCAGCCCTGTTGTTGCTGCGCCGCCCACAGGCGGTGGAATGGCCGCACCACAAGGTGCTGCAGCGGCTGCTGGTGCTGGTGATCACCCTGGTGCTGTATGCCTGGGGCTTTGAATGGCTGGGCTTTCCACTGGCGACCGCGCTGCTGACGTTCAGCATCGGCCTGTTGTTTCAGGCCAGCCTGCCGGCGGCGGCCCTCTCCGGCGTCGTCATGGGCGCAGCGCTGTACTACGCCTTTGACCAACTTCTCGATGTCACACTGCCGCTCGGCATCTGGCTGAGCTAACGGGAGCGATGATGGATACCTGGATGTATTTGACCCAAGGGTTCGAAGTGGCGCTGGTGCCGCAGAACCTGATTATCGCCCTGATCGGCTGCTTCGTCGGCACCATCGTCGGCCTGCTGCCGGGCCTCGGGCCGATCAACGGCGTGGCGATTCTGCTGCCGCTGGCATTTGCCCTCAAGCTGCCGGCCGAATCGGCGCTAATCCTGCTGGCGACGGTGTATATCGGCTGCGAGTACGGCGGCCGCATCTCGTCGATTCTGCTCAACGTGCCGGGCGACGCGGCGGCGATCATGACCGCGCTGGACGGCTACCCGATGGCGCAGCAGGGGCGCGCCGGCGTGGCGCTGTCCATCTCGGCGGTCAGTTCGTTCGTCGGATCGATGATCGCCATCGGCGGCATCATCCTGTTCGCGCCGCTGCTGGCCCGCTGGTCGCTGGCCTTCGGCCCGGCAGAGTATTTCGCCCTGATGGTGTTCGCCATCGCCTGCCTCGGCAGCATGATGAGCCAGAACCCGCTGAAATCGCTGCTGGCGGCGCTGATCGGCCTGGGGCTGGCGACGGTGGGCGTCGACGCCAACACCGGCGTTTACCGCTTTACCTTCGACAGCGTGCACCTCTCCGACGGCGTGCAGTTTATCGTGGTGGTGATCGGCCTGTTCTCGGTCAGCGAAATCCTGCTGATGCTGGAAAGCACCAGCGCCGGGCAAAAGCTGGTGCGTAAAACCGGCCGGTTGCTGTTCAACCGCAAAGAGGCGGCGCAGTGCGCAGGCCCGACCCTGCGCTCGTCGGTGATCGGTTTCTTCGTCGGCATTCTGCCGGGCGCCGGCGCCACCATCGCCAGCGCGTTGACCTACATGACCGAGAAGAAAATCAGCGGTAACAGCGACACCTTCGGCAAGGGCGACATCCGCGGCGTAGCGGCGCCGGAAGCGGCCAACAACGCCTCGGCCTGCGGCTCATTCATTCCGATGCTGACGCTGGGGGTGCCGGGTTCCGGCACCACGGCGGTGATGATGGGGGCGCTGACGCTGTACAACATCACCCCCGGCCCGGCGATGTTCACCGAACAGCCGGATATCGTCTGGGGGCTGATCGCCGCACTGCTGATCGCTAACGTCATTCTGCTGATCATGAACCTGCCGCTGGTCGGCCTGTTCACCCGCATGCTGACCATTCCGCTGTGGTTCCTGGTGCCGGCGATCGCCGCAGTTTCCGCGGTGGGGGTTTATGCGGTGCACAGCACCACCTTCGACCTGCTGTTGATGGTGGGGTTGGGCGTGTTCGGCTATATCCTGCGGAAAATGCACTTCCCGATGTCGCCGCTGATTCTGGGCTTTGTTCTGGGTGAGATGCTGGAGCAGAACCTGCGCCGCGCGCTGTCGATCAGCAACGGCGAATTCGGCATCCTGTGGAGCAGCAGCATCGCGCAAACGCTGCTGGTGCTGGCGGTCGCGGTACTGGCGCTGCCGCCGCTGCTGCGCCTGATGCGTAAACGCCGCCAACCGGTGGCCGAGGCCAAGGCCGAGTAATGCGAAACGGGCGGTGTTATGATCTCTGATGCCGATCGTTTGAGAGAGCTTGAATAAGCCGACCAGAGAAAAAATCCAGAGCCAGACTTTTGACTCTGGATTTTTCATGTCTAAACACGCAAAAACTTTTGTTGTCCGCGATTGATCCATTACAGATGTCCGTTACCTTTTTGATACCGTTTTTTAACCTGATAACGGCTATCGATTTTTGCCACTACATTTGGCCCCTCCTCCTCCCCCCACACACTCTACGTGACCCTTTTATATCGTTATTGACGGAGAGAGTGAAGAAAGTAACCTGAGCTATTACATTGTCATTAATTATACTTTTTATTTAATCATAAAAATAAAAACCCAGACTAAATCAACCAGATAATTCGAGAACCCAAATTATTGCTGTTCACTCAGACACATGATAATGTGATGCAGATATTCTCTATAAATCCACCAAAACATGGGCGGCATTATAGATGACAATCAATAGGGAAGATAAATATAAAATCAGGAGTTATAATGTTTAGAATATTTATTTTTTGTTGCACATTTTTATTATCTCAACAAGCTATAGCTGGCGCATATATGCTTCCCGTATCTTTTGTTAACCTAACGGTTGTTCAATCGTTGGTTGCGTGGGATGAGAACCCTTCTGATCTCAATCCTTGTTATGGATGGTCGTCTTGTTTTATTGGCCCTGATGTCAAATACAGTACCCGAAATCCTGGGCTACATGGCTCATGTATAGACTCTAAAAATTGTCTTCGAATTGAAAAATATAGAACCGCAAAAGAAATAGAGATCGCCTGGAAAAACTCCTTTGGCATTCCATGGACCTCGCGACCCTACCTGGTGAACGGTAGGGATGCCAGTTGCGTTGGGCTTTTTTATGTACATACGCCATCACTAGCCGGGGGGGCGTTTTTATGGCCTAATTCTGTTTGCGGCAAATTGCCTCCCCAAAACCAATCTTGTGATGTGAATCTCCCTCCTGTGATAGATTTTGGTACGCTTTCGCAGGACGAGATTTCCGGGATGGAGAGAACGATTTATGGAACAATCGGATGCACTCAGTCAGGCACGGTAAAAATATATGCCCAATCTACATTAGGCGATGGAAATATTTATTTCAGAAACACCAAAAATTTTTATTCGACGCTTTTTTTAGATGGAAATTCCGCATGGACAGGCGTGGATTATTCTTTGACTGGCGGCCAACGGAAAAATATCAATCTAAAAGCAAAACTGACAGCCAATAATACCGTAGACCCAGGACCTTTCTCAGGCAATGCTATTATATACATTGCATTTCTATAATGCAGTTATACGGCTGCCGTGGAGCGAGGATTAACAGTCGGAGAGTTTCTGGTACACTTGGCCCGATTATCTCAGTCACTCTCGGACGGGGTCATTACCCCGTCCTTTTCATTTAATAACGCTTAATGTTGCATATCGCCCGCTCTACGGCCGCAATATCATTGTCGACCAGCAAAGGCTGTACCACCGCAAAGTCCGCCTCGGACAAGTCATAGAGGCGCAACGCAAGCAACCGCGCGATGATTTCCGGCGCGAATCGCCAACGGATAAACCTCGCCGGGTTACCGCCGACGATGGCATAAGGCTCAACATCGCCGGCCACCACGCTGCCAGCGGAGACGATCGCCCCTTCGCCTATCGATACCCCTGGCATCAACATCGCCCGCATGCCAATCCAGCAACCGTCCCCCAGCCGGGTGTCGCCTTTGGGGCGGTACGCCCGTTTGATGGTTTCCATAAAGGGGTACAGGCTCAACCAGTCGATACGGTGGGTGTGATTACCCCCCATCAGGATCACTGTTTCGGCCGCGATGCACACATAATCGCCGATCAGCAAGCGATCTATGTCACCCAGCGGCTGCCATTGCCGGCTGACCGCGTCGCCGTGCAGATAGCGCACTACCGAGCGTTCGAAGCCGTTATCCCAACAGTCGCTGTAGTAGCTGTGGGTGCCTTTGACGATGATATTCGGGTTGGTCACCGTCTGATGCAGCAGTTCGGTGTTGGACCAGTGTTTTTCGGACATGGCGTATTCTCTTGTTACGGGAATAAAAGCCACGGAACGGAATGTCTGTGGCCGTGTTGTCGTTCACTCAACACGGCCATTCAAGCGATAAGCGCTCGTTTCAATCTCGGGTTATTCATCATTACCGCCTCTCTTGCGAGGCGTAATGGTAGCCGATCACGCCTCGGCGGTCTTGCTTTTCAACAGCAGCACCCCGCCCATCACCAGCGCGCTGCCCAGCAGCTGCAGCTGATTCATGTTTTCCCCCAGCAGGAAATAGGCGATCGCCGCGGTGAAAACCAGCTCCAACGACAGGATCAGGTTGGCTACGGCCAGCGGCAGCGTTTTCAGGCTGATGTTATACAACCCGAAGCCCAACAGCGTCGGCCCGGCGGCCAGCGCCAGCAGCAACAGCCAGCCGCTCCACTGAATGCCCTGCGCGCCGTGCGACAGGAACCACAGAGAGCCGGCCATGCCGTGGAACGCCGCCAGCGGGAACGCCGTCAGCGCCGCGTTGAACACCAGCTGATACAGTGCCGAAAAACCGAAAACGTACAAAATGGTGTTCCACACCGGATAGCCCCGTTCGCTGGCCACCCGCCCGCCGAGGGTATACAGGGTATAGCCGATGCCCGACAGCATCCCCACCAGCAGCCCCAACAAGTCGAAGTGCTGGTTGCCCATGCTGTCGCCGTTGCTGACCAAGAAACAACCGCCCAGGCTGATGGCGATCACCAGCAGTTGGCGCAGCGTCAGGCGTTCGCTGTACATCACCCAGCCGAGGAACACGGTAAAGCCCACCGAGCAGTAGGTCAGAATGGTCGCCACCGATGCGCCGTTCAGCGCCACCGACAGCGTCCACAGGCTGTTGAACAGCGCCAGCAGCAGCCCGTAAAGCGCGTAGAACAATACCTGTTCACGGCGCAGGCGCGCCCACTGCGGTTTCACCACCAACAGCAGCGGCAACAGCACCAGCGCCACCAGCGCCGCGCGCCAGAACGCCAGCACGAAAGTCGGCAGGTGATAGTACTCGGTCAGCGTGCGAATGATGATGGCGGTAAAGGCCAGCAGCATGGCGCTGATAATGGCGATGACGTAACCCTGGCGGCTGCCCTGAAAGAGACGCGCGCCGGGCAGCAAAGGCCGGGCGGAAACGCCTGACGGTAATGACATGAGATCCTCGGAGAAATGGTGACATAAATACTCAGGCACAGAGTGTAACTCGGCCATTTTTTCTCACTATAGCCACTTTACGGCGTTGTCATGCAGGCCACTTTTCTGCGCTTGAAGCCCCGTTGACATGGGTTATAGTAAAAAGCTCTCTCCCTAACCGGGCCAATTTCGCATGCACATTCCGTTAGATCGCGAGCAGGACGTTCCGCTCTATTTACAGATCGAAGAAGCGCTGCGGCGCGCCATCCTCACCGGCGTGTTCGTCGATGGCGACAAGCTGCCCTCGACGCGCACGCTGGCGGCCGAGCTGGCGGTCAGCCGTTTAACGGTGGATAACGCCTACGCCGAGCTGGCGGCCAAGGGCTTTTTGCATCAGCGGCGCGGCAGCGGCGCCTATGTTGCGCACCCGCAGACGCAAACGCGCCCGGCCCGGCCGACCAGCGATGCCCCCTTCCCGCTGGAGAGCTTCACCACCCTCACCTCGCGGCTGGACGGCTATGCCGACGCCCCGCTGCCCGAGGGGCTGATCAACTTCGCCGCCGGCGTCGGCAGCCCTAAGGTGTTTCCGCTGGAGGCGTTTCGCAAAGTGCTGCTGTCGGTGCTCAGCCGCCACGCGGAAGAGGCCTTCAGCTACGGCGAATACTGCGGCTACTACCCGCTGCGCGATACGCTGAGCCGCATCCTCAGCGCACAGGGTATCCCCACGCAGGCGGAACAGGTGCTGATCACCAACGGCTCGCAGCATGCCATCAGCCTGGTGGTGCAAAGCCTGCTGACACCGGGCGATACGGTGATCGTCGAAGAGCCGACCTACGCCGAAGCGCTGGGCCTGCTGCGCCAGCACCGCATCAATATCGTCACCGTGCCCGGCGATCGCCACGGCATGCTGGTCGAACGATTGCCCGAGTTGCTGGAACGCCACCGCCCTAAACTGATCTATACCATCCCCAATTTCCACAACCCGACCGGCCGCTGCCTGAGCGAGGTGCGTCGGCGACGCCTACTGGCGATCGCCCAACAGGCCGGCGTGGTGATCCTGGAGGACGATTTCGTCGGCGATCTGCGTTACCAGGGCAAGCAGCTGCCGTCGCTGCGCGCGCTGGCGCAGCCGGGCGCGGTGATCTACGTCAGCACTTTCTCCAAGATGCTGCTGCCCAGCATGCGCATCGGCTATCTGGTGGCGGACAGCGAACACTATCAGCGTTTCGCCAGGCTGAAACACGTCGACAGCTTCACCAGCTCCAGTCTGATCCAGCGGGCACTGGACGCGTTCGTCACCGTCGGCCGTTACGACAAGCAGCTGCGGCGCGCCGGGCGCGTCTACCGCCGCCATCTGGAAGTGATGATCGACGCGTTGCAACGGCGGTTGCCGCCGGGGTGCCGTTTCGAAACGCCGCAAGGCGGCTTGTTTATCTGGCTGACGCTGCCCGCGACGGTAACCACCACCGAACTGATGCCGGTGGCCTGGCGACACGGCGTCACTTTCGCGCGCGGCGAATGCTTTTATGCCCAGGAACAGCTGGGCGCGCACAGTCTGCGGCTAAACTTTGCCGCCAACTCGCCGCCGCAGATTGAAGAAGGTATCGCCCGGCTAGGCCGGGCGATTGAGGAAGTGATAACAGAGAAAAACGCCGGTTAGACAGCGGCCCACCACAGCCGCAGCTTCATCCCCCAGTAACTGGTCCAGCCGGTGGTGCTCTGCACCACTTTGCCCTGCGAGATCACCACGAAGGTCGGCGTCACACCAATCTGCCACTGCACCGACAGCGTACCGGCCGGATCGTTGACCACCGGCAGCGCCAGCCGTTTGCGTGCCAGCCACTGTTTCACCTGGGTATCGTCGCCCGAGCGCAGCGCGACGGTCAGCACGTTGCCGCCCGTCGCCTGCAAACGGGCGACGTCCGGCGTGGTGAAACGGCAGACGCCGCACCAACTGGCCCAGAAGTAAACCAGCAGCGGCCGTTCATGGCTGAGCTGCGCCAACGATACGCGCTCACCGTCCAACGTGGTCAGCGTCTGGGCATCGAAGGCCGACGGCGCCTGCGGCGCGTTCAGCCAATCCATTACCGTGACCACCGCCAGTACGATCAGCGCCAGCAGCAGCAACTCGCGCCCCCAGCGCTTGAGCTTAGCCATGGTTGGCCTTCGCCAGCCGCTGCTTCACCATCGTTTCCAGCTCTTCATAGGACACCGCCCCCGGCAGCATTTGATCGCCGATCAGCGTCGCCGGCGTCCCTTGTACGCCCAATTGTTCCGCCAATTCCATATTGGTGCGCAGCGTGGTCATGCTTTGTTCGCTCGGAGCCACCGCCTTGACGCCGGTTTTTTCTTGCGCGGCGGCGATGCTGGCCTTGTCGTGGAAGCCCTTTTTCGCCATCAGCCGCTGGTGCAAAGCCCAGAATTGATCCGGATGCTGCTGCCAGGTGGTGAGCGCCACGCGCGCCGAGCTGACCGAGCTTTCGCCCTTGAACGGCAATAGCTTCACCACCAGCGCCACATCCGGGTATTGCTTGACGATCTTCTCCAGCATCGGATCAAACCGCTTGCAGTACGGGCAGTTATAGTCGGTAAAGGTCACCAGCGTCAGTTTGGCGTTGGCGGCGCCCAGGCGCGGGCTGGCCGGATCCTGGTACAGCGTTTTGGCGTTCTGCTTGATAGCCTGGCTGATTTGCTGGCCGGCGGTTTGCTGCTGCCAGGCGTCCACCGCCTGCGCCAGAATGTCCGGGTTGGACACCAGCGTTTCGCGGATCATTTCTTTGATACGCGCCTCTTGTGCCGGAGTGAAAGGCTCGGCGGCCCACGCCGGGGCGGCGATGATCATCAGTAAAATCAGTAGCTTTTTCATTGTTCGGTTCCTTTGGCATGGGAGAGCGTTTGCAGCACGGCGTCACGGGTCAACAGCGGGGATAACACCTCGCCGTCCGGGCTGCCGGGGCCATAGATTTGGTTGAAAGGCACGGCGACGCTGCCGCGCTTTTGCAGGAAGGCGCTGATGTCGGCCGACGGGCGGCTCCAGTCGCCGCGCAGCGCGACCACATCGTCGGCGCTCAGCGCGCGCTGTACGTCATCGCGCAGCAGCACATTGAATTTGTTGGCTTTACAGGTCACGCACCAGTCGGCGGTCACGTCGACGAACACCCGCTTATGCTGGGCCAGCGCCTCGGCAATCGCCTGTTCGCTCAGCGGTTGCCACTGCACCCGATCCTGCAACGGTTGGCGCCACAGGCCGGCGGTCAGCGAGCCGGCCAACAAGGCCACGCCAGCCAGCACCAACGTGCCCGCCGCCAGCTTGGCCGCTAACCGTGCGCCCTGCTGACGCCATACTGCCAGCAGCAACGCCAGCAGCGCCAGCGCCCCCAGCCACAGCGTGGCCTGCACGCCGATATGATTGCTCAGCAGGCTCAGCAGCCACAGCGACGACGCCAGCATCAACAACCCCATCGCCAGCTTGACGGTATTCATCCAGCGGCCGGGGCGCGGCAAGCGCAGCGCCAGCGAAGGCCAGGCGGCGATCAGCAGCCACGGCAGGCTCATGCCGATGCCGAGTGCGATGAACATGCCCCACAGCACCGGCAGCGACGCCGCCAGCGCGAAGGCCACCGCCGTGCCGAGAAACGGCGCCGAGCACGGCGTCGCCAGTAGCGTAGCGAACGCGCCCTGCCAGAAATGGCCGCTCAGACCGTGCCCGTTATGGGTGGCCAGTGAGGTATTCAGATCGGATGAGAGGCGCAGATGGAACAGGCCAAACAGGTTGGCGCTGAACAGCAGCGTCACCAGCACCATAAAGCCGATAAACCACGGATTCTGGAACTGAATGCCCCAGCCAAGCGCGTGGTTGCCGAGTCTCAGCAGCGTCATCAGCAAGGCCAACGCCATAAACGAGGCGACGATACCCAGCGACGACGCCAGGAACTGCAAACGAACGCTGCGCCGATCGCGATGCTCCACCTGTAGGATAGAACCGAGCTTGATGCCCAGCACTGGCAGCACGCACGGCATCAGGTTGAGGATTAACCCACCCGCCAGCGCCATCAATACCGCTTGCCATAACGGGAACGCCGCACCGGCAGGCGCGGCCAGCGGATCGCCAATCGGCAGCGTAATCTGCTGCGCCATGCCGCCGTCGTCAATCACCAACGTCAGCGTTTTGCCGCGCAGATCCGGCGCCGCATCGCCCCAACCGTCGCTGACCGGCACTCGCGCCAACAGCTGAGCACCGTCGGTCTCGACCTGCGGCTTGCCGAGATCGGCATCCGCTAGCGTATCGAAGAACAGCGCGGGTTGCTGCCAACCGGCGGCGCGTTCGGCGGAAATCTGCAGCTCGCCGCTGCGGTAACCGGCCTTGACGCTTTCCGCCAACCCAGCGGCGATCGGCACCTGCCCCATCGCCTGCGCGAAATCGTGGTTAAACAGCGGATCGTTCGGCATGGTCAGATCCAGGCTGAACGGGTAGTCGGTCAGAATGCAGACATTGCTGCAAGTGGACAGCGTCAGGGTGCCCGCCAGCGGGCCGGACACCTGGCCTGGCATCACGATCGGCAGCGTGACCCGATCGTGATAGCCCTGGGTGGAAATGCCGGCCACCTCGAAACGCTGCGGCGTCGGCCAGTGCCAGGTTGCGGGCGGCGGGTTGCCCTGCCAGACGATAGCCGGCGCGATGCCGCCTTCGCCTGGAGAGCGCCAGTAGGTTTTCCAGCCTTTTTGCAGCTCGACCGACAGCAGCAGACGGGTCTCTCCCGGCTGTGACGTGTCGGCGCGCAGCCGCACCTTGGCATGATCGTTGGCCGGGTTCTGCAGCCAGCCGCTGTCCGCCGCCTGCAAGGCAGGCAGCCACAGCATAAACAGGCAAGCGCAGGCCAGCCTGATAATTTTCAACATGTTAATTCTCCATAAATGATTAATTCACCGCGAAAAACGGGCGATTAACTCATTCACGGAAGACGCATAATCGAAGGTGCACCCTGAGGGTGGGCGGTGAGATGACGCGGGGAGGAGGAATGCGCAGGCGCGCGGCCATGGTCGGCGCCAACAGCGCCAGCAGCAGCCCCAGCCCGAACAGCACGGTTTCGAACATTACCGGCGGCGCGGCCAGCAATGATTTGGCGCTCAGTTCACAGGGCGTCGGCTGCGCTTCGGCGGCGGCATCACTGGACTGAACGGCGGTAGCGGCCGGGATCCCCAGCGTTTGCTGCAGCGCATGCAGGCCCGCCATGCGCTGGGTCATGCACGTCAGCACCACCAGGCAAGCCAGGCATAAAAACCATTTTGCAATCCGCTGCCGTTTAACCATGCCATCCTCATGTTCAGATCTGGGGTTATCTTAGCGGCGCAGACGCGATTAGCAACGTTTTGTCGGTAAAGAAATGTCTGAGCGGCGGTATTGATGGCGGCGAATTACAGGTATCATAGAGGGTAAGCCTGCGCTTTTCGCCGGGTACGATGACGATTCTCTCCTCCAGGCACACTGCGGGGATACACAGCGAAGGACTGGTGATATGCAACCTTTGAGTGGGCCGGGCACCCCAATCGCCGGCGAGCGCCCCCCTTCCCCGGGCAAAACGGCGGCCACTGACGATCAACCCCTCTCTCCGGCGCAGCGCACAACGCTGGAAAAACTGATCGTGAAAATCATGACGCTCAGCCCGGTAAAATCGGCGGAGATCTGGGCGTCTCTGCGTCACGATCTCGGCGCCGATAAAGGCGGCGAACTGCTGGCGCGCCATTTTCAACCGGCGGAACAGCTGCTGCAAACGCGCCTGACGCAGGCGCAGCAAAACCATGCCGGGCGCCAACTGCTGCAACAGCTGGCCGAGTTGCTGCCGCAGGGCAATAATCGCCAGGCGGTCAGTGACTTTATTCGTCAACGGTTCGGCCATACGGTGTTGAGCCAGTTAAGCCCACCACAGCTGCAGCAGGTGCTGAATCTGTTGCAGACCGGCGGCCTGACCATTCCCCAACCGCAGCAAACCGCCACCAGCGATCGCCCGCTGCTGCCCGCAGAGCATCAAAGCCTGCAGCAGCAGATCACCAAACTCAGTGCCGCCACCGGCGAAGCGCCGGCTAAAATCTGGCAAACGCTGTTCGATCTGGCGGGTGTGAAAACCAACGATCCGCTGCCGGCGCGCCACTTCCAGCTGCTGAACCAGTTTTTACAGGTGAAAGTGGCGCTCAGCCCGCAGAGCGCACCGACGCTGAACAACCTGCTGGCGGCGCTCAAACAGCCGGCGGACGAGCAAGAACTGCAGCAGATGAACGACTATTGCCAGGCGCGCTTCAACTGCGGCGCCAATGCGCCGCTGACGCACCCGCAAATGAGCGACGCCATTCATCAACTGTTTGCCCGCCGTCTGGAGAAGGCCGGCCAGGCGCAGCCGATCGCCAGCCACCCTGTCGAGCCACAGCCGCTGCTCAACCCGCTGATCGCCGCCCTGCCTCTGCCACTGCAAAAAGCGCTCAGCAAGCCGGCCGTGGCGCTGATCCTGCTGCTGTTGGTGCTGGCCGTGGTGCTGGCGCTGGTATTTTAACGCCTCAGGCGCAGCCGCAGTCCGCAACAGCCGCCCGATCGCGCAGCGATCCCGGCTGTTCGCCGATGGCCAACGGATGGCCGTCGCGCAGCCAGAAATCCAGCCCGCCAATCAACTCCTTCACCCTGAACCCCAACGTCGCCAGCTTGTAGGCGCCTTTGGTGGAACCGTTGCAGCCAATGCCGTCGCAGTAGGTCACATACACCTTTTGGCGATCCAGGTGCGCCGTGCCGGCTTCATCCATCAGGCGATGCGGCAAGCTGAACGCGCCGGGGATATGCCCGGCGGCGTACAGCGCCTCCGCACGGGTATCGATCACCACCATTCCGTCCACGCCATTGCGCAAATCTTCCGCCACGTCCCAGGCATCCGCATAGCGGCTCAGTTTGGCCGCCAGATAGGCCAGGCTCTCTTCCGGCGCCGCTGGCGGAAAAGCCAGCACCAAGGATTCTTTCGGCATATCACTCACTCCCGTTGATCAAGACAGATGACAATAGTGCCCGATTTTGGTCTTATGATTGATACCCATTTTTTACTCATGATAAGACCCATTATGCGGCACACGCTGATCACGCTGTTTCAGCAATCGCCTCACGCCGCCGGCACGCTGCGCGATCGTCTGTGTGCGGCATTGCGGCAGGCCATCCACCACGGCGCATTGAGCGTTGGGCAACGGCTGCCCTCCAGCCGAGTGCTGGCTGGGGATCTGAACCTCTCAAGGGTGACCGTCGAAGCAGCGTACGGCCAGTTGGAGGCGGAGGGGTATTTGCAGCGCCGCGTCGGCCAGGGCACATTTGTGGCGATCCGTATCGCCAAGTCGCCACCACCGGCGACCGGCTCCGGCATGCCACGTCTTTCACAGCGCGGCCAACAGATCGTGCAAACCGGCGGCTGCCGCGATCCGCAGTATCCTCAGGCCTTCGCTGCCGGCTCGCCGGACCTGCGCGCGTTTCCGCTGGCCTTATGGAAGCAGCTGACCGCGCAGCGCCTGCGGCTACAGGGAGAAAGCCTGCTGCGCTACGGCGACCCGCAGGGCTATTTGCCGCTGCGTGAAGCGATTGCCGCCCACGTCAACCAAACGCGCGGCGTAATCTGCGATGCAAACCAGGTTATCTTGCTGACCAGTTCGCAGCAGGCGCTGCAACTGATTGCCACGTTACTGCTGGACAGCGGCGACAGCGTCTGGATGGAAGAGCCGGGTTACGCCGGGGCGAGAAACGCCTTTATCAGCGCCGGCGCCGCGCTGACGCCGGTAGCGGTAGACGCCGACGGCCTGCAAGCAGAACCTTCCTTGCCCGATCCGCGTTTGATTTATCTGACGCCCTCGCACCAATACCCGACCGGCGCTGCGCTCAGCCTGGCGCGCCGGTTAGCGTTGCTGGCGCAGGCGGAGCGGCAACAGGCCTGGATCATTGAGGACGATTACGACAGCGAATTTCACTACGACGGGCTGCCGATTCCGGCGATGCAAGGCTTGGATCGCCATGGCCGGGTGCTCTATCTCGGCACCTTCTCCAAATCGTTGTTCCCTTCGCTGCGGCTGGCGTACCTGATCGTGCCACCCGCGCTGGTCGCTCCCTTCGTCACCGCGCGCACGGTCTATGACGGCCACAGCGCGCAATTGATGCAGGCGGTGACCGCCGAGTTCATCCGCCAGGGGCACTTCGCCGCGCATATTCGCTACATGCGCCAGCTCTACCACAGCCGGCGCGATGTGCTGCTGACGGAAGTGCGCGAAAAGCTGAGCCACTTCGCCACGGCCGCTCCCGCCGCCGGCGGCCTGCAGCTCAGCGTTTGGCTACCGCCCGGCCGGGAGGCGGCGCTCAGCCGGCAGGCGTGGCGGCTCGGCGTCCTTACGCCCGGGTTAACGGCGCAATACCAAACGGTTCAGGCCCAGCGCGATGGCTGGCTGCTGGGTTTTTCGGCTCTGACGCCGGGCGAGATCCGCAGCGCCGTCGAGCGGCTGGCGCGGATCGTTGTGGCTTAGCCCTGCCCTGGAAAGACGCCGGCCGGCTTATTGCTCGGTCAGGCGCATCTCCGCCACCAGCGGCAGGTGATCGCTCACCGCCGGCCAGTGCACGCCATTCCAATCGCCGCTGGCGTTCGGCACCGTCAGGCTGTCCAGATGCCAACGCTGCGCATTGCCGCTAAAGATGTAATCCACCTTGATCTCGGCGTTTTCCGCCGGCCAGCTGCGGCCGTCCTGCCCGTTAGGCATGATGTCGTTCCAATAGCGGCTCAGCTCCAGCCAGGTGACGCTGCCCGGCACGTCGTTCATGTCGCCGAACAGCAGTTTGATGCCGCGCACTTCGATGGTGCGATCGTTCAGCTCCCGCACCTGATCCAGACGCATCGTCGGATCTTCCTTGGTATCGAGGTGGGTGTTGAACAGGGTGATCGGCGTCGGGAACTCCGGCACATCGACCTTGGCGCTGAAGGCGATGCGCTGCTCGCGCTGGCCGGACGGCAACGGATAGATCACGGCGTCGTGCAGCGGATACTTCGAGAGAAACGCCAGTCCGTATTCACCGCCGTCGAAATCGATCGCCCGGCCGAACACCGCCTGCATGCCGGTCAGCTTCGCCAGTTCCGCCGCCTGATCGACCCGCCCGCTGCGGGCGGTGAGTTTATCCACCTCCTGCAGCGCCACCACGTCGACGTTCATCGCGCGAATCGCCTTGGCGATGGCGGTCATGTCGCTGACCTTGCCGGCGGCGATATTGAAGCTGGCGACGCGGATCTTCGGCGCCTGCTCCAGCTCGTAGGTTTTGTTTTTCAGGCCGCCCAGCGCGCTGGCCACTTCGCGGCTGTTGGCGTTGCTGTTGGCATGCCCGGTATCGGCAGACGCCCAGGCGCTGTGAGAAAGGCCAAGGGACAATAAGGTGATAAGCAGAGCGTGACCGGTGTGCATGAATTCTCCTTGAGGGACAGATAAGTGTTATGCGGGCGCTTCCCGGCCCACAGCTAACACCGATTTTGCCGCAGAAACCTGCGACGATTTCCTAGTTTCACCGCTATTTTTCGTTTCTGCGCGATGCTTCGCATTCTGGCGGTTTACGCATTGCATCGTTGGACAAACGGCTGATTTCGTTTTAAAACCGGTAGATTGCCAACCGCGAGGAGTTCCGATGACCAGCCCGATTGCCGAACAGCTCACCGAACGTTTCTTCCGCTACCTGGCGGTCACCAGCCAGAGCGACGCCGCCGCAACCACCCTGCCCAGCACGCCGGGGCAGCATGAGATGGCGCAACTGCTGGCGGAAGAGCTGCGCCGGCTCGGCCTGGCCGAGGTGCAGATAGACGAACACGCCACCGTCACCGCCCGCAAGCCCGGCACCCAACCCGGCGCGCCGCGCATCGGCTTTATCACCCATATCGACACCGTGGACGTCGGCCTGTCGCCCGAGATTCGCCCGCAGCGCCTGCGCTTCACCGGCGGAGATTTATGTCTGAACGCCGAGCAAGACATCTGGCTGCGCACCGCCGAGCACCCGGAGATCCTGCCCTACCGCAACGAAGAGATCCTGTTCAGCGACGGCACCAGCGTGCTGGGTGCCGACAACAAGGCGGCGGTCACCGTGGTGATGACGCTGCTGGCCAACCTGACCGCGGCCGATCGCCACGGCGATATCGTGGTGGCGTTCGTACCGGACGAAGAAATCGGCCTGCGCGGCGCCAAGGCGCTGGATCTGCAGCGTTTCCCCGTCGATTTCGCCTACACCATCGACTGCTGCGAACTGGGTGAAGTGGTGTACGAGAATTTCAACGCGGCAGCGGCGGAGATCCGCATCGAGGGAGTGACCGCCCACCCGATGTCAGCGAAAAACGTATTAATCAACCCGATACGCATCGCCAACGACATCATTAACCGATTCGATGTACTGGATACCCCGGAGCACACCGAAGGGCGCGAGGGCTATTTCTGGTTCACCGATCTGGCCGCCAACGCCAATCAGGCGACGCTGAAGGTGTCGATTCGCGACTTCGATCGCGCGGCGTTCGAGGCACGCAAGGCCCGCCTTGAGGAGACGGTGCGCCAGGTGGCGGCCAACTATCCGCGCGCCAACGTTAGCTGCAACGTCAGCGACATCTACAGCAACATCAGCAATGCCATCGGCGAAGATCGACGCGCTATCGATCTGATCTTCGGCGCCCTTGCCGCCCACGGCATCCCGCCGAAGGTGATCCCAATGCGCGGCGGCACCGACGGCGCGGCGCTCTCCAGCCGCGGTATCCTGACGCCCAATTACTTCACCGGCGCGCATAACTTCCACTCGCGCTTCGAGTTTTTACCCGTCAGCGCCTTCGTGAAATCCTATCAGGTGACCCGCAGCATTTGCCTGCTGGCCACGCGGCAAAGCGGCCAACCGGCTTAGCTCATCACCCAGCCGAGCAACGCGGCCCATACCAACAGCGGCAGCGAATAATAGTGGAAGCGCAACCAGATCTTGCGCTCCCCCGCCATGCGCAGCGCAATCAGGTTGGCGAGCGATCCGATCGCCAACCCGAAGCCGCCGGCGTTGACCGCATAGGCCAGTTGAGCGCTGGAGGGCACATAGTTGAGCAACAGTATGGTGGCCGGCACGTTGCTGACGATCTGCGACAGCCCGACGCCCAACGCATACACGCTCCCCTCGCTCAGCCCGGCGATGGCGGCGAACGCCGGCTGAAGCGGCGGCAAGCGGGTAAACAGGCCGACATCGATGAACATGGCGGTGAACACGAAAATCAGACTCCAGTCGATCTGCAACAGCACTCGGCGCGCCAGCAGCAAGAAACCGGCGAACACCGCCAGCAGCCCGTACAACGGCAGATCGAAATCGAGACACAGCAGGAAAACCACATACAGCCCTACACAGCTCAGCAACAGCGGCCGCTGGTAGGGATACCCCTCGGTATTCGGCGTTTTCACGATGTCGCGCGCCGGGAAGCTGAACCAGGTCAGCGCCAGCAGGCTCAACATCATTGCGGCGCCAAACGGCGCCATCTGGCCGATAAAATCGAGGAAAGAGAGGCCGGATCGGCTCCACAGCAGGATATTTTGCGGGTTGCCGATCGGCGTCAGCAACGAACCGGCGTTCACCGCCAGCGCCTGGAAGATGATCAAGCGGCCAACCGGCAGCGCCGACAGCTTTTTTAGCGTGATGGTGAGCGGAATGACGATAAACAGCGCCACATCGTTGGTCAGAAACGACGACAGCAGCGCGGCTGAAAACACCAGGAACAGCGCCAGCCGTCGTTCGCTGTGCAACCGGTTGATAATCTTACGGCCAACGAAGTCAAAGTAGCCGCTGACCTCAACGCCTTTGGTCAGCAGCATCAGCCCCAGCAGGGTGATGAGAGTGCGGCCGTCGATAAAGCCGCCCAACGCCGCCAATGGCTGCGGATGAAAGACGAACATCGCCACGCCGGCCAGCAGCAATACATGCAAGAAGCGATCTTTGACAAAGGGATGGATAATCCGGGAAATGGCGGTTGCACTCATGGTGGCAGCTTGAAACCTCAGCGAAAAGCATGAGCGAGACGTTAGCTCAGGCGCAGCCGCAACGCCAGCAAAATGCTATTTTACCTTTATCCGCTTTCCATTTGCCGCGCTTTACTTTATTTGTAGCGGCTTTCTCGTTTTCAAAGGACATGTTATGGCTTCCCTGTTCGCCAAAGGGGCGTTGCTCAGCGCCTTATGCGCCCTGCTCGCCGCCTGCGACGATGCCGCCTCTCGCCCGCAAATCGATATCGACGGCAAGACCATGGGCACCTTCTACAGCGTTAAGGTCAGCGGTGACGTCGCGATCGGCAAACAAGAGTTGCAGCGGCAGATCGACACGGTGCTCGAACAGGCCAACGACGACATCTCTACCTACCGCGCCGATTCGGTGCTGTCGCGGTTTAACCGCAGCGCCAACCTCGAGCCGCAGCCTATCCCGCGCGGCATGGCGGACATCGTGTTGATGGCCCAGCGTATCGGCCGCGATACCGGCGGCGCCATGGACATCACCGTCGGCCCGCTGGTGAACCTGTGGGGGTTCGGCCCAGACAAGCATCCGGTCAAGGTGCCGGAACAGGCGCAGATCGACGCGGCGAAGCAGAACATCGGCCTGCAACACCTGAAGCTGATCAGCGACAGTCGCGGGGAGTGGCTGCAAAAAGATCTGCCGGGCATGTATGTCGATCTCTCGACGCTGGGCGAAGGCTATGGCGCGGATGAGTTGGTGCGCCTGATGAACCGTCACGGCATTACCAACTACCTGGTATCGGTCGGTGGCGCGGTCTCTTCACGCGGCGTCAACGGCCAGGGCAAACCCTGGCGGGTAGCGATCCAAAAGCCGACCGATCGTGAAAATGCGGTGCAGGCGCTGGTGGATCTACACGGTTACGGCATCAGCACCGCCGGCAGCTACCGCAACTACTTTGAACAAAACGGCCAGCGCTACTCCCATGTCATCGATCCGACCACCGGCAGGCCGATCAACCACCGGCTGGTTTCCGCCACGGTGATCGCCCCCACTGCGCTCGAGGCCGACGGCTGGGATACCGGCCTGATGGTGCTGGGCCCGGAGAAAGCGTTGCAGCTCGCAGAAGAGAAAGGGCTGGCGGTCTACCTGATCAGCAAAACCGACGACGGTTTCAGCGCCGTGATGACGCCGCAATTCAAAGCGTTTTTGGTGCAGTGAGATAAAAAAGCCCGGCGCGCAATGGCCGGGCTTATTCCTGTTCCGCGCCGATCACTTGGTCAGCGCGATGATACCGAGGGTCAGACCGGCAACCGCCGCCGCGCCGCCGGCGATCGCACCCGCGGTTTCCCAGTTATCCTGAGTGGTGCCCTTCATACAGGTGTTGGTGTGCACCAGACGCCCCTGGTCATCGTAGACCGGCACGCAGGGAGAATCGGTGGCGCATCCGGCCAACACGGCCGACAGTAACCCAACCGCAATTAACTTTTTCATACTTCTTGCCTCAATGTTCGATCACTTTAGAAAGCTACGCCGAGCGATAATCACGCTACCTGGCTATTGTATGCCCAACGCGTGTAATGGCGAGGTAATGATGTGTCAGGGGATGTGATTTGGGAAAACTCCGAGCGCTCGCCCGGCGGGCTTTGGGCAGTAAAAAGCCCGCGAAAACGCGGGCTTGATAGCGAAGTGACGCTCCGGCGGAATTATTTCGCCAGTTTGCGCATCACCAGGGTGGCGTTGGTGCCGCCGAAACCGAAGCTGTTGGACATCACGGTGGTCAGCTCGCGCTGAGTCGGCTGGGTCACGATGTTCATGCCGGCCGCCTGCTCATCCAGGGTTTCGATGTTAATGCTCGGCGCGATAAAGCCGTGCTCCAGCATCAGCAGGCTGTAAATCGCTTCCTGCACGCCCGCGGCGCCCAGCGAGTGACCGGTCATCGCCTTGGTGGAGGAGATGGCCGGGGTATTGTCACCGAACACTTCACGAATAGCGCCCAGCTCTTTCACGTCGCCTACCGGCGTAGAGGTGCCGTGCACGTTGATGTAGTCGATCGGCGCATCCAGATCCTGCATCGCCATCTTCATGCAGCGCACTGCGCCTTCGCCCGAAGGGGCAACCATGTCGGCGCCGTCGGAAGTCGCGCCGTAGCCAACGATTTCTGCGTAGATGTGCGCGCCGCGCGCCAGCGCGTGCTCCAGTTCTTCAACCACCACCATGCCGCCGCCGCCGGCGATGACGAAACCGTCACGATCGGCGTCGTAGGTGCGGGACGCTTTTTCCGGCGTGTCGTTGTATTTGGTGGACAGCGCGCCCATCGCGTCGAACTCACAGGCCATTTCCCAGCACAGCTCTTCGCCGCCGCCAGCGAACACGATGTCCTGTTTGCCCAGTTGGATTTGCTCAACCGCGTTGCCGATGCAGTGCGCGGAGGTCGCGCAAGCGGAGCTGATGGAGTAGTTTACGCCGTGGATTTTGAACGGCGTTGCCAGGCAGGCGGAAACGCCGGAAGCCATGGCTTTGGTCACCACGTACGGGCCAACCGCTTTCAGGCCGCGCGGGCTGCGCATCGCATCGGCGCCGAACACCTGGAAGCGCGGAGAACCGCCGCCGGAACCGGCAATCAGGCCTACGCGCGGATTGTTTTGATACTCTTCTTCCTTCAGGCCGGAAGACGCGATCGCTTCTTGCATCGCCAGGAAGGCATAAATGGAAGCATCGCTCATGAAACGCACTGCCTTGCGGTCGATCAGGCCGGTCGTGTCGAGCTTAACTTGCCCCCATACGTGACTACGCATGCCGGAATCTTTCAGCTCCTGGGAGAAAGTGATCCCAGAACGTCCTTCCTGCAGGCTTGCCAGGACCTCCTGCTGGTTATTACCAATGCTGGAGACAACTCCCAGGCCAGTAATCACTGCACGTTTCATTCAATACCTCTTCCACTATTTACCTACGGGATTTTGCATCGCACTTTAGCGTACAGATGTAAGCCGAACAAGTCCGATCAGCGTTTTTCAGCTTTATTGTTGTCCAGTTTGCGCCGGGGCGCCAGCGCCGTTAGAATTCGCGGCATCCCTTGAATTTCGAGCCATTGACCGTGAACCACGCCCCCATCCAAACCGCAACGCTAACCTGGAACGAACAGGGTACACCTGTTTCGAAACAGTTTGATGACGTCTATTTTTCCAATCAGGATGGGCTGGAAGAAACCCGCTACGTCTTCCTGCACGGCAATCGGATGCCGCAACGTTTCGCCACCCACCCGCGTCCGTTGTTGGTGGTGGCGGAAACCGGGTTCGGCACCGGGCTCAATTTCCTCACGCTGTGGCAGGCCTTCGCCGGCTTCCGCCAGGCCGAGCCGGACGCCGCGCTGCAACGCCTGCACTTTATCAGCTTCGAAAAATTCCCCCTGCAGCAGGCTGACCTGGCGGCGGCGCATGCGCGCTGGCCGGAGCTGGCGCCTTATGCCGACGAGCTGCGCGCCCAATGGCCGCTGCCGCTACCGGGCTGCCATCGTCTGCTGCTGGCCGAAGGCCGCATTACGCTCGATCTGTGGTTCGGCGACGTCAACGATCTGCTGCCGCAGTTTGACGCCAGCATGAATAACCAGGTGGATGCCTGGTTCCTCGACGGTTTTGCGCCGGCAAAAAATCCCGACATGTGGACCGAGCAACTGTTCGCCGCCATGGCGCGTTTCGCCCGGCCGGGAGGCAGCTTCGCCACCTTTACCGCCGCTGGCTTTGTGCGCCGCGGCTTGCAACAGGCCGGTTTTCAGGTCAACCGCTGCAAAGGCTTCGGCCAAAAGCGTGAGATGCTCGCCGGCGAGCTCCCGGCCGATGCGCAGCCCACCCCTCATCCAGCGCCCTGGTATCGGCGCCCGGCGGCGGACAACACCGCCGATATCGCCCTGATCGGCGGCGGCGTCGCCAGCGCGCTCACCGCGCTGGCCTTGCTGCGGCGCGGCGCCACCGTCACGCTGTACTGCGCCGATGAGCAGGCGGCGGAGGGGGCATCCGGCAATCGCCAGGGGGCGATTTATCCGTTGCTGAACGGCAGCGGCGACGCGCTGGAGAGCTTCTTCAGCGCCGCGTTTCCCTTCGCCCGCCGCCAGTACGACGCGCTGTTGCAACAAGGCGTCGCCTTTGATCATCAGTGGTGCGGCGTCAGCCAGTTGGCCTATGACGACAAGAGCGGCGCTAAGATCGCCAATATGCTGAAAACCGACTGGCCGCAGGCCTTGGCGATGGCGGCCGACCGCGAGACGCTCAGCGGACTGTGCGGCGTCGATACCGGCTTTGGCGGCATCACCTACCCCCAAGGCGGTTGGCTCTGTCCGGCCGAGCTGACGCGCGGCGTTCTCGCGCTGGCGCAGCGCCAGGGCTTGGTCTGCCACTACCGGCACGATGCACAGAGGCTGAAGCAGGAAGAAAACGGCTGGCGCATCGACTTCGCCCACGGCGAAAGCCGCAGCCATGCGACGGTGATCCTGGCCAATGGCCATCGGCTGGCCGAACTGGCGCCGACGGAAGCCCTGCCGCTGTATTCGGTACGCGGACAGGTGTCGCATATCCCAAGCTCGCCGGCCCTCGGTCAATTGAAACAGGTCTTGTGTTACGACGGCTACCTGACGCCGGTTAATGCCAACAACGGCCACCACTGCATTGGCGCCAGCTACCAGCGCGGCGACATCACCACCGACTACCGCGAGCAGGAGCAACAGGAAAACCGTGAACGCCTGCTGCGCTGCCTGCCGGAGCAGGCCTGGCCGCAGCAGGTGGACGTCAGCGCTCATCAGGCGCGCTGCGGCGTGCGCAGCGCCACCCGCGATCATTTACCGATGGTCGGCGCGCTGCCGGACTATCAGGCCACGTTGACGCAGTATCAGGATTTGCAACGGCAGAACCAGCGCGGCGAAACCGTCGCCGATGCGCCGGTCTATCCCGGCCTGTTCGCTATCGGTGGGTTGGGATCGCGCGGGCTGTGTTCGGCGCCGCTGGCGGCGGAAATTCTGGCGGCGCAGCTGTTCGGCGAACCGTTACCGGGCGACGCGCGCCTGCTGGCGGCGTTGAATCCGAATCGAATGTGGGTGCGAAAGTTACTGAAAGGACGTGCGGTTTAATTCATGGATGAGGGGCGCGGCGGCGCGCCCCGGCATGGCGGTCAGGCGGCAGGGGTGGCAGCCTGATAGAGGTTTTCCCACATGCCGCGCACCAAAATCTGATCCGGCGGCGAGAGTTCCCCAGCGGCGATCGCCTTGTGCAGGCTCTCTTCCACCCGCGCTTTCAGCGCTTCGGCAGTATGCTCGCCCTGTTCTTCCGCTTCGGCCACCGCCAGCGTCAGATGACCGCGCAGGTAGCCACCGGCAAACAGTTCATCATCGCTGGCGTGCTCTACCATGTCATCAATCAGCGCCAAAATGCGCGCTTCAAATTCTGCGATCATCAAATTTCCTCATTAAATAACGGGCTGTGGCGTCAGTTGAGATCTTCCGGATACGGAAAATGCTCGGCCGCCAGCGGTGGCGTATTGTAGAACGATTGCAACGCCTGAATAAAGCGCGCAGGCCGTGTGGGTATTCCCTGCTCCAGTAGCATCAATACCCGGGCGCGCACCTTGCGCTGGAACGCGATGCGATCCGGCTCGCAGTCGCCGTTCAGGTTGTCGCAGCTGACGTTGAACGGGAAACCGGCCGCCACGCAGAACATCCATTCCAGCGCCTGCGGTTTGATCTCCACCGCTTCGAATTCACTCTGGGTTTGCGCGTCGCGCCCGTCCGGGCAATACCAGTAACCGAAGTCCACCAGTTGGCGGCGCGCTTCACCGGCGATGCACCAGTGCGAGATTTCATGCAGGCCGCTGGCGTAGAAGCCGTGGGCGAACACGATGCGGTGATACGGCAATTCGTCGTCGGCCGGCAGGTAGATAGGTTCGTCGTCGCCCTTCACCAGGCGGGTGTTGTAGTCATCGCTGAAGCACCGATTGAAGATCTCGATCAACTGCTCATAGTGATGGCGGGTCTGCATGTCTGACATAAAAACTCTATAACCACAAAAATAAAGAGGCCATTATACCCGATAAGACAGGGCGCGTAAGCAACGCCCCCTCTTCATCTTTAACCGTGCACCAAGGCGGTCAACCACTGCTGAATTTCCGCGCCGTGATTGTCGTACAGCAGCTTGAGGCTCATCACCAGCGAGACGATCACGATCATCGGCCGAATCAATTTCTGGCCGCGGGTCAGCACCATGTGCGCGCCCAAACGCGCCCCCAGCACCTGCCCCACCAACATCACCAGACCAATGCTCCACACCACCTTGCCGCCGATGATGAACAGCGCCAGCCCGCCGACGTTGGAGGTAAAGTTCAGCACCTTAGCGTGCGCCGTGGACTTGGCGAGGTTGAAACCGCACAGCGTCACGTAGGCCAGCGCGTAGAATGACCCGGCGCCGGGGCCGAAGAAACCGTCGTAAAACCCGACGCAACCGCCGGCCACCAGCCCGAACGGCAAGGCCCCGAGACGGCGTTGACGATCTTCCTCACCCAGTCGCGGCATCAACAAGAAATAGAGACCGATGCCGATCACCAGCAGCGGCAACATCTGCCGCAGCAAATCGGCGCGCATATGCTGCACCAAAATGGCGCCGGCGATCGAGCCGATCAGCGTCAGAAAAATCGTCAGCTTCTGGTCGTTGAGGTTCACCGCTCGCCGACGAATGAAGTACAGACTGGCGGAAAAGGAGCCGCCGACCGACTGCAGCTTATTGGTCGCCAGCGCCTGCGCCGGAGGAACCCCCACCGCCAGCAGGGCCGGCACCGTCAGTAATCCGCCGCCGCCGGCGATGGAGTCGATAAACCCCGCCAGCAGCGCTACCGCAAACAACACCCCGAGCATTTCGGGGCCAATGACGAACCAGTCCATGTGTTATTCCGCTGAGAAATGGTGATCCAGCAATGCCTGACAGGTCGGCGGTAACGGCGGCGGCACGGGTTTGCCCGGCTTCGCGTTCGGCTGATGCGGCACGAACCAGCTCGCCAGTTCGGCGCCGCAGCCGTCGCCCGGCGGCGGCGTATCCTGCTCCTGGCACTCCAGGCTGCCGGCCGGACAACGCAGACGCACGTGCATGTGCGCACGGTGGCCGAACCACGGCCGCACCTTGTGCAGCCAGGCGCGATCGGCGCCGGCGTCCAGGCACAGACGCTGCTTGATCGCCGGGTTGACGAAGATGCGCGTCACGTCCGCGTCCTGCGCCGCCAGTTTGATCAGCGACTCAATTTGCGGCTGCCATTGGCTCGCCACCACCTGCTTGCCATCCCCTGACACCAGGTCGATCGGCTGCGGTTTGAGCAATTGCTGCGCGCTCCAGCGTTGGCGCGGCAACTGCAGCCAGATGTCAACGTCGAGCCCCGACTGGTGGCTGGCGTGGCCGCTGCTGAAGCGCCCACCGGCCGGCATCGCCATGTCGCCGATCAGCACCGTGCCCAGTGCTTTCTGGTTCGCTTGGCTGCTGAGGCGCTGTATGAACGCCAGCAGATCCGGATGGCCGAAATAGCGGCGCTGGTCGGTACGCATCACCTGGTAGTCCGGTGAATTCAGCGGCAACGGCTGCGCGCCGATGACGCAGCCGTTGGCGAAACCGCCCACCGCCTGCGGCGCACCGGCCACCGGATGGTCGATTTTCTGCCACGGCGTCAGCGCCATGGCGGAAGCGGAGGCCGTCAAGGCCACCAGGCCCAACATCCAGTTTTTCATGGCGATTACCAGCGAGGTACGTCGGAAACCACATCACCGTTTTGCGCACGCTGGCGCAGCAGGTGATCCATCAACACGATTGCCATCATCGCTTCGGCGATCGGCACGGCGCGGATGCCCACGCACGGATCGTGGCGACCGCGTGTCACCATTTCCACCGCTTCGCCCTGGCGATTGATGGTGCGGCCCGGTACCATGATGCTGGAGGTCGGCTTCAGCGCCAGATGCGCGATCACCGGTTGGCCGCTGCTGATGCCGCCGAGAATGCCGCCGGCATGGTTGCTTTGGAAGCCTTCCGGGGTGATTTCATCGCGGTTTTCGCTGCCGCGTTTGGTCACGACAGCAAATCCGTCACCGATCTCCACGCCTTTCACCGCGTTGATGCTCATCAGCGCGTGCGCCAGATCGGCGTCGAGGCGATCAAACACCGGCTCGCCCAGGCCAACCGGCACGTTCTCCGCAATCACGCTGACCTTGGCGCCAATGGAGTCGCCCTCTTTTTTCAGCGCGCGCATCAGTTCGTCCAGCGCTTCCAGCTTGTCCGGATCCGGGCAGAAGAACGGGTTCTGTTCGACCTGATCCCAGTCTTTCAGCTCACAGGTCACGTCGCCGATCTGCGCCAGATAGCCGCGCACCTGCACGCCGAACTTCTGCTGCAGGTATTTCTTGGCGATGGCGCCCGCCGCAACGCGCATGGCGGTTTCGCGCGCCGAAGAGCGGCCACCGCCGCGATAGTCGCGCAGACCGTATTTCTGTTCGTAGGTGTAGTCGGCATGCCCCGGACGGAACACGTCTTTGATGGCGCTGTAGTCTTGCGAGCGCTGATCGGTGTTTTCAATGATCAGACCGATGCTGGTACCGGTGGTCACGCCTTCGAATACGCCGGAGAGAATGCGCACCTGATCCGGTTCGCGACGCTGGGTGGTGTAACGCGAGGTGCCCGGACGACGACGATCCAGATCGTGTTGCAAATCGGCTTCGGTGAGCGGAATGCCGGGCGGTACGCCATCGACGATACAACCCAGCGCCACCCCGTGAGATTCACCGAAGGTGGTGACGCGGAAAATCTGCCCAATACTGTTTCCTGCCATCACGGCTCCTTACCGTTAGTCTTTTATCGTTATGAGGCCCGCCGTGCGGGCCCTGGAAATGCGGTTTAGCTGCGATAGAGGCTGAAGTGATCCTTGCAATCCACCAGCTGCTGTTTGGTCAGCATGAACACGCCGTCGCCGCCATTTTCGAATTCCAGCCAGGTGAACGGGATGTCCGGATATTGTTCCATCAGATGTACCATGCTGTTGCCCACTTCACAAATCAGCACGCCGTCGTCGGTCAGGTAGTCCGGCGCGCAGGCCAGGATGCGGCGCACCAGCTTCAGGCCGTCGCTGCCCGCCGCCAGGCCCAGTTCCGGCTCAAAGCGGAACTCCTGCGGCAGATCGGACATGTCTTCCGCATCGACGTACGGCGGGTTGGTGACGATCAGATCGTACTGGATCGCGGGAACGTCGCGGAACAGATCGGAACGGATCGGGATCACCTGATGTTCGACGCCGTGCGCCTGAATATTGCGCTCGGTCACCGCCAGCACTTCGCTGGAGATGTCCACCGCATCCACTTCCGCTTCCGGGAAAGCGTAGCCACAGGCGATGGCGATGCAGCCGCTGCCGGTGCACATGTCGAGAATATGGCGTGGCGGGTGCGGGATCAGCGCGCTGAAACGATCGTTGATCAGCTCACCGATCGGCGAGCGCGGCACCAACACGCGTTCGTCGACGTAGAATTCCATGCCGCAGAACCAGGCCTTGTTGGTCAGGTAAGCGACCGGGATGCGTTCGTTGACGCGGCGGATCACGCGCTCAACGATGCGATGGCGCTCGCTGGAGGTCAGACGGGCGGTGTGCATGTCCTCCGGAATGTCCAACGGCAGGAACAGGCTTGGCAGCACCAATTGCACCGCTTCGTCCCACGGATTGTCGGTTCCGTGACCATAATAGATATTGGCGGCGTTGAAGCGGCTTACCGTCCAGCGCAGCATATCTTGAATGGTGTGCAGTTCGTTCACTGCTTCGTCGACGAAAATTTTGTCCAATTTGCCCTCCGGCAGGCGCTGTGTTTCATGATTTAGCCGCATAGTTTGCCATGAAGCCCGCGACAAATCACGCGCGCCCCTCGCGCTTTTCACTCTGGCCCGAGTTTTGCGTCGACAGCGCTCATTCACAAGGTAAACTAGCGAAATAAACGATTTCCGGTGAATGAAGCATGAAGAACAAGCCCCCTCTGAGCAAAGACGAACAACAGCTCTTCAGAGAGTCGGTGGCGGGCGCAAAAAAGCTGCGCCAGGACACCATCGTCCACCGCCCGCCGAAGCTCAAGGTCAAACAGGTTGCGCCGCAGCGGCTGCTGCAGGAGCAGGTCGATGCCAGCTATTATTTTTCAGATGAATATCAGCCGCAGCTGGAAGAGGAAGGCCCGACGCGCTACGTGCGCCCCGGCAGCAGCCCGTATGAGCTGAAGAAGCTGCGACGCGGCGATTATTCGCCGGAGCTGTTTCTCGATTTGCACGGCCTGACCCAGCTGCAGGCCAAGCAGGAGCTGGGGGCGTTGATCGCCGCCTGCAAACGCGAGCACGTGCACTGCGCCTGCGTGATGCACGGGCACGGCAAACACATTCTCAAACAGCAAACGCCGCTGTGGCTTGCGCAGCATCCCGACGTGCTGGCGTTCCATCAGGCGCCGAAGGAATGGGGCGGCAACGCCGCCGTCCTGCTGTTGGTGGAGCTGGCAGAATAGCCCCCCGCAGAAACGACTCAGGGCGATGTCAGACATCGCCCTGAGTTTATTCCGCACCGCATCTGCGGCTCACACTTTGGCCATCACCTGCGACGGGCTGACCTGCCATTCAAATTTGCCGTAGCTGCCGTCCGCCGGCAGATCGACGTTAGCGATCGCCGAGGTCGCGAACATCGGCGGGCACTCGCCCGGGCACAGTTCAGCCACCAGGTAGCCCACCAGCGGCAGGTGCGACACGATCAGCACCGAGCTCACCCCTTGCATCGCCAGCGCCTGCAGATAGCTGCCGACCTGTTCGGCGTTGCCGCCCGGCGTCAGCTCGGGCAGCACTTCTTCGCCCTCCGGCAGCGTCAAGGCTTCACGCACCGTCGCCAGCGTCTGTTCGGCCCGCAGATAGGGGCTGACCAGCACGCGTTCAATATCCACAGACTTGGTGTTCAACCAGGCCGCCATCTGACGGGACTCGTCGCGGCCGCACAGGGTAAGGGGCCTTACCGCATCGCTGGCTGCCTCGAGCGCCGCCTCTCCGTGACGCATAATCAAAACTTGCATATTGCACCGCTGTTGTTGACAAAGTAACGCTATACAGAAACGCCGTGCGTGCTGTACCGCCGAGTTTTACAACCCAAAGCCAAAGCTTTAAAACGATAACGCGCCGTCTCTTTATGGCGGCCGGGCATTTTGCCTGAAAGTTTGCCTAAAGAAAATGCTGTTTTTTACAGCAACCCTCCCCTGGCAAACCTCGATTGCTCACAGAACAATCAATTCAACGGGTTAAATTTTAACCTTTCCGCCATGAAATTTATTGATGACGGTCAAGCTAACTTACCGCTGCCTACGCCTTGCTGTACAGCCTCACCGGCTGACGCTGTTACAAGGAGTGATGGCGATCACAACGCGGCCCTGTTGCAACTATAGTGCAAATCGGGCCGCCCTGCGTTCAGCTCCCCAGCGGATAAAAACGCTCGCCCTGCTGCGCCATGCGCTGCAAGCGTTCGCACGGCGCGAAGTGCTCGCCGTGCTGCTGGCGCAGGTATTCCAACGTTTTCACCACTTTTTCGGCGCCGAGCTCGTCCATATAGCGGAACGGGCCGCCGAGGAACGGCGGGAAGCCGATGCCGAACACCGCGCCGATGTCGCCGTCGCGCGCGCTGCGGATCACGCCTTCATCCAGGCAGCGCGCCGCTTCGTTCAGCATCATCATCACGCAGCGCTGGGCGACGGTCGCCGGCAGCATGTGCGCCTTCGGCGTGACGCCGAGCAACGTATACAATGAGGTATCCGCACGTTTACGCCGCTGCCGCTGCTGCCCTTCGCTCGGGTAAAGATAGAAGCCGCGGCCGTTCTTGCGCCCTTTACGCCCGTCCTTCAGCACCGCATCGAACGCAGCCGGCGCGGCGAAGCGCGGCCCCAGCGCCTCGACCAGCACCGGAATGATCTTGGTGCCGACGTCGATGCCCACTTCGTCCAACAGGGTGATCGGGCCGACCGGGAAACCGAAGTCCACCAGCGCCTTGTCCAGTGACTCCATCGGCTCGCCTTCCAGCAGGCAACGGGCCGCTTCGTTGATGTACGGCGCCAGGATGCGGTTGACATAAAAACCCGCGCTGTCGCCCACCACGATAGCGGTCTTGCCCTGCTTGTGCGCCAGCGCCACGGTGGTCGCGATAGTCTCTTCGCTGGTGCCGGCGTGCGGGATCACTTCCACCAGCGGCATTTTGTCCACCGGGCTAAAGTAGTGCAGACCGATCACCTGCTGCGGCCGCTGGGCTTTTTCGGCGATGTGGCCGATAGGCAACGAGGAAGTATTGGAGGCAAACACGGTATGCGGCGCACAGTTCGCTTCGACCTCGGCCACCATCTTCTGCTTCAGCGCCAGATCCTCAAACACCGCCTCGACCACGATATCCACCTGCTCAAAGCCGGTGTAATCGGTAGAGCCGGAGATCAGCATCATCTGTTTTTGCCGTTCCGCCGGGCGCATGCGCTTGCTGCGTACCCGTTTGCCAAGCACGTCCCAGCTGTATTTCAGCGCGTGATTGATGCCGGTTTCATTAATGTCTTTGATACGAACCGGCAAACCGCCGCGCGTGGCGGTGACGCAGGCGATGCCGCCGCCCATCAGGCCGCCGCCGAGAATGCCGACGCGATGCAGGGCATGCGGCTTGGCATTGCCGCCCCGCTCTTTTTTCAGCGCAGTGGAGGCGAAGAACAGGCTGCGCAGCGCCGCCGACTGCGGCGTCATCGCCAGTTCGCCAAAGGCGCGCGCTTCGGCTTCATAGCCGCTGGCGCTGCCGTGATCCAGCCCGGTGCGCACTACCTGAATGATGCGTTCCGCCGCCGGGTAGTTGCCGTGGGTTTTCGCCAACGTTTTTTTGCGCACAATGCTGAACAGCAGATTTCTGCCCAGCGGGCCATTGAGCAGGCGATCCTGCCACGGCAGCTCGCGCTGATGCTTCCAGCCCTGTTTCACCCGCTCGATGGCGGTCTGCAACAGGATCGACTGCGGCACGGCGTCGTCCACCAGCCCCATGCGCAGCGCCTGGCGGGCGCGAATGTGCTTGCCGGTCAGGATCATGTCCAGCGCCTTGGCGGCGCCAACCAAGCGCGGCAGGCGCTGAGTGCCGCCGGAGCCCGGCAGCAGGCCCAGCTGCACTTCCGGCAGACCGAGCGCGGTTTTGTCATCCAACGAACAGACGCGGCCGTGGCAGGCCAGCGCCAATTCCAGGCCGCCGCCCAGGCAGGCGCCATGAATGGCGGCCACCACCGGCACCGGGAAGGCGGCGATCTGCGCTAGCGTGCTCTGCCCTTTCTTGGCCAGCGTTTCCGCCTCTTTGGCGCTGGTGCAGGCGGCAATCATGGTGATGTCGGCGCCGGCGATAAACGAGTCCGGCTTGCCGGAAACGATCACCAATCCTTCCAGCGCGGTATGCTGCTGCGCCCGGATCAGCACGTCGTTCACCTGTTCGACGAACTCGGCCTTGAGCGTATTGACCTTATCGCCCGGCACGTCGATGGTGATCACGCCGATGTTGTCGGGGCGAATCGTCAGCTGAAAGGCCGACGGTTTGGCCCGCTGTTCGTGCAATGCGTTTTCGGCACTCATCATTCCACCTCCACGATCATCGCGGCCCCTAACCCGCCGGCGGCGCAGGCGGTGGTCAGGCCCAGCCCGCCGCCGCGGCGTTTCAGCTCGCGCAACGTCTGGGTGATCATGCGCGCGCCGGTGGCGGCGAATGGGTGGCCATAGGCGATGGAACCACCCAAGACGTTGAATTTGTCCATGTCCACCTCACCGATCGCCTGGCTGCGGCCAAGCTTCTCGCGGGCGAACGCTTCGCTGGCAAACATCTTCAGGTTGGCCAGCGTTTGCGCAGCGAAGGCTTCATGCATGTCGATGAGCGTCAGATCGGCCAGACCGATGCCGGCGCGATCCAGCGCCAGCGGCGTAGCGTAGGAAGGCCCCAGCAGCATGTCTTCCCACACGTCGATGGCGGCGAAGGCGAAACTGCGTAGATAGCCGAGCGGCTGCAGCCCCAGCTCTTTGGCGCGCGATTCGCTCATCATCAGTACCGCCGCCGCGCCGTCGGTCAACGGCGTGCTGTTGGCCGCAGTGACGCTGCCGTTTTTGCGATCGAACGCCGGTTTCAGCTTGGCGTAGGAAGCCAGGCTGGAGTCTTTGCGGATATTGTTGTCTTCAGAAAGCTGCGCGCGGTAAGGCGGCACGTAGGCCGTCATCACCTCATCGCGCAGCCACCCCTCACGCCAGGCCCTGGCCGCCAGTTCGTGGGAACGGTGCGCCAGCGCATCCTGCGCTTCGCGGGTGATGCCGTGGCTTTTCGCCATTTGCTCAGCGGTATCGCCCATGCGCAGACCGGTGGAATACTCCGCCACCGCCGGCGGCACCGGCATCAGATCGCGGAATTTCAGCCGGCTGAACAGTTTGAGACGCTGCGACAGCGTGCGCGCCTTGTTGACGTCCACCAGCGTGCGCGCCAACGCCTTGCTGACGCCGATCGGCAAGACGGAAGAAGAGTCCGCCCCGCCGGCGATACCGACGCTGATGCTGCCGGCCATGATGCTCTCCGCCACGTTGGCGATCGCCTGGAAGCTGGTGGCGCAGGCACGCGACACGCTGTAAGCGTCGGTATGAACGCTCATACCGGTACCGAGCACGATTTCACGCGCGATGTTCGGCGCCTCGGGCATTTGCACCACCTGGCCGAACACCAGCTGTTCGATCAGCTGCGGATCGATGCCGCTACGCGCCAACAGCTCGCTCACCGCCGTTTTCCCTAAATCCACCGCCGGAATGCCGTGATAGGCAGTTGCCTGTTTGGCAAAGGGGGTACGCAGTCCATTCACAATCGCAATGCGGTCACCATGACGGGTCACCAACGGCAGTGCCTTACTCATAAATGCTCCTGAAGAAAATAACGTCAGCGCAATGGGCAGAAAGAGGTCTGACCTGATGAGGTCATTGTTAACCAAACGGTTACATTTGGCAAACCGGCAGAGATCAAAACTGCGAGCAGGCGCACTTTCTATCGGGGCGGCACGGGGAAGGAAATCCCCGGCGCGCAGCAGGCGGCGCCGGGGGTAAAGCGGGGATTAACGCAGGCCGAGCTGGAAGATCAGGGTTTCCGCCTGGCAGGCGAAGGTGAAATCGGCCTCCAACTGCACGCCACCGTCAACCGGTTTAATGCTACTGCTGATGTCACAAGGATCGGATTCGACCGCGCGCGCCTTTTCGCTCAGGGCGGCCAGCATCGCTTCCGCATCTTGTTGATTACTGAACACCTGGCTGTAGGACGCGGTGCAATCGGTGTTATCCATCACGGTGCCGACATCCACGCAGCAACACGCGGCGGTTTCCTGGGCGCTGCATTTATTAATTGCATCTGACATGATTGGTTCTCCTCAAGGGCCTCGGTTATCAGCCCAAATTGCCGTTTCACTCACCGGCACAAAGCCACAAAATTCTGCGGGTATTTTACGCTTCCACGCCGGCAATCACTAGCACTTACTTTTACTGGGTGTTTTAAGTGATGGAAATCACAAATAAAAATGAGCGTCTGCTAAGGAGTGGTAAGAATTTTGTTATTTACCGCTGGCTTTTTGTTAAGCAGATCTCTTTTTTGATATCAGGTTGGAAATATTTCAAAAACAAACTTGCAACATTTTCACAGGTCAGACCTATACTTCAGCCACTGGTCTGATTTGTCTGAACGATAACGGACCCTACAATCCCGCGCTCCTTGTTACTTCGTGTAACAATAGTTTAAATAATAAACACATAATGAGGTTTTGGTCATGAGCCAGAAAAACCTATTGACTAAATCAGCTCTCGCAGCTGCAGTGGCAATTATTTCTTCAAACGTGTCTGCCGCAGGATTCCAGCTGAATGAGTTCTCATCAGCTGGTTTAGGACGTTCGTATTCTGGCGAAGGCGCCATGGCGGATACGGCGGCCTCCGCAAGCCGCAACCCGGCATTGCTGATGATGTATACCCGTCCCGAGCTGTCCATCGGCGCAGTCTTCATCGACCCGGACGTTGACATCACCGGCAAATCGCCTTCCGGTGCCAGCCTGGACTCCAAAAATATCGCCCCTGTCGCCTGGGTGCCGAACCTGCATTATGTTCACCCGATTAACGATCAGTTCGCCGTAGGCGGCTCGGTCACCAGCAACTTCGGTTTGGCGACCGAATTCAACGACGGTTATACCGCCGGCGCCTACGGCGGTAAGACCGATTTGACTACCGTTAACCTCAACCTGAGCGGCGCCTACCGTCTGAATCAACACTTCAGCTTCGGCCTGGGCTTCGATGCGGTGTACGCCAAAGCCAAACTGGAACGCTACGCCGGTGAATTGCCGAAACTGCTTGCAGGTCAAGGCCTGCAAACCGGTAGATTAACGCCTCAGCAAGCCGGAATGATCGCTCAAATCCCTGGCGATACCCAGATTTCTCACCTGAAAGGCGATAAATGGGGTTACGGCTGGAACGCCGGCATCCTGTACGAAGTGGATGAAAACAACCGTTACGGCTTCACCTATCGCTCTGAAGTCAAAATCAAGTTCGATGGCGATTACAAGAGCAGCCTGCCAGCACAATTCAACCCTCTGACTCAATCTCTGGGCTTAGGCTTGCCTTGGGGCACCAGCGGCAGCACCATCCCGGGTTCTCTGGATCTGAATCTGCCGGAAATGTGGGAGCTGTCCGGCTACAACAAAGTGGCGCCGCAGTGGGCCATTCACTACAGCCTGGCCTATACCAGCTGGAGCCAGTTCCAGGAGCTGAGAGCCACCGGCAACAACGGTCAGACGCTGTTCGAGAAGCATGAAGGCTTCAAAGACGCTTACCGTATCGCGCTGGGCACCACCTACTTCTACGACGACAACTGGACCTTCCGGACCGGTATCGCCTTCGATGACAGCCCGGTGCCCGCCCAAAACCGTTCGATCTCCATTCCCGATCAGGACCGTTTCTGGCTGAGTGCCGGTACTACCTATGCGTTCAACAAAGACGCCTCGGTCGACGTCGGCGTGTCCTACATGCACGGCCAGAAAGTCACCATCAACGAAGGCCCTTACACCTTCAATTCGGTGGGTAAAGCCTGGCTGTACGGCGCCAACTTCAACTACCGCTTCTAATCTCACTTGAGATGGATGCCAAAGCGCCCCCTGGGGCGCTTTTTCTTTGCCTGTCGCTCGCGCGGGCATAAAAAAACCCGCCTGACGGCGGGTTTTCATTGGCATAATGCCCGGGATTACTGCGAGTCGATCTCGTCCAGTTCGCCCTGAATCGCCTTGGCGTTCGGGTTCTCTTCCGGCTTGAGCGAACCGCCGTTGGCGATGAAATCGTGGCGCTGGAAGTAAGCTTCGCGCACCATGATGTAAGGATCGGAGGAATTGCGCAGCAGACCGTCGGAATCCAGCAGTTGAGCGCGGGTTTCGATACCCTCGACCACCCATTTGCCCGCCGACATCCAGAAGGTCAGGTAGCTCAGCATCGGATACAGCGTATCCGCAAAGTCGCCACCTTCGTCACGCAGGGTAAAGCTGCCATAGCCCGGCAACATCACGTACGGGCCGTAACCCACATCGTAATGCCCCAACGTGCTGCCGAAGCGATTCGGCTCTTCGCGCGCCAGTTTCGGGTTGGCCATGCCGGCCACGTCGATCAGGCCGCCCATCCCGAGCAGGGTGTTCAGGAAGAAACGGTTGAAGTGGATCATCCCGCGGTAAGGATCGCCCTTCAGGAAGGCGTTGACCATGCTGGCCGGCTCTTCCAGGTTGGAGGTGAAGTTGCTGATGCCGTTACGCGCCGGCATCGGCACGTAGTCACGCCAGGCCACCGCGACCGGACGCAAGATATAAGGATCCAGGACGTTGTAGTTGAAGTCGAACATCGTCCGGTTAAATCCTTCCAGAGGATCAGAACGCCCTTGCGGCTCATTGTCTGGCGCGCTGGCACAGCCCACCAGTAATGCCGCTGCGAATGCCACCCCAGTCAGGCGAAAGTTCATATTTTTCTCCATAAAAACACGTTCGGTCTTATTTTTCAGGGACCTGCTTGTTTATCTGAACGCTAACCTGCTCTTTACCGCTGAATGTCTGCAGCGAGCTTTCGCCGAACCAGTCCCCCGGTTGCGGCGTGGCCAATCCGTCCTGTGAGAGGCGCACACGCACCTGCACCTGATGCTGCGCCGAGAGCAGACGCTCGGGCATCATGGCGTTGCTGTCATCCAGTGAGAAAGACAGCGGAAAACGGCTCAACGGCAATTGTTTTACTGCGACCGGCACCGGGCTGACGCCGTCGGTCACCGAGATAACCAGCGTCCCCTGCGGCGGCATGGCTTTCGCCGCCTGCGGTGACAGCGCAACGGTCACATTCAGTTTAACAGTTTCTCCGCCGGCCTGGGCTTTTGCTTGTGCAATACTGCGCTTTATCACTTCCGCGCGCGGATCGTTGGCCGGCAGCAGCTGCAGCATCACTTGCCAGGCGCCAATCGCCTGTTTGAAATCGCCCTGTTCGAAGGCATTGAACGCCAGCAGGCTGAGCACCCGCGGATCGCTGTGGTTTTCCGCGATCATGCGCCGCAACAGCTGCGTCGCCTGCTTGTTATCCTCCGGATCGTTGGAGCGCGTCAAGACCTCGGCATAGCCGAGCCGCACTTCCAGACTATTCGGATCCAATTGATAAGCATGAGCAAAGGCCTGCGTGGCGGTAGTGGCATTGTTCAACGCCATGCCGACGCGCCCCAGCATCATCCAGTCGTTGATATTGCGATCGTCCTGCTGCAGCGCGGTGCGCAGCCCCAGTCCGAGACGGGCAATCTCTTCCATGCTCAGCGGTTTGGCGCGCTCGTTGGCGACGCGCTCGCGCAATTCCGGCATTTGCGCCTGCACCAGACGCCAGTCCAGCACCTGCGCCAACCCGCCGGTTTTCAGATAAAAGCCAACGGTCACCGCCAGCAGTAACACCACGCCCGGCACCAGCGCCCAGCGGTTGATCGGCTTCGCCTGCACCATCTGCTCGGCCGGGATGTCGTTCAACAGGTTCTGTTGCAGCTCTTTGACCAGCTCCGGGCGCTCGGCCACCACGCCCTGCTGCTCATCCTGCTCCAGCTCGCTGAGGCGATCCTGATAAAACGCCTTGTTCAACGCATCGCGCGTGGCGGCGCTCTGCTTGCCGTGGCGCATCGCCGGCACCACCAGCAACGCGGCGGCGCCGGCCAACAACACGCAAATAATCAGCCAAAAAGCCATTAGGGTTTCTTCCTGTCAGTCTCTTGCAACAGCGCCGCCAGGCGCTGCCGTTCCCGTTCGGAGAATGCATCATCCGCCGCCGCATCGGGCCGCCGACGGGTGCGCAGGATCACCACCGCCCCGCCGATCAATACGAACAGCAGCGGGCCGATCCACAAGATCAGCGTCGCCGGCGTTACCGGCGGCTCGTAGGTGACGAAGTTGCCATAACGCGCCACCATGTAATCGATAATCTGCTGCTTGTTTTGCCCCTGCATCATCAGTTCGTACACCTTGGTGCGCATGTCGGCGGCGATGATGGCGTTGGAATCGGCAATGCTGTTGTTTTGACATTTCGGGCAGCGCAGCTGTTCGGTCAACTCGCGATACTGCTGCTCTTGCTCGACGGAGTTGAAGCGATAGGTATCGATCGCCGCGGCGGCGCTCCAGCTCAGCAGTGCGGCACACAGCAGAACAATCAGCCTCATGCCTCACCCCCGTACTTTTTATACAGCGGCAGCACTTCCTGCTGCCAGACGCGCTCGTTCATGTCGCCGGCGTGGCGATAGCGAATGATCCCCTGGCCGTCGATAAGGAAGGTCTCAGGCGCGCCGTACACCCCGAGATCCAACCCCAGCATGCCGTCGCCGTCGTACAGGCTGAGCGCATAGGGATTGCCGAGGGAATTCAGCCAGGTCACCGCCTTGGCACGATCGTCTTTATAGTTCAGGCCGACCACCCGCACGCCGCGCGCCGCCAGCGTATTGAGATACTGGTGCTCCGCGCGGCAGGTCGGGCACCAGGTGGCCCAGACGTTGAGCAATATCGGCTTGCCGTCGCGCAGCACCGCCTGATCGTAGGTTTTGCCGGGCTGATCCAGCGATTCCAGCCTGAAGGTCGGCACCGGTTTGCCGATCAGCGCCGACTCCAGCATGGTCGGATCTTCGCCGCCGGCGTTGCGCGTCAGTTGCACCATCAGGGCCGCCACCAGCAGCAGGAAGAGCACCAACGGGATAAACAGCAGCTTACGCTTCATGATTGCGCCTCCAGCTTGCCTTCACGCTTGAGCTTTTTGCTCATGCGATAACGCGGGTCGAGAATGCACAGCAGGCCGCCGATCGCCATAAAGACGCCACCGAACCAGATCCAGCGCACGAAGGGTTTATAATACAGGCGCACCGCCCAGGAGCCGTCTTCCAGCTCCTCACCCAGCGCCGCGTACAGATCGCGGCTGAACCCGCCGTCGATCGCCGCCTCGGTCATCATGCTGCGCGCCACGCTGTAGTAGCGTTTCTCCGCATGCAGCGTCGCCTCCGGCTTGCCGTTGCGCGTCACGTCGATGATACCGACGCCGCCGCTGTAATTCGGGCCGCGGATGTCGTGCACGTCGCGGAACACGAAATGATAATTGTGGATATCCACGCTGTCGCCGGCCTTCATCCGCACGTCGCGCTCCACGCTGTAATTCTGGCTGAAGGCGATGCCGATCACCGTCACCGCCACGCCGAGGTGGCCGAGCACCATGCCCCAGTGGCTGCGGGACAGCTGCCGCAGGCCGCGCCAGAAACCGTGACGATGGGTGGCGCGCTCATGCAGCTCCATCAGCGTCAGGATGATCACCCACAGTGCCATGATCAGGCCCACCACCGTCATGCCGGCGATGCTGTCCTGCAACAACCACGGCAGCAGAATCGACAGCACCAGCGTCGCCAGCAGCGCTACGCCGAGGCGCCGCCACAGCTTGCGCGGCTCATCGCGGCGCCAGCGCACCAGCGGCCCAATGCCCAACAGCAGCGCCAGCGGCGCCATCAGCCAGGTGAACATGGTATTGAAGAACGGCTCGCCGATCGAAATGCTGCCCAGCCCCAGCTGTTTGTGCACCAGCGGCAGCAGCGTGCCCAACAGCACCACCAGCATGGCGGCGATCAGCAGCACGTTATTGCCCAGCAGGAAGGTCTCGCGCGAGAAGGTCTCGTGCTGTACACGGCTACGCACCTGGCCGCCCTTGACCGCGTACAGCAGCAGCGAACCGCCGATGACGATCACCAGATAGGCGAGAATAAACATGCCGCGCGCCGGGTCGGAGGCGAAGGAGTGCACCGAGACCAGCACGCCGGAGCGCACCAGGAAGGTGCCCAGCAGGCACAGCGAGAAGGCGGTGATCGCCAGCAGCACCGTCCAGGCTTTGAACGTGCCGCGTTTCTCGGTCACCGCCAGCGAATGCATCAGCGCGGTGCCGGCCAGCCACGGCATAAAGGAGGCGTTCTCCACCGGATCCCAGAACCACCAACCGCCCCAGCCCAACTCATAGTAGGCCCAGGCCGATCCGAGCACGATGCCCAGCGTGAGGAACACCCAGGCGGCGGTAGTCCACGGGCGTGACCAGCGCGCCCAGGCGGTGTCGAGCCGGCCGGCCATCAACGAGGCGATGGCGAACGCGAAGGCGACCGAGAAGCCGACATAGCCCATGTACAGCAGCGGCGGGTGGAAAATCAGGCCGATATCCTGCAGCAGCGGGTTGAGATCGCTGCCGTCGATCGGGAAGTTCGGCAGCGTGCGGGTGAACGGGTTGGAGGTCATGATGATGAACAGCAGGAAACCGGCGGTGATCATGCCCATCACCGACAGCACCCGCGCCACCGCGTCCTGCGGCATCGCCCGGCTGCACAACGCCACCGCCAGCGACCAGCAACTCAGCAGCAGCACCCACAGCAGCAGCGAACCTTCGTGCGCCCCCCAGGTGGCGGCGATGCGGTAATACACCGGCAGTTGGGTATTGGAGTTGGTGGCCACGTAGGCGACGGTAAAGTCGTTGACCACGAAGGCATGCACCAGGCACAGGAACGCCAGCGCAATCGCCGCGAACATGCCATAGGTCAGCGGCCGGGCCACCGCCATCATGCGGCTGTCCTGCCGCGCCGCGCCCCACTGCGGGTAAATGCTCAGCAACAGCGCGATCGCCAGCGCCAGGCACAGCAGAAAACTGCCCAGTTCCGGCATCATGACTTGGCACCCTCCGCCTGCGGCGCGTTATACGCTTCCGCCGGCCCTTTGTGATTCTCTTTCATCGCGTCGGCCACTTCTGGCGGCGTGTATTTCTCGTCGTGCTTGGCCAGCACTTCGCGCGCATTGACCACGTTGCCCTCGCCCAGCACGCCCTGCGCCACCACGCCCTGCCCTTCGCGGAACAGGTCCGGCAGAATGCCAGTGTAGGTCACGCCGATCGCGCCGCGCGCGTCGTAAATCTTGAAGCTGACCTGCAGCGTATTGGGATCGCGTTTCACCGAGCCGGGCATCACCATGCCGCCGATACGCAGCCGCTGGCCGACCTCGGGCTTCTCATGATTTTCGCCCTTGCCCTGCAGGATTTCACCCGGGGTATAGAACAGATCGATGTTGGAGCGCAGCGCGTACAGCATCAGGGTTGCGGTCAGCGCAATGCCGATCAGCACAACGATCGCCAGATAAAGGCGGCTTTTACGACGTGGATTCACAATGATTTCTCCCGCGGTGCGGCGGATTTTTGTTTTGATTGTTGCGCATGGCGAATGCGCCGCTCGCGCGCCTGACGGCGGCCGATCTCGGCGAGCAACTGCCGCCGCTGCCAGACGGTGTGTGCCACCAGCCCCAACAGCGAAATCAGCGTGACGGCGACCGCCAGCCAGACATAGAAGGCATAACCGCCCATGGCGAAAAACGCCGGCCAGGAATCGAATGCGGCATTCATGACTGACGCTCCTTATTCACCAGCCCGGCAACCCACGGGCGCTGGCGCTCCTGGAACAGAATCAAATTGCGCAGACGCATCAGCGTCAACGTAACGAACAACAGCAGGTAGCCGAGGATCGCCCAACGCAGCGGGGTGCGCATACTTGGCGCGATGGATTGCTGCATGTTGGTCGAGCCCTGATGCAGCGTATTCCACCATTCGACGGAGAAATGGATGATCGGAATGTTCACCACGCCCACCAGCACCAGAATGCCGGCGGCCCGGCCCGCCAGGCGGCGGTCTTCGAAAGCGTTATACAGCGCGATGACGCCCATATAAAGGAACAGCAGCACCAGCTCGGAGGTCAGCCGCGCGTCCCATACCCACCAGGTGCCCCACATCGGCTTGCCCCAGGCGGAGCCGGTCACCAGCGCGATAAAGGTGAACACCGCGCCGATCGGCGCCATCGCCGCCACCACGGTATCGGACATTTTCATCTGCCACACCAGGCCGATAAACGCTGCCACCGCCATCGAGGCATAGATGCCCATCGACCACATGGCCGCCGGCACGTGAATATAAATGATGCGGAAGCTGTCGCCCTGCTGATAATCCTTCGGCGCGAAACCAAAGCCCCATGCCCAGCCAAGCAGCAGGCAGGCCGCCGCCGCCAGCCCCAGCCAGGGGATAAAGCGGCCGCAGACGTGATACAGCCGTTCAGGCCGCGCCAGTTGATGTAACCATTTCCACATTGTCGTCAGTGCTCACGGTAATTTTTATGCGTCGGCCGCCCCGAGCGATCGAAACGGCGAAAATCTTCTGCAGGGTACGCTCTTGTCGGCCTTGCCCCGTCTGTTCATTCAATACGTTAGCTAGTGCACGCTCACTCGCAGCGCCGCTGCGGTGGCAAACGGTGCCAATGTCACGCTGCCCGCCAGCATCGCACCGAGTATCGCCAGGTAACCGTCAATCGGCATGCCCATCGAGGCGGCGTCGATCGCGCCGGTGGCGAAGATCAGCACCGGGATATACAGCGGCAGCACCAGCAGGCTGAGCAGCACGCCCCCTTTGCGCAAGCCGACGGTCAACCCCACGCCGATAGCGCCGATCAGGCTCAGCGTCGGCGTGCCGAGCAGCAGCGTACCCGCCACCGCCAGCCAGGTTTGCATATCGAGCGACAACAGCAGCGCCACCAGCGGCGACAGGATCAGCAGCGGCAATCCCGTCACGACCCAGTGAGCACACACTTTGCCCAGCACCGTCATCGGCAGCGGCGTCGGCAGCAGCAACAGCTGCTCCAGCGATCCGTCGAGAAAGTCGTCGCGAAACAGCCGCTCCAGCGACAGCAGCGAGGCCAGCAGCGCCGCCACCCACACGATGCCCGGCGCAATGCGCGCCAGCAGCTGCGGTTCAGGGCCAATCCCCAGCGGGAACAGCGTGATCACAATCAGGAAAAACCACAGCGGGTTGACGATCTCCGACCCTTTACGGCAGGCGATCTTCAATTCGCGACGCACCAGAGTCAAAAACATCACAAACTCCCCGCGTCGTGTTCCGCCAAACGAATTTTGCCCACCGTTTGGCTGACGCCGGCCAAATCCTGATGCGTGGTCAACAATACCATGCCGCCCCGCTGCGCATGTTGTTCAAAAAGGCTAATCAACTCGGCCACGCCCTGTTTATCGATCGCCGTCAAGGGTTCATCGAGGATCCACAGCGGCGCCGCGCTGAGCCACAATCGCGCCAGCGCCACCCGCCGCTGCTGCCCGGCCGAAAGCTGCGCCACCGGCAGATCCTCGTACCCCACCAACCCGACCTGCTCCAGCGCGCGCCAGATGGCCTGATGCTCGGCCGCGCCGCGCACCGCCTGATAAAACTGCAGATTTTCGAAGGGTGTCAATACGGCTTTGATGCCCGGTTGATGGCCGATAAACAGCAAATCTTGCTGATACGCCGCGCGATCGCGCAGCGTGTTGCGCCCGCGCCAGCACACCTCACCGCCGTCCGGCCGCGCCAAACCGGCGAGGATGCGCAGCAAACTGGTCTTGCCCGCGCCGTTCGGCCCTTCTACCTGAATGATATCGCCCGGCTGAACTGAAAAGCTTAGCTCGCTAAACAGGATGCGCTCATCGCGCACGCAACTCAGACTTTTGGCTTCCAGCATCAGGGAACTCATATTTTTCTTTGGGATAGCGAATCATAGCATAAGCCTTTCCCCACACGCAGCCTGCGGCGGGCGCGCCGAGGGGCCAATATGGCGAGCAGGATCAAGAATGCGTGGAAAAAATCGGCGGATTTTAACTCTTGTTACCTTTTTCTGTATTTCGCCGCATTTAGGCCGGGCAACTACGCTTAATGACGTGACCTCACCCTTATTGAGCAGGAGCGACAGCATGAACGACCAGCAACGCCAGCAGCACGAGCCGGATGAGACAATGCAGGTAGAGAGCGAAGAGCAGGAACAGGGCAAACGCGAAATCGAAGTCAGGGAAGAGAATCTGCCGTCACGCGCGGCGGCGGTGCATGAACAGATCCGAATGGAAGGCGAAAAAGAGCTGGAGCGCGACGGGCTGGCGCTGCTGTGGTCGGCGATCGCCGCCGGGCTGTCGATGGGCGCCTCGCTGGCGGCGAAAGGCATTTTCCACGCCCGCTTGCCGGACGATCCCAGCCGCTTTTTCATTGAGAACCTCGGCTACACCTTCGGTTTTATCATTGTCATCATGGCGCGCCAGCAGCTGTTTACCGAAAACACCGTCACGGCGGTGCTGCCCATTATGCATAAACCCACGCCGCGCAACCTGCTTATCCTGCTGCGCCTGTGGGGCGTGGTGCTGCTCGGCAATCTGATCGGCACCGCGCTGGCGGCGCTGGCGTTTACCCATATGCCGCTGTTCGACGCCGAAACGCGCCGCGCCTTCATCAGCCTGGGCGAAGAGGTGATGCGCCATACGCCGGGAGAAATGTTCGCCAATGGCATCCTGGCCGGCTGGATCATCGCCACCATGGTATGGATGTTCCCGGCCGCCGGCGCGGCGAAAATCTGGGTGATCGTGTTGATGACCTACCTGGTGGCGATTTGCGATTTGACGCATATCGTGGTCGGCTCGGTGGAGATCCTGTATCTGGTGTTCAACGGCACGATGGGATGGCAAGCATTCGTTTATCCGTTCGCCCTGCCGACGCTGGCGGGTAACATCATCGGCGGCACCTTTATCTTTGCGCTGATCAGCCACGCGCAAATCCGCAACGATTTGAGCGCCAAAAATAAGGCGGCGCGGCTGCAAGGGGAAAAACGGCGCCACGACGGAGAAAAACCGTGATCGCGGTCGGTTAGCCGAGGAAATTTCGGCGCGAACTGGCGAGGTATTGAGCAAACGCGCCGCTAAGCGCTTATTCTGCGGGTAAAAAAAGGTATAATGCCCCGGCAGCTTCGGTTGCCGGTCCGCAGCGTCCCCGTAGTTAAACGGATATAACAAGCCCCTCCTAAGGGCTAGTTACTGGTTCGATTCCAGTCGGGGACACCATTCTTTCTCATCAAGCCATTCCCCATCATCTGCACCCGCAATTCCCCTTTTCCCCTGTTCAGACCCGGTTTCTCCCGCGCCTTATGATGGGCATTAATTGAAAAACTTGATATCCGTCGGCGTTGAAATCGCCGCCGCTTCACCTCTGGCCTGCAACTCACCCTTCTCATCATCGAAATCGAACAGCGTAACGCTATTGGTGAACACATTCGTGACATAGAGGCGGTTGCCGTCGGCATCAAAAGCGAGCGCCCGCGGTTCAATGCCGCCGGCCTCATAGCGCGTCGGCACGCTTGGCAGACCGTCCCTGCCTATTTTAAATACCAGCAGGTGGTTATCGGTACCGCGATGGGTGGCAATAAGATATCTGCCGCTCGGGCTCAGGATAATAGCCCCGCCGCTTTTCGCCTCCGCCGAATCGAGGCCGCCGTTCAGTTTCACTTTCCCTCTCAGAGTCAATCGATTGTCGTTAACGGCAAACGCCTCGATCTCGCCCGCCATTTCAGTGATGACATACGCATATTCGCCTTCTGGCGAGAACACCATGTGCCGTGGACCGGCGCCGGGCGCAAAGCCGACATCGCGCGAAGCATCCGCCTGCAGCGGCTGCGCGTTATCCGGGCGATAGCGGTAGGCGTGCAACTTATCGCCGCCGAGATCCGCCGCGTACAGGTATTGGCCATCGCGGCTGAAGGTGGTGGAGTGCGCATGCCCGCCTTCCTGGCGCCCCTGCACGATGCCGGAGCCGGGTATAAACGGGTAATGCTGCACGTGTTCACCCAGTGTGCCGTCGCTGCGAATCGGCAATACCGTCACCCCCGCGCCGCCTTTGGCGACGGAGTAGTTGGCGACAAACAGAAACTTACCGTCCGGGCTGAGTGTGGCATGCGTCGGCTGCTGGCCCGCACTGCTCACCGTATTCAGCACCCGCACGCTGCCTGCGTCGTCTATTGCCAAGGCGGTCACCGTTCCCGCATCCTCTTCATTGGTGACATAGGCGAAACGACCATCGCGAGATTTTGCGATCCATGACGGGCTTTTCATCTTGATAACATTGAGCAGCGTTAACGTGCCGTCGACATTTACCCTCAGACGATAGAGCCCTTCACTGGGGAACGCCGGTTTCTGCACCGTGGGCGCATCCGGAATATGGGTCCAGGTACCGACTAACGCTATTTGTTGATGCTCCCGATTATTGGCCATCGCATTTCCTGAAAACATGAAGAGAGTTAATGCCAGCATTAATTGAATGACCTGCCAGCCTAAACCGGTAACGTTCACCCAGCCAGACACAGACAACGTTAAAGGTAGCATACCGAAAGCGTAATGGTGTTTATTCATTGAACCGGGGGATTTCTCTACACTCATGATGTCTCCTTTTCTCAACGCTACACCACAGGAATCAGTATATCGACATTAACAACTTCGCTGTTTAAATGCTCGTTTCTATATAGCTCGATAAAAAAGCTTTCCCTCATCTTGACATTAATGGCCGGCAGGTAAGCGTCATAGATGCTTTCAAAAAAATCAATGTACTCAGGCAACGCCCCCATAAAGGGAATAACAATATATTTCCCTCTGGGTATGTAGAAGTTAAAAATAGAGTGAAAAACCTCTTGTTCCTTACCATTTGAATGCCATTTACCCGCTCTTCTTTTTTCCACACCATAAGCTTTTCCATTCTTGCTTAACCATTTTTCATTAGTCTGCGTAATGTCACTGGCATCTCTGTATTTCCTTATGGAATGGAAAATCAATGCTTTGTACTGCTTTAACAACTCAATATCATCCGGCATGACCGTGTGATAAAAATAGGGCTTATTGTCATTGCCATACGGTGGGATCTGGATGGAGAAATCCCATCCCCGGCTGTTTCTAAAGCTGTTGGGCGTTTCGCCAAAGAAACGTTTGAATGCCCGCGTGTAACATTGCTGAGAGGCAAAGCCCGATGCCAAGGCGACATCCAGTATGTTCCCTTGATGTTGTTTAAGCAAAATTGCGGATCGGCTCAGCTTTCTGTGCCTGATATAAGTTCCGAGCGTCATACCAAAATAATGTTTAAACAGCCGTTGCAAATGCCATTTAGAATACCCTGAGATAATAGACACTTTCTCGACGGAAAGCCCCTCTATAATATTCTTCTCCATATACTCTAATACCTGTAAAAGAATATCTTTCCGATAGTCCATGTGCGCTCCTTGCCTTTATAAAAATTGTGTCCTTTTCATTAAAATCGTTAACCAACCAAACCAAGTCATTAAGATTAATCCTAAAAAAAATCACCTTGGCAGCACCATTTTTGCGGCATAGGAAAAGTCATTACTTAAATAACTGAAAATGATCATGTTATATAAATCCACCCGCAAAAAACGGCAAAACAAAAACAACCCACATAAAGTGCTCCCGTCAAAGATGCATTTACATCACCAGGGAGAATCACACTTTTTGCCAATTGTTTTATCTTAACGTGTTTTTTTACACTCCAGTGGCATGGACGAATAGGAATTTCATCATCACAAATTAAATCGTGATTTATTGTTTGGTCGGTTGATAAAATTATTGAACCTAATATGAAGAAATAGGAACAATGTCGAGGAAGGATGCGGTGGATAAAAGCAAGGCCTTAACCTCGGGCCAGATAATCGCAGAGCTTCATAGCGCGTTTCTTTTTTATCTTTTCCCAACAAAGCAGAATCGATGTTTCAACAAACCTTGTTCGATGCCCTACGTTACCTTCCACGCCAATTGGGGCGCCATTTATGCCTCGCTCTTCCCTCGTAACAGTGCCGTGTCTGCATACCCGTGCTTTGTTGCCACAGCACGGCAAAAAGCCCGGCTCGCCAGGCCGGGCTTTTCATTAACGGACTGATTAATCAGCCAGGTTGTCGATCTCTGCCGATCGGTGCTTGCGTAGCAGATTCAGCAGCAAAGATACCCGCCGCTCGGTGCGTTCCGGGGTATCCGGCGGCAGGTTGTAGCGCAAGGTGTAGCGCTCGTTGTTCTCGTTGCAAAAATCGATGACGAGCACGGGCGCGGACGCTCCCGCCACTTTTCGATAGTTCAGCGAGATGCACGACAGGTTTTTCCTCATCTCAACTTACCGCGACGATACGGCGGGTTGATTCGGCAATCCGCCCCACGCCGGCGCTCAGCGCAGCGCCCAACAGCAGTATCAGCAGTGAGCCCCATGCGGCGCGAGACAGTTGTTTTGCCGCTTCATCAGCCGCTTCACGCGCTTTCTGCTCGGCTTCGGCCTTGAGTTTTTCCACCTTCTGCACCGCCTGCTGATAAGCCTGGGCGTAGTTATCGACGATTTGGCTCGCTTCATCACGGCTCTTGCCGGTGCGTGCCGCAACGATATTCACCAACGCATCCTTGTCGGCCGCACTCAACGTCGGCTCACCGGACTGCTTGACGCGCTCGAACCACTGCTTAAGCTCGGTAGCGGCCTGCGCCGGATCTGCCGCGGCATCCACGGCCGACTGTTTGCCGTCGGCGGTCGCCCTATCGGCCTTCTGTTCCAACCGAGCCGGATCCAATTCCGGCTTGCCGGTCTGCTTGAGCGTGGCGTTCAACTGATTTTCCAGGCTTCCCCAGTCAAGGCTGATGCCCTTTTTATCCAGCTGTTGCTTGAGGCCTTCACCCGCGTTTGGCGCTGCCGCCGCCAGGCCGCTGCCCGCCAGTGAGAGCCCTTTACCCACCGCGCTGCCCGCCAGCCCCACCACGCCGCTTGCTAATGAAACCATCAGCCAGGTGGTCAGCAAGGTGGTGATCGCCCAGCTCAGCAGGCCATGCAAACCGCCGCGGTTCGGCGCAGTGCGTCCGGCGACGAACGCGCCGGCGGCCAGCGATGCCAGCGTGGAAACCAGCAGCCAGATCCCGGTGCCGGTGCCAAAGCCGCTCAGCGGATTGCCCTTTTGCATCATATCTACGGCCTGGGCGCCGATCGCCGTGCCCAGCACGCTGAAGATCAGGTAGGTCACCAGCGCTACGGCACTCCCGGCCAATATCGAGCCCCATGACACCTGAAACGCAAAGCGATTTGATTCATAGACAGTGGTCATCGTTGTTCCTTATATTTTCTGGACAAGTGATTGCACGCACGGTGGATAACCGCGCAGACAAATTCAGTCTGCCGCGCGGCGTCGTCGGCCGTCCCGGTTCATTTGCGCCAGAATGCCTAGTGCATTCACACCCTGCGAATACGCACGTTATGCACTAAGCTGCTCAGCGAGTAGCGTAACCCGCGGCCCCGTCAGAGGCCGCTCCCCTTCTGTCTAGCGGAGAGCACATGAACCCATCCGTCCTGGCCAGCGAAACCCACCGCGGCCACCTGCAGCAAATCATCTCCGGCTTGTCCGACGGCGTGATCCTGACGGATACCGATCAAACGCTTCTCTGGGCTAACGAAGCCGCGTTGGCCATGCACGGCGTGAGCCACCAGAAAGCCCTGGGGGCTGATGCCGGCGAGTACGCGGCGCGTTTTGCACTGCGTTATCGCAACAACCACCCGCTGGCGCTGGAACAGTACCCGCTGAGCCGGGTTGCCGATGGCGAAACCTTCACCGATGTGGTGGTGGAGGTTCGGCAGGTCGACGATCCGGAGAGCTTCTGGGTGCACCGCCTGCGGAGCCTGATCATCACCGATGCGCAGGGGCAGCCGGAGCTGCTGGCGCTGATCCTGAGCGACGCAACGGAGTGGGCCAGCGCCGAACAGCGCTTTGAAAAAACCTTCAACGCCAATCCGGCACCGGCGGTCATTTGTCGGCTAAGCGACCTGCGTTACGTCAAGGTCAACCAGGGGTTCCTCGATATGACCGGTTACCAGCGTGAACAGGTCATGGGGCGTTCGGTTTATGAACTCGACGTCTTAGAACAGGCAGAGCACAAAGAGCTGGCGGTTCAGCGCCTGGGGGAAGGTGCCACCATTCCGCAGATGGAGGCCGAGCTGAAACTGCCCGGCGGAGGAAGCAAGCTGGTGGTGGTTGCCGGTCAACCGCTGGATATCAATGAAGACGACTGCATGCTGTTCACGTTTACCGATCTCGAACCCCGGCGCCTGGCGGAATCGGCGCTGCGAGAAAGTGAAGAGCGGTTCGCCAAGGCATTTCGCCTGAGCCCGGTGCCGACGTTGGTGTGTACCGCAGACGAGAGGCGCGTGCTGGATGTCAACGAAGCGTTCACCCGCACCACCGAGTACGACGCCGAAGCGTTGATCGGCAAAACGGTCGATGAGATCCAGTTTATTGACGATCCCGAGGCGAACCGCCGTTTGTTTGCCGCACTGGAAAAAAGCGGCAACGTCGAAGGGTTGGATATCCAGGTGCGAAAGAAAGGGAGCGAGCTAATCGACTGCGTGGCCTCGGCGGATGCCGTCAGTATCCATAATGCGCCCTGCTACCTGTTGGTGCTCATGGACATTACTGAGCGTAAACGATCGGAGCTGGAGCTGGTGAATGCCATCGAAGAAGTGATGCAGGATGCCTCGTGGTTCAGCCAAACTTTGATCGAAAAACTGGCCAACGTAAAAAGCATCAACCGGCCCGACCAGGCTGGATTCACCACCAGCGACCTCACGCCGCGCGAGCGCGATGTGCTGGAATTGATTTGCGAGGGGCTGCCGGACAAGAAAATCGCGGCGCGTCTCAATCTGGCGCTCAACACCATCCGCAATCATGTCGCGACGGTCTATTCCAAACTCGGCGTGCACAGCCGCAGCGAAGCCATCGTCTGGGCCAGAGAGCGCGGGCTGTTTACCGGCGGAGCGGCCTCCAGGAATGGCAAGTAGCCTGCAAATGCACTACCCGCACCGATGCAAACGCCCCTTATGAGCGCAGAGTGAAGTGCATAACATGGCGGTGCAAATGCAGGCTTTCGCTCTGTGCGAACGCCAAACGGATCGAACCTTAGGAGCACATCATAATGAACAGCGAAAAAGCCAATGGCATGATGGACAAAGTGGCGGGCAAAGCGCAGGAAATCGCAGGCGACGTCAGCGGTAACGAACGTTGGCAGGCCGAAGGCGTCACGCGCCAGGCAGTGGGCGCGCTGCAAGAAAAATACGGCGACGCCCTGAGCTGCGCCGGCAGTATGATGAAGAAAAACCCCCTCGCCGCGTTGGCACTCGTTGCCGGCGCAGGTTTGTTGGCCGGCCTGCTGCTGCGTCGCCGTTGATTAGCGCCGACGATCAACCTGCTTTTCCCTGAATGTTGTGCCCGGTGGGTAACCACTGGGCACGGTTCTCTGGCCAGGCGGGGCTCAGCGTTATCGATTGCTACCTCCATCTCGTTGGCATCCGGGCTTAACGCGTACTCAACGTCGCCATGCGACGGATGATTATGGCGAAACCGTTATATCCCGCAGGGAATATGAGCTTTTATCGTTCAGGCTGCGGTACACCGCCTTTACTCGCTGCTTAACGGCACCTCTTTTTATTATATTCGTCCTATTGCTGATTATCATCGCCCCCACCGTCTGTTATTTCCGGTTGTTATGCAATTCTCTTCAACATATCGAAATCCCTCGGCATAAAAACCGAATAGATCAATCAGGCTGGGTTTATCCTCCGCGCCATTAAATGTTAATATTGCCAGATTGTGCGCACGGAGAAATAGCATGTTCCCCAGTAAAAAACATTCACAGCGGGCGACCCCGCTGACCAGCTATCAATTTTCCCGGCTGCATACTTTTGAATGCGTCGCCCGCCATTTATCTTTTGCGCTGGCGGCGCAAGAATTGTCGATCACCCCCAGCGCCGTAAGCCACCGCATTAATTTGCTCGAAAAGGAATTGGGCTTTCTGCTGTTTCAGCGCTTTCATCGCAGAATTACCCTGACGCCGGAGGGCGAGCGCATGCAATGGGCGCTGGACAGCTCCTTCAACACCTTGAATCAGGAAATCCTGGACATTAAAAATCGCGAGTTGACGGGAACATTGACCCTCTACTCACACCCGTCTCTGGTGCAATGTCTGCTGCTGCCGCGCATCGGCGACTTTATCGCCCAGCACCCCACCATTCACCTCAACATTTTGACCGGGCAGGAAATCATCAACCTGGCCAACCGCGGCGTGGACCTGGCGATGTACTTCGGCAAACTGCCCTCGGGGCGGCATCTGGACGAGGCCTTTATGCAGGAATCGATGGTGCCGATTTGCACGCCGCAGTACGCCGCTGCACATAACCTGTACGATGCGCCGGAAAACCTGGCTCACTGTACGCTGCTGCACGATCGCTACAACTCCGGCGAAGATGAGTGGCAAACCTGGTCACAACACTTTGCGTTGGGGCTGGATACCGACAGTAAAAGCATGGAGTTCGACCGTTCCGATCTCGCGGTACTGGCCGCCACACGGCACCTTGGCGTCGCCATGGGGCGGCTTAATCTGGTGCAGGACTGGATAAAAAGCGGCGAACTGATCATTCCGTTCACCAACATGACCGTGCCCTGTGAGCACTGCTATTTTACCTCGACCATTTCCGAACGGCAGTGGCCCAAGATCCTCGCGTTTAAGCAGTGGATCATGAAAATCTCCCCTCTGGTCTGATGGCCAGAGGGTTAGCGCTCTACTTTGGGGGAATAAGAAAAATGCAGCGCGCAGGCGTAGAGCCGGCCGGCCTTTGAATAAGAAATATATTTTCGACTTTTATCCCAGGTCAGCAGGGAATTATTGGCAAAATAATAAACCTCCAATCGCATCCCATTCGCCAACCTCGACCAGCCTCGGCTTCTTATCACGGTAAAATCACCGTTATCGCTGAGCGTAATCAGCGGCACGCCCCAAGCATAGCGGGATATTTGCAACTGAATAATGAATTGGCTTTCGCAGCTTATTTGGTAGTTCTGTACATCAACATCCATAATTTATATTTTTGGTGCCACCCTTCGGTCAAAATAAAGAAGATATGAACAACTCACCACGATTAACCCCAGCACGATCAGCACAGCACCCAATACAAACTCAATTTGCAGTGGTTCGCCGAGAATGGCGACCCCCGCCAGGATGCCGAATACCGGCGTCATAAAGGTGAGAATGCCCAGCGAGGAAGCCTGATAACGGCGCAGCAGTGAAAACCAGATCAGGTAGCTGAAAAACGACACGATCAGCGTTTGGAACAGCAGGCTGCACCAGGCCACCGGGCTCAGGACGACGTGCAAATTGCCCGTCGCTATCGCCAGCAGCGACAGCAGCACGCAGGCGCCCGTCAATTGGAATAACAACGTCTGTTTGGCCGGGCACTCCGCCAGACGCGTGGTACGGATCATCAGGGTAGAACCGCCCCAGGCGATCCCCGCCAGCAGGCCATAGAAATCGCCTTTCAGCCGATCGGCTCCGCCACTTCCCTCAGCCATGCTCGATATGACCAGCACCACGCCGCCAAAGGCGATGAGCATGCCTAGCCACTGCACCGGCGACAGACGCTCCTGAGGAAGGAGAAAATGCAGACCGAGGGCGGAAAATAGCGGCGCGGTGTACAAAAACACCGCCATATGCGAGGCGCTGGTGTAGCGCAGCCCTTCGGAGACAAAAAAGAACTCCAGCGCGAACAATGCCCCTACGCTCAAACCGGCGCTCAGCGTGGCGCGATCCCAGGTGAAACACTCGCCGCGGCAACGCGCCAACAGGTATACCCCCAGCGCGGCGAGGCCCGAGCGAATGGCAATTTGCAGCACCGCCGACACATCCTGCTCGGCGGCCTTGATCGCCACCTGCTGCATCCCCCAGATGGCGCAAAGCAGCACCATGGCGGCGGCGGCCCTGCCGTCAATACCGACTCTTGCATTCATAATAGAATTCTCGCCACCGTTGAAATAATCACAGGCCACCGTAGAATTATTCTTTATACACCACGATTTCCTGATAAAGTTTAATAACCTCACCATCGCTGTCGACGGAGTCGGTATATTCAGTTTGCTGCGCTAAATGAATCACCCGCCATCCTTTACTCGCCAATTCCGGGATCGTCAGGCGCCCCACGCCGCGGCAGGTAAACAGGGTATCGTCAGATAACCTGAGTTTACTAACCTCTGCATAATCATAAGCTTGAGAATGGCAGACGTGCGACTCCGCCGCCATCGCCGGTAATGAAAACAGCCCCACCAACAACATTAACAGATTTCTCATGGCGACCTCCCAATCGCTTATTCCTGCCGACCGATTACGCAGAAGAAGGCAAACGTTAATACGGCGGTGACAGGCTGAAATTAATTATCTCTTGCACGACTAAAATTACAGGCTGACGCCGATGACTGACAAATGAAAAATATAAACCTTGGCGTTAGATGAATTCATCCGAATCGAGAGACATAAATAATGGCGCTTTTCACCGCACGAAATGGTCAAAAACCGGCCAATAATTAGCAAGAAAAGTAATTATTTATCTCACCGTTTATGTTACAAATGCCGCCCGCCGCTAAAACACCAAAAAAACCGTCAAAATGCGTGAAAACGCAGCGTTCTGCGCAAAACATCGGCATGGCGGCGCTGATGGGGCGGTCATACATAAAACAGGGATAACACATGGCAATGAAATTGCGCGTAGTGACTCAAGCGGTGGCGCTGGGTCTGGCGATCGGCAGCGCGTCGTTCGCCGCTCAGGCAGAAATCACTCTGCTGAAGCAAGATCCACAGGCCGGCGATCCGCTCAGCCGCCTGAACTTTACCGTTGGCGGCAGCATCCGTCCGCAGTTCAACAACATGACGGGCGACGGTGACAAGGGCTCGTATAAGCGTAACGGCTTCGATGGCGGCACCCGTTTCCGTTTCGCAGCGGACTACTACCTGTTCGACGATATCAGCTGGATCAGCTACTACGAGCTGGGTGTGAACATTCCGGCGCTGTTTGACTGGGATCACCACTATGCCGACGGCGCGAGAAACACCAGCCGCCGTATGCTGTATACCGGCCTGAAAAGCAACACCTGGGGCCAGATGACCTTCGGTCAGCAAAACAGCGTTTACTATGACGTGGTTGGCGCCAAGACCGATATCTGGGACTACGACATGCTGGCCCAGGCACCGGGCAACGGCATCAACGGCGACTACGACGGCTCTTACCGTTCACGCAAAATGCTGAAGTACAAGAACCGCTTCGGCGATGCGGACGTTTACGCCTCGTACCTGTTCAGCGACAGCGACTACCTGCCGGGCAACGGCCTGCGTTATAAGCGCAAAGGCGGCGGCTCACTGGGTGTGGATTACCACATTACACAGGATCTGACCTGGGGTACCGCCTGGAACTACACCCGCGCCGAAATGCGCAACCCGTCCACCAGCGGCAGCAAGAGTTATGACCAGAACATTTTCGGTACCGCCATCAGCTGGAAACCGGATAACTGGACGCTCACCTTCGGCGGCGGTTACTACAACGACTTCCTGACCACCAAGAAAGCCGACGTCAACAATTACTTCGCCGGCGATGCGTGGGGTATCGAATACCTGGCCGGTTATACCGTGCCGGTGGGCCAGTACGCGGTGAAATCGGTGATGCCGTACTTCATGGGCGACCGCCTGGAATACATCAGCGGCCGCAACTACCAGCGCATCGACAACGGCCTCGGGGTTACCGTACAGTTTGACTACGGTTTCCGCGTTGACGTAGAGCACGTGCTGACATCGAGCACCGACAACCTCGGCGATATGACCGTGGTCCGTCTGCGCTACGATTTCTGATTGCTCAGAACGTAAAAAAGGCCGCGCAAGCGGCCTTTTTCGTTGTTTGAAGCAGCGGTCAGAAGCCGCCGCGCGCCGAGCGCCCTACCGCTTCGCCCAGTTGCCATACCGCCATGGCGTAATGGGTGCTGTGGTTATAGCGGGTGATAGCGTAGAAGTTCGGCAGACCGTACCAATACTGGTAGCCGGTGCCGACGTCCAGCCGCAGCAGGCTGGCCTCTTGGTTATCCCCGAGTGAACCCTGCGGGCTCAGGCCGGCTTCAGCCAGTGCGGCGACCGAGTAGCGGGTCTTGAAGCCGTTTTCCAACCCCGGCGCCTGGCCGTTGGCCTGAATGGCGACCGGCTCGCCCTTGGACCAGCCGTGCGCCTTGAAGTAATTGGCCACGCTGCCGATGGCATCGACCGGATCCCACAGGTTGATATGCCCATCGCCGTTGAAGTCAACCGCGTAGCTTTTGAAGGAAGAAGGCATGAACTGCCCATAGCCCATCGCGCCGGCGAAGGAGCCGCGCAGCTCGAGCGGATCGTCACCTTCGGTGCGCGACATCAGCAGGAAGGTTTCCAACTCACCGGCGAAGTAATCGGCGCGGCGCGGGTAGTTGAAGGCCAGCGTCGCCAGCGCGTCGATAATGCGGGTTTTACCCATTACGCGGCCCCAGCGGGTCTCCACGCCAATAATCCCCACGATGATCTCCGGCGGCACGCCGTACACCTGCCAGGCGCGCTGCAGCGCATCCTGATATTGATTCCAGAACACCACGCCGTTTTGCACGTTATCCGGGGTGATGAACTTGTTGCGGTAGCGCAGCCAGGAACCGTTCGGCCCGGTTGGCCCCTGAGTAGACGGCGTCGGCGCCTGTCTGTCCATCAGCCGCAGCACCGAGTCCAATCGCCGAGCCTGCGCCAGCACGTCGTGCAGCTGCTGCCGGTCAAACCCGTGTTCCTGCACCATCTTATCGATAAAGCGCGCGGTATTCGGGTTATTGGCGAAATCCCCTCCCAGCGGCGCGCCGCTGTGCGCCGGGCTCAGCAAAAAGCCGCCCTTTACCGGGGTGCTCTGCGGCGTAGCAGTGGTACTGGGTTTCGGCGTGCTGCTACAGGCAGCAAGCAAGGTAATCAGCGGTAAAAGCGCAACCAGGTAACGCATCGGATATCCATAGCCATGCAAGAGATAAGTGGGAGTTATGTTAATGCATTGTTCAACGCGAACAAACAGGATTATGCCGCCAATGACCGCGTCAGGTAGCCAAACGTGCCAAATTGTGACGTTTTGCTCGGTGAAAGGACGCCCTGTGCGGCCGCGTGGAATCTCAACCGCGACTAAATGAGAAAAATTATCACCTTGACGCCCCCGTTTACCCCGCTAGAATGCCCGGCTGCTTGCCATCCGGCCTCCGCCGGGCGGCCAATGATGACGACAACGGACTGTGATGGAATCTCTCGGACAACTCACCAAAGACCTTTACCGCGGGCGCATCTCGCGCAAACCCTTTGTTTTCTCGCTGGCGATCTTCGCCGTTGGCATCGTGCTGCTGTCGTTTCTGTCGACCTATCTGGATAAAAACCATTTTCGCGCCCATGCGCACGGCGACACCGAGGAATTCGTCTCGGTGCTGCTGTATCTGTTGTGCATCATGGTGTGGGCGCTGTTCTGTTTTGGCCTGGTGGCGTGGTTTATGGCCAAAACCGCGTTTCGCCTTAATGATATCGGCCTGCCCGGTTGGGTGCTGGCCGTCACATGCTACGTTTGCTCGGTGCTCAACAACTACTCCCCCGGCCCGGTGGCGCGCTGGCTGCCGCTGTTCAGTCTGGCCGTCATGATCTGCGCCCTACTGTTGCCGCCCGACGGGCTGCGTCGCAAGCCGCGTGAACATGCCGATTGAGCGCCATTCCGCTCAAGGCTATGGCTATCCGCCGGCCGCGCCGTCACAATAGCGCCTCATTCAGGTTTCAATCAGGGATTGCCATGTACAGCCACTACCCCGCCCATTACACCTTCGATAGCGACAGCGACGCCTGGCAGATCGGTTTCCACGACTTCCCCGAGTGGCAATCTGCCTGCTATAAACGCGAAGACATCGAGCTGGAAGCGCAGGAAAGCCTGCTGGCCGCCATCGCCGCCGCGATGGATGAAGGTCTGCCTCTGCCCGCCCCTTCTCCTGCGCAAACCGATGACTTGAAAGTACACCTGCCGGCGCTGGTGGCGCTGAAGATCGAACTGCACAATGCCATGCTACGCAAAAACACCGGCAAAGCGGCGCTGGCGCGTAAGCTGGGATTCAACGGCGGGCAAATGGAGCGGTTGCTGGATATCGGCTACGCCTCGAAGGTTGAAGCGCTGGAGCAGGCGTTGTATCTGCTGGGCTACGAAGTGCGCGTGACGATAAGCGAAGTTTGCCAATGAGTTAGCGCTAAGTTAGCGAAATATTCGTCAACAGGACTAAATTTTCCCCGTTTTGCGCCGATATGATGGCTACCTAATCACTTATCGCAACAACGAAGGCTAAAAATGGAGTGGAGTCGCCGTCATATTTGGGCCGTTATTCTGCTGTCTTGTCTCGTTTTTTGGGTCATTTTGGCGACCGGCATCAACGCCGCCGCCTGAGCGCCCGCCGCTGCATTGCTTCATCCCCTATTTAACAGCCCGCCACGGCGGGCTAGTTCCTGTCGCCCGCCCATAAAAAGCGTTATAAAACAGCGCGCTCTGTTCAAAAAACAGCCGAAAATTGTGATCAAAAACACAGTATTGAAATCAGACCAGTATTGAGAGTACATTAGCGCCGATCCTGTCGCGGTTCGGATTTTACCTCACGGAGCATGAGGCGCGACAACCGGACAGCCCGCGCTCGAGGACGTTGTTCTTTCGCTTGGAAGAATCCGCCCGACAAGCAGGCTGCCCATAAAATACTCAGCACAACAATCGGGATCATTGCTGGCGAGGACTCCAGACAGGAGTTGTTCAGTGAAATATTTTTTGATGGGCGTGTCATTCATGCTGGTTGCCTGGGTTGGCACCTTCATGTTGATGGTTGCCTGACGGTAGCCAGACCAGGAACACAGCCAAAGGGACGCGCAAGCGTCCCTTTGTCGTTTCTGCTGACGATCATTTGCCCGGCATCATGCGGCGCAAGGTGTCGTCCTTACGCAGGTAGTGATGAAACAGCGCCGCCAACGCATGTGCGCCAATGATAAAGTAGCCGATATTCGCCAGCGTCTCATGAACCGTTTTGACCAGCCTGCGCATCACCGGATCCGGTGTCACCCACTGCGGCATCGGCCAGCCCAGCAAAGACCACGATTTCCCGCCGTAGGCCAGGGTTAACATGCCCAGCAACGGCAACATCAGGAAGACCACGTACAGCAGCCAATGGAAGATCTTGGCGCCCACTTCCTGCCATTCCTCCAGCGGCGGCGTGGTCGGCGGCGCAGCGTGGAAAGCGCGCATGGCCAACCGAATCAGCATCAGGGCAAAAACCGATACCCCAAAGTTAAAGTGCAGAGTTTTGACCAGCGGCGCCCACGCCTCCGGCACCGAATCCTTCAGCAACATCGCCGCATAGGTGAGGATCACCATCAGCAAAGTCAGCCAATGTAAAACGATTTGCGATCGCGCGTAGCGGTTGCTCATACACTCTATCCAAAAAATAAAATTCAGCGTAGTTGAGCATAATGGGGAAATAATGAAGAAAACCTTGGGACGGAAAAAATAAGGCCGGGCGAACGCCCGGCCTGACAGGATTATTTGGCGCTGCCGGCTTTGCCCGGCTTCAGCAGCCCTTCCGCGCGGAACATCGCCTTGATGCCACGCACCGCCTGGCGGATACGGTCCTGGTTCTCGATCAGCGCGAAACGCACGTGGGTATCGCCGTAGTCGCCGAAGCCGATGCCCGGCGAGACGCAGACCTTGGCTTCCGCCAGCAGGCGTTTGGCAAACTCCAGCGAACCGAGGTGGGCATAAGGCTCGGGAATTTTCGCCCACACGTACATCGACGCCTTCGGGTTTTCCACCATCCAGCCCGCCTCATGCAGCCCCTTCACCAACACGTTGCGGCGCTGCCGATACTGCTCGGCGATATCGCGCACGCACTGCTGATCGCCTTCCAGCGCGGCGATGGCCGCCACCTGCAGCGGCGTAAAGGTCCCGTAGTCGTGATAGCTCTTGATGCGCGCCAGCGCGCTGACCAGTTCGGGATTGCCGACCATGAACCCGATGCGCCAGCCGGCCATGTTATAGCTTTTCGACAGGGTGAAGAACTCCACCGCGATGTCTTTCGCCCCCGGCACCTGCATGATCGACGGCGCTTTCCAGCCGTCATAAACGATATCGGCATAGGCCAGATCGTGGATCACCAGCACGTTGTACTGTTTGGCCAGCGCCACCACCCGCTCGAAGAAATCCAGCTCCACGCACTGCGCGGTCGGGTTGGACGGGAAGCCGAGGATCATCATTTTCGGGCGCGGAATGGTTTCCCGAATGGCGCGCTCCAGCTCACCGAAGAAATCCACACCGTCCACCAGCGGCACCGAGCGCACCTGGGCGCCGGCGATCACCGCGCCGTAAATGTGGATCGGGTAGCTGGGGTTCGGCACCAGTACCGTATCGCCGTGATCGAGGGTCGCCAGCATCAGGTGCGCCAGCCCCTCTTTCGAACCGATAGTGACGATGGCTTCGCTTTCCGGATCGATATCCACCTGATAACGATCGGCATACCAGCGCGAAATGGCGCGGCGCAGGCGTGGAATGCCGCGCGAAGTAGAGTAACCGTGGGTATCGTCGCGCTGGGCGACGGCGCACAGTTTTTCCACGATGTGCGGCGGCGTCGGGCCGTCGGGGTTCCCCATGCTGAAGTCGATAATATCCTCACCGCGACGGCGTGCGGCCATCTTCAGTTCGGCGGTGATGTTGAATACGTAAGGGGGAAGGCGTTCAATGCGCGTAAAACGGCGCTGTGGACTGTTATCAGCCATAGGGGATTCCTCGATAGACGTTAGCGCCCGGACCGTCCGAGCGACGCTGGCCAGCGAACTGACCGAATATCGAACATAGCGCAGCGCCGACGAGCTTGTCGATACCTGGCGCGATATTTTTATTTGCCGCCCTGAAACTCCGCCGCCAACAGCCCGAACAGCCAGTCATCGCACCACTGATCCGCCAGACGGTAGTTGTCGCGCAGCGTGCCTTCCAGCTGAAAACCGCACGACTCCAGCAGGCCACGCGAGGCGAGATTGCCCACGGTCACGGTGGCGGTCAATTTGTGAAAACCGCAGGCGTTCACCGCAAAATCCAGCACTGCCCGTAGCGACTCCTTGCCATAGCCCTTGCCCTGCCCGGAAGGCAAACTCCCGTATCCCACTTCCGCCTGCCGATACGGCGCCCAGTGCGGACGAAAGCCGGTAATGCCCACCGCCTCTCCGCTGTGCTTCTCACGCATCACCAGACACAACCACTGCTCGCCGTGTTTGTCCCAGGCCGGCAGCCGCTCTTCGAACCGTGCGCGGATCTCCGCTTCGCTGCGCGGATCGGAGATGTAACGGATCACCTCGGGATCTTGGTACAGGCGCAGAAACAGCGGCCAATCCTCGACGGTTATCGACTGTAAGTGCAGACGTTCAGTGACCAGCTTCATAAAATCTCCGAAAAACGAAAAAGAGGAACTTACGAATGAAAGATATCTCTTTATTTTCCCCGATTGGTTGCCGATAATCATTCACGTTAAAACCACAAAACCTTAACGTCTTGCCCGATTCCCTACAACTGCCCGCCGCCGTTATCCACGCGGCACCAGGAGAACACCATGGCCTCTTTAGTCATCGACGATATTCCGCAGACGATCGTTAACGTCAAGCGCCAGCTGCGCCAGGCATTGCCGAACTACCGCGACGTCTTTCTAGCGCTGGAAGAGAACATCCGCGGCCAGGTCGAACAGATCCGCCGCGAGCTGGCCGCCGGCCATAATCCGGTGCCGCAGATCGACGCAGAAGATATCCTGCAGCAGCGCGTCAGCGAGCAGCAAATAGCGCTGATCAAACAGAGCGGCGCCTGCGCCATTCGCGGCGTGTTCCCCCGCGCCAAGGCCGAAGGCTGGAACCGGGAAATCGGCGACTACCTTGAGCGCAACAACTTCGTCGAACGGTTGAAAAACGCCGCCGAAGACAACTATTTCGGCAAGTTGGCCGCCAGCAAGCCGCAGATTTACGGCATCTATTGGTCAAAACCGCAGGTTGAAGCGCGGCAGGATGCGCGCATGCATGCGGTGCAGGTGTTCCTCAACAGCCTGTGGGCCACCGAGAGCAACGGCAAACAGCATTTCGATCCGACCCGCGTCGCCACCTACGCCGATCGCACCCGCCGCCGCCCGCCGAACTCCTCGTCGCTGGGCCTGTCACCGCACGTCGACAGCGGCACCATTGAGCGCTGGCTGGACGAAAACTTCCGCTATGTATATCGCCACGTTTTCTCCGGCGACTGGCAGCAGTACGATCCCTTCGCCGCCGACGGCCGCACCGAGGTGCGCGAAATAGCCTCCCCGGCGGTCTGCTCGATGTTCCGCACCTTCCAGGGTTGGACGGCGCTGACGCCGCAGCGCACCAACGCCGGCACGCTGAACCTGGTGCCGATCGCCAACGCCATGGCCTATGTGTTGCTGCGCGCGCTGCAGGACGACGTCGCCGACGACGATCTGTGCGATGCGGCACCGGGCCGCGCGCTGTCGATCTCGGAAAAGTGGCATCCCCTTTTATTAAGTGGGATTTCCCCCATTCCCGATCTGGAGCCGGGCGACACGGTCTTTTGGCACTGCGATGTGATCCACGCGGTGGAGAACGAGCATAACGGCGAGTTCGACAGCAACGTGATGTACATCGCTGCCGCGCCGGGCTGCGAGAAAAACGACGCCTATCTGCAGCGCCAGCTGCCGAGCTTTATCGACGGCAGAACGCCGCCAGACTTCGCCCCTGACGACTTCGAGGTGGATTTCGACGGCCGCGCCACCGTCGACCTGCTGACGCCACTGGGCAAAGCGCAGCTCGGCATGGGCTGATCCCCCGCCCGTGGCGCACGCCACGGGCCCCTTTCGCTGTGGTATACTGCCGCCATCCGTAAGCCGCAGCGAGAACCCGTCGTGCACCCTTTTTTTGAAATGCTGTTGGCGGTGTTTGATCGCGCCGCGCTGATGTTGATCTGTCTGTTTTTCCTGACCCGCACCCGGCTGTTCCGCCAACTGCTGCAAAAAGAAGACCATACGCCGCTCGAGCTCGGCATCGTCACGGCGATCTTCTCGCTGTTCGCGCTGTTCAGCACCTACTCCGGCATCAACGTCGAAGGATCGCTGGTTAACGTGCGCGTCATCGCCATCATGGCCGGCGGCATCCTGTTCGGCCCCTGGGTGGGGATCGTCACCGGCATCATCGCCGGCGTGCACCGTTATCTGATCGACATCGGCGGCATCACCTCGGTGCCTTGTCTTATCACCAGCATCATCGCCGGCATCAGCGCCGGTTACATCAACCTCAAGGTGAAAAAAGAGCAGCGCTGGCGTGCCGGCATCGTCGGCGGCATGCTGTGCGAATCCCTCACCATGCTGCTGATCGTGCTGTGGGCCAAGCCGACCGAGCTTGGACTGGACATCGTGTCGCAGATCGCCCTGCCGATGATCCTCGGTACGGTGTGCATCGGCCTGATCGTGCTGCTGGTACAGAGCGTCGAGGATGAGAAAGAAGTGATCGCCGCGCGCCAGGCCAAACTGGCGCTGGATATCGCCCACAAGACGCTGCCCTATTTCCGCAACATCAACAGCGAATCGCTGGCCACCATCTGCGATATCATTCGCCAGGACATCCGCGCCGACGCGGTGGCGATCACCGATACCCACCAGGTGCTGGCCTACGTCGGCGTAGGGCGTGAAGCCTACCCGATCGGCCGCGAAGGGCTGAGCCGCGTCACCCGCGAAAGCATTCGCCACGGCAAAATCATCATCAAGAACAACCTGGAAAACCCGGCCGCGCCGCAGATCCATTCGCAGCTGGTGGTACCGCTGTGGGAAAAAGGCGAAGTGACCGGCGCGCTGAAAATCTACTACTGCCACGCCCACCAGATCACCAACACACTGAAGGTGATGGCGGTCGGGCTGTCGCAGATCATCTCCACGCAGATGGAGGTTTCGCGCATCGAACACCTGCGCCAGATGGCGGATAAAGCCGAAATGCGCGCGCTGCAGAGCAAGATTAACCCGCACTTCCTGTTCAACGCGCTGAACGCCATCTCTTCCTCTATTCGCCTGAATCCGGACACCGCGCGCCAGCTGATCATTAACCTGTCGCGCTACCTGCGCTACAACCTGGAGCTGAACGACGAACTGATCGATATCCGCAAGGAGTTACATCAGATTCAGGACTATATCGCCATCGAACAGGCCCGCTTCGGCGCCAAGCTGACGGTGATCTACGACATCGACGACGATGTCTCGGTGCGCATTCCGAGCCTGCTGATCCAGCCGCTGGTGGAGAACGCCATCGTGCACGGCATCCAGCCCTGTAAGGGGAAAGGGGTGGTGGTGATCGCGGTGAAGGATCAGGGCGGCCGGGTGAAGATTTCGGTGAAGGATACCGGTAACGGCATCAACCAGGACACCATCGATCGGGTGGCGCGCAACGAAATGCCGGGCCACAATATCGGCCTGCTCAACGTGCATCACCGCGTGTCGCTGCTGTACGGTGAGGGGTTGCATATCCGCCGCCTGGAGCCGGGCACCGAAATCGCGTTCTACATCAGCAAAAACGGCGGCAAGCTGCATCAGGAACCAAGCGCGCCGCCGGTCGGGGAGGCCTCATGAAAGCCATCATCGTGGAAGACGAATTCCTCGCGCAGGAAGAACTCAGCTACCTGATCAAGAAACACAGCAATATCGATATCGTCGCCACCTTCGAGGATGGCCTCGACGTCCTCAAATACCTGCAGACTCACCAGGTCGACGCCATTTTCCTCGATATCAACATCCCGTCGCTGGACGGCGTGTTGCTGGCGCAAAACATCAGTAAATTCGCGCATCGCCCGTCGATTGTGTTCATCACCGCCTATAAAGAGCACGCGGTGGAAGCGTTCGAGATCGAAGCGTTCGACTATATCCTCAAGCCCTATCACGAGGCGCGCATCGTCACCATGCTGCAAAAACTGGAGGCGCTGCATCATCGCCCCGCCGGCGCGACGGAGCCGGCCAGCGCGCCGAGCCGCGGCAGCCATAGCATCAACCTGATCAAAGACGAGCGGATCATCGTTACCGACATCAACGACATCTATTACGCCGCCGCCGATGAAAAGGTGACGCGGGTCTATACCCGCCGGGAAGAGTTCGTGATGCCGATGAACATCACCGAGTTTTACGGCCGGCTCCCGGAAGAACATTTCTTCCGCTGCCATCGCTCTTACTGCGTTAACCTGGCGAAGATCCGCGAGATCGTCCCCTGGTTCAACAATACCTACATTCTGCGGCTGAGCGATCTCGAGTTTGAAGTGCCGGTCAGCCGCAGCAAGGTGAAAGAGTTCCGCAAGCTGATGCGCCTGTAAGCGCTTACCAGCGCGGGCCCGGACGGTAGTAATAGCCGGGCGGCGGCGGTGGCGGCATGCGGTAATGCGGCCGATCTCGCCAGTCGCGCCGCGGTGGCCCGTAGTAAATCACCCGTGGCGGCGGGCCGTAATAGTACCCGCGCGGGCGTTCATACCGGTGATGATCGGCCCACCAACGCGGATCGCGCCAGCGATAGCCGTCCCAGTAGTGGCCGCGATTATCGCGATCGCCGATATGCAACGACAGGCCAGGCACGTTCACGCCGATGGACACGTCGGCCTGGCTCGCCAGCGGCAGCGCCAGCAGCGCGGCCAGTAACAACAGCGTTTTTTTCATTTCATGGACTCCTGCAGAGCGGACCTCGTCCGATCGCAGATAACATAGTCCCGCGCTCATCGCCGCTCTATAGGCGCAATGCCGATTTACGCCTTTCAGACGCATCCTTCACAATTTCACCACAATCGTTCACCGCCGATTAACAATAAATCGTTGATATCTTTGATGTAGATCACGTGTCACCCCCGGCATTTCACGCGCTTTTCGGCGCAAAAACGGCAACTCACGCCGCATAACATGCATTTCATTCCTTCCGTCGTGCAACTCATTCCCGATCCGCCGCCCGCCGGGGGTGCCGGCCATATAATAAGCCCATACCGCGGGAACACAGATTCACCCCGCAAATTTCAGCCAACGGCTCACGCCCGGCAACGCACACACAGGAAGGAGACCGGCCATGAACACCAAACCGGCAAATCGCAGCTTAATCGTTCTCGGCACCATCATCTGTCAGATGGGTCTGGGCACCATCTACACCTGGAGCCTGTTCAACCAGCCGCTGGTCGACAAGTTCCACTGGGGGCTGGCAGACGTCGCCACCACCTTCTCCATCACCAGCTTCTTCCTGGCCTTCGCCACGCTGTTCGCCGGCAAGCTGCAAGAACGCTTCGGCATCCGCAATCTGACGCTGTGTTCCGGCATCCTGGTCGGCCTGGGTCTCATCGCCAGCGCCCACGTCAGCTCGCTTGACATGATTTACCTGCTGGCCGGCGTGGTGGTGGGCTTTGCGGTCGGTATCGCCTACATCTCCACCCTGTCCAACCTGATTAAGTGGTACCCCGCCAACAAAGGCCTGATTTCCGGCATCTCCGTCGGCGCCTTCGGCAGCGGTAGCCTGCTGTTCAAATACGTCAACGCCGCCCTGATCGCCGACGTCGGCGTTTCCGGTGCCTTCTTCTACTGGGGTGCCATCGTGATGGGCCTGATCGTCGTCGGCTCCCTGCTGCTGAAAGAGCCGGTGCTGGCGACCAACGCCGCACAGCCAGGCGCCAACGGTCTGGGTAACGACTACAGCGTACGTCAGATGCTGGCCACCAAAGAAGCCTACCTGCTGTTCACCATCTTCTTCGCTGCCTGCATGAGCGGTCTGTATCTGATTGGCATCGTGAAAGACATGGGCGTTCAACTGGCCGGGATGGACTTGGCCACCGCCGCCAACACAGTGTCCGCCGTCGCCATCTTCAACACCGCCGGCCGCATCATCCTGGGTACGCTGTCCGATAAAGTGGGCCGCATGCGCGTCATCAGCTTCACCATGCTGGTTACCGTGCTGGCGATTGTCGCCCTGAGCTTCATGACTCTGAACCACACGCTGTTCTTCATCTGCGTCGGCGCGGTGGCCTTCTGCTTCGGCGGCAACATCACCGTGTTCCCGGCGATTGTCGGCGACTTCTTCGGCCTGAAAAACCACAGCAAGAACTACGGCATCATCTACCAGGGCTTCGGCCTGGGCGCGCTGGCCGGTTCGTTCGTCGCCAAATACTTCGGCGGCTTCCACGCCACCTTTATGGTGATTGGCGTCCTGTCCGCCGCTTCTCTGCTGATTACGCTGTTCATCAAAGCGCCGAAGGCGGTGGCAGCGGAAACGGCAGAAACCGCCCAAACGGCGGAGCTGGCCAAAGCCTGATACCCCACGAAAACGACAAGGGGCGCAACCTGTGGGTTGCGCCCCTTTTTTTATCGTGCCGCCGCGTTGCTTACAGCTGCATGCCCAGCGTCTGGCGCAGATGCGCGCCGGCCCCCAGCAGGCCCGGTTGGCCATGGGTTATCATGAACACCGGAATGTCTCGCACATAGTCGCGGAAGCGCCCCTTGTCTTCGAAAGCGGCGCGGAAGCCCGAGGCCTTGAAGAATTCCATAAAGCGCGGCACGATGCCGCCGGCAATGTACACGCCGCCAAAGGTGCCCAGATTCAACGCCAGGTTGCCGCCGAAGCGCCCCATGATCACGCAAAACAGCGACAGCGCGCGGCGGCAATCGATGCAGCTGTCAGCCAACGCCCGCTCGGTGATGTCTTTCGGCTCCCATTTTTCCGGCAGGCGGTTGTCCGCCTTGACGATGGCGCGATACAGGTTGACCAGGCCCGGCCCGGACAGCACGCGCTCGGCGGAAACGTGCCCCACTTCACCGCGTAGCACCTCCAGAATAATGTCTTCTTCTTCGCTGTTCGGCGCGAAATCGACATGGCCGCCCTCGCCCGGCAGGCTGACCCAGCGGCGATCGACGTGCACCAGGTGGGCAACGCCCAGCCCGGTGCCGGCACCGTACACCGCGATCGGTTTGCCCGGCTGCGCATCGCCGCCGCCAAACTGCAGCACGTCGTCCGGCGAGAGCATCGGGATCGCCATCGAGACGGCGGTGAAATCGTTGATCACTTCCAGATGACTCAGCCCCAGGCTGGCCTTCATTTCTTTGATAGAGAACGCCCAGCTGTGGTTGGTCATCGCCACCCAGTCTTCCGTCACCGGGCAGGCGATCGCGATACAGGCATCCTGCACCTCGATATCGCACGCTTTCAGGTAGTGGCGGATCACCGCCTCCAGGCTGTCGAACTCCAGGCCGGAATAGGTTTTCGCCTGGGTAATTTCACCCGTCGCAACAGTGCACAACGCCAGGCGGGCATTGGTGCCGCCAACATCACCCACGAGGGCATAGGTCATTGATTTCGTCTCCGCAAAATGAAAAATAAAAAGCTGCCCACACTGTAAAATCCTGCTGCGAAAACAACAATCACCCGCCTCGGATCTGCGCCCCAATAGCGATCCGGATCACAAAAAACGTTTCAGCTTGCCTGTGATGCCGCGATTTGAAACAAATTGCGGCAAAAAACGCGCCGCCGCGACTGTTAACCGTCATCGACGCCGGGCAATATCAATGCGTGCCTGCTCGCCGATAGTCTGGCAAGCTGTGGCCACTGCCCAACCACCCGCTCTCCCTGCCCTGCATGGAGGCATCGACAAGGGATTATCCATGCTGCATCCGCGCGCCAATGCCATGTTGGCCTTTGCTTTGCCTGCGCTGATTATCGGTTCCGCCTCCAGTCTGGTGCTGCTATTGATGATGAAAGTCGCCGCTACGCTGCAGCAATGGCTGTGGGTGACGCTGCCCGACGCGCTGAGCCTGGATGCCCAGGCACCCTGGTGGCCGCTCGGCATGCTGACGCTGACCGGTGTGGCGGTCGGCCTGATCGTGCGCTATATGCCGGGCCATGCCGGGCCGGATCCGGCGACGGAATCGCTGATCGGCATGCCGCTGCCGCTCTCCGCCCTGCCGGGGCTGGGATTGGCGCTGATCGTCGGCCTGGCCGGCGGCGTCAGCCTGGGGCCGGAGAACCCGATCACCGCCATCAATATCGCGCTGGTAGCGGCGGCCGGCGCGCGCCTGCTGCCGAAGGTGCCGCGCATGGACTGGATCATCCTGGCGGCCGCGGGCACCATCGGCGCGATGTTCGGCACGCCGGTCGCCGCCGCGCTGATCTTCTCGCAAACCCTGGCGGGCAATAACGAAACGCCGCTGTGGGATCGGCTGTTCGCCCCGCTGGTGGCCGCCGCCGCCGGCGCGGTCACCACCCAGATGTTCTTCGTGCCCAATTTCGCCCTGCAGCTCGACGCCTACGACGTAACGCGACTGCCGGACATCTTCAGCGGCGCCATCGTGGCGCTGATCGCCATCGCGCTCGGCATGGTGGCGCTGTGGTGCTTCCCACACGTTCACCGCCTGTTCCATTCGATGAAGAATCCGGTGTTGATGTTAGGACTGGGTGGCTTTGTGCTGGGCCTGCTGGCGCTGGTGGGCGGAGAGATTACCCTGTTCAAAGGGCTGGATGAAATGAAGCGCCTCGCGGCAGACGGCAACTATTCGGTGCCGGCGCTGTTGACCGTTACCCTGACCAAGCTGGCGGCGCTGGTGATCGCCGCCGCCAGCGGCTTTCGCGGCGGGCGCATCTTCCCAGCGGTGTTCGTCGGGGTGGCGCTGGGGCTGATGCTGCACCAGCACGTTCCGGCGGTGCCGGCGGCGATCACCGTCTCCTGCGCCATTATGGGGCTGGTGCTGGTGGTCACGCGCGACGGCTGGCTCAGCCTGTTCATGGCAGTGGCGGTGGTGCCGGATCTGCACCTGCTGCCCGTCTTATGCATCGTGATGCTGCCCGCCTGGCTGACGCTGGCAGGCAAACCGCTGATGCTGGTGAACCGCCGGCAACCGCCGCACGACGATTAGTCCAGCGCGAACGCCGCGGCGGCGCGGGCGTGGATCGCGGTGGTGTCGAACACCGGCACCGACGCATCCCGCTCGCTCACCAGCAACCCTATCTCGGTGCAGCCGAAAATAATCCCCTGCGCGCCCTGTTGCTCCAGGTCGCTGATGATCCGGCGATACTCATCGCGCGAGGCGTCGCGAATGTTACCGAGGCACAGCTCGTCATAGATGATGCGGTGCACGATGTCACGATCGGCGCTGACCGGCGTCACCACATCAATGCCGTGCAATTCCTGCAGGCGGCCGCGGTAGAAGGTCTGCTCCATGGTAAAACGCGTGCCCAGCAGCCCGACGCGGCGAATGTTTTTTTCCCGCACCTGCAGCGCCGTGGCGTCGGCGATGTGAATCAGCGGCAGGCCGCTGGCCTGCTCGACCGCCTCCGCCACCTTGTGCATGGTGTTGGTGCAGATCACGATGGCTTCGGCGCCGGCGGCGCGCAAAGCCACGGCGGCCTCGGCCAGCAGCCGGCCGGCACCATCCCAATCGCCCTGATGCTGCAAGCGTTCAATTTCCTGAAAATCGACGCTGTAGAGCACGATTTTGGCCGAATGTAGCCCGCCGAGGCGCGCCTTTACCTGCTCGTTGATGGTGCGGTAATACGGAATGGTGGATTCCCAACTCATGCCGCCCAGCAGACCCAACACTTTCATCCTTCGTTCCTCAGCATTTCCGACGATCCTCTGACCTTACCTGAGAATCGCCGGGCTGACGACGCCTTATTTGACGCCGGAATTGATCGGCTGGCGCGCTTCGAACCAGCGCTGGCGCAGCGTGTCGTACAGCCAGTTATAGGCCATGGTGTACGGCAGGAAGAACAGGAAGAAACCGATTTCCAGCATAAACGCCTGCGCCCAGGAGATACTCAGCATCCAGGCGGCGATCGGCACGCCGATCAGGATAAAACCGGCTTCAAAGCCGACGGCGTGCAGCGCACGCACCTTCAGGTTACGCATCACCCGGCTGGCCGGCCACAGGCGGTCGAACACCGTGTTGTAAACCATGTTCCACAGCATCGCGACGGTGGAGAGCATCACCGCCAACGCACCGACCTGCACCATTGAGCGGTTCAGCAGCCACGCGCCCAGCGGGGCGCAAACCATCACGGCGATGGCCTCGAAACCGACGGCGTGGACGATACGTTCAATGAGAGACTTGTTTTGCAGTTGCATACATCACCTTTTTTTCAACAGTTGTTGCGAAAGCCAGGTGATTATCATCGCTTTTTTGGGTAGATTAAAAATAGATTCCATCGATAAAGTAGATACATGCACTATTCACCGGAAGCGTTACAGGCGTTCGTGGAAGCCGCCGCCCTCGGCTCATTTTCCGCCGCCGCGCGCAAGCTGCGTAAAAGCCAATCCACCGTCAGCACCGCCATCGCCAATCTGGAGGCCGACCTGGCATTAACGCTGTTCGATCGCAGCGCGCGCCAGCCGGTGCTCACCGCCGCCGGCCGCAAAGTGCTGGGGCACGTACAGGCGATCCTCGCGGCCAGCGAACGGCTCGATGCCCTGAGCATTCAGCTGGCGGGCGAGGTTGAACCGCGCCTGAGCATGGTGTTTTCCGATACCTACCAGCCCAAGCATCACGATCGGTTAATGCAGCTGTTCGAACAGCGCTACCCGGAAATTGAGCTGGAATGGATGATCGCCGAGGAAGGCGACGTTATCGATCTGCTGCAAAGCGGCCGCGCGCATTTGGGCATGGTAGAAGTGCAAAAACGTTATCCGCCGGATATCGCCTTCTCCCGGCTGCCTGAGCAGACCGAAATGGGGCTGTTCGTCGCCCATCAGCATCCGCTGGCGCAGGTCGCCGCGCCGACGCCAGAGCAATTGTCCAGCACCCGCCAACTGATCCTCAATACCTACACCGGCGCCGAGGCGGCCAGACAGGGTGGCCTGGTCTGGTCGGCGCCCAGCTATCTGCTGTTGCTGGAGATGGCGGAACAAGGATTCGGTTGGGCGGTGTTGCCGCACTGGCTGGTGCAGCAATACGGCCACGGCAGGCTCACCCAGCTGCGGCCGCGCGGCTGGCCAAAACTGATTTCGGTGGATGCGGTATGGTCCAAACTGACCCCGCCGGGCCCGGCGGGGTTCTGGATGCTGGAGCGCCTACTGGGCGATACCCTGCCCTAAGCGGCGGCGTTGCGCGCCTGAATGGCGCGGGAGACGGTATCGAGAAGTTCCGGAATGTCCATCTTCGGCAGCATCACTTCGATGAAGGCCAGCCGTTCGTCGTCCGCTACCTCGCGCAGCGCCTGACGCAATCCGTCCGGATCGCTGACCCGCAACGCCTTCACCGGCCGCTCACCGGCCAACGCCGACGGCAGCTGCGTCCAGTTCCAGCGCGCGATGTCGTTATAACGTTGCTCCGGCCCGTGGATCGCGCGTTCAACGGTATACCCCTGATTGTTCAGCACGAAGATCACCGGCTTAAGCCCGTCGCGCAGCATCGATCCCAGTTCCTGCACGGTCAACTGCGCGGCGCCGTCGCCGATCAGCAATACTGCCCGACGCTCCGGTTCGGCAGTCTGCACGCCGAACGTCGCCGGCAGGGTATAGCCGATCGATCCCCAGAGCGACTGCACGATCAGCCGGCAGCCGCGCGGCAACGTCAGCGCCGCCGCGCCGAAACAGGCGGTGCCCTGATCGGCCAGCACGATATCCCCCGGCCGCAGGAAATCCTGTATCTGCCGCCAGAAGGCGTGCTGATCCAACCCTTCCCCATTGCCTTCCGGCAGGGCCGGGCGGACGATCGGCGGCAACGGCCAACGCGACGCCAGCGACAGACTCAGGCGATGCAGCGCCTGTACCGCCTCGCGCATCGGGATGCGGCTAAAACACCGCCGCCCAACCCAGGCTTCGAACGGCTGAATATCGATGCATTTTTCCACCGGCAGATGATGCGTGAAACCGGCGGTAATGGTGTCGGTGAGACGCACCCCGACGTTGATCACCACATCGGCGTTTTCGATAAGCTGTTTCACCGCCGGATCGCTGGCGCCGCCACAGTAGGTACCAACAAAACCGGTGCGGTTCTCATCCAGCACGCCTTTGCCAAGCAGCAGCGTAGCGTGCGGAATGTCGACCTCCTGCAGCCACTCGTCCAGCACCCCTTCGGCGCCGAAGCGATCGGCCAGGAAATCCGCCAACAATGACACCCGCCGCGCCGACAGCAGCTTTTCGCGCGCCGCGGCGATAAATGCCTGCAATGCGCTCTGCGACAGTTTGGCCTGGCGCAGCATCAGCGGCGCCGGTTTACTCGGCAGCGGCGCCTGCGCGACGTCGCTGGGCAACATCAGATAAACCGGGCGATGTTCCAGCAAGGCGACGCCGATCAGGCGGTCTATCTCCATCGCGGCGTTATCAGCGGTCAGATTGGCCTGCGCGACGGTCACCTCTTTGGCGATCCGGGCGAAGTGGGTGAAGTCGCCATCCCCCAGCGAATGATGCAACAAATCACCGGCGCGCTGGGCGCGCTGCGCCGGGGTGCCGACCACGTGGATCACCGGCAGGTATTCGGCGTAGCTGCCGGCCACCCCGTTCAACGCGCTTAGCTCGCCGACGCCAAACGTGGTGAGCAGCGCGGCCGCCGGTTTGCAGCGCGCGTAGCCATCGGCGGCGTAGGCGGCGTTCAATTCGTTGGCGCAGCCTACCCAGGTGATTTGCGGATGAGCGAGAACATGATCAAGAAATTGCAGGTTGTAATCCCCCGGCACGCCGAAGAAATGACGGATGCCGATTTGGGCCAGACGATCGAGAAGATAATCGGCCACCGTATAGGTCTGAGTCATGATCATCACCTGTCTGCAGCTGGAGCGATTATCTTAATTATCGAAGATGCCGTTCAAATTTCGAACAAACGCTCCGGCATCGAACGGCAACCTGGCGTTACATGCCGGCGCTGTGATCGCTCCCCCGGCAGCACGGTGTGGAAACGTATACACTCAAAGCACTTCACCTCTCGCCGACAAGGATAACTATGTCCTACCAAGCCTCCCCTACGCGTTATCAAGATATGGAATACCGGCGCTGTGGCCGCAGCGGGCTGAAGCTGCCCGCCGTCTCGCTCGGGCTGTGGCACAACTTCGGCGACGCCACGCTGTATGACAACGCCCGCGGCCTGATCCGCTGCGCCTTCGATCGCGGCATTACCCATTTCGATCTGGCCAATAACTACGGCCCGCCGCCCGGCGCCGCCGAGGAGAACTTTGGCCGCATGCTCAACGCCGATCTGCGGGCCTGGCGCGATGAGCTGATCGTCTCATCCAAAGCCGGTTACACCATGTGGCCCGGCCCCTACGGCGATTGGGGCTCGAAAAAGTACCTGGTCGCCAGCCTCGATCAGAGCCTGAAGCGCATGGGATTGGAGTATGTGGATATCTTTTACCACCACCGGCCGGATCCGGACACGCCGCTGGAAGAAACCATGGCGGCGCTGGATTTGTTGGTGCGCCAGGGCAAAGCGCTGTATGTCGGCCTGTCCAACTACCCGGCCGAGCGCGCGCGGCAGGCGTTCGACATTCTGCAGCGGCTCGGTACGCCGTGCGTGATCCACCAGCCCAAGTATTCGATGTTGGAACGCACGCCGGAGGCGGAATTGCTGGATACGCTGGCGGAGCATGGCGTCGGCGCGATCGCCTTCTCGCCGCTGGCGGGCGGCCTGCTGACCGACCGCTACCTGCACGGCGTCCCGCAAGATTCCCGCGCCGCCAGCGGCAGCCGCTTCCTGCAGCCGGAGCAGTTGACCGACGAGCGGCTGGACAAGGTGCGCCGCCTCGATGCGCTGGCGCGGCAACGCGGGCAGAAGCTGTCGCAGATGGCGCTGGCCTGGGTGCTGCGCGGCGATCGCGTTACCTCGGTGCTGATCGGCGCCAGTAAGAATGCGCAGATAGAAGACGCGGTGGGCATGCTGGCCAATCGTCACTTCAGTGAAGAAGAGCTCGCGCAGATCGAGAAAATCTTATTGTAATCGTTTACAAATTCCGCCGCTCAATCGAGCGGCGAGACTCCAGAAAAATCTCAAATCTTGGCCTCCCGCATCGTTTTCAGAGTGGCTCTCAGATTCAACCCTATGCGCTGGCGCTATGATGCCGATATTGCAGCAAAATAACGATAAGGCCGCTTTTTTAAACTGATGAACGCGCTTCATAAAGTGACAAACGGCCAAGCCGCGCAAGCGGGAAGGAGAAGCCATGTTTAAACCTCTGCTCTTGGCCGCCATCTTGGCGGCGACGGTACTGCCCGCCGCACAGCAAGCACACGCCGAAGGGATCAGCATCGATCTGATGCCGGGCGTTTCACTGCGCATCGGCGATCAGGACAATCGCGGCCGTTACTGGGACGGTTACGACTGGCGCGATCGCGACTGGTGGCAAGGCCATCAGGGGCGCTATCTCGGCGACCGCAGCCGTCGCGGTTACTACTGGGACGGCTATCGCTGGCGCGACCGCGACTACTGGCGCAAACACTATTACTATCATGAAGGACGCTATCGTAAATACGACAAGCATTACGATAAGCACCATTGGAAGAAAGAGAAAAAGCACCACCACGATCATGACCGCGATCGCTGGCGCCGCCACGGCGATGACGACCGCGATTAACGACGACGGGCCGGCGTAATGCCGGCCCGCGTTTTTTTTGCCTACAGCACGCTGCCGATCAGCAGGTAGCCGTTCAATCCCACCACCACCAGTACGATCAGCTTGCCCAGGTTTTGCACCAGCGGGCCGTTGACCATTTCCCCCATCAGCGCCCGATTACCGGTGAAAGCCAGCAGCGGCACCAGCGCCAGCGCAATGCCGAAGCTGAGCAGCACCTGACTCAGCACCAGAATGCGCGTGGCGTCCATTCCCAGCATGATAACGATAAACGACGGCAGCATGGTCACCGCGCGACGCAGCCACAGCGGGATATGGAAATGCACAAACCCCTGCATCACCACCTGCCCCGCCAGCGTGCCCACCACGGTAGAGGAGAGACCGGCGGCCACCAGGCTCAGGCCAAACACGGTGGCGGCGGCTTGCCCGAGCAGCGGTTGCAGCGTCAGATAGGCCACGTCGAGATCGGCGATACCGCTGTGGCCGCTGAAATGAAACGCGGCGGCGGCAGTGGCCATCATCGCCAGGTTGACGAAACCGGCGATGGTCATGGCGACGGCGACGTCGACTTTGGTGGCGGCATAGCGCTCCGCCTTATCGTGCTCACCGCCGACTTGGGTGAGCGACGAATGCAGGTAGATCACGTGCGGCATGATGGTGGCGCCCAATACCCCGGCGGCCAGAAATACCGCGTCACCGTTGGGCAGATCGGGCAGCGCCATCCCCTTCAGCAGCGGCGAAAGCTGCGGCTGAGAGAATGCCAGCTCGACGATGTAAGCGGCGGCGACGAATAGCAGCAGGCCGCCAATCACCCGCTCCAGCGGCTTTTGCCCGCGTTTTTGCAGCATCAAAATTAAAAAGGTGGCGATGCCGGTCAGCACCGCGCCCTGCAACAGGGAAATCCCGAGCAGCAGCTTGAAGCCGATCGCCGCGCCGATAAACTCGGCCAGGTCGGTCGCCATGGCGATGATCTCCGCCTGCACCCAATAGGCCCACACCGCCGGCCGCGGAAAGCGATCGCGAATGTGCTCAGCCAGGTTTTTTCCGGTAGCGATGCCCAGCTTGGCAGACAACAGTTGGATCAGCATCGCCATCACGTTGGCCCAGACCACGACCCACAGCAGGCTGTAGCCGAACGAGGCGCCGGCCTGGATGTTGGTGGCGAAGTTACCGGGATCGATATAGCCGATAGCGGCGATGAAGGCGGGCCCCATCAGCGAGAGTTTGATTTTTCTGGCGGAGCGACCGGGGGTGGTTTCAACCACGCGACTGTTCAGCATATGTTGAACCCTTACTGAAATTACGTTTATCTCCACTCTATATAAATGATAATAATTATCAAGCGCATTTAGAGCGGTAAAACTTATCTCTGTAATAGCCAACATTAATGGTTTTATCGAAGGGTCCGACACCAAGCATGCCGATTTCCGTGCTTTTGGGATGGGATTTTAGCTGCAATACCCCTGAAAGACAGGTTAGCACAAGAATACGAATTTCCTATCTCTGCGTTAACATCTTGATTTTTTATGCTTTTGCGCAACACTTTAGGAGAATTCCCGCTATGATTTTCCATATTTGCAATAGAAGTCTCGTTTTTAAACGTAGCGTTACATAAAATGACAGCCGAAATTCAGCCTGCCTCAAATTTGGAGCAAACATGTCCCATATTGCGCACTTTGCGTTGGCGATAGTAGTGGTGGCGATCCTGGCCCTGTTGGTGTGCCGCGATCGTAAAAGCATCCGCATTCGCTATGTTATTCAATTATTGGTTATCGAAGTACTGCTGGCCTACTTTTTCCTGCATTCGGAAGCGGGTTTGGGCTTCGTAAAAGGATTCGCCGCGCTGTTTGACAAACTGCTCGGGTTTGCGGGACAAGGGACTGATTTCGTGTTCGGCGGCATGGGCGACAAAGGCCTGGCGTTCTTCTTCCTGAAGGTGCTGTGCCCGATCGTCTTCATTTCGGCGCTGATCGGTATTCTGCAGTACATCAAAGTGCTGCCTTTCATCATCCGCATTATCGGTACCGTGCTGTCGAAAGTGAACGGCATGGGCAAGCTGGAGTCGTTCAACGCCGTCAGCTCGCTGATCCTGGGCCAATCCGAAAACTTCATCGCCTACAAGGATATCCTGGGCAAGATGTCGGAAAAGCGCATGTACACCATGGCGGCAACCGCGATGTCTACGGTGTCCATGTCTATCGTCGGCGCCTACATGACCATGCTGGACGCCAAGTTCGTGGTGGCGGCACTGGTATTGAACATGTTCAGCACCTTTATCGTGCTGTCGCTGGTCAACCCGTACGACACCAATAAAGAAGAAGAGCTGCATCTGGGCAATCTGCACGAAGGCCAGAGCTTCTTCGAAATGCTGGGTGAATATATCCTGGCCGGCTTCAAAGTAGCGATTATCGTCGCCGCGATGCTGATTGGCTTCATCGCCCTGATCGCCGCGCTCAATGGCGTATTCAGCGCTATCTTCGGCCTGAGCTTCCAGGAAATCCTCGGTTACTTCTTCTATCCGTTCGCCTGGATCATGGGCATTCCTAAACACGAAGCCCTGCAGGTCGGCAGCATCATGGCCACCAAGCTGGTTTCCAACGAATTCGTGGCCATGATGGAGCTGCAGAAAGTCTCTGCCGAGCTGTCGCCGCGCAGCCTGGGGATCCTGTCGGTGTTCCTGGTGTCCTTCGCCAACTTCTCTTCCATCGGCATCGTGGCCGGTGCGATCAAGGGCCTGAACGAACACCAGGGCAACGTGGTGTCGCGCTTTGGTCTGAAGCTGGTGTACGGCTCTACGCTGGTCAGCATCCTGTCCGCTTCCATCGCGGGTCTGGTGCTGGGCTAAGCCTCGAACCGACGACGATAACAAGGCGCCTGCGGGCGCCTTTTTTATTGCTTGGCATTCGGCGAAGGATAAATGACGAAAAGCAAAAAGCCGACCCTAGGGTCGGCTTTTTTAAATGGTGGTGGAGCTAGACGGGATCGAACCGTCGACCTCTTGCATGCCATGCAAGCGCTCTCCCAGCTGAGCTATAGCCCCGTTCCACAATCACTTTGTGCTGTGAACGGGGCGCATAATATGAAACCCATTCAAAGCTGTCAACGGCTAAATTGAATTACTGAATCAAGCGTTGAAAAAGCCGCCAAATCAGCATCTTTGGCGCCAAAAAATCATCAGTTTGTGCAGAGTTCATCCATTTTGCGCGCTACATCTCAAAATAGCAAAAGACCCTGCATATCACGTTGATTTTTAATTAACGGAATGTTAGCGAAATGCGCTTGAGTCGGGCTCCCGAGCGGCATAGACTGCCCGCGCCATAAACTTTATTACTATAAACCGAGTCCGTCATGTCTTTGCATTCACCAAAAGAAATCGCCGCCCTCGCCGTTCAGGCCGGGGTAAACAAAAGCCGCGCCCCTCTCGCTAATCTGTTGATTCTGGGCTTTCTCGCCGGCGCCTTTATCGCCACCGGCTTCCTGCTGGATATTCACGTCATCGGCACCCTGCCGGCTGAATGGGGCTCTTTCGGCGCCCTATTGGGCGCCGCGGTCTTCCCTATCGGTTTGATCCTGACCATTCTGGCCGGCGGCGAACTGCTGACCGGCAACATGATGACCTTGCCGATGGCCTGGTTTGCCCGCGAAATCCCCGCCATCGCCGTGCTGCGCAACTGGTTTTGGGTCACTCTGGCCAACCTGGCCGGCAGCGTGGCCGTCGCGTACTTCTTCGGCCATTTGCTGGGCCTGACCGAAGGCGCGTTCTTGCATAAGACGCTGGCGATCGCGCAGGCCAAAGTGGATGCGGACTTCCTGCACGCCTTCATTTCCGGCGTCGGCTGCAACTGGCTGGTGTGCCTGGCGGTGTGGTTAGCCTTCGCCAGCAAAGATGTGCCGGGCAAAGTGATCGGCATGTGGTTCCCTGTCATGGCTTTTGTCGCCATCGGCTTCCAGCACGTGGTGGCGAATATGTTCATCATCCCGGCGGCCATCTTTGCCGGCGGGATGGGTTGGGAACAGTATCTGCCTAATTTCGTCGCGGTATTTCTCGGCAATGCGCTGGGCGGCGCCGGCTTTGTCGGGCTGATGTATTTCATCGCCTACCGTCCGGGTTTGCCGGCCGGCGAACAAGCCTGACAGCAAGCAATAAAAAAGCCCCGGGATCGCTCCACGGGGCTTTTTCATTTACGGCGTATCAGCCTAATCAGGCCTGGGCTTCACGCTCGGCGATGTAAGCCAGCGCCATATCGATACGCTGCAGCGAGCGCTTCTGGCCGATCGCATGCACGGTCACGTCCATGCCCGGCGACTGGCCGGCGCCGGTCACCGCGACGCGCAGCGGCATGCCGACTTTGCCCATGCCGACACCCAGCTCATCCGCCGTGCCCTGAATGGCGTCGTGCACATTTTCCGGCGTCCAGACGGTGATGGCGGCCAGCTTGGCACGCACCGCTTCCAGCGGCTGACGCGCGACCGGGCGCAGGTGCTTCTTGGCGGCGTCGGCGTCGAACTCGCTGAAGTCTTCGTAGAAGTAACGGCAAGACTCCGCCATCTCTTTCAGCGTCTTGCAACGCTCGCCCAGCAGCTTGACAAGGTCTTTCAGTTCCGGACCGTTGCGGGTTTCAATGCCCAGTTGCTCAACGTGCCATGCCAGATGCACCGCCACTTCTTCCGCCGGCATATGGTTGATGTAGTGGTGGTTCAGCCACTGCAGCTTCTCGGTGTTGAAGGCGCTGGCGGATTTGTTGATCGCTTCCAGCGTGAAGAACTCTTTCATCTCATCGATGGAGAAGATCTCCTGATCGCCATGGGACCAACCCAGGCGCACCAGGTAGTTCAGCAGCGCCTGCGGCAGATAGCCGTCGTCGCGGTATTGCATCACGCCCACGGCGCCGTGGCGTTTGGACAGCTTTTTACCGTCGTCGCCGAGGATCATCGACACGTGCGCATATTCCGGCACCGGCGCACCCAGCGCTTTGAGAATGTTGATCTGGCGTGGGGTGTTGTTGATGTGGTCTTCACCACGGATCACATGGGTGATTTCCATATCCCAGTCATCGACGACGACGCAGAAGTTATAGGTTGGCGAACCGTCGGTGCGGCGGATGATCAGATCGTCCAGCTCCTGGTTGCTGAATTCGATCGGGCCGCGAATTTTGTCGTCGAAGATCACCGACCCTTCCTGCGGATTGCGGAAACGCACCACGTGCGGCTCGTCGTCGGTGTGGCTGCACTGGCTGTCGCGGCAGTGGCCGTCGTAACGTGGCTTCTCGCCATTTTCCATCTGCTTCTCGCGCAGCGCTTCCAGACGTTCCTTGGAGCAATAGCATTTATAGGCCGTGCCCTGCTCCAGCATCTCGTCGATGACCGCGTTGTAGCGATCGAAACGCTTGGTCTGGAAATACGGGCCTTCATCCCAATCCAGGTTCAACCAGTTCATGCCATCCATAATTGCGTCGATCGCGTCCTGGGTCGAACGTTCCAGATCGGTATCTTCGATACGCAGAACGAACTCACCGCCCGCATGGCGGCTGAACAACCAGGAGTAAAGTGCGGTACGCGCGCCGCCGACGTGGAGATAGCCGGTCGGGCTCGGTGCAAAACGGGTTTTGATTTTCATTGGGTTCACTGCCTTATTACGCAACGCGTGTCGGCGATGGCCGACGATTGCTCGGAATTGAAAAAAGAGTGGACGACATTGTATCACCACGCGCTAATTCCTCAACGCCGACACGATATTGCGCCGGTCGATTTCGCGCGTTTTGCGGCGAGTTTCGCAGAGCGTTGCGCAAAGAATCGGCGCTGCTGGCGATAATTATCGCGCCCTGCCTAAATTTGCGGCGAACGATTGAAATCATTTTAAAAAGCGTTGACTCACTTTGAACTATCCCTATAATGCGACTCCAACAAGACGGGGCGATTAGCTCAGTTGGTAGAGCATCTCCTTTACACGGAGGGGGTCGGCGGTTCGAGCCCGTCATCGCCCACCATCTTGTTGAGAAAAATGAGAACGAATGAGGGTGATTAGCTCAGTTGGTAGAGCATCTCCTTTACACGGAGGGGGTCGGCGGTTCGAGCCCGTCATCACCCACCATCATTCTCTCGTTTAGCAGTACCTGGAAGTCCTGAAGTGGGTGATTAGCTCAGTTGGTAGAGCATCTCCTTTACACGGAGGGGGTCGGCGGTTCGAGCCCGTCATCACCCACCACTTCTGCGGGTCGTTAGCTCAGTTGGTAGAGCAGTTGACTTTTAATCAATTGGTCGCAGGTTCGAATCCTGCACGACCCACCAATTCAGAAAAAAGCGCCTTTTGGCGCTTTTTTCGTTTCTGCACCATCCGACTCTGACTTCATCTTTCGCCGGCATAGTTTACCGAGTCGTGCAGGATGAAGAACCGTAGAGGTTCGAGCATCGCGCAGCGATACGACAACGCGCAGCGTTGCCCGTAGGGTGAGGCCACAGGCCGAATCAATCCTGCACGACCCACCAATTCAGAAAAAAGCGCCTTTTGGCGCTTTTTTCGTTTCTGCGCCACCTGACTCTGCCTTTATCTTCTTACTGACATGGCCCACTGAGTCGTGCGGGTGAGATCCTGCGTTCAGGTTCGAGCATCGCGCAGCGATACGACAACGCGCAGCGTTGCCCGTAGGGTGAGGCCACAGGCCGAATCAATCCTGCACGACCCACCCATTCAGGAAAAAGCGCCTTTGGGCGCTTTTTTCGTTTCTGCCTCACTCACTGCCCCTATCTCCTTATTCTTTCTGTATTCACTACGCGCTGAGATACGAATGGTTATCATTTTGGCGGCTTGAATGGTAAATTAGCGGGCATCCACCACGCAGCCAATCCGCCGCCGGATTGATACGCCTTAGTTCAAGGAAAGAAAGAGCCCGCTCATGACCCTATCCTTACGCCAGCTGTTCATTGCATTCATCGCCACTTCCAGCCTGTTGCTCAGCGGCTGTGGCCCGGACGACAAGAGCGACGGGCAGAAACCGTCCGCCCCCGCTGCCGACAGCAGTTGGCCGCGCACCATCGATAGCGCCAAAGGGAAGTTCACGCTGGAAAAACCGCCGCTGCGCATCGTGTCCACCAGCGTCACCATCACCGGTACGCTGCTGGCGATCGACGCCCCGGTGGTCGCCAGCGCCGCCACCAGCCCAAATCCCCTGGTGGCCGATAAACAAGGCTTCTTTACCCAGTGGAGCGAAGTGGCCAAACAGCGCCACGTCGAACGGCTGTATCAGGTGGAGCCCAATGCCGAAGCCGTCGCCGCTGCCGCGCCGGATTTGATCGTCGTCGCCGCCACCGGCGGGGATTCAGCGCTGAAGCTGTACGATCAGCTGTCCGCCATTGCGCCGACGTTAGTACTCGATTATGGCGACAAAAGCTGGCAACAGCTGGCCAGCGAGCTCGGTGAGATCACCGGTCACGAAGCCGGCGCCAAACAGGCGGAGGATCGTTTCGAACAGCGCGTGGAGCAAGTGAAGCATGCGATCGCGCTGCCGCCGCAGCCGACCACGCCGCTGGTGTATGCCGACAACGGCCGCGAGGCCATGCTGTGGACACCGGGCTCCGCCCAGGGCAAGCTGCTCACCCAGCTTGGCTTCCAATTGGCCATCCCGCCGGAAAGCGCCAAAGGCAACGCCAGCATGGGTAAACGCCATGACATCATCCAGATCTCCGGCGAAAAAATGGCCGAAGGCCTGAACGGCAAAACCCTGATCCTGTTCGCCACCAATGAGCGCAAAGTGCAAGAGGTGCTGACCAACCCGTTCCTTAAACATCTGGAGCCGGTGGAACAGCGGCACGTCTATGCCGTCGGCAACGACACCTTCCGCCTCGATTATTACAGCGCCACCAACATGCTGAACCAAATCGAACGGCTGTTCAAAAAACCCTGAGCCACATCGTCGGCAGGCCAGACGCCTGCCGACGCTTTCCGCAAGCGGGGCGATAGTTCACATTCAATCAATTGAAATATCAATAGTTATTAACATCGTCAACGCACCTTTGCCACCAACCGGCGGGTGCATGCGGGTGTTAACTCGTGCTACTATTGCCACCCCGCATGAACGCAAATAACAATGAGAATAAAAATCATACAGGAGTTACCGGTGTGAACGTACCCACTCCGACTGAGCGGACGCTTTCGTCCGCACCGCACGCAGCTTACGCCAGTGGCTTCAAACGCATCGCCGGGTTCGGTATCGGTTTGGTGCTGTTGCTGCTGTGCATCATTGCCAGCCTGATGCTGGGTTCCAAGGCCATCCCCTTCCATACCGTCTGGCTCAGCCTGCAGGGCGCCGCGAGCGGTTCCGACAGCACCATCATTCTCAACGCCCGGGTGCCCCGTACGCTGGCGGGCATTTTAGCCGGCATGGCGCTCGGCGCCGCCGGCGCGCTGATTCAGGCGTTGACGCGCAATCCGCTGGCCGATCCCGGCGTGCTCGGCATCAACGCCGGCGCCAGCTTCGCCGTGGTCATCGGCATCATGTTTTTCGGCGCCGCCACCACTGAAAGCTATATGGCCTATGCCTTCGTCGGCGCTGCCCTCACCACCCTGCTGGTCTACCTGATCGGCACGCTGGCGGGCGGGCGCATCAACCCGGTGCGGCTGACGCTGGCCGGCGTGGCGATCGGCGCGGTTTTGATCGGCATCACCACCGGGCTGTCGCTGATCGATCCGCAAACCTTCGACCAACTGCGCTTCTGGCAGGCCGGCACGCTGGATATCCGCACGCTGTCCACGCTGCCGGTCACCGCCCCCGCCATTTTGCTCGGCTGCCTGCTGACGCTGCTCATCGCCCGGCCGCTGAATACCATCGGTATGGGGGAAGATTTGGCTATCGCGCTCGGCGCGCGCGTAGTGCTGACTCAGATTGTCGCGGTGATCGCCATCACGCTGCTGTGCGGCGCGGCGACCGCCACCGTCGGCCCAATCAGTTTCATCGGCCTGATGGTGCCGCATATCGCCCGCTGGTGGGTCGGCCCCGACCAGCGCTGGATCCTGCCCTACTCCATGCTGCTGGCGCCGATTTTACTGCTGTGCGCCGACGTGGTCGGCCGCTTGCTGGCGGCCGGTGAACTGCGGGTTTCCATCGTGGCGGCCTTCATCGGCGCGCCGGTGCTGATCTGGCTGGTGCGCCGCAAGAAAACGCTGGGGGGTCTGTGATGAGTCTGCCCCACACGTTGCATATCGGCCGCCCGGACGGCGTCATCAACTGGCGCATGCCGCTGCGCCTGCTGCTGGTCAATCTTTCGCTGCTGGCGTTGTGCCTGGCGATGGCCGTTGCCGCGCTGTGCTACGGCACACTGCAACTTTCGCTGGAACAGGTCTTTGCCGCGCTCAGCGGCGAGGCGCCGAAAAATCTGGTCACCGTGGTCACCCAATGGCGTTTGCCGCGTATCGCCATGGCACTGTTGTTAGGCGGCGCGCTCGGCATGAGCGGTGCCATCTTCCAGTCGATTATCCGCAACCCGCTCGGCAGCCCGGACGTGATTGGCTTTAACATGGGGGCTTACACCGGCGCGCTGATCGCCATCACCCTGTTCAACGGCGGCTATTACTACATCGCCGGCGGCGCGCTGGCCGGCGGCATTCTCGCCGCGCTGGCCATCTACCTGCTGGCCTGGCGGCAAGGCATCGCCGGCTTCCGGCTGATCATCGTCGGCATCGCCATCAGCGCGGTCTTGGTCTCCACCAATACCTGGCTGATCATCACCGCTTCGCTGGAGCGCGCCATGGACGCCGCCATGTGGCAGGCCGGTTCGCTCAACGGCATGACCTGGCAGAAAGCCCAGCCCGCCACGGCGTTCATCGTGCTGGCGGCCGCGGCCGCACTGCTGATGGGCAAACGGCTGCAGCTATTGGAAATGGGCGACGACACGGCGCGCGCGCTGGGCGTGAACGCCGAAGGCAGCCGGCTGTGGCTGATGTTGTTCGGCGTTACCCTCACCGCCGCCGTCACCGCCACCGCCGGGCCGATTTCCTTTATCGCGCTGGCGGCGCCGCAGATCGCCCGCCGCCTGGCCGGACAATCCTCGGTCACCCTGACGTCATCGGCGCTGATGGGCGCAGCGCTGCTGCTCAGCGCCGACGTGGTGTCCCAACATCTTTTCGCGCCGATCCAACTGCCGGTCGGGGTCGTGACCGTCTGCATCGGCGGCCTGTACCTGATTTGGCTGCTCATCCGTGAGGCCCGCAGATAATGAAGAGTGATAATGCCATGAGCCACCGCCTGCACGCCTCGCACCTGAAGCTGGGCTACGACAATAAAATCATCGCTGACGATCTGAGCGTGGCGATCCCCGATGGCGCCTTCACGGTGATCGTCGGGCCGAACGCCTGCGGCAAATCGACGCTGCTGCGCGCCCTGTGCCGCCTGCTGAAACCCAGCGCCGGCGAGGTGATGCTGGACGGCAAAAACATCAGCAGCTTCGCCACCAAGGCGCTGGCGCGCGAGCTTGGCCTGCTGCCGCAAACCTCGATCGCACCGGACAGCATTACCGTGGCGGACCTGGTGTCGCGCGGCCGCTATCCGCACCAGAGCCTGTTGAAACAGTGGACGCAGGCCGACAAACAGGCGGTGGAAGCCGCCATGGCGGCCACCAACGTCAGCCAGCTGGCGGATCGCAGCGTCGACGAGCTGTCCGGCGGACAGCGACAGCGCGTCTGGGTGGCGATGGCGTTGGCGCAGCAAACGCCGCTGCTGCTGCTGGATGAACCGACCACCTACCTCGACATCGCGCACCAAATAGAGCTGCTGGATCTGTTCCGCCAGCTCAACCGCGAGCGCGGCCAAACCCTCATCGCGGTGCTGCACGATCTCAACCACGCCTGCCGCTATGCCGATCACATCATCGCCATGCGCGACGGCAAGATCGTGGCTGAGGGGAAACCGGCGGAGATCATTACCGCCGAGCTGGTGGAACGGGTGTTCGGCATGCCATGCATGATCATCGACGATCCGCTGTCCCACACGCCGCTGGTGATCCCGCGCGGCCGCTACCACTGCGACGCGCCGCAGGCATGAAAAAGGCCGGGTTAACCCGGCCTGTGCCTTATTTCTCCAGCGACACCTGCTTGAAGATGTGTTTGCCGAACGGGTCTATTTCGTAGCCTTTCACTTCCTTGCGCACCGGTTCGAAGATGGTCGAGTGCGCGATCATCAGCGCCGGCATCTGATCGTGCATCATCACCTGCGCCTGCTGGTACATCGCCACCCGCTTGGCATGATCGTTCTCTTCACGCGCCTGCAGGATCAGCTGGTCGAACGGTTTGTAGCACCATTCCGCCGAGTTGGAGCCGCCGAGCGAAGCGCAGGTGAACAGCGGGCCGAAGAAGTTGTCTGGATCGCCGTTGGCGGTGGTCCAGCCCATCAGCGCGGTCTGGTGTTCGCCGTTTTTAATCCGCTGTAAATACTCGCCCCACTCGAAGGTAACGATTTTGGCGCGCACGCCGATTTTAGCCCAGTCGGCCTGGATCATCTCCGCCATGCGCTTGGCGTTGGGGTTGTAGGGCCGCTGCACCGGCATCGCCCACAGATCGATGTCAAACCCCTGCCCCAGCCCGGCCTCCTGCAACAGCTGCTTCGCCCGCTCCGGCGAATACGGGTAGTCTTCAAGCTGCGCGTTGCTACCCCATTGGGCCGGCGGCAGCAGGTTCTTGGCCGGCTGGCCGGCGCCGTGGAACACCGCCTCGATGATCGCCGGCTTGTTGACCGCCAGCGCCAACGCCTGGCGCACCTTAACGTTATCCAACGGTTTCTTCTGGGTGTTGAACGCCAGGAAGCCGATATTCAAGCCGGATTTTTCCATTACCTGAAGGTTGCCGTCCTGCCGCATGCGCGCCAGATCCGCCGGGTTGGGGAACGGCATCACCTGGCACTCGTTCTTTTGCAGCTTGGCGTAACGCACCGTCGCATCCGGCGTGATCGAAAACACCAGCCGATCGATTTTCGGCTTGCCTTCCCAGTAACGATCGAACGCCTTGTAGAGGATTTTCGCGTCCTTCTGGTACTGCACCAGCTGGAACGGCCCGGTGCCGATCGGATCGTTGTCCACCCGCTGCGGCGTGCCGGCCTTCAGCATCGCGTCGGCATATTCCGCCGATAAAATGGTGGCGAAATACATGCCCAGATCGGCGACGAACGGCGCCTCGGCGCGGGAGAGTTCAAAGCGCACGGTGTGCTCGTCCACCTTGACGATCCGGTCAATCAGCGTGCCGAACTCCATCGACTCGAAGTTGGTGTAGGCGCCGTTGGAGACCTTGTGATACGGGTTGTTGGCGTCCTTCTGGCGCATAAACGAGAAGATGACGTCATCGGCGTTGAAATCGCGGGTGGGCGTGAAATATTTATTGCTCTGGAATGCCACGCCCTTGCGCAGATGGAAGGTATAGCGCTTGCCGTCTTCGCTCACCTCCCAGCTTTCCGCCAGGCTGGGTTGCAGCTCGACGGTGCCGGGTTTGAAATCCACCAACCGGTTGTAGATCGCCGCCGAACTGGCGTCTACCGTGGTACCGGAGGTGAACAGCTGCGGGTTGAAGCCTTCCGGCGAGCCTTCGGAACAGTAGACCAGCGTATTGGCCCGCGCGCCGCCGGCAATCGCCAACGCCAGCAGCCCGATCGTTATTGCTTTTCTTTTCATTGCGCTATCCCCAGTGGTGAAAAAACAGCCGAACGGATAGCAATAAATCATGCAGTTAGCGATGTAAAGGACAAATTCCGCGCATAAAAACGGGCAGGCGCGCAAGCGGCCTGCCCCGGTGAAACGGCGCGAGGATGATGAAATTAAATCATCTGGCTGAAGTTCATCTGCGCCATCAGCTTATAGTTATCGGCGTAGTCGACCGGAATGGCCACCACCACCGGCCCCTGGATCTCCATCGCCTTGCGCAGCATCGGCCGCAGATCTTCCACCGACTGCACGGCAAAACCGACCGCGCCGCAGGATTCCGCGTAGGCCTTGAAGTCTATCGGCCCGAACTCCACGCCGGATTTGCGCTGGTATTTGTTCACTTCCTGCATTTCCACCATGTTGTAAGCGTTATCGACCCAGATCACGTGCACGATGTTGTTTTTCAGCCGCACCGCGGTCTCCAGCTCCATGCTCGACTGCATGAAGCCACCGTCGCCGGAGATTGACACCACCTTGTCGCCGGGGCGCACCAGCGCCGCGCCAATGGCCCACGGCAGCGCTACCCCCATGGTTTGCTGGCCGTTGGAGATCAACAGCTGGCGAGCGCGGAAGCTGTAAAGATAGCGGGCGATCCAGATGTGGAAACTGCCCATGTCCACGCACAGCGTCACGTCGTCGCTGACGATGTCCTGCAGCTCCTTGACGATGCGCAGCGGGTGGATCGGCATGCCGCCGCGGCGAGCGGCGCGCTCCGCCAGTTCAGTGCGCTGGCGGCCGAGATCGGTGAGGATCAGCTCCACCTCCGGCGGCACGCAGACCGCCTCAGTGAACGCTTCGGTCATCATGTTCAGCGTGGCGCTGATGTTGCCCACCAGCTCGACGTCCGGCCGATAGCAGGTATCGATGTCCGCCGGCAGCACGTCGATATGCACCAGCTTCAGCCGCCCGTGGCTGTTCCACATGCACGGATCGTATTCGATCGGATCGTAGCCGACGCTGACCACCAGATCGGCCTTTTGCAACAGCTGATCGGCCGGCTGGTTGTTGAACAGGCCGACGCGGCCGGCGAAACGGGCAAAGTGATTGACGTCAATCACCCCCGCCGCCTGATAGGTGCCAACCACCGGCATATGGGTGCGGTACAGCAGATGGCGCACCGCCTCGCTGTTCTCCGGCCGGCTGGCCTGCAAGCCCAGCAGCAGCACCGGGCATTTGGCCTGGCGGATCATTTTCACCGCCGCCTGAATGTCGTCCGCCGCCGCGGCCCCCATGCGCGGCAAGCGGCAGCCCGCCAGCACCGGCGCGCTGACCGGTTCATTGACGATATCCATCGGCAGGCTGACGAACGACGCCCCCGGCCGGCCGAACTCGGCGCGGCGGAAGGCGTTGGCGATCACCTCGGAAATCGCCGAACCGGCATGCACTTCGGCGCAGTACTTGGTCACCGGCCGGAACATGCTGACGGTATCCATGCTCTGGTGCGTCTGCTTCAGGCTGTCGGCGCGCTTCACCGCCCCGCCGAAGGCCACCACCGCATCCCCTTCCGAGGTGGCGGTTGCCAGCCCGGTGATCAGGTTGGAGCTGCCCGGCCCGGAGGTGACCAGCGCCACCCCGGCCTTGCCGGTCAGGCGGCCGACCGCCGCCGCCATAAAGGCCGCGTTGGCCTCATGCCGCACCACCACCGTTTCGATCGATGGCGCGTCCTCCAGCGAATCGAACACCCGGTCGATCTTGGCGCCCGGAATGCCGAAAACGTGTTTGACGCCCTGCGCTTCCAGGTTTTTCACCACCAAATCGGCGCCGCATTGCCAGTCATTGCCTGTTTTTTCCTGTGCCATGGTTCCACCTCCTAAGAAAACGATCGCCGGGGTTAACCCTCGGCGGAACGAATCGCGCGATCCAAATCCTCTGGGCAGAGGTTGGCGCGCAAGAAATCCGCATCATGCGGCAACTGAAGATTGAGACGGGTGATGACGCCGAACTGCAAACGGCCATGATCGAGCTGGTAGTCCAGCACGTGGCCGCCGCCGCTGCGATCGTCAGTAACGAAGTGTTCGTGATAGCCGGCCACGCCGATGCCCTGCATGTAATCCGGCGAGCGGAAGCCGACCAGCGTGCCGCGCCGCTGATGGAACGAGAAGGTCGGCTGCTCTTCTATCGCTTCCAGCATTGGGCGGTAAGGCCGTTCCTGACGCGGTACGGTGCGGGTTTCGACATGGCTGAACTCACCGTCCACCCGCACCGCGCAGAACAGGTTCGGCGAGGCGACCTGTTCGTCGATGCACTGGTGCAGCTGTGCCTTGGTGATCGGCCGGTCGAATTGCTGGCTGACGCTGGGCTGGAAAAAGGTGACGACGGCGAAGGGGGTTTTCTGTTGCAGGCAGGCCGGCCGGGCGCTGCCGTCGGCGCGCAGCTGGTGTATTTCCCGATCGAAAGCGATCAGTTCACCGTCCAGATGATTGAAGGTGCCGAGGCCGAAGTTGCCGTGTTTGAGCAACTCGGCAATGGTGGTTTCGCCCTCGTAGACCCCGTCGATGAGCGCGCTCATCAGCGAGATTTGATAGATTTCGCCCTCCCCGGCGTTGATCGACTGCCTGGCAAAACCCTGCGCCAAATGGCGCGCACAGGAACACCCGTGTTTTTCGTTCATGACTAACTCCTCCACCAGCGCGGGATCGCGGTTCCGCGCGTTCAAAAGACCCACCGACGGCGGGCCAAGATGCCTCTCAGGCGCGTTCATCAGTTGGAACGATTCAGCCTGAGGCGACAAAAAAACCGGCACGGCTGGCCGGCCGATATCCAGAGTCAACAGCATGATGAGTGAAAGTAAAGGCTCACTAATCATTAATGCTGGATCGGATATCAAATTGAACGGTTAATCTGGTGTTGGAGCGACTATCAACTCCGCAGGCGGCTCGCGCAGCCTGGGAAAAACATCTGTTATTTAGTGCTAAGCGCCGCGAGGTTTATGCGTTTTCTCTCTATACGGCCGGGATAAGGCGGCGTTGAAGCCCGTCGTCAACCCGCAGCCAGAGTAGCCGCCGCGCCGCCGGCAGAGAAGCGGGTATTCATAAGAAACGCTTTTGCATATAATGCAAAAATGAATGACGCCCGCTATGTAGAACATCTGCCAATTTTTCTCGACGTGGCCCACCTGGGCAGCTTTTCCGCCGCCGCGCGCCAGCTGGGTATGGTGCCTTCTTCGCTGGTGCGCCATATCGATGCGCTGGAAAGCGCGCTCGGCGCGACGCTGTTCGTGCGCTCCACCCGCGGCCTGTTGCTGACCGACGCCGGCGAGCTGCTGCTGACACGCGCCGCCGCGCTGATGACGGACATTACCGGCCTTCGCGCCGAGCTGAACGCGCTGAACGAAACGCCGCAGGGCACGCTGCGCATCAGTTGCCTGCCGACCTTCGGCAAAACCTATGTGCTACCGCTGCTGCCGACGCTGGCGGAACGGTACCCTCAGCTGTGGGTCGATCTCGATCTGACCGAACGCCAGACCGATCCGACCCAGGAACGGCTGGACGCCGCCATCCGCATCGGCGAGCAGAAGGACAGCGCGCTGTACGCCAGCCGCATCGCCACCCAACGCTGGGTAATGTGCGCCAGCCCCGCCTACGTCGCCCGCTATGGCCTGCCGAGCGATCTGGAGGCGCTGCCGCAGCACCGGCTGATCGCCCGCTACCACAAGCAGCAGCCGGCCTGCTGGGCGCAGATCCTCGACGCGGCGCTGATGAGCCGCTGCACCATGGCGCTGCGCTGCGACGACTTCACCGCGCAGCGTCAGGCCGCACTGCTCGGGCTCGGCATCGCCTTTCTGCCCAACTGGGTGGTGGGGCCGGACGTGCAGCACGGGCAACTGGTGCAAATGCTGGAAGATCCGCGCCATGAGCAGCAAGGCATCTATCTGCTGCGCCCGATGGCGAAGGTGTCCGCCCGGCTGGCTGCCTTCACTGCCCTGCTGCAGCAAACCATCGGTCAGCCGCCCAGCTGGGGGTAAAGCGGCGTCACTCGTCCATGCAGGGCCGGGTTGTCGCTCTCGTCCTTCAGCTCGATGCCGCTCAGCCGCCGCTGGAACGCCTGCTCCAGCAGCCAGGCCAGGCGGAACGCCGCCTGCGGGTAATCCAGCCCCTCGGGCCGTACGTTGGAAATACAGTTGCGCTCGGCGTCCGTTCTGCGCGCGCTCGGTCCCCAGGTCAAATAGATGCCCAGACTGTCCGGCGACGACAGCCCCGGCCGTTCGCCGATCAGCATCGCCACCGCCCGAGCCTGCAGGCATTCACCGATCTCATCCCCCAGCGCCACCCGCGCCTGATGCGCCAGCACCACCGGTGCCACGGTCAGCCCCAGCGTATCGAGATAGGGCCGCAGCGCTTGCAGCAACGGCAGCGCCTGGCGGTGCACCGCCTTGGAGGAGAGGCCGTCCGCCACCGCCAGCAGCAGATCGACGCGGCGCGGCGGTAAACCAAGCAGCAGGCTGCGGCTGTCCGGCGCCAATCGCCGCCCCAGATCCGGACGGCGCAGGTAGGCGGCGCGGTCGCCAGCCTGGCTGTGCACCGCCAGCGTGGGCCAACCGGCATCGTGCAGATCCGCCGCCAGCCGCTCGCTGTCGAAAGGCTGATGCACCGCGTCGCGCGCCTGGGCATGGGCCAGGCCGAAGCGCAGCAGCTCGTCGGTCGGCAGACTGGCGCCGGTGCGCCCCAGCGCGATGCGCGCGTCGGTAAAGGCGCGCAGCGCATCCCAACTGTTGACGTGAACCGGTTTGCTCATGTCCGTTCTCCCTGCAGCGCCAGCAACAGCGGGTGATTGGCGGCGGCGTCGCGCAGCCGCCCGCGTTCGTCGGTGATGTTCATCGCCGCCAGCCAGGCGGCGAACTCCGGCGCGTGCTTCAGCCCCAGCAGCTCTCGGATATAGAGCGCGTCGTGGAACGAGGTGCTTTGGTAGTTGAGCATGATGTCATCCGCGCCCGGCACGCCGATCAGGAACGTCAACCCGGCGGCGGCCAATAGCGTCAGCAGCGTGTCCATGTCGTCCTGATCGGCTTCGGCATGGTTGGTGTAGCAGACGTCGCAACCCAGCGGCAGGCCGAGCAGCTTGCCGCAAAAGTGGTCCTCCAGCCCGGCGCGGATAATTTGTTTGCCGTCATACAGGTATTCGGGGCCGATAAACCCCACCACGGTGTTGATCAGCAGCGGTGAGAAATGGCGCGCCACCGCATAGGCACGCGCCTCACAGGTCTGCTGATCGACGCCGTGATGCGCGTTAGCCGACAGGCAACTGCCCTGCCCGGTTTCGAAGTACATCACGTTATCGCCCAACGTGCCGCGCTTGAGGCTCAGCGCCGCCTGCTGCGCCTCCGCCAGCAGCGCCAGACTGATGCCGAAACCGCGATTGGCCGCTTCGGTACCGGCGATCGACTGAAACACCAGATCCACCGGTGCGCCGCGCTCCATCAGCCGCAGCGTGTTGGTCACGTGGGTCAGCACACAGGATTGGGTGGGAATGGCGAAGCGCTGGATCACGTCGTCCAGCATGTAGTTGAGCTTTTCCAGCAGCGGCAGGCTGTCGCTGGCCGGATTGATGCCAACCACCGCGTCGCCGCTGCCGTACAGCAGGCCGTCCAGCATGCTGGCGGCGATGCCCTGCAGGCTGTCGGTCGGGTGATTGGGCTGCAGCCGCACGCTGAGGTGGCCCGGAAGACCAATCGTATTGCGAAAGCGCGTCACTACCCGGCACTTCTTCGCCACCAGGATCAGATCCTGATTGCGCATGATCTTGCTCACCGCCGCTGCCATCTCCGGCGTAATGCCGGCGGCCACCTGCGCCAGCATGGCGCTGTCGGCCTGCTCGCTCAGCAGCCAGTCGCGAAAATCGCCGACCGTGAGGTGCGAGATGGGCTCAAAAGCGGCGGCATCGTGATTATCGATAATCAGGCGCGTCACCTCGTCCTGCTCGTACGGCACCAGCGTCTGCTGCAGGAACGCCTTGAGCGGCAAATCCGCCAGCGCGATACGCGCCGCCATACGCTCTTCGGCGCTTTGCGCCGCCACCTCCGCCAGATAATCGCCGGAACGCGCAGGCGAAGCCTTCGCCATCAGCTGACGCAGATCGCCAAAGCGATAGCCGCGTTGGCCCACCGTTGCCTGATACATAACCCCCTCCCTTGCCCCGAGTGACGAGATAACAGCCCTGCACCAAGTGTAGTCAGTGGGAAAAGAAAATTATTTTGCACGCGATCGCCGCCACCACGCGTCCCCCCATTTCACCCGCCGCCGCTTCGGGTTACAGTAGCCGCGAAAACAGGAGGGGTGATGGATCCGCAACGGCAAATTATCGACTGGCTGCAACAAGATAACGCGCGCATGGCCGCCCTGCGCACCGTGCGCCGGCTCGGCCTGAATGACTGGTGCCTCGGCGCCGGCTTCGTACGCAACCTGGTGTGGGATCGGCGCCACGGCTATAGGGAGCCCACGCCGCTCAACGATATCGACGTGATCCACTTCGATGCGCAGCGTGCGGACGCCGAACGCGATCGCATGCTGGAGGCGCGGCTGCAACAGTGGCTGCCGCAGCCGTGGTCGGTCAAGAACCAGGCGCGCATGCACCTGCGCGGCGGCCGGGCGCCCTACCGCAACAGCGAAGAGGCCATCAGCTTCTGGACCGAAGTGGAAACGGCGATCGGCGCGCGCCTGAACGCCGACGACAGCATCACGCTGGTCGCCCCTTTCGGGCTCGCGGCGCTGTTCAACGACACCATTACCTTCAACGTGAAAAATGGCGATCACACGGCCTATGCCCAGCGCGTGGTCGACAAAGGCTGGCTGCTGCGCTGGCCGCGTTTGCAGCAGGTAAAGATTTAGCCGCCGCTGCCGATACCCTGAACAGCGAGATCCAGACTCAGGGAGAGCAACCATGTCGACCACCATCACCATGATCGTACCGATCAAGAATACCGTTCCCGGCGTCAGCAACGTCTTTAGCGCGCCGGGCCATCAGGGCGAATTGCTGATGGCCAAACCGGTCAACAACCAGCCGCAAGGCGGCAAGATGGAGAAAAACGAACGCGCCAACGGCAATGACGAACCGGTTAACCTCAATGAAAGCCGCGCTTCGGCGCGCATCAAGGCGCTGAACCGGCAGATTCAGGCGCTGCAGCAAAAGCTGGTGGAACTGAAGGATTCCGACGCCGATCCCAAAGAGATCGAAAAGCAGAAACAGCTGATCGAAGCGCAGATCAAGATGTTGCAAGCCGAGATCGCGCGCATCCAGAAAGAAGAAATGGAAAAGCAGCAGCAGGAGCAAATGGAAAAAGCCGCGGCGCAATCCGGCGACGGCGTAAACCGCCCAACGCCGCTCAACGCGGTGGACGTCTATATCTGAGTCAATATGCCGCGTTTTCCCGCCGGCGCTGTTGCAGCAGCGCCGCCTGCTGACGCGCCACCTGCCAGATGGCCTCCGCCGCCGGCGTCAGTGAGCGGTTCTTGCGCCGCACCAGCATCAGCGCGCGGTTAATTTCCGGCACCAGCCGCCGCACCCGGAGCCGCCCCCCTTCCGGCAACGGCAGCGCCAACGCCGGGAAAATGCTGATGCCAATCCCCTCCGCCACCATCGGGAACAGCGTGGCCGGATGGCCGATTTCCTGCACCACCTGCGCCTCCACGCCCTGCTGTCTCAGCGCACTGTCGATCAGCGGCCGGCTGCCCGACGCATAATCCTGCAACACCAGGCGGCAACCGTTCAACGCCGACCAACGCACCGCCGGCTGCGCAGCGAACGGATGATCGTCGCGGCACAGCAACAGGAAAGGTTCATGCAGCACCGCTTCGCACTCCAGATCCACCGCCTGTACCGGATCGACCACGATGCCGAAATCCACCTCGGCGTTGCGCACGCTGTGCAGCACCTGCTGCTGCGCCTGATCGCGCAGCATGATGCGGATCTCCGGATATTCACGCTCGCCGGCGGCGATGCACTGCGGCATCAGATGGGCGGAAATGGTTTGGCTCGTCGCCACCCGCACCGTGCCGCTGCGCTGTACGCCAAAGCTGCGCGCATCCAGCAACGCGGCCTGCAGCTCGTCCAGCAGCCGCTCGACCCGGTTGGCCAACCGCAGACCGGCGTCGGTCAACACCACTTCACGCGTGGTGCGATCCAGCAGCCGCACGCCGACCTCCGCTTCCAGCTCTTTCACGCTGTGGCTGACCGCCGATTGCGTCAGGCCGATCGCCTCACCGGCGCGGCTGAAGCTGCCGTGGCGGGCGATGGCGACGAACACCCGCAGCTGTTTGAGTGAGTAATTCATGTGTTTTATTCATGGATGAATTAAATAAATCAATTTTATTATTATATGCCCGCGCGGGAGAATAGCCCCATCGATTTTCTACCCGAGCGCATCGCCATGAGATTCCTGCCCGATCGTTTTACCCTGACGCTGATCGCCACCGTGCTGCTGGCGTCGTTCCTGCCGGCGCGCGGCGAGTTCGTCGGCTGGCTCAACGCCCTGACCATCGCCGCCATCGCCCTGCTGTTTTTCATGCACGGCGCCAAGCTGTCGCGCGAGGCCATCCTGGCCGGCAGCAACAACTGGCGGCTGCATCTGTGGGTGATGTGCAGCACCTTCATCATTTTTCCGGCGCTGGGCGTGCTGTTTGCCTGGTGGGCGCCGATCGACGTCAGCCCCGAGCTGTACGCCGGTTTCATCTACCTGTGCATCCTGCCGGCCACCGTGCAATCGGCCATCGCCTTCACCTCGCTGGCGGGCGGCAACGTCGCGGCGGCGGTATGCAGCGCTTCCGCCTCCAGCCTGCTCGGGATCTTCGTGTCGCCACTGCTGGTCGGCTTGTTGATGAATGTACACGGCGATACCGGCGGCCTGCGGCAGGTCGGTTCGATCGTGCTGCAGCTGCTGGTGCCGTTCGTCGCCGGTCACCTGCTGCGGCCGCTGATCGGCGGCTGGATCGAACGCCATCGGCCACTTATCGGTAAAACCGATCAGACTTCAATTCTGCTGGTGGTGTACGCCGCCTTCAGCGAGGCGGTGACGCACGGCATCTGGCATCAGGTAGGGATGGGCTCACTGGCGTTTATCGTCGGTGGCAGCATCATGCTGCTGGCGATCGTGCTGGTGGTGAACACTTACATGGCGCGCTGGCTGGGGTTCAGCAAAGCAGACGAGATCACCATCGTATTCTGCGGTTCGAAGAAGAGCCTTGCGAACGGCATTCCGATGGCCAATATCCTGTTCCCGGCGGCGACGGTGGGGATCATGGTGCTGCCGCTGATGGTGTTCCATCAGGTGCAACTGATGACCTGTGCGGTATTGGCGAAAAGGTATCAGCGCAAGCAGCAGGCGCAACAGGCGGTGCCCAACGCGCAGGCGTCGCGCGGGTAAAAAAAAGACGGGCCAAGGCCCGTCAGTTCAGCTTTTCTTCAGCGGCTTGACCAGGTGGTCAAGCCCTTCGATTTTAATCGCCAGCGTCATCTCCATCAGCATGCCGAGCTTGCCTTTGGGGAATTCGCCCTTGCGGGCGAACCACAGCAGGTACTCTTCGGGCAGATCGATCAGCACCCGCCCTTGGTACTTGCCGAACGGCATCACGGTATTGGCGATCTCCAGCAGGTTTTCTTTTTCCATCACTCACCCAGCAAGCGGATCATCTCCGCTTCGTCGATCACGGCGATACCCAGCTCCTGCGCCTTCGCCAGCTTGGAACCGGCCGCCTCACCGGCGATCACCAGATCGGTTTTCTTCGACACGCTGCCGCTGACCTTGGCGCCCAGCGCCGTCAGGCGATCTTTGGCCTCGTCGCGCGACAGCTGGCTCAGCGAGCCGGTCAGCACCACGGTTTTGCCGGCGAACGGGCTGTCTATCTCTTCCGCCGCCACCACCACCGGCGCCGGCCAGTGAATGCCGATCTCGGCGCCCACCAGCTCGTTGATCACCTGCTGATTGAGCGCTTCATCGAGGAAGTTGCGAGTGTGTTTGGCCACCACTTCGCCGACGTCCGGCACCTCTTTCAGCGCCTCGATGTCAGCGGCGAACAACTTCTCGAGCGATCCGAAATGCGCCGCCAGGTTGGCGGCGGTCGCTTCGCCGACCTCGCGAATGCCGAGCGCATACAGGAAGCGGGCGAAGGTGGTCTGTTTAGATTTCTCCAGCGCATTGACCAGGTTCTGCGCCGATTTCGGCCCCATGCGATCCAGACCGGTCAGAATGCCGGCGGACAGCCGGAACAGATCGGCCGGGTTCTTCACGTACTCCTTGTCCACCAGTTGCTCGATGATCTTGTCGCCCATGCCTTCAACGTCCAGCGCGCGGCGGGAAACGAAATGCTTCAACGCCTCTTTGCGCTGCGCGCCGCAGATAAGACCGCCGGTGCAGCGCGCCACGGCTTCGCCTTCCACGCGCTCAACGTCGGAGCCGCACACCGGGCAGTGCAGCGGGAACACCACTTCGCGCGCATCCTGCGGCCGGCGGTCTTCCAGCACCCCCACCACCTGCGGGATCACGTCGCCGGCGCGGCGCACGATCACCGTATCGCCGATGCGCAGCCCCAACCGCTCAATTTCATCGGCATTGTGCAAGGTGGCATTGCTGACGGTCACCCCGGCCACCAACACCGGCTCAAGGCGGGCCACCGGCGTAATCGCGCCGGTGCGGCCAACCTGAAACTCCACTTCGCGCACCACGGTGATCTGCTCCTGGGCCGGGAATTTGAACGCCGTCGCCCAACGCGGTGCTCGCGCCACAAAGCCCAGCGTTTCCTGCAGATCGATGTCGTCAATCTTGATCACCACGCCGTCGATGTCGAAACCGAGCTGTGCGCGTTCCTGCTCGACCTGACGATAAAACGCCAGCACTTCCTCGCTGCCGGTGCGGCGCTGGGCGCGATCGCTAACCGGCAGGCCCCAGGCCTTGAACTGCATCAGGCGCTCAAAGTGGCTGCGCGGCAGCTCGCCGCCTTCCAGCAGGCCGACGCCGTAGCAGAAGAAGGTCAGCGGCCGTTTAGCGGTAATGCGCGGATCGAGCTGGCGCAGCGAACCGGCGGCGGCGTTGCGCGGATTGGCAAACACCTTGCCGTCTTTGCGCCGCGCCTCTTCGTTCATCTGTTCAAAACCGGCCTGCGGCATGAACACTTCGCCGCGCACTTCCAGCCGGCGCGGGATGTTGTCGCCGGTCAGGCGCAGCGGGATGGCGCGAATAGTGCGCACGTTGGTGGTGATGTTCTCCCCGGTGGTGCCATCGCCGCGCGTCGCCGCGCGCACCAGTTCGCCGTCTTCATACAGCAGGCTGACCGCCAGGCCATCCAGCTTCAGTTCGCAGCAGAAGGTCAGCGGATCGCTGCTTTTGAGCCTGTCCTGCACGCGCTTGTAAAACGCCAGGAAACTTTCTTCGTCGAACACGTTGTCCAGCGACAGCATCGGCACTTCGTGACGCACCTGGTCGAACGCCGCAAGCGGCGCCGCGCCCACGCGCTGGGTCGGCGAATCGGCGGTGATCAGCTCCGGATGCGCGCTCTCGAGCTCGCGCAGCTCACGCATCAGGCGGTCATATTCCGCATCCGGCACTTCGGGCGCATCCAGCACATGATACTGGTATTCATGATGGCGCAATGTGGCTCGTAGTTGATTGATTTGTTGGATTATCGATTCCATGGCTCACCATCAAAGATAAAAAACCCCCGGCTAGCGGGGGCTTTGTTGTTACGGATGTTCAGTGCGCGCGGCAACCCGGTCAGGCGTTGTTTTCCAACACTTCACGGATACGCGCTTTGTAGGTTTCCAGCTTCTGCGGCGTCATCATGCGGCGCTCGTCGTCCAGCACCACGCCGCCCACGTCGTCGGCGATGCGCTGCGCCGACTGCAGCATCAGCTTGAAGTTCTGATTGGCGTCGCCGTAAGACGGCACCATCATGAACATCGACACGCCCGGCGTGGAGAAATCGGACATCATGTCAGGATCGAACGACCCCGGCTTGACCATGTTCGCCAGGCTGAACAGTACCGGGCCGCTGCCGGCCGGGCTGATATGGCGGTGGAAGATGCCCATCTCGCCAAACTGGAAGCCCGCCTGCAACACGCTCTGCAGCAGCACTTCGCCGCCGATCACGCCGCCCTGATGGGCCGCGACGTGCAGCACCAGCACGGTCTCTTTCAGCTTAGCCTGAATTGGCGCAGCCGCAGGCTGCGGTGCAGGTTCCGGCGCAGGCTTCACTTCCGGCGCTTGCTGCACAGGAGCCGGTTCGGCGTGGAATGCCGGTTCTGCCCCCTGCGGCGCCTCATGTTCATGCGGCAGATCGTCGACGCGCGGCTCACGGCGCACGGCCGGTTGCGGTTGCTGCGGTTCGGCCTGTTCTTCGTCCGGCGCGTAGTTGTTCAGCAGGATATCATCATATTCCGGCCGCTGAGACAGCGGAGGCGGCGTCTGATGGGCAGCCGGCTGAACGGCGTGGGGCGCTGGCGCAGCCGCCGGAGCGGGCTTCGGCGCGGCCACGGGTTCTTCGCGTGCGGCATCGAAATGGCCGAATGACGGCTCGTCTTGCGGGTGAGCGGCGCGTACGCGCACCTCACCGACGCCTTCTTCGAGATCGTCGATCGGAGTTTGTTCACGTTCCTTTTGGGAACGTTTGGCTGGGCGATCGCGGAAGAGCGCTGACCGTTCTTTGCGACTGGTCCACAGACCGTGCAATAACAGCGCTATTATGGCGATCGCGCCAACAACGATTAATATCAGACGCAAATCCTGCATCATTGCTATCTCTGTTGTTCCAATACATTGCCACCGCGGCAAACATTCACTCTTTAACTCTATTTGCCCGCGCACACAAGTGCAAGTCCGTGCTGAACTTTATGCCAATAAAGATGATTATACTGCCTTTTTCTGCTGGTTTTTCAGCCAACCCTACCCTAGCCAGTGGAAAATCATCCCTATATGATAATGATGCCTGTTCAGACAACGAGATAACTTAAGATATGTCCTATACGCAGCTCCCTTCCCGCTCGACCAGCGGCATTCACTATTTCGCCGAAGGCTGGCGCCTGATTTCGCGCCCGGGGATTAAACGCTATGTGGTCCTGCCGTTGCTGGTCAACGTGCTGCTGATGGGCTCCGCTTTCTGGTGGCTGTTCAGCCGGCTTGGCGATTGGATCCCGGCGATGATGAGCCACGTTCCCGACTGGCTGCAATGGTTGAGCTACCTGCTGTGGCCGCTGGCGGTCATTTCGGTGCTGCTGGTGTTCAGCTATCTATTCAGCACTATCACCAATCTGATCGCCGCGCCGTTCTGCGGCCTGCTGGCCGAGCAGCTCGAAGGCAGCCTGACCGGCAAACCGCTGCCGGACACCGGCCTGCTCGGCATCGCCAAAGATCTGCCGCGCATCATGGCGCGCGAATGGCGCAAGCTAATGTATTACCTGCCGCGCGCGCTGCTGCTGCTGGCGCTGTACTTCGTGCCCGGCATCGGCCAGACGGTGGCGCCGGTGCTGTGGTTCCTGTTCAGCGCCTGGATGCTGGCGATCCAGTATTGCGACTACCCGTTCGACAACCACAAGGTGAGCTTTGCCGACATGCGCCGCGCTTTGCGCCAGCACAAAACCGACAATCTGCAGTTCGGCGCGCTGGTCAGCCTCTTTACCATGATCCCGATCCTCAACCTGGTGATCCTGCCGGTCGCCGTCTGCGGCGCCACCGCGATGTGGGTCGATCGTTATCGCACGCAATTCGTCCGATAATCGCTGTTTTTTACCGCCGACAGCGCGGGAATTTTCGACAGGGCGCGCATTTCGCGCCCTTATCATTGTGCTTAAAACTTATTTCCTAATAACATATAGATATACCAATTCTTTACTTCCCTGCCGGTACTGTTAGCGTATGCTTTCGATGTTCCCCACATTTTCATAGAGTTAAAGGACGGGCTATGAGCAAGATATATGAAGACAACTCATTAACAATCGGCCATACGCCGCTGGTTCGTCTGAACCGTATCGGCAACGGACGCATTCTGGCCAAGGTTGAATCACGCAACCCGAGCTTCAGCGTCAAATGCCGCATCGGTGCCAATATGATTTGGGATGCGGAACAACGCGGCGTGCTGACCGCCGGCAAGGAACTGGTGGAGCCGACCAGCGGCAACACCGGCATCGCGCTGGCCTTCGTCGCCGCTGCGCGCGGTTACAAGCTGACGCTGACCATGCCGGAAACCATGAGCATCGAGCGCCGCAAGCTGCTCAAGGCGCTGGGCGCCAATCTGGTGCTGACCGAAGGGGCGAAAGGCATGAAAGGCGCCATCGCCAAAGCCGAAGAGATCGTCGCGACCGATCCGAACCGCTACCTGATCCTGCAGCAGTTCAGCAACCCGGCCAACCCGGCCATCCATGAAAAAACCACCGGCCCAGAAATCTGGGAAGACACCGATGGGGAAGTCGACGTGTTCATCTCCGGCGTCGGCACCGGCGGCACATTGACCGGCGTCAGCCGCTACATCAAGAACACCAAAGGCAAGGCCATCACCACCGTGGCGGTCGAGCCGACCGACTCGCCGGTCATCAGCCAGGCGCTGGCCGGTGAAGAGCTGAAACCGGGCCCGCACAAGATCCAGGGCATCGGCGCCGGCTTCATTCCGGGCAACCTCGATCTTGACCTGGTGGATCGCGTCGAGAAAGTCTCCAACGACGAAGCCATCAGCATGGCGCGTCGTCTGATGGACGAAGAAGGCATCCTGGCGGGCATCTCCTCCGGCGCAGCGGTCGCGGCGGCGGTGAAACTGGCCGAAGAACCGGCGTTCGCCGACAAGACTATCGTGGTCATCCTGCCCTCTTCCGGCGAACGTTATCTCAGCACCGCGCTGTTCGCCGATCTGTTCACCGAGCAGGAATTGCAGCAGTAATTCCGCAACTGCACAAATCGCTAAAAAAGCACCCTGCGGGGTGCTTTTTTGTGGACTGGATCAAACTTTATAGCAGTCCAAGATTGCTTTTGCCCGTCGCCTTTAGTATTTAACGTTGCATTATTTCGATGCGCAAAATTAATCACTCTCCGAGCACGGTCAAGGCTGAATCGATTTACTCATCTGTCGCCGACGCGGCGAATCGGGCATAATGGGGAGCGGATTGGAACGACGTCTAAAGCCGAGTTTTTTGATCTGAAGTGCCTAACGCGTCGTTTTCTGTTGCATCAACGTTCGCCCCTGTCCATAGTCAGGCGCTATAACCAGACAAGTTAAAGTCAGGCCCCTGGGCTAAACTTTAACTCCACAACATTAATCCAATAAGTTGGGGAAACATCAATGTTCCAGCAAGAAGTTACTATTACCGCTCCGAATGGTCTGCATACTCGCCCTGCCGCTCAGTTCGTTAAAGAAGCCAAAGGCTTCACGTCTGACATCACCGTGACCTCCAACGGCAAAAGCGCCAGCGCTAAAAGCCTGTTCAAACTGCAAACTCTGGGGCTGACTCAAGGGACCGTAGTGACCATCTCAGCTGAAGGTGAAGACGAGCAGAAAGCCGTTGAGCACTTGGTAAAACTGATGGCAGAGCTTGAGTAATCGGCCCGTCTTTTTAGTTAACACCAGTCAAGAGTAAGGTAGGGTTATGATTTCAGGCATTTTAGTATCACCGGGCATCGCTTTTGGTAAGGCTCTCTTGCTGAAAGAAGACGACATCGTCATCAACCGGAAAAAAATCTCTGCTGATCAAGTAGAGCAGGAAGTCTCGCGTTTTCTGGCCGGCCGCGCAAAAGCGTCCGAACAGCTGGAAGCGATCAAGACCAAAGCTGGCGAAACCTTCGGCGAAGAGAAGGAAGCTATCTTCGAAGGCCACATCATGTTGCTGGAAGACGAAGAGCTTGAGCAGGAAATCATAGCCCTAATCAAAGACGATCTGGCCTCCGCAGACGCCGCCGCCTACACCGTGATCGAAGGTCAGGCAAAAGCGTTGGAAGAGCTGGACGACGAATACCTGAAAGAACGCGCCGCCGACGTGCGCGACATCGGCAAACGCCTGCTGCAAAACATTCTGGGCATGCCGATCGTCGATCTGGGCTCCATTCAGGACGAAGTGATCCTGGTGGCCACCGATCTGACCCCGTCCGAGACCGCGCAGCTGAACCTGGACAAAGTGCTGGGCTTCATTACCGATCTCGGCGGCCGCACCTCCCACACCTCTATCATGGCGCGCTCCCTGGAGCTGCCGGCGATCGTCGGTACCAGCGACGTGACCAAGCAGGTGAAAAACGACGACTACCTGATTCTGGATGCGGTTAACAACAAAATTTACGTTAACCCGACCGCTGACGTTATCGATCAGCTGAAAGCCGCCCAGAACCAATACATCACCGAGAAAAACGATCTGGCCAAGCTGAAGGACCTGCCGGCGATTACGCTGGACGGCCATCAGGTTGAAGTCTGCGCCAACATCGGCACCGTGCGCGACGTCGCGGGTGCAGAGCGCAACGGCGCGGAAGGCGTCGGCCTGTATCGTACCGAATTCCTGTTCATGGACCGTGACTCGCTGCCGACCGAAGACGAGCAGTTCCAGGCTTATAAAGCCGTGGCGGAAGCCATGGGCTCGCAGGCCGTGATCGTCCGCACCATGGACATCGGCGGCGACAAAGACCTGCCGTACATGAACCTGCCGAAGGAAGAGAACCCGTTCCTCGGCTGGCGCGCCATCCGCATCGCGATGGACCGCCGTGAAATCCTTCACGCCCAGCTGCGCGCCATCCTGCGCGCCTCGGCGTTCGGCAAACTGCGCATCATGTTCCCGATGATCATCTCCGTGGAAGAAGTGCGCGATCTGAAAGGCGAAATCGAGACGCTGAAGGCGCAGCTGCGCGAAGAAGGCAAGGCGTTTGACGAGAGCATCGAGGTGGGCGTGATGGTGGAAACACCGGCTGCGGCGGTCATCGCTCACCACCTGGCGAAAGAAGTCGACTTCTTTAGTATTGGGACAAACGATCTAACCCAGTATACTCTGGCGGTAGATCGCGGCAACGAGCTGATTTCTCATCTCTATAACCCGATGTCCCCATCAGTACTTAGCCTGATCAAACAGGTTATTGATGCATCTCACGCAGAAGGCAAGTGGACCGGCATGTGCGGCGAACTGGCTGGCGATGAGCGTGCTACACTGTTGTTATTGGGCATGGGGCTGGATGAGTTCAGCATGAGTGCGATTTCAATCCCGCGCATCAAGAAAATTATTCGTAACACGAATTTCGAAGATGTGAAGGCGTTGGCAGCGCAGGCCTTGGCACAGCCAACGGCACAAGACCTGATGAATTGCGTCAATAAATTCATCGAAGAAAAAACGCTCTGCTAAACTTCCACGACACTGGAACGCCGCCCAATTTAATGCTTAGGAGAAGATCATGGGTTTGTTCGATAAACTGAAATCTCTGGTTTCTGATGACAAGAAAGACACGGGCACTATCGAGATCGTCGCTCCCCTTTCTGGCGAAATCGTCAATATCGAAGATGTGCCGGACGTAGTGTTCGCTGAAAAAATCGTTGGCGACGGTATCGCCATCAAACCGGCCGGTAACAAAATGGTTGCTCCGGTTGACGGCACCATCGGTAAGATTTTCGAAACCAACCATGCATTCTCTATCGAATCCGACAGCGGCATTGAGCTGTTCGTCCACTTCGGCATCGATACCGTAGAACTGAAAGGCGAAGGCTTCAAACGCATCGCCGAAGAAGGTCAGCGCGTCAAGAAAGGTGACGTGGTTATCGAGTTCAACCTGCCACTGCTGGAAGAGAAAGCCAAGTCTACCCTGACGCCGGTCGTTATCTCCAACATGGACGAGATCAAAGAGCTGATCAAACTGTCCGGCAGCGTGACCGTTGGCGAAACCCCGATCATCCGCATCAAGAAGTAAGCGCGGATGAGCAAGAAAAACGGCGCCCTCGGCGCCGTTTTTTTATCCCCTTCGTCGTATCCCAATCTCGCTACGTTATGACGACCAGCGCGGGATACGCAGGGTAATGACCAGCCCCTCTTTGTCGCCGTTGCGCGCCTCAACCTGGCCGCCGTGCGCCAATACCACCTTGCGGGTAATCGCCAGCCCCAAGCCGTAACCCTTGCCCGACTGCGCCGACTTCACACGCACGAACGGATCGAAGATGCTCGACAGCTTCGCCTCTTCGACCCCCGGCCCCTGATCGCTGACGGCGATCTGGAACTGGTTATCGACGCGCGACAGCGCCACCGTCACCCGCTGGCCGTGGCTGGAAAAGCGCAGCGCATTGCGCACGATGTTGTCCACCGCTCGCCGCATCAGCTCCGCGTTGCCCTTGACGGTATACTCCACGTCCGACTCGGCCTGCAGCACGATATCCACGCCGGGCACCTGCGCCTCGTAGCGTGCATCACTCACCACCGCGTCCACCAGGCCGTACAGATCGAAGTACTCCTCGTCCGGCAGGCTACTGTGTTCGGTACGCGACAACGCCAGCAGCTCGCCGATCATTTTGTCCAGCCGCCCCGACTCGTGTTCGATACGTTTGAGCGAGGCTTCGACGTTACCGGCATTCTGCCGCGCCAGGCCAATCGCCAGCTGCAGGCGCGCCAGCGGTGAACGCAGCTCGTGCGAAACGTCATGAAGTAACTGCTCGCGGGCGCTAACCAGCAGTTCCAGCCGCTCGGCCATGGTGTCGAAATCGCGCGCCACGTCGGACAGCTCGTCATGGCGGCGTCGCATGTTCGGGAACAGCCGCACCGACAGATCGCCCTGCGCCACCCGATCCAGGCCGCCGCGCAGCTGACGCATCGGCCGGGTCAGATTCCAGGCCAGCACGGCGCTGAACAGCAAACCGCCCAGCCCGCCGACCCACAGCATCGGCGCAGGAATGTTGAAGAAGTGGGAACGCCGCTCCGGCCGATACTCTTCCCGCAGCCCGCGCACGTCATAGCTCAGCCAGTAACCTTGCCCTTCCCCGGTCTGCACCCAGGCGGAAATCGCTTTCGGCATACGACGCCCTTCAAACACCGGTTCTTCCGGCGCGGGCGGCGGCGGTTGGGTCATCGGCGTAACCGACAGCAGACGCCTGTCGTCCTCGGGCCAGTCGCGCATCAGGGCTTCCAGCGCCGGCATACCGCCGCTGCGCAACTGGGTGGCGGCGGAGGTCAGTTGCAGGCCAATGACCCGCCGCGCCATGGCGTTCTCCGGCGGCACATAACGATCGCCATAAAGAGAAAACGCCACCCACAGCGCCTGCGTCATGATGAGGAAGGTCAACCAAAAGCCGAGTAAAATTTTCCAGAACAGTCTTCCGCGCATATCAGGTTACCGGATGCGATAGCCGATGCTGCGCACCGTCTCGATGCTGAGCTTACTGCCGGCCAACGCGCTCAGCTTCTGGCGAATATTGCTGATGTGCACGTCCACGCTGCGGTCATAGGCCTCACGCGGGCGCCCCAGCCCCTTCTCGGACAGCTCGTCCTTCGACACCACGCGATCCGGCGCGCGCAGCAACAGCTCCAACAGATTGAATTCCGAAGCGGTCAGATCAAACGCCTTACCGCGCCATTCGCTGCTGCGGGTTGAAGGGTTCAGCGTCAGCTCGCCGAAGCTGATGGCGGCTTCGTCGTCCGCCTCTTGCGGCCGCTCTTCGAAACGGCGCAGCACCGCGCGCAGACGCGCCACCAATTCGCGCGGGTAGCACGGTTTGGGCATGTAATCGTCAGCGCCCATCTCCAGGCCAATCACCCGATCGATGTTGTCGCCTTTGGCGGTCAGCATGATGATCGGCAGCCGGCTCTTTTTACGCACATCGCGCAGCACGTCGATGCCGCTCATGTCCGGCAGCATGATGTCGAGGATCATCGCGGTATAGTCTCCCGACAGCGCGCCCTCTACCCCCGCCTTGCCCGTCAGCACTAGCGTGGCATCGAAGCCTTCGCCGGTCAGGTATTCGCTCAGCATGGTGCCAAGCTCCAGGTCATCGTCGACCAGTAAAATTTTCATGCCTTGCTCCTTCACCGATTTTCGTTATTTTCCCGCCAATTCCGCCGGCCCGCAGCCGGTTTTACTCAATCCTTACACATCGCTCTTGGCGTCTCGCCACCGTTATTGTGGCCGCTGCCGCGCAATTTCTCTACTTCAGTCATGGCATTGGCGCACGAGCAAGCGGCAGCTACCACGCAAGCGGGGCTGCCGTCTGTCGAAAGGAAAGGGGGAAAGATTCTCCCGACGGAACACACCGCCGGGAAGGAGCGATCAGTCGAACACGCCGGTAGAGAGGTAACGGTCGCCGCGATCGCAAACGATCGCCACCACGACGCTGCCAGGGTGGGCCGCCGCGATGCGCAAGGCGCCGGCTACCGCACCGCCGGAGCTGACGCCGCAGAAAATGCCTTCACGCTGCGCCAACTGGCGCATGGTCTGCTCGGCATCGCCCTGTTCGATATCCAACACCTGATCCACCAGCTCCGGGCGGAAAATCCCCGGCAGGTAAGCAGGCGACCAACGGCGAATGCCGGGGATGCTGCTGCCCTCCGCCGGCTGCAGGCCGACGATCTGCACCTGCGGATTCTGGCTCTTCAGGTAACCGCCCACGCCGGTAATGGTGCCGGTGGTGCCCATGCTGGAAACGAAGTGCGTGATGCGCCCTTCGGTCTGGCGCCAGATCTCCGGGCCAGTGGTGGTGAAGTGGGCATAAGGATTGTCGAGATTGTTAAACTGATCCAGCACCTTGCCCTGCCCCTGGCGCTGCATCTCCAACGCCAGATCGCGCGCCCCTTCCATCCCCTGCTCACGGCTGACCAGGATCAGTTCCGCACCGTAGGCGCGCATCGCCGCCTGCCGTTCCAGGCTCATGTTCTCCGGCATCAGCAGCTTCAGCGTATAGCCTTTCAATGCAGCGATCATCGCCAGTGCAATACCGGTGTTGCCGCTGGTAGCCTCGATCAGCACATCGCCGGGCTTGATCTCCCCGCGCAGCTCCGCCTGCTGGATCATCGCCAACGCGGCGCGATCCTTCACCGATCCCGCCGGGTTATTGCCTTCCAGTTTGACCCATACTTCGCTGCCCGCCTGGGCGGCCAGCCGTTGCAGTTTTACCAGCGGGGTATTCCCGATGCATTGTTCGAGCGTTGTCACGATCTTTGCCTGTGTGTTGGTGTGCGTAAAGTAAAAAGGCAACCCTGGGGTTGCCTTGAAAAAAAGGGCTGTTAAAACCTATCAGGCGCTTTTGGCTAACGCAACAGGTTGCAGCAGTTGATCGCCGGCATACAGCCGCGCATTGAGGCTGCCGACGTAATAACGGCCGCCGCGCACCGGCGTGGCGTTGCCTTCCGGCAGCACTATGCTTATCGGTTCCTGATGCCAGCCGATCGGCTGCACCGTCAGCTGCCAGAAATGGCCGCGCGGGCTGACTTCCAGCACCTGAACCGGCAGCGGGCAACGTTCGCTGCTTTCGGTCGCCACTTCCATTTCCCACGGGCGCAGGAACAGATCGACGCTGCCCTGGTGCATCGGCTGGAACGACAGCGGCCACTGATGCGCGCCGACGAACAGCTGGGAGCCGCGAATTTCGCCGTTCAGGCGGTTCACTTCCCCCATGAATTCCAGCACGAAGCGGCTGGCCGGCTCGCGCATAATCTCCTCCGGCGAGCCAACCTGTTCGATATTACCCTGGCTCATCACCACGATGCGGTCGGCCACTTCCATCGCCTCTTCCTGATCGTGGGTGACGAATACGCTGGTGAACTTCAGCTCTTCGTGCAGTTGGCGCAGCCAGCGACGCAGCTCTTTACGCACCTGCGCATCCAGCGCGCCAAACGGCTCGTCCAGCAGCAGAATTTGCGGTTCCACCGCCAGGGCGCGCGCCAGCGCCACGCGCTGTTTCTGGCCGCCGGACAGCTGCGACGGGTAGCGATTGGCCAAATGGCCAAGCTGCACCATGTCCAGCAACTGAGTGACTTTCTGTTTGATCGCCGCGGCGTTCGGCCGCTCGCGGCGTGGCAGCACGGTCAGGCCGAAGGCGATGTTGTCGAACACCGTCATGTGGCGGAACAGCGCATAGTGCTGAAACACGAAACCCACGCGCCTGTCGCGTGCATGCATGTGGCTGACGTCGGTGCCGTGGAAGCCCAGCTTGCCGCCGCTCTGGCTTTCCAGCCCGGCGATGATGCGCAGCAGCGTGGTCTTGCCGGAACCGGACGGCCCGAGCAGCGCCACCATCTCGCCGGAAGCAATATCGAGCGAGATATCGTTCAATACCTTGGTGCGACCGAAGTACTTGTTGATGCCGTTAATCTCAATGCTCATGATTTTCCTCCCGCGCGAGACGCGCGTTTTGACGTTCCAGACGCCACTGCAGCGCACTCTTCAAAAATAGGGTAACGATCGCCATCAGGGTCAACAGCGCGGCAGCGGTAAAGGAACCGACGGTGTTGTAATCCTGCTGCAACAGCTCGACCTGCAGCGGCAGACTGTAGGTTTCTCCGCGAATCGAACCGGACACCACCGACACCGCGCCGAACTCGCCGATGGCGCGTGCGTTGGTCAGCACCACGCCATACAGCAGCGCCCAGCGAATATTGGGCAGCGTCACGCGGCGGAACATCTGCCAGCCGGACGCCCCCAGCAGAATGGCGGCCTCGTCTTCCTGGCTGCCCTGGCTGAGCATCATCGGCACCAGCTCGCGCACCACGAAGGGACAGGTGACGAAAATAGTCACCAACACCATGCCCGGCCAGGAGAACATGATCTGGATGTTATGCGCATCCAGCCAGCCGCCCAGCAGGCCGTTGCTGCCGTAAAACAGCAGGTAAATCAGCCCCGCCACCACCGGTGAAACGGCGAACGGGATATCGATCAGCGTCAGCAGCAGCTGGCGGCCGGGGAAGGTGAAACGCGTCACCAGCCACGCCAGCAACGTGCCGAACACCAGGTTAAACGGCACGGTAATCAGCGCGATCAAGACCGTCAGCCAAATGGCGTGCAGCATGTCCGGATCGAGCAAGTTGCTCCACATCGCGCCGAATCCTTTGGAAAAGGCCTCGGCGAAAATCGACATCATCGGCACCACCAGCAGCAGCACCGAGAACAGCGTTCCGATGGCGATCAGCGTCCACTTGCCCCAGTTAACGCGTGGGCGCTCGGCGCCGTTGAAGGCGGAAACATCAGCCATCAGTGCCCTCCTCCCAAACGTCTGCCGAAGCGGCTTTGCAATACGTTAATGCTGAACAGCAGCAGCAGCGACGCCGCCAGGATCACCGAGGCGATGGCGCTGGCCGCCGGGTAATCGAACTCCTGCAAACGCACAAAAATCATCAGCGAGGTCACTTCCGTCTTCCAGGCGATGTTGCCGGCGATGAAAATCACCGCGCCGAACTCGCCCAGGCTACGGGTAAAGGAGATGGCGGTGCCGGCCAGCAGTGCCGGCGCCACCTCGGGCAGCACCACGCGGCGAAAACTCTGCCAGCGCGTGGCGCCCAGCGTCTCGGCCGCCTCTTCGTATTCCGGCCCCAGCTCTTCCAGCACCGGCTGCACGGTGCGCACCACAAACGGCAGGCTGGTGAACGCCATCGCTACCGCGATCCCGAGCCAGGTAAAGGTAACCTTGATGTCGAAGTGCGCCAGCCACTGACCGTACCAGCCGGTGGTAGAAAACAGCCCCGCCAGCGTCAGGCCGGCCACCGCCGTCGGCAGCGCGAACGGCAGATCGATCAGGCCATCCAGCAGCGAACGGCCGGGAAAACGGTAGCGCGTCAGGATCCAGGCCATCAGCATGCCGAACACCGCATTGAACAGGCTGGCAACGCCGGCCGCCAGCAGCGTCACTTTATACGCCGCCACCACCTGCGGGTTGGATATCACTTCCCAATATTGCGCCAGGCTCATCTGCGCCAGCTGCATCACCAACGCACTGAGCGGCAGCAGCAGGATCAAACAGGTATAAAACAGGCTGCTGCCGAGGCTGAGGCCAAATCCGGGCAGCACCCGCTTACTGGACGACAACGCCAACATTTACTTGCGCCCTGCCGCTAACAGCTGATCCAGCTCGCCGCCGGTGGCGAAATGGGTTTTCATCACCTGCGGCCAGCCGCCAAATTGATCTTCCACCCGGAACAGTTGGGTGTCCGGGAATTGCCCCTTGGCCGCCGCCATCGCTTTCTGGTCATACACGCGGTAGTAGAAGCTGGTGATCACCTGCTGCGCCGCCGGGCTGTAGAGATAGTTCAGATAGGCTTTGGCCGCCTGTTCGGTGCCGTTGCGCGCGACGTTTTTGTCGACCCAGGCCACCGGGAACTCCGCCAGAATATCGACCGGCGGCACGATCACTTCGTACTTGTCTTCACCGTATTGCTTGCGGATGTTGTTCACTTCGGACTCGAAGCTGATCAGCACGTCGCCCAAACCGCGCTCGACGAAGGTGGTGGTCGCGCCGCGGCCGCCGGTATCGAACACCAGCACGTTCTTCAGGAAACGGGTCATGAAGGCGCGAGTCTTGGCCGCATCATTGCCGTCGGCCTGGCTGGCGGCGCCCCAGGCGGCCAGATAGGTATAACGGCCGTTGCCGGAGGTTTTCGGGTTCGGGAACACCAGTTTCACGTCGTCACGCACCAGATCGTTCCAGGTGTGGATGCCCTTCGGGTTGTCCTTGCGCACCAGAAACGCCATGGTGGAATAGAACGGCGAGCTGTTGTTCGGCAGGCGCGACTGCCAGTCCGCCGGGATCAGCTGCCCGCGATCGTGCAGGATCTGTACATCGGTGACCTGGTTGTAAGTCACCACGTCGGCACGCAGGCCCTGCAGGATCGCCAGCGCCTGCTTCGACGAGCCGGCGTGCGATTGTTTGATGGTCAGCTTGTCGTTCGGATGCTGTTGATTCCACTGCTGTTCAAAGCCGGGATTCAGCGCGACGAACAATTCACGGGAAACGTCATAAGAGCTGTTCAGCAATTCCGCCGCCGACGCGGCGCCGCTCGCCAACAGCGCAGCCGCCAGCCAACCTTTCAGCACGAGATTTTTAACCCGGTTTTGTTTCATTCTGCACCTTATCACTGAGTCATTCCTTCAGGCTTTCGCCTTATTGACGACCAGTGTATTTATAACTCGGTGCGGAGCTGTAACGCTTTTATATACCGTTTGGTGATTTACAAGCATCAAACGCTATAAGGCAGGGAATGCGAGGCGTTTTCGGGACGGAAAAACGGGCCGAAGCCGGGCGCACCGGCTTCGGCAACGGCGTCAAAGTGACAGCAGGCGCGTTAGCGATGGCGCAAAGTAGTAGCTGCCGGTGACCGCACGGCTGAAACGCAGCATCGCGTCGCGTTTGCCGTCCAGATCGCCGAACATGCTTAGCAGCTGCTGCTCGATATTGTGCAGGCGCGCGCAATAGGCAATGAAGAACAGGCCGTGCTTGCCGCTGGCGGTGCCGTAAGGCAAGCTCTGGCGCAGAATTTTCAGGCCCTTGCCATTCTCTTTCAGATCGACGCGGCTGACATGGGAGGTATCCGGGCGCTGATCCGCAGGCAGTTCTTCGCTGTCGTGCTTGGTGCGGCCGATGATCTGCTCCTGCTGCTCGGTGGTAAAGCGCTGCCACTGGCGCAGGTTGTGCTCGTAACGTTGCACCAGCACGTAGCTGCCGCCTGCGTCCTCTTCGCCTTCGGCGATCGTCGCCACTGCCGGGCGCTGATCGCCCTGCGGGTTTTCGGTGCCGTCGATGAAGCCGCTCAGATCGCGCTCTTCCACCCAACGGAAACCGTGGGTTTCTTCTTCAATTTTGATGACGTTGCCGAACGCTGCCAGCGCGGCCTGCGCCAGCGTGAAGTTGACGTCGTGACGCAGCGACTGGATGTGGATCAGCATATCGCGTTGGGTGGCCGGCGCCAGCCCTTTGCCAAGCGGCGTGAACGGCTTCAGCTCTTTCGCCCCCTGGCCGCTGGAGAGATCGTGCCAAACGTCGTAGCCGAAAGCGATCACCGCGCCAAGGCGCGCATCGGGGAACTGCTGCTGCAGCTCGCTCAGCGTCTGACAAAACTGCTTGCAGCCCTGGCGCAAGTCGGCGAATTCGCCCTGTACGCTAGCTTCCATAAAAATGGCGAAACGGCAGTGCTCCAGCAAAATGCCGCTCTGAACCTGTGTCATGTTGTTATCCTCGATACCAGAATCCGGCAACAGGTAAGGTATGGCGGTTGACGCGCGGGTTCCCTGTTACAAACGCGCGCTATCATACCGCAAGCACGGGCGATTGCCTTGCAGCAGCGCAAAGAAAATAGGGGTAATGATTTGGACAAGCAGGCGCCGGGAACCGGCGCCCGTTGAACGAGTTACTGCTGCGGCTTGGCGTGCCAAATGATTTTGCTGACCGTCCAACTTTTCAGGGTGTCGTCCGGCGGAATGATATCCTGCGCCCCGGCCCACTTGCCGCTGAAGATGTAGGTGACGTACTTGCTCTGCTCCGCCACGCACTCCACTTTACCGGCGTCTTCGCCGCTGCCCGGTTTACAGGAGCCGAACGCCTTGCTGTACATGTCGCCGAACGGCGTGCCGAGCTTGTTGCCCCACTCCGTCGCCACTTTCGGATCCAGCACGTCCACCTGCTGCAGGCGCCCCTTCGGTTCGCCGGTGATCACCAGCTTCACCTCGTCGCCGGACAGCGCCTGGTAGTAAGAGACGATCTGGCCGTTGTTGGTCGCCATGCCGCCGCGCAGACGGTAGTTGCCGTCCAGCCCGTCGTTGATGGCGCTTTCCGACATCGGCGTGCCGGCGTTGAGCTTGCCGACGCCCTTGGCGCCGACCTCCAGGCTGCTGCCGAACCAGTTGAACGGCGACAGGCTGGACCAGGAGAAATTGGACATGCTCGAACAGCCGGTCAATAACAGCGGAAGCCCTAACAGCAGGGGGCGAATATTCATCTCTAGCTCCTTAAACATCAATGGCACGGGGCGGTAACCCGCCCCTGCCGCACTCGGCGTTTTGCTGCGTGCCAGCCTCTCACAACGGCCCGCACTACGCCAACGGTTGCCAGCTTGGAGTGCGGAAAATGCGAAAAGTGCCGCACTTCTCGGCAATTAGTCGGCGTGCTCCGCCGGCGCGAAACAGGCTTTCAGACGCGCATTCAACAGCAGATAGCTCAGCGCGAGCGCATCGAGCAGCGCCAGCGTCAGTTCCAGCCCCGGCGCATCGCCGTCCTGGCGCCACAGGCTGAACAACGCGCCGCAGAGCGACGCCAGCACGGAGATAACCAGCCCCCAGCGCCAGCCGCGCCACAGCCGCGGCCATTGATGGCGACGGCCGCTCAGCAAAAACGCCAGCGCTGCCGGCAAGCCGAGCAACATGCCGTACCAAAAACGTTGGGTATCCGGATAAAACAGCGCCAGCAAGCTTTCGCCCTGTTCACGCGAAACGCCGGCCATCACGAACAGCAGCCAGGTGCGCGCCTGCAGAATCAGCACGGCCCAAAATCCCAGCGGCATTCGCAGCGCGCCGTGCTGGTCGTAATCGTCCGGGGAAAACCGGGGTGAGAATGGCTTCAACGATCGTTCCTTGCCAACAGAATAAAGACTATGGCTACAGATGGGCGCCGGCGATGGGAATTTCAATATGTCGGCTTAAGAAGCTCTTAAGATCGGCGTGTTTTAATGCTTATCACTAAGCAAGCAACCCGATATCAGCGGGATGTGATTTTCGATAACAATAAGGAAGCGCAACATGAAAAAACTGACTCTGGCCGCTCTGATCGCGCTGTGCAGCGCACCGGTACTGGCGCAACAAGGCGGGTTCCTCGATCCGGCCGCGCCGCAGGCCCAAACGCAAACCACCGCACAAGGTGGTTTCGCCGGCCCCAGCGCAGCGCTGACCACCGTGGACAAGGTGAAATCGCTGAGCGACGACACCTGGGTGATGCTGCAGGGCAACATCGAGCAGCGCATCGGCGACGAAACCTATACTTTCCGCGACGCCACCGGCACCCTGACGGTCGATATCGACCGCAAACGCTGGAACGGCCAAACCGTTACGCCAAAAGACAAGGTGCAGTTGGAAGGCAAAGTGGATAAAGACTGGAACAGCGTCGAAGTGGACGTGAAAACCGTCAAAAAGCTGCCGTAATGCACTGCGTCGGGCGGGGCAACGCCGCCGCCCGACGCGCGATCAATATTCCTGATCTTCGATCAGCCGCTTGCCCAGGCTGGTGATGCCCTGGATCTCGTAGCCGAGCTTCTCGTACATCTCGACCACCGTGTCGTTGTCTTCGCGCACCATAATCTGGATCTTCGGGCAGCCGCGGGCGATCAGCTTCTTCTCCAGACGATTGATCAACGCATTGGCGATGCCACGCCCGCGATAGTCGGGGTGCACCCCGAGGTAATACGCCGAGCCGCGGTGGCCGTCATAGCCGCCCATCACCGAGCCGACCACTTCGCCGCCGACTTCCGCCACCAGGAACAGCTCAGGATCGTGGTTCAGCTTGCGCTCGATGTCCATTTCCGGATCGTTCCAGGGCCGCAGCAGATCGCAGCGCTCCCACAGGGTAATGACTTCTTCAAAGTCGTCTTGTCGAAATACGCGAATTTCCATCGATGTTGGCCGCTGTTAATTAAGGTGTTTATCTGATTATCGCGTGATTATTCACTTACGCAATATCAAACTGCGATTTACCGCGCTATTTACCCGGAAATCGCCGGTAACAGGCGTAATAAATGGAAATAGTTATCGGGTCGATTAATGATTATCAATACGATATAACGTCGCAAAATAGAAACGTCGATGGAGCGTTGCGTAATGAAAAAGCAGGGTAAACAATTCCTCAATTTTAAGCCGCTTGCCGTTTCCCCGACGCGACGCCAACTTTTGCTTTCCGGCCTGGCGGTCGCGCTGTTCGGCGTGAAAAGCCACAGCGCCAAGGCGGAAGGCATGCTGCGCAATCAGCACAGCAAACCGGCGGCGAAACCGGCCGGCGGCAAAAAGCGGGTGATGATCGATCCCGGCCACGGCGGCATTGACTCGGGCGCGGTCGGCCACGAAGGTTCGCAGGAAAAACACATCGTGCTGGAAATCGCCAACCACGTGCGCCGTTTCCTGCATGAGCATGACCACGTCGAGGCGCGCCTGACGCGCGAAGAAGACGAGTTCATTCCGCTGTTCCAGCGGGTGGAGATCGCCCACCAGCACCAGGCCGATCTGTTCATTTCGATTCACGCCGACGGTTTTACCAGCCCGTCGGCCTCCGGCGCTTCGGTGTTCGCCCTCTCCAACCGCGGCGCCAGCAGCGCCATGGCGCGCTACCTGTCCAACCGTGAAAACGCCGCCGACGACGTGGCGGGCGGCAAGTACAAGGATCAGGACAACTACCTGCAGCAGGTGCTGTTCGATCTGGTGCAAACCGACACCATCAACAACAGCCTGACGCTCGGCCGCCACGTGCTCGGCCAAATTCGCCCGGTGCACCATCTGCACAGCGACAGCACCGAACAGGCGGCGTTCGCGGTGTTGAAATCCCCGTCCATTCCCTCGGTGCTGGTGGAAACCTCGTTCATCACCAACCCGAACGAAGAGCGGCTGCTGGGCACCACCGCGTTTCGCGAGAAAATCGCCCGCGCCATCGCGGACGGCATCGTCAACTTCTTCGACTACTTCGACGCCCACCAGCGCAAACCCCGCTGATGCCGCGGGCGGCGAATAAGAGTATACTCAGCGCCTTGTTCAGCCAGACGCTATAAAGACCCCGCATGAGTTTACCTAACATCGCTGAAGTAAAATCCTTCCTGCTGGCGCTGCAGGATCATATCTGTGCGCAGCTCGCTCAGGCCGACGGCGGCGCCGTGTTCACCGAAGACCAATGGACGCGTGAAGAAGGCGGCGGTGGCCGCAGCCGCGTGCTGACCAACGGCGCGGTGTTCGAACAGGCGGGGGTTAACTTCTCGCACGTCTCCGGCGCCACCCTGCCGGCCTCGGCGACCGCGCACCGTCCGGAACTGGCCGGGCGCAGCTTCCAGGCGATGGGCGTCTCATTGGTTATCCATCCGCTCAGCCCCTACGTGCCCACCAGCCACGCCAACGTGCGTTTCTTCATCGCCGAAAAACCGGGCGAAGCGCCGGTGTGGTGGTTCGGCGGCGGCTTTGATCTGACGCCGTTCTACGGCTTCGAAGAGGATGCCGTGCACTGGCACCGCACCGCGGCCGATCTGTGCGCGCCGTTCGGCGACGAGGTCTACCCGAAATACAAGCAATGGTGTGACGATTACTTCTTCATCAAGCACCGCAACGAAGCGCGCGGCATCGGCGGCCTGTTCTACGACGATCTGAACACCCCGGACTTCGACCACTGCTTCGCCTTCACCCGCGCGGTGGGCCAAGGCTTCCTCGACGCCTATCTGCCGATCGTCGAAAAACGCAAGACCTTGACCTGGGGCGAGCGTGAGCGCCAGTTCCAGCTGTACCGCCGCGGCCGCTACGTGGAGTTCAACCTGGTGTGGGATCGCGGCACGCTGTTCGGGCTGCAAACCGGCGGGCGCACCGAGTCCATCCTGATGTCGATGCCGCCGCTGGTGCGTTGGGAATATAACTACCAGCCGGAAGGCGACAGTCCGGAAGCGGCGCTGGCGCGCGATTTCCTGCCGGTGCGTGACTGGCTGCAGGAGCCGAAATGATGCAGATTTGGGTCGATGCGGACGCCTGTCCGAACGTGATCAAAGAGGTGCTGTTCCGCGCCGCCGATCGTACCGCCATCACCGTGACGCTGGTGGCGAACCAACCATTGCGCACGCCGCCGTCGAAGTACATCCGTTCGCTGCAGGTGGCGGCCGGCTTCGACGTAGCCGACAACGAGATCGTGCGCCGCTGCGAAGCGGGCGATCTGGTGATCACCGCCGATATCCCGCTGGCGGCGGAGGTGATAGAGAAAGGCGCGGTGGCGCTGAACCCGCGCGGCGAACGCTATACGCCGGACACCATCCGCGAGCGTCTCAACATGCGCGATTTTATGGATACCCTGCGCGCCAGCGGCATTCAGACCGGCGGCCCGAACGCCCTGAACCAGCGCGACCGCCAGCAGTTCGCCAACGAGCTGGACAAATGGCTGCTGCAGGCGAAACGGGCGCAGTGAGAGTCTCCCCAAGAATAGGCGCTTTACTTTAAAACTTACTGCGCCTCAATTTTTATACTACGCAATCCAACGTAACATATTTCACGGCAAAGGATGAGGTTACCGCATCGTTCAAATAGCAATGGTCCATTTCGCCTTCTTTCCCTACATCCCACAGTAACGCCCACGACTCACCGTCAGGACACTTTATTACCCGAAAGTTTTGTCTCCTCAACTACACAAATGAGAATAGCTCTCAACAATTGACACATCAAAGCCCAACCGATAGAGTCAAATCACTGTGTAAATAACCATGTTTATATACACAGCCATTGAATGAAGTTTCTCTTACAGTTCTATTTCGGAAATAAGAGGTTTATATGAACAATGAAACATTGGTTTCTAAACACTATTTTATGTTTATCCTAAAAAACAATAATGGTAGTGACATCAGTTGCGTTTCAGAAGTTATCGCAACTAAAGAACAAGCCCTAAGCTATTTTTCATCCGCTGTAGAAGGATTAAATATTGAGATTATAGAAATATCAAATGAGGACAACTGGAAAGAAGAACATAACCATTGAAATAAATAACATTTTTTCAAATCATAAAATTATATTCTATCGATAAAAGTCAAACAGGAGAATTTATGAGCTCAATCGTTATCTGGGCACCACCAATGTTTTGGGGGCCTTGGATGAAACTAGGTGGCCACACTGGCGAAATCACATATAATGTAAACTTTGATACGGTTTCCAATGCCCCCTCGGCCTGTGTTATTCGTGTTAAATGGGCTAAGTTGGGTCCTAGAATCACTGAGATTTTAGGCCCACCAGGAAGTGCGACGATTACATGCTATGGAACAGGAACAGATATGGTTCAAGCAAAGAGTTTCTCTTTAGGGCAAATGCTCAGGGTTGACTCTGGTTTGCCAAAACAATTTTAATTTATTAATGAAACCCATCGGGGCTCTATAATCCCCGATGGGTTTTTATTATAATTAATTTTATAACTTATTTTTACATACGTATTCATTTCACTGATGGTGTGATCCGCAGGTAGTCTGCGGTGTTCGCATCGACTTGTACGCCTAGCTCCGCCAGCATCAGCACCGCCGGCTATGCATTCCATTGAAAAAGCATTGCGGGTATAACCAATAGCCATTCAGATATTTAGGTGCCTATATGGTTAGATTATTATGCAACCATCGGCACCCGCTGCTGAACAATTCAAACGCAGCATGAAGGCCCGGCACCTGGCGATGCTGTCGCTGGGCGACATGATCAGTATCGGACTGTTTTTCAACACCGGCCACATCATTTCCACCATCGGCACGCTGCCTATCCTGATGACCATGATGGCGGTGAACTTCGCCTTCTCCGGCACGGAGCTGATCGGCATCGTCGCCTGTGAAACCGAGAATCCGGAAAAAGTCGTGCGCTGGCGAGCCGCACCACGATGATCCGCCTGATGCTGTTCTACAGTCTTCGTGCAGGTATTTGAACACATCGGCGTGCCTTACGCCGCCGATATCTTCAACTTCGTGATCCTGACCAACATCCTGTCGGCGACCAACTCCGGCCAGTATTCTTCTGGGCGCATGCTGTAGCCGCTGGTCCACCAGCGCCCCCTGCCAGCCTACTTTGCGCGCGCCACCGTGCGCGGCATTCCGAGCAACGCCCTAACCTTCAGCATAAGAGACGAATAATCTTCTGCTCAACCTCGTCGGACTGCGTGATCTGGTACTTCTTCACCAGTTGAGGTTCGAAGGCCCCATTACGACTCTCACATCGTCCAACTTATGGGGTGCAGTTCATGACTGCACCCTTCTCCGCTGCGGTTTAGAAGCGCACCTCCCCGCCGAAGATATAGGTGCGTCCACGGGCAGTGTTGGCGGCCGTCGCGTCATCCCCTTGGATCGGCAACATATTCAGTTTGTTCAACGCCTCGGAATAGCTCTTGTTCATCACGTTTTGCACGCTGAATTTCAGCATGACGTTGCGGTTGATCTGATAAGTGCTGTACAGGTCGATAACGGTAGGAATATTCGGCATTTCCTGCTTGAGGATTTCACCGGTCGATTCACTCTGCTCATAATCCGGCGACAGGCGACGCGTCTTGCCCGTATATTTCACGATGCTGCCGACGGTTAGCGATTCATCAAGAAAACGCACCCCGGTATCCAACGTAAAGTACATGTCCGGCAGTTCATTGATATCCCCGGCGCCGAAATAGGTGCTAGCGATGGAGGTCGGCTGCTCGGTGTGCTGTTTGCTGAAAGAGACGCGCGCGAAGGCTCGGCCGGCATCATAGTTGGCTTCAACCTCAACACCATGCATACGCACCGGCGTCAGAGAGTTGACGTAGATATACATATTGTCCGAGTAATCTTCGCTCGCATCGGCCCAATCGTTTTCCAGATTTTCGCGATAGCTGCATTTCCGTCCATTGCGGCACACCATGTAAGATTCACTGAAGATGTAATTGCGCACTTTACTGGTATAGCCCACGACCTTGAGGCGTAAAGAGTCTTCCTTCACCAGCAGATCGTGTCCGTTGGCGTTGAAGCCGGCCTGCCAGGTTTCCGCTCGTTCACCTTTGAGGAACGGGTTCATCGATGCGCCACCCGAGTTGGAATAGAACACTTCTTGAATGTTCGGCGCACGCATCGACTTGCTGTAGCTGACGAATGGCTGCAACCACGGCGTCACCTGTGCCGATAGCATTACCGAAGGATTGAACCCTTGCTCTTTCAAATTGATGCTAGCGGCCCCTTGCGGGAAGCACTCCACGCGATAATCGCATTCAGGCTTGTAACCGGTCAGCTTGTTGCTGGTGTAGTTCAGGTTGAGATCGAGCTGATAGATATCCCGGTTAAGCTGCAGGCCGGTATATAAACTGCCGATTCGCTGCTCGCCGGATGGCGCAAAGGTATTATTTTCTATTGCTTCCTGCGCCGTCTGCGAATTCTCTATAGCCGATTCTACATGCTTGCGGTATTGGTTGCGCATCAGTTTGCCGCCATAGCTGAAGGCTACATCGGTATCCAGCAGGCTGAATCGGCTGGTGTTATTGATATCCAGCGCATCGGAGCGGTTTTCCGCGTTGGTGTTAAAGAAGGTGAACAGCGAACCGCCGTCGTATTTTTGATTGCCTTTACTGGTGCTGACGGTGAGGTTTAAATCCACCAGCTCCGAAAACGGCGCATAGTGATATTTGAGGTAGAGGTCATGGCTATCGATATCGCGCCGAGAAAAGCGGTTTTGGTAGTTTCTGGCGGAAAACTCAATGCTATTGAACTCGTTCGGTTTGATATCCAGTTTGAACAGCTGTGACTTGGGATTTTGCTTCATAAATTCATCGTACCCAAAATCTTCGCTGCTGATACCGTCGCCATTGTTGAAGTTCGAGTAAATGGAGCTCCCACTGACCGCGGCCATCGCGCCAATGCTGCCGGTATCGGTAAACGCCTGCCCCTTACCGGCGACGGCGATCATGCCGCTGCGGCCAATGCCGTTGCTGCCGACAGAGAATTTGGTTCTCACCCCGAAAGGATTGCCAGAAAAGATCACATCATCGACACCGATTGTGCGGAAGTTAGCACTGCCTGCCAACGCATTTACGCCGCTGCCGCCACTGTTCTCACCGCGCGCCACGTCCACTCCGACGATAAAATTGGGATCTATCAAGACCCCCGCCTGGTTATTGGTCGAACCATGTGACATCACACCAGACGTGGAAGTACCGTAATAGTTCTGGGTAATGCCGTCGACCATGGTATTGACCCGACCGAAACCGCTCAGGCCGCGAATATTGACGCTGACCGCCCCCTGGCCGGGATCGATCTGGGTATAGGTGCCCGGCATACTGCGCAGAATGCTGTCCACCGACTCCAGATTTTTGTTTTCATCGCGCGAGCTGAACGCGCCCGGTCTGGCCAACGCGTCTTTTTCGCTGCTTTTGCCGCTGTCGGCGGCCGAGACGTTGAGCGGGCTGAACGCCACGCTGCCTTTATTATTTTCCGCCTGTTCCTGCGCGGCCGCAGCCTGCCCGTACAGCGCCAGTCCCGCGCCGATCAGGCTCGCTATCATTTTGATTTTCATATATCCCCAGAAATAGCCAATAAGGTTTGATGGCCGACAATGCCCAGCAAAAAGCCCGCCGAAAGCGCGGTAAAAGGTTGTTATTGTTTTATTGCGCCGCAGCGTGCCGCGGCGCTGAAGGTTATTTCTGCGCCTGCCGATCCGCCGCCAGAATAAAGGCGTACTCCAGCGCGCCGTTTTCCAGCCGCGCTAGGCGGCCCGATTTGCCGCCGTGGCCGGCGGTCATGTCGGTGGAAAGCAGCAGCAGCGAATCGCCCTGCTTGAAGCGCCGCAGCTTCGCCACCCATTTGGCCGGTTCCCAATACTGCACCTGCGAGTCGTACAAGCCGCTGGTAACCAGCAGGTTCGGGTAATGCTGCCGGCGCACGTTGTCGTACGGGCTGTAGGATTTCATCAGCGCATAGGCGGCCGGCTGGTGCGGGTTGCCCCACTCCTCGTACTCGCCGGTAGTCAGCGGAATGCTGTCGTCCAGCATGGTAGTCACCACGTCGACGAACGGCACCTGCGCCACCACTGCGTTGTACAGCTGCGGCGCCTGATTGATCACCGCCCCCATCAGCAAGCCGCCGGCGCTGCCGCCCATGGCGTAGATGCGCCCCGGTTGGCCGTAGCCGTCTGTGATCAGCGCCTGGGTAGCATCGATGAAGTCGTTGAAACTGTTAGGTTTGTGTGTCAGCTTGCCCTGTTTGTACCAGCTCTGCCCCAGCTCGCCGCCGCCGCGCACGTGGATCAGCGCATAGACGAAGCCGCGATCCAGCAGGCTGATGCGGTTGGCGCTGAACGCCGGATCCATGCTCATGCCGTAAGCGCCATAGCCGTACACCAACAGCGGGTTATGGCCGTTCTTGAACAGCGATGTGCGGTACACCAGCGATACCGGCACCTTCACGCCGTCGCGCGCCGCGACCCAGATGCGCTCGCTGTGATACAGGCTCGGATCGACGCCTTTCACCTCCTGCTGCTTCAGCAAGGTGCGCTCGCCCTTGTTCAGGTCCCACTCATAGGTGCGGGTCGGCGTGGTCATCGCCGAATAGCCGTAACGCAAACGATCGCTGTCCGGCTCCGGGTTATAGCCCAGCCAGGCCATGTAGCTGGCGTCGTCGAACGGGATGGCGCGTTCGGTTTTGCCGTCCCAGCTGATTTGCCGCAGCTGCACCAGCCCGTTGGCGCGCTCCTGCACCACCAGCCAGTCGCGGAACAGGCTGAAGCTCTCCACCTCGTGCTGCGCCTGCGGCGCGATCAGCGTCTGCCAGGGTTTACCCGCCGCCGCCGTGTGGTACAGGCCGAAGTTCGGGTCCTGATGGTTGGAGCGCAGGTAGAACTCGCCGCGGTAGTGATCGAGATAATACTCGCGGCCGTTCTGCCGGGCGGCGAACAGCTGCGGCTCGCGCTGCGGCTGGTTGGCGTCGATCAGGCGCACCTCGGAGGTGGTGTTGCCGCTGATGGTCAGAATCAGGTAATCGCGCGAGGACGAGCGGCCGAGGCTGAGGTAGAACGCCGGGTCGTTTTCCTGGTACACCAGCTTATCTTCCGCTGTCGGCGTGCCGTACTGATGGCGATAAACCTGGTATGGCAACAGCGTTTGCGGGTGGTTGCGCACGTAGAACAGGGTTTGGTTATCGTTGGCCCACACCATATTGCCGGAGGTGTTTTCCAGCGTTTCCGGCGACCAACGCTCACTGTCTATCTCGCGCAGGGAGATGCGGTATTGGCGGCGGCCCTGCAGATCTTCGGCCACCGCCAGGTGGCGGTTGTCCAGGCTGACGTCCATCGCCCCCAGGCGATAATAGGCATGGCCGGCCGCGCGCTGATTGGCGTCCAGCAAGGTTTGCCATGGCGCGTCGGCGGTGAGCGCCTGGCGTTGATACAGCGCGAAATCTTTACCGGCGGCGTAGCTTTCCTGATAGCGATAGCCGTTGAGCTGATACGGCACCGAACGATCGTCAGGGTTCATGCGGCCCAGCATCTCCTGATACAGCGTGGCGCGCAGCTTCTGGTACGGCGCCATCATCTGCTCGGTATAGCGGTTCTCCGCCTTCAGGTAGTCCAGCACCTTCGGCTCTGTTCGGCTGTCGTCGCGCAGCCAGTAGTAATCGTCGGTGCGCGTCTCGCCATGCGCCGTCAGCGCTTTCGGCGCGCGTTCCGCCAACGGCGGCTGCGGTTGCGCCAGCGCGGCGCCGGCGAGGCCTAAAGAAAGCCAGAGCGCGGCCGCGATGCGACGGCGCGGGGTGAATAACAGCGGATTCATAATCCCTCACGAAGTTTGAAAAGGCGCACGACGGCGATGCGGCGCCTGCGGGCATTAACGGCGGGCATTCAGCTCCGCCAGATTGAAATCGATCGGCATCGTCACCTTGACGGCCCCCTGCTGCAGCATCTCCGGCGGCGGCGGCGGCAACGGCTGGGCGCGCGACACCACCGCCACCGCTTCCCGATCCAGCGACGCGGTGCCGGAACGCACCTGCAGCATGACGTTCGAGACCCGTCCCTGCGCGTCAACGCTGAAACTGACCTGCGGCATGCCGCTGCGCCGCCGGCTGCGGGCATCCAAAGGGTAATCCTTGATGCGGTTCAGTTTGCCTTTCACCAGGCTCTCCCACGACAGTTTGGCCTGCGCATTGCTGTTGGCGTCGCTGTTGATCGGGGCGGCGGTCTGGTGGGAGATCGTCTGCGCCTGCGGCGCGGCGGCGCTGGACGCGGCGGCATTGCGCGTCTCTTTGGCCTGTTCCTGCGGCTTCGGCTGCGCTTTTTGCGGGGGACGGTGTTCGGCGCGCTTCTTCTGCGCCGTCACGATTTTTGCTTTATCGGCGCGCGCCAGCTTGGGCAGATCCGGCTGTTGCTGCTGCTCAGCGGGCTGCGCCGCGGCGGATTCCGCCTGCTGCACGCCCAGCGGCAGCGGCTTGCTTTCCGGCGCTTCAATCTGCGCCGCCCAGCTCATCATCACCGCCGGCGGCGGCAGTACCACCGGCTCCAGCGCCGTCTGCGGCCAGTAAAACAGCAGCACCAACGCCGCGTGCGCCGCCAGGGCGAGCAGCAGGCCGCGCGCCCAGCGCGGCTGCGGCAGTTCAAAGGCCGGGAGGGAGTAAGACTGACTTAACATAGGGGCATTAGCTTGCTTAATTGCGAATGATTGCAGATCACATTTACTAATGATAATCATTTGCAACTATAATTAACACCCCTTTTCACTCTCTTAACGTATTCATTTCACTGATGGTGTGATCCACAGGTAGTCTGCGGTGTTCGCATCGACCTGTACGCCCGGTTCCGCCAGCATCAGCACCGTCGGCACCGCCGCCGGTTGCAGATCCCGCACGTGCAGCGGCACGCCCACCGATTTGGCGGCGTGATAGCCACCGGCGATCAACAACGCGGGCGTCGGTGCCGCCAGCAAGCGCTCAGCCATGCGCCGGTCGCGCTGCTGCTGGATCGCCAACATCGCATGCAGCTGATCGGCCTCAATCTTGCCGCCGTGCGAAGTGCGGATGGTCTCTTCCAGCGCTTTGCGCACCGCCGGCTGCGCCGATAGCTGCCCCGCCGGGAACTGCGGCTGCTGATAGAACGCCGTAATCTCGCTGCGATCCAGGTTGGCCGACCACAGCGGGTAAGGCGCGCGCATCGCCGCCATCGTCACCCCGCCATACAGCTCCCACTTCCAGCCCGGCTGCCAGGCGATCAGCTCCGCTACGCGGCCGTCACGCACCGTGGGATCGCTCTGCAGCCACTGTTTGACCTTGTCGACCTGCGCCTGCTGGTTCGGGTTGATCATCTCCATCAGCACGCTGCCCTGCGGCCGCCGTTGCGGCAGCTGCTGCACCAGCCATTGCTCAATCTGATGGTGGTAAGGATTGTCATGCTTCTCCCCCAGGATCACCCGCGGCTGCTGCGCCAATCGCGTCAACAGCTGCTCCGGCGTCAGGGTCGCGCCGCTGTGCAGATCGGTGATGCTACCCAGACTCACGACGTCGCTGGCCGGTGTCTTAACCGGCGTTTGGCTGCAGGCGCCAAGCGCCAACGCCGCCAATAAAATCAGATATCTCATCATGTTGCCCCATTATCGAAAATGGCGACATTATAGATAATAATTATCATTTGCATATAGATTTGGCTTAACGATTTTTTTACGCGGCGATCGCCGGCTGCGCATTGCGTTGAAAAAGCATTGCGGGTATAACCAATAGCCATTCAGATATTTAGACGTCTATACGGATAGATTATTATGCAATCATCGGCACCCGCCGCAGGACAGTTCAAACGCAGCATGAAGGCCCGGCACCTGGTGATGCTGTCGCTGGGCGGCGTGATCGGCACTGGGCTGTTTTTCAACACCGGCTACATCATCTCCACCACCGGCGCGCTCGGCACGCTGCTGGCCTACCTGATCGGCGCATTGGTGGTGTATCTGGTGATGCTGTGCCTGGGCGAACTGTCGGTGGCGATGCCGGAAACCGGCGCCTTTCACGTCTATGCTTCGCGCTATCTGGGGCCGGCCACCGGCTATGCCGTCGCCTGGCTGTATTGGCTCACCTGGACGGTGGCGCTCGGCTCCAGCCTCACCGCCGCCGGATTCTGCATGCAGTACTGGTTCCCGCAGTCGCCGGTGTGGCTGTGGTGCCTGCTCTTCTGTGCGGCCATTTTCCTGCTTAACGTGGTGACCACCCGCTTTTTCGCCGAAAGCGAATTCTGGTTTTCGCTGATCAAAGTGGTGACCATTCTGGCGTTCATCATACTGGGCGGTGCCGCCATGTTCGGTCTTCTGCCGATGAAAGACGGCACGCCGGCGCCGTTCCTGCATAACCTGACCGCTTCCGGCTGGCTGCCGCACGGCACGCTGCCGATCCTGATGACCATGGTGGCGGTGAACTTCGCTTTCTCCGGCACGGAGCTGATCGGCATTGCCGCCGGTGAAACCGAGAACCCGGAAAAAGTCGTACCGCTGGCGATCCGCACCACGGTGATCCGCCTGATGCTGTTCTTTATCGGCACGGTCTTCGTGCTGGCGGCGTTGATCCCGATGGATCAGGCGGGGATCGTCAAAAGCCCGTTCGTGCTGGTGTTTGAACGCATCGGCGTGCCTTACGCCGCCGATATCTTCAACTTCGTGATCCTGACCGCCATCCTCTCGGCGGCCAACTCCGGCCTGTACGCTTCAGGGCGCATGCTGTGGTCGCTGGCCCACCAGCGCACCCTGCCGGCCTACTTTGCGCGCGTCAATGCGCGCGGCATTCCGATCAACGCCCTGACCTTCAGCATGCTCGGCGGCGTGCTGGCGCTGCTGACCAGCGTGATCGCGCCAGACACGGTGTTTGTCGCCCTGTCGGCGATCTCCGGTTTTGCGGTGGTGGCGGTGTGGCTGAGCATCTGCGCGGCCCACTATGCTTTCCGCCGCGCCTACCTGCGCAGCGGCCAGCCGATAAGCGGCTTGAAATACCGCGCGCCCGGCTACCCGCTGACGCCGATCCTCGGCTTTGCGCTGTGCCTGCTGGCCTGCATCGGGCTGGCGTTCGATCCGGAGCAGCGCATCGCGCTCTACTGCGGGCTGCCGTTCGTCGCCCTGTGCTACCTCACCTATTTCCTGACCCGGCGCGCCGGGCAAAAAAACGCTTTGGGAGAACAACATGTCGGTTAACAACCCTGTCGCCCGCCTGCTGGCCGAACACCCCACGCTGATCCTGGACGGCGCGCTGGCCACCGAGCTGGAAGCGCGTGGCTGCGATCTGACCGATCCGCTGTGGTCGGCCAAGGTGCTGATTGAAAATCCCGAGCTTATCTATCAGATACACCTCGATTATTTCAACGCCGGCGCCCAGTGCGCCATCACCGCCAGTTATCAGGCCACGCCGCAGGGCTTCTTGCGCCGCGGCCTGGATCAGGATCAATCGCTAGCGTTGATCGCCAAAAGCGTGCAGCTGGCGCAACGCGCGCGCCGCGATTATCTGGCCGCACACCCGCAGGCGGCGCCGCTGTTGATCGCCGGTTCGGTGGGTCCGTACGGCGCCTATCTGGCCGACGGTTCGGAATACCGCGGCGACTACCGGCTGGCACAGGATGACATGATTGCCTTCCACCGCCCGCGCCTCGCAGCCCTGGCCGCCGCCGGCGTCGATCTGCTGGCCTGCGAAACGCTGCCGTCGTTCGCCGAACTGCAGGCGCTGCTGACGCTGCTGCAGGAGTTCCCGACGCTCGGCGCCTGGTTCGCCTTCACCCTTCGCGACAGCCAACATCTCAGCGACGGCACGCCGCTGACGGAGGTCCTGTCCGCGCTGCGCGGCAATCCGCAGGTACTGGCGATCGGCATCAACTGCATCGCGCTGGACAAGGTCGCCCCGGCGCTGCGCCAACTGGGCGCGCTGGCCGACAAACCGCTGCTGGTCTACCCCAACTCCGGTGAGCACTACGATGCGGTGAGCAAAACCTGGCACGCCTGCGGCGGCGAGCACGGCAGCCTGGCGGATCAGGCGACAGAGTGGAGCACGCTCGGCGCACAATTGATCGGCGGCTGTTGCCGCACCACCCCGCAGGATATCCGCGCCATCGCCGCGCGCTGTAAGAAATGAGCAGGGGGGTTATTCGGTTAGCCGGCGTAAGTGTTCAGCGGCTTGTTCAACGTTGAGGCGGCCTTGAGCTGCTTCAACCGTAATTTCGACCAGTTCTGCGTCTTCCCGCAGTGCAATGCCATTAATACCGAGAAATAGCGCCATGCTTTGGAAGGCCGTACGTTTGTTGCCATCAAGAAAAATGTGACCGTGGCTGATGGCGATGAGATAGAGCGCGGCCAAGCGGTAAACGTCTGTGACGTTCTCGTAGTGGTAAGCATTGAGCACGCGGTTGGCTACAGCCTCAACTTTGCTGCCTTCCTGGCGGCCGTGAGGCACAATTTCAGCATTGAACTCCGCAATATCCTCTGCGGTCAAAAAGATCATCTATTCGCCAGCGCCTTAATCGTATCCGCGTGTTTAGCCTGAATGCGCGCTTTCACTTTGGCTTTGACCAAAACCTCATAGTCGGCCTTACTGATGATGTAAACCTCATCGTGTCCGCGGCGCGTCACTTCCACCGGCTGTTTTTGCGCTTCCAAAAGCACCTCGGCCAAATTGTTTCTCGCCGCCGTGTAGCTAATCGTAGTCATTTTCTTTACCTGTACATGTACATATTTGACGATTATTTGTACCACGTCCACTGGAAATAAAAAAGCCCCCGGCGCCAACAGCGCAGGGGGCCAGTCACTCAACCCGGGCTTACAGTGGTTCGGTCTGGGCTTCCACTACCGCCAGCGCCACCATGTTGACGATGCGGCGCACCGAGGCGATCGGCGTCAGGATGTGCACCGGCTTGGCGACCCCCATCAGCACCGGCCCGACGGTCACCCCTTCCGAGCAGGAGACGCGCAGCAGGTTGTAGCTGATGCGCGCCGCTTCCATGTTCGGCATGATCAGCAGGTTGGCTGAGCCTTTCAGCGGGCTGTCCGGCATCAAATCGTGACGGATGCTTTCCACCAGCGCGGCGTCGCCGTGCATTTCGCCGTCGATCTCCAGCTCCGGCGCCAGCTCATTCACCAGCTCCAACGTTTTACGCATCTTGCGCGCCGCCGGGCAATCAGACGAACCGAAGCTGGAGTGAGACAGCAGCGCCACCTTAGGTTCGATACCGAAGCGGCGCACGGTTTCCGCCGCCATCAGGGTGATCTCCGCCAGCTGTTCCGGCGTCGGATCGTCGTTGACGTAGGTGTCGGCGATGAAAGTGTTGCCGCTCGGCAGCAGCAGCGCGTTCATCGCGCCGGCGACGTGCGCGCCTTCACGGAAACCGAACACGTTCTTCACCACGTCGTAATGCTCGTGGTAGCTGCCGATGGTGCCGCAGATCATCGCATCCGCTTCGCCGCGGTGCAGCATGATGGCGGCGATCAGCGTCGGGTTGCCGATCACCGCGCGGCGCGCCTGTTCCTGCGAAACGCCGCGGCGTTTCATGATCTGGTAGTACTCGCCCCAGTATTCGTTGAAGCGCGGGTCCGACTCGTTGTTCACCACTTCGAAATCTTTACCCGGCGTCAGCTGCAGACCCAGCTTTTTCAGGCGCATCTCGATCACGCTCGGGCGGCCGACCAGGATCGGGAAGGCCAGCCCCTGCGACACCAGCTCCTGCGTGGCGTGCAGCACGCGCTCTTCCTCGCCTTCCGCCAGCACCACCCGCTTCACCTCTTTGCGCGCCTGCGAGAAGATCGGCTTCATGAACAGGTTGGTTTTGTAGACGAACTCCGCCAGCTTCTCGACGTAGGCGTCGAAGTCTTCGATCGGGCGCGTCGCCACGCCGGAATCCATCGCCGCCTTGGCCACCGCCGGCGCGATCTTGACGATCAGGCGCGGATCGAACGGTTTCGGAATGATGTATTCCGGGCCGAAGGAGAGATCCTGGTCATCATAGGCGGAAGCCACCACGTCGCTCTGCTCCGCCAGCGCCAGATCGGCGATGGCATGCACGCAGGCCAGTTTCATCTCTTCGTTGATAGTGGTGGCGCCCACGTCCAGCGCGCCGCGGAAAATGAACGGGAAGCACAGGACGTTGTTCACCTGGTTCGGGTAGTCGGAACGGCCGGTACAGATGATGGCGTCCGGGCGCACCGCTTTGGCCAGCGGCGGCAGAATTTCCGGTTCCGGGTTAGCCAGCGCCATGATCAGCGGATCGCGCGCCATGGTTTTCACCATATCCTGCGTCAGGACGCCCGGGCCGGAGCAGCCGAGGAAGATGTCGGCGTTCGGGATGGCGTCGCCCAGCGTGCGCTGACCGTTATCCTCGATGGCATAGGCGGCTTTGGTCTGCTCCATGTTGGCGTCGCGGCCTTTATAGATGACGCCTTTGGAATCGCAGACGGTGATGTTCTGTTGACGCAGCCCCAGCGCCACCAGCAGGTTCAGACAGGCGATAGAGGCCGCACCGGCGCCGGACACCACCAGCCGTACGTCGGAGATGTTCTTCTTCACCACGCGCAGGCCGTTGAGCACCGCCGCAGTGGTGATGATCGCCGTGCCGTGCTGGTCGTCGTGGAACACCGGGATCTTCATGCGCTCACGCAGTTTCTGTTCGATGTAGAAACACTCCGGCGCCTTGATGTCTTCCAGGTTGATACCGCCGAAGGTCGGTTCCAGCGCGGCAATAATGTCGATTAATTTGTCAGGGTTATGCTCATCCACTTCGATATCAAATACGTCGATACCGGAAAACTTCTTGAACAAAACGCCCTTGCCTTCCATCACCGGCTTACCGGCCAACGCGCCGATATTGCCCAGACCCAGTACCGCCGTGCCGTTGGAAATCACCGCCACCAGGTTGCCGCGCGCGGTGTATTTGTAGGCCGCCAGCGGATCTTCGGCGATCTCGAGGCAAGGCGCGGCGACGCCCGGCGAATAGGCCAGCGCCAGATCGCGCTGGGTCGCCAACGGTTTGGTAGGGGAAACCTGGATCTTCCCTGGGACAGGAAACTGATGGAAATCAAGGGCACTCTGTTTGAGCTGTTCGTCCATTATGGATTCCTTTGTTTTTTGCTTTTATGTTGAGGTAAGGCTTTGAGGCTGCGCCCTGCCGTGGGCCATGGCGCCCAAGTACAATGACAGGGCACAGCCTTGAAGTATAGTGAGAGAAACATCACAAACTTTGAAGCGCGCCATAACCTTGGTCGAAATTCCGTTTTAAAAGTAAAAAAAAGAAGGTCTGCGGGACGAGCAAAGAAACGCCGCCGTCAGCGCGGCGGCAGCATGGCGCGCCAGGCGTTGAGCGTATCCACCTGGCCGGCGCAAATGTGTAACGAGGTTTGTAACGCCAGGGCATAGCTTACCGCATCGCCCCAGGTCTCCCCTTGCAACTGCGGCTGCTCACAGGGAGCGAATACCGACTCAGGGGGCAACAGCGGCACGGCCTGCGGCGCCGGCGGCCGGGCGCAGGAGCTCAAACACAGCGCCAGGCAGAGGCTGAGCGGCGCAGGGATCGTTTTTAATCGCTTCACGGTATTTCCTCTGATAAGCCTCGTGTTGTTGGCGTAGCTGCTGTTCCTGCCGCTGCTGCGCCGCCATCAGCGCACGGTTTTGCGCATCCTGAGTCTGCAGGGTGGCGATCAGCCCCGCCTGCTGCGCCAGGCTTTTTTGCAGTTCCTCCGCCTGCTGGCGCACAGACGCCAACTGGTGCGACAGCAGCGAGCTGTAGCCGCCGAGGCAGATAGCCGCCAGCAACAGCAGCAGCAACCCGCCCTGCATCAGTTTTTGCAGCCAACCGCTCATGCCGGGTAGTCCCGGAACGTCAGCTGGAAGTGCGGGCCGTCCTTGAGGGTTTTCCATTCGCCGCCCCATTCGACGATGATGCCGCATTCACGCGCCGCGCGCCGCACCGCCACCGCAATCTGCGCGTAGTAATCCCACTCCCAGGAGACCACACCCGCCGGCATCGCCACCACATCCACCGCGTGACCGGTCAGATGGCGGCTGCGCAGCGTTTGGCTGCTGCCGGCGCGCACCATTTCCCGCTGGCGCGCCATACTGCGCAGCCCCTCGCTGACGGAAAACGGCACCAGGGAATAACGCAGCGCCAGACGAATAACGCGCACCAGATCCGGGTGTACGCCGCGCAGGTTTTCTTCGCTGCGGGCAGTAAAGCGAATCTCTTCGATGTCATTTAACATTTTTAAACCCCGTCTTTTTGCCGATGAATTTTTTAATTAAGGCGTTGATGTAATCCGCCCCCATAAAACCAATCAGTACGCTGGCCAAATTCGCCCAGTTTAATTCCAGGCCCATCAACGCCAGCGCATCGCGCACCGTCCAGGCCAATAACGCGCACATCGCCGCATTCAATAAACGGCGCCGAATACCCACGTTGCGATAGGCACCGTGCAATAGCGCCATCACGCCGGCCAGAATGGCGTTCAATACCGGCTGAAGATATTCACATACTCGCTGGACTATTAAGCCAACAGCGTCAGGCTCTATGCTGGACATAGCTCATCTCCTTTTTTATTTTTAATTAAATGCCAATCACGGCCGGTGGGACATCGGATATTCAGAATCTAATTAAGGATGCTATTACAAAGCAAATGAATAAATACAGCCCCTATGGTCGAATTCATTCATGCTGAGCGCTGGCACAACTCATCAGCGCCAATTTGTGCAGCAGTGAATAAAAATTCATTGTCATTGTGATTTATTTCGACTTTTGTTTTCACTAAAAATAAACATTAATGGCAACGGGAAATATTTCCCCATCATAAAAACATCCACTCTGGAGAAATGCCATGTCCACACGTAAAGCCGTTATTGGGTATTATTTTATTCCGACCAACCAAATCAATAATTACACCGAGACCGATACGTCTGTCGTGCCGTTCCCGGTTTCCAACATCACGCCGGCCAAAGCCAAACAGCTGACGCACATCAACTTCTCGTTCCTGGATATCAACAGCAATCTGGAATGCGCCTGGGATCCGGCCACCAACGACGCCAAGGCGCGCGATGTGGTCAATCGTCTGACCGCGCTCAAAGCGCACAACCCCAGCCTGCGCATCATGTTCTCCATCGGCGGCTGGTACTACTCCAACGATTTGGGTGTGTCGCACGCCAACTACGTCAACGCGGTGAAGACCCCGGCGTCGCGCACCAAGTTTGCCCAATCCTGCGTGCGCATCATGAAGGATTACGGCTTCGACGGCGTGGACATCGACTGGGAGTATCCGCAGGCGGCGGAAGTAGACGGTTTCATCGCCGCGCTGCAGGAGATCCGCACCCTGCTGAACCAGCAAACCGTCACCGACGGCCGCCAGGCGCTGCCGTATCAATTGACCATCGCCGGCGCCGGCGGCGCTTTCTTCCTGTCGCGCTATTACAGCAAGCTGGCGCAGATCGTCGCGCCGCTCGATTACATTAACCTGATGACCTACGATCTGGCCGGCCCTTGGGAGAAGGTAACCAACCACCAGGCGGCGCTGTTCGGCGACGCGGCCGGGCCGACCTTCTACAACGCGCTGCGCGAAGCCAATCTGGGCTGGAGCTGGGAAGAGCTGACCCGCGCCTTCCCCAGCCCGTTCAGCCTGACGGTCGACGCTGCGGTGCAGCAACACCTGATGATGGAAGGCGTGCCGAGCGCCAAAATCGTGATGGGCGTCCCCTTCTACGGCCGCGCCTTCAAGGGCGTCAGCGGCAGCAACGGCGGCCAGTACAGCAGCCACAGCACGCCGGGTGAAGATCCGTATCCGAATACCGATTACTGGCTGGTGGGTTGCGAAGAGTGCGTACGCGACAAGGATCCGCGTATCGCTTCCTATCGCCAGCTGGAGCAGATGCTGCAGGGCAACTACGGCTATCAGCGGTTGTGGAACGACAAGACCAAAACCCCTTACCTGCATCATGCGCAAAACGGGCTGTTTGTCACCTATGACGATGCCGAAAGCTTCAAATACAAAGCGAAGTACATCAAGCAGCAGCAGCTGGGCGGCGTGATGTTCTGGCACCTGGGGCAAGACAACCGCAACGGCGATCTGCTGGCCGCACTGGATCGCTATTTCAACGCCGCGGACTACGACGACAGCCAGCTAGATATGGGCACCGGGCTGCGCTACACCGGCGTCGGCCCCGGTAACCTGCCGATCATGACCGCGCCGGCCTACGTGCCGGGCACCACTTACGCGCAGGGGGCACTGGTGTCCTATCAGGGTTACGTCTGGCAGACCAAGTGGGGTTACATCACCTCGGCGCCGGGCTCAGACAGCGCCTGGCTGAAGGTGGGCCGCGTGGCGTAAGCCGTAAAAAAACCCCGTAGCCGAATGCTGCGGGGTTTTCATTGAGTTAACCGTTTGATTTTCGCGTCCCTTCGTGTCTATTCCATCAGTTGTGGCACCACGGATAGCCGCCATCCCGTACCACTTCGCGGCCCATCAGGCTGTAGACATCGCTTTTGCGCGTCAGCCGCTCATGCCACCAGTTAAACCCGGCGCCCTTGCTGACCGGGTGCCACGCCAGCCAAATCATTTCGTCGCCCTTTTGCATTTCCACCGGCACCGTCACCAGTTCGCCGCTGGCCAATTCCTTTTCGATCAAAGCAGGCGGCAGAAAAGCGTGGCCGATGCCGCGTTTGAGCAGCGCCAGGTTGCTTTCCACATCGCATACCACCAACTGACGCTGCAAGGGCAGCGTGCCGTGATTGCGCTTGGGCAGCTCGTGGCTGCTGTCGGCAATCACCACCACGATGTCGTTCAACCGCTGTTTCTTGCACACCGGTTTTCTCTGCGCCGCGAACGGGTGCGAAGGCGACACGCATAGCACAAAGTTGAGCTTGCCGAGCATCAGGGTTTTGGCCTGTACGCTGTCGGGAATTTGGCCGATGGCGATGATCAGATCCGCCCGGTTGTTCTTCAGCGCATCCCAGGTACCGTTCAACGCTTCCCGCTGCACCGAGATACTGGCGTTCGGGCAATGCTGAATATAGTCGCGGATATCCTGCGTCAGGGTTTCCAACGGGAAGAAGGTGTCTACCGCCAAGCGGATATTATTGTCCAGCTTGGGGATGTTGCGCACCCGGCTTTCCAGATCCTGCACCGCATTTAATATCCAGCTGCCCTCCTGCAGGAGAAACTCCCCTTCATCCGTCAGGGTAATCATGGGGCCATTGCGATGAAAAAGTTTCACGCAGAGTTTGCTTTCAATATTGGAAACCCGATAAGAAATCGCCGAAGGCGTTTTATGCAGTGCCTCCGCCGCCATAGAGAAAGATCCGGTGCTCTTGATGGTGCTGATTATTTTAATCGCGTCCAGGGATAATCTAGTCATACAAATTCCTCTTTAAAATAAAATAAGAAAAATGACACTAAATTCCCAAGGTGGTGGCGCACAAAAATCGATCAAATCGAACAAGGGTACTCATAGCAACAAGCAATATACTTCATAAATGAGAGCGCTATCTTAAATACTATTCATCACGACCTGATATAAAATTCATCATAGCGCCCTACTTTTACACAGCGACAGTTAAATAAATTCAGCCTAACGATCAAAGATCGTCATCATAATAATTTTCGTTAATAGCCGTTAAAACATTCCGCTCTATCGCATGACCAGAATGATAAAAATAAAACAAGCCGACAAGAAGGGTTATTTCCAATTGCGTTATTACTCTCTCATTTTGTCGGTGAAATACGCTCAACTTACAACATTATTTCAGTCAGGAGTGACTTATGAACAAAACTTCCCGTACCCTGCTCTCTCTGGGCCTGCTGAGCGCGGCCATGTTCGGCGTTTCGCAACAGGCGAATGCTCACGGTTATGTCGAGTCGCCGGCCAGCCGCGCCTACCAGTGCAAACTGCAGCTCAACACGCAGTGCGGCAGCGTGCAGTACGAACCGCAGAGCGTCGAAGGCCTGAAAGGCTTCCCGCAGGCCGGTCCGGCTGACGGCCACATCGCCAGCGCCGACAAGTCCACCTTCTTCGAACTGGATCAGCAAACGCCGACGCGCTGGAACAAGCTCAACCTGAAAACCGGCCCGAACTCCTTTACCTGGAAGCTGACCGCGCGTCACAGCACCACCAGCTGGCGCTATTTCATCACCAAGCCGAACTGGGACGCTTCGCAGCCGCTGACCCGCGCTTCCTTTGACCTGACGCCGTTCTGCCAGTTCAACGACGGCGGTGCCATCCCTGCCGCGCAGGTCACCCACCAGTGCAACATACCGGCAGATCGCAGCGGTTCGCACGTGATCCTTGCCGTGTGGGACATAGCCGACACCGCCAACGCCTTCTATCAGGCGATCGACGTCAACCTGAGCAAATAATCGGTCAAATGAGGAGATCGTTGAGGGTTCAGCCTGGCGCTGAACCCTTTATTTTTGCAGGTGCCGCTATTGCGACATGTTGAGGATAGTGCGCACATTGAGCGCGCTGGTGGCGATAATGTCGATGGCACCGGTACGCAACGCGCCCAAAATCGCCAACGCCTTGGTATTCTCGGAAGCAATGGCGATCACGCAAGGGATTTTGCGCAGCTCATCGATGCTTAGCCCGATCACTCTGTCATTCATTACCGTGTCGACATGCTGCCCCTGGGCATTGAAAAAGTCATAGCCGGCGATGTCGCCGATCACGCCCTGATTAAGGCTGGCGTCGATAATCTCGTGCGGCGTGAACCATCCCAATTTCACCATATAGCTGTTTTCATTCATGTCGCCAATGCCGACTAACGCCACATCGGCCTTACGCGCGCGATCCAGGGTTTCCTTGATCGTGCCGTTCTGCATGAAGGCGTCTTTCAGCGCGCGATTTTCAACGTAGGCCGGCGCGTAAAGCGTCTCGCTGCTGCCGCCGAACTTCTTCGCCAAGCGCCGGCTGATATGGTCGGCATTGATCGCATCGCCCGGACGGTGAGTACCGCCGATGCCGCAGATGAACTTGCAGTTGCGCTCCGTCACGTTGCCGACGTGATCGGCAATCGCCGCCACGTTGCGTCCCTGGCCAACCGCCAACACCATATCGTCTTTCAGCGACATCGCCAGATAGTTGGACACCAGCGCCGCCACTTGCCGACGCTGTTCCTCTTCGTCCTGATGGTCGAGCGCGATCAGCGCGCGGCTGATGGGAAAACGTTCCATCATCTGCTGTTCCAGCCGGGTGCTGAATACCGGGTGATAACGCACGTTGATCTCGACGATGCCTTCTTCCTTGGCGCGCTTGAGCAAACGACCGACTTTGATCCGTGAAATGCCGAATTTTTTGGCGATCTCTTCCTGCGTGATCTCATCCTGATAATAAGCAACGGCGATTTCGGTCAGCAGTTCGTTATCCTGGGACACAGTTTGTTTTTCCATCCGTTAGACGTTTCCCCACGGCAGGCCGGTTAATCATGGCGGAGGGACGATACACGCCCCTCCGACAATGCTGAATGCCCGCTAGTATAACGCGATCAGGCGGCAACGGTATTCAGTCGTTGCTCCACCTCGTCCGCCAATCGGGTCAAGAGCAGACAGCAAGATACCGCGCCGGCATCCAATACGCCGCGCGAACGCTCGCCCAGACGGCTGGCGCGGCCGATTTTCGCCACCAGCTCGCGCGTGGAATCGCGCCCGCGCGCCGCGGCGCTCCTCATCTGTTCCAGCGCAGCGGCGAAGTCGTCACCGCGCCCCGCCGCCTGCTCAAACGCCGCTACCGCCGGTATCAGCGTATCCATCAGACACTTGTCCCCCACGCCCGCGCTGCTGATGTCCTGCAGTTCGCGCAATCCGCCGTGCAACATCGCCAAAAATGCCTGCTTATCCAGCACGCTGCGCTCGCGCACGCTCTCCGCCATGCCCATGAACAGGCTGCCGTACAACGGCCCCATCGAACCGCCGATGCCCTCCATCAGCGCATCGGAAACCGCATCGAACGCCTGCGCCAGCGTGAGCGTGCGGCCGCGAATGGCATCGCCGCACATCGCGAATCCCTTCGACATGTTAATGCCGTGGTCACCGTCGCCGATGGCGCCGTCTATTTCGCTCAGGTATTCGCGGTTGCTGACAATGGTGTCTATCAGCCCCGTAACGATCTCACTGCCGTACCGGGTTGAAATTTGTTCCGTCATGATTCACTCCACCTGGGTTAAGCCTAAAGATTGCGCCGGCATGTCCAGCAGCGTTTTCAGTTCGTCATCCAGCGTCATCAGCGTCAGCGTCACGCCCATCATTTCCAGCGACGTGAAGTAATTGCCGACGTAGCGCCGATGCACCCGCACGCCTTTCGCCGTCAATCGGCGCTCTATTTCGGCATAATAGATATACAGCTCCATCACCGGCGTGGCGCCAAGCCCGGAGATCAGCAACGCCACCTCCTGCCCCTGTTCCAGCGGCATGTCGTTGAGCACGAAATCGAGCATGGTGCCGGCCATCGCCGACGCCGACTGGATCGGCGACACCTCAATGCCCGGTTCGCCATGATGGCCAATGCCGATCTCCATCTTGCCGTCTTCGATATGAAAATTGGGTTTGCCGACCGCGGGAATGGTGCAGGAACTGAGGCCGACGCCGATCGAACGACACCGGTCGATGGCTTTTTGCGCCGCGCCGATCACGCCGTCCAGATCGTATCCCTTGGCCGCCGCCGCCGCGCCGACCTTCCACATCAGAATTTCGCCGGCCACGCCGCGCCGTTTATCGATCTCACTGGCTGGCGCCGAGGCGACATCATCGTTGGCCACCACGGTTTTCACCCGTATGCCGGCCGCCGTGGCCTTCTTGATCGCCATCTTGACGTTCATGTTGTCGCCGGCGTAGTTGCCGTACAGGCAAGCGACGCCCGCACCGCTGTCCGCCGCCTTGAAAGCGTCGAGAAAAGCCCCCGCCGTAGGCGATGAAAAAATCTCGCCAATCGCGACGGCATCCAGCATGTTTTTGCCGACATAGCCCAGGAACGCCGGCTCATGGCCGGAACCGCCGCCGGTGACGATGCCGACTTTGCCGGCGATCGGCGCCGGCGGATATTTCAACACCCGCGCATTGTCGGTGGCGGCGTAATAGTCTGGGTGGGCCAGCCTATAGCCCTGAATGGCGTCTTCCACTACGTGATCGGGATCGTTAATGATTCTGTTCATCGCGGCCTCTCTGTCGCCTGAATAAGAAATTATTGAATGGTGTAACCGCCGTCGACCACCAGGTTGGCGCCGGTGATCATCGCCGCCGCGTCGCCGGCCAAAAACAGGGCGCTGGCGGCGATATCTTGCGGCTCGGCGAAGCGCCGCAGCGGGATTTTCTGCTTCATCTGCTCAGCCACCTCGCCAGACCAGGCCTTACGGCCCAGCTCCGTCAAAACGACGGTGGGTGAAATGGCGTTGACCCGCACGTTGTGCGGCCCCCACTCCAGCGCCAGCACCTGAGTCAACCCGATCACGCCCGCTTTGCTGGCGCAATAGGCCAGGTGATTAGGCAAAGCCACCACCCCCGCCTGCGAGGCGAGATTGATGATGCTGCCGCCGCGCTGACTAATGAAACGGCGCCCTACCGCCTGGCAGGTAAGAAACACGCCTTTCAGATTGACCGCCAGGGTTGCATCCCACGCCGTTTCCGGCAGTTCCTCAGCAGGATGCAGCGCGACAATGCCGGCGCTGTTGACCAGCACGTCCAGCCGCCCGAAATGCGCCTCAATCTGCGCCACCGCCCGCTCCACCGACGCGGCATCGGTGACGTCGGCCACGACGCCCAACGCCGCCTCGGCGTCCAGCTGTCGCGCCACTTCCGCAACCTGTGGCGCCCGATCGAGCAGCGCCACGCACGCGCCGTTTTGCAGATAGCGTTCGGCGATAGCGAGGCCGATCCCCGCAGCGCCGCCGGTAATCAGCGCCACCTTGCCCTGCAGCGAGAGCTCGCGCGGCGCCGTAGTTTGATGATTAATCATATATTTCCCCTTAAAACTGTGAACTTCACCCTCGGTCAGGATATTTTCGCCAAACTCGCGCCGCGTTCTTCCGACGCCGTCGCGCTTTCCTTCGGCAGCGTGACAAATTTCATCAGCACGCCGCTGAACAGGTACAAGCCGGTAAAGATCCAGATCACGCCAACGGTGCCGAGACTGCCGATAAACAGCCCCACCACCGCCGGGCCGACAAAGGTGCTCAGGCCAGCGCCCAGATTGAGAATCGACATCGCCGCGCCCTTATTGTCCGGCGCCAGCGACGGCATGATGGCCGACAGCGGCACGAACGCCGCCAGGCAGGCGCCGAACAAACCGGCGGCACAAACGGTCAGCAGGTAGTTGGCGCCAAAGAATTGCGGCACGTAGTAGAACATCAGCGTGGTCAAGGCGCAGCCGACGCAGCCGAACCACATCACCACATTGCGCCAGCCGAGACCGTCGCTGATCACGCCGAAAATCAAGTTGAAAATGATGTTGACCGTCCACAGCGCGGCGTACATCTGCAGCCAATGCGTACGGGTGAACCCCATATCCATCATGTACATGGGCATGAATACGACGAAGCCGTAAGCCGCAGAGGTATTAATGGTGCGCACGATGCCGCCCAGGCCGATCTTCGGGTTTTCAAACGCGATGGTGATGCCTTTCAAGACGTAACCCAGCGACGCTTTTTCCCGGTTGCCGCTCTGTGCCGCGCCGTCGTCGCGATTGAGCATCAGCGCAATCACCGCGCCCAGCACGACGAAAATCAGCGCGCTCCACAGCGTGTGGATCTCGCCGAGATAAGGCAGCATGATGCTGGAATACAGCACGCCCAGCACGCTGAGCCCGCCGCTGTAGACGAACCAGAAAATCCCCACCGCCGACCCCAGCCTTTCCGGCGGCGCCTCATACGCCACCCACACCAGAAAACCGTAGGCAAATAGCGGATAGCCCAAGCCGCGCAGCGCATAGGTCGGCACCATGATCGCCAGGTTGTTGCTCGGCAGGCCGAACGTCAAAAAGCACACCGAACCGAACAAGAACAGCAGCAGGCCGGCCAACATCACCCGCCGGGCGGTAAAGATTTCCGCCAGCACGCCGGAAAACCAGGCGGCGATCGCGGCCGCAAAGCCATAAACGCTGAACAGCAGCGCCGATTCCTGAATGCTCAGCCCTTTGCCAATCAAATAAGGCGACAGCCATCCTTGTTCCAGCCCTTCGCCCATCATGAACACCAACACGCCGGCATAGCCCAGCAGCAGTTTCGGTGACAGACCAATGCGATGAATCAGTCCATGCAACATAGAACACCCCAGCACATGTGATTATGGAGGCGCAGGCTCGCCCGCACCCGAAGAACGATGCAGGTTTCAGAGGTTTGGATTAAGCACCACTTTGATTGAACCGATGCCGCGCTTCATCAGCTCGAAGCCCTCGGCGAACTGTTCCAGCGGCAGCGTATGCGTCACCACGCCTTCGGTCGGCAGATCGCCATTGGCGATGCCTTCGATCACCAGCGGGTAGCAGTAAGGGCCGAGGTGCGAACCGAGCACGTCCAGCTCCTTGCGGTCGCTGATGATGCTCCAGTCGACGGTCACCGGATCCTTGAACACGGAAAATTCGACGAAGGTGCCGAGTTTGCGGATCAGCGTCAGGCCCTGTTCCACGGACTTTTGGGCGCCGGTCGCCTCGATGTAGATGTCGCAGCCGTAGCCGTCGGTCATCGCTTTAACCGCCGCGGGCACGTCGTCACGGGTCGGGTTCAGCGTCACATCCGCGCCGAAGCGCTTCGCCAGCGCCAGACGCTCGTCGGACAGATCCAGCACCACCAGCTTCGAGGGCCCGGACTTTTTGATCGCCCCGATCATGCCCAGCCCCAGGGTGCCGGCGCCGGCCAGCACCACGACATCGCCCAGTTTGATATTGGCGCGTTGCACCGCATGGAAGGAGCAAGCATAGGGTTCGATCAGAATGGCTTTTTCGATCGGCAAGTCGGCCGGCACGTGATAGTTAATCGCCTCTTTGGTGAACTTCATGTACTCGGCCATGCCGCCATTGACGTTTTTCTGGAAACCGTACAGGTCATGCTTTTCGCACATCCAATACTGACCGCGGTTGCAGAAGCGGCATTGCCAGCAGGGAACGATTTGTTCTGATATCACGCGATCGCCGAGATTGAAGCCCTCGACGCCTTCGCCGTATCCCACCACGTGGCCGATAAATTCATGGCCGGGGATCATCGGCGCCTTGATGTATGCCGGTTGTTTTTCATCGCCCCAGAAGCTGGGCGCCCCTTCGAACGCTTTAACATCGCCGGCGCAGATGCCGCAGGCCTCGATCTTCACCAGGATCTCTTTCGGGCCAATCTTCGGTACCGGCACCTGTTCCAGGCGGTAATCTTTCGGGGCGTACGCCACAACCGCCTTCATGATCTCGGGGATACCGGCCGCCATTTTCGCCTCTGTCATGCAGGTCTGACACATAGCACTCTCCTCTGGTAGGGGAACTTATTTTGATCATTAACACACACAAAGAACAAATGAACACTAACGCCACGCGTTCAATTTGCCCACAGTGAACTTATCAAAGTGTGATATCGCTCAAAAACCCGTCTACATGAGGATGAATAACGATTAAAACCTCTTTTTTAGTGACGAAAGTCACCTTTTACAGGCGCAAACAGAAAACACGACGAAAAAACAAAAGAACATAGATTGAACATTTGATTAAACAGAGATACGGTAATGAACGTGGCGCCATCGAGGATCGCCGCCCTTTTCGTTACCAATCAGGAGACCGCTATGCTGCCTATCGCCATCGGCGCCGACGATGCCGCCATTGAACTGAAGGATCTGATCGTCGCCCACCTGCAACAACGGGACATTCCCGTCATTGACTACACGACGGATCGCACCGCAGAAACGGGGATCTATCCCGATATCGCCTATCGCGTCGCACAGGCGATACGGGAGGAAAAACATCGGCGGGGCATCCTGCTGTGCGGCACCGGCATCGGTATGAGCATCGTGGCCAATAAAGTGCCCGGCATTCGCGCGGCGCAATGTCACGATACCTACTCCGCCCAACGGGCGCGCAAAAGCAATGATGCTCAGATCATCACGCTGGGCGCGCGGGTCATCGGTGCCGAGCTGGCGAAAACCATCGTCGATGCCTGGCTGGAGTCGGAGTTTGAAGGGGGAGGTTCGGCGCCGAAAGTCGAGCGAATCGGCTATTACGAAAACGCGGTCGGACGGCGTTAAATCGCCTGCAGCCATGATGGCGGTCGTGCATAAGCCGCGCTCCGCCTGGGTTTACTCGGCATTCATTGTTATTATCCATCGCAACAATCAGAAAAAGCGCATTTTCATTCTCGACCCGATGATGCAGTGTGTTCCCCCTATGATGAAAAAGGTTCTCATTTCCCTACGTTGAGCTTGGTCAAGGAGCTTATCAATGAATCAATTAGACGCACTCAAGCAGCTGACCACGGTGGTCGCCGACAGCGGCGATATCGAATCCATCCGCCAGTTCGAACCCCAGGACGCCACCACCAACCCTTCACTGATCCTGAAAGCCGCCGCGCTGCCACAGTACAAGGCGCTGATCACCGAAGCGCTGGAGTATGCCCGCCGCCAGGGCGGCAGCAAGGAAACCCAGCTGATCAACGCCAGCGATAAGCTGGCGGTCAATATCGGCGTCGAGATCCTCAAAAGCGTGCCGGGCCGCATCTCCACCGAAGTGGACGCCCGCCTGTCGTTCGACCGCGGCATGTGCGTCGCCAAAGCGCGCAAACTGATCGGCATGTATCAGGAACAGGGCATCGACAAATCGCGCATCCTGATCAAGCTGGCTTCCACCTGGGAAGGCATCAAAGCCGCCGAAGAGCTGGAAAAAGAAGGCATCAACACCAACCTGACGCTGCTGTTCTCCTTCGCACAGGCCCGCGCCTGCGCCGAAGCCGGCGTGTATCTGATCTCGCCGTTCGTCGGCCGCATCTATGACTGGTACCAGGCCAAACAGCCTGCCGCCGACTATGACGCCGATCAGGATCCGGGCGTGAAATCGGTGCGCACCATCTATGAATACTACAAGCGTCATCGTTACCAGACGGTGATCATGGGCGCCAGCTTCCGCAAAGTTGAGCAGATCCTGGCGCTGGCCGGCTGCGATCGCCTGACCATCGCGCCGAACCTGCTGGAGCAGCTGAAAAACAGCGAACAGCCGGTCGAGCGCAAGCTGACCCCGTCGACCGAGGGCTTCCACCAACCCGCTCCGCTGGCCGAAGCGGAATTCCGCTGGCTGCACAATCAGGACGCCATGGCGGTAGAAAAACTCGCCGAAGGCATCCGCCTGTTCGCCGTCGACCAGCAGGAGCTGGAAGACATGTTGGCCGCTCAACTGTAACCGCACTGGAGTTTCGTTATGTCTTCTCGTAAAGAGCTTGCCAACGCCATCCGCGCACTCAGCATGGACGCCGTACAAAAAGCAAATTCCGGCCACCCGGGGGCCCCTATGGGCATGGCGGACATCGCCGAAGTCCTGTGGCGTGACTACCTCAACCACAACCCGACTAACCCGCACTGGGCTGACCGCGACCGTTTCGTGCTCTCCAACGGCCACGGCTCCATGTTGATTTACAGCCTCCTGCACCTCACCGGCTACGACCTGCCGATGCGCGAGCTGGAGAACTTCCGTCAGCTGCATTCCAAAACCCCGGGGCACCCGGAGTACGGCTACACCCCAGGCGTTGAGACCACCACCGGCCCGCTGGGCCAGGGTATCGCCAACGCCGTCGGCTTCGCCATCGCCGAACGCACCCTGGCGGCGCAGTTCAACCGCCCTGGCCACGACATCGTCGACCACCACACCTACGCCTTCATGGGCGACGGCTGCATGATGGAAGGTATCTCGCACGAAGTCTGCTCCCTGGCCGGCACCCTCAAGCTCGGCAAGCTGACCGCCTTCTACGATGACAACGGCATCTCCATCGACGGCCACGTCGACGGCTGGTTCACCGACGACACCGCCCTGCGTTTCGAAGCCTACGGCTGGCACGTGGTGCGCAACGTTGACGGCCACAACCCGGACGCCATCAAGGCCGCGATTGAAGAAGCCCGCAAGGTGACCGACAAGCCGTCGCTGCTGATGTGCAAGACCGTTATCGGCTTCGGTTCGCCGAACAAGGCCGGCACCCATGACGTGCACGGTGCCGCGCTGGGCGCCGCCGAAGTGGCCGCCACCCGCGAAGCGCTGGGCTGGAAATACGCCGCCTTTGAAATCCCGCAGGACATCTACGCCCAGTGGGACGCCAAAGAAGCCGGTCAGGCCAAAGAAGCGGCCTGGAACGACAAGTTCGCCGCCTACGCCAAGGCCTTCCCGGAACTGGCTGCCGAGTTCAAGCGCCGCATGAACGGCGAGCTGCCGGCGGACTGGAAAGCCGACGCCAAAGCGTTCGTGGAAAAACTGCAGGCCAACCCGGCCAACATCGCCAGCCGCAAGGCGTCGCAGAACGCGCTGGAAGCGTTCGGCAAGGTGCTGCCGGAGTTCCTGGGCGGCTCCGCCGACCTGGCGCCGAGCAACCTGACCATGTGGTCCGGTTCGAAAGCGCTGAACGTTGACCCGGCGGGCAACTACATTCATTACGGCGTGCGCGAGTTCGGTATGACCGCCATCACCAACGGCATCGCGCTGCACGGCGGCTTCCTGCCGTACTCGGCGACCTTCCTGATGTTCGTGGAATACGCCCGCAACGCGGTGCGCATGGCGGCGCTGATGAAGCTGCGCAACGTGTTCGTCTACACCCACGACTCCATCGGTCTGGGCGAAGACGGCCCGACCCACCAGCCGGTGGAGCAGCTGGCGAGCCTGCGCGTGACCCCGAACATGAGCACCTGGCGCCCGTGTGACCAGGTGGAATCGGCGGTGGCGTGGCAGTACGGTATCGAGCGCAACGACGGCCCGACCACCCTGGTGTTCTCGCGCCAGAACCTGACCCAGCAGCCGCGCAGCGCAGAGCAGCTGGCGAACGTGTACCGCGGCGGCTACGTGCTGAAAGACTGCGCGGGCACGCCGGACGTCATCCTGATTGCCACCGGCTCCGAAGTGGGTATCACGGTGGAAGCGGCGGACACGCTGACCGCAGCGGGCCGCAAAGTGCGTGTGGTGTCGATGCCGTCGACCGACGCGTTCGACAAGCAGGATGCGGCGTACCGCGAGTCGGTGCTGCCGGCGGCGGTGACGGCGCGCGTGGCGGTGGAAGCGGGTATCGCGGACTACTGGTACAAGTACGTGGGCCTGAACGGCGCCATCGTGGGCATGACCACCTTCGGTGAGTCGGCGCCGGCGGAGCAGCTGTTCGCCGAGTTCGGCTTCACCGTGGACAACGTGGTGGCCAAGGCGCAGGCGCTGCTGAAGTAAGCGGTCTGGCGCAAGCCGATAAAAAAGCCGGTCATCATGACCGGCTTTTTTTATTCCATCACCCGATGAATCTGCAAATACTGCAGCAGCATGATGGTCTTGCCGTCTTTAATCCGGCCGTCGGCGATCATCGCCACCGCGTCGCGAAACGGCAGTTCGATCACCTCAATATCTTCATCTTCAATGCCGCCGCCGGCCGCGCGCCGCTCATCATCATGGTATTCGGCGATAAAGAAGTGCACGATTTCGGTCACGCCGCCCGGCGACATGTAGGCTTCGAAGATTTTCTTCACCTCGCTGACCTGAAAACCGGTCTCCTCCACCGCTTCGCGGCGCGCGCATTGCTCCGGAGAGTCGGCGTCCAGCAGGCCGGCGCAGGCCTCGAGCAGCATGCCGCTCTCGTTGCCGTTGACGTAGGTCGGCATGCGGAACTGATTGGTCAGCACCACCGTGCCCTTGGCGCGGTTGTACAGCAAAATGGTAGCGCCGTTGCCACGATCGTAGACCTCGCGCACCTGTTGCACCGAACCGCCGTTTTTGCGTTTCAGATCGAACGTGTACTTGTGCAGCACATACCAGTTGTCCGACAGCAGCTCTTTCTTCACATTCTCAATTTTCGACGACATAACCCTTTTCCCTTGCGTGACAACGTGCAGATCATACCGCGATTAGGCCGCGCCGCGGCAGACGATTTGCAACAAAAATCACATCGCCTCTCCGGGTAAACCAGGATTTAAAATACATCGTGGGCAGACGCAGACTCTGACAGACGAGTCAGGACGAATCGCATCCACAAAGGCAAATCATCAGTGGAAACCGGGCTGCGGCTGAAAATCGGTGGGCATTTCGCTATTCATTTGATTACACAACGACAATTGTTCCCGTTTTGTTGACAACTTGATACAAATCGCGGTGCAATTTAGTTGCAAAAGTTATAGTTTTGCTTTCGAATGAAACTGGCGAAGCGCCTCACCTGAGAGAAAAGGATTCCGTGATTGCTTGTTAAACGTTCCGTGACCGGCAGCCTGGCCAGAGCGCTGTTCGGCATCGTGATCCTGTCGGTGCTCGCCACCGGGTTGGCGTTGACGACCGTCGCCGGCAGCCAGAGCGATGCCGAGGCGATCAACATCGCCGGTTCGCTGCGCATGCAAAGCTACCGCTTGGCCTTTGACCTCGACCGGCAGAACCCGGAGCTGGAGCTGCACCTGCAGCAATACCGGCAATCTTTGCAGGCGCCGGCGCTGCAAAAGCTGGCGCGCTTTTACGTCCCGGCCGAGGTGCGCAACCACTATCTGGCGCTGCAACGAACATGGCAAGCGATGGAGCGGCAGATCCGCGACGGGCAGGCCGCCGCCTACCGGGCGGAGGTCGCCGGCTACGTCAACCGCGTCGATCATTTTGTTTCCGCTCTGCAGCGTTATTCCGAGTTGAAACTCACCCTGGTGGCCGCCGTCAGCGTACTGGGCTACGCCGCCATCATCGGCCTGGTGCTGTTCTGCATCCGCTTTATGCGCCGCCAGGTGGTCACGCCGCTGCAGCATCTGGTCGACGCCAGCCAGCGCGTGCAACAGCGCGACTTTCGCCACCCGCAGCTGGACGTGGCGCTGCCGAACGAACTCGGCGTGCTGTCGCAAACCTTCAGCGCCATGTCGGACGAGCTGGCCCGGCTCTATCAGTCGCTGGAGCTGAAAGTGCAGGAAAAGACCCAGCGCCTGCAGCAGGCCAACGAAACGCTGGAGGTGCTGTATCGCTGCTCGCAGGCGCTGAGCGTGCGCCAGATCGATCAGCAGGCGTTTGAAAATGTGCTGCGCATCGTGCGCCAAAGTGAACGACTGCGCTGCATCCGGTTGAACGTGGCGGACGACCATGGCCAGTGGCAACTGAACGAAGGAGAGCCGGCGCCGGCGCAAGCCTGGAGCGCGCTGTCGATCACTCAAGGCGATAAACTGCTGGGCGAATTGCGTTGGCAGCCCGAGGCGCAGCCGCCGCATCCTCACCTGATGCAGAGCCTGGCCAATATGTTGGGCCGCGGCGTCTACTTCAACCGCGCGCAAAAGCAGCACCAATATCTGTTGCTGATGGAAGAGCGTGGGACCATCGCCCGCGAGCTGCACGATTCGCTGGCGCAGACGCTGTCGTTCCTGCGCATCCAGCTGACGCTGCTCCGGCGCGCCGCCGACGATCCGGCGGCGCAGACGATTATCGATGATTTCGATCGCACGCTGGCCGATGCCTATCGCCAGCTGAGAGAATTACTGGCCACCTTCCGCCTCAACATTCAGGAGGCGGATCTGAATGCCGCGCTGGAGCAACTGTTGCAGCCATTAAAGGCGCTAACCCCCGCGCGGATTCAGTTACACTGTCGGCTGCCCTCGCAGGCGCTCAACGCCCAACAGCAGGTGCACGCGCTGCAGATCGTGCGCGAAGCGGTACTCAATGCCGTCAAGCACGCCGGAGCGAACGAGATCGCGGTGTGTTGCGAGGTCAATGCCGCAGGCGACAACGTATTCAGCATTACCGACGACGGTTGCGGCATCGCCAGTCTGGAAGAACCGGAAGGGCATTACGGCTTGACCATCATGAGCGAACGCGCGGCGCGACTGGGAGGAACGCTGCGCATCCGGCTCAGAGGCGGCGGCGGCACGGCGGTCTGCCTGACATTCTCGCCCTGACCTTGCGGCTGTTCACTCGGCGTTACGGTTGCCGCCGGGCAGAAGGCTGCCCAGAGAGGTTTGCGGTGCAGAATGCCGCTATTTTTGAAGAGACAGTCCCACTGTGAAGCACGCCTCCGGGCGCGTTTGAGTGGCTTTACTTGCTACAGGGAGCATATTTCATGGTGATGAAGCAATACCGAGTCATGATCGTTGACGATCATCCGTTGATGCGGCGCGGCATCAAACAGCTGCTGGGACTGGATGCGCGATTTGGCGTGGTAGCGGAGGCCGGCAACGGCAGCGAGGCGGTTGCGCTGGCACTGCAGCACGCGCCGGACGTGATCTTGTTGGATCTGAACATGAAGGGCATGTCCGGGCTGGATACGCTGCGGGCCCTGCGCAACGAAGGCGTGGACGCGCGCATCATCGTGCTGACGGTCTCCGATGCGCGCAGCGATCTGTATGCGCTGATCGACGCCGGCGCCGACGGCTATCTGCTGAAAGACAGTGAACCGGAACAGCTGCTGGAACACATCAGCGCCGCCGCCGAAGGGCAGAACGTGATCAGCGACGCCATGGCCGACTATTTGCTGGCGCGCGGCGAGCAACGCGATCCCTTCGCCGCCTTGACCGAACGCGAACTGGACGTCTTGCAAGAGGTGGCGCGCGGCCTGTCCAACAAACAGGTGGCGGCGCAGCTGCATATCTCTGAAGAAACCGTGAAGGTGCACATCCGCAATATACTGCGCAAGCTGGACGTGCGTTCTCGCGTGGCGGCGACGGTGATGTACCTGGAGTACAAAAGCCACTGATCGCCCCGCCCCGGCCAATACGCCGGGGCCGCTTACTCGATGGCGCTGAGCAGCGCCTGATGGTGCTGATGCACCCAGCTCTTGTTGAACGGCCCCCAGCTTTCCAACTGATAGAAACCGTCGTTGTTGCGCACGCCCTGCTGCACGAACTGCAGCTCGACGCCCATGCCGGGCAGCGCCTTCAGCACATCCTGCAACGTGCGGCGCGGCCAACCGGTCAGCGCCATCAACCGCGGCACATTGGGCCGCTCACTGTGGCTGATCAGCCAGCATAAATAAAGCCGACGGGCAAATACCGGGTTAATTCCCATGCCAAGCTCCTGCTGTAAGGTGAGTCCAGTTTTTACTTTCGGTTGCCTGCGGCGAAGACATGCGCAAGGCCTTTGATAGTAATAAAAATGTCTTAATAGCGTACAATTATCGGCGTCGGTGCATCCACGCCGTTTTCCGCTACCGTTATTTACACTATCTCCTTTTTTTCTCCACGCTTTCCTCGACTATCCCGAGTAAAGTGCAATAGCGCCGGAATCCTTCCCTGCCGCTGAAATGCATATTTCCGATGCGTTTTAAAGATAGAACAAGTCATAACGAGGTTCGCGCTGCATGGCCAATTTTTTTATTGATCGCCCGATTTTCGCCTGGGTGCTGGCAATTATTCTTTGCCTGACCGGGGCATTGGCGATTTTTTCTTTACCGGTAGAACAATACCCGAATCTGGCGCCGCCGAACGTGCGCATTAGCGCAACTTACCCAGGTGCTTCGGCGCAAACGCTGGAAAACACCGTCACGCAGATCATTGAACAGAATATGACCGGCCTCGACAACATGATGTATATGTCGTCGCAGAGCACCAATACCGGCCAGGCGACCGTCACGCTGACGTTCGAAGCCGGCACCGATCCCAACGAAGCGATGCAGCAGGTGCAAAACCAGCTGCAGGCGGCGATCAAACGTTTGCCGCAGGCAGTGCAGAATCAGGGGGTCACGGTGTCGAAATCCGGCGACACCACGCTGATGATGGTAGCGTTCGTCTCCACCGACAACAGCATGGACAAGCAGGACATCGCCGATTACATCGTCTCCAACCTGCAGGATCCGCTCAGCCGCATCAACGGCGTCGGCAGCATGGACGTGTACGGCTCGCAATACGCCATGCGTATCTGGCTCGATCCCAACAAGCTCAACAGTTACCAGCTCACGACCCAGGACGTGGTCAAGGCCATTCAATCGCAGAACGCCCAAGTGGCGGTCGGCCAGTTAGGCGGCACGCCATCGGTCGATAAACAGGCGTTGAACGCCACCATCAACGCCCAGTCGCAGCTCCAGACGCCAGAACAATTCCGCCAGATCACCCTGCGGGTCAATCAGGACGGATCGCTGGTGACGCTGGGCAACGTCGCCACCGTCGAACTGGGCGGCGAGAACTACAACTACCTCAGCCGCTACAACGGGATGCAGGCCGCGGGCATGAACATCAAGCTGGCCTCCGGCGCCAACGAACTGCAGACCGACCAGTTGGTGAAGGACAAGATCGCCGAACTGTCGCAGTACTTCCCGCGCGGGCTGGAGGCCAAAGTGGCCTATGAAACCACCCCGTTCGTCAAAGCCTCGATCAAGGACGTGGTGAAAACGCTGCTGGAAGCCATCCTGCTGGTGTTCCTGGTGATGTACCTGTTCCTGCAGAATTTCCGCGCCACGCTGATCCCCACCATCGCCGTGCCGGTGGTGCTAATGGGCACCTTCGCCATCCTGTCCGCCTGCGGCTTCAGCATCAACACCCTCACCATGTTCGCCATGGTGTTGGCGATCGGCCTGCTGGTGGACGACGCCATCGTGGTGGTGGAAAACGTCGAACGCGTGATGAGCGAAGAAGGCCTGCCGCCGCGTGAAGCCACGCGCAAATCCATGGGGCAAATCCAGAGCGCGCTGGTTGGCATCGCCCTGGTGCTGTCGGCGGTGTTCGTGCCGATGGCGTTCTTCGGCGGCACCACTGGCGCCATCTATCGACAGTTCTCCATCACCATCGTCTCCGCCATGGTGCTGTCGGTGCTGGTGGCAATGATCCTGACCCCTGCCCTGTGCGCCACGCTGCTCAAACCGATCGCCAAGGGCCACCACCACGGTAAGCGCGGCTTCTTCGGCTGGTTCAACCGCATGTTCAACCGCAACACCGAACGCTATGAGCGCGGCGTGGGGCGCATCCTGCACGCCAGCGGCCGCTACATGGTGATTTATCTGCTGTTGCTCGGCGGCATGGCGTTGCTGTTCATCAAGCTGCCGACCTCCTTCCTGCCGCAGGAAGACCGTGGCATCTTCACCGTACAGGTGCAGCTGCCGGCAGGTTCGACCCTGCAACAAACGTCCAAAGTGGTGGAAAAGGTTGAGCGGTACTTCCTCACCGAAGAGAAACAGGATGTGTTGTCGGTGTTCGCCATCATCGGCTCCGGGCCGGGGGGGAACGGCCAAAACGTGGCGCGTCTGTTCATTCGGCTAAAAGACTGGGATCTGCGCACCTCGGGCGCCAACAGCTCGTTCGACATCATCGATCGCGCCACCCTGGCGTTCAACAAGATTAACGAAGCGCGGGTGATCGCCAGCAGCCCGCCGGCTATCACCGGCCTCGGCAACTCTTCCGGCTTCGATATGGAGTTGGAAGACCACGCCGGCCTCGGCCACGCCAAGCTGATGGCGGCGCGCGATCAGCTGCTACAGCTGGCCGGGCAAAACCCGCTGCTGTCGCGCGTGCGCCACAACGGCCTGGACGACAGCCCGCAGTTGCAAATCGATATCGATCAACGCAAGGCTCAGGCACTGGGCGTGTCTATCGACGACATCAACAATACCCTCTCCACCGCCTGGGGCTCGACCTACGTCAACGACTTCGTCGACCGCGGCCGAGTGAAAAAAGTCTACGTGCAGGCCGCAGCGCCGTTCCGCATGCTGCCGGATGACATCAACAAATGGTATGTGCGCAACAGCGCGGGCGGCATGGTGCCGTTCTCGGCCTTCGCCAGCTCGCACTGGGAGTACGGTTCGCCGCGGCTGGAGCGCTATAACGGCAGCTCGGCGCTGGAGATCGTCGGCGAAGCGGCCAACGGCGTCAGCACCGGCACCGCGATGGCGGAAATGGAAAAACTGGTCAGCCAACTGCCGACCGGCTTCGGGCTGGAATGGACGGCGATGTCCTATCAGGAACGGCTGTCCGGCTCGCAGGCGCCGGCGCTGTACGCCATCTCGCTGCTGGTAGTGTTCCTGTGCCTGGCGGCGCTGTACGAGAGCTGGTCGATACCGTTCTCTGTGATGCTGGTGGTGCCACTGGGGGTGATCGGCGCGGTCGCCGCCACCTGGCTGCGCGGTCTGGAGAACGACGTCTATTTCCAGGTTGGCCTGTTGACCATCATTGGGCTGTCGGCGAAAAACGCCATTCTTATCGTCGAGTTCGCTAATGAGCTGAACCATAAAGGCCAGGATCTGATGTCGGCGACGCTCGACGCGTCCCGCATGCGTCTGCGGCCGATCCTGATGACCTCGCTGGCGTTCATCTTCGGCGTGCTGCCGATGGCCACCAGCAGCGGCGCCGGTTCCGGTAGCCAGCATGCGGTCGGCACCGGGGTGATGGGCGGCATGATCTCCGCCACCCTGCTGGCGATTTTCTTCGTGCCGCTGTTCTTCGTGCTGGTGCGGCGCCGTTTCCCGGGTAAAGCGCATCCGGCAACCACGCCGACCACTGAGGAGTAACAGGCAGCGCATAAAAAAAAGCAGCGTCGGGTAACCGATGCTGCTTTTTTTCGAACGATAATCTCGTTCCCAAGGTGTTTCAGTGACGTTCCAATGACTCAACCTTGCCATCTGCTTCAACGCTGTGTCAGTTGCCCAACATCTCATCAATGAAGTCTTTCCAGTTTCCTAATTCACGATCAACCATAATACTTTACAACCTCAATTATTTGACGAAGCGGATTCTACGCTTGTTTTTTGACCATGTGAAGGGAAACGGGAACGATGCCGGGCCCGGAAATCGGGCTTAGCGCACATTTTCGTATTTATCTGATCAATGTGCAGTACAGCTATTCCCTTGTGATATCAATTTCTCCACGGTAGCGTGTAAAAGGTATAAAAATACGCCAAGGGAGCGCCGATCATGTCCACTTCTTTGTCTCTCTCGCAGTTGAAAACGCAGGGCCGCTATCAGGAAGCGACTGCGCTGGCGTTACGGCAACTGGCGGCCGAGCCGGAAGCGGCGATGTTACACTTTCAGCTGGCCTGCCTGTATGACGTTCAGGGCCTGGAGCAACAGGCCATTCCCTGCTACCTCGCGGCATTGGCTCGCGATTTGCCGCCCGCCCAGCGCCGTGAAGCCTGGCTGGGCCTCGGCAGCACTTACCGCGCCCTGGGGAAATACCCGGCTTCGCTGCGCGCTTTCGACGATGGCCTGACCGAATTCCCGCAGGCCAACGAACTAATGCTGTTTCGCGCCATGACGCTGTACAACCTGGGTGAAAATAAACGCGCCGTGGCCGATCTGTTATTGTTGCTGGCGGACATCTCGTCAGACCCCGGCATCCACGGCTATCAGCGCGCCATTCGGCACTATGCCGTCGATCTCAATCATATTGATTAGAGGAAAACCATGGAAATCATCACCGATATGAGCCGCCGCGCCATCGACTGGCAGCGGCTGTGTGAATTGCTGCAGGCCGCCGGGCTGGGCGAACGCGATCCGCATACGCTGCAACGCGTTTACCAACACAGCCAGTTTTGCTATTGGGGGTTTATCGGCGATGAGCTGATCGCCACCGCACATGCCATCAGCGATTTGACCTCGGTTGCCTACCTGGCCGACGTGGCGATCGATCCGCGCTTTCAGGGACAGGGGTTGGGGCGCAGGTTGATGGACCGGGTGATGCAAGATCTGGCGCCGCTCGGCAAGATTTTCATCTATTCGGTGCCGGAAAAACTGGCCTTCTATAAAAAGTACGGCTTTCACGATTTGACCACCGGCATGGTGTTCGCTGAGGGCGCCGCCCTGCGGCGTTTGCAACAGGGAGGCTACGTACGTTAATCGCGCATTACAAGGTTTTGCTCATAAAGATACGGCAGGTCCCCGGCGGCAGGCACGCCACCTCCCCCATACGCTGCCAGCCATGTCGTTGATAAAAGTCCGGCGCCTGAAAGCTGATGGTGTACAACACGGCGGAAAGGCAACCGCGCCGGCGGCCTTCCTGCTCGAAACGGCGCAACAATTCGCTGCCCAGCCCCGCCCCGCGCAACGCTTCCGGCAGATAAAAGAGATCGAGAAACAGCAGCCCTAATGATGAGCGCCCGGTAATCCCCCCGAGAACCTCCCCACTATCGGGATCTTTTACCACCACGGCCAACGGCAGACGATCGCCGTAGCCGATATGTTGATCATTAAAACGGTCCAACCCCTCCGCGATACAGGACGTTATTTCCTGCGTTACCCGATCGGAAATTTCGATATGACATTCTTTCACGCCAGCTCTCCGTATCAATCATCCACGTTCGCACTCTGCTCACAGCTTAAAACATCGCATTTTCTTTGTTTAGAATTATCTTTGTCTCAATTTCCACGTTAATTTTCGCATGACTTCAGTGCCGACTTTACTGTCGATCCAAGTAAAGCTTCTCATCGTGATAAAACCAAGAAAAATCTTAGTTTTTAACTCGTTAAACGCAATCTTACGTCATTTAATGATCGTCAAAAACGATCGTTTTGATAATTTTGATAGCCAATATCTATGTTAATTCCTTTCAATTACCGAGGTATTAATAGAAGATGTCTATTCTATTAGCCTTACCTTGCTTAAAAATTCGGTTGAAAAAAAGATTTACTCTTTATAAATCATGCTAGTATATAACCTTCCCTTCAAAGCTCGCGCCCAGATAACGCTCATTCGTTTGCGGTGCAAGATAAGTTCAACATGAAATTATTTAGATTATTTCTTTTTTTATGTTTTAAGATATCAATCCTCACCGGGAAATAGAAAGTAAAGGACTATAATAAAATGGAAATTGATATTTTCAGCGAGTGTGCCTATACCACCGTCGGCATTCGACAACTCATTAACCAAACATGGGCGGAAAAACGCGCGCCGGCCGGCTTTAGCCGTAAAAGGGTCTGCTTTATCGATGTCACTATCGCCAATTTTGAAGCACGTTACCGCGATGAATATGCCAACCCCAATACCTACAAAATAATCATTATCACCGACTGCCTGCATGAGGTGGTGATTGTCGACAATAAAACCATTATATTATCAAACCTTATATCATTGAGCCGCTTCAGCCACCTGATCGGTGACTTATATAAGCGTTACAGTCACTATACCGAACCGCCGCAACTCTCCCAGCGCGAGTCCCTTTTCCTTTCGGAGTGGTCGACGGGAAAATCGCTGGCCGATATCAGCAATGCCATGAATATCAGAAATAAAACCGCCAATCATTACAAGTCGCGAATAATGAAAAAGCTCGGCGCCAGCAGGATAAAACCGCTGTTGCATATTACCCGCGTACGGTGTTTGACCGATCGTTTAAACATAAGAACCAATAAAGAGTAGTGACCGCCCCCCAGCTCCGCATTGGCGGCTGAATGCATTCGCCGGCGTCTTTTAAAAGCACCGCTGGCGAAGGTCGCCGTTTCATCGCTTTGCCAACCTCTCTCTCCCTGGCGCCCAATCGTCTCTCGCGCGCATCGTTGTCTGGATCTCGCCGCCGCTTTACTGGCATTATCTCTGCTATCGCCGGGCGGCGAGAAGGCCTAAGACCGCGCCCGCCGCTCAGTATCGACTCGACGAGACAGGTAGCTTTACGCCATGGCAAATAAACCGCAACAGACAACGCTGACGATGTACGGCATCAAAAACTGCGACACCATCAAAAAAGCCCGCCGCTGGCTGGAAGATCAGGGCATAGCCTATCATTTTCACGACTACCGCGCCGACGGCCTGACCGAACAGCAACTGCGCGGTTTCGTCGCGCAGCTGGGTTGGGAGCCGCTGCTCAATACCCGCGGTACCACCTGGCGCAAGCTGGATGAAGCGCAGCGCAACGCCTGTGATAATGCCGACGCCGCCATCGCGCTGATGTTGGCGCAGCCGGCAATCATTAAACGTCCGCTGCTGGACGACGGCAACGGCCACGCCCTGCTCGGTTTTAACGCCGACGCTTACCAACAATTTATCACCGAGGTTGCCGTATGACTTGCCCGGTTATCGAACTGGCCCAGCAGTTGATCAAACGCCCTTCCCTCAGCCCGAATGACGAAGGCTGCCAGCAGCTGATGATCGATCGCCTGCAGGCGATCGGCTTCACCGTCGAAGCAATGGACTTCGAAGATACCCAAAACTTCTGGGCCTGGCGCGGTGAAGGGCAAACCCTGGCGTTTGCCGGGCACACCGACGTGGTGCCGACCGGTGATGAAAAACGCTGGGACAACCCGCCGTTTGAACCGGCAATCCGTGACGGCATGCTCTATGGCCGCGGCGCGGCGGACATGAAAGGCTCATTGGCCGCGATGGTGGTGGCCGCGGAACGCTTTGTCGCCGCCAACCCGAATCACCGGGGCCGTCTGGCATTCCTGATCACTTCGGATGAAGAAGCCAGCGCCACTCACGGCACGGTTAAAGTGGTCGAAGCGCTGATGGCGCGCAACGAGCGGCTGGATTACTGCCTGGTCGGCGAGCCGTCCAGCACCGAGCGCGTCGGCGACGTGGTGAAAAATGGCCGTCGTGGCTCCATCACCGCCAACCTGCATATCCACGGCGTACAGGGGCACGTTGCCTATCCGCATCTGGCGGACAATCCGGTGCACCGCGCCATGCCGGCACTGAATGAACTGGTGGCGATCGAATGGGATCGCGGCAACGAGTTCTTCCCGCCGACCAGTATGCAGATCGCCAACGTGCAGGCCGGCACCGGCAGCAACAACGTGATCCCGGGCGATCTCTACGTGCAGTTCAACTTCCGTTTCAGCACCGAACTGACCGACGCGATGATCAAGCAGCGCGTGGAAGAGCTGCTGGAACGCCATCAGTTGAATTACAGCATCGAATGGCGGCTGTCCGGCCAACCGTTCCTCACCTCGCGCGGCGCGCTGGTGGATGCGGTGGTCAACGCGGTCGAGCACTATTCTGAATTGACGCCGCAGTTGCTGACCACCGGCGGCACCTCCGACGGCCGCTTCATCGCGCAGATGGGCGCGCAGGTGGTGGAACTGGGGCCGGTCAACGCCACCATCCACAAGGTCAACGAATGTGTCAACGCCGCGGATCTGCAGCTGCTGAGCCGCATGTATCAACGCATCATGGAGCAATTGGTCGCATGATCAACGCAGAGATGCTCACCGGCCGCTCAACCGAACACCTCGCGCCGCTGAGCGGGAACCACCGCCTGCAGCCGCAGGCGGTCAACGCCTTCCTGGCGATGCAGCAGGCGGCGCATGAGGCGGGATTCGATCTCCAGCCCGCCAGCACCTTCCGCGATTTCGACCGCCAGTTGGCGATTTGGAATGGCAAATTCTGCGGCCAGCGGCCAGTATTAGATAAGGACAGCCGCCCGATCGACGTCGCGACGCTATCGGCCGCCGAGCGCTGTGAGGCGATCCTGCGCTGGTCGGCCCTGCCGGGCGCCAGCCGCCATCACTGGGGCAGCGATCTGGACGTGTACGATCCGTCGCTGTTGCCGGAAGGGCAAAAGCTGCAGCTGGAGCCGTGGGAATATGAGGAAGGCGGTTACTTTGCGCCGCTCAACCAGTGGCTGACCGCGCATATGGCCGAATTCGGTTTCTACCGCCCCTTTACCGAAGACTGCGGCGGCGTGGCGGTGGAGCCGTGGCATCTGAGCTACCGGCCGCTGGCACAAGAGGCCGAACATTTGCTGACCCCGGCGCTGTTGCTGGCGGCCTGGCATGATAAGGAGGTCGCCGGTGCCGAATGGCTCGAACGCCATCTGCCCTCGATTTTTTCGCGTTTTATACGCAGTGAAGGAAAGGAGTAGCTATGCAATGGTTAGCTGATTACTGGTGGATTATCCTGCTGGTTCTGGTGGGGATGGTCGTCAGCGGCATCAAGGAACTGCGCCGCGTCGACGTTAAAAGCTATTTGGCCAACAAGCCGGAGATACCGCCGCACCGCGACAACAATGCCCAGTGGGATGACGAAGACGACTGGCCGAAAAAGAAATGACATCAGGGCGCTCATCGGCGCCCTGAATTTTTAGCGAAAGGCGATCAGCTCGCCGCGCTTGCCGGACAAGGCTTCGTCCCAGTAGCGCTGCGGCACATAATAATGCAGCCTTTCCAACGCGGCGTTCATCATGCCCTGGTTGATTGCGTGCCCGACGTTTTCCTCCACGTCCAGCGTGAAATCGGCGCCGTTGGTCCGCAACGCCTCCGCCGCCGCGTGAGCGTGTTGCACCGCGATCACCGCATCCTCTTCACCGTGGATCAAATGCACCACGCTGTCGCCGAAAGCCCGCTCAGGCAGTTGCGCGAAACGCCCGCTGAACGCGACCACGCGCCCGGCCAGCCGGGTTTCTGCTTTCAACGCTTCCAGCGCCATGATCGCCCCCTGCGAGAACCCCACCAGCGCCGTGCCGGCATAGCCTACGCCGCTCAACTGCTGCCAATGACGCACCACGGCCACAAACTGCGGCATCACGTCTGCGATGCGGGCCGCGCGGTTCTCTTCGGTCACGTCCTGCACCGAAAACCACTGACGCCCTGCACCGTTGCCGAACGCTTCGGGGCCACCGATGCTCACCACCTGTGCCTGAGGAAAGTCTTTGGCGAAGTAGCTGCCGATCTCCCCCATCGCCACCGGGTTGTCGCCGACACCGTGAAACAGCAAGATCAGCTGCGCCGCCGGGGTCGCCGGGCTTTGGACAACGAAATGCTCATGTTTCATCGATGACTCCTTAGTTGTAACCAGACCTGGTGCGGCGACAGTCGCCGCCGCACCGCTGACAGTGACTATACGCCGTTGAGAAATCGGGAAAATCGGGTTTTATTGAGCGAGTTATTCAATTTATTGCAACGACTGCGCCCAGTCGCGCCAGTAACGGCAGTGCTGCGCATTCAACTGTTCCAGCGCCTGCGCCGTTTCGTGCCGCCAGTGCCGCAGCAAGGCTTTCTGGCCACTTACGCCCGCCTGCTCCGCGCACGCCGCCGGGGATTGTCGCCGTTGCAGATGGCCGCGCAGCGCGGGCAGCGGCAAATTGCTGGCCAACAGCAAACGCTGCAATGCCCCCAGGCTGGCCTCCAGCGGCCGATGGGCGAAAGCGAATCCGGCCAGCTCGCGCCAGTCCTCTTCGCCAAGCGGCGTGTCGCCGTCGTCGCCCGGGATCGCCAGCGCGAGTTCAATACGCTGCCGCAGCCAGGGCCAGTCGCGCGCCAGATGCTTGTGCGCCGCGTGCCGCAGCGCCTCTCCTTGCTCGCTCAGGGGCAAGATAGCCATCGCGGTATAGCAGCCGCTGCTGGCCTCCGGCTTGCTGCCGATGCGCACCAGCTCGAAACCGCAGGATTGCCAAAAGCGCCACAGCGGCTCGGTATAGCCGAAGCTGACCGACAGGAAGTCCAGACCCTGCGCCTGGCGGCGTTGCCGCTCGACCAGCTGACGCGCGATACCCTGCCGCCGCAACGCCGGCAGCGTCGCGATGCGGGTAATGCGCCGTGAATGCAGCGTCGGCGCCCACCACTGGCCGCCATGCGCCGCCAGCGACTGCGCCACCAAGTTGCCGCGCGGTCGGCGGCGGCCGGCCCACACGTCGTGCGCCAACTCGGCGCTCAACCCGCCTTCGTCCACCAGCCACACGGCGCCCACCACTTCCTGTTCGGCCTGCGCCAGCCCGAAATGCATGCCTGGCGCATCCATCAACCTGCGCAAATCCAGCGGCGAGGTGCGGTAATGCGCGCTGCTCAGCAGAGCATAGAAACGCGCCAGCCGCTGCGGATCGGCGCACAGTTCACGCTGCTCCGCCTGGCTGTAATCGATCGCCTGGCCGTCCGCCGGCCAGGCGGGCAGCTCGTTGAACAACAGCGCATTGTCCGTTATCCGTTCCAACGCATCCCCCTGCGCCCAGCGCATCGGCTGTTGCAGGCTCAACGCCTGATAGGACGGCAGCCCGGCGCAAAACTTCAGCAGAAAACCGCGGCCGGTGCCTTCATAGCCCTGCACCGTGGTGGTCAACAGCACGCGAGGGAAATAACCGATCAACTGCTGCAACAGCGGCGCGGGGATCGCCGCCGCCTCATCCACCAGCAGCCAGCCCACCTCACTGACGTCGCCTTCCCGGCACTGCGCCAACAAGGCATCGGGCGCCCAAAACTGCGCGCGCCCCTGCGCCCATTCCCCGGCCACCTCAGTAGCGGCGCGGCTCGGCCCGGTGATCCAGCAGGTCAGCGGCGACTGCGCCACCAGCATGCCGGCCAGCGTCGATTTGCCGCGGCCACGGGCGGCGGTCAGCACCCACACGCCGGACTCGGCCTGCAGCAGCGCCGTCAAGATCGCCTGTTGTTCCTCGGTCGGGCGGCCATCCGGCGGCTGCCACCCTTCACGCGCCGGCAGCGCGGCCAGCGTCAGGGGCTCTCCCTGCCGCCAGATCGTCACTTCGCTGTCATCGGCCAGATGCTGCTGCAGATGATGAATGAAATGCGGCGTGGTGATCGGCTGCGGACAATCGCTCCAGCGCAGGCTGTCGCCGTCCGGCTGCTGAGGCCATTGTCGCCAGGGGGGCGTCAACAGCAGCAGCCAGCTGCCGGCGCGCAAGGCGCCACTCAACGCCGCCAGCGCCTCTACGTCCAGCGAGTGACCGGCGTCGAACACCGCGTGCAGCCGCTCCTGCCCCAGCAATTGGCGCATCGCGCCGCTTGCTAAAGCCACCTCGCCGGGCGGCGGATTTTCCCCGACCCACGGCCAGTCGCCTGGCAACGTAGCCGCCAGCCGCTGCGCCTGTTCGCGGCACCAGTCAGGTTCACCGCTGAGCACCAGCAGGCGTCGGATGCCCTGCCGCCGCATAAGTTGTTGCGCTGCCTGTAACATAACGCTGTGTCTCAATCCGAAAAAAATGCCGGAGTCAGGCTCCGGCACTTGAGGCGTTAACGGGATGCAAAGGTGTTGCAGGTATTGGGATCGCCGCTGTCGAAGCCCTGTTTAAACCAGGTATAGCGCTGCTGCGAGGTGCCGTGAGTGAAGCTGTCCGGCACAACGCGGCCCTGGCTCTGCTGCTGCAACCGATCGTCGCCAATCGCCTGTGCAGCGTTCAGCGCCGCCTGCAGGTCGCCCTCTTCCAGCATCTGCTGCTTCTCAGCGTATTTGCCCCACACGCCGGCAAAGCAGTCCGCCTGCAGCTCCATTTTCACCGACAGGCGGTTTACTTCCGCCTGGCTGGCGCCCTGCTGCATCTGGCGGACCTTCGGCTCGATGCCCAACAGGTTCTGCACGTGGTGGCCGACTTCGTGCGCCACCACATAGGCCTGAGCGAAATCACCGCCGGCGCCCAGCTTGGTTTTCATATCCTGGTAGAAAGACAAATCGATATACACCGTTCTGTCACCCGGGCAGTAGAACGGCCCCATAGCCGCCTGACCGGTGCCGCAGCTGGTGCGCGTCACCCCGCGATACATCACCAGCTTCGGCGGTTGATAGGTTTTGCCCATGCGCTGGAAAATCTCTTTCCAGTTATCCTCGGTTGAGGCCAGCACCACCGAGGTAAATTTGGCCAATTCATCGTCTTTCGGGCTGATGTTGGCGCTCTGCTGTTGACCCTGCGGTGCGACGTTACCGCCGTTCAATAGCGGCGACAGATCGATACCGTAATAGCCGGCCACCAACACCACCACCAGAATGACAATGCCGCCCTTGCCGCGCGGCACACGGAAGCCGCCGCCACCACCGCCCAAACCTGAAGATTGCCCGCGACGATCCTCAACATTGTCACTTTCCCGACGCCCTTGCCAACGCATAAATACACTCCAGATATTTCCCCTGCTCGTTGAAGTTGCACCGCGATCGTAAGCGCAAAGGCAGCTTCAAGCCTGAGTGGGATAGGTTTTAGTCATCTCGCATCCATCATTATAAATGGTCTGCCGCGGAGGAAATGTAGAAATTTTCTGGAAAAACGCAGAATAGCGGGACGATCCGGCCGGATCGCCCCGAATGGCGGTGCCAACGCTTAGTCGAGCTTCACGCCGATGCGGCGCGCCACTTCTTCGTAGGCTTCGATCAGGCCGCCCAGGCTTTGACGGAAACGGTCTTTGTCCATCTTGTCCAGGGTGTTTTTGTCCCACAGGCGGCTGCCGTCCGGCGAAAACTCATCGCCCAGCACCACTTCGCCGTTGAACAGGCCGAACTCCAGCTTGAAGTCGACCAGGATCAGGCCGGCGTCATCGAACAGCTGGGTCAAGACCTCGTTGGCGCGGTAGCTCAGCTCACGCATGCGCGCCAGATGTTCCTTGCTCACCCAGCCGAAGGTTTCGCAGTAGGATTCGTTCACCATCGGATCGTGCATGGCGTCGTTTTTCAGGAACAGATCGAACAGCGGCGGGTTCAGCACCAGACCTTCTTCGATGCCCAGACGCTTCACCAGCGAACCGGCGGCGCGGTTGCGGATCACGCATTCCACCGGCACCATGTCCAGCTTCTTCACCAGCACTTCGTTGTCGGACAGCAGACGCTCCATCTGGGTCGGGATGCCGGCTTCTTCCAGTTTGCTCATGATGAAATGGTTGAACTTGTTGTTCACCATGCCTTTGCGATCGAACTGCTCAATGCGCTGACCATCCAGTGCTGACGTATCGTTGCGGAACTCCAACACCAACAGATCGGGATTCTCGGTGGTGTAAACGGTTTTTGCCTTTCCGCGATACAGCTCAGCTAGCTTTTGCATCTTACTTACTCCAGTGATGTATCCCCGTTGTCTCCCGAGCGCGGCCCGAAATTAGGGGGTATAGAATTGACCTAATGAATTCTTTGGCGTGCCGGACACTATTGTGCCAAACCTGCGACGCAAACGATACCGTATAGACAAAACAAAAAGGGGCCGAGGCCCCTTTTTGATTAGTTAACGCTGGTTTTACTGAAGGCAGACTGGAATGCCGCCACCAGTGCATCGTTTTTCGACTGGGTGAGCGGTTTGCCTTTCGGATCGATGAATTGCAGGCTGGTGCGGTTGTTGAGATCGCCGACCTGCAGCTTATAATCCCCTTCCGCCAGTTCAGGATCCTTAACGCCCAACGCATCCCAATCGCTGCTGCTCAGGGACTTGTAGGTCACGGCGACGGTGCCCTGCGGACGGCTGCGGTCACCCACTTTCATCCCCAGTTTTTCGAGCGCCGGCGGCAGGCGATCCCACACAACGGTGTACGGGCCACGCACGACCAGCATCGGCAGGCCGGTGTCATCGGCGCCGCTCTGCACGTCCAGTGCGCCGAAGCGGCTGGCGGTCTGGCTGCTCGCCAGGTTGTCCTGCTTGTCCAGGCCTTCGATCAGGGTGTTGATCATCATGCCGTTGTAGCGCTGAATCTCAGATTGGTCGGTCACCTGCTCGCTCTTGCCCTGCTGCTGCAGGCCAACGCTTTTCACCACCAGCGCCTGCTGGTAGCCCTGCTGCTGCACGCTGATCTGATAACGGCCTTCGTACTGGTTGTCTTCGTCCAGACGGTTCCACTTCACCCAGTCGGTGGTCAGGGTCTGACCGGCGTCCTGGCGGGAAGCGATCGCGATGTTCTTCGCCTGCAGCAGGCTGACGACGCGCGACCACAGGTTCTGGTTCTGCGGGCTGTTTTCCAGCAGCAGCGTGCCGCTGTCGCCGGCGTATTGCGCGCGCGAACCGCTCAGCAGCGCCAACGGCTGCACCGGCGGACGAATGTCCAGTTGCTTGCCGACGTTGCCTTGCAGCTTCGTGGCGGGAACGTCATAGTTGCCGCTCTGCACCGGCAGGATCATGCCGGACGGCGCGTTCAGCGCCTTGAGCGGAGCCGCGTCGAGGTAGGCCTCGTCGCCGCTGACCTGGCGCTTATAGCGCTGATCGCTGCTGCAGGCTGCCAGCATCATCACCAAAGAGATGCCCACTACTTTTGCTACCGTCGACTTTTGCAATGAATAAGCCATCAAATTTCCCTTAGAGTTACAGCAAACCGACGCTTTTCAGCGCGCGCTCCACCACCGGGCGGGCGGTTTCACTCAACGGCGTCATCGGCAGACGCAGCGTATCGGTTGCCATCAATCCCAACGCCTTACAGGCCCACTTCACCGGAATTGGGTTTGCTTCTACAAATAGATCCTGATGCAACGGCATCAAGCGCTGATTTAAGCGGCGCGCTTCGGCAAACTTGCCCTGCGCCGCCAGCGCGCAAAGTTCCGCCATCTCGCGCGCGGCCACGTTGGCCGTCACGGAAATCACCCCTTTGCCGCCCAGTTGCATGAAGTCCAGCCCGCTGGCGTCGTCGCCGCTCAGCAAAATGAAATCTTCATCGTCAACCAGCACTTGGATCTGACTAACGCGACTTAAGTTCCCCGTCGCTTCTTTTACAGCAACAATATTCTTGATTTTCGCCAGCCGAGCGATGGTCGGCGGCAGCATGTCGCAACCGGTGCGCGAAGGCACGTTGTACAGGATCTGCGGCAGCTCGGTGCTCTCGGCGATCGCCTTGAAGTGCTGATACAGCCCTTCCTGCGTCGGCTTATTGTAGTACGGCGTCACCGTCAGACACCCCACCACGCCGGTGTTGGCGAAGCGGGTGGTGAGCGCGATGGCTTCGGCGGTAGCGTTGGCGCCAGTGCCGGCGATCACCGGGATGCGGCCGTCGGCCAGCTCCAGCGTCTGCAGCACCACGTCAACGTGCTCGTCATGGGCAAGCGTTGCGGACTCGCCGGTGGTCCCTACGGAAACGATCGCCGCGGTGCCACTGGCTACATGATAATCGATCAATTTTTTCAGGCTCGCGCGATCGACAGCACCTTTGTCGTCCATCGGCGTAACCAGTGCAACAATACTTCCCGTAAACATTGGCCGTCCCCTCCACAAACAAGTCACTCATGGTACTTTTGCTGCCTATCCAAAAGCAAGCGCACAACCGCGTTGTAAGCGCTTGGCAGGCGGTTTTTTTTATGTTTACCATGGTAACCCCATTAAGCACGACAGGAAGCGCTATTTTGCCTCAGTCAGACGAACACTATCTCGTGATTACCGCGCTCGGCGCCGACCGCCCCGGAATCGTCAATACCATCACCCGCCACGTCAGCAGTTGCGGATGCAATATCGAAGATAGCCGTCTGGCCATGCTGGGGGAGGAGTTCACGTTCATCATGCTGCTGTCCGGCAGCTGGAACGCCATCACCCTGATCGAATCCACCCTGCCGCAAAAAGGCGCGGAGCTGGATCTGCTGATCGTGATGAAGCGCACAAACTCGCACGAAAGGCCGCCGATGCCGGCCACGGTATGGGTGCAGGTGGAAGTCAAGGACTCGCCGCATATCATCGAACGCTTTACCGATTTGTTCGACTCCAGCCAGATGAATATCGCCGAGCTGGTCTCGCGCACGCAGCCGGCGGACGGCGACCTGCCACCGCAGCTGTATATCCAAATCACCGCCCACAGCTCCGGCGATCGGGATGCCTCAAATATTGAGCAAGCCTTCCATCGCCTATGTACAGAATTGAACGCGCAAGGCAGTATTAGCGTGGTGAACTATCCACAGCATGATGAGAAAGATGGAGAGTAGTGATGAGCCCATTGAAAGCCGGTGACACAGCGCCGAAATTTAGTTTGCCTGACCAGGACGGTGAGGAAATTAATTTGGCCGACTTCCAGGGACAGCGAGTATTGGTCTATTTCTATCCGAAGGCGATGACGCCGGGCTGCACCGTGCAAGCCTGCGGCCTGCGGGACAACATGGACGAATTGAAAAAGGTCGGCGTCGAAGTGCTGGGCATCAGCACCGACAAACCGGAAAAACTGTCGCGCTTCGCCGAAAAGGAGCTGCTCAACTTCACGCTGTTGTCTGATGAAGATCATCAGGTATCGCAACAGTTTGGCGTGTGGGGCGAGAAAACCTTCATGGGCAAGACCTACGACGGTATTCACCGCATCAGCTTCCTGATCGACGCCAACGGCAAAATTGAAAAAGTGTTTGATGATTTCAAAACCACCAATCACCACGACATCGTTCTGAGCTACCTGCAGCAGTAATTCTCACGAAGCGCAGCGGCCTGCTGCGCTTCGTTTCTTCCCTGTCAGCCGGCCTTGTCTTCCACCTCGACCCGCAGTTCATCGGGCCAGGCGTGAATCACCGCCTTCACCAGCGTCGCCAGCGGTATGGCGAAAAACACGCCCCAAAAGCCCCACATCCCGCCGAACACGATCACCGCCAGGATAATCACCAGCGGATGCAGGTTGACCGCTTCGGAGAACAAAATGGGTACCAACAGGTTGCCGTCCAACCCCTGTACCACCAGATAGGCGACGATCAGCGTCCAGAAATCGGCGCCGACGCCCCACTGGAACAGCGCCACCACCACCACCGGTATGGTGACCAGCACCGCGCCGATGTAGGGGATCAGCACCGAAAAGCCCACCAGCACCGCCAGCAGCAGCGAGTAGCGCATGTCCAGCACGGCGAACACCAGGTAGGTCGCCACACCGACAATCACCATCTCCAGCACCTTGCCGCGGATATAGTTGGTGATCTGCTGATTCATTTCGTTCCAGACCTGCCCCGCCAGGCCGCGATTGCGCGGCAGCACGCGGCGCACCGCGTTCAACAGTTGATCTTTGTCCTTCAGCAGGAAGAACATCATCATCGGCACCAGGATCAGGTAGATAGCCAACGTCAGCAGGCCGACCAGCGACGCCAGCGAGAATTTCACCACCGATTCGCCCATGCCGGACAGCCGACTGCGCAGGTTTTCCGCCATCATGTCGATGATGCCGGCATCCACCAGCGCTGGATAACGCTTCGGCAGCGTCGCGGCGAAGTTATAGAACTGGTTGAGCATGCCCGGCAGATCGCTCATCAGATTGATGCCCTGCTGCCAAGCGGTCGGCGCGACGACAAACACCAGCAGCATGGCAACGCCCGCGAACACCAACAGCATGATGCTCGCCGCCCAGGTGCGCGAACAGCCGATGCGCTGCAGGCGCGCGGTCGGCCACTCCAGCAGGTACGCCAGCACGATGGCGACCAGCAACGGGGTCAGAATGCCGTGCAGAAAATAGAGAATGAGGAACCCGGCGACCAGGATCACCAGCAGCGCGATAGCCTGCGGATCGGTGAAGCGGCGGCGGTACCACTGTAATAACATCTCCAGCATCAGAGCGGGCTCCTCGAGATTTGGCGGGCGGGCATGGCGATTCCTGTGATGGGCCTGATTAAAGCATAGATAGAACGGGCGCACGCGAGGTGTGCAAAGCACTCAGAGTACTCAAAGTTCACCATACATCAACAGCGATTTGGCTGATTTTATCGCGCGGGCAGGCGATCGGCGCAAAAATCCGCAGACGCGGCGACAGGTTCGGTGAGCGGCCCCGAACGGGGCCGCGGAAGATTACAGCGAGGTACCGATAGAAAGGGGCGAACCGACTGCCAATGCGAACAACAACACACAGCCAATCGCGATCGCCGCCGCCAGATCATTTTTCATAGTCCCGTCCCCTGATACTTAAACTGGTTATCGTCACGAACTCTGTCGGTTCTTGCGTTGCGGCCTTTTCTGATGCACGTCATTAAAAACCCCCGCCGCAGCGGGGGAGAAAACGTTCTGGTGCATCAAGTGTTACAAGGAGGTCATGAGGGATTGCTAACCCTAAATGACTATTTCAAGCTAGGATTATTCTCAGAGCATGGCAAGCGATCGCGTCGAGGTTATCCGCACTTTGAGATAAACCTCATAAAAAAATCCCGCACGGCAGCGGGATGAAGGGATGATAACGTCATGAATTTTTATGCGGACAATGAGGCGGTATTGTCGTCATTTGGCGACAATACCGCGCCGGCACGGTGGTCACAAGGGAAATTTGACCACGGTGAGGAAATCAGAATTTCGCCAATGCCCGCGGTCGTGCGCCAGTCAGCATCAACGAAAAAATGGGATTTTCGTCAGACAGCCGTCGGGAAAAAACCGGTAGCATGGCCGATATCATCCCAAACGCCGTAGGGGGAAAGATGAACAGCAAACCGTGTGAATTTGATGAAGCCATTTGTCTGGCGATCGGGCGTGGCGTTTGCGAAGTCGTGAAGATAGGGGATGAAATCAGCGTCTTCTCCCTGTTGGAAGCGATCGAGAGCTTCATCGAACGGCAAGCGCTCAGCGAAAGCGAAATCGCGGCGGCGGACGACGCGCTGGATTTGATCACCGGTTTGGTCCGCCGCCAGTGCTGACACCCGTTACGAGGCGCAGCCGATGAGCCGTTGCTCTACCGTGACGCCGGGCATCATTTGCCGTAAACCGGCAATCAATTCGTCGCCCGCCTCGTGCAGCGCCGCCAACGGCATCGCCGGCAGGCTCTCCAGGATGAACCACATCCGCTCGGCCTCGGCGCTCAACCGGGTTCTGACCCCCTGGCGCCAGTTCCAGCGGCGGCAGGTCACGCCGCGATCGTCGCACCAAACAACTTCGCCCACCTCCGGCGATTCATGGATCACCGCCCCCTCCTTGACGGTATCGAACAGTTCGCTGCCATCCGCGACGATCAGCCGCGGCTCGCCGACATAGGCCGCGATATTCTCGCCCCCCACCGGCACCGCATAACGGATGCTGACGGCGTTATAGAGATCGACGACCGGATCGATGCTGGGCATCGTGCCGTCGCGCAGCGCGCGCTTGCGCAGGGCGTCGGCGGAACAGGGCGTACGCTTGGGTTTGGCGCCAAACTGCATGAAAACCTCGCGCCAGGCCGTGAGATGCGCCTCTGCCCAGGGTGCGTCTTCCTCGCCGAGGGCGCGACAGGCTTGCGCCAACGCTAACGCCCCCACGTCCGGATGGGCTATGGGAGCCGCAACCGCGGTAATGCTCAACGCCCGGAAACCGGGTGCCAGCGCAGCGACGGCCGGATCGATTGACGGATCGACTAAAATCATTAAATAATCCTATATTGACCATTTTATTGCATAATATTGACCGATGAACAAAAAAGTCAACAGACCGACCGAGTTTGGCGCCGACGTGCAAACCGTCAGCGAAGCGGTGTCACATCGCATCAAGCAACAGAGAAAAAGCCAAAAGCTATCGCTGGACGAACTGTCGCGCCGGGCGGGCGTCAGCAAAGGCATGCTGGTGGAGATCGAGAAAGGCGCCGCCAATCCCAGCATCGCCATCCTGTGCAAGCTCGCGGCGGCGCTGGGTCTCTCGGTGGCGGACATCGTCAACGTCACCCGCGCGCCCGCCGCCTACCTGATTGAAAGCCAAGATATTCCCACGCTGTGGCATGGCGATAGCGGCGGTTCGGCCCGTTTGCTGGCGGGCACCCAAGGCCCGAACATGATAGAACTGTGGCGGTGGGAAATGGCGCCCGGGGAATCCTATGCATCGGTCGGCCACCCGACGGGCACGTTTGAGCTGCTGCACGTTGAGCAAGGCGTCTTAAGCCTTGCCGTCGAACAAACCAAGCTCAGAATTGCGCCGGGCTGTTCGGCGGTCGCCAGAACGGACGGCCCGCACCGGTACGCCAACGAGGGCGAAGACACGCTGATTTTCACCATGACGGTCGCCGAACTGCACGCCTGAACGGCGGCCCTGACCTGAACGCTTTCACAGGAGAAGAATCATCATGACAACCCCTGCCGCACTTGTCTGGCAGCGTGCGGACTATCTCGTCAGCACCGATCCCGCCCTGCTTGATCTCGATGCCATCCACGCTTTTCTGACCCGTTCGTCATGGGCGGAGGGAATCGATAAAGAAACCGTCCGCCAGTCCCTCACCCACAGCCTGTGCTTCGGTTTGTATCACGAGGCCAGGCAGATCGGTTTCGCCCGGCTGGTCACCGATTACGCCACTTTCGGCTATCTGTGCGACGTGTACGTGTTGGAGACGCATCAAAAAAGCGGGCTGGGCCTGTGGCTGGCGGAATGCTGCCAGGCCCATCCGCTGATGGCGAAGCTGAGGCGAATCATGCTGGTCACCAGCACCGCCCCCTGGCTCTATAAGAAAGTGGGCTATTCGGCCATCAACCACCCCGACTTTGTCTGGCAGATCGCCCGGCCGGACATCTATCGACGGTAATGCTATTTCAGGGCCTGCTCGGCCAGCAGCCCGAGCGCGATGACGATCATCGCCGCGCCGGAGATGCGCCCCACTATCTTCGCAGCCTGCGGGCGCGTGCGCAGTACCGACTGCGAACCGAATCCCACCAGCAGATACACCAGGCCGCAGCTGATCAAATGCACGACGCCCAACGCCAGCATCTGCATCGGCACCGACCATTCGGCTCGGGCGTCGGTAAACTGCGGCAGCAGCGCCAGAAACAGCAGAAACACCTTGGGGTTCAAGCCGCTGACGCACACGCCCTTGCCGGCCCAGCGCAGCCAGGAATCGGAACGCTGATCTTCACCGGCGCCGGGCACTGGCGGGTGCAGCAGCATGTTGAAACCGATCCACAACAGATAAGCCGCCCCCAACAGGGTGAGCGCCGTCAGCGCCAGCGGGTTGCCGACCAGCAGCGCGCCGACGCCCGCCACCACAATCGCAATCATCAGCAGATGGCCGAACAGCAAGCCGGCGACGGCGGGCACCACCACCCGGCCGCGAATGCCCGCCGAGATCACATAGGCCCAATCCATACCCGGCGTGATCACCAATAAAATCGACACCGCCCAAAAAGCGGCGAACAGAGCGAGCGTCATGCCGGCGCCCTCTCAGACGCGCCACGCCACACCAAACAGAGAACCATTGCCTTTCCTCGTGGAAGAAGAACGGCCTCCGCCTGCCGCGGTGGCCGTCAAAACCGTTCAACAGATGGCAAGAATATCCTCAAGGCGTTAAAATGTGCTTTCAATTACTTGCCTGAAATCGGCATAAGCGGGGAAATTTTTCCAAATGGATAAGATTGATCGCAAGATTCTTGCTGAACTGCAGGTCGATGGCCGTTTGTCGGTAACCGAGCTGGCCGAGCGGATCGGTTTGAGCGTGTCTCCCTGCCACCGCCGGGTACGGGCATTAGAGGAGTCCGGGGTGATCAGGGGTTACCGCGCCCAGCTCGACCCCGGCAGCCTGGGCTATAACTTTTCCGCCCTGGTGTTCGTCACCATGCGCGAAGGCGATCGCCGCGCCGTTGAAACCTTCGAAAACGCCATGGTGGACATTCCGCAGGTGGTGCAGGCACAGCGGCTGTTTGGCGATCCCGACTATCTGCTGCACGTGATCGCCCGCGATCTGCCCGCCTTCCAGCAGCTTTACGACGAGAAACTCTCCGCTCTGCCGGGCGTGCAGCGCCTGAGCTCCACGCTGGTGATGAAAACCGTGGTGCCGGAGCGCTCGTTCCTGCCGCTGGGCAAATGACGACGGGAGCGTTACCGCTCCCGTTTTCTCTTTTCTTTAAGGCACAATCACGAAATCCGGATTGGCGACGGCAAACAGCGCCTCGCGATCCGCCGCCGGTGGGTAAATCCACTGCGTGTTGATCTCCTGCTTAATCTTTTTGCCTTCCTCACGGGTAAAGCGCACCTGGCGCTCCCAGCCTTCGGTATACAGCGCGCCCCAGGGGCCCAGATCCAGACAGGTTACATACTTCGGCTGGCTGTAAGGGTGCGTCGGCAAGCCCGTCAGTTCCGCCGCCGCATTGTGGCCGGCCACGCGCCCAAGGCTCAGCGCATGCTGGCAGGTCATCAGGTTGTGGTTACCGAGATCGTCGGTCGCCGCCTTCACCGTATCGCCGGTCACGAAAATGCCCGCCGCCGCCGGCGCGCGCAGGAAGGCGTCGCCGATCACCCGGCCGCTGCCGTCGCGCTCGCCGGGGATCTGCTCGGTCAGCGGATGCGCTCGCACGCCCGCCGCCAGGATCACCGTGTTGGCGGCGATGCGCTCACCGTTCGACAGCATCACCCCCTCGGCGTCGATGGCCGAGACGCGCAGGCCGGCCCGCGCTTCCACGCCGCACTCCGCCAACGCCTGGCGTATCACCGCCCCCGGCTCCGCCCCCATCCCGGCGCCCACTTCCGGGGCGGTATCGACGATCACCACGCGCACGTTCTCGTCTTTGCCCAGCGCATCGCGTAGCCGCTGCGGCATCTCCGCCGCGCTCTCCAGCCCGGTCAGCCCCGCGCCCACCACCACGGCGGTGTTGCGCGCCGGCGTCGAGGGTTTGGCCGCCAGCGCGTTGATATGGGCGCCCAAACGCTGTGCGCTTTCCAGCGTATCGACGTTGAAGCCGTATTCGGCAAAGCCCGGCACCGCAGGCACGGACAGCCGGCTGCCGGTGGCCCACACCAAACGATCGTAGGCCAACTCAAGGGGTTCCCCCGTCGCCTGCGCCACCGTGAGCGTTTTAGCAGCGGCATCGATACGCTCTACCATCCCGGCCAGGTGGCGCACACCGACGACGGCGAGCTGCGCGGAAATGTCCGGGTTCATGTTTTCCAGCACGGCTTCATACAGGCGTGGCCGGATGGTAACGGTTGGCGTCGGTGAAACCATGAGCACCTCGATATCGTCATGCTTACCGGCAAGGGTAATGGCGCGCATGGCGGACACGGCGGCCCAAAAACCGGCAAAACCGGAACCGGCAATCACTATTTTCTGCGTCATGGGATGACTCCTTCATACAGGGTTAACCGGGCGACAAGGCTGCCCGCAGTTTTTTCGGATGAACGATGCCGTCCCGCTCCCGTAACAGGGTGCAGAAGGCCCGCCCGCCCCTTCCGAAGAGGCGGGAAAAAGTGTGTTTCGTTTTAAGGAAAGGCGGTGGTTAGGTCTTGGCGCGCGCCGTTTTGCCGCTGCGCGCGGTGCGTTCCGTCATGCGCTCGTCGAGCCAGAGGTTGACCTCGCCGAAGAAGCCTTGCGGCGCTTTGCGGCCAAAACGGGCGGCGACGGCACCGAGAGTCTGCGCCGCCAGCGCATCGCGCATCGCCTTCTCCGCCTGCAGCATCACCGCATGGATAGCGCATTTGCCGGAGACCGCCCAATCCGGCGGGGAGTCATCGAACACCGCGCAGCGCCCGCGCACCTCCTGGCAATCGAACAGCGGCTTGTGCCCTTCGATGGCGTCGATGATCGCCAGAAAACTGATCTCATCCGCCGGGCGCGCCAGCCGGTAGCCGCCACGCACTCCTTCGCTGGCGGCGACGATCCCCGCCTTTTCCAGCTTGGGGAAAATCTTGGCTAGAAAGCTGGGGGAGATGCCCTGCAACTCGGCGAGTTCGCGGCTGCTGAGCGCCCGCTGGTTATCGCCGACCAGCCACAGCAGGCAGTGGATGCCATATTCAACGCTGGTTGTGATGTACGCCATATGTCCGTTTTCAACCGTCAATGAATCTTCAATAACGCAGACTATATGAGTCTGCGTTTATCTTGTCAATAAAACGCGGATCAACTTTGTCCGTGTTTTATTGACAATGCAGGCCACCGGCGACGCAGAAAACGCCCTTCGAAATGAAAAATAAAACTTTTTTGCCCGATTCGCGCCCGGCTAACGTTTCCTTGTTGCCAACGGCTGACTATGATGTGATGGGCACCGCCGCCGCGGTTTGTGAGCCGCCGCACTTTCACGCGGATTGCGCCGTGGGAATAAAGAACTCTTGTCTGCTGCTGACGTCTTAGAAATGATTATTTAAGGGAAACGCCTGACTATGACCAACCGGTTGACCAAAACCGCGTTAGCGGTGCTGCTGCTCGGCACGCTGAACGCCACCGCCCTGGCGCCAGCACAGGCGGAAAGCCAGGACCAGTTGCCGGATATGGGCACCTCCGCCGGCGGCACCCTGAGCATCGGACAAGAACTGGCGATGGGCGATTTTTACGTGCGCCAACTGCGCGCCAGCGCCCCGCTGATCAACGATCCGCTGCTAATCCAATATATCAATCAGCTGGGCAACCGGCTGGTGGCCAGCGCCTATTCGGTGCGCACGCCGTTCCATTTCTATCTGGTGCGCAACGACGAAATCAACGCCTTCGCCTTCTTCGGCGGCAACGTGGTGCTGCATTCCGCCCTGTTCCGCGTCAGCGACAACGAAAGCCAGCTGGCTTCGGTGCTAGCGCACGAAATCTCGCACGTCACCCAGCGCCACCTGGCGCGCGCCATGGAAGATCAGCAGCGCAACGCCCCGTTGACCTGGGTGGGCGCGCTTGGTTCCATCCTGCTGGCGATGGCCAACCCGACCATGGGCATGGCGGCGCTGAGCGGCACCATGGCCGGCACCCAGCAAGGCATGATCAGCTTTACCCAATCGAACGAACAGGAAGCCGATCGCATCGGCATTCAGGTGCTGCAGCGCGCCGGTTTCGATCCGGAAGCGATGCCCGACTTCCTGCAGAAACTCTCGGATCAGTCGCGCTACGCCTCCAAACCGCCGGAAATGCTGCTAACGCACCCGTTGCCGGACAGCCGCCTCTCCGACGCACGCAACCGCGCCAACCAGATGCCGAAACACATCGTGCAGTCCTCGCAGGATTACCTGATGGCCAAGGTGCGCGCACTGGGCATGTACAGTTCGGAAGGCTATGGCCTGAACGAAGAACTGCTCGGATCGCTCAGCAAGGGCAACGTGCGCGAACAGGCGGCCGCCAAATACGGCCGCGCCATCCAGTTCTATGAAGCGAAAAAATACGACGACGCGCGCAACATCATTCAACCGATGCTGGCGCAGGATGCGAAAAACGTCTGGCTGATCGACCTGATGACCGACATCGATCTCGGCCAGAAACGCGCGCCGCAGGCCATCGCCCGCCTGCAGGCGGCCAACGCCGCCCAAAGCAACAATCCGGTGCTGCAGCTCAACCTGGCCAACGCCTATGTCGAAGGCAACCAGCCGGCGCAGGCGTCGAAGATCCTGAACCGCTACACCTTTGCCCATCCGGACGATCCGAACGGCTGGGATCTGCTGGCGCAGGCCAGCGCCGCACAAGGGCTGCGCGATGAAGAGCTGTCGGCCCGTGCCGAAAGCCTGGCGCTGAACGGCCGGCTCGATCAGGCCATCGGCCTGCTCAGCAATGCCAGCTCGCTGCAAAAACTCGGCAGCCTAAAACAGGCGCGCTACGATGCGCGCATCGACCAGCTGCGCCAACTGCAACAGCGCTTCCGCCAATACCAACGCAGCTGATTCAACAAGGAATGAACGCCATGAAAAACATCACGATTTACCACAACCCGCGCTGCTCCAAGAGCCGTGAAACCCTGGCGCTGCTGGAACAGCACGGCGTCGATCCCAAGGTGGTGCTGTACCTCGAAACGCCCCCTACGGTCGATGAGCTGAAAAAGCTGTTGAAGGAACTGGGCTTCACATCCGCGCGCGAGCTGATGCGCAAAAAAGAAGATCTGTACAAGGAATTGAAGCTGGCGGACGACAGCCTGAGCGAAGAGCAACTGCTGGCGGCAATGACGACGAACCCGAAACTGATCGAACGCCCGATCGTGGTAAAAGGCAGCAAGGCGCGCATCGGCCGACCGCCGGAGCAGGTGCTGGAGATTTTGTAATCGTCCGGAAAGTCTGTTATTGAACCGCAAAATACCAATAGCCCTGAACAGGGCTATTTTTAATTGTTTGTTATATAAATACTTTTCATCATCCCAGTCTTCTTCTACTGCTATGCTGCGCAAACGCCAAATCTCTCGGTGAAACAGCCGTTGACAATCGTCAACACCCCGCCTACCCTGAGCGCATCACTGGACGAGCGATGAAAAAACACCCAGACAAGCACATTCAGGCGGCATTAGCTTACGCCCTTTCTCAGGGTTGGTATTTTCGGCCCAGCAAGGGGCACGCATTTGGTCGGCTACATTGCGCCTTTGTCGGGCACCAAGAACATATGATGAGCATCTGGAGCACGCCAAAAAACCCAGAGGTACATGCCAAACAGATTCGGCGCAAGGTCGATCACTGCCTGGCCTGTCGCAGAAAAAATAACCGGAGAATCACCATGACGCTTTATCATTTCGCATTGACGCTGGGCGGGGTCACTGCCGATACCGCCGGGCTGGAGGATGCGCTGTATGCGGCGGGATGCGATGACGCGCTGATCTGTTTCTACGGTAAAGCCGTTTACCTGGAATTCGATCGAGAAAGCGATAACTTTGCGCACGCGATTTGCAGCGCCATCAGCGATATCGAGTCTGCAATTATTGGCGCCAAGGTGATATCGGTGGACTCCAGCCTGGTAGGGTTAAGCGATATTGCCGAGCTCACTGAACTGTCACGTCAGGCGATCGCCATGCTAAAAGACGGGACTCGCGGCCCCGGCGGCTTCCCTTCCCCCATTCAACGGCTCGGCGGCGCCTCACCGCTATGGCGCTGGGCTGACGTGGCGGCCTGGTTGGCACAGCAGGGGAAAATCGACCCACGGCTAGCAGACAATGCGCAGTGTCTGGAATACATCAATCTCGCTTTGCAACTGCGAAGCGATCGGCAACGCCAGCAGGTTGAGCATTATTGCACCCTGCTGGAACATGCAGAAAAACAGGCTTGATGGCTCGTTACAGCCCCAGGATCTCTTTAACGAACGGGATGGTCAGCTTGCGCTGGGCGGTGATCGAGGCGCGATCGAGCTGATCGAGAGTCATAAACAGCGTGCGCATCTCGCGATCCAGCCGTTTCAACAGGAAGCGGCCCACGTCTTCCGGCAGCTCGAAGCCGCGCAGTTTGCCGCGCAGCTGCAGCGCCAGCAGTTTCTCTTCGTCCGACAGCGGCTGCAGCTTGTAGATCTGCCCCCAGTCCAGGCGCGAAGCCAGATCCGGCAAACGCAGGTTCAGCTGACGCGGCGGGCGATCCCCGGTGATGAACAACCGGGTGCGGCCGGTTTCCAGGATGCGGTTGTAGAGGTTGAAGATCGCCATCTCCCACTCTTCGTCGCCGGCGATGCATTCGATATTGTCGATGCAGACCAGCGCCAGCTGCTCCATGCCGTCCAACACTTCAGGCACGAAGTAAGCGCGCTTGTCGAGCGGCACATAGCCCACCGCTTCGCCTTTCTGCGAAAGCTCGGCGCAGGCCGCATGCAGCAGATGGCTGCGCCCGCCGCCTTCACGCGACCAGAAATAGATATAGCTGCCATGTTCCTGACGGACGGCGGATTGGATCGCGGCTAATAGGGATGGGTTCTCGCCCGGATAAAAACTGGCGAAAGTTTCATCATCGGGAAGATAAAGTGGCAGTGAAAGCTGTGCCGGCGTATTCAGAGAAGCACCTCAACCAAAACTGGCAGAAAAACGTGGGCAGTTTAACACAGAAAACGGGCGCTGTTGAACCGGCAGGATCTTATGCCGCAATAGTGAACAATGCCTAAGCGCCGCTTGATCGGCGGCGGCACCCGTCGAGGCAAGAATTATCCGATATCATTCCCTAACTCCATGCCTGCGCAGGTTAAATTTGTAATTTAAGTAAAATCTGACCTAGTATAGGTAGGCTAAATGCAATCACCATCAACAAGGTTTCTGCAAGGATATAGACGATGAAAGTATGGAATAAAGTGCTGTTGGCCTCCTTTATCGGGTTGTTGGTTGCCGGCTGTGATGACTCGTCCAAGGTTGACGCCAACCTGGATAAAGCCAAAGACAGCGCCGAGCAGATGAAAGACGCCGCCCAGAAAAAAGCGGACGATCTGACGGACAAAGCGAAAGCGACGGCGGATGAAATCAAAAAAGAGGCCGCCACTCAGGCGGATCAGCTGAAAGACAAAGCTTCGGCGATTAAAGAAGACGCCGCCAAGCAGGCGGACGCCATCACCAACGACGCCAAGGCCAAAGCCGCCGCGATCAAAGACGACGCAGGTAAACAGAGCCAGCAGTTGGTGGATCAGGCCAAGGCCATCAAAAACGACGCCATCAACGGCGCCAACGATCTGACCGAGCAGGCCAAGGCGAAGACCGAAGCCATCAAGAACAGCGCCGAAAACAAAGCGCAAGAGTTGAAACAAGAGACCGATGCGGCGGTGAACGGCAATACTCAGCCGGCCACCCAGCAGTAAGCTATTCTCAGCCACCAAAGAAAGGAGCAGTAAATGGGGATTATTTCCTGGATTATCTTCGGCCTGATCGCCGGTATTTTGGCTAAGTGGATCATGCCCGGCAAAGACGGCGGCGGCTTTATTCTGACCGTCGTGCTGGGGATCATCGGCGCCGTGGTCGGCGGCTATATCAGCACCTTCTTCGGCTACGGCAAGGTTGACGGCTTCAACTTCGGCAGCTTCGTGGTGGCGGTTATCGGCGCCATCGTGGTGCTGTTCGTGTACCGCAAAATTCGCAGCTAAGGCGAATGCCATAAGTCAAAAGGGCAGCCCCTGGGCTGCCCTTTTCGTTACTTCTGCTCCGCCGATTCGTCCGGCGCGTCAAGCACCTCTTCTTCCTTGCGGAACAAGCTGATGACCTTGAACAGCAGGCTCAGGCCGATCCCCACGATGGTCGCCAGCGCCATGCCTTTCAGCTCCGCCGCGCCGATGTGCACCTTGGCGCCGCTCACGCCGATGATCAGGATCACCGAGGTTAAAATCAGGTTTTGCGCTTTGTTGTAATCCACTTTGGACTCGATCAGCACGCGAATGCCCGAAGCGCCGATCACACCGTACAGCAGCAGGGAAACGCCGCCCATCACCGGCACCGGCACCGCCTGGATCGCCGCCGCCAGCTTACCGATGCAGGACAACAGGATCGCCAGCACCGCCGCGCCGCCGATCACCCAGGTGCTGTAGACCTTGGTGATGGCCATCACGCCGATGTTCTCGCCATAGGTGGTGTTCGGCGTGGAGCCGAAGAAGCCGGAGAACACCGTCGAGATGCCGTTTGCGAACATCGAGCGGTGCAGGCCCGGATCGCGGATCAGGTCTTTTTTCACGATGTTGGCGGTCACCACCAGGTGGCCGACGTGCTCGGCGATCACCACCAGCGCCGCCGGCAGAATGGTGAAGATGGCGAACCACTCAAAGCGCGGGGTGTAGAAGGTCGGCAGCGCGAACCAGTGCGCCTCGCGGATCGGGGTCAAATCCACCACGCCCATGAAGAACGACAGCGCATAGCCCACCAGCACGCCGATCAGGATCGGGATAATCGCCAGGAAGCCGCGGAACAGCACCGAACCGAGCACCGTGACCGCCAGCGTCACCAGCGAAATGGTGATGGTGGTCGAATCGGCGCTGGTGCCTTCCGCCGGCAGCAGCCCCGCCATGTTGGCCGCTACGCCCGCCAGCTCCAGCCCGATGACGGCGACGATCGCCCCCATCGCCGCCGGCGGGAACATCACGTCCAGCCAGCCGGTGCCGGCCTTTTTCACGATCAGCGCCACCAGGCAGAACAGCACGCCGCACATGATGAAACCGCCCAACGCCACTTCGTAACCGAGCGGCAACAGCAGCAGCACCGGCGAGATAAACGCGAAGCTGGAGCCGAGGTAGGCCGGGATCTTGCCTTTACAGATGAACAGATACAGCAGCGTGCCTATGCCGTTGAACAACAGCACGGTCGCCGGGTTGATCTTGAACAGGATAGGCACCAGCACGGTGGCGCCAAACATGGCGAACAGGTGCTGGAAGCTGAGCGGAATGGTCTGGAGCAGCGGCGGGCGCTCGCTGACGCCGATGGCGCGACGGGTCATGTGTGCTTTTCCTCGGTTTATTGGTTTTATAGGTTTTAGTCAAAAAAAAGCCGACTCGTTAAGTCGGCTCAAATGTTTACTTAGTACCAAATATCTTGTCGCCCGCATCGCCCAGGCCAGGCACGATGTAGCCCTTGTCGTTCAGACACTGATCGATGGAGGCGGTGTACAGCTCAACGTCCGGATGCGCTTTCTCCAGCGCGGCGATGCCTTCCGGCGCTGCGACCAGGACCAGCACCTTGATGCTGTGGCAGCCGGCTTTCTTCAGCAGATCGATAGTGGCGATCATCGAACCGCCGGTGGCCAGCATCGGGTCGACGACCAGCGCCATGCGCTCTTCGATGTTGGAAACCAGCTTCTGGAAGTACGGCACCGGCTCCAGGGTTTCTTCGTCGCGGTATACGCCCACCACGCTGATGCGCGCGCTCGGCACGTGCTCCAGCACCCCTTCCATCATGCCCAGACCTGCGCGCAGGATTGGCACTACGGTAATCTTTTTCCCTTTGATCTGATCCACTTCAACTGGCCCGCACCAGCCTTCGATGGTGACTTTTTCCGTCTCCAGATCGGCGGTCGCTTCATAGGTCAGTAAACTACCCACTTCTGAGGCCAGCTCACGGAAGCGTTTGGTGCTGATGTCATTTTCACGCATCAGGCCAAGCTTGTGTTTTACCAGCGGGTGTTTCACCTCAACGATCTTCATCATTTTTCTCCTATTAAGGTGGTTGCGGCCAAAAAAATCGCGGGATTATACCTCCTTTTTTTCGCCGCGCCACCCACAATAGCCCGATCGGGATCAACAAAAGTTTGAATATCAGTATAGATGACGAAAAAGCGGAGCCGGTTCACAAGCCGCTCGCAAACGTTTGCCTGCGCTGTTAGAATTGCCGCGCCTTATTCCGGAATCAACATCGGAAGCACAGTTTTCAAACCGCAAATCGTCGTGGGGAATCGCGCAGTGACCGACAAAACCTCTCTCAGCTATAAAGACGCAGGTGTCGATATCGATGCAGGCAACGCATTGGTAGATCGCATCAAAGGTGTAGTTAAACAGACCCGTCGCCCGGAAGTGATGGGCGGTCTGGGCGGGTTTGGCGCCCTGTGTGCGTTGCCGCAGAAATACCGCGAGCCGGTGCTGGTTTCCGGTACCGACGGCGTGGGCACCAAGCTGCGTCTGGCGATGGATCTGAAACGCCACGACACCATCGGCATCGATCTGGTGGCGATGTGCGTCAACGATCTGGTGGTTCAGGGCGCCGAGCCACTGTTCTTCCTCGACTACTACGCGACCGGCAAGCTGGACGTGGACACCGCGGCCAGCGTGATCACCGGCATCGCCGAGGGCTGCAAACAGTCTGGCTGTGCGCTGGTGGGCGGCGAAACCGCTGAAATGCCGGGCATGTACCACGGCGAAGACTACGACGTGGCCGGTTTCTGCGTCGGCGTGGTCGAAAAATCCGAGATCATCGACGGCAGCAAAGTGCAGTCCGGCGACGCGCTGATCGCCCTGGGCGCTTCCGGCCCACACTCCAACGGCTACTCGCTGGTGCGCAAAATCCTGGAAGTGAGCAACACCGATCCGACCGCCACTCAGTTGGAAGGCAAGCCGCTGGCCGACCACCTGCTGGCGCCGACCAAAATTTACGTGAAGTCCGTGCTGGAGCTGATCGAGAAGGTTGACGTCCACGCCATCGCTCACCTCACCGGCGGCGGCTTCTGGGAAAACATTCCGCGCGTGCTGCCGGAAGGCATGCAGGCGGTGATCGACGAAGCCAGCTGGCAGTGGCCGGCGGTGTTCACCTGGCTGCAGCAGGCCGGTAACGTCAGCCGTCATGAAATGTATCGCACCTTCAACTGCGGCGTAGGCATGGTCATCGCCCTGCCGGAAGCCGAAGTGGAAGCGGCCATCGCGCTGCTGACCGCGGCAGGTGAAAAAGCGTGGAAAATCGGTAAACTGACCGCCTCTTCCGACGAACAACAAGTGGTCATCAACTGATGAAAAAGATCGTGGTGTTGGTCTCCGGCCAGGGGAGCAATCTCCAGGCGCTGATTGACGCCTGCCAGCAGGGCCGCATCGCCGCTGAAATCGTGGCGGTGTTCAGCAACAAGGCGCAGGCTTATGGCCTGCAACGCGCCGAAGCGGCGGGCATCGCCGCCCAGGCGCTGGATGCCAAGGCCTACGCCGATCGCACGGCGTTCGACGCCGCGTTGGCGGACGCCATCGACCAGCACCAGCCCGATCTGGTGGTGCTGGCCGGCTACATGCGCATCCTCAGCCCGCAGTTCGTGCAGCGTTATGCCGGCCGCATGCTGAACATCCACCCTTCCCTGCTGCCGAAATACCCGGGTCTGCATACCCACCGTCAGGCCATCGACAACGGCGACAGCGAACACGGCACCTCGGTGCACTTCGTGACCGAACAGCTCGACGGCGGCCCGGTGATTTTACAGGCCAAGGTGCCGATTTTCGCTGACGACGAAGAGGATGACGTGGTTGAACGGGTGCAAACCCAAGAACACACGATCTATCCGCTGGTGGTGAGCTGGTTCGTCGACGGTCGCCTGGCGATGCGCGATGGCGCCGCCTGGCTGGACGGCGAACGCCTGCCTGAGCAGGGTCACGCCGCCGACTGATGCGCGCAGCCTGAACCTTGCCTAAACGGCGCCCACGCGGCGCCGTTTTTTTTCGCCTTCATCCATTCTGTGAAGTTATACTTTGCACAATTTCACGGCACAGAGGAGCCCACATGTCCAGCACTGCCAGCGTCAGGTTACGCCCATTGGAACGGGACGATCTGTCGTTCGTCCACCAGATGGACAACAACGCCAGCGTCATGCGCTATTGGTTTGAAGAACCCTACGAAGCCTTTGTCGAGCTTTCCGATCTCTACGACAAACACATCCACGATCAGAGTGAGCGCCGCTTTATCATCGAGCACGAAGGCGCCAAGGTCGGCCTGGTAGAGCTGGTGGAGATCGATCACATCCACCGCCGCGCTGAGTTCCAGATCATCATCGATCCTGCCCACCAGGGCAAAGGCTACGCCAGCACCGCCGCCCGTCTGGCGATGGACTACGGTTTCTCGGTGCTGAACCTGTACAAGCTGTACCTGATCGTCGACAAGGAGAACCCGAAGGCGATCCACATCTACAGCAAGCTGGGCTTCAACGTGGAAGGCGAACTGATCGACGAGTTCTTCGTCAACGGCGAATACCGCACCGTGCTGCGCATGTGCATCTTCCAGCCGCAATACCTGGCGAAGTTCAAAACGCCCAATGATAAGCCGCTGGTGAAGTGACAATTCGCGAGAAAAAAGAGAAAACCCGCCCAGGCGGGTTTTCTCTTGGGAAATAAGCAGCTAGTATTAAGGCATATTATTTTATCGTCAGGAAATAGCCTGATGAATACGAAAATAAATAATATTTCCCAAGATAATTAATCGAACAATAATTAATAGTGATAATAAGAGTTACCCTCTGCCTCTACAAAGGAAAAATGCCATGACGACCGTCTCAAACCTGCTGCTTTTTATCGGCCTGGCGATGCTCGCCATCGCCGCCGGCCTGAATACCTATAGCGGCTACGCCTCCGCAGATCCCAATAGCACCCCGCTGTTTTCCTCACTCTGGTGGACGCGTTGGTTCCCGCTCTATGCCTCAGGGGCTGCGTTGCTGCTGGTGGGGGTAGTGTTGCGGGTTTCGGGGCGGGGACGTTAAAAACAGAAAACGGCTCCGAAGAGCCGTTCATATGGGTGTTAGATTTCCGTCAACCGTGGCCTATAGTGGTACTTTTTACCTTGGCTCATTTGCATGAGCAAAGCGTGCCTAACCTCAAACTGTTGGGAGCGGTGAGGTTACTCAGGCTTCTCAAGCAATCCAAGCAACTCCATATCATAAAGCAAATCGCTTTTTTCATCTTCGCCAATACCTTGAATTAGAGATTCAAGGTTTGTTTTTTCCAAAATGGAAGAAATTGAGTTTCGGTAATTATTCTCAACATCTTTTGGCCCTCTACCGGCTATAAGGATGAGTGTAAACACTTTCAGCATTAACATTTCCACAGGCGATAACTGTGCATTTTCGTATTGATAAGATGCATACCCTATTTCTTCAATACCGTACTCCCAGGTCGTACCATTTTTATTAAAAGCATTAATGTGACTTCTACAACAGCTATAAAAGCAATCTAAATACTCAGCTCGCAATTCTTCATAAGTCATGCGTTCTTCATCCATCATTTCAATCTCCCAGGGATCAGCATTACGTCGTTATTGTCGAGAACCTCTACTTTTATTCCAGGGTATTTTTTCTGAAATTGTTCTACGACACCCAAGCAGCTATCACATGCAGCACGTTCAGTGAAAATGGTGACTCTCCCCTCAGCTGATACATTGTTACCTAACTTATCAGCCAGGTTGTCCAGAATTTTGTACTCTGAATCTGTATTCCTAGATATGAGGATACCATCAGAACTTTTAATGGTTTCATATTTAAAGTTTTGGTTTCCATCACCTATGAAACTTTTTTCTGCTTTAGCTATCCTGCTGTGTGCCGCAAGTGTTTTCGGCATACCAGGAACATCGATTTGTGCAACAGCTGCATTTCCTTTTTTTCGGATTTTTTCCGCAAATGGCGCCCTAGCATCCAGCACTTGCTGCCTGAACGCAGCCGCCTGTTGAACGGTCTTCTCATTGACCAGATACCCTTTCCAGGCGCTGGTTGGGCCTACCAATTTGGATGACAGGTATTGGTTGCCGACGTTTGCTTTACCCATACCGGCAAATGTGCTGGCAATAGAGACCGCCATCACCGAGGCATTCACCCAGTCCGGCGACCACCCAGTCAACTTGCTGATTTGTTCTATCTGCTGGTTGCGAGCAAACAGCTGGCCGTCGGTTATCTGGTCGCCCAAATCATACGTGAATAACTTTTCGCTGTCATAGCCGGCAAACGCCGGATAGTTGCCGAAGCGCTGACGCTCTTTTTGTACCCAGTAGTTGGCGATGAGACCGTCTTCATCCCGCGTTGACGGGTACTTATTCATCAGGGCTTCAAACTGCTTGCGTTCGTCTGAGCTCAACGCCTCTTGCGTGGTGCAAGCTACTTTTCGGCATGAAGCCGCCATCAGACGCGCTTCTTTTTCCTTGTCGCCCTTAGCCAACTCTTTAATCGCGTTGAGTTCTTCCTGATGCAGCTGTCGATTGAAGCGTTCGACAAACTCCCCCGCATTTGCACCGCTGGTGGCACCTGCGGCTTTGGCAGTTACGATGGCCCCTGCAAAGGCGCCCGCTACGCGGCTGATCTGAGCCTGACGCTCTTGCCAACCTTCACTTCTGACCAGATTATCATTGATGATCACCCCGGCCAGCTCCGCTGCCAGCGCCCCGGCCGCCGCGCCTTTGGCATTGCCCTTGCCGATTTCTGCGGCCACGCCCGCCAGAACGGCATGGCTTACGGCCCGGCCCGGTATATCGAGAACCTGACCGTTATCCCCAATCAGGTTGGCGCCCTCGGCCTGAACCTGACTGCCGATGTTCGCCAGCAGCGCATTGGTCAGGTTGTCTTTGAAACTGCCGCCATTAATGGCGGTATTCAGGCTGGAGCTGATGACCGACTGCCCGGCCACCCGCTGCGCCACCTTGCTCCAGTCACCGTTGCTCAGCTGCGGCAGTTTGACGTTGTTCGGGTTAAGCGGTTTGCCCGCCGCGTCCTTGCTCCAGCCCATCGCGCTGTCGAAGCCATTGAGCGCGCCGCCGATCGCCATCGCCGTGGCGGTCGCTTTGACGTTTTCATTTCGGCCCAACGCCTGCAGGGTTTTCGACAGGTTGCCCTGATTCTCCACCAGCGCCACCGCCGCCTGAGAGGCCAAAGAAGACATACCAGCGGTGACTGCGCCGCTGGTTATCGCCCCGCCGCCTACGGCGCCGGAAACGCTGGAAGCCGCCGTAGCCGCCAATGAACTGCCCGCGGTCACCGCCGCGGCCGCAATGGCGATCACCGCCGCCACCGCCGGGTTCAGGTGCTGGCTTTTGTAATCCCAGCTGTCGTAAGCGTCTTTGACCTTGCTCCACTGCACGTCGTTGCGCTTGTTCAGATCTTTGACCCAGGTGGTGCCCGGCGTATTGCCCAAGGCGTCGATGGCGCTTTGCAGCGCCTGCCCGTTTTTCACCTTCACATCGGCGCTGACGCCCTTGGCGGCTTCCACGGTCAGGGCTCCACCGGTATGAATGCTCGGCAGCACCCACTTATTGTCTTCGTATCCTTTATTGGCCTGCTTGATAAAGAAGCCTTTCGAATTGCTGACGGTCTGTTCGAAAGAGGTGTTTTTCACCGCACGGAAGTTAACCTGGCCACGGGAGCTGGTCAGGCGCGCGTTTTGCCCGGCGGCGATTTTGCTGGCTTCATAGGTGCTGTCGTCGCGGCTCATCAGCGTGATATTGCCTGCGGCGGTAAACTCGGTGACCTTGTTGGTCACGTCATGGCGGGTCTGCTTAACCTCGGTTTTCTTACCCCACCATTTGCGCTTGGTTTCCTTTTTCTCGTAGTGGCTGGACTCCTCCATCGCCTGGGCGTAGAGATAGCCACCCTTGGCGGCTATATCCATATTGCCGACACGCATGGCTTCGGCCTGGTTGTGGGCGTCGGCATAGGCTTTCAGCCTTGTTTCTTCCGCATGTTTAGCTTGGGCTTCCTGTCGAACGCTAACTAATTTCCTATTTGCGTTTACCTTTTCACTATCAACAGAATTCAATGCTTGTTGGGCTGCGTATATCTCATTCTTTTTTTTGATTATGCGTTGACGCAAATTTTCATATTCATCTATCGTCTTTTTTCGAATTGCCAGCGCAATCTCATAACCATCACCGGATGTTTCCGCAGGATCGACACCATAAGGGAATGGGTCAAATGCCTTTCCTCCCTCATTAAGCAATCTATCCAGATCTGAACGGGTTTTTATTTCAATATTCCCCATATCGAGGTGATAAGTCCCCGTGCCCGGTATCGTTACAGAACTACTGTGCTTGTATGAAATAGGATGCTGAGCTGGATTATCGAGTAACAAGCCTTCAGGCGTATTTCTAACGTTGTTCAGCACATTCTGTTTTTGATTGACATTTTGCTCTGCATTTCTAACCGCCTGCTCCGCCGACGCAATACGACTCCCCCAATCCGTCACCGCTACCGGTGATTTCCAGTTCGCCCCTAATCCTTTAACCACCAGCTTGGTCGCCTGGAACAGAATGCTGCCGCCGGAAATCACCGTCATCAGGCCGCCGGCATTCAGCTCGGTACCTTGCTGGGTACGGGTTTCGGTGAACTCGTTGCCGCTCTCGCGGTAAGTGTGGTTTTGCACCGCCTCGAAGCGCATATCGCCGCCGGAGGTCAGCGTCATGTTGGCGCCGGAAGTCAGCTTGGCGCCGTAAGTCAGCAGTTGGTTGTTCGCCGACGCGGTCAGGTTTTTCCCGGCGCTGAGGGTAGTGACCACATGGCGATCGTCTTTGTTGTTGTCGTTGGCGGCATCAATGGCGGAATAGGCCAGATTCGACAACCATAGATTCTGCCCGGCCAGCAGCGTGATATTACCGTTGGCGGAGAGCGCGCCGCCCTGTGTGCCGATGTCGCGGGCCGAGTTAATCAATAAATTGCCGCCGGCGTGTACCCGGCTACCCAGTTCAGGCGTGCGGGAAGAGGGGAACAAGCGACTAAATTGCTCCCCCAATTCGCGATAGTTCAGATCGGCATTATGGCCGGCCAACAGCGTGACATCTTTACCTGCTTTAATGTGCGTCCCGCGCAACGCCAGATAACCGCCGCTGTTGAGCAGCACTGAACCACTGGCGTTCAACTGTCCGGCATTTAGCAGTTGGTTGAACTGCGTTTGTCGTTGTTCAGGAGATAAATTCTGCGCTAAACGATCGTTATTCAACGCCTCGTCATTTCTGACAATCGAAACAGTGCCGTTCGCCGTCATTGCAATATTTTGGCTTTGCGGCGCGAAGTGCGTGTTACGTAGATAAATACCTTGCCCGGCATTTAAGGTTAAGTCCCCGGCAGCATTCAATTGGCTCAGCCAGCGGGCACCATCGACGCCGAAATAGCGCGGGCTAGGTACAGTGTGCACTTTGACGTTGCCGTTGCGGCTGGTCAAAGTGACATGATGTCCCTTCAGATAGCTTTGACGGGCATCCAGCTCATTCACTGCTGCAACGTTCAGACTCTTGCCCGCAGTTAGCTCAGCACCGTCGGTGTAAAACACATCATCGGCAACCACAGTCAGGTCGTTACGCGCGTTTATTTTATCGGTACTGATAACACGTCCCGCATGCAGCACAATGTTGTGAGCTACCAGTGAGTCAGGCCGTCCCGAAGCCACCACCTCACTAAGCTGATTTCCCGCCGGCGTCGAAGTTTTAATTTCTATCTGATTTTTAAAATCCGCAACCAAATTGCCGCCCGCCAACATGGCTGAGGCCGGATAGCCAGAAGCCGACCAGCTCTTTTGCCCGCCTTTTCTGACATAAATGACATATTCCGGGATCGACGATTTCTGATCCTGCCATTTATGTCCCAGAACAACGTTAGGATTCGGCACCTTCGGTTCGAACAGTGCATAGTCGTTCATGTCCCCCGTCATTTCACTGCGCACGCCCAGATTATTACCAGTTAAAATCAGATCGTTAGTCGCTTTTATTGTGCTGACGTGGTTCCAAAGCTCCGACGCATTAATGTAGGCATTCTTCCCTGAAATGATTTCTGCGGGACGGCTGTCGGTCACTACGGTAAAACGCGCGCGTTCACTGTTAACCCAGGGCGTTTTTTTGAAATCGACGTGTCCCAACCAGGTGAAATTTTTATCTTCAAAGTCCGCCAAATAATCAAAAAATTGGTAATCGAATTGCCCCTCGTACACACCATCAGCCAACCAACGATCGATATCCTTGTTGTCCTTCGGCGCGTTGTTGGAGGAAATGGCGAACTGCTGGCGAACGTTGTTCAAACTCTCCGTGCGTATCACTAAATCGCCGCTGTTGGTCAGGATTTTCGCCGAACGGTTCTCGACGGATTTAGCCTTGTTGCCCTGAGCATCCTTTTGGATCCACATATTTTTATTGGCGTGCAACTTGGCGTTTTCCCCGGCGTTGCGGATATGGTCGCCGAAGATGCGCATATCGCCGCTGGTGCTGGTTTGCCCGTCATTCACCAGCGTCGTTGCTGCCAGCGTGGCGTTGCCGTCCGCCTGCACGACAGTACCCCGCGTAATGTGCAATCCCTTGGCACTGACATTGAGGTCACCCTTGCTGTGCGTGGTGCCGTTAAGCACCAGGTTACCGTTAACGCTCAGCGTAATATCCCGCTGTTTGCTGATGAGGTCTTTCAGGTTCACCCCCACCCCATCCTCGTTGGCCACCAGGCGGATTTTGTTGGCGTACATGCCGCCCAGCGCTTTGGTATCCACGGCCAGTTGGGGCTTAGCGCCTTCACCGGCGATCGGTTTGATGCTGCCGTCCTTGAAGCTGATGCGGTTGGCGCCCTGAGTCAGAGACAGATTTTGTGCATTGATTTTGCCGTTCAACTCGGTGGCGCGGCTGATGATATCGACATAGTCGGCGCCGCTGCCGTCCAGCCCTTTACCGCCGATGGTGACGCCGCCTTTTTTCACCTCCAGCGCTTCCAGCGCGCCCTGCTTGTCGAACTGCGGTTTGCCGGTGGTCAGCGTCACGCCCGGCGCGTTGATAAAGCCGCAGCCGTCGCAGGTGATGCCATTCGGGTTGGCGATCATCACGTTGGCCTTGTTGCCGAATACCTCGAGTTTACCCTGCAACTCGGAACGACTGCCGCCGATCACCTCATTGATGATCAACTCCGCCGGTTTTCCCTTCAGGTAGGTGTTGCCCTGCGCGCTGTAGATCTCCACGCCCAGCTGCGTTTTGCCGCCGTGCGTGGCGTTATTCAATACGGCACCCTGTGGCCCAACGTTGAAATCTTTATAGGTGTTGTGGGAGATGCCCGCACCGTTCGGCGTGGCGATATTCACCACCGGTACGTTGCCCGGCTTGATAACCACCTGCGTATTGCCGTTAGCGGCGGTAATGCCGGCGGCGAACGCCGGGTGCAACGGCTGGAAAGCCGTCAGGTAGATCAGCAAATAGCTGGCGCCCCGCGCCAGCGGATGATTGAGCTTATCCATATTCATTCCTTCGAAAGGATGTTGTTTTGAACGCCGAGGCGCTCCTGCTATGTGCTGGCGTTATAACGTGACGGTGGCTTGCCAGTAGGCCACCCAACGATCCGGTTGCAGGCTGTCTGGGTGCGTCAGCGGTTTACCGACGGTGACCGCCTGATTGAACCAGCGGCCGCTTAGCGTGGCGCCCAGCGCCGCCCCGACGACGCTGCCGCCGTCTATCTGCCCGGCGCGCCCCTGCAGCCAGCCGGCGTCTAACGCGCCGGTCAAAGAAAGCTCCCCCAGCCTCGGCAAGGTCTGCCATTGCCAGTTGAGTTCATTGCGCCAGTAGGCGCCGCGATTACCGGTCAGGTACTGCTCTTTAAAGCCACGCACCGAGTATTGCCCGCCGATGGAAATGCGCTCCCCGGCATACAGGTTGTCTGCGCTGGTTTGCCCATAGGCCGAGGTCAGGTAGTAGAGGGAGGGTGCGAGCGGATAGAAATAACTGGCGCCGAGGCCAAGCTTGCGGAACTCGCTGCGCGGCGCTCCGTCGCGCTCCGGATCGTCGGCGGTGGCGCCCAGCATGCGCAGCCCGCGGCTTACCGTCGGGTTCAGCGTCATATAGCCGCCGCCCGCGACCGCGCTGTAATTGAGGCCCAGGCTGGCAATGCTGAGCGTCGGGCTGCTGACGCCCAACCGTTCACCCGCCAGCTTATTTTCCGTGGTGCGCCGCGCCAGCCCGATATCGACGGCCAGCTTGCGTTTGCCATCCCGCAGCAACGTGCGGTTGGCGCCCAAACGCTGGGTCTGGTTATTGCCTTGATAGCGGTAAGCCGCGCCGTTGAATGGCACCTGCTGGAAAAAATCGTTCCAGGCGTACTGGTAGCTGAACAGCCAATAGCCATAGGGTAAGGTGACGCTGCCGTTCAGGCTGCGGCTGCGATGATGCGGGCTGAAATCGTTATTGCGCGCTGCGGAGAGCGACCACTGGTCGGCCAGGCGCAGCGGGTTGTCCAGCACCACGCCGGCATTCATCTGCCCGGTGCCGGTGCTTTTCTGGCCGCTGTTATCGGCGCCGAAAGAGAAAGAGACCGGCGCGCGCGTGGCGCCACGCAGCAAAACCACGTTGGAAAAGCCGGGTTGCTCGCCAGGTTGAATATCGATGGTCACCTGCTGCGAAGCCAGCCGGTTGAGCTGCTCCATGCCCTGCTCGATATCGCGCAGATTCAATACGTCGCCGACCAGGCCGGGAAATGCCATCTTCAGCGCCGGCGTCTGCTCGCCATTCTGCGTGATGGACTCGATTCGCCCTTCGCTGACGCTGACGACCAACACGCCACGGGAGATATCCTGCTCCTGCAGCCAGGCCTGCGAAGTGACATAGCCGCGTTGCAGATAAGCATTGGTGGTTTCACGCACCAGGCGGTTGATGTGCTCCAGCGTCAGACAGCTTCCCTGATACGGGCGCGCCAGGCTTTCTTTCACCGACCAGGAAAGATGCTCGGCGCTCTCAAAAACAATCTGCCGCACCGTTTGGCAAACCGCCCCTGCGGCGGCCGGCTCAGGCAGCGGTAACGCCGGCAGTTCAACGCTATTTTGCAGCGCCTCGCGTTGCTGCTGCGCCTGTTCCAGCAACGTTTTCTGCTGTTGGGTAATGCTGTCGCGGTCAGCAGGGCTGGTGATTTCCGCGCACCACGCAGAGCTGCAAAACGCCAAGAGCACAGGCCAAATCCTCAGCTTCCATGCACACATTTAAACACATCCATTTACGTTAACTTACATACCTTAGCGAAGTATATACAATTTACGCCGCAAATCAACGATAATGAGAATCACTTCCATTTAATCAAAGTCACAATGTGACAAAAAATGCAGATATGCCACAACCACCGTGTCTTATTACCCAGAGTGCATTTAATTAATATTAAAATTAAAAAAACAAATAATAAGAGCAAATAAATTCAATATTAAAATAACACATTCAATATCGACAAAAACAAACAAGCAGAGTTTACAAAGTTAACTCGTCATTTTATCTTGGTAGTTCTATTCGCATAATTAATTCATAAAAAACATAGTTATTAATTAACCAATAAAGAAAAACAATATCGGGAATAGCCTCATGTTTAACCGTGATATAGAACTGTTTATTCGAGATTACGTTAATGATATCAAAGCCGGCAGCGCTGCGCTGTTTGCCGGCGCCGGGCTGTCCATCCCCGCCGGTTTCGTTAGCTGGAAAGAGCTTATCGGCGATATCGCTTATGAACTGGAGCTGGATATCGAAAAAGAGAGCGATCTTATTTCTCTGGCGCAATATCACCTCAATGAAAAAGGCAACAGACATAAGATAAATCAAAAAATAATTACAGAATTCGCTGAACAGGCGGAAGAAACAGAAAACCACCGGATTATCGCCAGATTACCGATAGCGTCACTTTGGACCACTAACTACGACGACCTGATTGAAAAAACCTATGCCCGTTATAATCGCGTCTGCGACGTCAAAACCACGCCGGAAAGCCTGACTAATAACATTCATAAACGTGATGTTGTTTTATATAAAATGCATGGTGACTATAGAAATCCCAACCAGGCGATTATCACCCGCGAACAATACGAAACTTACTCCCGTACACACCTTCCTTTTATCAACATGCTGATGGCGGAGCTGACTGCCAAAACCTTCCTGTTTATCGGTTTCAGCTTTGAAGACCCCAACCTGCAATATGTATTGAGCCGCCTTTACGCGCAGTACGGCGAAGGGCAGAGAAACCACTACTGCATCATGCGGCGCGTCCAGCTCGGCGACAGCGGCAGCGAGGATCAGGCGTCTTGCGATTACAACAGCCGCAAACAAGGCTTGATGATTAACGATCTGCGCCGTTACGGCATTCAAACGCTGTTGGTGGATGACTATCGGCAAATCACTGACCTGCTGTATGCCATCGAAACGCAGTTCAAGAAAAGCACGGTGTTTATCTCCGGCAGCGCCGACAACTACCAGCCCTATGCCCGTGAAGAGTCCATCCAGTTCATACATCGTCTGGCGCGCCTGCTTATCCACAAACAGTATCGCATCGTCAACGGTTTCGGCTGGGGCGTAGGCACAGCGGTGATCAACGGCGCATTGGAAGCCATTTACGACAGCCAAGGAAAAATCAGCGAAAGCCAGCTGGTGCTGCGTCCTTTCCCCCAATTCGCCAGCGGCGGCATTACCCTACCGGCACTTTGGCACGAATACCGTCAGAACATGATTTCGCTCAGCGGCATCGCAATCTTTTTGTTCGGCAACAAACGCAACGCCGAAGGCGAATACGTGCTGGCCGACGGTTTATTGAAAGAGTTCCAGATCGCCACGGAACAAGGCTGCGTCTGCATTCCTATCGGTTGTACCGGCAGCGCATCTGCCGAGATCTACCGAAAAATCAAGGAGGAGATGAAAGAAACCCTCTACTACCGCAACCCCGCCGCCATGAATCTGCTGGATCAGCTTAACGAACCGGGCAGCCTGGCGGAGAAGAAGAAAAGCCTGTTGGCGCTTATCGATATCATTACTAAGGATAACCCCCGATGACCAGAAAATGTTTTTACAGTTTCCATTATGAGCCGGACAACTGGCGCGCTTCTCAGGTACGCGAAATGGGCTCGCTGGAAGGTAACCGGCCAGCCACGGATAACGATTGGGAGGAAGTGAAAAAAGGCGGTGACGCCGCCATCGCCGCTTGGATCAAGGGCCAGTTGGACAATCGCAGCTGCGCCGTGATTCTCGCCGGTAAAGATACCGCTGATCGCAAATGGATTAATTTCGAAATATGCGAGGCTTGGAAAAAAGGCATGGGCGTGCTGGTGGTGTATATACACAATTTGAAAGACAGCGCCGGCGACCAAACCACGAAAGGTAAAAACCCGTTGGATCACATCAAGCTGGGTGACGCAAAGCTTTCCACAATCGCCAAAGCCTATGATCCGCCTTATTCGACCAGCACCAATGTCTATAACCATATAAAAGACAATTTGGCTGAGTGGGTAGAAGAAGCGATCCGCATTCGTAAAAATTACTGACGCCCCTGATAGACAAAAGGCTGCACGGTTGTGCAGCCTTTCGTTTGTTCATAGCCCAAACGGCCTCAACCATACCGCCCGGTAATATAATCCTCGGTGCGGCGCTGGCGCGGCGACGTGAAAATGGCGTCGGTGTCGTTGTACTCCACCAGCCGCCCCTGATGAATAAAGGCGGTGTAGTCGGAGACGCGCGCCGCTTGCTGCATGTTGTGCGTCACCAGCACCACGCTATAGCGCTGCTTGAGTGCGGAAATCAGCTCTTCGATGGTCAGCGTGGAGATCGGATCGAGCGCCGAGGTCGGCTCGTCGAGCAGCAATACTTCCGGCTCGATGGCGATGGCGCGCGCGATCACCAGGCGCTGCTGCTGGCCGCTGGACAAGCGGAACGCATTTTCGCGCAGCCGGTCTTTTACCTCATGCCACAACGCGGCGGCGCGCAGTGAACGCTCCACCGCTTCATCCAGCAAGCGCCGGTCGCGCACGCCCTGCAGCCGCAGGCCGTACACCACGTTTTCATAGATCGATTTCGGGAACGGGTTCGGCCGTTGGAACACCATGCCCACCCGCCGCCGCAGCGCCGCCACGTCGATCTGCGCGCCGGAGATCGCCGCGCCGTTCAGCTGCAGATCGCCCTCAATGCGGCAGTTGTCCACCAGATCGTTCATGCGATTGAAACAGCGCAGCAGCGTCGATTTGCCGCAGCCCGAAGGGCCGATCAGGGCCGTCACCCGATGTTTCGGGATACGCAGCGAAATATCGTGCAGCACCTGTTTGTCACCATAAAACAGGTTCAGGCCGTTGACCGCCAGCGCGGTCTGTTCATCGTCGAGATGCTGGACATCCAGCCGGGGCAAACTGCCTGGCGTCATCAAACCCATTACGCACTCCCCAAAAATAGCGTCATTGTTACTGCGACCATGCTCGGTACCGCTCCCTCAACGAATGGCGGATGCCCATCGCCGCCAGATTCAAACTCACCACGATCGTCACCAGCAAGAAGGCGGTGGCGAACACCAGCGGCCGCGCCGCCTCCACGCTCGGGCTCTGGAATGCCATATCGTAGATCTGGAAGCTCAAATGCATGAACTTCCGCTCCAGGTGCAGATACGGGAAAATCTCGTCCACCGGCAGCACCGGCACCGATTTCACGACCCCCACCAGCATCAGCGGCGCGGTCTCCCCTGCGGCGCGCGCCACCGCCAGGATCAGGCCGGTCATCATCGCCGGCGCCGCCATCGGCAGCACGATGCGCCACAGCGTCTCGGCCCGGCTGGCGCCCAGCGCCATCGAGCCCTGCCGCAGCGAGGCGGGAATGCGCGACAGCCCTTCCTCGGTGGCGACGATCACCACCGGCAGCGTCAGCAGCGCCAGCGTCAGCGCCGCCCACAGCACGCCGGGCGTGCCGAAGGTCGGGTTGGGCAAAGATTCAGGATAGAACAGCTGATCGAGCGTGCCGCCGATCATATAAACAAAAAAGCCGAGGCCGAAGACGCCGTAGACGATCGAGGGCACGCCGGCCAGATTGACCACCGCGATGCGGATCACCCGCGTCAGCAGATTATTGCCGGCATATTCGTGCAGATACAGCGCCGCGATCACGCCAAACGGCATCACCACGATCGACATCAGGATCACCATCAACACCGTACCGAAAATAGCCGGGAACACCCCGCCTTCGGTATTCGCCTCGCGCGGGCTGTCGGTGAGAAACTTCTTCACCTGCTCGCCCCAGTGCGTCAGCTTCTCGGTGGTGCTCATGGCGTTCGGGTACCAGGCATCGCGCACCTGGCTGAGCGGAATGGTCAACGTCTGCCCGTGCATGTCGCGCAGCAGCAACGCGTCGCGCTGGCGATCGCGGTTCAGCCCCGCCAGACGTTCGGACAACAGCTGATACTGCCGCTGCAGCTCCAGCCGTTCGGCCTTGATGGCGTCCTGTGCGCGGGCGTCCAGCTTATCGTCGCGCTGCAGGCGCTTTTCCCGCAGCCGCAGCGCGTCAAACTGCTGATTGATGCGCGCCATGTCGCGGAATTGAATGTCGTGCGCCTGGCGCGAGAGCGCGGCGATTTGCGGCAGGCGCTGCTGCAACGCCTGCCCCAGATTGCGGCCGGTCAGTGGTTGCCCGTCTTCCAGCAGCCCCGCCAGATAGCCGTAAGCGGTGCCGTGGCTGTCGCGTTCCAGCACCAGCAGGCTGCGCGGCGTGCTTTGGCTGCGGATATCGCTGGCCAGCAAGGTGCGGAAATCCTGCCCCTCGCGTTCGCGGTTGCCGACCTTAATCAGATAACGTTCGACGTTCTGCGCCTCGCCCGGCGGCGTGACGCCCGCCTCGGCCAGTTGGCGCCGGGAAATGCTTTGTTGCTGGTACAACTCACCGATCACCGTCACCGGCCCAGCGCCGTTCTGATTCAGTTCGAACTGATAAACCGGGCTCGGCCAGAAATAGCGCATCCCCTGCCCGGCCAGCAGTAGCAGAATGCCGATCAGCGCCAACAGGCTGACGGCCACCGAACCGGCGGTCAGCCACACCCACGGCGACCCACTCTTCACCCAGCTCTTCATGGCGCCTCCTGATTCGGCGTGTAACGCTTACGCAACCGCAGGCGCACCGCCTCCGCCAGCGTGTTGAACACGAAGGTGAAGACAAACAGCACCAGCGCAGTCAGGAACAGCACGCGGTAATGGCTGCTGCCGGAAACCGCCTCCGGCATTTCAATGGCGATGTTGGCCGCCAGCGCGCGCAGCCCCTGGAACAGGCTGCCGTCGATAATCGGCGTGTTGCCGGTAGCCATCAGCACGATCATGGTTTCCCCCACCGCGCGGCCAAAGCCGATCATCAGCGCGGAGAAAATGCCGGCGCTGGCGGAAGGCAGCACCACCTTGATCACCGTCTGCCATTGGGTGGCGCCCAGCGCCAAAGAGCCCTGGCTCAGGGTGGCCGGCACGCTGAACAGCGCGTCCTCTGCCAGCGAGAAGATGATCGGCACCAGCGCGAAGCCCATCGCCACGCCCACCACCAGCGCATTACGCTGGTCATAATTATCCCCCAGCCAGAAATGCAACGGCTCACCAAACAGCGCCACCTCCAGCCACGGCCCCAGGCTGAACGCCAGCCACACCGTCAACGCCAGCAGCGGCAACAGCAACAGCAGATCGACGCCCGGCCGGCAGCGCGGCATAAAACGATGGGTCAACGCGCCGCACAGCAACACCGCCGCCGCCAGCAACAGCGGCAACGCCAGCACCGCCAACAGATACTGCTCGATGATCGGCGCCAGCCAGATGCCTGCCACCAGCCCGATCACCACCGTCGGCAGCGCGCCCATCACTTCGATAGCCGGTTTGATCACCCGCCGTAGCCCCGCCGTCATAAAGTAAGCGGTATAGATGGCGCCGGCCAAGGCCAAGGGTATGGCGAACAGCATCGCGTAAGCCGCCGCCTTGAAGGTGCCGAAGATCACCGGCATCAGGCTGAATTTGGGTTGGTAGCTGTCTTCGCCGGAGGTGGACTGCCAGACGTAGGCCGGCTGCGGGTAGTTCTCATACCACACCTTGCCCCACAGCGAACGCCAGGTGACGTCCGGATACGGGTTGTCGAGCGCATAGCGCTGCCAGCCCTGCGCGCTCTCCAGCAGCAGACCATCGCCGCGCGGCGCGAACGCCATCTGCCGCACCTCGGCACCCAAACGGGTATTCAGCAGCGGCTGCGGTTGAATGGCGGAAAATAACGAGAAGCCGCCATCGGGCCGCAGAGTGGCGAACACACGGCGGTAAGGCTCGGCCACCGTCAGCTCCTGCCCGTCAGCACCGTGATCGAAATGCTGCACCGGCGTCAGGCGCCAGCGCCGATCTTTTTCCACCTCGAACCACTCGCGCAGATTGCCGTCGGCGCCCTTGATCAGCAGCGCGCTACCGCCGGGCAGCGCCGTCATCTGATACGGGGCGTGTTCGCCAAGGGTACGCGTTTCACGCAGCTGCAGCTGCGCGCCGTCGATCTGATAACGCGCCAGCCGGTTGCCGGTCAGCAGGTAAAGCTGGCGGCCATCCGGCGTCAGCACCAGTTGCTCCCCGTCGTGCTCCAGCGGACGCTCGCTGAACTGCGGCGGCCGGTCGGGGCTGAAGCGGCCGAACACCAGGCGCCGATCGTCGGTCACCCCGGCCAACAGATACTGCCCGCGATGCGCATCCGCCAACGACAGCAGTTTCAGCGGTTTGTTCTGCGGATCCAGCGCCAATGGCTGTTGCCCAAGCGGGAACTGCCACTGCGGCCGGCCGTTTTCCGCCGTCGCGAAGTCCGCGCGTGCCACCACCAACCGGCCGTTGGCCTGCGCCAGCGCAAACAGATCGCGCTCTCCGGCAGCCTGCGCGAGCAGCGCCGGTTTGGCCAGCAGCGTCTGCTGCACCAGCGGCGTCTGGGCCTGGCCGCTCGGCGCCGGCGTCAGACGATAAAATTGCCCCGCGCCCTGCGCGTCGATGCGATAACCCACGCGCTGCTGCACGTCCATGCCCAGCGCCAGCGCCGGGGCCGACACCGCGATCGGCAGCGGCTGAGCCTGCCCAAGCGAGGCCGGTTTGAACAGCGGCAGCACCGCAAACAGCAGATAAACGAAGATCAGCATCAACGTCATCAGCACCATCAGCCCGCTGGCGGTCACTGCCGCCTGCACGCCGCGGTCGATGCGCCCGCGCATGCGATCTCGGGGATGTTGATTGGCCGTCGTCTGTGTCATGTGTCTCGCTGTCGCTGATGTAATCGGGCTTACGCCGTAAGATAACCGGGCATCTTATGTCAGTTTTATGACGTTTGCATGACAAAGTTACCCGACTCAACCCAGGTTTTTTACACTGCCAACAGACAATATGAATTTGATATATTGCTGAAAAATGACCATAAACACGCTTTATAACGCCAAGAATAAGCCTGCTAGCCGTCATTTCATGCTGATCGTTTTACTGCCGAGCATCCCGCCGCGGGGAAAATTTATTGCCGCCGAAAAACGCCGCGCGCCAACGCAATGGATATGTTGGACTTTCCTGTCAATCTCTCGCAATAATGATGAAGGACACTAGAGCGGCATCCGGGCGCTGCGTCCCGGATCCTATTCTAAATTTGAACTGGAGTGGCAATGGGTCAGGAAAAGCTCTACATCGAAAAAGAACTAAGCTGGTTATCCTTTAATGAACGCGTGTTGCAGGAAGCCGCAGATAAGAGCAATCCCCTGATTGAACGTATGCGTTTTCTGGGCATTTACTCCAACAACCTCGACGAGTTCTATAAAGTCCGCTTCGCCGATCTCAAACGGCGCATCCTGATCAGCGAAGAGCAAGGCTCCGCCGGTTCCTCGCGCCACCTGCTGAAAAAGATCCAGGCCAAGGTGCTGAAAACCGATCAGGAGTTCGACGGCCTGTACAACGATCTGCTGCTGGAAATGGCCCGCAACCAGATCTTCCTGATCAACGAACGCCAGGTGTCCGAGAACCAGCAAATCTGGCTGCGGCAATATTTCAAACAGCATCTGCGCCAGCACATCACGCCGATCCTGATCAACCACGACACCAATCTGGTGCAGTTCCTGAAAGACGACTACACCTATCTGGCGGTGGAGATCATCCGCGGCGCCCGCACCGACTATGCGCTGCTGGAGATCCCGTCCGACAAGGTGCCGCGCTTCGTCAATCTGCCGCCGGAAGCGCCGCGCCGCCGTAAGCCAATGATCCTGCTGGACAACATTCTGCGTTACTGCCTAGACGATATCTTCAAGGGCTTCTTCGACTACGATGCGCTCAACGCCTATTCGATGAAAATGACCCGCGACGCGGAGTACGATCTGGTCACCGAAATGGAATCCAGCCTGCTGGAACTGATGTCCTCCAGCCTGAAACAGCGCCTGACCGCCGAGCCGGTGCGCTTTGTTTATCAGCGCGACATGCCGAACGAAATGGTGGAACTGCTGCGCGGCAAGCTGGGCATCTCCAACTACGATTCGGTGATCGCCGGCGGCCGCTACCACAACTTCAAAGATTTCATCAGTTTCCCGAACGTCGGCAAGGCCAATCTGGTCAACAAGCCGCTGCCGCGCCTGCGCCACATCTGGTTCGACGGTTTCCGCAACGGCTTCGACGCCATTCGTGAAAAAGACGTGCTGCTCTACTACCCGTACCACACCTTCGAGCACGTGCTGGAACTGCTGCGCCAGGCGTCGTTCGATCCGAGCGTGTTGGCGATCAAAATCAACATCTACCGAGTGGCGAAAGATTCGCGCATCATCGAATCGATGATCCACGCCGCGCACAACGGCAAGAAGGTCACGGTGGTGGTCGAGCTGCAGGCGCGCTTCGACGAAGAAGCCAACATTCACTGGGCGAAGCGCCTGACCGAGGCCGGCGTACACGTGATCTTCTCCGCGCCGGGCCTGAAAATCCACGCCAAGCTGTTCCTGATTTCACGCCGTGAAGGCGATGACATTGTGCGCTATGCTCATATCGGCACCGGCAACTTTAACGAAAAAACCGCGCGCATCTACACCGACTATTCGCTGTTGACCGCCGATTCACGCATCACCAACGAGGTGCGCCGGGTATTCAACTTTATCGAGAACCCCTACCGGCCGGTCACCTTCGACAACCTGATGGTGTCGCCGCAGAACTCGCGCCTGAAGCTGTATGAGCTGATCGACAACGAAATCGCCAACGCGCAGGCCGGGGAACAGGCCGGCATTATGTTGAAAATAAATAATCTGGTGGATAAAGGACTGGTAGATCGGTTATATACCGCGTCCGGCGCCGGCGTGAAGATCCGCCTGCTGGTGCGGGGCATGTGTTCCCTGATTCCCAACCTGCCGGGGATCAGCGACAATATTCAGGTGATCAGCATCGTCGATCGCTTTTTGGAACACGATCGGGTTTACGTTTTCGACAATAAAGGTGACAAACGGGTGTATCTGTCCTCCGCCGACTGGATGACCCGCAACATAGATTACCGTATCGAAGTGGCGGTATCGCTGCTGGATCCGGCGCTGAAACAGCGCGTTCTGGACATTCTGGAGATCCTGTTCAGCGATACGGTCAAGGCCCGTTATGTGGATAAAGAACTGAGCAACCAGTACGTGCCGCGCGGCAACCGCCGCAAAGTGCGCGCCCAGGTGGCTATTTACGAGTATTTAAAAGCTCTGGAACAACCAGGACAGTAGGCCAGCAACTATGCCGCTAAAAAACACTGCATCGAACAAACCGCAGGAAATCGCCGCCATCGACCTCGGGTCGAACAGCTTCCACATGGTGATCGCCCGCGTCGTCAACGGCGCTTTACAGGTATTGGGCCGTTTGAAACAACGGGTACATCTCGCCGACGGATTGGACAGCAACAACGTACTCAGTGAAGAGGCGATAGAACGCGGCCTGGCCTGCCTGGCGCTGTTTGCCGAACGGCTGCAGGGCTTCCCCGCGGATAACGTCACCATCGTCGGGACCCACACCCTGCGTCAGGCGGTGAACGCCGAAGTATTCCTCAAGCGCGCCGCCAAAGTGATCCCCTACCCGATCGAAATCATCGCCGGCCAGGAAGAGGCGCGCCTGATCTTCATGGGCGTGGAACACACCCAGCCGGAGAAAGGCCGCAAGCTGGTGATCGACATCGGCGGCGGCTCCACCGAGCTGGTGATCGGCGAAGACTTCGAGCCGCTGCTGGCGGAAAGCCGCCGCATGGGCTGCGTCAGCTTCGCCCAGCTGTTCTTCCCGGGCGGAGAGATCAGCAAAAACAACTTCCGCCGCGCTCGGCTGGCGGCGGCACAGAAGCTGGAAACGCTGGCCTGGCAGTACCGCATTCAGGGCTGGCAGTACGCGCTGGGCGCCTCGGGTACCATCAAGGCCGCCCACGAAGTGCTGGTGGCGATGGGAGAAAAAGACGGTCTCATCACCCTGGAACGCCTGGAAATGCTCGCCGAACAGGTGCTGCAGTTCAAAAGCTTCGGCTCGCTGAGCCTGCCGGGGCTGTCGGAAGACCGACAATCGGTATTCGTGCCGGGGTTGGCTATCCTGTGCGGCGTGTTCGACGCGCTGGCGATCCGCGATCTGCGCTTGTCCGACGGCGCGCTGCGCGAAGGCGTGCTGTATGAAATGGAAGGCCGTTTCCGCCACCAGGACATCCGCAGCCGCACCGCCAAGAGTCTGGCCGATCACTACAACATCGACCGCGAACAGGCCAAGCGGGTGCTGGAAACCACCGAACTGCTCTACTCGCAGTGGATGGCGCAAAACACCAAGTTGGCGCATCCGCAGCTGGAAGCCCTGCTGAAATGGGCCGCCATGCTGCACGAGGTGGGGCTGAGCATCAACCACAGCGGCATGCATCGCCATTCGGCCTACATTCTGCAAAACTCCAATCTGCCTGGCTTTAACCAGGAACAGCAGCTGCTGTTGGCGGCGTTGGTGCGTTTCCACCGCAAGGCGATCAAGCTGGAAGAGCTGCCGCGCCTCAACCTGTTCAAAAAGAAACACTACCTGCCGCTGATCCAGCTGCTGCGTCTGAGCACCCTGCTCAACAACCAGCGCCAGTCGACCACCACGCCGGAAACGCTGCGCCTGACCACCGACGACAACCACTGGACGCTGCGCTTCCCGGCCGGCTACCTGGCGCAAAACAACCTGGTGCAGCTGGACTTCGAGCGCGAGCAGGCCTACTGGAACGACGTCGTCGGCTGGAAGCTGCTGATCGACGAAGAAGGCTCGCAAGACGAACAGCGCTCCGCCTGATCCCCCGCCCCCTGCCAGCCAGGGGGTTTTTCTTTCCGCCCCGCCTCGCCAACCTAAACGAAACCCTAATACGGCGCGCCGCCCGCCGGAAAAAAATGGACAACTTTTGTCATCAGCGCCTAAAATCCGGTTACAAATTCTCGAGCGAATAACACAGGACACCGGCATACCGGGTGATATATGCGCAAGAAAACCACCGGACAGATGACGAAGATAGTGTTGTTTATCAGCTTTATCATTTTAGTCGGCCGACTGCTGTACGCCGCCGTGGTGGCGGTGCCTCATCATCAGGAAAAAAAGCAGGCCGCTGCGCAAAACGCCGCCGAAGTCAGCGCGCCGCAACAGGACGCCTCCTCTGAATAACCGCCGCGCCCCGTCCGTTTCATAAAAATGACTCCGGCACTCGCTATGCTCTATCTTTTAATGAGCCTGCGTCAGGAACGCCGAGCGCCCGTTAAGGAACACCATGTCAGCCGCAACCCATAACGTCAAAAAAGTCGCTGAACACCGCCAGCGCATTCTTACTCTGTTGTTGAACAATAAGGAATTGGTCGACGGCATTCTCGGCCGGCCGGGGGATGAACACGCCCTCAGCCAAAGCGAACGGCTGAACCAAACGGCGGAAATTACCGGCCTGCTGGACGACATGCACGCCGCCGACCTGGCGGACCTGCTGGAAGCGCTGCCGCAGGACGAACGCATGGCGCTGTGGCGGCTGGTGGGCAACAGCAAGCGCGGCCAGACGCTGGTGGAAGTCGCCGAGCCGGTCTGGGACAGCCTGATCGAGGAAATGAGCGACAAAGACCTGCTCAAGGCGATCAAAACGCTGGATGTCGACGAACAGGCCTACCTGGCGCAATACCTGCCGCGTAACCTGATGGGCCGGTTGCTGACCTCGCTGGAGCCGGAGCAGCGCGCCCAGGTGCGCGAGATGAGCCAATACGCCAAAGACAGCGTCGGCTGGATGATGGATTTCGAACTGGTGACGGTGCGGCCGGACGTCACGCTCGGCGCGGTGCACCGCTTTTTGCGCATGCGCAAAACCATTCCCGACGCCACCGATAAACTGTTCGTCACCGACCGCAAAAACACCCTGCTGGGCGAGCTGCCGCTGACCGCGGTGCTGCTGAACGATCCGGAGATCCCGGTGCGCGACGTGATGGACAGCGATCCCGCCACCTTTCAGCCTGAGGACAAGGCCGATGATGCGGCCGGCGCCTTCGAACGTTATGACCTGATCAGCGCCCCGGTGGTTGATGCCAAAGGCAAACTGATGGGCCGCCTGACCATCGAAGAGATCGTCGACGCCGTCAACGAAGAGAGCGACACCAACCTGCGCCGCATGGGCGGTTTAAGCCCGGAAGAAGACGTGTTCGCCCCGGTCAGCAAAGCGGTCAAAACCCGCTGGGCCTGGCTGGCGATCAACCTCTGCACCGCATTCATCGCCTCGCGGGTGATCGGCCTGTTCGAGCACACCATTTCCCAGCTGGTAGCGCTGGCGGCGCTGATGCCGATCGTCGCCGGCATCGGCGGCAACACCGGCAACCAGACCATCACCATGATCGTGCGCGCGCTGGCGCTGCACCAGATCGAAGTCGGCAACATCTCGCGCCTGATGCTCAGAGAGCTGGGGGTGGCCATCATCAACGGCGTAGTGTGGGGCGGCATCATGGGCGTGATCACCTGGCTGCTGTACGGCGACGCGGCGATGGGCGGCGTAATGACGCTGGCGATGCTGCTCAACCTGCTGCTGGCGGCGCTGATGGGCGTGGTGATCCCGATGACCATGCTCAAACTGGGCCGCGATCCGGCGGTCGGCTCCAGCGTGCTCATCACCGCGCTGACCGACACCGGCGGCTTCTTCATCTTCCTCGGCCTCGCCACCCTGTTCCTGCTGTAAGACGCTCAAAGCCGGCCCCGCGCCGGCTTTCTCGTCATTCTGTCGCCGGGCCTGCGCTAATGCAGTAAAGTCGGCCCTCCCGGTAGGTTTTCCTCTCACGCTGTACTACCCTTTGCCAATAAATCGTCTTAATTCATCCACGTCATGAATTCAATCACAGGCAGAGGCCATCGGTAAGGGTGTCTATGGAGATCAGCGCGCCGAACACGTTCGGCACACACAAAGGCGTCGTGCTGACGCATTCCCTGTTCGTGGCGCTGGCGACGTTTTTGCTCGCCTTGCTGAGCCTGTCGTTATCCAGTGAGGCTCATCACTTCACGCCGCTGTGGTTCCCGACCGCCGCCGCGATCGCCGTGCTGTATCGCCATCCCCCGCGTCATTGGGGTTTGCCGCTACTGGCCAGCGGCACAGGCATCGTGCTCGCCAGCTTCCTGCTGTTCGGCCTCAGCGCCATTCCCGTCAAGCTGGCCGCCATCAACCTGCTGGAAGCGGCAGTGTGCGCTCTGCTGCTGCGCCGCACGCTGCCGGCGATCGATCCGCTGAGCGATCTGGGCTGTTGGCTGCGCTTCGTGGTCTGCGCGGTGATATTTACCCCATTGTTCAGCGCGCTGCTGGCCGCCGGACTGACCCCCACGCCGGACCAGACGTTTTGGCAATCGTTCGGCACCTGGTTCATCGCTGAGGCGATAGGGGTGCTGTCGCTGGCGCCGCTCGGGCTCACCTATCACCGCCGCCTGTTGGCTGGGCTGAATCCGTATCCGCTGCTGTTGACCCTGATGGGATCGCTGGCCTTCAGCTATCTGGCGCTGACGCATCTGCCCTTCCCCTTTACCTTCGTCATCCTGCCGCTGCTGTGGGCGGCTATCGCCCTGTCGCGCTTCGAAACCTTCACCGTCTGTTTCTGTACAATCCTGCTGATCACCGTCCTGCTGTCGCTGGGCCTGATGCGCCTTACGTCTTCCCGGCACACTTTCCTGGGCGAACTCGGCCTCTATCTGCCGATGTTGCTGATCCTGATCCCGGCGCACGCCATGGCGATGGTGATGCACACATTCCGGGTGGAAAAGCAACATATCGTCGAGAGCGAAAGCCGCTTTCGCAGCGCGCTGGAGTATTCCGCCATCGGCATGGCGCTGGTGTCGCCGGAGGGCAAATGGCTGCAGGTTAACCAGGCGCTGTGCAAGCTGCTCGGCTATCCGCCCGAAAGACTTTATCGCCTGACCTTTCAAGAGATCACCCACCCGGACGATCTGAACGCCGACCTATCCCAACTGCACGAACTGCTCGACGGCCATATCAGCAGCTACACCCTAGAGAAGCGCTATATTCGCAGCGACGGCCAGACGGTCTGGGCGCTGTTGGCGGTCTCGCTGGTGCGCGACGGCGAAGGCCGGCCGTTGTACTTCATCTCTCAGGTGGAGGACATCAGCGACCTTAAGCGCAGCGAGGCGGAGAACAACCGGTTGGTGGAGCGCATCACGCTGGCCAACCAGGTGGGCGGCGTCGGCATCTGGGAATGGGTGATGGGCCAGGAAAACTTCACCTGGGATCAGCGCATGTTCGAACTCTACGATCTCACCCCCGACCAAACGCCGACGCTGGCGTTGTGGCGCACCCTGCTGGTGCCGGAAGATCGCGAGCGCACCGATCGCGAACTGGCCGAGATCCTGGCGCAGCCGCGGCCATTCATCATGGAGTTTCGCATCACGACGCGCGGCGGCAAAGTGCGCCATATCCGCGGCCAGGGCAACGTGATCCTCGACGATCAGAGTCGGCCGCTGCGCCTGATCGGCACCAATATCGACATGACCGAGCTCAAGAGCCTCGCCGAGGCGCTGCACGAAGAAAAGGAGCGCCTGCACATCACTCTCGACGCCATCGGCGAAGGGGTGATCTCCACCGACAGCCACCTGCGTATCACCTTTATGAACCCGGTGGCGGAACAGATGTGCGGCTGGCCGCTCGAACTGGCGATCGGTATGCCCGTCGCCGGCGTGGTGCGCCTGACCAACGGCAAAGACGGCCCGGAAATCGAAAACCTCACGCAATACCCACGGCAGTGGCCGGCGGATTATGCGCTGGTGCTGCACAGCCGCGACGGGCGTTATTTCGACGTGCAGCAGTCGGTCTCACCGCTGAAAACCCTCGACGGGGAAACCATGGGTGCGGTGATGGTGCTGCAGGACGTCACCGCTTCGCGCGAACTGATGAAAAAACTCAGCTACAGCGCCTCGCACGATGCGCTGACCGGGTTGCCGAACCGCACCCGCTTCGAGAAACAGCTGAAAGCGGCGATCGTCGCCGGCGGGGAACCGTCGTCGCCGCATTCGCTGGTGTTCCTCGATCTGGATCGGTTCAAGGCGGTGAACGACACCGCCGGCCATGCGGCGGGCGATGCCCTGCTGCGGGACATCGCCCAGCTGATGCGGCATCAGCTGCGCCATAGCGACTGCCTGGCCCGGCTGGGCGGCGACGAGTTCGGGCTGATCCTGTACGACTGCCGGCTGGAACAGGCCAAATCGCTGGTGCAGCAAGTGGTTAATCAAATCAGCCAGCACCCGTTCTACTGGGAAGGGAAGATTTACCGCGTCGGCGCCAGCGCCGGCATCACACGCATCAGCGCCGACGCCAAAAGCAGCGAACTGCTGGCGCAGGCCGATATCGCCTGCTACACCGCCAAGCACCAGGGGCGCGGCCAGGTTTATCTGTACGAAACGCGGCAGAAACAGCGGCTGGAGCGGCAGCACGAGGTGCTGAGCCTGCAGGAAGTGCAGACGATCATCAGCGAGGGGCAACTGCGGCTGCTGACTCACGCGGTCGCGCCGCCGGCGACGCCGCTGTCGGCCGCGTTTCACCAGGTGAAGCTGCAGGTGATGGCGCCGGACGAGTGCCCGCTGTCGCACGAGGCGTTCATCGCCGCCGCGCAGCTGTACGGCCTGATGCCGGACATCGACCGTTGGACGGCGGCGCAACTGCTGGTGAAATATGCCGACGACATCAAACGCAAAGGGCTGTCGCTCGCGCTGCCGCTGGCTATCGACAGTCTGCTCAGCGCCGACTTCCAGCGCGAGCTGACGGAAACGGTGCGCGCTTCCTCGCTGCCGCCGCAGGCGCTGCTGTTCAGCGTCGACGAGGCCGCGATACTGGAGCACGCCGCGCAGTGTCGGGCATTTCTCCGCGAACTGCAGCAGCAGGGCTGCCGGCTGATCGTCAACGGCTTCGGGCATAACATCAATGCGTTCGATGAGCTCAGCGACCAGAGAATCGACATCATTCGCATCGATGAGCGCTTTATCACCAACGTGCACTGCAACCAGATGGACGAGCTGATGGTCGCGATGCTCAACGGCGCGGCGCATCGAATCAAGGCGCAGACGCTCGCCGGGCCGGCCCACCAGCCGGTGACGCTGCAGGCGCTGCGCGATATCGGCATCGATCTGGCGGACGGCGATCAGGTGGCGCTGGAGCAGCCGCTGGCGGTGTTGCTCAGCGACGGTTATTTCGGCATTCGCTAATCCCTCTTCCTCACCGGCGCCGTCGCACGGGCGCCGCCGCACTCCCCCGTATTTCACATTGTGTTAACCCATACGAGATTAGTGATATAAATAACACCTTAGGCTTAAACGATTAAGTAAGATGAATCGCCCATGCGAGTATCAGCGTATCCGTTGATTTTCCTCGACATGTGATGACTCAGGGATAAGGGACTATGGAAAAGAAATGGTTTTCCGCCAGGGAACTGATGGGGAAGGCGGGGTTGCCCTCAACCCCACAAGGAGTCAATTTGATGGCCCGGCGAGAAGGCTGGGTCAGTCGCCGCCGCAGCGGCGTACAGGGCAAAGCGCTGGAATACCATATCGACAGCCTGCCATTCGGCGCGCGCAGCCTCTCGGCGTTGCACGAGGCCGATCATCCGGACTACGACGTCAAACGCCAGGATCCAATACGGGTCTGGATCGAGTATTACTATCACCTGACGCCGGCCGAACGGGAAAAGCTGCTGGCGTTCCTGATGCGTGAAGGCATGAGCCGCTTGCTGCAGCTGATCGAGTCCCCCCGCTAGCCACGTTCAACTCTCCCCTTCCGGCGCCCAGCCGCCGTTGTGCCACAGGTGCAGCGTGGCGTAAGAGCGCCACGGGCGCCAGCGCTCGGCGTAGCGTTCAATCTGGCGCGGCGTCATGCCAGGGAAACGCTGTTTGATCAGGTAGTCGCCGGCCAGGAACACGTCCGGCCACGACCAGGCGCGCATCGCGATATAGCTGGCGGTCCAGTTGCCGATACCGGGCAGCGCGGTCAGCGCCTTGATGCCCTGTTCGATATCCAGCACGTTGTCGAGCTGCAGCCGCCCTTCGCCCAGCGCGCGGGCAATCTCGATCAGCGCCGCCGCACGCTTCACCTGCACCCCGAGCGGGCGCAGTTCTTCGGGCTGCAGCTGCGCCACCCGTTCTACGGTGGGGAAAACGTGGGTGATGCCCTCATGCGGCGTCGCCAGCGCTTCGCCCCAACGTTCGGCCATCCGCCCGGCGAAGGTCGCCGCCATTTTCACGCTGACCAGTTGCCCCAGCACCGCACGCGTCGCCTGCTCGAAACTGTTCACGCAGCCCGGCAGGCGCAATCCCGGCGCATCGGCCGCCAGCGAGCCCAGCACCTCATTAATGCGATCCGGCGCGGCGTCCAGATCAAACAGCAAGCGGACCCGGCGCAACACCTCCGTCGTCACCAGACTGAGCGTCGGCGCGATCTCGACCCGAACCCGATTGCGCGCCTCTTCCGGCTGCACGCTGAACCAGCCGCGGTGTTCAGTGCCACCCTGGCTGACGGCGATCGAGCGCAGGTAGCGGCGCCCCTCGACCCGCTCTACGCCCTGCACGGCGCGCGCCTGCAAGAAATTCAGCATGCGCGCCCAGTCATAGGGCGGCCGATAGCCCAGGTGAAACACCAACCCGCTGGCGGCCGCCCGTTCACCGCGCGCGCCGCCGCTGCGCAGCGCCGACGGGATCAGGCGGTAGCGCGCCTTGAACAGCTCGTTGAAACGCCGCAGGCTGCCGAAACCGGCGGCGAACGCCACCTCGCTGAGCGGCAGGTCGGTATCCGCCAGCAGACGCTTGGCCTGTAGCAACCGGTGTGACTGCGCGTAATCGATCGGCGAAGCGCCAAACTGTTCGGCGAAGATACGCCGCAGGTGGCGATCGGAAATGCCCAGCCGCGCCGCCAGCGCTTCGCAGCTGTGCTCGGACAGATAACCTTGCTCGATGAGCTGCACCGCCACCTGGGCATAGCGGTTGCCCAGATCGATCAGCGCCAGGCCAGGGGCCAGTTCCGGTCGGCATTTGAGGCAGGGGCGAAACCCCGCCAGTTCAGCCGCCGCCGCGCTCGGATAAAAGGTGCAGTTTTCCCGCTTCGGCGTGCGGGCGCTGCACACCGGGCGACAATAGATGCCGGTGGAAGAGACGCCGACGAAAAAACGGCCGTCGAATTTGCGGTCACGCGCGCGCAGCGCGTCGTACAACGCTTGCTGTTGAGTATTCATGGCAACGCTCGGGTTCGGTTTTTTCTGCATTATGGGGCTCGCCTGACGCGCTGACGTGCGGAATTCGGACATTAAGTTAAGCACGCCGCCGCCGCGCCCGCTAAATTTTTCGACACTCGCGCATTGGTGCATTGCCCGCCGGCCTCGTCTCGGGTAAAGTCGCCCCCCTTCATTGGCATGGGGACAAAAAAGAGATGTTTATTGGATTCGATTACGGGACAGCCAACTGTTCCGTTGCAGTGATGCGCGACCACGGCCCCGAGCTGTTGACGCTGGAAAACAACGAGCCGTATCTGCCTTCGATGCTGTGCGCGCCGACCCGCGAAGCGGTGAGCGAATGCCTGCACCGCCATTGGCAGGTGCCGACCGGCAGCGAAGAAAACCAGCAGCTGCTGCGCCGCGCCATCAGTTACAACCGCGAAGAAGACATTCCGGTCAACGGCGACAGCGTGCTGTTCGGCCTGCAGGCGCTGGCGCACTATATGGAAGATCCCGAAGAGGTGTACTTCGTGCGCTCGCCGAAGTCCTTCCTCGGCGCCAACGGCCTGAAACCGCAGCAGATCGCGCTGTTCGAAGACCTGGTGTGCGCCATGATGTTCCACATCAAACGCCAGGCGGAAAACGTGCTGCAGACCGGCATCGATCAGGCGGTGATCGGCCGGCCGATCAACTTCCAGGGCATCGGCGGCGACGAAGCCAACCGGCAGGCGCAAGGCATTTTGCAGCGCGCCGCCGAACGTGCCGGTTTCAAGGACATTGAATTCCAGTTCGAGCCGGTGGCGGCGGGGCTGGACTTCGAGGCGACGCTGAGCGAAGAGCAAACCGTGCTGGTGGTAGACATCGGCGGCGGCACCACCGACTGCTCGGTGCTGCTGATGGGGCCGCAGTGGCGCGACCGCGCCGATCGCCAGCAGAGCCTGCTGGGCCACAGCGGCTGCCGGGTCGGCGGTAACGATCTGGACATCATGCTGGCCTTCAAACAGCTGATGCCGCTGTTCGGCCTGGGCGGCGAAACCGCGAAGGGCATCGCCCTGCCGGCGCTGCCTTACTGGAACGCGGTGGCGACCAACGACGTGCCGGCGCAAAATGACTTCTACAGCGCCACCAACGGCCGCGTGCTGCGCGATCTGATCCTCGACGCGGCGGAGCCGGAAAAGGTCAAACGCCTGCTGAAAGTGTACCAACAGCGCCTGAGCTACCGATTGGTGCGGGCGGCCGAAGAGAGTAAGATCGCCCTGTCCGGCCAAACGGCCATCAGCGCGCCGCTCAATTTCGTGCAGGCCGATCTGGCGGAGAGCATCAGCCAGGCTCAGCTCGCCGACGCCATTTCGCAGCCGTTGATGCGCATTCAGGAGCAGGTCAGCGCCGCGCTGGCCAGCAGCCAGACCGCGCCGCAAGTGATCTACCTGACCGGCGGCAGCGCACGCTCACCCCTGCTGCGCGCCGCGCTGCAACAGCAGCTGCCGGGCATTCCGATCGTCGGCGGCAACGACTTCGGCTCGGTCACCGCCGGGCTGGCGCGCTGGGCGCAAACGCTGTTCCGTTGACAGCCCAAGGGCGCGGCTCGCCGCGCCCTTGTTCATTGGAGGCTATGTATCATGTCGACCATCCTTACCCTCGACAGCGCCAGGCTGCGGCTGCGCGCCTGGCGCGACGACGATCTGCCGGCCTTCGCCGCGCTTAACGCCGATCCGCAGGTGATGCGCTATTTCCCGGCGACGATGACGGCCGAGGAAAGCCACGCGCAGGCCGAACGCATCCGCGCCTTCATGCAACAACATAGCTGGGGGCTATGGGCGGTGGAAGTGAAAGGCGGCGCGCCTTTTATCGGTTTTGTCGGGCTGGCGCGGCCGGGCGACGATCTGCCTTGTGCCCCCTGCGTGGAGATTGGCTGGCGGCTGGCGGCGGCTCACTGGGGCAACGGCTACGCCGCTGAAGCGGCGCGCGCCGCGCTGGCGTACGCCTTCGACACGCTGCGCTTGCCGGAAGTGGTGTCCTTCACCGCCGAAAATAACCAGCCGTCGCGCCGGGTGATGACGCGCATCGGCATGCAGTTTGACGGCGAAACCTTCCTGCATCCGCGCCTGCCGACGGGCCATCCGCTGCAAAAGCACGTCTTGTATCGGCTGAACCGGCAAATGTGGCGCGAACGCCACGGCGATTAATACAGCGTATCCTTCAGTCGCTGCGGCAGCGCGCTGTCGTACTCCTCACCGTCGAAGCGCGTTTGGCTCACCGCGGCCAAAATATGGCCGGGGCTGGGCAGCGCCGAACGTTCGAGGCGGCTGCCCTCTTCCCACAATCCCGAACGCAAGATCGCCCGGCTGCACTGGAAGAACACCGCCTCCACCCGAATGCGCAGCACCGAACGCGGCAGCTGGTTGCGATGGACGAAGCGCTGCAGCATCGCCGGCGCCACCACGATTTCCGCCCGCCCGTTAATCCGCAGCGTTTCGCCGATGCCGGGGATCAGCAACAGCAGCGCCACCCGGTTGTCGTGCAGGATATTGCGCAGGCTGTCGATGCGGTTATTGCCGCGACGGTCCGGCAGCAGCAGGGTTTTCTCGTCTTCGATATGGATAAAACCGGCCGGATCGCCGCGCGGAGAAACATCCATGCCGTCCGGCCCGACCGTCGAGAGCGCGGCAAACGGCGCCGCCTCGATAAACGGGCGGTACGCCGGGTGAATATAGCTGACTTCTTTAAAAACCGAGGGCGCGGCGGGTTTGCCGTACAGCTGTTCCAGCGTCGCGAGGTCGTTGATGGTATCACCAGACATTGCGGGTTCCTGAATGGGCCATGTTAACCCCTTCAGCATAGAGCAAAATCGCCACCGGGTAACGCCCCCTACTCGGCGCTGGCGTCGTTCAGCGCCTGAATGTCGTCCGCATCCAGCGTCAGGCGGGTGGCGCTGACCAACTCATCCAGCTGCGGCAACGAGGTCGCACTGACGATCGGCGCGGTGATGCTCGGGCGCGCTATCAGCCAGGCCAGCGAAACCTGCGCCGGGGAGCTGCCGTGTTTGCCCGCCACCTGATCCAGCGCCGCCAGAATGCGGAAACCGCGCGGGTTCAGGTAGCGTTCGACGATGCGATCGCCGCGCTGGCTTTTGCCCTCGTCCGCTTTGCTGCGGTATTTGCCGGTCAGAAAACCACTGGCCAGCGCGAAGAAGTTGATCACCCCGAGGCCATGGCGCTGCGCCACGCCTTCCAGCTCGGCTTCATACCCTTCGCGCGCATACAGGTTATATTCCGGCTGCAGGGTTTCGTAGCGCGCCAATCCGTTGCTCTCGCTCACCCGCAGCGCTTCTTCCAGGCGATCCGCCTGATAGTTGGAGGCGCCGATCGCCCGCACCTTGCCGGCCTTGATCAGCGCATCGAACGCCGCCAGCGTCTCTTCCAGCGGCGTATCGCGGTCATCGTCGTGCGACTGATAAAGATCGATATAATCGGTTTGCAGGCGACGCAGCGAGTCCTCCACCGCCTGCTGAATATAGCGCGGCGACAGCCCCTGCTTGCCTTCGCCCATCGGTTTGCCCACCTTGGTGGCGATGATCACCTGGTCGCGCTTGCCGCTCTTCTTCAGCCATTCGCCGATGACGGTTTCCGATTCGCCGCCCCGGTTGCCCGGTGCCCAGCTGGAATAAACGTCGGCGGTATCGATAAAGTTGAGCTGATTGTCCACCAGCGCATCCAGCAGGCTGAACGAGGTCGCTTGATCCGCCGTCCAGCCGAACACGTTGCCACCGAAGGTTAACGCCGGCACCTGAATGCCTGAACGACCCAGTTGTTTCTTGCTCATCACAAAGGCTCCATGGGTTAAATGATTTGCCTGTTAATTATTAGCGCCAAATACAGGAAATCGTTAAAACGTATTGGCTATAAGCCGGAATAAATCACTTATAAACATAGCACGCTCAAATCACCCACTTATTAAGACAATGCTGACGGTTCCTCCATATTTCCTTCATTTTTATGCCGTCTTCGCTGGCTAAACTAGTATCCTGTAAGGAGTGTCATTTTTGTGGCAATGAGTGCCCGCGCCCCTGCCTTTTGGAGAGAATTTTCACCACCATGAATGCAAAACCCCAACGTCGTTCCCTGCTGCTGCGCCTGCTGGTTGCGGCGATTGCGATCATCGTCGCCGTTCTGGCCTGGCGCCATTTCAGCGCCGCCCAACCGACCGCTGGGACGACGCCGGGCGCGCACCAGGCCGCCGGTAAAACGGGAGCGGGCCGCGCGGCGGGCGGCAGACGCGGTGCGCCGATGTCGCCGGTGCAAGCGGCGACCGCCACGCAACAGACGGTGCCACGCTATCTTTCCGGCTTGGGCACCGCCACCGCCGCCAATACCGTGACCGTCACCAGCCGGGTCGATGGCCAACTGATGGCGATCCACTTTACCGAAGGCCAGCAGGTCAAAGCCGGCGATCTGCTGGCGGAAATCGATCCCCGGCCATTCCAGGTTCAGTTGACCCAGGCTCAGGGGCAGTTGGCAAAAGATCAGGCCACGCTGGCCAACGCCCGACGCGATCTGGCGCGCTATCAGCAGCTGGTGAAAACCAATCTGGTGTCCCGTCAGGAGCTGGATACGCAGGCCTCGCTGGTGCAGCAGACCGAAGGCGCGATCAAGGCCGATCAGGGCGCGGTCGACAGCGCCAAACTGCAGATCACCTACAGCCGCATCACTGCGCCAATCGACGGCCGCGTCGGCCTGAAACTGGTCGACGTCGGCAACTACGTTACCAGCGGCAGCACCACCGGTCTGGTGGTGATCACGCAGACGCACCCGATCGACGTGGTGTTCACGCTGCCCGAAGGCAACATCGCCGATCTGCTCAAGGCGCAAAAAGCCGGGCCGGTGAGCGTCGAAGCCTGGGATCGCACCAACCAGAACAAGCTGACGACCGGTTCGCTGCTGAGCCTGGACAACCAGATTGATACCGCCACCGGCACCATCAAGCTGAAAGCGCGCTTCGCCAACGAAGATGACGCGCTGTTCCCCAATCAGTTCGTCAACGCGCGGCTGCAGGTGGATACCCTGCACGATGCGGTGGTGATCCCGACCGCTGCGCTGCAGATGGGCAACGAGGGCAACTTCGTTTGGACGCTCGGCGAAGACAACAAGGTCAGCAAACATCGGGTCACCGCCGGCGTGCAGGACAGCCGGCAGGTGGTGATCAGCGCCGGCCTCAACGCCGGCGATCGGGTAGTGACCGACGGCATCGATCGCCTGACCGAAGGCATGCAGGTGGAAGTGCTCGCGCCGAGCGAAGCGCCGGCGGCGGCCAACGCCAAGCGCGAACCTGACGTTCAGAGGAAGTCCTGATGCAGGTGATGCCTCCCAACGCCGGCGGCGGTCCGTCCCGCCTGTTTATTCTGCGTCCGGTCGCCACCACGCTGCTGATGGTGGCAATATTGCTAGCGGGGATTATCGGTTATCGCGCGCTGCCGGTGTCCGCCCTGCCGGAGGTGGATTACCCCACTATCCAGGTGGTGACGCTGTACCCCGGCGCCAGCCCGGACGTGGTGACCTCCGCCATTACCGCGCCGCTGGAACGCCAGTTCGGCCAGATGTCCGGCCTGAAGCAAATGGCGTCGCAAAGCTCCGGCGGCGCCTCGGTGGTCACACTGCAGTTCCAGCTGGCGCTGCCGCTCGACGTCGCGGAGCAGGAAGTGCAGGCGGCGATCAACTCCGCCACCAACCTGCTGCCGACCGATTTGCCCTACCCGCCGATCTACAGCAAGGTTAACCCCGCCGATCCGCCGATCCTGACGCTGGCCGTGACCTCCACCGCCATGCCGATGACGCAGGTGGAAGACATGGTGGAAACCCGCGTGGCGCAAAAAATTTCTCAGGTGACCGGCGTCGGCCTGGTGACGCTGGCCGGCGGCCAACGCCCGGCAGTGCGCGTAAAATTGAACGCGGCGGCGGTCGCCGCCTATGGCCTGAACAGTGAAACCATTCGCGCCGCCATCAGCAACGCCAACGTCAATTCGGCGAAAGGCAGCCTTGACGGCCCGACCCGATCGGTCACCCTCTCCGCCAACGACCAAATGAAATCTGCCGACGACTATCGCCAGCTGATCGTCGCCTATCAGAACGGCGCGGCGATCCGCCTGCAGGATATCGCCACCATCGAACAAGGGGCGGAAAATACCCGACTGGCGGCCTGGGCCAACAAGCAACAGGCGATCGTGCTGAACATCCAACGCCAGCCCGGCGTCAACGTCATCACCACCGCCGACAGCATCCGCGAAATGCTGCCGACGCTGATTAAAAGCCTGCCCAAGTCAGTCGACGTCAAGGTGTTGACCGATCGCACCACCACCATCCGCGCCTCGGTCAGCGACGTGCAGTTCGAGCTGCTGCTGGCGATCGCGCTGGTGGTGATGGTGATCTACGTGTTCCTGCGCAACGTACCGGCGACCATTATCCCCAGCGTGGCGGTGCCGCTGTCGCTGGTGGGCACCTTCGCCGCCATGTACTTCCTTGGCTTCTCCATCAACAACCTGACGCTGATGGCGCTGACCATCGCCACCGGCTTCGTGGTGGACGACGCCATCGTGGTGATCGAGAACATCTCGCGCTACATCGAGAAAGGGGAAAAACCGCTCGACGCCGCGTTGAAAGGGGCCGGCGAGATCGGCTTCACCATCATCTCTCTGACCTTCTCGCTGGTGGCGGTGCTGATCCCGCTGCTGTTCATGGGCGACATCGTCGGCCGCCTGTTCCGCGAGTTCGCCGTCACGCTGGCGGTGGCAATTTTGATCTCCGCCGTGGTGTCGCTGACGCTGACGCCGATGATGTGCGCACGCATGCTCAGCCACGAATCGCTGCGCAAGCAGAACCGTTTTTCCGCCGCCTCCGAACGCTTTTTCGACCGGGTGATCGCGCAATATGGCAAGTGGCTGAAAACGGTGCTTAACCATCCCTGGCTGACGCTCGGCGTGGCCGTGGGCACGCTGGCGCTGACGGTATTGCTGTACCTGCTGATCCCGAAAGGTTTCTTCCCGGTGCAGGACAACGGCATCATTCAGGGCACGCTGGAGGCGCCGCAGAGCGTCTCGTTCAGCAACATGGCCGAGCGCCAGCAGCAGGTCGCGGCGCAGATCCTCAAAGATCCGGCGGTGGAGAGCCTGACCTCGTTCGTCGGCGTCGACGGCAGCAACGCCACGCTCAACAGCGGCCGGCTGCAGATCAACCTGAAGCCGCTGAGCGAACGCAGCGAGCGCATTCCGGCGATCATCAGCCGCCTGCAGCAGCAAACGGCGCAGTTCCCCGGCGTGAAGCTGTATCTGCAACCGGTGCAGGATCTGACCATCGATACCCAGGTCAGCCGCACCCAGTACCAGTTCACCCTGCAGGCAATGTCGCTGGACGATCTCAGCCTGTGGGTGCCGCAGCTGATGGATGAGCTGAAGCAAACCCCGCAGCTGGCGGACGTCACCAGCGACTGGCAGGATCAGGGGCTGGTGGCCTATGTCAACGTCGATCGCGATTCGGCCTCCCGCCTCGGCGTCACCATGAGCGACGTGGACAATGCGCTGTACAACGCGTTCGGCCAGCGCCTGATCTCCACCATCTACACCCAGGCCAATCAATACCGCGTGGTGCTGGAGCACGACGTCAGCACGACACCGGGGTTGGCGGCGCTCAATGAGATCCGTCTGAGCGGCAACGACGGCGCCGTGGTGCCGCTGAGCGCCATCGCCAAAATCGAAGAGCGCTTCGGCCCGCTGTCGGTGAACCATCTCGACCAGTTCCCGTCGGCCACCGTTTCGTTCAACGTCGCCGACGGCTACTCGCTCGGCGAGGCGGTCGACGCGGTCACCCAGGCGGAAAAAAATCTCAATATGCCAAGGGACATCACCACCCAATTCCAGGGGGCGACCCTGGCCTTCCAGGCGGCGCTCGGCAGCACGCTGTGGCTGATTTTGGCGGCGGTGGTGGCGATGTACATCGTGCTGGGCGTGCTGTATGAAAGCTTCATTCATCCGGTCACCATCCTCTCCACCCTGCCGACCGCCGGGGTCGGCGCCCTGTTGGCGCTGATGTTGGCCGGCAGCGAGCTGGACGTGATCGCCATCATCGGCATCATCCTGCTGATCGGCATTGTGAAGAAGAACGCCATCATGATGATCGACTTCGCGCTGGCGGCGGAACGCGAGCAGGGTTTATCGCCGCGCGACGCCATCTATCAGGCCTGTCTGCTGCGTTTCCGGCCGATCTTGATGACCACGCTGGCGGCCTTGCTCGGCGCGCTGCCGCTGATGCTGAGCACCGGCGTCGGCGCGGAGCTGCGGCATCCGCTCGGCGTCTGTATGGTCGGCGGTTTGATCATGAGCCAGATCCTGACGCTGTTCACCACGCCGGTGATCTACCTGCTGTTTGACAAGCTGGCGCGCAACACGCATCGCCAGCTGGATACGCAGGAGCTGCCGTGAAATTCTTCGCCCTGTTCATTCACCGGCCGGTGGCCACCACCCTGCTGACGCTGGCCATCGCCATCAGCGGCGCGATCGGCTTTCGCCTGCTGCCGGTGTCGCCGCTGCCGCAGGTGGATTTTCCGGTGATTTCGATCAGCGCGTCGCTGCCGGGCGCCTCGCCGGAAACCATGGCGTCCTCGGTGGCGACGCCGCTGGAGCGCGCGCTGGGCCGCATCGCCGGGGTTAACGAAATGACCTCGATGAGTTCGCTCGGCAGTACCCGCGTCATTTTGCAGTTCGATCTCGATCGCGACATCAACGGCGCCGCGCGCGACGTGCAGGCGGCGATCAACGCCGCGCAAAGCCTGCTGCCGACCGGCATGCCGAGCCGCCCCAGCTACCGTAAGGTCAACCCTTCCGACGCGCCGATCATGATCCTGACGCTGACCTCGGACACCTACAGTCAGGGGCAGCTTTACGATTTCGCCTCCACCCAGCTGGCGCAGAAGATCAGCCAGACCGAGGGCGTCGGCGACGTTTCCGTAGGCGGCAGCTCGCTGCCGGCGGTGCGGGTGGAGCTGAACCCTTCGGCGCTGTTCAATCAGGGCGTGTCGCTGGACAGCGTGCGGCAGGCCATCGCCAACGCCAACGTGCGCCGTCCGCAGGGCGCCGTGGAAAACCCGCAGCAGCGCTGGCAGATCCAGGCCAACGACGCGCTGAAAACCGCCGATGCTTATCGTCCGCTGATCATTCATTACAACAACGGCTCGGCGGTGCGTTTAGCCGACGTGGCCGAGGTCAAAGACTCGGTGCAAGACGTGCGTAACGCCGGGATGACCGACGCCAAACCGGCGATCATTCTGGCCATCAGCCGCGCGCCGGACGCCAACATCATCGAAACCGTCGATCGCATTCGCGCCGAGCTGCCCGCCCTGCAGGAGAATATCCCGGCCTCGATTCAACTCAACGTCGCGCAGGATCGTTCGCCAACCATCCGCGCGTCGCTGGCCGAGGTGGAACAGTCGCTGGCGATCGCCATCGGGCTGGTGATCCTGGTGGTGTTCATCTTCCTGCGCTCCGGGCGCGCCACGCTGATCCCGGCGGTCGCCGTGCCGGTGTCGCTGATCGGCTCGTTCGCCGCCATGTATCTGTGCGGCTTCAGCCTCAACAACCTGTCGCTGATGGCGCTGACCATCGCCACCGGCTTTGTGGTGGACGACGCCATCGTGGTGCTGGAAAACATTTCCCGCCACGTCGAGGCCGGCATGAAACCGATCAACGCCGCGCTGCTGGGCGCGCGGGAAGTAGGCTTCACCGTGCTGTCGATGAGCATTTCGCTGGTGGCGGTGTTTATCCCGCTGCTGCTGATGGAAGGCCTGCCCGGCCGGCTATTCCGCGAGTTCGCCGTCACCCTGTCGGTATCGATCGGGCTGTCGCTCATCGTCTCGCTGACGCTCACGCCGATGATGTGTGCCTATTTGCTGCGCCACCAGCCGGCGCGTTCGCAGCGGCGCGCGCGCGGCTTCGGCAAAATGCTGCTGGCGCTGCAGCAGGGTTACGGACGCTCGCTGAACTGGGTGCTCGGCCACTCGCGCTGGGTGCTGGCGGTGTTCCTCGCCACCGTTGCGCTCAACGTCTGGCTGTATATCAGCATCCCGAAAACCTTCTTCCCTGAACAGGATACCGGGCGTCTGATGGGCTTTATCCAGGCCGACCAAAGCATTTCGTTCCAGGCGATGCGCGGCAAACTGGAAGACTTCATGAAAATCGTGCGCGAAGATCCGGACGTGGAAAACGTCACCGGTTTTACCGGCGGCTCGCGCACCAACAGCGGTTCGATGTTCATCTCACTGAAACCCCTGTCGGTACGCAGCGACGACGCGCAGAAAGTGATCGCCCGCCTGCGTGCCCGCCTGGCCAAAGAGCCGGGCGCCAGCCTGTTTCTGATGGCGGTACAGGATATCCGCGTCGGCGGCCGGCAGGCCAACGCCAGCTACCAATATACGCTGCTGGCGGACGATCTCGCCGCGCTGCGCGAATGGGAGCCGAAGATCCGCACCGCGCTGGCCGCATTACCCGCGCTGGCGGATGTCAACTCGGATCAGCAGGATAAAGGCTCGGAGATGGATCTGGTCTACGATCGCGAAACCATGGCGCGCCTCGGCATTTCGGTGTCCGACGCCAACAACCTGTTGAACAACGCCTTCGGCCAGCGACAGATTTCGACCATCTATCAACCGCTCAACCAATACAAAGTCGTGATGGAAGTGGCGCAGCCCTACACTCAGGACGTCAGCTCGTTGGACAAAATGTTCATCATCAACAACGAAGGCAAGGCGATACCGCTCTCCTACTTCGCCAGTTGGCGACCGGCCAACGCGCCGCTGTCGGTCAACCATCAGGGGCTGTCCGCCGCCTCGACCATCTCCTTTAACCTGCCGGACGGCGGCAGCCTGTCGGACGCCACCGCGGCGGTAGAGCGCACCATGACTCAGCTCGGCGTGCCGTCCACGGTGCGCGGCGCGTTCGCCGGCACCGCCCAGGTATTCCAGGACACCCTGAAGTCGCAGCTCATCCTGATCCTGGCAGCGATCGCCACGGTGTATATCGTGCTCGGCGTGCTGTATGAGAGCTATATCCATCCGCTGACCATCCTTTCCACGCTGCCTTCCGCCGGCGTGGGGGCGCTGCTGGCGCTCGAGCTGTTCGGCGCACCGTTCAGCCTGATCGCGCTGATCGGCATCATGCTGTTGATCGGTATCGTGAAGAAAAATGCCATCATGATGGTCGACTTCGCGCTCGAAGCGCAGCGCAATGGCGGCATCAGCGCCCGCGAGGCGATTTTCCAGGCCAGCCTGCTGCGTTTCCGGCCGATCATGATGACCACGCTGGCGGCGTTGTTCGGCGCGCTGCCGCTGGTGCTGACCCGCGGCGACGGCGCGGAGCTGCGCCAGCCGCTCGGCATCACCATCGCCGGCGGCCTGGTGATGAGCCAGCTGCTGACGCTGTACACCACCCCGGTGGTCTACCTTTACTTCGACCGGCTGCAGGCGAAGTTCCGCCGCAACAAGCAACTGGCCCCGTTGCCCCATTAATGGCCGACTGATGCTGATGAAACACACCGCCACGGTACGCTGGCAACTCTGGATAGTGGCATTCGGCTTCTTTATGCAGACGCTAGATACCACTATCGTCAACACTGCCCTGCCCTCGATGGCCGCCAGCCTGGGGGAGAACCCGCTGCGCATGCAGTCGGTGATCGTCTCCTATGTGCTGACGGTGGCGGTGACGCTGCCGGCCAGCGGCTGGCTGGCGGACAAGGTCGGCGTACAGCGGGTGTTTTTCAGCGCCATCGTGCTGTTCACCCTCGGCTCCCTCCTCTGCGCCCGCTCGGAAACCCTGAACGAACTGATCGCCTCGCGCGTGCTTCAGGGCGTCGGCGGCGCGATGATGGTGCCGGTCGGCCGTCTGACGGTGATGAAAATCGTGCCGCGCGAGCAGTACATGGCGGCGATGACCTTCGTAACGCTGCCAGGCCAAATCGGCCCGCTGATGGGGCCGGCGCTGGGTGGCTTCCTGGTGCAATACGCCAGCTGGCATTGGATTTTCCTGATCAATATTCCGGTGGGTATCGTGGGCGCCATCGCCACGCTGCTGCTGATGCCCAACTACCAAATGCAGACCCGCCGCTTCGACGTCAGCGGCTTTATCCTGCTGGCGATCGGCATGGCGTCGCTGACGCTGGCGCTCGACGGCCACAAAGGCATGGGGCTGTCCGGCGGCGCCATCGCCGGCCTGGTGGCGCTGGGCGTGGCGGCGCTGTTGGGGTATGTTTGGCATGCTTACGGCAATAGCCGCGCCCTGTTCTCGCTGCGGCTGCTGCGCACCCCGACTTACAAGATCGGACTGCTGGCCAGCCTGCTGGGGCGCATCGGCAGCGGCATGCTGCCGTTCATGACGCCGCTGTTTCTGCAGGTGGGCATGGGCTTCTCGCCGTTCCACGCCGGGCTGATGATGATCCCGATGATCATCGGCAGCATGGGCATGAAGCGCATCGTGGTGCAGGTGGTCAACCGCTTCGGCTACCGCAACGTGCTGGTGGCCGCCACGCTGCTGCTGGCGCTGGTCAGCCTGAGTTTCCTGCTGGCGGCGATGCTCGGCTGGCTGTGGCTGCTGCCGGTGGTGCTGTTCTTCCAGGGGATGGTCAACTCGCTGCGCTTCTCGGCGATGAACACCCTGACGCTGAAAGATCTGCCGGACCGGCTGGCCAGCAGCGGCAACAGCCTGCTGTCGATGGTCATGCAGCTGTCGATGAGCCTCGGCGTCAGCGTCGCCGGCATCTTGATCGGCAGCTTCGCCCATCACCAGGTGGTGGCCGATAGCCCAGCCATTCACAGCGCATTTATTTACAGCTACTGCTGTATGGCGTTGATTATCGCCCTGCCCGCGCTCGCCTTCGCGCGCGTGCCGGCCGATAGCGCGCCCAACCGCACGCTGACCAAAGAGCCGGGTACCGGCTCAACGAGGTTGCAATGAGGATAGGCATTACCGGGAAGCTGTTCCTGGCCATTTTCGCTACCTGCATGCTGGTGTTGATCACCATGCATTGGGGGGTGCGCGTCAGCTTTGAGCGCGGCTTTATCGATTACATCAAGAGCAGCAACGAGCAGCGCATCAACATGCTGAGCGAAGCGCTGGAGGAACAGTACAGCCATCATGGCAATTGGATATTCCTGCGCAACAACGATCAGGTGGTCTACCAAATCATGCGTTCGTTCGAACAGAACAGCGACAGCAGCCACAATCTGCCGCCCAAGGGCTGGCGCACCCAGTTTTGGGTGGTGGACAGCCAGTTCAATCGGCTGGTCGGGCATTCCGGCCCGTTGCCGAAAGAGGGGCCGCGCCATCCAATCCGCTATAACAACGAGATCGTCGGCTGGGTGCTCACCACCCCGGTCGAGCGCCTGACGCGCAATACGGACATCAACTTCGATCGCCAGCAGCGGCGCACCAGTTGGATTATCGTCGCGCTCTCCACCCTGTTGGCAGCGGCAGTGACCTGGCTGCTGTCGCGCGGCATGCTGGCCCCGGTCAAGCGCCTGGTGGCGGGCACCCACCGCCTGGCGGCGGGCGATTTCACCACCCGCGTGGCGGTCAGCAGCCAGGATGAACTGGGCAGGCTGGCGCACGACTTCAACCAGTTGGCCACCTCGCTGGAAAAAAACGAGCAGATGCGTCGCGCCTTTATGGCCGACGTGTCGCACGAGCTACGCACGCCGCTGGCGGTGCTGCGCGGCGAGCTGGAGGCGCTGCAGGACGGCGTGCGCCAGCCGACGCCGGCGTCGCTCAGCTCGCTGCAGGCTGAGGTATCCACCTTGACCAAACTGGTCGACGACCTGCACCAGCTGTCGCTCTCCGATCTCGGCGCGCTGGCCTATCGCAAGGCGCAGGTGGACTGCGTGCACCTGGTGCAGATCGCCGTCGCCGCCTTCCGCGAACGCTTCCGCGCCAAAGGGCTGGAGATCGTCACCCATCTGCCGGCCCAGGCGCCGCTGTTCGGCGATCCCGATCGCCTGAACCAGCTGTTCAATAACCTGTTGGAAAACAGCCTGCGTTACACCGACGTCGGTGGCCGGCTGGAGATCGGCGCCGAGCTGCAGCCGGGGAGACTGATCCTCTGCTGGCAGGACAGCGCGCCGGGCATCAGCGATCAGCAACTGACGCGCATTTTCGAACGCTTCTATCGGGCGGAAGGTTCACGCAACCGCGCCAGCGGCGGCTCAGGGCTGGGGTTGGCGATCTGCCACAACATCGTGGAAGCGCACGACGGGAAAATCCGCGCCGAGCATTCGCCTTTAGGCGGCGTGCGCATTACAGTAGAATTTGCTACCCCGATAAAAAATAAGGCGCCCTGATGGACATTCAGAATCAACCCGTGCAGATCATGATTGTTGAAGATGAGCCCAAGCTGGGCCAGCTGCTGGTGGATTATCTGCAGGCGGCGGGCTACGCCACCCGCTGGCTGACCAACGGTAATGAAGTGGTGCCGACCGTGCACCAGCATCCGCCGGCGCTGATCTTACTCGACCTGATGTTGCCAGGGGCCGACGGCCTGACGGTGTGCCGCGAGCTGCGCCGCTTCAGCGACGTGCCCATCGTGATGGTGACGGCGAAAATCGAAGAGATTGACCGCCTGTTGGGATTGGAGATCGGCGCCGACGATTACATCTGCAAACCCTACAGCCCGCGTGAAGTGGTGGCGCGAGTGAAAACCATCCTGCGCCGCAGCTATCGGCCGCAGGAGAACGCGCGGGAAGATGACCTGCTGCACATCGATGAACCGCGCTTCCAGGCCAGCTATCAGGGGCAGTTACTGGATCTGACGCCGGCGGAGTTCCGCCTGCTGAAAACGCTGGCCAGCCAGCCAGGCAACGTGTTTTCTCGCGAGCAGCTGCTGAACAACCTGTACGACGACTACCGGGTGGTCACCGACCGCACCATCGACAGCCACATCAAAAACCTGCGCCGCAAGCTGGAACTGATCGACGGGGAAAAATCCTTTATTCGCTCGGTATACGGTGTGGGCTACCGCTGGGAAGCCGAGCCCTGCCGGCTGATGAATGGGGTTTAGAGGGAAATCAGCGCGTCCAGTCTTCAACCGCCAACCCGGGCACCATGGCGAATGCGCGATCGTTGGTCACCAGCGTCGCGCCACGGCTCTGCGCGTGAGCGGCGATCAGTTGATCCATCGCGCCCATGATTTTGTCCTTTCTCACCATGTTTGCCCGCATTTCACCGTAGCAGCGGGCGGCCTCGCGATCCCATGCATAGACCGTCACCGCAGCAAGAAAGGCCTCGACCATGCTTTGCAACGCCTTGTTCCGCCGTTTGGCCACACCGTAAAGCAGTTCCGCCTCCGTGACGCTGGAAATACATACGGCAGAAGGCGGGAGCTTTTGCATGACGTTAAGCACCTGCGGATGCTGCCGAAACAAGTGGCTGACGGTGTTGGTATCAAACATGTACATCGCCTACTCTTCCTCTGAGAATGGATCGCGGTCTGCAACCCCTTGCTGACGATCTTCCGCGCCAAGAAACTCTTGCGGCACCGGCGTTTGGGCGATAATGCTCAGCAGCGGTGCCCAGCTGTCCGGCTTTGCTGGATATTTGGATAAAATCACGTTTCCCTCCCGATCGCGACGGATATACACACGATCCATATCAAATTCAAATTCCACCGGTAACCTCACCGCCTGATTTCTACCGTTTTTAAACAGCTTGGCGATTCTTTCCATCTCGACACTCCACAGCAGGCATAGGCCAAAGCATATGCCTGCAGCGCGTCGATGCCAAGATCTATCGCTCACTTTTCACTCACCTTTACGTAGCGGGCAAACGGTAACGCGCAATGCTGCTCGATGAAACCACGTAATTGTCATTATGCGGCGCACTGCGCAATCACCGCGCCTTTCCTTAGCTTCCCGTGCGGCGCCGGGCTCACCGAATGAAAACTCCGCGCCGGCGCAAAAAAACTGCGCATTTTTTCGACTAAGCTGCAGTGAGGTTTAGCCGCCGATTTTCAAGCGATTGGCTACACTTACATCACGAATCGGAACCTACAGGAGAAGAACCATGGCAATCGGTCATTACGAGCTGAAAAAAGCAAAGAACGGACAGTACCACTTCAACCTGAAAGCCAGTAACGGCGAAATTATTCTGGCCAGCGAGATGTATGCCAGCAAAGCCTCGGCGGAGAACGGCATCGCCTCGGTGCAGACCAATTCACCGCACGAAGCGCAGTACGAACTGAAGCACAGCGCCAGCAATCAGCCCTATTTTGTGCTGAAGGCCAAGAACCATCAGGTGATCGGCGTCAGCGAAATGTACAGCTCCGAAAGCGCGGCCAAAAACGGTATCCAGTCGGTGACGAAAAACGGCCCGACCACCGATATCCGCGATTTGAGCGCCTGATCCCCCGTTTCGCCCGCGCGGTGGCCGCCACCGCGCGTTTTCCGTTTGACCGGGATCAATCTCCCTTGAATAAATCCGGTTAACTGCTGATTTCTTGCCGCGCTGCGGCTACAATCCCCCGCTTTTACTGCGCCATCAGGTGGCGTGGTGCTGACCTGAAATCAGACCGAGACACACTATGTTTACACCGGAACTTCTCTCCCCGGCCGGAACGCTGAAAAACATGCGTTACGCCTTTGCCTACGGCGCCGATGCGGTTTACGCCGGCCAGCCGCGCTACAGCCTGCGGGTACGCAACAACGAGTTCAACCACGAGAATCTGGCGCAGGGTATCAACGAAGCGCATGCGCTGGGCAAAAAATTCTACGTGGTGGTGAACATCGCCCCGCACAACGCCAAGCTGAAAACCTTCTTGCGCGATCTGAAGCCGGTTATCGATATGGGCCCGGATGCGCTGATCATGTCCGATCCTGGCCTTATCATGATGGTGCGCGAAGCCTTCCCGCAGATGGACATCCACCTGTCGGTGCAGGCCAATGCCGTTAACTGGGCGACGGTGAAGTTCTGGAAGCAAATGGGCCTGACCCGCGTGATCCTGTCGCGCGAACTGTCGCTGGAAGAGATTGCCGAGATCCGCGCCGAAGTGCCGGACATGGAGCTGGAGATCTTCGTCCACGGCGCGCTGTGCATGGCCTACTCCGGCCGCTGCCTGCTGTCCGGCTACATCAACAAACGCGATCCCAATCAGGGTACCTGCACCAATGCCTGCCGCTGGCAGTACAAGGCGGAGGAAGGCAAAGAGGACGACACCGGCAATATCGTGCACCTGCACGAACCGATCCCGGTGCAGACCGTCGAGCCGACGCTGGGCATCGGCGCGCCGACCGACAAGGTGTTCATGCTGTCTGAAGCGCAAAAGCCAGGTGAATATATGAGCGCCTTCGAAGACGAACACGGCACCTATATCATGAACTCCAAGGATCTGCGCGCCATCCAGCACGTGGAGCGTCTGACGCAGCTCGGCGTGCATTCGCTGAAGATCGAAGGGCGCACCAAGTCCTTCTACTACTGCGCCCGCACCGCCCAGGTCTACCGCCGCGCCATCGACGACGCCGTTGCCGGCAAACCGTTCGATCCGACCCTGCTCACCACGCTGGAAGGCCTGGCGCACCGCGGCTATACCGAAGGCTTCCTGCGCCGCCACGTGCACGAAGCGCAGCAGAATTACGAATACGGCTCTTCGCTCTCCGAGCGCCAGCAGTTCGTCGGCGAGTTCACCGGCGTGCGCCGCGAAGGCTGGGCGGAAGTCGACGTGAAGAATAAATTCTCACTCGGCGACAGCGTCGAGATGATGACGCCGGGCGGCAACGTGCTGTTCACCCTCGAAAGCATGCAAAATAAGAAAGGCGAGCCGATTGAGGTCGCGCCGGGCAACGGCCATATCGTTTATTTGCCGATCCCGCAGGATATTGATCTCAATTATGCATTGCTGATCCGCAATTTGGCGGAAGAAAATAGCGCCGGAGCCTAACAATCAATCGCCGTCATTCGGCGGCGATTTTTAGCAAATATTAGAATTGGATCACATCAATGTGCCCGCAGCTTGGTTACTATCACGCTGCTTAAAACGAACAACGAAAATATTTGCATAGCAATACTAGGAACCACCTCCTTAGCCGGCCCAATCTCCCTTGGGCTGGCTTTTTCTTTATGGGTCCGCCATTGCCGCCGGTGCGCCTATTTTTCATTACGTTTTCCCGTTATCCATTTTAATAAGAATAATAACGCCACATCGATATATAAATAACGCTATAGCGATTAATCCTGCCGCCATTAAAATCCCGCTTATTGTCAGGTTAAATTCAGATAAATTCGCATCGTCTTCATATTCACGGCACAATAGGAAATAACCGGAATTAGCTGAATATTCTGATGGCTTGGCGGCGTAGGCTGGTTTATCTTGAGGCATTCTTGGTTTTCCGCCGGAGGAGATCGGTAATGCCTCAACACTCACATGCAGCCGCCCTGCTTATTCTCAACGGCAAGGGCGCCGGCAACGAAGAACTGCGTCAGGCGGTCACACGGCTGCGCGAAGAGCAAATCACGCTGTACGTGCGCGTGACCTGGGAGCACGGCGACGCCGCGCGCTACGTCGCGGAAGCTGCACAACTCGGCGTCGGCACCGTCGTCGCCGGCGGCGGTGACGGCACCATCAACGAAGTGGCCGCCGCGCTGGTGCAGCTGCCGGCGCATAACCGGCCGGCGCTGGGCATTCTGCCGCTCGGCACCGCCAACGACTTCGCCATGGCGTGCAATATCCCCCCATCCCCCGAACTGGCGCTGCAGCTGGCGATCAAGGGCCGCTCGGTACCGATCGATCTGGCGAAGGTCAACGGCGAGCGCTACTTCATCAACATGGCCACCGGCGGCTTCGGCACCCGCATCACCACCGAGACACCGGAGAAGCTGAAGGCAGCCTTGGGCGGCGTGTCCTACTTCTTGCACGGCTTGCTGCGCATGGATACGCTGCAGGCCGATCGCTGTGAAATCCGCGGGCCGGACTTCCGCTGGGCCGGCGAAGCATTGGTGATCGGCATCGGCAACGGCAAGCAGGCCGGCGGCGGCCAGGAACTGTGCCCCAGCGCGCTGATCAACGACGGCCTGCTGCAGCTGCGCCTGCTGATCGCCGATGAACTGCTGCCGGCGCTGGTCGCCGCCCTGTTCAACGACGAAGAGAGCAACAGCATCCTCAGCGCGGCGCTGCCGTGGCTCGAGATCGACGCGCCGCATGAGATGACCTTCAACCTCGACGGCGAACCGCTCAAAGGCCGCCATTTCCGCATCGAAGTGTTGCCGCAGGCCATCGAATGCCGCCTGCCGCCTAACTGCGCCCTGCTGGGCTGACCTTGTCGGGCGCAGCCGCTGCGCCCCACTTCTTCCCCTCCGTTCATCCGCTTCCACTCGCGATCAAATGTGATCCTCTCCGGCAAATTCATCAATTCATACTTGTATGGTAGTTAGTTCATGACGTATTTTCGCGCTATCTCTCCGCAGCTACAGGATGTGAAGGTTATGAAAATCGTCAACGCCGAGGTGTTCGTCACCTGCCCGGGGCGCAACTTTGTCACACTGAAAATCACCACCGATGACGGCATCATCGGCCTCGGTGACGCCACGCTGAACGGGCGCGAATTGCCGGTGGCCTCTTACCTGAAAGATCACCTCTGCCCGCAGTTGATCGGCCGCGACGCGCAGCGGATCGAAGACCTCTGGCAATTCTTCTACAAAGGCGCTTACTGGCGGCGCGGCCCGGTGACCATGTCGGCCATTTCCGCCGTCGACATGGCGCTGTGGGACATCAAGGCCAAGGCCGCCAACATGCCGCTGTATCAGCTGTTGGGCGGCGCCTCACGTTCGGGAGTGATGGTGTATTGCCATACCACCGGCCACTCGATCGACGAGGTGCTCGACGACTACGCCAAACATAAAGAACAAGGCTTCAAGGCGATCCGCGTTCAATGCGGCGTGCCCGGCATGAAAACCACCTACGGCATGGCCAAGGGCAAAGGCCAGGCCTATGAGCCGGCCACCAAGGGTGACTGGCCGGAAGAGCAGCTGTGGTCGACGGAAAAATACCTCGATTTCACCCCCAAACTGTTCGACGCGGTGCGCAACAGGTTCGGCTTCAACGAGCACCTGCTGCACGACATGCACCACCGCCTGACGCCAATTGAAGCGGCGCGCTTTGGTAAAAGCGCCGAGCCGTATCGCCTGTTCTGGATGGAGGATCCGACGCCGGCGGAAAATCAGGCCTGTTTCCGCCTGATCCGCCAGCATACCGTCACGCCGATCGCCGTCGGCGAGGTGTTCAACAGCATCTGGGACTGCAAACAGCTGATCGAAGAACAGCTGATCGACTACATCCGCACCACCCTGACGCACGCGGGCGGCATTACCGGCATGCGGCGCATCGCCGACTTCGCCTCGCTGTATCAGGTGCGCACCGGTTCTCACGGCCCTTCCGATCTGTCGCCGATCTGCATGGCGGCGGCGCTGCACTTCGATCTGTGGGTGCCAAACTTCGGCGTGCAGGAATACATGGGCTATTCCGAGCAAATGCTCGAGGTGTTCCCGCACAGCTGGACGTTCGACGACGGCTATATGCATCCGGGCGACAAGCCGGGCATCGGCATCGAGTTCGATGAGAAGCTGGCGGCCCGTTACCCCTATGAACCGGCCTACCTGCCGGTCGCGCGTCTGGAGGATGGCACCTTATGGAACTGGTAAACACCATGCGCAGCGTCGTGATCGAACAGCCCGGGCGCCTGGCGCTGCAGACGCGCGCGCTGCCACAGCCGGCGGCCGGCGAAGTGCGGGTCAAGGTGAAATTCGCCGGCATCTGCGGCTCCGACGTCCATATCTATCACGGCCATAACCCGTTCGCCCGCTACCCGCGGGTGATCGGCCACGAGTTCTTCGGCCTGATCGATGCTCTGGGCGAAGGCGTCGATCCGGCGCGCCTCGGCGAACGCGTCTCGGTAGACCCGGTGGTGAGCTGCGGCCACTGCTATCCCTGTTCGGTCGGCCGCCCCAACGTCTGCACCTCGCTGCAGGTGATCGGCGTGCACCGCGACGGCGGCTTCAGCGACTACGCCTGCGTGCCGGCACGCAACGCCTATCCGGTTCCGGCCGCCATCAGCGATCGCCACGCCGCGATGATCGAACCCTTCACTATCGCCGCCAACATTACCGCCCATCTGCAACCGCGCCCCGACGACATCGCGCTGATCTACGGTGCCGGGCCGATGGGGCTCACGGTGATCCAGACGCTGAAAGGCGTGTACGGCGTCAAGCAGGTGTGGGTCGTCGATCGCATCGCCGAACGGCTGGACATGGCACGCGCCAACGGTGCCGACGAAGTATTCAACAACGCCGAGGCCGCATTGCCGCAGGCGCTGCAGCAGCGCGGCGTTCAGCCGACGCTGATCGTCGATGCCGCCTGCCACCCCGCCATTTTGCCGGAGGCGATCGCGCTGGCTTCGCCGGCGGCGCGCATCGGCATCATGGGCTTTTCCGGCGACGCTTGCACCCTGACCCAGCAGAGCATCACCAGCAAGGAGCTGTCGATCTTCTCCTCGCGCCTGAACAGCGCGCGCTTCCCACAGGTGATCGCCTGGATGGCGGACGGCAAGCTAGACCCGCAGCGGCTACTCACCCACTGCGTGCCCGCCGGCGACGTCGAACGGGCAATGCAGATGTTCGAGCGGGATCAGCGCACCTGCTGCAAGGTACTGCTGCAGTTCGAGTAACGTCACGGCAGCATCGGGGCATGGGGCGGCACCCGCCGCCCGTGCAAACAACGAAGCATCACGATTAAAACGACACCCAGTGGAGTGCTTTATGTTTAAAAACCTGCGTTGGACCATCGTGTTCCTGCTGTTCATGGTCTACATGATCAACTACCTCGATCGCGTGGCGCTGTCGATCACCGTGCCGATGATCGAACAGGATCTGATGCTGAACGCCGAACAGTTCGGCCTGATCTTCGGCAGCTTCTTCTTCGGCTACGCCATCTTCAACTTCGTCGGCGGGCTGGCGGTCGACCGCTTCGGCCCGACGCTGGTGCTGGGCGTGGCGGTCGGCCTGTGGTCCATCTTCTGCGGCATGACGGCGATCGCCACCGGCTTTTACTCAATGCTGATCCTGCGCGTCCTGTTCGGCATGGCCGAAGGGCCGATCTGCGCCTCGGCCAACAAGATGATCAACGGCTGGTTCCCGAAGAAACAGGCGGCGACCGCTATGGGCCTGCTCAGCGCCGGTTCACCGTTGGGCGGCGCGGTGGCCGGGCCGATCGTCGGCTATCTGGCGCTGGCGTTCGGCTGGCGGCCGGCGTTTATGATCATCTGCGCCATCGGCATCATCTGGATGCTGGTGTGGTTCTTCGTGGTGGCGGATAACCCGGCGAAAAGCCAACGCGTCAGCAACGAAGAACGGGCGCTGATCGCACAGTTGAAACAGGAAAATCTCGGCGAGGAAAGCGCGCTGAGCGACGCCGCTCACGGGCTGGGTTACTATCTGAAGCAGCCGATCATTCTGGTCACCGCCTTCGCCTTCTTCTGCTACAACTACATCCTGTTCTTCTTCCTGAGCTGGTTCCCCTCGTATCTGGTGCAGGCGCACAACCTGAACATCAAAGAGATGAGCCTGACCACGATGATCCCGTGGATCGTCGGCTTCGTCGGGCTGGCGCTCGGGGGCTATATTTCCGACAAGATCTTCAACATCACCGGCAAATTGCTGCTGTCGCGCAAGATCGTGCTGGTCACCAGCCTGCTGGCGGCGGCGGTGTGCGTGGCGTTGGCGGGCACCGTCAGCAGCGTGGTGCCGGCGGTGATGCTGATGTCGGTGTCGATCTTCTTCCTCTACATTACCGGCGCTCTCTACTGGGCGATTATCCAGGACGTGGTGCATAAATCCCGGGTCGGCGGCGCCAGCGGGTTCATTCATTTGATCGGCAGCGTCTCCGGCATCATCGGGCCGATCGTCACCGGCTACATCGTGCAGAACACCGGCAAATTCGACAGCGCCTTTATGCTGGCGGGCGGCGTCGCCGCGCTGGGCGCGCTGCTGGTGCTACTGGTGATCAAGGCGCCGCGCGCAACGGCGGGCGTGCAAATCTTAAAACCCTAACGCCAGACGGGGCGGCTTCGCCCCTTTGCTTACCTCTCCAGGGACATTGAACATGAGACTTTCCGACCACAGCGCGCTGCCGGCCGCCGTTATCCGGCCCGGCTACGCACGTGAGCGCGTGAAACCGCGCATGGCGCATATCGGCTTCGGCGCGTTTCACCGCGCGCACCAGGCGATGTACGCCGACAGGCTGGCCAGCGAGTACGGCAGTGACTGGGGCTACTGCGAAATCAGCATGCAGCACGGCCAGCAAAAGATCGCCGACCTACGGCAACAGGACCTGCTGTTCTCGGTGGCGGAGATGGACGACGACGGCTGGCGGGGCCGGGTCATCGGCGTGGTTCGCCAGGCGCTGCACTTGCAAACCGACGGGCTGGCGGCGGTGCTGGCGGCCCTGACACAGCCTGAGATCGCCATCGTCTCGCTGACCATCAGCGAAAAGGGCTATTGCTACCACCCCGCCAGCGGTCGGCTGATGGAGGAACACCCGGCGATCGCGCACGATATCGCCCACCCGGCACAGCCGCAGTCGGCGCCGGGGCTGCTGCTGGCGGCGCTGCGCCTGCGCCGTGAACGCGGGCTGCTGCCGTTCGCCGTGATGTCCTGCGATAACATGCCGGCTAACGGCCGGGTCACGCGCCAGGTGCTGGTCGAACTGGCGCAGCGGCAGGATCCGGCGTTGGCCGACTGGGTGCGTCAAGAGGTCGCCTTCCCTTCCACCATGGTGGATCGCATCGTGCCGGCGGTAACGCCGGAGGCCCGCCGGCAGTTGCGCACCTGGCTGGGCGGCGTCGAGGATGACGTCGGCGTGGCCTGCGAGCCGTTCAGCCAGTGGGTCATTGAGGACCGATTTCCTCAGGGGCGCCCGGCCTGGGAAAAGGCCGGCGCCGAACTGGTGAGCGACGTGCTGCCGTACGAGGAGATGAAGCTGCGCATGCTGAACGGCAGCCATTCCTTCCTCGCCTACCTCGGCTACCTGGCCGGTTATCAGCACGTCGGCGACTGTATGCAGGATGCGGATTTTGTCCGCGCCGCCCGTCACCTGATGCTGGCGGAACAGGCGCCGACCCTGCAAGTGCCGAACGTCGATTTGGCGCAGTATGCCAATTCGCTGCTGCAGCGTTACCGCAACCGCGCGTTGAAGCACCGCACCGCGCAGATCGCCATGGACGGCACGCAGAAACTGCCGCAGCGGCTGTTGGACGCGATCCGCTGGCATCTGGCGCGTGGCAGCCGCTTCGACTGCCTGGCGCTGGGCGTCGCTGGCTGGATACGCTACGTCGGCGGCCGCGATGAACAAGGCGGGCCGATCGATATCAGCGATCCGCTGCGCGAGCGCCTCGCCGCGTTGGTCGCCGGCAGCGAGGAAGGCCGGCCCCGCGTCCTGGCGCTGCTGCAACTCGACAGCGTCTTCGGCCACGATCTGCCCGATTCGCCTGACTTCGTCCGCGCCGTCAGCCACGCTTATCATCAACTGCTGAGCCTGGGGGCCAAAGCCGCCGTCGCCGCTCTGCCGCTTACCGACCGGGAGGTTTCCGATGACCGTCACCACGCATAACGCCGTCAATACCGGCAATCAACCGCTGCTGCGGCGCGTCGCCAGCGCTTCCGCCATCGGCACCGCCGCCGAATATTATGATTTCTTCGCTTACGGCACCGCCGCGGTGCTGTTCTTCGGCCAGCTGTTTTTCCCCAGCGCCGATCCGCTGATCAGCACGCTGGCGGCCTTCGCCACCTACGCGGTCGGTTTCCTGGCGCGCCCGCTGGGCGGCATCGTGTTCGGCCACATCGGCGATAAGGTCGGCCGCAAGAAGGCGCTGGTGATCACCATCCTGATCGTCGGCCTCGGCACCTTCTGCATCGGCCTGCTGCCCACCTATGAGCAGATCGGCATCTGGGCGCCGCTCGCGCTGATCTTTATCCGCGTGCTGCAGGGCTTCGGCGTCGGCGGCGAACAGGCCGGCGCGGTGCTGATGACCGCCGAATATGCGCCGCCGCCCCGGCGTGGCTTCTACGCCAGTTGGGTGCAGATCGGCGCGCCCGCAGGTTTCCTGCTGCCGTCCGGGCTGTTCGCGCTGCTGACCGCCGTGCTGTCGCCGGCGCAGATGCTGGACTGGGGCTGGCGCATTCCGTTCCTGCTCAGCCTGCTGCTGGTGCTGGTCGGGCTGTTTATTCGCCTGAGGATCGACGAATCGCCGGTGTTTACCCAGATCCGCGCCACCAAAGCGGTGGAGAGCCGGCCGGTGGTGGAAGTGGCCCGCCGCTATCCCGGCCTTATCGGCAAAGGGGTATGTGCCAAGCTGATCGAAGCCTGCGCCTTCGCCATGTTCACGGTGATCGTACTGGCCTACGGCAAAGCCAACCACCTCAACGAAAGCATTCTGCTGGAGGCGATGATCGTGGCGGTGCTGCTGGAGATTTTCGCCATTCCGCTGATGGGCCGCCTCTCCGATCGGCTGGGGCGCAAACCGGTGTACATCGCCGGCGCGCTGCTGCAGGTGGTGTGCATCGTGCCGTTCTTTATGGCGATCAACCTCGATAGTTTCTGGGTGACGCAGATCGCCATGATCGTGGTGCTGACCTTCGGCCACAGCATGTGCTACGCGCCGCAGGCCTCCTACTTCCCGGAGCTGTTCCCCACCCGCGTGCGCTGCAGCGGCATCGCGCTGATCTGGCAGATCGGCTCGCTGATCGGCAGCGGCATTCTCGGGCTGTTGGCGGTGAAGATCCTGCAGGTGACCGGCGGCCACTACTACGGGCTGGCGGGGTACATGATGGTGCTGGGCGTGGTGTCGGCCATTGGCCTGAGCCTGATGCCGGAAACTGCGCCAGCGCGGCGCAAGCAGGAATATCAGGATTGGCATCACTGAGTTACCCTGCTCGGCGGGTGGATTTATCCCCCCGCCCTTAACCAATAATCTGCTAGTATGGTGGCATTCGAATTCCAGCCAGATGCCTGATTGTCGCCATGTCTGAAACGTACAGTCTCACCAACAACGTCCCGGTCAACCAACAGATCTATCGCTTCCTGCGCAAGGATATCGTCGACTGCACCATTCCCCCCGGCACCCTGCTGTCCGAGAAAGAGATTTCTACCCGCTTTTGCGTTTCGCGCCAGCCGGTGCGCGAAGCCTTCATCAAGCTGGCGGAGGCCGGCCTGGTGCAGATCCTGCCGCAGCGCGGCACCTTCGTGATGAAGATTTCCGCCAAGCGCGTGGCCGACGGGCGCTTTATCCGTCAGGCGGTGGAATGCGCCATCGTGCGCCGCGCGGCCGAGCGCGCCACCCCGGCGCAGCTGATGACGCTGGAGCATAATCTGCACCGCCAGGCGCTGGCGGCGCAGAACGGGCAAACGCGCGAGTTTTTGGCGCTGGACGACGAGTTCCACCAGCTGCTGACCCAGTTTGCCGACTGCCCGCTGGCGTGGGAGACCATCGAAACCATCAAGGCCACCATGGATCGGGTGCGTTTCCTCAGCCTGAGCGAAGTCTCGCCGCCGGAGAGCCTGATCAAGCAGCACTACCGCATCTACGAGGCGCTGAAAGCGCGCGATGCCGAGGCGGCGGAGCGCGCCATCCACGATCACCTGCAGGAGATGATCTACTCCATCACCCCGATCGCCCTGCAGAACACCGAGTGGTTCGAGATCGAATAATCAATCGCTTAGCGCGCCGGGGGCGATCGCCCCCGCGTATTTGGCCACGCCAATGGCATTTCCTCTCAATCGCATCTATTGTTTGTCCTTGCCGGATCAAGTTCGGTAGCATCGCTTTACAGCTTCAATCACCGCTTTTTTACTGCGCCGGTGGTCAAAAACCCTTGCATTGCCGGTGTATGAAGAAGCTTAATCGGGAGTGAATCATGACTGATATTGTGCAGTTGCTAGGAAAGGAAGCGGAAGATCTGCTGCAACACCGCTGTACCACCATCCCCGCCGAGAATCTCTACCTGCCGGGCGACGACTTCGTCGACCGCGTAATGATCGATAACAACCGCCCCAACAGCGTGCTACGTTCGATGCAAACCCTGTTCAACCACGGCCGCCTGGCCGGCACCGGCTACCTGTCTATCCTGCCGGTCGATCAGGGCATAGAGCACTCCGCCGCCGCCTCGTTCGCCGCCAACCCGCTGTATTTCGATCCGAAGAACATCGTCGAGCTGGCGATTGAAGCCGGCTGTAACTGCGTCGCCTCCACCTACGGCGTGCTGGCGTCGGTATCGCGCCGCTACGCGCACAAGATCCCGTTCCTGGTCAAACTCAACCACAACGAAACGCTGAGCTACCCGACCCAGTACGACCAGACCCTGTACGCCAGCGTCGAGCAGGCGTTCAACATGGGCGCGGTGGCGGTCGGCGCCACCATTTACTTCGGCTCCGAGCAGTCGCGCCGCCAGATCGAAGAGATCTCGATCGCCTTCGAGCGCGCGCATGAGCTGGGCATGGTCACCGTGTTGTGGGCCTATCTGCGTAACCCGGCGTTCACCAAGGACGGCGTGGACTACCACTCCAGCGCCGATCTGACCGGCCAGGCTAACCACATCGCCGCCACCATCGGCGCCGACATCGTCAAACAGAAAATGGCGGAAAACAACGGCGGCTACCGCGCGGTGAAATTCGGCTATACCGACGATCGCGTCTACAACAAACTCACCACCGATCACCCTATCGATCTGGTGCGCTACCAGCTGGCCAACTGCTACATGGGCCGCGCCGGGCTGATCAACTCCGGTGGCGCCGCCGGTGAGAACGACCTGCAGGAATCGGTGCGCACCGCGGTGATCAACAAACGCGCCGGCGGCATGGGCCTGATCCTGGGGCGTAAAGCCTTCAAGAAATCGATGAAAGACGGCGTGGCGCTGATCAACGCCGTGCAAGACGCCTACCTGGACAAGAAGGTCACCATCGCCTGATGTGACAGACCGCCTGTCCCAAAGCCCGGCTCGCCGGGCTTTTTTGTGCATCGAGGGAGGTCTTGACAAGGAAATAATGCAACCGAATGTATTTTATAAGCAAAAATAAGAATTAGTTTTTATTTACTATCCTTGGGCTTTTTTTATTCTAAATATGCGAAAGAGAACGACATAAATCATTAAAGATTGAAAGTTAACCTTATCAAATTTTAAATTTCCCACCTTTTCCAAAAACACAAAAAGTTAGCGCATTAATAATTATTATAGTTCATTGTTATTTATGGACTTTTGACTAAATTTCACGCTAATTAATCCACACTTTTATGGTGGTGCTATCATGAAAGTCAATATTGTCATCATCTCCCTGCTCATCCTTTCGCTATCGTCTTGCGCGCTATTTAAATCTCCGGCCTCTAAGCATGAGTTGAAACCGGGAGAAACGTATTGGTTTGACTATGACTCAACAAGAAGCAGCGCCATTTATATTCCCGCAGACTCAAATATCAAGTACTGCGTGGCTCCCCCACCTGATGTCGCGCAGTCCGTTATTGCCGCGCTGAAAGCTGAAATGAGCACGGAACAAATTCAAAAAGTCAGTGGAGATGCAGGGTTCAGCACCGCCGTAGTCGATCTGGCTCGGCGCACCACCACGGTAAATTTTATCCGTGATACGTTGTATCGCGTCTGCGAAGCCAGGCTACAAGGCCCGCTCACCGCTACGGAAAAAGAAATTTTCCTGGCCGCGATAGCCGCCGCCAAAGATATGGCAATCGCTGAAAAAGACAAACAAAAGCAAGAGCTGGCCCAAACGGCCGAAAGAAACGGTGCTTCCGTACAGACAATACAAAAGATTCTCGAACAGTAACAGAAACAAGCTAACAACGGCGATTTCCGTATATCACCCTACCCAAAGCCCGGTTCGCCGGGCTTTTTTGTGCCCGTCCCCCTAAACCCGACGCCGTCAACCTTCTCTTTCTTTCACCTTAAACTTTCAAAATAAAATATTTATCTTTCAAATTGTGATCTATTTAAAACAAATAGCCCACCAAAGTGACTACTGTAAGGCCCATGGCGACAGAGCCGCCGTTCGCTCCAGGCCATATCAGTCCATTACAGGAGAACATAATGATTGAGCTAATCACCCACGGCGCCGAGTGGTTTATCGGCCTGTTTCAGAAAGGCGGTGAAGTGTTTGTCGGCATGGTGACCGGCATTTTACCTTTGTTGATCAGCCTGTTGGTTATCATGAACGCGCTGATCAAATTTGTTGGCCAGGAACGTATCGAACGATTGGCGCAGCGCTGCGCGGGCAACCCCGTTTCGCGTTATCTGCTGCTGCCGCTAATTGGCACCTTTGTCTTCTGCAACCCGATGACCCTCAGCCTGGGGCGCTTCATGCCGGAGAAATACAAGCCGAGCTACTACGCGGCGGCCTCCTACAGCTGCCACTCGATGAACGGCCTGTTTCCGCACATCAACCCCGGCGAACTGTTCGTTTATCTCGGCATCGCCAGCGGCCTGACCACCCTCGGTCTGCCGCTCGGCCCGCTGGCGGTGAGCTATTTCCTGGTGGGGCTGTTCACCAACTTCTTCCGCGGCTGGGTCACCGATCTGACCACCAGCCTGTTTGAACGCAAGATGGGCATCCGTCTGGATCGCCAGGTGCAACTTTAATTCGTGGAGTGCAGCATGAGTGCTTATATCCGTATTGAAAAAGGCGCCAGCGGCTGGGGCGGCCCCCTGGAATTGCCGATCGAACCCGGTAAAAAAGTAGTGTACATCACCGCCGGCACCCGACCTTCCATCGTCGATCGCCTCAGCGAATTGACCGGCTGGCCGGCCGTCGACGGCTTCAAAGAGGGCGAGCCGCCGGCGGAAGAGATCGGCGTGGCGGTGATAGACTGCGGCGGCACCCTGCGCTGCGGCCTGTACCCGAAACGCCGCATTCCGACAGTCAACATCCACGCCACCGGCCAGTCCGGCCCGCTGGCGCAGTTTATCCTCGAAGACATCTATGTCTCCGGCGTGCGTGACCACAACATCAGCCGAATCGACGCGACGGAGAACCCACCCGCCGCCGCCGTTGCAGCGCCGCCCAAGGCGCGCGACTACGACACCAGCAAGAAAATCACCGAGCAAAGCGACGGGCTGTTGGCGAAGGTCGGCATGGGCATGGGATCGGTGGTGGCGGTGTTCTTCCAGGCCGGGCGCGACACCATCGACACCGTGCTGAAGACCATCCTGCCGTTTATGGCGTTCGTCTCGGCCTTGATCGGCATCATCATGGCCTCCGGCCTCGGGGACTTTATCGCTCACGGCCTGACGCCGCTGGCCAATAGCCCGATCGGCCTGGTAACGCTGGCGCTGATCTGCTCATTCCCGCTGCTGTCGCCGTTCCTCGGCCCCGGCGCGGTCATCGCCCAGGTGATCGGCGTGCTGGTCGGGGTGCAGATCGGCCTCGGCCATATTCCGCCGCAGCTGGCGCTGCCCGCGCTGTTCGCCATCAACGCGCAGGCCGCCTGCGACTTCATTCCGGTCGGCCTGTCGCTGGCGGAAGCCAAGCAGGACACCGTGCGGGTCGGCGTGCCCTCGGTACTGGTCGGCCGCTTCCTGACCGGCGCGCCGACGGTGTTGATCGCCTGGGCCGCCTCGGCCTTTATTTATCAATAATTTGATTCCCAGGGAGACGTTTATGCACACCATTTTTCATACCACCATCACGCAGATCGGCGGCTGCGCCCGCGACGCGTTGCTGGACAACATGCTGATCACCTTCCGTGAAGGCGCGCCGGCGGATATCGAAGAGTTCTGCTTTATCCACCGCCACGGCGCAACCGCCGGTGAGCTGCAGGTCGGCGGCGTGATGGAGCTGGCGCAGCAGCGCTACGCCATCACCGCCGTCGGCAGCGTCGCCACGCAGAATCTGCGCGAACTGGGCCACATCACCGTGCGCTTCGACGGCGAAGCCGAAGCCGAATTCCCCGGATCGATCCACGTATCCGGCCCGACGCCGACCGATATCCCGTTGGGCAGCACGCTGTCATTTATCGCATAAGGAGTAGACCATGTCTGAAGTAGCTGTAGTGATTGGCGGCGGCCAAACGTTAGGCGCCTTTTTGTCCCACGGGCTGGCGCAGGCCGGTTATCGGGTGGCGGTGGCCGATCTGAACGCCGACAATGCCAATCGGGTGGCACAGCAGATCAACGAAGCGTTTGGCGCAGGCAGCGCCTGCGGTTTTCAGGCCGACGCCACCGACGAGCAGAGCGTGATCGCGTTGGCAGCGGCGGTTGACCGGGAATTTGGCCAAACCAACCTGCTGGTGTACAGCGCCGGCATCGCCAAGGCGGCGCCGATCACCGACTTCCCGCTGGGCGACTTCGACCGCTCGCTGCAGGTGAACCTGGTGGGCTATTTCCTCTGCGCCCGCGAGTTCTCGCGCCTGATGATCCGCGACGGCATCGCCGGGCGCATCATTCAGATCAACTCCAAGTCCGGCAAGGTCGGCAGCAAGCACAACTCCGGCTACAGCGCCGCCAAGTTCGGCGGCGTGGGGCTGACGCAGTCGCTGGCGCTCGATCTGGCGGAGTACGGCATCACCGTGCATTCGCTGATGCTCGGCAACCTGCTGAAGTCGCCGATGTTCCAGTCGCTGCTGCCGCAATACGCGCAAAAACTGGGCATCGCACCGGACCAGGTGGAGCAGTACTACATCGACAAGGTGCCGCTGAAACGCGGTTGCGACTATCAGGACGTGCTGAACACCCTGCTGTTCTACGCCAGCGAGAAGGCCTCTTACTGCACCGGCCAGTCGATCAACATCACCGGCGGCCAGGTAATGTTCTGACGCCACCGACGCCCCCTCCCGCGGAAGGGGGCCTAAGGAGAACCCCATGACACAAGCTCTGATCGCCTTCGCACTGCTGGCCTGGCTGCTGCAAATCGCCTTCGGCTGGTGGCAACTGCAGCGCTTCAACCGCGCCTTCGACGGCCTGTGCCAACTGGGCGCCGTCGGCGTCGGCCGTTCCGGCGGCCGTTTCCGCCCGCGGGTGGTGCTGGCGCTGGCCTTCGATGCCGATCGGCGGGTGTGCGGCAGCCTGTTGCTACGCGGCCTGACCGTTTTCGCCCAGCCCCGCCCGCTGCCTCGATTACACGGTTTGCATCAGCGGGATTTGCGCCCGGATGTGATCTTCCCCGAGGATCGCGCATGCCAGTCTGCACTATCGTTAGCGATTGAACCCAAATCGTGATATTTTCACATTAAAAGGCATTACCTTTCATAGTGAATTATTCAGCGAGGGGAAATGCCCCACTCTTGTGAACGGGAATCGCGATGAAACCAAAGCAGCGGCAGGCCGCTATCCTTGAATATCTGCAGCGGCATGGCAAAACGGCAGTGGACGCCCTGGCCGAGCATTTCTCCACCACCGGCACCACCATCCGCAAGGATCTCACCCTGCTGGAAGACGAAGGCGAGGTGATCCGCACCTACGGCGGCGTGGTGCTCAGCCGCGACGACGGCGATCAGCCGATCGACCGCAAAACCCATATCAATACCGAGAAAAAGCGCCACATCGCCAGCGCCGCCGTGGCGCTGATCGCCGACGGCGACTCGCTGATCTTCGACGCCGGCAGCACGGTGCTGCAGATGGTGCCGCACCTGGCGCAGTTCAATAACATCACGGTGATGACCAATAGCCTGACCATCGTCAACGCGCTGGTGGAGCTGGACAACGATCAGACCATCCTGATGCCCGGCGGCACCTACCGCAAAAAATCGGCCTCGTTCCACGGCAGCCTGGCCGAATCGGCGTTCCAGCAGTTCAGCTTCGACAAGCTGTTTATCGGCGCGGACGGCGTCGATCTCAACGCCGGCGTCACCACCTTCAACGAAGTGCACAACGTCAGCAAAGCGATGTGCGAAGCCGCCGGCCGCATTATTCTGTTGGTAGACTCCTCGAAATTCGGCCGTAAGAGCCCGAACGTGGTGTGCGAACTCAGCGCCGTCGACACGCTGATCACCGACCGAGACATCAACCCCGATTACCTCGCCGCCCTGCAGGCGAAAGGCATCAATATCCTTCTGGTAGGAGACCCCGATGAGTAACGCCAACGCCCTGCTCGCCTTCGCCCGCGAAACGCTGGAGATCGAGCTGACCGAAGCGCAGCGCCTGCTGGCGCGCCTGGACGACAACTTCGTCTGCGCCTGCGAACTGCTGCTGAACTGCCGTGGCAAAGCGGTGATTTCCGGCATCGGCAAGTCCGGCCATATCGGCAAGAAGATCGCCGCGTCGCTGGCCAGCACCGGCACGCCGTCGTTCTTCGTGCACCCGGCCGAGGCGCTGCACGGCGATCTCGGCATGATCGGCGCCGACGACGTGGTGGTGTTCATCTCCTACTCCGGCCGCGCCAAAGAGCTGGACCTGATCCTGCCGCTGCTGGCGGAGAACGGTATTCCGGTGATCGCCGTTACCGGCGGCAAAGAGTCGCCGCTGGCGCAGGCCGCGGCCTGCGTGTTGGATATCGGCGTCGAGCGAGAAGCCTGCCCAATGGGGCTGGCGCCCACCTCCAGCGCGGTCAACACCCTGATGATGGGCGATGCCCTGGCGATGGCGCTGATGCGCCAGCGCGGTTTCAACGCGGAAGACTTCGCCCGCTCGCACCCGGGCGGCAGTCTGGGCGCGCGCCTGCTGAACCGCGTGCATCACCTGATGCGCACCGGCGATCGCCTGCCGCGCGTGAGCGAAAGCGCCAACGTGATGGAAGCGATGCTGGAACTGAGCCGCACCGGGCTCGGGTTGGTGGCGGTCTGCGACGCGCAGCAGCGGGTGGTGGGCGTATTTACCGACGGCGACCTGCGCCGCTGGCTGGTGAAGGGCAACAGCCTGCAGGATCCGCTCAGCCCGGCGATCACCCGCCCCGGCTATCGGCTGCCGGAGCAGTGGCGCGCCGGCGAGGCGCTGGAAGCGCTGCACGAACAGCACATCAGCGCGGCCCCGGTGGTCGATATGGACGGCGTGCTGGTGGGGGCGCTCAACCTGCACGATCTGCATCAGGCCGGCATCGGCTGATCAACGCCGGGGGCGCCATCACCGGCGCCCCCGGTCAGATCATTTCCAGTCGGGATTGTTCTCGAACTGCTGCTTCAGCAGCGCCTTCATGTCGTCATCCGGCTTGCCGAGCCACTGGTACTTGGCATACTTCTTCGGATGATCGACGGCTTCCGGCCGATCTTCCACTTCCACCCGCACGCCCCAGGCCTGGGATTTGTCCGCGCTGAACGCCACAATCAAAAAGTTGTTGCCGCAGTCGTGCGGCTTGCACAGGTTGCCGACCAGATACTCTTTGCCCTTCCAGTTCAGATTCTGCGCCGGCGTAGAGGTGCCGACGCCCTTGCGCGCCCAGCCCGGCATCCGCGCCTGGCCTTTCACCATGTTTTGCCAGCTGGCCTGGTACCCCGGCTGCTGAATCAAATCCGACGTGGTGACGATCTGCTGGGCAAAGCTGCCCGCGCTGAAGCTGAGCAGTGCGCCGAAGAGGGCGCAACGCAGCGCCTGGTGTCCCGTCATAGTCCTTCTCCCTAGGTTAAATCAGGTTTCGCCCGTCAAACCGGGCCTGAACTAGTCAGACCACGGTTGCGGCAAAAAGTTGACTCACCACCAGGCGTGAAAATGATGCACCGGCCCGATGCCGTGCCCCACTTCCAGGGTGTCCGCCTGTTGCAGCGCGTGTTGCAGGTAGTCCTTGGCGGCGGCCACCGTCGCCGCCCAGTCGGCATGGCGCGGGCGCAGTGCCGCCAGCGCGGCCGAGAGCGTGCAACCGGTGCCGTGGGTGTGGCGGGTGGCGACGCGCGGCGCGGTAAAGCGCTGCTCGCCTTCGGCGGTAAACAGCCAGTCCGGGCTCTCGCTTTCGCTCAGATGGCCACCCTTCATCAGCACCGCCCGGCAGCCCATCGCCAGCAGCGCCCGCCCCTGCTCGCGCATCTGCGCTTCATCTTCCGCCGGCGCGCACGCCAGCAGCGCCGCCGCTTCCGGCAGGTTCGGCGTAATGATCGACACCAGCGGCAACAGCTCGCGCCGAATAGACGCTACCGCCTCCGGCGCCAGCAACGGATCGCCGCTTTTCGCCAGCATCACGGTGTCCAGCACCACGAATTCCGGCCGGTAATGGCGCAGCCGTTCGGCCACCGCCTGCACGATATCAGCGTTGGCCAGCATGCCGATCTTGACGCTGTCGATGCGCACGTCGCTGAATACCGAGTCCAGCTGCGCGGCGACGAACGCCGGATCGATGTAATACACCGACTGCACGCCGCGGGTATTCTGCGCCACCAGCGCGGTGATCACCGAGGTGCCGTAGGCGCCGAGCGCCGAGAAAGCTTTCAAATCGGCCTGAATGCCGGCGCCGCCGCTGGGATCGGTGCCGGCGATGGTCAGCGCGTTAATGCGTTTCATCACAGATCCTCCCCGCGCAGTTGATACAGCGCGTCGAGGAACGCCGGCGTAAAGCTGCCCGGCCCGGCGGCCTGCCTGGCCGCGAGGCCGCCGCAGTGGGACATCACCCGGCAAGCCGTCGCCACGTTGTCCAGGCGATCGCCCGGCAGGGCGCAAAACGCCGCCGCCACCGCCGACAGCGCGCAGCCGGTGCCCACCACCCGCGTCATCAGCGGGGAACCGCCTTCGATCGCCCAGTCGCGCTGGCCGTCGGTGACGTAATCCACCGCGCCGGTGACCGCGACTACCGCGCCGCTGCGCTGCGCCAGCTCACGCGCGGCGGGCAATGCCGCCAGCGAATCGTCGCCACTGTCCACGCCGCGGCCGCTGGCCAGCAACCCGCTGAGCGCCATGATTTCCGAAGCGTTGCCGCGTATCGCCGCCGGTTTCTCGTCCAGCAGCTGTTTGGCGAAGGCGGTGCGGTAGGAGAGCGCACCGACCGCCACCGGATCCAGCGTCCAGGGCTTGCCGGCCCGATTGGCGGCGGCCACCGCCGCCCGCATCGATTCGGCACGCAGCGCGTTGAGGGTGCCGACGTTGATCAGCAGGCCGTCGGCCAGCGCGCTGAACTGCGCCGCCTCTTGCGGCTCCACCACCATCGCCGGGGAAGCGCCGAGCGCCAGCAACACGTTGGCGGTCAGCGATTGCACCACTTCGTTAGTCAGGCAGTGGATCAGCGGAGGGCGCTGTTGGAATTGGGTCAGACAGGCCGCGGCGCGCGCGCCGGGTAGTGCATCAGGTCGAGCGATCATATTCCTCCCAACCGGCGTTCAAGAAGGCGGCGCCGGCTGGGCGGCCGTGACTTCCCTACGCTGGCATTATCCAGATCAGGTAATACGGGTATTTCTCAGCCTTCACGTAGAAGGGCACCCCGAGTCATGAAAATCAATAGGTTGTGATCAACGTTGCGTTAATCCCTGCAGGGGATCATGCCAGCGGCGGCGCGGACAAACAAGCGAATAAATTGACTCGCGCCTAAGCGATGTTTCCCTCTTTTCCCGCCAGATACAGGCTCAGCACGCCGGGCAGCTCCGCCAGCGTGAACGCCACGCTCTGCGGCGCCGTCTTGAAGATATGGTGCAGCGTACCGGCCACCAGGCTTTGCAACAGCCGGGTTTGCTGCAGGATCTCCGCTTCGGCGGTCTCGGGGCGGCGCAGCTGCAACACGCTAGCGATCAGCGTCAGGAAGCTGGACTTTTCATCCGGCAGGTTCATTTCCCGCATCACCGGCAGGTAGTCGGCATGCTCACGCAGGTACTGCGCATAGGGTGAAAACAGCCGCTGGATCACCGCTTCAGCGGAGAGGCGCCGCCACTCATCGTCACTGGCCAACGCCATGTCGCGCACCAGCGCCTCAATCGACTCGGTATGCCGATCTGCCAGCGCCTTGATCACCGCGTGGCGATCGGGAAAAAAGTGATACATCGAACCGATGGAGGTTTTAGCGTGCTTGGCGAGCCGCTGCATGCTGAGCGCCGCCAGGCCGTCCTGCGCCACGATCGCCGCCGCCGAATCCAGAATGGTTTGTACGCGTTGCCGCCCTCTTTCCTGCTGTGGCTCTCGCCCGGTGATGTTTTCGTCGATTTGCATATTCGTTTCTGCCCGCTGTCATCAACGCATTATACCCATTTGCCGCTACGAAGGCAGGGCGACACAAAAAACTAGATTAATCCCTCTAGTTTAGAGTAGAGTATTTATTCTAGTTTACCCTGACGCAAGCGTGGGGAAGACAAACAGTGACCTCACTCACTGAAAAAGAGTCATTTCATTCGGCCCGTCGCCCAAGCCAATCGTCAGAGAATGCCCTATGCCCGACAAAAAACTGCTTATCACCTGCCTGACCGCGCTGTTGCTCACCGGGTGCTCGCCGGCACCGTCGATAGTGGTGTTCGGCGCTTCGTTCCCCGACTGGCTGTTTTGCCTGTGCGGCGGCGTGGCGGGTATGGTGGCGATCCACCTGCTGCTGCGCACCCCGGAAAAACGCGCCTGGCTGGCGCCGCAGCTGCTGACGTATCCGGCGCTGACCGCGCTGATCGCCATGCTGATCTGGTTACTGGTTTTCCCCCACTGAGACTGACGCCATGACCCAACCACACACCCCAAACCGGCGCAGACTGCTGGTGCTTACCATCCTGGCGTTGACATTCATCGTGGCCGCCGTCGTCGTCTGGCGGGTGGAAAACGCCCCCAGTACCGACGATGCTTACGCCTATGCCGACACCATCGACGTGGTGCCGGAGGTGAACGGTCGCATCGTCGAGATGCCGATCCGCGACAACCAGGAAGTGCGGCAAGGCGATCTGCTGTTCCGCATCGATCCGCGCCCTTACCAGGACGCGCTGGCGGCCAGCGAAGCGCGCCTGATCACGCTGAATGAACAGATCAAGCTGACGCAGCGTTCGGTCAACGCACAGCAGTACAACGCCGAATCGATGAACGCCATCGTCAAACGCTCACAGGCGCTGGTGGCGCAGGCGGCCGACACCCTTAACCGCCGGCAAAAGCTGCTCGGCAAGAACTACGTTTCGGCGGAAGAAGTGGAAACCGCCCGCACCTCCCAGCGCTCGGCGCAGGCGGAATTGCAGGCCGCATTGCTGCAGGCGAAACAGGCGGAAGCCGCCGTCAGCGGCGTCGAAGCCCTGGTCGCACAGCGCGCCGAAGTGCAGGCCGACATCGCCATCGCCAAACTGAACCTGGAGTTCACCGAGGTGAGAGCGCCGTTCGACGGCCGCATCGCCTCCCTGAAAACCACCGTCGGCCAATATGCCTCCAGCGCCAAACCGGTGTTCACGCTGATCGACACCCGCCACTGGTACGTGGTCGCCAACTTCCGCGAAACCGACCTGAAAGGCGTGCATCCCGGCGTGCCGGCCACGCTGTATTTAATGAGCGACGCCGGCCAGACCTTCAGCGGCAAGGTGGAATCGATCAGCTACGGCGTGCAGCCCGACGACGGCGGCACCGTGCTGGGCGGGCTACCCAACGTGTCGCGCAACATCAACTGGGTACACGTTTCGCAGCGCTTCCCGGTCAAGATCGCGGTCGAGGCCCCCAACCCGGCGCTGTTCCGCGTGGGCGCTTCGGCGGTGGCCAAGCTGAACCTGCGCCATGAAGAATAAAACGATGTCTCGCGGCTGGCTGTCCCCGTTGATCGACGAGCTGCGCCCTTCGGACAGCCGCATCAACCTGATGATCCGTGCTCTGCTCTCCAGCGCGATCGCCATCGTGATCTCGCAGACGCTGCAGGTGCCGTGGCTGGCGCTGTCTTCTTTATCACGCAGTCCAATATCGTTATCACCCGCACGATCGGCATCCTGTTTTTCGTCAGCTCCACGCTGGCGATCGGCGCCGCTATCCTGGTACTGAAGTTCACCTACGACTACCCGATGCTGCGCATCCTGCTCTCCAGCGCGCTGTTTTTCCTCAGCGTGTTCCTGATGCGGGTGACCAAGGTTGGGGTACTGTTCTTCCTGATGGCGCTGGTGGTGATCTACACGCAAAGCTTTGTCGATCTCACTCCGCAGGCGGAAGTGGTGATACGGCTGGTGCTGTGGGTATGGGTGGCGATCAATTACGCCATCCTGCTCACCCTGATCGTCAATACCCTGCTGCTGCCGGCCGAACCGCTGAAGCAGCTAAAGGGCCGGATGAACGCGGTGTTGGACGAAACCCGCGCTATGTTGGCCAACGGCGGCGAGACGCGCGATCTGAGCGCCATCTCGCAGCACGCCACCGAGCTGCATAAGCTGCTGCGCTTTTCGGTGATGCGCAGCGATCGCTGCCGTGCCAGCGAGCCCGGTTACCTGGCGCTGATCACCCTGGTGTTGCAGCTGAATATTCTGGCCTATCAGCTGCCGCCGGCTTTCGGCGCGGCCGCGCGTCAATTGGCGCAAGAGATAGACGCCGCCTGCCGCGCGCTGCAAACCGCGATCAGCCACGACAGCGCGCTGCGATTTTCCGTCGCGATCGCCGGCAGCGACGATCCGCAGGTGCCGGCGCCGCTCAATGAAATGGCCGGCCTCCTGCAGGTCTACACCAACCGCAGCGACTACGCCGACGCCCTGCAGGCCGCGCCACCGCCAAAAGTGCCCTTCTTTACCCCCGATGCCCTGACCAACCCGGTTTACATCCAGTTTTCGTTGAAAACGCTGCTGACCGTGCTGGTCGCCTACGTGTTTTATACCGCCGTCGATTGGCCCGGCATTCATACCATCATGCTGAGCTGCCTGATCGTGGCCCAGCCCAGCCTTGGCGCCACACAGCGGCGGGCGCGGCTGCGTCTCGGCGGCGCGGCGATCGGCAGTCTGCTGGCGCTGATCTCGGTGGTGTGGATCATGCCTCACCTCGACAGCCTCGTCGGCTTACTGCTGCTGACGCTGCCGGTGATCGCCCTCTCCGCCTGGATCGCCGCCGGCTCCGAGAAGATAAGCTATGCAGGGGTACAGATCCTGTTCACCTTTTCCCTGGCGCTGCTGGAAAGCTTTGGCCCGGTCACCGAGCTGACCGAGATCCGCGATCGCCTGATCGGCATCGTGCTGGGGGTAGGGTTCGCCACTTTCATTCACGCCACGCTGTGGCCGGAATACGAAGGGGAGTCGCTGCGGCAGCAGGTTGCCAACGTGCTGCGGGAACTGGCGCGCTTCCTCGGCGGCGAGAACACAAACGCCATCGGCATCTGGCAAAAGATCGAGGGCTGCGAAGCGGTGGTGGCCCGGGTGACGCTGGAGCCTACCTGGCAGTTGGCAGATGATAACCATGAAAGCTTCACCCGGCACATCCAACTGATCTTTAACCAGACGCGCAGCCTGTTGCTGACCAGCGAAAAGCTCAACACCTATCTGGCAGGCGGCGGCGCGGCGCTGTCCGTGCACGAACGCCAGGCGCTGATCGAGGTGCAACGCCAGGGCGGGCGCGTTCTCGCCGAGTATGCGGCGCAGCTTGCCAGCGCGCCGCAAGCGCTGCGGACGCCCGACTTTCATCCACCGCTGGCCGCCCTGCATGCCGACACCGTGCGCCACCTGGCTCAGGAGTTGAGCGACGGGCTCAATCGCCTGCCCGCCTGGGGCGACGCCTAGCATTTTCCGTTTGTGGCCGTGCACGCCCGGTGCAATGCGCTATAGTGAGCACAAACCACCGGGAGATGCCATGCAGATAAGACCCTACCAAGAGACCGATCGCCCCTTCCTGCGCACGCTGTACCTGGCGTCGCGCAAGGCGGCGTTCGGCTGGCGCGATACCTCAAACTATCAGTTGGAAGATTTCGACGGCGCGACGCTGGGCGAAGCGATTTGGGTGGCGGAAGACGGCGGCACGCTGCTGGGATTCGTCTCCGTCTACCGCGAAGATAACTTCATTCATAACCTGTATGTCGATCCCCATCAGCCGCCGCGCGGCGTCGGCAGTGCGCTACTGCAGGCGGCGCAAGCCACCTTCACCGCCACCGGCTCGCTGAAATGCCTGGTGAAGAATGAAAATGCGCTGGCGTTCTACCGCAAACACGGTTGGCTCATCATCTCTACCGGTAACGACGGCGAAGAAGATTATTACCTGATGCATTCGCCGGCCCGCTAGCCCTTACCCGCCGCATCCGGCATGCCGCGCAGCGTCAGCCGCCAAAACAGCAGCGCGCTCAGGCTGACGCCCGCCCCCAGCCAGCAGACGCCGCTCCACCCCGCCCAGGCGTACATATGGGTGCCGGCAAAGGCGCCCAGCCCGCTGCCGACGGCGTAAAACAGCATGTAGCAGCCCACTAGCCGGCTGTGCGACTGCGGGTGCGCGCTGAAGATCATGCTCTGGTTCAGCACGTGGATCGCCTGGCCCGCCAGATCCAGCAGCACGATGCCCGCCACCAGCCAAACCAGGCCGCTGCCGAGCAAACCAAGCGGCAGCCAGGCCAGCGTCAACAGCAGCAGACACACGCCGCTGGCCGCCTGCCCCAGCCCGCGATCCGCCAGATGCCCGGCGCGCACCGCCGCCAGTGCGCCCACCGCGCCGACCAGGCCGAACGCCCCCACCGCGGCATGGCTGAAGTTGAACGGCGCCTGGCTCAGCGGCAACACCAGCGAACTCCAAAAGAGGCTGAAAGCGCCGAACATCAGCAGCGCCAGCATGCCGCGAATTTGCAGTGTGCGGTCATGCAGCAACAGGCTCAGCATCGAACGCAGCAGCGCGGGATAACTCAGCGTGCTGGGTGCGGTGTGCGGCGCAGGCAGCAGCCGCGACAGGATCGGCAGCAATACCAGCGTCACTCCGGCAGAGAAGAAATACACCGTGCGCCAACCGCCAACGTCCGCCAGCGCGCCGGACAGAGTGCGCGCCAGCAGCAATCCCAGCACCACTCCGCCCTGCGCCGCACCAACCACCCGCCCGCGCTCCTGCGGCGCCGCCAGTGCCGCGGCGAAAGCGATCAGCCCCTGCGTCATGGCGGTGCCCAGTAGCCCCACCAACAACATCCCCGTCAGCAGCCAGGGCGCGCTGTGCGCCCAGCCCACCAGCAGCAGCGCACCGATCAACCCCAGCTGTTGCCCCGCCAGCAACCGATGCCGGTTCAACCGATCCCCCAGCGGCACCACCAACAGCAACGCCAGCGCGCAGCCCAACTGAGTCACGGTGATCACCATGCCAACCGCCGCCAGGCTGATGGAAAAATCACGGGCGATGGCGTCCAGCAACGGCTGCGCATAATAAACGTTGGCCACGCTGAAGGCGCTGGCGGCAGCCAGCAGCAGCACCAGGGTGGCCGGCAGGCGCCCTAGCGCCGCACAGGGGGGATCCAGCAGTTTGTCGCTCATTACACACCTCAATCTGGTTTCATTATTAAACCCAATGAACTTTAGGCGCAGAGGTTTTATAATGCAACCAGAATTTGCAGCTGGAGATAACCGCCGTGAAACGTAAAAGCCTGGAAGACGCGCCGTGCCCGGTGGCGCGCACGCTGGATGTGATTGGCGACTGGTGGTCGCTGCTGATCGTGCGCGACGCCTTCGACGGCGTCACCCGCTTTAGCGAATTTCAAAAAGGGCTGGGGATGGCGAAGAACATCCTTGCCACCCGCCTGCGCGCGCTGGTGACGCACGGCGTGCTGGAGATCGTGCCCGCCGCAGACGGCAGCGCCTATCAGGAATATGTGCTGACCGAGAAAGGCCGCGGGCTGTTTCCGGTGATCGTCGGCCTACGCCAGTGGGGGGAAGATCATCTGTTCGCCGAGGGAGAAGCGCACTCAACGCTGGTGGAAAGCGACAGCGGCCGCCCCGTCCCGCGCCTGACGCCGATCGGCAGCGCCGGGCAAACGCTCACCCCGCTGAATACCCGGGTGGTGAAGGTGGAGGAACGGTGATGAGAGTTAGTGGCGGTGCCCGCAGCTCACCCGCTGAAAAACCTGGCGGATAAAGAGCCATTCCAGACACCCGGCCAGCAGATAAACCGCGCCAAAAACGAGCGCACCAAACCATTCCGTACCGTTAAAATGGAAAAACCCACTGGCGTCAATCAGCCAAGCGGTTTGATTCTGGTTTAGCCTGGGTACAGGAAAAAGCTTTATTGTCAGCACAGCCAGCCCAACAACAGCCAATGCGTTAGCGAGCAACAGGGCAAGTTTTTTCATAGCCTTTCATTCTACAACCTAACGCAGTCCAACAAACTAAACCTAAGAACATGCGTTAATGGTTAACCCTCAGGTTGCCCCGTTCGTCGGAGACAACCATGAATGCGGCGGTAATCAAATGCGAACCTTCGGGTGTCTGTATATCGTAGGCGACGGAATAACGCTTCCCTGGCCGAAAAGCATAGTCGAATACCGGCATGCACCTCCCCGGCTCAACGAAGAAAACGTCATTATCGATAGCTTTAATGAGCTTATCGCCTGATTCGCTATAAATCTGAACGAAGCGAATATTATCCCCTGCCTTCATAGAAGAAAGAATGCAGACATGGTTATCTTTGGCAGTGACGACGGCGGGGAAGCGCGGAGTCAGCTTATCGCCAGGCCCCGGACAGCCGACCAGGAGGCAGGCCGTGAATAGAACCAAATATTTTTTCATGCTCCCCTCATCCCTTAATAATTTTTTGATAAAGTGCATGAATGTCACGCAAACTATCGGTTCCCCTGTACTTGCCCACTCGTCCAGGACGTTGATAATAACGCCACGTTTCAATACCATAAACCAACAGCAGCCAGTAATCAGCAAAAATCGAAGCTTGTTGCTCCAGCGAGTAATCAGTAATTTTATTCTTATCAAGACGATAGTTGTACTCAGCCGCCCAACTAAACAACCCACGCATTCTTACCCATTGTCCATGCTGATGCTGCCATACATGCCCCAACTCATGGATGAAAAGATGTTTTTCTTCTATCAGAACCGTGTTATCAGAAAAATCGTCTTTATAGAGTTCCCTCCGTAACCATAACTCGCCATTAGGTGCCATGGCATAACTTCTGTTTTGTAAGCCAAACGGGAAATAGCTATCACAGTGTATCCATACACGACCATATATAATTGAGCTTCCATATATATGGCGAGCCAATTTAATTTCCCCCATGGTCATACGTCGTAACGTCCCTTCCTCGGCTAATGCGTTCATTTATCCCTCCTTGAATTTATCAATATCCTAATGCTTTTCTAAAATGAATCTATACATGAACGCTTAAATGGTTTAATTTGGCACAATCCATTTATAACCTGAATAATTTGCAGAAAAATCCTCATCGATTTTCTATAATTAATTAAACGAAAAAAACATATTGCAAATACCTTTGTAGTAGCCGCGGTCAGGATACCCTTATCCAGCCCCCCTGCATGATTCGCTTCGCAGCGTCATCCGGGTAATGTATAGTCCGCGTTTTACGGAGATCCCATGCTGACTAACTCATCCATTCGTCTGAACAAATACATTAGCGAGAGTGGCATCTGCTCACGCCGCGACGCCGATCGATACATCGAACAGGGCAACGTTTTCATCAACGGTAAACGCGCCACCGTTGGCGCTCAGGTATTTGCCGGCGATGTGGTGAAGGTTAACGGTCAGCTGATCGAACCGCGCAATGAAGAAGATCTGGTGCTGATCGCGCTGAACAAACCGGTCGGCATCGTCACCACCACCGAAGACGGCGAGCGCGACAACATCGCCGACTTCGTCAACCACAGCAAACGCATCTTCCCGATCGGCCGTTTGGACAAGGATTCACAGGGGCTGATCTTTCTGACCAACCACGGTGACCTGGTCAACAAGATCCTGCGCGCCGGCAACAATCATGAGAAAGAGTATCTGGTGACGGTCAACAAGCCGGTGACCGACGAGTTTATTCGCGGCATGGGCGCCGGCGTGCCGATGCTGGGCACCGTGACCAAAAAGTGCAAGGTGAAGAAAGAGGCGCCGTTCGTGTTCCGCATCACGCTGGTCCAGGGGCTGAACCGCCAGATCCGCCGCATGTGCGAACACTTCGGCTATGAGGTCACCAAGCTGGAACGCACGCGCATCATGAACGTCAGCCTGAAAGGGTTGCCGCTGGGCGAGTGGCGCGATCTGACCGATGACGAGCTGATTGAGCTGTTCAAGCTGATTGAAGGCTCTTCGTCCGAGGCTAAACCGACGAAGAAAGCCCCGGCCAAATCTGCCCCGGCGAAAAAACCGAACGCCGGCGGGCCGAAAGGCGCCGACAAAGCCGCTGCGCCAGCCGGCCGCAAGCGCTTTACCCAGCCAGGGCGCAAGAAAAAAGGGCGTTAACGCCCTTTCTCCCTCGCTCAGCCCGCCTTTGCGCGGGCTTTTTCATCATAAAAGTCAGCCACAGGCCGCCACTGCGTTCTCACCATAAAAAAGGCCCGCATCAAGCGGGCCTGCAAGTACCAGAGAAGTCTGGAGGAAAAAATCAGAACGACCAGCGCAGGTTGGCGTTGACCGAATTAACGCGAGTATCGGCGCCAAATTGCCCCTGATAGCCGACATCCAGCGTCGCGGCGTGCGACAGCTTCACGCTCACGCCGATATCGCCCACCATCACGTTGTCATCCACGGCCTGGCCCTGCGTGATGAACGCGTCGCTGCCGGCAAACGCCATGCGCGATGAGGTGTTCTTATCGCCGTAGGCATGTTGCCAGCCGAGCGAGCCGTAAAGGCTGACGTTCTTCGGCAGTTCGGTCACGCCGCGCACCCCGAGTGTAGAATAGAAGGTATTCATCGTTTCATTGCGCACGCTCAGCGCCGCCGCGCCACCCGACTCCTGGAAGCTGTCGGTATGCAAACGGATGTAGCTCAGGTTGATGAACGGTTCGACGTTCATCTCCGGCTGACCGAAACGGTAACCCGCTTCAGTGAACGCCAGCAGCGAGTTCGCATCGTAATCCGACTTCAGCCGATCCGAGAAGCCGCTGAAATCGACGTTGCGCTTGCCTTCAATCTTATGCCAGGTGTAACCCAGCGCGCCGCGCAGCGAGAACGCATCCTGCTGCCCCGCCGCATACAGGCCGAGGTGGTAGTTGTCGGTATCGGCCTTGGAACGGCGGCTGTCGACGTCGTAGTCGCCGCGGCTGTAACCAAAGTAGCCGCCGATGCGCACGTTATGGTCCGCCAGCTTGCGATCCGCGCCCAACAGGAAGCCGGTGGTGTTGCCATCCAGCTTGCCCACGTTGCCGTTGCCGCTGTTTTTGCCCCAGGAACTGAAGGTTTGCCCCCAAACGCCGCTGTTTTGCGCCTGCGCCGGTTGCACCAGCGACATCGCCAACGGCGGTATCGGCAGGCTGTCATTGTCGAACAGGCGCAGCATGCGCTGGTTCAGCACGTTGAACAGCTGGGTGCTGCCGGCGATCAGGTTAGACTGCATCGACGGATAGACTTCACCGGACAGCTGATTGAACGCCTCGCGCGCTTCCGGCGCGCTCAGCAGCAGCAGCGAGTTATACAGCGCCAGCGAAGGGCCGCTCTGCGCCAGCGTCGAGAGCGCGCCAGCGGTATTCCACTGGTTGCCGCTCTCGGCCACCGTTTGGAAAATGCCCGGTTTGCCGCTGCCTGGATTCTCGCCCCCCGGATTTTCACCGCCTGGGTTTTCTCCGCCCGGATTCTCGCCGCCTGGATTCTCGCCCCCTGGGTTTTCCCCGCCCGGATTCTCGCCCCCTGGATTCTCACCGCCTGGGTTTTCCCCACCCGGGTTCTCGCCGCCAGGGTTTTCACCGCCCGTGTCTTTCTGCGCGATGGTCAGATCCACGGCGTTGGCGCTGTGGTTCAACGCCACATCGAGGAAGGCGGACTTGGAAACCGCCGACGCGAACTGGCCGTCAATGCCGCCGTCCGAGGTCAGAATGCGGTAGCTTTGGCCGGTTTTATAGCTGGTTTGCGGATCCAGCGCCGTAACCTGCACCTTGGCCTGATCGCTGATGGTGGTTTTGCCCGCCACCAGCAGTTGATCGCTGCGGCCGTCGCCGGCGATATCGACGTCATAGAAGGATTCGCCGATAAAGTTCAGGTAGCGTTTCAGCGTCAGCGTGCCGATATTGCCGTCGCCGGGCGAGATATGGCCGCCGGACAGGATCTCGGTCTGGCCCAGCGTGCCGTTGCCGCCCAGCGTGCCGCCGGCCTTGATCGACGCGGCGCTGCTGTAGCCCTGCCCGTTATTGACGTCGGAACCCGCCGTCGCATTGAGGATCAGCGTGCCGCCGTTTTCGGCGCTGAGGGTTTGGATCTCGAAAATGTCGTCTTCTTTCTGGGTATTGATGTCGCTGGCGATGATGAGCTTACCGCCGCGCGCGGTGACGTTTGCCTGCAGGCCAGTGAGATCGCCGTTCAGCGTCGTGTGCCCGGCGGTGTTGATCACCTCGCCTTCGCCGCTCATCTTGTTGCTGAAGACGTAATTACCGTCGGTATGGTTAAAGTACACATAGCTGCGGAACAATCCGCCCCGCAGGGCGATCGCCGTCTGGGCATCGATAGTGCCAGCAGCGCCCGCCGCGCCGAGTGTCGGCTCGGTCAACCCGGTGCCGGTATCCATGTTGCCGCGGCTGCCGATAATCAGCGCGCCGCGGTTAGAACCGGAACCGGTCTTGCCCAGCACCACTTCGTTGCCGCCGGCGGAGAATGTCCCGCCGTCCATGACCGCCAACACGCCATTGCCGTAATCGCCGACGTTGACGCTGCTGCCGCTGGTAAACCGTGAGCCGCTGCCGGCGATCGTCAGCTCGGCGGTTTTACGCGCGCCGGAGACGCCCGCCACCTGAATATTACCGACGTTGACCACGCCGCCGTTCAGCACGTCCAGATCGCCGTAAAGCGTGAGCGCACGGCCGACGTTCCATTGGGAATTAGCCCCCGTGACCGTGGCTTTCGGGCTCAGCATATCGCTCTCGCCCGGCCCGCTGCCATTGCCGATGCGTGCGTCAAAGGCGGTATTCAGCACCGCGCCGTCTTCAATCGCCAGCGTGGATCGTGCCCCTAAATCGGTGCCGACGCTGAGAAAATTGCTGGTGACGCGAGAACCGGCGCCGGTGGCGATAAGGTGGCTGTCATAGCCACGGGTGGTGCCGACCACGATCTCTTTCGCGCTGGCCAGCGCACCGTCTTCAACCCGCAAGGTGCCCCGCCCCAGATTCAGGCCGCCACGCAGCACGAACTGATCGTTCACCGCGTTCAGCTCGGCGTTCGGCCCGCGGACCGTGACTACGCTCTCATGAATTTGGCCGTTGAACATCCGGCCAATATTGATGTTATAGGCGCTGATCTTGCCATTCTCGATCAGCAGATTACCGCTTTGATTGCGGCCGACGTAAACGTCCCCGGTGTAGGCCAATGATTCGGTAATTTTTGAGTCGCCGTCAAAAATGGCATCGTCTGCGCGAGCGATATCGGCGGGCGCCAGCATCAACAGCGGCGCAGAAAATAGAGCGAGGTAAAGTTTGGAAAGCGGTGTACTAACCGCTAAAGGGTGCGATGTCTTGTCATTCACGGGCTATCTCCGTACTCGTTAGCGTGATGTCGCGAAATTTATTGTTATAGGAAAACTCAATACACTAGAGGAGGTGTGAGGCGTTATTTCGCGCACGCCGGTTTAGTGATCGTCGAAGCAAAAGCTTATTGCCCCCCGGCGCTGACGCTCCGACGATGGAAAACCAGGAAGCGGCAATACCGCCCCCGAAGCGAATTATTTATGCGTGACCACCGGCGTACAGGTCGGCGCGCTCAGCGACGGCGACGAACCTAAAATTCCCGGCATCATCAGCGACGAGCAATCAAAAATACGGCCTTTTTCCGTGGTGGCGCGATAAGAAAGTTTTTGGCCGCCCAGCGCATCTGGCTGTGCGCCATTGACATTGGTCACGGTAATTTCGTCCGATGAGCCCAGGCCCAGCATTTTGGCGGTTTCCGCCTGCAGTAATGGAATGGCCTGATCGGTTTTCAGGGTGGAACAACCGGCTATCATCATCGTAACGGTTAAAGCGATAAGTGGTTTCTTCATAAATTATCCTTTATAACCAATCAGTTAAAATTACCGATTAGCTTTATGTTTTCTCTTATCCAAATCCTCGAATAATATATTTCCCTTTCCTAAACGAAAAAACCCTCCTAAAGTAGGGAGGGTTGATAATAATTCATCAGACCTATCTGATATTTGAAGGCGAAAGGAGAATCCTTTGGGGCAGGATTATGCGTTGGTCGTTGATGACCATCCATTGGTAGCAAGCGGTATCGCCAATTTTCTCAGCACGCATTGCCGATTCAAACAGGCGCATGTGGTGACCAATGAAGAGAATTGCTACCGCCATATTAGGGAAAATGGCCCACCGCGTTTACTGGTGATTGATTTTTGGCTCTCTTCCGGTACGGCGTTGAAATTACTCAAAGAAGTAAAACAACGTTATCCGCAGGTGCGGATTTTGGTGGTCAGCGGCGACGAGAATAACGATATCTGGCAGAAAGTGCACAATGCCGGCGGGCATGGATTCGTGTTAAAAAATGAACCGCCAGAATTATTCGCCAGGGCGGTTTTTGCGCTGAATAACAATCAGGAATGGTTCCCGGAAGGCAATGAAGCCGCCATTAAAAACAACCATGACCATTTAAATAAATTCAATTTAACGCCGAGGCAATTAGACGTATTAACTATGATGCTGCGCGGCCTGCCAAATAAAAGAATTGCCACGCAACTGTCTATTTCAGAACCCACCGTCAAAGAGCATATCAGCAATATATTGAAAAAGATCGGCGTCAACAGCCGAGTGGAAGCCATCACGCTGTTGCACGGCAAACGGGATCCGTCGTCATGAGGTTTTTCCAACATTTACAAAATGATGGCATCTCCCCACGCGCACAGATCCGCCTGCTGGACAACACCTTCATGCGGCTGGTGTTCAGCTTCACCGCCGTGCCTTTCGTCGGTATCCCGTTCGCCATCTGGATTTATTTGCTGGGTGATGAACTCGGCCCAACCATTACCTGGATCATCGTTTACCTGCTATGCGCCGTGGCGATCCGAATAGGACATCGTCGCTACCTGCATGAGGCCAAAGAAAATGATGAAGACACCGTGCTGCGCCGCTGGCTGCCGCGCATTAATAAGGTGGCGTTTATTCACGGGTTGGGGATCTCATCACTCTATTTAATTACCCCACAGACCCATAACTTTGACTTTTTTCTGCTGCTCAATATCAGCATCGCTGCGATCGTCGCCGCCAACGCAACGCACCTGACGCCCGTCATCAGCACCTTTACCCGCTTTTTCTTCGCCTCCTGGGGGCTGCTGAACCTCGGCATCATCTGGCGGCTGGAAGACGTGATGTTCATCGTACTGATGCTGAACTTGCTGTACGGCTTCGCCATTTACCGCCACGCATTAACCTCGCATGCGTTCTTTATCCAGCAGGCGTTGCTCGAAGAACAAAGCTCGCGCCTGGCGGAGCAGTTCCGCCAGGCTAAAGAAGAGGCGGAACAGGCGCTGTTGGACAAGAACCAGTTCCTGACCACCGCCAGCCACGATCTGCGCCAGCCGGTGCACGCCATGGGCTTTCTGATCGAAGCCATCATCCACAAAAACCGGGACGACAGCCTGACGCCGCAGTTGCTGGATCTGCAACAAAGCGTGCGTTCGGTGCATTTGATGTTCAATTCACTGCTCGATCTCAGCAAGATCGAATCCGGCAACGTGCGCACCGCCGCCACCCATGTGGATATCGGCGCCCTGCTCGACTCGGTAGTCACCCTGTTCCGCGAAGAGGCCAACAGCCGCGCCCTGGCGCTGCGCACCTGGCGGCCTAGACGGCGTATCAGCGTGATGGGCGATCCGCTGCTGGTGCGGCAATCGCTGATCAACCTGATCCAAAACGCCCTGCGCTATACGCAACAGGGCGGCGTGCTGATCGCCATCCGCCCACGCGGCCCCGAGTGCCTGGTGGAAGTGTGGGACACCGGCGTGGGCATCGCCGACGAAGAGAAAAGCAAAATCTTCTCCCCTTACTACCGCCCTGAACTGGCGTGGAAAATCGACAGCGCCGGCCACGGGCTGGGGCTGGCGGTGGTGGCGCGCTGCGCCAAGCTGATGAAGGTGAAGTACGGCATGCACTCCGTCGAAGGCAAAGGATCGCGTTTCTGGATGCGCTTCACGCAATACAGCGGCGAAGACAAAGCGCCGGACACCGCGGCCGCCTACGACAACACCGCCACGCCTACCCGCTATGCACCACTGCGTGGCGCCTGCCTGGTGGTGGACGACGATCCCTTGGTGACCTCCGCCTGGGAGAGCCTGATGAGCACCTGGGGCATCACCGTGCGCTGCGCGGCTTCCGCCGAGGAAGCCTTCGCCATTGTCGAGGACGGTTTTACGCCGTTCGCCGTGCTGTGCGATCAGCGCCTGCGTTCCGGCGAGAGCGGTTTCGACATCCTGAAAGCGCTGTTCGAACGCCTGCCGGACGTGAGCGGCGCGATGGTCAGCGGCGAGTTCAACTCGCAGATATTGCAAGAGGCCGAGCAGGAAGGCTATCTGGTGCTGCGCAAGCCGCTGGAGCCGGCCAGGCTGCATGCGCTGCTGACGCAGTGGGGGGCCGGCTAGCGCGAGGCGGTGCCTTAGCGGGCAAGATGCCGCAGCAGGCCTTCAAGGTTGTGCTCCCCCTCCGGGGTTTGCGCACCGGCCTTCAGCCCACCGCGGATCAACCGCTCCGCGGCCGGGCGTGCGAACAATCCCGCCCAGGCGTCGTGCTCGCGATAAAAACCGGCCTGCAGATCCGGTGCAGGCATCGCCTGCTTGGCCGCCGCAATCACGCCCTCAGGCAGTGCCGCGATATTGCGCGCTAACCGATCGACGAAATCATCCAGCTCGGCGGCAGGCAAGGCGCGGTTAATCCAGCCGTAGCATTCTGCGGTCGCGGCATCGATGAGATCGGCGCCCAGGATCACTTCCAGAGCGCGGCCGCGCGTCATTCGGCTCGTCAGGTACTGCGTCGCGCCACCGCCGGGCGTAATGCCCATCAAGGCTTCGCACTGGGCCAGCCCCGCCGCTTCCCGTGCCGCGAAAGCCATATCGGCCGCCGCCACAAACTCGGCGCCGCCGCCGCGTGCCAACCCGGCCAGCTTAACGAGAGTGACCTGCGGCTGGCTGCGCAGCAGTTCGCCAAACGCCTGGAACGGATTTAGCCCCTCCGGCGCGTTGCTCGCCAGTTCGTCGAAAGCGTGCGGCTCATCGATCAAGGTCATGTCGACGTGAGCAATAAAGAACGCTGGGTTCGCGCTCTGGAACACCAACACCCGCGTATCCGGATCGTCACGCACCGCGAGCAATAAACGGCTGATTTCCGACATCAGCGCCACATCGAGTACGTTCACCGGTGGGTTATCGATAGCGATCGTCATCACGCCGTGCGCATGAGACAGCCTAAGTTTGCTGAAATCTGTATCTGTCATCTCAATGTCCTTTTACCTGGGGTACAAGTGCGGGTTATTCGCGCCGTGTGTCGAATGGTATACTTTGCATACCTGGCGTCAATTACGCACCTTAAGCATCCCAGGGATGCAGGAGGATACCGATGGATACGACCGACCTTGTTTACCGCGCCGACTGCCCAAGCCGCATCGTGCTCGATCAGATTGCCGATAAATGGTCCATGATGGTGCTGGAAGTGCTGCGCGAGCCGCAGCGCTTCAACGCCATCAAGCGCCGTTTGGATGGCGTCACGCAACGCGTGCTGACCCAGACGCTACGCAAGCTGGAACGCAACGGCATGGTGCATCGCAAAGTGTTGGACGGGCGGGTGCTTGGCGTCGAGTATTCGCTGACGCCGCTCGGCAAATCCCTGCAGGGGCCGTTCTCGATACTGTTCGACTGGACGCTGGGGAATATTGAGGCGATTCAGGAGTGCCAACGCAAGTATGATGAGCAGGACGAGTGATGCGGTTCCTCCTGTTCCAATTATTGAAGGCCGCATCATTGTCGGAAAACAGGAATTAGGCAATCGAACGGGCTATCAGGGCATGATCAGACGCTTAAACAGCAGCTGCTGGATATCCTGCCGATGTGACAAAATCGCATGTGCTGTTACCAACCTTCCGTCTACGGAATACAAAACCCGGTAACCGCCAGCATGATTAAACTCCCGGTACTTTGCGCAGCCGATTTTGAGCAGCTCAGGGCAAATCTGGCATCCCTGCGGGAACTGGCCAATGATGCTCTCAAATTGAGTGAGAATATCTGCGATAACCGGGCGCGGTTCGACATCAACGCGACGGAGATGGTTCACTATTGTATCGATGCAGTGCTTTACCGTAAGCGTGTACTCAAAGGTCACCTGCTGTTCCATTGCAATCCCTTAATGTTGAGCACTGTAATGCTTAAAGCCCATTCAACAGCTGTTCCTTCGAGAACACGCGCCCTTCCGCTTTATCTTTCTCTGACAGCGTCAGCAATTTCAGCAAAGCAATGGCGTTCTCCCGCTCCTGCTGCTGCTCATAGGATTCTATCACGTAGGCGGGAACCCCATTTTGCGTGACCAAGATAGGCTCAGAGAGATCGAGCGTGGCCGCGTTTTTTTTAACGTAGCTGATGGTCTCTACTTTCATCGTGCCCCCAAGGCTATCAATCACACCAAGGTCTAAATATAGGCCAAATTTAGACCAAAAACAATAATCTGTTTTACCCATGGCTTACTTTCTCCCATTAAAAAACAGGCAGTAATACGTCACAGAGAAGCAAGTTGGCTCCAAAACTCGACGGATGTCTCAATACGCGAATCGATCGCCACCAGCTCTGGATGTTTTTTTACACCAGAAGAATGGGCTACCAGTTCAACCAGCGTCATCTCTATGGTTTTACCAAGCGACGGGAACAACACCAATGCGTAACCCTCTTCGCAGTTAATGAATGGGCTAGACAAAGTCGATGGAGCCAGTTCCACAACAAACGGAATAGCCTGATCAATAGTGCCACTCAGCGTATAAGAGGAACCCGTGTTCACCACAGTAAACACGACAGCCCCTCGGTAACCAATGAATTTAGAAAACAATGGATTCTTTGGCGCTATCAAAGTCGCGCTACCTCGTGTCTGTCCAGACTCTCCATCCTTCGGCCAGCAGGTCTTGCGTGCCTCTTTCGCCATATCAGTATCCAGATATAACTCGCCAAACAGTGAGCAACCCACCCCCATTGCCAGCTTTGCAAGGAAGCGCTGATCAAAGTGTACATGTACATCAATTTGCCCCCTAACGCTTCCTGACTTAAGGGCAGCCATGACAACGCTAATATTCGACTCATCATCTACCGACCAAGCATCGAAACCAGAAAGCAGTCCCTCACCTGATTCATCTACTCTTGCACAAAGGATTTTCCGGACTTTGGTGGATCTGAACATTTCCAAGAAGCTGGCAATACCGATTTCCCAGCGGATAGGGTCTTGACTCGTCAGGAATAGATATGCTGTCGATGGCTTCTTTTTCTTGTCGATAGGATTACCACCCGAATAACCATGGAGTCGCTTGTCATCCGTACGAAGCCAGATGATCGTCTCCCCTGATGGGCCAACCCAATGCTCGGCAACTTGCCCCTCGTCAAGAACTAGCCCGGCAAACTTGCTCTGGCCAATACAGACCAAGGGTATCGGTTGATCGATCAGGCTCGTGTATAACCGATGTGCTGCAATGCTCAGGCCATTCGTCACAAACCATGATTTTGCGTAGGAAGCATCAACGAACAACCCAAGCCGGTTATTGCACTGCTTGCAGACATTACGAAGCATATATTGTTGCGGAGCAAACTCGCCGCCCATGAATTGTGGGATCGCATGCTCAAGGCTTTCTTCACTCTTAGGCTTATTAAGCCCGCAATACAAACAGACAAAGCCAGGCTTAGCCATAAATAACTTTTCCTCGGAGTTTTGCATACTACATAGAGGTAACGTACTGATCTGTCGTCCACGGATCGGAGGTAAATGGCATTGCTCATTGTGGGTAAGTGCAGCAGCATATGAATCAATGCGCTAGAAACCTAAATTGCCATTCTCTGAACCGTAAATTTGTTGTTTGTGAGAGGCTATATTTGACAAGGAGACTTCTCTCGTAGCCACCGGAGAGTAATACTCGGTTCATCTCCAAATTAACCATAGATATAAAATATGCCTCAGTGGCTTGACCTACTCGTACTATGAACTGCTTGCTCATGGCGATATGGTGCCAGACCCCAAACATAGAAATAGGCTCAAATCATACCACCAACCATACCTTAAAAATGAAGTACTTGGCGATTCAACAAATTGCTAAAAATGAGAACTAAGTAAATATGAAAAAGCCCGCAATAGCGGGCTTCGTTTTATCGTTACTACATCAAAGCAGGATCACTCCCACTCAATCGTCGCCGGCGGCTTGCCGCTGATGTCGTACACCACGCGGGAGATGCCGTCCACTTCGTTGATGATGCGGTTGGAGACGCGGCCGAGGAAGTCATACGGCAGGTGCGCCCAGTGCGCGGTCATGAAGTCGATGGTTTCTACCGCACGCAGGGAGACCACCCAGTCGTATTTGCGGCCGTCGCCCATCACGCCGACCGAACGCACCGGCAGGAACACGGTGAACGCCTGGCTGACTTTGTTGTACAGGTCGGCTTTGTGCAGCTCTTCGATGAAGATGGCATCGGCGCGGCGCAGCAGATCGCAGTACTCTTTCTTCACTTCGCCCAGCACGCGCACGCCCAGACCCGGGCCCGGGAACGGGTGACGGAACAGCATGTCGTACGGCAGGCCCAGCTCCAGGCCGATCTTGCGCACTTCGTCTTTGAACAGCTCTTTCAGCGGCTCGACCAGGCCCAGCTTCATCTCTTTCGGCAGGCCGCCCACGTTGTGGTGCGATTTGATCACGTGCGCTTTGCCGGTGGCGGAAGCGGCGGATTCGATCACGTCCGGGTAGATGGTGCCCTGTGCCAGCCATTTCACCTGCTCTTGCTTGCAGGCTTCTTCGTCGAACACTTCAACGAACACACGGCCGATGATTTTACGCTTGGCTTCCGGCTCGTCCACGCCCGCCAGTGCGGTCAGGAAGCGGTTTTCCGCCTCAACGTGCACGATGTTCAGGCCGAAGTGGTCGCCGAACATTTCCATCACCTGCTTGGCTTCGTTCAGGCGCAGCAGGCCGTTGTCGACGAACACGCAGGTCAGGCGTTTGCCGATGGCCCGGTGCAGCAGCATCGCGGTCACGGAGGAGTCGACGCCGCCGGACAGGCCGAGGATCACGTGGTCTTCACCCACCTGCTCGCGGATGCGCTCGACCGCATCTTCGATGATGGTGGCCGGGGTCCACAGGGCTTCACACTGGCAGATGTCCAGTACGAAGCGCTCCAGCATGCGCTGGCCCTGGCGGGTGTGGGTCACTTCCGGGTGGAACTGCACGCCGTAGAAGCGTTTTTCTTCGTTGGCCATAATAGCGAACGGGCAGGTATCGGTGCTGGCGATGGTCACGAAGTCGGACGGGATCGCGGTCACTTTGTCGCCGTGGCTCATCCACACGTCCAGCAGCGGTTTGCCGGCCGGGCTGATGGCGTCTTCGATGTCGCGCAGCAGCGCGCTCTCTTTGACGATTTCCACCTGCGCGTAGCCGAACTCGCGTTCGTTGGAACCCTGCACATGGCCACCCAGCTGCATCGCCATGGTCTGCATGCCATAGCACACGCCCAGCACCGGCACGCCGGCGTTGAACACGTAGTCAGGGGCGCGCGGGCTGCCGGCTTCGGTGGTGCTTTCCGGGCCGCCGGACAGGATGATGCCGCTTGGGTTGAATTCGCGGATCTGCGCTTCGCTAGCGTCCCAGGCCCACAGTTCGCAGTAAACGCCGATTTCGCGCACGCGGCGGGCGACCAGTTGAGTGTATTGCGAACCGAAGTCCAGTATCAGGATGCGATGCTTATGGATATTTTGTGTCATGTGAGGCGAATTCCAGCAACAAGAGAAAAAGAGCGAAAATGTGTGTTTCGGGATGGGGCTTGGCGCCCCACCCCGGCCTCTCACTCAGGAGAGGTTAAGGCATCAGCCCATGCGGTAGTTCGGCGACTCTTTGGTGATGGTCACGTCGTGCACGTGGCTTTCCTGAATGCCGGCGCCGCTGATGCGCACGAACTCCGCCTTGGTGCGCAGATCGTCGATGGTGGCGCAGCCGGTCAGGCCCATGCAGGAGCGCAGGCCGCCCATCTGCTGGTGCACGATGGCTTTCAGCATGCCTTTATAGGCGACGCGGCCTTCGATACCTTCCGGCACCAGTTTGTCGGCGGCGTTATCGGTCTGGAAGTAACGGTCGGAAGAACCTTTGGACATCGCGCCCAGCGAGCCCATGCCGCGGTAAGATTTGAACGAACGGCCCTGATACAGCTCGATTTCGCCCGGGGATTCTTCGGTGCCCGCCAGCATAGAGCCGACCATCACGCAGGATGCGCCCGCGGCGATCGCTTTGGCGATGTCGCCGGAGAAGCGGATGCCGCCGTCGGCGATAACCGGAATGCCGGTGCCTTCCAGCGCTTCCACCGCGTCGGCGATGGCGGTGATCTGCGGTACGCCCACGCCGGTCACGATGCGGGTGGTGCAGATGGAGCCAGGGCCGATACCCACTTTCACCGCGCTCACGCCGGCTTCAGCCAGCGCTTTGGCGCCCGCTGCGGTCGCGACGTTGCCGCCGACGATCTGCAGATCCGGGTATTTGGCGCGAGTTTCGCGGATGCGCTGCAACACGCCTTCGGAGTGGCCGTGCGAGGAGTCGATCAGCAGGACGTCAACGCCTGCCGCCACCAGCGCGTCAACGCGCTCTTCGTTGCCGGCGCCGGCGCCGACCGCCGCGCCCACGCGCAGACGGCCGTGCTCGTCTTTACAGGCGTTCGGCTTACGTTCCGCTTTCTGGAAGTCTTTAACGGTGATCATGCCCAGCAGGTGGAAGCTGTCGTCCACCACCAGCGCTTTTTCTACGCGCTTTTCGTGCATCTTCTGCAGCACCACGTCGCGCGCTTCACCTTCTTTCACGGTGACCAGGCGATCTTTCGGCGTCATCACCGCAGTCACCGGCTGAGACAGATCGGTCACGAAGCGCACGTCACGGCCGGTGATGATGCCGACCAGCTCGTTGTCTTCGGTAACGACCGGGTAACCGGCGAAGCCGTTGCGCGCGGTCAGCTCTTTCACTTCCTGCAGCGTGGTGGACGGGGTAACGGTCTGCGGGTCGGTAACTACGCCGCTTTCATGCTTCTTCACGCGGCTGACTTCTTCAGCCTGGCGCTCGATGGACATGTTTTTGTGGATGAAGCCCAGGCCGCCTTCCTGCGCCAGCGCGATGGCCAGGCCGGATTCGGTCACGGTATCCATGGCTGCGGACAGCATAGGGATGTTCAGGCGGATGGTTTTGGTCAGTTGAGTGCCGAGCTCTGCGGTGTTAGGCAGAACCGTGGAGTGGGCTGGAACCAGGAGGACGTCGTCAAACGTCAGAGCTTCTTTAGCGATACGTAGCATGGGCAATATCTCACCAGGGTGGGCTGTGAAAAAGATAAAATATTGCCGCGGCATTATACAGAGCGGAATCGGTTGCCTCCAGCACTTTCTTACAAAAAGTCTTGATTACCTTTTTCAGCCATGTAGTATCGACCAATTAAGTGATTGTTTTGAAATTTGATCTGGGTCACATGTCGCTACCTGTTTCGCCTTCCATTTTTACCGTAAGCCGCCTGAATCAGACGGTTCGCCAACTGCTGGAAAGGGAAATGGGGCAGATTTGGCTCTCCGCCGAGATCTCCAACCTCTCCCAGCCCGCCTCCGGCCACTGGTATTTCACGCTGAAAGACGACCGCGCCCAGGTGCGCTGCGCGATGTTCCGCAACAGCAACCGCCGCGTCACCTTCCGGCCGCAAAACGGCCAGCAGGTCTTGGTGCGCGCCAGCATCACGCTGTATGAACCGCGCGGCGACTACCAGCTGATCGCCGAGAACATGCAGCCCGCCGGCGACGGCCTGCTGCAGCAACAGTTCGAGCAGCTGAAACAGCGCCTGAGCGCCGAAGGGCTGTTCGATCAGCAGTTCAAGCAGCCGCTGCCCGCCCCGGCCAAACGCGTCGGGGTGATCACCTCCGCCAGCGGCGCGGCGCTGCACGATATCCTGCAGGTGTTGCAGCGGCGCGATCCCTCACTGCCGATCGTCATCTACCCCACCTCGGTGCAGGGCGCGGAAGCGCCGATGCAAATCGTGCGCGCCATCGAGACCGCCAACCGCCGCGATGAATGCGACGTGCTGATCGTCGGCCGCGGCGGCGGTTCGCTGGAAGATCTGTGGAGCTTCAACGACGAACGCGTGGCGCGGGCGATCTTCGCCAGCCGCATTCCGATCGTCAGCGCCGTCGGCCATGAAACCGACGTCACCATCGCCGACTTCGTCGCCGATCTGCGCGCGCCGACCCCTTCCGCCGCCGCCGAACTGGTCAGCCGCAATCAGCTTGAGCTGTTGCGCCAGCTGCAGTCGCAGCAGCAGCGGCTGGAGATGGCGATGGATTACTATCTGGCGCAGCGCCAGCAGCAGTTCACCCGCATTCACCACCGTTTACAGCAGCAGCATCCGCATCTGCGCCTGGCGCGCCAGCAGACGCTGCTGTTCAAGCTGCAGCGCCGAATGGAAGACGGCATGCAGCAGCAGCTGCGCCTGGCCGCCCGCCGCAGCGAACGCGTCCAGCAGCGGCTGGCGCAGGTGCAGCCGCAGGGCCGCATTCACCGCTACCAACAGCGCGTGCAGCAGCAGGAATACCGTCTGCAGCAGGCGATGGAGCGCCAGCTCAACGCCTACCGCCAGCGTTTCGGCGTGGCGTGCAGCCAGCTGGAGACCGTCAGCCCGCTGGCGACGCTGGCGCGCGGCTACAGCGTGACGCAAACTCCGCGCGGCGAACTGCTAAAAACCACCAAGCAGGCGCAGGTCGGCGAACTGCTGAAAACCCGCCTGCAGGATGGCTGGGTGGAAAGCGAGGTGAAAACCATCACCGTCGCCAAAAAGCCGCGCAAGAAGCGCGCGGCCGAGTAACCCCCCTACTCCAGCGTAAAACGCTCGCCCGGTTCGCCGTTCACCCACAGCGCGCGCGTTTCACCTTCCGGCAGGCTAAGCGTCAGCGTGCGCCAGGCCGGGCAGAAACGCCCTTCCGTCGTGATATCCAGCATGATGCGTTGATTGTCGCAGCGCATTTCCCAGCGCAGCCACAGCGCATCGCCCTGCCGCCAGCCGTCGCTTTCACCGTCGTCCTCAAACAGCAGCCCACGGCTTGCACCGCAGCCCTTGAGCGGAAACAGCCGCAGCTCGCGCCGATCGTCGGCGGCCACGTCCACATGCGCCAGCCGCTGCGACAGCGGCAGCGCCGCCCCGGCGCGCACCAGCAGCGGCAGACGCTCCAGCGGCGCCGCCAGCGTCACCGTCTGGCCGCCGCCGAACCACTGGCCGCTGTAGAAGCAGTACCAGCCTTCGCCGTTGTCCGGCAGATACACCGAACGGCGACGTTGCCCCGGCTCCACCACGCTGGCCACCAGCAGATCGCGGCCAATCAGAAAATCGTCGTTCTCGCCAAAGGTGCGCGCATCCTGTTCATGGTCGAGGAAGGTCGGGCGCAGCATCGGCTCGTCGTCCGCGCAGGCCTGCCATAGCAGGGTGTAGAAATACGGCAGCAGCCGGTAACGCAGATTGATCGCCTCGCGCACCGCCGGGGTGGCGGCCGGGTACATCCAGGGCTCGTTGACCGTGGCGTCGTCGTTCCAGGAGTGGATAGTGAAACGCGGATGCATCACGCCGTTTTGCACCCAGCGCACCAGCAGCTCCGCGTCCGGTTTGTCGCCGGAGAAGCCGCCGACGTCGTGGCCGAGGTTATACAGCCCGGACAGGCTCATGCCCAGCCCCATGCGGATGTTGTAGCGCAGCGTCTGCCAACTGGTGCGGTTGTCGCCGCTCCAGGTCTGCACATAGCGCTGCATGCCGGCGCAGCCGGAGCGCGAGATCAAGTACGGCCGCCGCTGCGGCGCGAAGCGCTGCTGGGCCTCCATCGAGGCGCGCATCATCAGCAATGGCATCACCGGTCGGATATGCTTGATGGCGATCGGCCGCCCGAAGCCGTGGCAGCGCGCTTCGCCGTCCCACACTTCGTATTCGTTGTTGTCGTTCCAGGTCGAGTCGATGCCCATCTCCAGCAGCTGCTGCGTGACGCCCTGCTGCCACCAGCGCACCGCCGCCGGGTTAGTGAAGTCGAGGTGCGATCCCTCGTCGTCCCAGAAGCTGGAACGTTCGGGCGCGTCGCTTTGCGAATCGCGGATAAACAGCCCCTGCGCCGCCACCGCCTGATACTGCGGGTGATCCTGCAGCAGGCATGGCTTGATGTTGGCCGCCAGCCTGAGGCCGGCGTCGTGAAACGCCTGGCTGAGCAGCTTGGGCTGCGGCACCTTGTCGTAATTCCAGTTGAACACGTAGCGCTTGTTGTTGATCGAGGTGTAGCCCGACGACAGCTGGAAAGAGTCGCAGGGTATGGCGTGTTGACGGCACAGCGCGATGAACTGCTGCAGCTGCTGCTGGGCGTCCGGCGCGTCGGTGTAGTGCATGGTCGAACCGCTGTAGCCCAGGCTCCACTTCGGCCCGAAGTGGGTGCGGCCGGTCAGGCGCACGAAGGCCTTGGTGACGTCCAAAACCTTCGGCCCGAGGAACAGGTAGTAATCCAGATCGCCCGCTTCGGCCTGATAGCGGCGGTAGGCCGCGTGGTAGTTGTCTATCTCGTTGCCCAGATCCAGCCAGCAGCTGCTCAGGTTATCGTAGAACAGGCCGAAGCTCGCCTCCGGCCCGCGGGTGATGGTAAACGGAATGTGCTTGTACAGCGGATCGGTGCAGGCGGCGTTGTAGCCCATGGCGTCCAGATTGCGCATCTCAAAGCGGCGGCCGGTGCGTTCCAGATCGCCGGCTTTCTCCCCCAGGCCGTAATAGCGCTCATCGGCAAAACGCCGCTGGTAGTGCGCCACGCCGTCGCCGTGCGCATTGAGCAGGTAGGCGCTGGTTGGCCGATCCGCCGCCAGCGGCCGCCACTCGCCGTCGGAGGTGCAATACTCCCACGCCAGCCACAGCGGCTGATGCACCGTCACGCGCAGCCGCGGCGTGCTGACCACCAGCCGATCGCCCTCCCGGCGCAGCTGATAGCCCGGCAGGCTGAAACCGGCGACGCTGAGCCGATCGCGCCCCTCCCAGGGCACATCTTCCTGCGGCGCGATGCTCCAGGTGCGATCCAGCGCCAGCCCGCCCTCACGTTTGATCAACACGCGGAACAGACCGTCTTCCAGCACGTACAGGCAGAAACGGTGGCGTTCATCGACCAGCAGCTCGACGTGGTCCGCATGCTGCGCCGCCAATGTCCAATTTTTTAAGCTTTTCATAAATATTCCACTTAGCTGTGTGAAGGGGTTTTCTTACCGCCGCGCTCGGCGATCAGGGCGACCAGGAACAGGGCGCCAATCAAATCGAAGAAGCCCATCGCAATAAACAGCGGGTTAAAGCCGATGGTGTCGGATACCGCGCCGATCAGGAGCGTGAACAGGAAGCTGGCGATCCAGGCGCTGGAGCCGCGCATGCCGTTCACCGTCGCCATTTGATTCTTATCGAACGATTCCACCACCAGCGCGCTGAGCATGCAGGAGATCACCTGATGGCCGAAGCCGCCGATCGAGATCAGCGCGATCGCCACATAGGGATCTTGGGTGAGCGCGACGAACGCCAGCGACACCATCAGGAAAGCGCCGGTCACCGAGCTGGCGACCACCGAGTTGACGCGGCTGCAGCCGAACCATTTGCGGTACAGGGTGGTGAGATAGCCGCTGGCGACGCTGCCGATATCCGCCGCCAGGAACGGCAGCCAGGCGAACATCGCGATCTGTTTCAGATCCATGCCGCGTTCGGTGGCCAGGTACAGCGGCACCCAGAAGCTGAAGACTGCCCAGGCCGGCTCGGCGAGAAAGGCCGGGATGGCGATGCCGTAAAACTTCTTGTTCTTGCACAGGCTGGCCAGCGAAGTGAAGAACGGCAGCTTCGGCAACACCGGCTCGTTGTCTTCGCGGATCAGGTCCAGCTCTTGCTGACTGAGGTTCGGGTGCTGCTGCGGCGAGTGGTAGAACAGCCACCACAGCACCACCCAGATCAGCGCCAACCCGCCGGAGAACAGGAAGGCGCCCTGCCAGCCGAAGGAGACATGAGCGATGACGATGATCGGCGGGGCCAGCATGGCGCCGATGGAGAAACCGACGCCCGCCCAACCGGCGGCGATCGGGCGCTCCTTCTTCGGGAACCAGTCGGAGATCGCCTTGGCGTTGGCCGGGGTGGCCGCCGCCTCCGCGCCCCCCATGAAGAAGCGCAGAATGGCCAGTTGCAGCCAACTGCCGGCGCCGGCGTGCAGCATGCATACCACCGCCCAAATGCCCGCGCAGATCAGAAAGCCCATCTTCAGGCCGATAACGTCGATCAGCCAGCCACAGATCGGCTGGAACACCGTGTAGGCCAGTTGGAACGACGCCACCACCCAGGCATATTGCTCGGTGCTCATGTTCAGGCTGGTTTTCAGCTCCGGCGCCAGAATGCCCAGCGAGTTGCGGGTGATGTAATTGACCGTCACGCCCAGCAAGAACAGCGCCAGCATCCACCAGCGCAGCGATTTGAACTTGCGCCGGCCGCTCTGCGCGACCGCCTGATTGATCTCCACACTCATCGGTTCTCTCCCCGCGGCCGCCGGCTACGGCGACGCGCGTTTTGGTAGGGTACGTTGCGCTATCAAACACGGGACGATGAAAACGGGTCGGCGCCGTATCATTGGCCGACAGACAATCACAACCCCATGATTTATTTTTTGTTTTCTTTTTCGCACACCGTTAAAATTGGACTGACAGGTCGGTAAAATTGGTGTACCAATGCAGACTACTCAGCGATAGCGCGCAGCGAAACGGAGTTTTTTGCAAATATTTTCACGGGTGGGTGAAAAAATAGCCATAATGGGCATGAAAGCCGGTCAAGACGCTGAAAATGCGCAGTGAAAATATTCTCATGGACGAATTTGAAGGAGATCACAAAATGAACGGAAAGCTGAAAATTCAGGAGATCGCTCGCCAAACCGGGTTGTCGATCAGCACCGTTTCCCGCGTGCTGGCGGGTAAGGCCAACACCAGCGCCGAGGCGCGCCGCAAGGTGCTGGACTGTGCGCAGCAAAACGGCATTCTGCAGGGCATTTCCAGCGGCCGGCTGATGCTGAACAACGTGATGGTGTTCGCGCCGCAGCGCGCGTTCGACGTACGCACCGACATCTTCTACTACAAGGTCATTCAGGGCATTGCCGCCGCACTGATGGAGCACGAGGTGCGCATCCGCTACTGCGGGCTGGAAGAACGGCACAGCGACGGCGCGCTGTTTCTGGAAAAGATGAGCGACCCGCACACCGAAGCGGCGCTGATCATCGGCATAGACGACGAGCATATCCACACCCTGGCCGCCGATCTGCACAAGCCCTGCGTGCTGATCAACTGCAGCGATCGGCAGATGCGGCTGGACAGCGTCTCGCCGGATCATCAGCTGATCGGCGACTATTCCGCCAGCTACCTGTTTCAGCAGGGGCACAGCCATATCCTCAACCTGCAGTGTCTGCGCCGCCACACCATGGAACTGCGGCTGGCGGGCATCCGACAGGCCTACGCCCGGTATCATTTGCCGTTCGACGACGGCCGCCATCTGGTCACCACCTCCGGCTTCGGCGGCGAAGAGGCCGAGCAGGCGCTGACCACCTATCTCGATGGCCTCCACGGCCACTCCCCGCTGCCGACGGCGATCCTGGCCGGCGGCGACTACATGGCGGTCGGGGCGGTCAAGGCGCTCAACAAGCGGGGGCTGAGCGTGCCGGGCGACGTCTCGGTGATGAGCACCGACGGCTTCAACCTGGCGGAAATCCACGATGTGCCGCTGACCTCGGTGCAGGTGCCGCGCGATGAGCTGGGCTACGAGGCGATCCAACTGTTGCAGCGGCGCATGCTGCGCGCCGACGCGCCGCCGTGCAACCTGCTGCTGCACGGCCGGCTGGCGGTACGCGCCTCGGTGCGGCGCATCAGCCCGCACAAGACCGCGCCGGCGGTGAGCACGCATGACCACAGGCTTTATGACGAGTAGGCTACACTTAGGCTCAGTGCATTCATTCGATGAGGTAAATTTTTTGCCTAAGGAGAGCCACTATGCCAGCCCAGCGCATGCGTTCCGTCATTCCTCCCTACATGCTGCGCCGCATTATTGAACACGGTAACGCCCCGCAGCGCGACTGCGCGCTGCACACCCTGAACCACGTGCAAAGCCTGCTCGGCAACAAGCCGCTGCGTTCACCGACCGAGAAAAACGCCCGAGCCGGCGAAGCGCTCCGCGATATCTACGACGTCCAGAACGGCACCCAACTGCCCGGCAAACAGGTGCGCAAGGAGGGGCAGCCCAGCAACCACGACGTGGCGGTGGACGAGGCCTACGACTATCTCGGCGTCACCTACGATTTCTTCTGGCAGGCCTACCGGCGCAATTCGCTGGATAATAAAGGGCTGCCGCTGGTCGGCAGCGTGCACTACGGCAAGGAGTACCAGAACGCTTTCTGGAACGGCCAGCAGATGGTGTTCGGCGACGGCGACGGCGAGATCTTCAACCGTTTCACCATCGCCATCGACGTGGTCGGCCACGAGCTGGCACACGGCGTGACCGAGAGCGAGGCTGGGCTGATCTACTACCAGCAGTCCGGCGCGCTCAACGAATCGCTGTCTGACGTGTTCGGTTCGTTGGTCAAGCAATTCCACCTGCAGCAAACCGCCGATAAAGCCGACTGGCTGATCGGCGCCGGGCTGCTCGCCAAGGGCATCAAAGGCCAAGGGCTGCGCTCGATGTCGGCACCCGGCACCGCCTACGACGACCCGCTGCTGGGCAAAGACCCGCAGCCCGCCAGCATGAAGGATTATATCCAGACCAAGGAAGACAACGGCGGCGTACACCTCAACTCCGGCATTCCCAACCGCGCGTTCTACCTGGCGGCAACCGCGCTGGGCGGCTTCGCCTGGGAAAAAGCCGGCTACGTCTGGTATGACACGGTGTGCGACAAAGCGCTGCCGCAAAACGCCGACTTCGCCACCTTCGCCCGCGCCACGGTGAAACATGCGCTAGCGCGTTTCGATCAAAGCGTGGCGGACAAGGTGCAACAGGCCTGGCATCAGGTGGGGGTGGAGTAATGAAACCGCTGCCGACGCTCAATCAGGATACGGTCATTGAGCTGGCGCGCGAGGGAGGCTTCGCCTACATTCCCAAACTGGCGGGCCAGCGCCGCATTGCGCTGGCCGATATCACGCCGGAGCAACGGCAGCGCCTGAATCAGTTGCTGAATCAGACACTGCCGTACGCCCAGGAAGAGGGCCAACCCAACTCCCCCGGCTGCGGCGACCAGCGCTACTACCGCGTACAGATCAACTACACCAGCCCCACCCTGAGCACCGAGATCGTGCTGTTAATCCCGGAAAGCAGCGCGCCGCAGGCGCTGGTGGATTTGTGGAAAACCGGCCAGGTGGATGAGTGAGGGCTTACAGCGGCTGATAGCTGAAATTCACCCGTTTTTTGGAGATCAGCCCGTGCCCGTTCTGGCACAGGTAATCCACCGCCCCGCAGGCTTTCAATTCTTGCAGCGGCTGCCCGCACTCCGGGCAGCTCGCCAGCTGCCGATAATCGCAGAGGCAGGCTTCACAATGGTAATGACCCGCTACCCACTTCATGGTCTGACGGCAGTGCGGACAGTGCGCTTCCATAACGACTCCAGATTAAATCGCACCCCATGAGCGCAAGAAATAGATGCCCAACGCGGTGGTGAAGAACGAACCGACGGTGGTGATGGCGATAATGTTGGCCGCCAGCGTGGCGTTGCCGCCCATGGCGCGCGTCATCACATAACTGCCCGAAGCGGTCGGCGTGGCGGAAAACAGGAAGATAATGCCCAGCGCCGCACCCTGAAACCCGCACAGCCAGCCGGCCAGCGTCATCAGGAACGGCACCAGAAACAGCTTGGCCGCCGACGACAGCGCCGCCACGTTGGACGAGCGGAACATGGCGCGAAAATCCAGGCTGGCGCCGGTGCACAGCAGTGCCAGCGGCAGCGACAGCGCGGAGATATAGCTGCCGGTCTGGCGGATCACGGTCGGGATGCCCAGCCCGGTTTGCGCATACAGCAGCCCGCACACCAGGCCGATGATCAGCGGGTTGGTAACGATGCTGCGCAGCAGCGACAGGTGGCTGATTTTCTTGCCCTGCCCACCCTGTAGGCTGCGCGTGAGGGTGATAACCGACAGTATGTTGAACAGGATCACCGTCACCGTCAGGTACAGCGAGGCGAGCGCAATGCCTTCGCTGCCATAGGCGGTCATGGCGTAGGCCAGGCCGACGATGGCGGTATTGGCGCGGAAGCCGCCCTGCACGAACACCCCGCGCTCACGCGGTTCTTTCACCAGCCACTTGGCCGCCAGCTCCAAGAGCAGGAAGGTCGCCAGCGTGCCGACCGCGCCGAACAGCACCAGCGGCAGGTTGCCGAGCAGCTGCGGGTGGTTGGTGGCGATGCTGAAAAACAGCAGGCACGGCAGCGCCAAATTGAACACCAGGCGGGTCGCGCCGTCGACGAAACGGTCATCCATCAGGCGCCAATGGCGCAGCAGGATCCCCAGCAGCATCATCAGCAGATTCGGCACGGTGACGTTAAACGCAAAACTCCAGGTTTCCCAGGACATGGTGTTCCTTCAGGCAGGCGAGGTAATCTTCAGATAATAAAACGATTTCGGGCCAATAAAAAAGGGGCGCGGCATCACTGCCGCGCCCCTCATGAGCAATTACTTGCTCTTTTTCAGGTGGCTCATCAGGCGCTTGCGCTTACGCATCTGGGTCGGCGTCAGCAGGTTGCGTTTGCCGGCGAACGGGTTGTCACCCTCTTTGAACTGGATGCGGATCGGCGTCCCCATCACGTTCAGCGAGCGGCGGAAGTAGTTCATCAGATAGCGCTTGTACGAATCGGCCAGATCGCTGACCTGGTTGCCGTGGATCACCACGATCGGCGGGTTGTAACCGCCGGCGTGGGCATATTTCAGCTTCACGCGGCGGCCGCGCACCAACGGCGGCTGGTGATCGTCAACCGCCATCTGCATGATTTTGGTCAGCATCGAGGTGTTTACGCGACGGGTTGCGCACTCGTAGGCTTCCTGTACCGATTCGAACAGGTTGCCGACACCGCTGCCGTGCAGGGCGGAAATAAAGTGCACGCGCGCGAAGTCGACGAAGCCCAGACGCAGATCGAGCATCTCTTTCACGTGCTCGCGATCTTCTTCGCTCATGCCGTCCCACTTGTTAACCGCAATCACCAGTGAGCGCCCACTGTTGAGGATAAAGCCGAGCAGCGAGAGGTCCTGATCGGAGATGCCTTCACGCGCGTCGATCACCAGCAGCACCACGTTGGCGTCTTCAATCGCCTGCAGGGTCTTGATCACCGAGAACTTCTCGACGGTTTCGGTCACCTTGCCGCGTTTACGCACCCCGGCGGTGTCGATCAGCACATATTCGCGTTCGTCGCGCACCATCGGAATGTAGATGCTGTCGCGGGTAGTGCCCGGCATGTCATACACCACCACGCGCTCCTCGCCGAGGATACGGTTAGTGAGCGTAGACTTACCGACGTTCGGGCGGCCGACGATCGCCAGTTTGATCGGCAGATCCTGCGGGTTGAACGCTTCTTCCGGCTCTTCGTCTTCTTCGCCTTCCAGCGTTTCACCGTTTTGCTCGGCCCAGTAAGCGGCGTTGGCCTCTTCCTCGGTCAGCTCGACGTCTTCCGGTTTTTCCGGCACGAACGGCACCAGCACGTGTTCAATCAGCTGTGTCACGCCACGGCCGTGAGAAGCGGCGATAGCGAACACTTCACCCAGGCCGAGCGAGTAGAAATCGGCGGTGGCGGTGTCCGGATCCAGACCGTCGGTCTTGTTGGCCACCAGGAAGGTCGCCTTTTGGCGGCTGCGCAGGTGCTGGGCGATGCCCTGATCCGCCGGCATCAGGCCGGCGCGGGCGTCGACCATGAACAGCACGATGTCCGCTTCTTCGATCGCCAGCAGCGACTGACCGGCCATGCGCGTTTCGACGCCGTCTTCGGTGCCGTCGATGCCACCGGTATCGACGATGATGAATTCATTGCCTTCGATTTCAGCACGACCATACTTGCGGTCACGCGTCAGCCCCGGGAAATCCGCCACCAGCGCATCACGCGTATGGGTTAAACGGTTGAACAAGGTGGATTTACCCACATTCGGGCGCCCGACCAGCGCGACGACAGGTATCATTGTTGAAGCCTCATTACTTAATAATCAATGCGTTACTGCACTGTGGATAGACACCAGCGGTGCAGCTTATAAAATACGAAACGGCCCCTGAACATTCAGGAGCCGTTTTCCCCTTCATCTTTCGCGCCACAGCGGCGTTGTCTGCGCACCTTCGCCTCGGTCACTTAGCTCACTAAGCTCCCGAGGACTCATGCGCTTGCCGCCTGGCTGCAACCCGAAATCTTTCGGGCGCAAGAAGGATCACGACGAGCGGCGTTAGCGGGTGAAAGCGTAAACTTTCCCGCCGCGAGCCTGGATGACCAGCTTGTCGCCGGCCACCATCGGCGCAGACAGGAAGCCGGAGCTGTCCACTTCCTGCTGGGCGACAAAACGGCCATCGGTGGTGTTGACCCAGTGCAGATAGCCTTCGGCGTCACCGGTCACCAGATAACCATTATACATCACCGGCGGCGTCAGGTTGCGGTGCAGCAGATCGCTTTGCGTCCACACGGTCACGCCGCCTTCGGTGCTGAGCGCCACCACGCGATCGTTCTGGTCGATCAGGTAGATGCGGCCCGCGTCGACGATGAAATCATTCACCGAACCCAGCTCGCGTTTCCAGATGATCTGACCGGAACGCAGATCCAGCGCCGTCAGGTTGCCGTTGTAACCCAGCGCGTAGACCACGCCGTCAACGATTACCGGCGTGGTGTCCACGTCGTTCAGGCGATCGATTTCGGTCGCGCCGCTCGGCTGAGAAATGCGCTGTTGCCAGATCAGTTGGCCCTGCTGCATCAGCACGGCGCTGACGCGGCCGTTGTCACCGCCGACGATGGCGGCGCCAAAGGCGACGGCCGGCGCGGATTCACCGCGCAGCGACAGCGAAGGCATGTCCAGGTTAACCGTCCACTTCACCGCGCCGTCGGCTTCGTTCAGCGCCTGCAGCATGCCGTTGGAGGTGTGCACCAACACCATGCCGTCGCTGATAACCGGACGTGAAATCGCTTCGCCGGCCACTTTGGTCTGCCAGGCGATGGCGCCGTCGGCGGTGTTCAATGCGTAAACCACCGCTTTTTCGCTGCCGACGTAAACCTTGTCGCCCGCAACCGTCAGGCCGCCCGACAGCAGCGCAGACAGGTTGCTGGAGAAGAAGCCGGTCTTCTCGGAGAGGTTGACCTTCCACTTCTCGTTGCCGCTGTCGGCGTCCATCGCTTTCACGATGCCAAAGCGATCGGCGGCGTAAATGGTGCTGTCCTGATAGGCCGGACGCAGGTGGGAGTAATACTCACCGATGCCGTCGCCCACCGAGGTGCTCCACGCCTTGCTCGGCGTGAACTGATTTTCAACTTTCGGCAACGGCGACATGGTAACCACGTCTTCTTCGCTGTTAAACAGCGAGCAACCACTCAGCAAGGCAGCGGAAACCAGTCCGACCAAGAGTGTTTTACGCAATTGCATGGGAATTCCCCTTAGCTGGACAAGTTATTCAATTTCATGCGCAGCAGAACCTGCAGCGCCTGAGAAGCATTGGACTCAATGCCTTTGCTGTAAGCTTCGCGCGCGCCCTTGGCGTCGCCCTTGGCCAGCAATACATCGCCGCGCACATCCTGCATCATCGCCGCCCAGCCTTCGCCTTTCACGCCATCCAGCGTTTTCAGCGCTTCATCCAGCTTTTTCTCCTGCAGCTGGACGCGCGCCAGACGCAGGTCGATCATCGCCAACAGGTTGTCGTCTTTGGTCTGGCCCTGCGCCAGCACCAGCTGCTGTTCAGCCTTGGCGAAATCATTCTGTTCGACAAAGTGCTTGGCCAACTGCAGCGCGGCCAGTACGCCGTAGCTGTTGCCGTTAGCCTGGACAAATTTCTCTGCGGCAGCCACGTCATCCGGCTTGCCGGCCGCCAGACGATCGCTGGCTTCCTGATAGGATTGCGATGCCGCCATCATGTTGGAGTTTTCATGGCTCTGCCAGTAACGCCAGCCAACCAGGGCACCAATTCCGAGCACCACGCCCACCGCCAGCGCTTTGCCGTTCTCGGCAAAGAACCGACGCAGTGCGTCGACTTGTTCGTTTTCAGTGGTATAGACTTCCACGGTGTCCTTCTCCTTAACCTAACATCAAAGCCAGACGCGCAGCGACTTCGCTTTGCGCCAGCGTTTCTTGTTCACCACTGCGCAGGTCTTTCACCACCACCTGCTGCGCCGCCACTTCGCTCTCACCCAGGATCAGCGCGATGCGCGCGCCCCATTTGTCCGCACGGGTGATCTGCTTCTTGAAGTTGCCGCCGCCGTAATTGGTCATCAGCTTCAGCTGCGGCGCCGCGTCGCGCACCTGTTCAGCCAGCTGCATTGCCGCGCTCTGGGTGCCCGCGCCGGAAGAGATGACGTACACGTCGATAGCCGACGGCGCCTTGAATTCCGGGTTAACCGCCTGCACCAGCAACACCAGACGCTCGAGGCCCATGGCGAAACCGACCGCCGGGGTGGCGCGGCCGCCCAATTGCTCGACCAGGCCGTCGTAACGGCCGCCCGCGCAGACGGTGCCCTGCGCGCCCAGGCTGGTGGTCACCCACTCAAACACGGTGCGGTTATAGTAATCCAGACCGCGCACCAGGCGCTCGTTAACGGTATATGGGATACCTGCCTGCGCCAAAAGTTCACACAGACCGGCGAAGTGAGCACGGGATTCTTCATCCAGGTACTCGGACAGGCGCGGCGCGTCGTTCAGCAGCGCCTGCACCTCAGGATTCTTGGAGTCCAGCACGCGCAGCGGGTTGCTGTACATGCGGCGTTTGCAGTCTTCGTCCAGCACCTCGACGTGCTGCTCCAGGAACGCCACCAGCGCGTCGCGGTAGTTGGCGCGCGCTTCCAGCGAACCGATCGAGTTCAGCTCCAGCTTGACGTGCTCGGCGATGCCCAGCGCTTTCCACCAGCGGGCGGTCAGCAGGATCAACTCGGCGTCGATATCCGGGCCTTGCAGGCCGAACACTTCTGCGCCCAGCTGATGGAACTGGCGATAACGGCCCTTCTGCGGGCGCTCGTAGCGGAACATCGGGCCGATGTACCACAGACGCTGTTCCTGATTGTACAGCAGACCATGTTCGATGCCGGCGCGCACGCAGCCGGCCGTCCCTTCCGGACGCAGCGTCAGGCTTTCGCCGTTGCGGTCTTCGAAGGTATACATCTCTTTTTCCACGACGTCGGTCACTTCGCCGATCGCGCGTTTGAATAACGGGGTCTGCTCTACAATCGGCAACCGGATTTCGCTGTAACCGTAGCCGCCCAGCACCTGCTTGAGGGTGCCTTCAATACGCTGCCATAATGCCGTTTCTTCCGGCAGGTAGTCGTTCATGCCGCGAATGGCTTGAATGTTCTTTGCCACGTGAGTTCTCTGTCCGTTGTCTGTAAAAATGAACCCGATTATAGGGACTTTGCCGCCCGGTATTCAACGCGGATGCGGTTTTCTGCCCTTCAGGCTCATAAACAAGCGGGCCAACTGGCCCGCCGTGTAGCGATAACGCTTATTTTTCCAGCAGGTTGACCGTGATGCGGTTGCTTTCGTCCATCATCGCGGCCTTAGCGCGAATTTTCGCTTCCAGCTGGTCGATCATCTGTTCGTTGTCGAAACGCTCTTTCTGGCGCACGCCGTCTTCATAGAAGCCGCTCTTCTTGTGGCCGCCGGTCACGCCCATGGTGGACACCAGCGCTTCGCCCGGGCCATTCACCACGCAACCGATGATCGAGACGTCCATCGGCGTGATGATGTCTTCCAGGCGCTGCTCCAGCGCGTTCACCGTGCCAATCACATCGAACTCCTGACGCGAACAGGTCGGGCAGGCGATGAAGTTGATGCCGCGCGCGCGGATGCGCAGCGACTTCAGAATGTCGAAACCGACCTTCACTTCTTCAACCGGATCCGCCGCCAGCGAGATGCGCAGGGTATCGCCGATGCCTTCAGACAGCAGCATGCCCAGGCCGATGGCCGATTTGACCGACCCGCTGCGCGCGCCGCCGGCTTCGGTGATGCCCAAATGCAGCGGCTGATCGATGCGCGACGCCAGCAAGCGGTAGGATTGCACCGCCAGGAACACGTCCGACGCCTTGACGCTGACCTTGAACTGGTCGAAGTTGAGACGATCGAGGATGTCCACGTGGCGCATGGCGGATTCCAACAGCGCTTCCGGCGTAGGTTCGCCGTACTTTTCCTGCAGGTCTTTCTCCAGCGAGCCGCCGTTGACGCCGATGCGAATCGGGATGTTCTTGTCGCGGGCGCAGTCCACCACCGAGCGAATGCGCGATTCGTTGCCGATGTTGCCCGGGTTGATGCGCAGGCAGTCTACGCCATATTCGGCAACCTGCAGCGCGATGCGATAATCGAAGTGGATATCGGCGACCAGCGGCACGTTGACCTGCTGCTTGATCAGTTTGAACGCCTCGGCGGCGTCCATGGTAGGAACCGAAACGCGGACGATGTCGACGCCCACGCGCTCCAGCGCTTTGATCTGATTAACCGTTGCTTCAACATCGGTGGTACGGGTGTTGGTCATCGACTGCACGGCAATCGGCGCGCCATCACCAATAGGCACCTTGCCGACGTAAATGCGTGTAGATTTTCGACGGTTGATGGGCGCTTGGTTATGCATTACTTACTCTCCATTGCTGCTCTGACATCACGACCAGCCGCGCGATTACTGCGCGGCGACGGTCAGGCGAGCAACACGGTTTGACTTAACGAACCGGCTTAAATCAACCGGTTTACCCTGATACTGGATCTGAACTGCCGCCGGCGCGCCGATGGTCAGTTTATACGGCGCAGTGCCGGTCAGGTTCAGCTTGCCACCTTGCTTCTGGGTGCCGCTGAACAGCGTTTTACCGCTCGCGTCGGTCACCTGCAGCCAGCAGTCGGCGGAGAAATCCATCACCAGCGCGTTCGGATCGGCCGCCGGCGCAGCCACGCCCGCATCGGCGGTCGGCAACGGCGCTTGTGCCGCCGGCGCGGTTTCCGGCAGGGTTGTCTGGCTTGGCGACACCACGGCAGGCTGCTGCTGGGCCGCGCTCGGCGCCTGGGCGGTCGCCGCAGGCGTCTGAGCCGCTGCGCCGGTATCAGCCGGCGTAGCGCTGTTGTCGACCAACGGCACGTTGGTGCCGGCGTCGGCATTGCCGTCGGTCAGCGGCACGGACTGCCCTTCGTTATTCTGTGAAAGCTGCGCCGAGGATTGATCGGCCATGGTGGCGATCTCTTCCTGCTGCGCCTTGTGGTTTTGCCACCACCAAGCGCCGGTCAGGCCGATCACCACGAACACGATAAGCCAGGTGAAGCTCATCAGCCAGCCGTCGCGTTTCTTGCGGCGCTTGCCCAGCGAGAAGCTTTGCATCGGCGCCACTTTCGCCATCTTCAACGGCGCCTGCTTGGCCAGCATCGGCAGCAGTTCGTCTTCCGGCAGATGCACCAGCTTGGCGTAGGAACGGATGTAGCCGCGCACGAAGGTGGACGCGAGGTCAGCAGACACGCTGTCTTCCTCGATATCGCGCACGGTGGACATTTTGAGACACAGGCGTTCTGCAACGGTCTGTTGGCTCAGCCCGAGTTGCTCACGGGCCTGACGCAGGCGCTGGCCCGTCGTCATGGATACGGTTTTATCTTGGGAGGCTTCAGTATTCATTAGCTAAGAACTGCTGGTACTGTTTGGATTGTGGAAAACTTCGCGCTAGCTGCTTGCCATAGCGTTGAACGCTATCCTGGCGGCCGGCTGACGCGGCGAAACGAATCTGTAACCATAAGCTGCTGGCGCTGGCCGGCAGAACATGCTGATAAACATCCAATAAAAGTTGCGACTGGGCGCGCTTCCCTTCTCCAAATTGCTTTTCGGCCTCCGCCAGCAGCGGAGTGCCTTTGTCCGGATCGACTTTTAGCGCGCGGCTCAACAGCGTGCGCGCCTCATCGTTTTGTCCGGCCTTGAGAAAACAGTAACCTGCGTTTTCCAGGCTGTCGGCAACCTGGCCATAATCGGGCACCAGCGCCGCAGCGCTAAACTGCTGTTGCGCCGGTACATACTGCCCTAAACCGCAAAGAAACGCACCGTAATTATTCAATACGGTGCCATTGCCCGGCGCAAGTTTGAGCGCTTGCCGATAACGCTGTTCGGCCTCGGCGCTTTCACCGTTCCGCTGCGCGTAGAGCGCCATGCCCAACTGCGTGCGGTAATCCTGCGGGGCCGCGTCCAGCGCCTTTTCCAGGTTCTGGCGCGCGGCGTCCATGTCGCCTTGCTGCAGGTACTCCAGGCCCAGTTGCAACCGCGTCTGGCCCGCCTCAGAGACTTGTGCTTCCTTTTCCGGCGCTGAACCGGAACACCCGGCCAACAACCCGGCCGCCAGCCACATACCCCACAGTTTCAGCTTCATGCCCGCATTCATTTCCTTATCGGCCGTCAGCTAACGCCCGCCAGCGACATGCTTGCGCATAACAGGCTGTTAGATAACAAAAAATGGTGCTATAGGATTCAGACCGCCCGTACGTTGATAGGTTCCCCGGCCATTTTCTTCTTCAGGGTACGCTTGGTACGGTCGATCACTTCACCCGCCAGTTGCCCGCAGGCGGCGTCGATATCGTCACCACGGGTTTTACGAACAATAGTCGTAAAGCCGTATTCCATCAACACCTTGGAGAAACGATCCACCCGGCTGTTGGAGCTGCGGCCGTAGGGGGCGCCCGGGAACGGGTTCCATGGGATCAGGTTAATCTTGCACGGCGTGTCTTTCAGCACTTCCGCCAGCTGATGCGCATCGTCGGTGCTGTCGTTGATATGATCCAACATCACGTACTCGACGGTCACGCGGCCCTGGTTGGCGTTGGATTTCTCCAGATAGCGACGCACTGCGGACAGGAAGGTCTCGATGTTGTATTTGCGGTTGATCGGCACGATCTCATCGCGGATGGTGTCGTTCGGCGCGTGCAGCGAAATAGCCAGCGCCACGTCGATCATGTCGCCCAGCTTGTCCAGCGCCGGCACCACGCCGGAAGTAGACAGGGTCACGCGGCGTTTGGACAGGCCAAAGCCGAAGTCGTCCAGCATGATTTCCATCGCCGGCACCACGTTGTTCAGGTTGAGCAGCGGCTCGCCCATGCCCATCATCACCACGTTGGTGATCGGGCGTTGGCCGGTCACCTTCAGCGCACCGATGATTTTCGCCGCGCGCCACACCTGGCCAATGATTTCCGACACGCGCAGGTTGCGGTTGAAGCCCTGCTGCGCCGTCGAACAGAATTTGCACTCCAGCGCGCAGCCTACCTGCGAGGAGACGCACAGCGTCGCGCGGTCGGCTTCCGGGATGTACACGGTTTCGACCTGCTGATCGCCGACTTTAATCGCCCACTTGATGGTGCCGTCGGCCGAACGCTGTTCTTCCGCCACTTCCGGCGCGCGGATTTCCGCCACGCGCTGCAGCTTGCCGCGCAGGACTTTGTTGATGTCGGTCATCTGCTCGAAATCGTCGCAGCAGTAGTGGTAAATCCACTTCATCACCTGATCGGCGCGGAACGGCTTCTCGCCCATTTCGGCGAAGAACTCGCGCATTTGCTGGCGGTTCAGATCCAGCAGGTTGATTTTGGCCGCAGCCGGTTGCTCCACGTTAACGGAGGGGGTAGTCAGCGAATTATTTTCAGACACGGTGTGCTCGGACGTGATGGGTTCTAACATAATGATCTCTGGCCTCGTTATTACACGTTATGGCGCTAAAGAATGGACAGTAAGTTGTGCATTTCAGCCCGCATGATTCGGGTGGCGGCACTAAAAACACGCCCCTGACAAGTCGTCTTATCAGGGGCGCGGCATTGTACAAATTTTAGTAGCGGGTGGCTACGGCTGAAAGGCATTCAGGGCATTTTTATTGTTTCAGCCGGTGAATGCCTGGCTATCAGCTCAGAAATGCACGATTAACGTGCGCAGATTTCGCTTTCGTTGAAGAAGTAAGCGATTTCGCGCTGTGCGGATTCAACGGAGTCGGAACCGTGAACGGCGTTAGCGGTGAAGCTGTCCGCGTAGTCGGCGCGCAGGGTGCCGGCCAGTGCGTTGTCCGGGTTGGTTGCGCCCATGATGTCGCGGTTGCGCTGCACGGCGTTTTCAGATTCCAGAACCTGCACCATGATCGGGCCGGAGGTCATGAACTCAACCAGACCGTCGAAGAATGGGCGGCCTTTGTGCTCAGCGTAGAAGCCTTCAGCTTGTTCGCGAGTCAGACGCAGCATTTTAGCGGCGATGATTTTGAAACCGGCGCGCTCGAAACGCGCGTAGATAGCGCCGATGTCGTTGTTGGCTACTGCGTTTGGTTTAACGATGGAAAAGGTACGTTCTACGGTCATGATGGCCTCTGTATGACTTCCAAAACAGGCCGGTCTGCAATGTTGCCGGCCTTCTCAAGTGGCGCAGATTATATGTGCGCCGTTAACGCTTGCCTACGGGAAAATCAACATTTCATTAAAAAAATATGATCTTCATGGGTCATTTTAACCACGCGGCGGCGCTACTGGGTCTTGTCGGTAGACGGGATCAAATTGCGCAGCCAGCTGCCCCAGCGGCGCTGGTAAAATGGCTGCGTATGGGCGATCAGATAGTGGCTGATGCCGCGCTCGTTCTCCGACACCAGGCAGAAATCCACCGGTTCGTCGTTTGGCGCCGTTTCGCTGGCGACGCTGCCGGCCTCGTTGATCAACGCCTCGATCTCCGCCGGCTCGGCGTCCACTTCCAGCCCGATCAGCAGATTCGGCTTCTCGTCCGCCACCTGGTCGTGCATCAGCGCCAGGAACGCGCGGCGCACCGGTTTGCGCTGGCTGAACAGCGTGGTCAACGCATCCACCATCGCCGACGGGTACTCCTCGGGCTGCCCCAGCAGGATTTGGGTCTCTTTATCGACGTAATGCTCCACCGGTTTGACGACGCCGCCGGTCGCCAACAGCATCGCCACCTCTTCCGGATAGAACTCTTTGCCGTACTCCGCCTTCGGGTTGAGGAACAGATCCGCGCCCTGGGTGATTTCGAACAACACCCGCGCCGGCATGGCGATGAACGGCTGTTCGTCCTCAACGGCCTTCTGCAGTGCTTCCAGCGAAGTGAAGAACGGAATGATGCTGCCGCCGTCCTGCTTTTCCCAATGCTGGATATTGACCGGCGTATCCGCGTTCAGCGTGATGTCGCCGTCCTGCTGCACCTGTTCGCTGTCGCCGAGGATCAGCACCGTGGCCTCGAGCAGTTCACGGAAGAACGCCGGGCGGTGGGCCGGCTCCGTCACCGCCAGCTTCAGCAGGCGTTCAAGTTCGTTCTCGCTCGGGGCGGCATCGTGATGATGGGCACTCATGGCAAACTCCAGGATCAAATAGCGAGGCCCAGCATGCTGGGCCCCGAAGATAATGCGCATTCTAGCGCCCGATGCGGCGGGCGTTCAATTATTTGGCTTTGCTCAGCAGCAGGTTGGCCAGGGTACGCACGCCCAAACCGGTCGCGCCGGCCGACCACTGATCCACCGCGCCTTTGCGGTAGGTGGCGGAGCAGTCGATGTGCAGCCAGCCCTGTTGGTAATTCTTGACGAAGTGCGACAGGAAGGCCGCCGCGGTGCTGGCGCCGGCGGTGTAGGCCGGGCCGGCTACGTTGTTCAGCTCGGCGAAGTTGGACGGCAGCTGGCTACGGTGGAACTCGGCCAGGGGCAGACGCCAGAACGGCTCTTGCTCGGCGGCGGCGCTACTCAACAGTTCCTGCGCCAGCGCATCGTCGAAGCTGAACAGGGCGTGGTAGTCGTTGCCCACTGCGGTTTTGGCCGCGCCGGTCAGGGTGGCGCAGTCGATAATCAGCTGCGGATCCTGCTCAGAAGCGTCGATCAGGCCGTCGGCCAGCACCAGGCGCCCTTCCGCATCGGTGTTCATCACCTCAACGGTTTTGCCGTTGCGGTAGCGAATGATATCACCCAGTTTGAAGGCGTTGCCGCTGACCATGTTGTCGGCGCAGCACAGGTACAGCTTCACGCGCTGCTTCAGGCCGCGCGCCGCCGCCAGCGCCAGGGCGCCGGTGATGGTGGCCGCACCGCCCATGTCAGCCTTCATCGAATCCATAAAGGCGCTCTGTTTCAGGCTATAACCGCCGGTATCGAAGGTGATGCCCTTGCCGACCAGGCAAGCGAACACCGGCGCGTCCGGGTTACCGGTCGGGTTGAAGTCCAGCGCCAGCAGCACCGGCGGGCGTTCGGAACCGCGGCCGACGGTGTGGATGCCAGCATAGTTCTGCTCGCGCAGATCTTCGCCCTTGGTGATACGGTAGCTGACGGCATCGCAGCCGACGTCGCACATCAAATCGACAGCGCGGGTCGCCAGTTGCTCCGGCCCCAGCTCTTCCGCCGGCATGTTGATGGTGTCACGCACCCAGTCGACGATCTTCAGGCGCTTATCCAGCTCCTGACGCGCGGCTTCCGGCAGTTCAGCCCATTCGACGTTGCGCTGCCCTTTCGGCCCGCGATAGCCTTGCCAGAACGCCCAGCTGTTTTCCAAATCCCAACCGTCGCCGGCCAGCTTGACGTTTTTGATGCCCTGGCCATCAATTTTGCGGCCCGCGCGCTGGATCGCGCCCAGCTTGTCGGCGCCGGTCAGGTGAATGGTCATCCCTTCGCCGTTGGTGCTGAGCAGCGCTTTTTCGCCCCAGCGGGCGTCGGCAGGTTGTTGCGACAGCGTAACCTGCATGAATTCTGTTGTCATAGCCTTCTTACTCCGGATTATTCTTTTATTAATCTTGTCGGATACAAAATAAACGGGCCGCCCATGGCAGCCCGTTACGCTATTTACTCCGCTTCATCTAACCAGACCAGCAGGATCGCTTCCAGTATTTTTTCGTTGGAAGCCTGCGGATCGTCGTCGAACTCTTCGAGATCGCAGATCCACTGATGCATGTCGGTAAAACGCACGGTTTTCGGATCGGTGTCCGGGTATTGGTCGTACAGGGCTTCGCCGATTTCACGGCTGTCGGTCCACTTCAGTCCCATTATGATCTCCGGGTTGACGCTGCGGCTAACAATTAATGCTCACGCGCGTGGTTGACGGTGTAGCGCGGCATTTCGACCACCAGATCTTCGTCGGCGACCAGCGCCTGGCAGCTCAGACGGCTTTCCGGCTCCAGCCCCCAGGCTTTGTCCAGCATGTCGTCTTCCAGCTCGCTGCTCTCTTCCAGCGAATCGAAGCCTTCACGCACGATGCAGTGGCAGGTGGTGCAGGCGCAGGATTTCTCGCAGGCGTGCTCGATTTCAATGCCGTTGCGCAGCGCAACGTTGAGGATCGACTCCCCTTTTTCGGCTTCCAGAACCGCCCCTTCCGGGCAAAGGTCTTGATGGGGCAGGAAAACAATTTTAGGCATGGTTAAACCTCATCCACAGAATGGCCAGCCAGCGCGCGGCGAATGGAAGCGTCCATGCGGCGCGCGGCAAAATCTTGCGTTTGTGCATCTAATGTTTTGATGGCGTCTTCGATAGCGGCGGGATCTTCACCCTGCGCCGCCTGCTGCAACGCCTGGGTCGCGGCGGCGATCGCCTGGCTTTCCGCCTCGCTCAGCAGCGCGGCGTCGGTGGCCAGCGCACCCTGCAGGCTTTCCAGCACCCGCGCGGCTTCCACGCGTTGCTCCGCCAGCTTGCGCGCGCCCACGTCGCTTTGCGCGTTGGCCATCGAATCCTTGATCATGCCGGCGATTTCGCTGTCCGACAGACCGTATGACGGCTTGACCTGGATCGAGGCTTCCACGCCGGTGGATTTCTCCATCGCGGTGACGCTCAGCAGACCATCGGCATCCACCTGGAAGGTGACGCGAATGTGCGCGCCCCCGGCAGGCAATGGCGGCAGGCCGCGCAGCGTGAAGCGCGCCAGCGAACGGCAATCCTGCACCAGCTCGCGCTCGCCCTGCAGCACGTGGATCATCATCGCGCTCTGGCCATCTTTAAAGGTGGTGAACTCCTGCGCGCGCGCCACCGGAATGGTGGTGTTGCGCGGGATCACTTTCTCCACCAGACCGCCCATGGTTTCCAGGCCCAGCGACAGCGGGATCACGTCCAGCAGCAGCATGTCGCTGTCCGGCTTGTTGCCCACCAGGATGTCGGCCTGGATCGCGGCGCCGATGGCGACCACTTTATCCGGATCGATCGACGTCAGCGGCGTGCGGCCGAAGAAGGCCCCCACCTGCTCACGCACCAGCGGCACGCGGGTGGAACCGCCGACCATCACCGCTTCCAGCACCTCGTCGGCGGCGACGCCGGCATCTTTCAGCGCGCGGCGGCAGGCCATCAACGTACGTTTCACCAGCGGTGCGATCAGCGCTTCGAACTGGGCGCGGGTCACCTCGCCCTGCCAGCCGGCTACCTCAACGCACACGCTGTCGGCATCGCTCAACGCGATTTTGGCGGCGATGGCGGCGTCCAGCAGTTGGCGCTGCACACCGTGATCGCTGCGATCGGCCACGCCGGCCTGCTCGCGCAGCCAGTCGGCCAGCAGGTGATCGAAATCGTCGCCGCCCAGCGCGGAATCGCCGCCGGTGGCCAGCACTTCGAACACGCCGCGGCTGAGGCGCAGAATGGAGATATCAAAGGTGCCACCGCCCAGATCGTAAACCGCGATCACCCCTTCCTGGCCGGAATCCAGCCCGTAGGCGATCGCCGCCGCGGTCGGTTCATTCAGCAGGCGCAGGACGTGCAGGCCGGCCAGACGCGCCGCGTCTTTGGTGCCCTGGCGCTGCGCGTCGTCGAAGTAAGCGGGAACGGTAATCACCACGCCATCCAGCTCGCCTTCCAGCGCCGCTTGCGCGCGCGCGGACAGAGCCCGCAGGATATCGGCGGAGACGCCAACCGGGTTAACCGGGCCGGCGGCGGTGACGATCAGCGGCAGGCCGTTGTCGCTGGCCTGAAATTGATACGGCAGGTTCGGGTAACGTTGCTGCACGTCCGCCAACGAACGACCCATCATGCGTTTGATGGAGCTGACGGTATTGGCCGGATCCTGCGCCGCCTGTTGGCGCGCATCCCAGCCGACGCGCTGCGCGTCCGCCTGATAATGCACCACCGAAGGCAGCAAATGGCGTCCCTGATCGTCGGCCAGCGTTTCCGCTTGCCCGCTGCGCACCGTGGCGACCAGCGAGTTGGTGGTGCCTAAGTCGATGCCGGCGGCCAGGCGTCGCTGGTGCGGCGCGGCGCTGAGGCCAGGCTCACTAATTTGTAATAAGGCCATGTTGAAGCTTCCACAATCAGAATCAGAAGGTGTTACTCAAAACCCAGCAGTTTTTCTTCGAGTTGTTCAACCTGTTGCTGGAGTTTGTCCAAAAAGCGCAGCTTGCGCACGGTGTCGGCGGCATCCGCCCACTGTTCACTGTCCAACTGCTGCAGCATCAGCGCGCTGCGCTGCTTGATGGAGGAGGCCAGCCGCGCGCCGAAATCGGCCAGCAGGCTTTCCGCCTCCGGCTTGCGCTCAATGGCGTCGAGCTCTTCACGCAGCTCCAGCTGTTCCATCAGAAAGGCGGTGTCGCGCATCGTATGCTGTTCGTTGCCCAGATCGAAGCCGTGCAAAGATAGCATATACTCCGCGCGTTTTAACGGGTGCTTCAGCGACTGGTAGGCTTCGTTGATGGTCGCCGCCTGCTGCAACGCCATCAGGCGTTCGCGCTCCGGCTGGTTGGCGAAACGATCGGGGTGGAATTGGCGCTGCAGATCCTGGAAGCGGGACGCAAGCAGGCTGCCGTCCACGGTGTAGCGAACGGGCAGCCCGAATAAAGTAAAGTAATCCATAGCGTGCTCTGGGCGTTAGCGGATGAAGTTCCCCCGCCGAAACGGGGGAGCACGATGGACTGTCAGACGTTGAAACTCTCGCCGCAGCCGCACTCGCTTGAGACGTTCGGGTTGTTGAACTTGAAGCCTTCGTTCAGGCCTTCCTTAACGAAATCAAGCTCGGTGCCGTCAAGGTAGACCAGGCTCTTGCCGTCGATGATCACCTTGATGCCTTTGTCTTCAAACACGATGTCGTCATCGTTGGCTTCGTCAACAAATTCCAGCACATAGGCCATCCCGGAGCAGCCGGAAGTTCGCACTCCCAGACGCAGGCCGAGACCCTTGCCGCGGTTCGTCAAAAACGCCTGAACACGCTGCGCAGCGCTGTCGCTCATGGTAATAGACATCACAACCTCACACTTCACATCAAAGCCCGGCGCGGCCGGGCCGATTCAGACAAATTACTTGGCGCTATGCTTGCTCTTATAGTCGGCAATCGCTGCTTTGATGGCGTCTTCAGCCAGGATCGAGCAGTGAATTTTGACCGGCGGCAATTCCAGCTCTTCGGCGATCTGGGTGTTTTTGATCGCTTCAGCCTGATCCAGCGACTTGCCTTTCATCCATTCGGTCACCAGCGAGCTGGAGGCGATGGCGGAACCGCAGCCGTAAGTTTTAAAGCGCGCGTCTTCGATGATGCCTTCATCGTTAACCTTGATTTGCAGCTTCATCACGTCGCCGCAAGCCGGTGCCCCTACCATGCCGCTGCCGACGGTAGGATCTTCGTTGTCGAAAGAACCCACGTTACGCGGGTTTTCATAATGATCGATTACTTTTTCGCTGTAAGCCATGACCTTGCTCCTGAAACCTGAGAATTAATGATGCGCCCATTCGATGCTGTTGATGTCCACGCCCTGCTTGAACATCTCCCACAGTGGGGACAGATCGCGCAGACGGCCGATGGATTTACGCACCAGTTGAATGGTGTAGTCGATCTCTTCTTCCGTGGTGAAACGCCCCAGGGAGAAACGGATCGAGCTGTGCGCCAATTCATCACTCATGCCCAGCGCGCGCAGCACGTAGGACGGCTCGAGGCTGGCGGAGGTACAGGCTGAACCGGAAGAAACGGCCAGGTCTTTCAGCGCCATGATCAGCGACTCGCCTTCAACGTAGTTGAAGCTGACGTTCAGGATGTTCGGTGCGCCGTGCTCCAGATCGCCGTTCAGATACACTTCTTCCATATCTTTCACGCCGTTCCACAGACGATCGCGCAGGGTGCGCAGACGCGCCATCTCTTCGGTCATCTCTTCTTTGGCGATGCGGTAAGCTTCGCCCATGCCGACGATCTGGTGGACAGGCAGGGTACCGGAACGCATGCCGCGCTCGTGACCGCCGCCGTGTACCTGCGCTTCGATGCGGATGCGCGGTTTGCGACGCACGTACAGCGCGCCGATGCCTTTCGGGCCATAGATTTTGTGGCCGGAGAACGACATCAGGTCGACTTTCAGCTTGCTCAGATCGATAGGCAGTTTGCCCACGCTCTGGGTGGCGTCAACGTGGTAGATGATACCGCGCGCACGGCACATTTCACCGATCGCTTCGATGTCCTGCACCACGCCGATTTCGTTGTTGACGTGCATGATGGAGACCAGGATGGTGTCATCGCGCAGCGCCGCTTCGAGATCCTGCAGGCTGATGATACCGTTGCTCTGTGGCGCCAGGTAGGTGACTTCAAACCCTTCGCGCTCCAGCTGACGGCAGGTGTCCAGCACGGCTTTGTGTTCGGTTTTGCTGGTGATGATGTGCTTGCCTTTTTTCTGGTAGAAATTGGCAGCGCCTTTAATCGCCAGGTTGTCGGATTCGGTCGCCCCGGAGGTGAAGACGATTTCGCGTGGGTCGGCGCCCACCAGTTCGGCGATTTGGTTACGGGCGATGTCTACCGCCTCTTCCGCCTGCCAACCGAAACGGTGGGAACGGGAAGCCGGGTTGCCGAAAGTGCCGTCCAGGGTCAAAAACTGCATCATCTTCTCAGCAACGCGCGGGTCAACCGGCGTCGTTGCTGAGTAATCCAGATAAATCGGTAATTTCATTGCTCTTGTGCTCCGTACATCACTTCCAAAAACTAAAATAATTTCGCCAGCTGCTTATGCGCGCAGATTAACGTTGATAGTTTCTTGCGGACGACCGTTGGCCGTGCGGCGCGTATCGTTGTTTTGACGATCCGCCACCACCAGCACCTCCTGGTTATTGACCAGTTCTGCCAGCGTAATGTTGTTCAGGAACCCGCTGATGCGCTCGCTCAGATCGCGCCACAGGGCGTGGGTCAAGCAGCGATCGCCGCCCTGACAGCCTTCTTTGCCCTGGCAACGGGTTGCATCTACCGATTCATCGACGGCAGTGATGACAGCGCCAACGGCGATCTCACCCGCGTCTTTACCCAGCAGATAACCACCGCCCGGACCGCGCACGCTGGCCACCAGGCCATTCTTGCGCAGACGGGAGAATAATTGTTCCAGATAAGAGAGCGAAATACCCTGGCGTTCGGAAATGTCCGCCAGTGGCACCGGCCCTTCCTGGGAATGCAGCGCTACGTCAAGCATAGCGGTTACGGCATAACGGCCTTTGGATGTCAGTCTCATAGCTCAATGGTTACCTGTTGGTCAAATATGGCCGAAAGTCTGACATTCCTGAGTAAAACAGTCAACTATTTAACCTAGTAATTAACTCAAGTATTAGCACGTTTTGAACTTAGCAAGAACAAAGGTATATAAAATACATGTTATAACCTTTGGATAACTAATACTATTGTCGCCCACCGTTATGCCACATCAATTAATTACCTTGATGTTTATCCTGTTTCTCGATCGAGGTTAGCATGCCGCGCAGGATATTCAGCTCCTGCCCTTCCGGGCGCGCGCGGGTGAACAGCCGGCGCAGGCGGCTCATCACCTGGCCCGGATGGGACGGGCGAATAAAGCCGGTGCGCTGCAGCGTCTGCTCCAGGTGCTGATAGAAACGCTCGAGGTCATCCACCAGCGGATACGGCGTCTCTTCCAGCTGCGGCGCGCCCGCCTGTTGGCGATCGAGGTAAGCCACGCGCACTTCATACGCCAGGATCTGCACCGCCATCGCCAGGTTCAGCGAGCTGTAGTCCGGGTTGGCCGGAATGGCGACGTGGTAGTGGCACTTCTGCAATTCATCGTTGGTCAGCCCGACGCGTTCGCGGCCGAACACCAGCGCCACCGGCGCGTGCTCGCCCTCGTGCACCGCGCGCACGCCGCATTCACGCGGCTCCAGCATCGGCCACGGCAAGGTGCGAGAACGTGCGCTGGTGCCCACCACCAAGCTACAGCCGGCGATGGCGTCATCGAGGGTATCGACGATGGTGGCGTTGCCGATCACGTCGCTGGCGCCGGCAGCCAGGGCGATGGCCTGAGAATCGGGTTTGATCAGCGGATTAACCAGATAAAGGTTGGTTAACCCCATGGTTTTCATGGCTCTGGCGGTCGAGCCCATGTTGCCGGTATGTGAAGTCTCTACCAGAACAATGCGGATATTGTGCAGCATACAAACTCTGAGCGTGGCGGAAAATCGCAGCATCTTAACACAGCCGTAGGCAATTTGCCGAACAGCTGCTATACTTCGCGCCGTTTCCTGTTCTTTAACATCCTAGTTGGAAGATACCCATGCATCCGATGCTGACTATCGCCGTGCGCGCTGCGCGCAAGGCCGGTAACCTGATTGCCAAAAACTACGAAACCCCGGACGCTGTAGAAGCGAGCCAGAAAGGGACCAATGACTTCGTCACCAACGTCGATCGCGATGCAGAGCATCTGATCATCGACGTCATCCGCAAGTCTTATCCGCAACACAGTATCGTGAGCGAAGAACGCGGTGAGCTGATCGGCGAAGATCGCGATGTGCAATGGGTGATCGATCCACTGGATGGCACTGCAAACTTCATCAAACGTTTCCCTCATTTCTCCGTTTCCATCGCCGTACGCATCAAAGGCCGTACTGAAGTGGCCGTGGTTTACGATCCGATGCGCAACGAACTGTTCACCGCCACGCGCGGTCAGGGCGCACAGCTCAACGGCTACCGCCTGCGCGGTACCAACGCCAAAGATCTGGATGGCACCATCCTGGCGACCGGCTTCCCGTTCAAAGTCAAACAGCACGCAACGCCTTACATCAACATCGTCGGCAAGCTGTTCACCCAGTGCGCAGACTTCCGTCGCACCGGTTCCGCCGCGCTGGATCTGGCCTATGTGGCCGCCGGCCGCGTAGACGGTTTCTTCGAGATCGGCCTGAAGCCGTGGGACTTCGCCGCGGGCGAGCTGCTGGTGCGTGAAGCCGGCGGCCTGGTGACCGACTTCGTCGGCGGCCACAACCACTTCAGCTCAGGTAACCTGGTCGCAGGTAACCCACGCGTGGTGAAAGCCATGCTGGCCACCATGCGTGAAGAACTGAGCGAAGCGCTGAAGCGTTAATCGCCAGAAGCGAATCGAAAAAAAGCGCTGCCGATGCAGCGCTTTTTTTATGCCCGTTAGCGGGAGAAGGGGCGGATGCCGCCGCCGAATTCCGGCTGCGCGCTGACATACAGCAACAGCCCGGCGGCCAACAGGATCAGACCGCCTGCCAGCGCCAGCGAACCCCAGGCCACCGCGCTCCAGGCGGCGGGCGCGCGCGAACGGCTGAGGCGCACCGCCAGCCGGCGGCTGTAATGCACCAGCAGCGCCAGCATGGAGATGGTCAACGAGGTGCCGAACGCCATCGCCAGCGCGGAGATCACGCCCCAGCCGAACACGCCGATCACCTTGGAGAACAGCAGCACTAAAATCGCCCCCGAACAGGGACGCATGCCCATCGCCAGCACGATGGCGGCCTGAGTGCGCCAGTCGCTTCCCGCCTGCAGCTCGCTGTCGCTCGGCAGATGCCGGTGGCCGCAGCCGCAATTGGCGCTGTGCACATGATCCGCCGCCAGCGGCGTCAGGCTGTTGATACGCAGCGCCTGCGCCGGTCGCATCGCCTTGATCGCCGCAAACAGGCGTTTCAGCGCGCGCCAACTCAGCAGCACGCCAAGCAGCATCACCAGGATAAAACTGCCCTTCTCCAGCCAGAAACTGCTTTGATGCAGCTGGCGCGAAGAGAGCTGTAACACCACCAGCATCAGCGTGACCAGCGCGATCGCCACCCCGCCCTGCACCAGCGAAGCCGCGAAGGTCAGCTTCAGGCTGCTTTTCAGCCGCGCCGGATGGGTGGCCAGGTAGGTGGCGATCACCACTTTGCCGTGGCCGGGGCCGAGCGCATGCAAGACGCCATAGCCGAGGCTGAACAGCATCAGCGCCAGCCCGGCCTGCTGCGGCGCGGCCTTCACCTGCTGCAACAGCCCCGCCATCTGCTGGTGCAGCGCTTTTTGCCACACCACGCTCTGCATCAGCAGCTGCGGCCAATAGTGCCACGCCAGCAGTGCGGCGGCAGCCAGCACCAGTGTGAACGGCAGCAGCGGCCACAGGCCGAAGGCCCAGTGACGCCGGCTCGTCGTCGGTTGCGAGAGATTTAACGACATTGTAGCGTCACCCGCTGGGCGAACTGTTGCCCCAGCGCCAGGTCTTCGCCGGGCGAGTCGTTCTTGTCGAGCGACAGCGCATAGGCCTGCAGCGACGCATTCGGCTGCGGCGTCATCAGCTTGTAGCTGCACAGCGGCGCCATCTCCGGCGGCAGATGCAGTGCATTTTGGTCTTTATAGGTCATATCCACGAAATAAGTCGGATCGTAAGTAGAAAGTTCGAACGGCTTGCCCGCCAGCGGCTGCGGTTCGGCCAACGGCAGCACGAACTCCAGCACCGCCTGATTGCCCTGGCGCGACAGGTGATATTCGCTGGGCAAGTTCAGATATTTCACCGGCTTGCCGTCGCGGTAAAGATCGGTGAAATAGTGCTGCCCCAGCACGTTGGCCATCACTTCCGCCGCCAGCTTTTTCCACACTTCCGAATCGCTCTTGGCGTTTTTCGCATCGTAAAGCAGATCCGCCGAGGTGATTTCATCCATCACCCACACCATTTTCAGGCCGACCAGCCGCTGGTCTTTGGCGACGAAGGTGGTATTCATGTCGATAAAGCTGTGCGGATGCGCGATCGCACCGGCGCTGAACACGGCGCCAAAGGCAGCCAAAAGTCGACGTAACTTCATCATTATCCTGCCTTACCCATATTTGTTATAACGTAACATAAATAACTGCCGAACGGCCCGCCTCCGCCGGCGATATTTGTGACGAAAGTTGTAAGCCGAAGTAAAAGCCGCGCGTTAACCCTGCCGGCACAAAGCCTTTTGCTATGCTTAGGCATAATCGCAACCTTTTATGCCGGAAGGTGATAATGAGCCTGGACACCTCTCCCGTGCCCGCGCTCTCCGGACAACAACGGCGCTGCCATCTGCTGCTGATGCTGTACACGCCGGAGCCCGAGTTACAGCTGGAGACCCTAAGCCGAATCAACGGCGTCGCCCCCCCGATAACCCGGCAAGATATAGCCGAGGTGGCCAGTGAAATCCAGCGTTTCCATCACCTGGAGATCGCCGTCGATCCCGACCATGGCTACCACCTGCGGGGCAGCGCGCTCAACCAACGCCTGTGTCTGATCCATTGGCTGCGGCGGGCCCTGCGCTGCAGCCCGCGGTTCGTCGAAGACGATTTCGCCCCGCGCCTGCGGCAAGCGCTGGCGGCAGATGCCGCCCCAGCGTCTGCGCTGGCTCAAGCGATCGACGCCTGCGAGCCACTGCTCAGCCGCCACTTTGACGCGCGCGACCGCCAATTCCTGGAGCATTACCTGCTCTACTGCGCCTGGCAAAATCGCCTGCAGCGCCATCCGCATTTCGACGCCGTTCAACGCGACTGGCTGCGGCAAAAGCCGGAGCAGCAGGCCGCCGCTTGGCTGCATCAGGCCTGCAACCGACTGTTTAACCAGCCGCCGCAGGCAGACGAGCGCGATTTTTTGGCGCTGACCTTCACCATGTTGAAAAATCACAGCTACCACAGCAATGACTCGGCGCAAGAGCAGAGATTGATGGCGGCGATCGACAGCATGGTCGAGCGTTTCCAGCAACTCTCCGGCATGGCCTTCAGCAGCAAGACGGAGCTGGTCAGCCAGCTGTTCGCCCACCTGGCGCCGGCGCTGGAGCGCTGCCGTTTCGCCATCGGCATCGACAATATGCTGCTGGAAGAAGTGGTGCGCAAATACCCGCGGCTAATGCGTACCACGCAGGAAGCGCTGATACCGCTGGAACAGGAATACGGCGTGCATTTTTCCAACGAGGAGGCGGGCCTGGTGGCCATCAGCTTCGGCGCCTGGCTGATGCAGGACAACGCGCTGCAGGAGAAACAGGTGCTGCTGCTGACGCTGGATAACCCGCAGTTGGAAGAGGAAGTGGAATACCAGATCCGCGAGCTCACGCTGCTGCCGCTGAACATCAAGTATCTGCCGTTGAGCGACTATCTGCGCGGCGGAGCGCCGCAGGGCGTCATGCTGGTGATCACCCCTTATGCGGCGGTGCACAGCGATCCGCACCCGCCGTTGATCTATACCGAACTGCCGCTGGAAACCCGGCAGCGCCAGGCCATCCGCGCGCTGCTGGAAGCGCCTTAATCAGCGGCTGACGCTGACCGCCGGCGGCCGGATGAACAAGGCCGGCACCGCGACCGCCGCCATCACCCAGAAAACCCCGCCCTGCCAATGTTCGAACAGGAACCCGGCAATGACCGTCATGACGGCAATACCGCCGCCCATCGCCAGCGCCGAATACACCGCCTGCAGCCGGATCACCTCTTGCCCCTGGCGCGCGGCGATAAAGCGCATCGCCGCCAGATGGCAGACGGTGAAGGTGCCGCAATGCAGGATCTGGATCAGCAGCAGCCAGCCCAACTCAGTGCTGTAGGCCATCAGGCTCCAGCGCAACACGCCGCAGCAGGCGGAGAGCAACAGCAGGTTGCGCGCATTCCAGCGGCGGAACAGCACGTTGCTGCTGGCGAAAATAATCACCTCCGCCACCACGCCCAGCGACCACAGATAGCCGATGGTCGAGGCCGAATAGCCCGCCTCCTGCCAGTAAATGGAGCCGAAGCTATAGTAGCCGGCGTGCGCCCCCTGCAGCAGCGTGACGCACAACAGGAAGCGCCAGACCGGCCCTTCTTTCAGCAGTGCCCACAGCGAACGTTCGGTATCGCTGTGGGTGCGCGCTTCGCCCTGCGGCATGACGCTCGGCTTCAGCAACATGCCCAGCAGCATCGCCAGCACGCTGAAGATCAGGCTGTAGAGAATGGCGTTATGGCCCCACACCGCCACAAGCTGCCCGGTCAGCGCCGAGCCGATGACGAACGCCAGCGAGCCCCACAGCCGCACTCGGCCATAGTCCATGCGGATCTGCTTTTGCCAGGTGGCGGCCAGCGCGTCGGTCAGCGGCACCAGCGGCGAGAAGAACAGGTTGAACCCCGCTATCACCAGCATCAGCCAGCCCCAGCCGTTGCCGAAACAGAAGCCAACCGCGAAAGCCAGTGTCAGCAGCGCCAGCAGGCGCAGGGCGGAGACTAAATGAGAGGGATCTTTAACGCGGGGTGCAATCAGTAAACTGCCGAGGAAGCGGGCCACCAAACCGGCGCCGAGCAATATGCCGATGGTTTCCGGCGCGATGCCTTCGCCTTTCAGCCACACGCCCCAGAACGGTAAGAAGATGCCATAGGAAAAGAAGTAGGTGAAATAGCTGAGCGCGAGCCAACGCGTGGATTGCAGAACCATGATCCCTCCGGAGTGAGGGCAATACTTTGACAGAGCTCACACCGCCCCGCAATCTTCATTCCGCTTCAATGCGTTAGAGTGCCAGACAGCTCACAGTTTACCGCGAGCGGCCACAAAAAAACCCGCCGCAGCGGGTTTTATCAGGCAAAAGCGGGATTATGCGTAAACCGGCAGGCGGGCGCAGATATCCAGCACTTTCTTCTTGGTGCGTTCAATGGTGGCTTCATCGTTGATGTTGTCCAGCACATCACAGATCCAACCGGCCAGTTCGCGCACGTCGGCTTCTTTGAAGCCGCGACGGGTGACGGCCGGGGTGCCGATACGCACGCCGGAGGTGACGAACGGGCTCTTCGGATCGTTCGGCACGCTGTTTTTGTTGACGGTGATGTTGGCGCGGCCCAGGGCGGCGTCCGCTTCTTTACCGGTCAGGTTTTTATCGACCAGATCCAGCAGGAACAGGTGGTTATGGGTGCCGCCGGAGACCACTTTGTAGCCGCGCTGCAGGAACACGTCCACCATCGCCTTGGCGTTGACCGCCACTTGCTGCTGGTAAACCTTGAACTCAGGCTCCATCGCTTCTTTCAGCGCCACCGCCTTGCCGGCGATCACGTGCATCAGCGGGCCGCCCTGGCCGCCAGGGAACACGGCGGAGTTCAGCTTCTTGTACAGCTCTTCGTCGCCGCCCTTGGCCAGGATCAGGCCGCCGCGCGGACCCGCCAGGGTTTTGTGGGTGGTGGTAGTGACGATGTGCGCGTGCGGTACCGGGTTCGGATACACGCCGGCGGCGATCAGGCCAGCCACGTGCGCCATGTCGACGAACAGGTAAGCGCCGATGCTGTCGGCGATTTCGCGCATTTTGGCCCAGTCAACCACGCCGGAGTAAGCGGAGAAGCCGCCGATGATCATTTTCGGCTTGTGGGTTTGCGCCTGTTTGGCCAGATCGTCATAGTCGATTTGGCCTTTGTCGTCGATGCCGTAAGGCACCACGTTATACAGTTTGCCGGACAGGTTAACCGGGGAACCGTGGGTCAGGTGGCCGCCGTGCGCCAGGTTCATGCCCAGAATGGTGTCGCCCGGCTGCAGCAGCGCGGTGTACACGGCGAAGTTAGCCTGGGAGCCGGAGTGCGGCTGCACGTTGGCGTAATCGGCGCCGAACAATTCTTTGGCACGATCGATAGCCAGCTGCTCAACGATATCCACGTATTCGCAGCCGCCGTAGTAACGCTTGCCCGGATAGCCTTCAGCGTATTTGTTGGTCAGCTGGGAACCCTGAGCCTGCATCACGCGCGGGCTGGTGTAGTTCTCAGACGCGATCAGCTCGATGTGCTCTTCCTGACGCACCACTTCCTGCTCCATGGCACGCCACAGTTCCGCATCGTAATCGGCAATGTTCATTTCACGCTTTAACATCCGGCATCTCCTGACTTAAATCAGCTAACTAAAAAATCACCAAATAACTACCCGTTTGGGTTCTGGGCCACAGTGTAAACCGTTTCGCCCCACCGAAGATAGGTCTTGACAGAGGTTTTTACGCAAACGATTGGCATGAGGTGGCGCAAGGCTTTGATCCGCTAAATGCCGCCGTTTATCAACGGACATTTCCTCATGCGAACAATGCGCTTTTTTCATGTTCTGTGAGCGCGATCGACGCCCGAAGAACACCGCAACGAAAACAAGGGTATTTACAAGCGACGCGGAACCCAATAAGATGCATTTAAAATACATCATTACAATTATCGTCAAGATCCTAACCTAAGGAGCGCTTCCATGCTGGATAGCCAAACCATCGCCACCGTGAAATCCACCATTCCCCTGCTGGCTGCGACCGGGCCGAAGCTGACCGCCCACTTTTACGATCGCATGTTCGCGCATAACCCGGAATTGAAAGATATTTTCAACATGAGCAACCAGCGCAACGGCGATCAGCGTCAAGCGCTGTTCGACGCCATCTGCGCCTACGCCGCCAACATCGAGAACCTGGCGGCGCTGCTGCCGGCGGTGGAGCGCATCGCGCAGAAGCACACCAGCTTCAATATCCAGCCGGAGCAGTACCAAATCGTCGGCGGTCACCTGCTGGCGACGCTGGACGAAATGTTCAGCCCGGGCCAGGAAGTCTTGGACGCCTGGGGCAAAGCCTACGGCGTGCTGGCCAACGTATTTATCCAGCGTGAAGAGCAGATTTATCAGCAGAGCGAAACCGACAACGGCGGCTGGCGCGATCTGCGCGCATTCCGCATCCTGAAGAAACAGCCGCAGAGCGACGTGATCTGCAGCTTCGTGCTGGCGCCGGTGGACGGCGGCCGGGTGGCGGACTTCAAACCGGGGCAATACCTGGCGGTCTACATCAAGCACGACAGCCTGGAGCATCAGGAAATTCGCCAGTACTCGCTGACCACCTCGCCAAACGGCGAGTTCTACCGCATCGCGGTGAAGCGCGAAGATCAGGGGAAAGTGTCCAACTACCTGCACCAGCAGGCGCAGGAAGGCGACGTGATCTACATCGCCCCGCCGCACGGCGACTTCTTCCTCGACGTGGCGCCGACCACGCCGGTGGCGCTGATCTCCGCCGGCGTCGGCCAAACCCCGATGCTCGGCATGCTCAACACCCTGCACGACAGCCAACATCAGGCGCAGGTCCACTGGCTGCACGCGGCGGAAAACGGCAGCGTACACGCCTTTGCCGATGAGGTAGCGGATATTGCCGGCCGTATGCCAAATCTGAGCCGCCATGTGTGGTACCGCGAGCCGGGTGCCGATGACGTGGAAGGCCGCGACTACCACAGCCGCGGATTGATGGATTTGAGCGCGCTGCAAGGCAGCCTGGCCGATCCGCAGATGCACTATTACTTCTGCGGCCCGGTGGCCTTCATGCAGTTCGTGGGCAAACAGCTGCTGGAGATGGGGGTAGAGGCCGAACGCATCCACTACGAATGCTTCGGCCCGCATAAGGTGCTGTAATGCTTGCGGAGCGCGGCCGTCAGACCGCGCTCCCTCTTCATTTCGCCTGCAGTTGGCGCGCGTCCTGGACCTGCTGCACCGTCACCGGCGCCGCCTGGTTGCCCCAGCTTCCCCGCAGATAGCTCATCAGGTCCGCCGCCTGCCGATCGTTCAACGCCCAGCCGTAAGCCGGCATGTCGAACGCCATCGCCTGCTGCGTGATCGGCGTATGCGCCCCCTCCAGCACCACCCGCAGCGCGGTCAGCGGATTGTCCGCCGTTACCGTGGCATTGCCTGCCAGCGCCGGAATGGCGAAGTCGGTACCCTCCCCCTTATTGCCGTGGCAGGTCGAGCAGTACATTGCATAGGTCGCCTTGCCACCCGGGTTATCCGCCTGCGTGGCTGGCGCAGCGGCTTTGGCGGCGGTTTCCGGCGCCAGACTGCGCAGGTACACCGCGATGGCGTTCAGATCGCCGTCGCTGAGATACTGCGTACTGTGGGTTACCACCTCGCTCATCGGCCCGGCGACCGCCGCATGGCGGCTGCGCCCGGTTTTCAGCAGCGCCGTCACCTCTTCCGGCGGCAGGCCGCGCAGATTGGAGGCGTACCAGCCGTCCAGCTCGGCGCCGCTCAGGAATACCGGCGCCTTACCGTCCAGGCCCTTCTCCTGCATCGCCCAGCCGCGCGGCGTGTGGCAGCTGCCGCAATGGCCCGCGCCCTGCACCAGATAGGCGCCGCGGTTCCACTCGGCGCTTTGCTGCGGATCTGCCTGATACGGCTGGTCGTCGTGGAACAGCGAGTTCCACACCGCCAGCGGCCAGCGCATCGACAGCGGCCAGCTGATATCGCTGTCGCGGTTGGCGACGTTCTGCGCCGGCACCTCTTTCATCAGATAGTCATACAGCGCGCGCATGTCTTCCGCGCTCATTTTGGCGTACGAGGTGTACGGCATCGCCGGATAAAGCCGGTGACCGTCTTTGGCGATCCCCTGACGCATGGCGCGATCGAACTCTTCGAATGAGTAAGCGCCGATGCCGTGCAGCTTGTCCGGCGTGATGTTGGTGGCGTAGATAGCCCCGAGCGGCGTCGGGAACTTCATGCCGCCCGCCAGTTCAGCGCCACCCGGCGCGGTGTGGCAGGCGGTGCAATCACCGGCTTTGGCGACGTATTCCCCGGCCGACATCGCCTGGGCAGAACCGCCGGCGGCCAGCAGGCTCAACAGGTACAGCGAGCGCAGACTCATGCTCCCTCCTTGGCGGTAACCTTGCCGTAGGCCAGTTCATTCACCGCACGCCACGCCTGATCGATCGCCGAGTTGGCGTACGGGCTCCAGTCGGCATCGGAGTTGGCGATAACGATCTTGCCGATCGGCTGCCGCGCCGTTTCGATGATTTTCTTGGCTTCGTCTTCGTCGTCGAACAGTCCGTTGAGGAAGTAGGAGTAACCGTGCGACCAGCGGTTGACGGTGATCGCCTGAATGTCGCGCTGATGGTCGAAACCGGCCGCGCCCAGCATGCCCTGCAGCTGCTCGCGGATCATCTGCTCGTGCACCTCGAACGGCGTGCCCAGCAGCAGCGCGCGCCCTTTGCGCGACTGCTCGCGCGGGCTGAGGCCGCTGCCCGGCAGCGTCGGCACGTAGACCATGTGCAGGCCGATTGGCCGATCCGGATCGCGCGGGTGCTGGTATCCACCCATGCTCACCGGGTAGTCCAGCTTCACGCGGCTGTACGGTGCGGCCGGCGAATAAATTTCGTGCACGCCCAGCTTGATGAACGGCTGCCAGTTGCGGATCACCACCTTGCTGTACACCAGCGGCGCCTTGACGTTCTGCTTCAGCGCCTCCTGCTGCTCGTGCGACATCTCCGGCACCAGGTACGGGATCATCATGTTGTAGCCGGCCATCACCACCTGCCCGGCGCGCACCTTGGTCATCTTCTCGCCGGTCATATAGGTGACTTCCACCTTGTCGCCAACGTTGGCCGCGTGCAGCCCGGTGCTGTTCAAACGCAGCTTCACCGGCGATTCCGGCCGATCGAGCTGGCTGTAGTCGAATTTGGCCAGCACCACGTCATTCATGTCTTTGCCGGCCGGCGCCACCGCCGGGATCAGTTGGCGCACCATCAGGCGCGTCAGCGTGGCATTGCCGTCCGGGAAGTGGAACACGTAAGGATCGTCGAGATCCGCCTGCGACTCTTCGTCCAGCGGCGGCAGATTCATGCCGCCGAGGCCCGGCAGATCGCAGATGCGCGCATCGCTGCACGACGTGCCGTCGATGCCCACCGCCTGGAAGTCGTTGGTGGTCTGTTGGAAATAACGGATCGCCAGCTCGCTCAGGCCCACTTTTTCACGCAGGAACTGGGTGTAGCTGTGGGTATCGAGCCACTCGACCTTCTGCTCCAGCGTCATCTCCGGCAGATAATCTTTCTCCACCGTATGCAGTGCGATCAGCGCCTGGCGATCGCTTTCCGGCAGCGGGAAATCGCCGATGAACGCTTCATACGAACGGCCGTTGAGGCGATCGCGCGGAATGTCGTCCGCCACTGTGCGGCCCGGATCGCCGCTCACCACCTTGTCGACGCCGAAGTTCTTGCGATCGAAGTAAACCCCGCGGCTCAGGTTAAGATCCGGGTAGAAGGTGGTGTCAAACGCCTGCTCCAGTTGGTCGATATCGACGCCGAGCTTGTGCAGCAGCCCCATCGCCACCGGGCTGAAGTTGGAGCGCGGCGACTGCAGCGATTCGCTGCCGCCGTAGCCGAGCAGCATGCCGTCGTCGGTGTTGAATTCGTTGCGCTTGGCGTGGCCGCCGAAGTCGTCATGGTTGTCGATCAAAAGAATGCGCTGCTGCTCGCCTTTCAGCTGCTGCCAGAAACAGGCGGCCGCCAACCCGCTGATGCCGGCACCGACCACCACCAGATCGAACTCTTCAACGGCGGGTACGCTGCCGAAATCAAAGGTTTTACCGTCGCGCCCCAGTTGATGCGCATGCTCGAACGAGCCCGGATGGTTACCCCGCAGCCCGGTCAGCGCCGGCGGGTAGTACAGGGTTTGATTGGCGGTTTGCGGCGACGCGCGCAAGATTTGCAGCGGCGTCAACCCGGCGGCGATGGTGATCGCCACCCCGTTGAGAAAATCGCGTCTGGTGATACCCATATAGGCTTCCTTTCAATTTTTATTATCATCAGCCGGCCGGAGCCGGCTCGAAGGCCGCGCTATTGTGCGGATAATTACTGTAAAATCAATGTTTGAACATTACATGACGAATGGCCGTGTAATCCTCCAGCCCGTACATCGACATATCCTTGCCGTAACCGGACAGTTTCTGGCCGCCGTGCGGCATTTCGCTCACCAGCATGAAGTGGGTGTTCACCCAAGTGCAGCCATATTGCAGCCGGGCGCTTAAGCGATGCGCGCGGCCCACGTCGCGGGTCCACACGGACGACGCCAGCCCGTAGTTGGATTCATTCGCCCAGGCCAGCACCTGCTCTTCATCGTCAAACGGCGTCACCGTCACCACCGGGCCGAACACTTCGCGCTGCACGATCTCATCTTCCTGGCGCGCGCCGGCCAACAGCGTCGGCTGGAAATAGTAACCCGGCCCTTTCACCTTCTCGCCGCCGGTCACCACCTGCACGTGCGGCAACGCTTTGGCGCGCTCGACAAAACCGGCCACCCGCTCCAGATGCTGGGCGGTAATCAACGGCCCCAGTTCGGTGCTCTCGTCGTCCGGCGCACCAATCTTCAGGCTGGCCACCGCCTCGCCCAGCCGCTTCACCAGCTCGGGATAAATGCTTTTCTGCGCGTAGATGCGGCAGGCGGCGGTGCAATCCTGCCCGGCGTTGTAGAAACCGAAGCCGCGAATGCCGTCCACCACCTGCTGCAGATCGGCATCGTCGAACACCAACACCGGCGCCTTGCCGCCCAGCTCCATATGGGTGCGCTTAATGCCGGCGGCGGTGTGGGCGATGATGTGCTCGCCGGTGGCGATCGAGCCGGTCAGCGACACCATGCGCACCTTGTCATGCCCGGTCAGCCGATCGCCGACGCTGGCGCCGCGCCCGAACAGCACGTTGAGCACGCCCGGCGGGAACAGCCCGGCGGCCAGTTCGGCCAATTTGAAGGTGGTCAGCGGCGTCTGCTCCGAAGGCTTAATCACCACGCAGTTGCCCGCCGCCAGCGCCGGCGCCAGTTTCCAGGCCGCCATCATCAGCGGGTAGTTCCACGGGGCGATCGAAGCCACCACGCCGAGCGGATCGCGGCGGATCATCGAGGTATGCCCGGCCAGATACTCGCCGGCGGCCATGCCGGTCAGGCAGCGGCTGGCCCCGGCGAAGAAGCGAAACACGTCGGCCACCGCCGGCAGTTCGTCATTCAATACGCAGTGATAAGGCTTGCCGCAGTTGAGCGACTCCAGCCTGGCGAAGGTCTCGGCATGCTCGTCGATCAGATCTGCCAGCTTGAGCAGATGCTCGGCGCGCTCCTTCGGCGTGGTTTGCCCCCAGGCGGCGAACGCGGCATCCGCCGCCAGCACCGCGCGATCGACCTGCTCCGGGCTGGCCTCCGCCACCTGCGCGATCACTTCGCCGGTCGCCGGGTTATACACCGGCTGGGTCGCGCCCTGGCCATTCACCAGTTGGCCGTCAATCAACAGTTGGCTTTGCATAGGGTTATCCTTTTATCAGAGGTCGGGTAAGGAAATTATTTGCCGCTGCCGGCGACGCTTTCTCCACCTTTGGTCAGGTAGTAAGCGCCGAGGATCGGCAGCATGGTCAACAGCATCACCGACAGCGCCACCACGTTGGTGATCGGCACGTCGCGCGGGCGGCCGAGCTGGTTCAGCAGCCACAGCGGCAGCGTGCGCTCGTGGCCGGCGGTAAAGGTGGTCACGATGATTTCGTCGAACGACAGCGCAAACGCCAGCATGCCGCCGGCCAGCAGCGCCGAGCCGAGATTCGGCAAGATCACGTAACGGAAGGTTTGCCAGCCGTCGGCGCCGAGATCCATCGACGCTTCGATCAAGCTGTACGAGGTGCGGCGGAACCGGGCGATGACATTGTTGAACACGATCACCACGCAGAACGTCGCATGGCCGACGACGATGGTCAGGATGCCCGGCTCGATGTTCAGCGCCTTGAACGCCGCCAGCAGCGCTAGGCCGGTGACGATCCCCGGCAGCGCGATCGGCAGCAGCAGCAGCAGCGAAATGCTGTCCTTGCCGAAGAAATCGCGCCGATACAGCGCCGCCGCCGCCAGGGTGCCGAGCACCAGCGCGATGGCGGTCGCCAGGCAGGCGATCTGCGCCGACAGCAGTACCGCATCGAGGATGTCCTGCCGCCCGGCGGCGACGTTAAACCAGTGCAGCGTGAAGCCCTTCGGCGGGAAGCTGAAGGCCGCATCCTCGGTGTTGAAGGCATAGATGGCGATGATCGCCAACGGGAAATGCAGGAAGACAAGTCCGCCCCAGGCGGCCAGCTTCAGCCCTAAGGGCGCGCGTTCAGAGTGCATCGAAAGCCCCCAGACGTTTGACGATGGAAAGGTAGATGGCGATCAGGACGATCGGCACCAGCGTAAAGGCCGCGGCCATCGGCATATTGCCGATCGCGCCCTGCTGGGCGTACACCATGCTGCCGATGAAATAGCCCGGCGGCCCCACCAGCTGCGGCACGATAAAGTCGCCCAGCGTCAGCGAGAAGGTGAAGATCGATCCGGCGGCGATACCCGGCACCGCCAGCGGCAAAATAACGTGGCGGAAAGTCTGCGCCGGTCGCGCGCCCAGATCCGCTGAGGCATGCAGCAGCGAGGGCGGCAGGCGCTCCAGCGCCGCCTGGATCGGCAGGATCATGAACGGCAGCCAGATATAGACGAATACCAGAAAACGCCCCAGCCCCGAGGTCGACAGCGTGTTGCCGCCGACGCCGGGCACCGTCAGCAGCGAAGCCAACAGCGGCTCCAGCCCCAGGTGCTGCAGGAACCACTGCGCCACGCCGTCTTTCGCCAGCAGCAGGGTCCAGGCATAGGCTTTAACGATATAGCTGGCCCACATCGGCATCATCACCGCGATATAAAAGAACGCCTTGACGCGGCCGCTGGTGTAGCGCGCCATATAATAGGCGATGGGGAACGCCAGCGCCGCGCTGGCCAGCGACACCAGCACCGCCATGGTCAGCGTGCGCAGGATGATGTCGTAGTTGGCCGGGTTGAACAGCGCCGCGAGGTTGGCGAAGGTCAGATCCGGCGTCACCGCCATGGTGAAATCGTCGAAGGTGTAAAACCCCTGCCACAGCAGCGTCAGCAGCGAACCGAGGTACACCGCGCCGAACCACAGCAGCGGCGGCACCAGCAGCAAAAGCAGATACAGCGTCGGCCGGCGATAAAGCCAGGTCGACAGCGCGCGCACGGTGCCGCCGCGCGCCGAAGGGGAATCGATGCTCATGTCCATCTCACCTCTCCTCCAGCAGCGGCACCATCGCCGCGCGCGGCCAGCAGGCGACGATCGGCTGGCCGATCTGCCGCTGTTGCCCTTCGGCGATCCACTGCGGATTGGCCTGGCTGACCAGCAGCTTTTCGCCGCCGTTCAGCGCGATCTCATAGCGCGTGGCCGCGCCCTGGTAGTGGATTTCCTGCAGCGTGCCCTGCACCTGGATCTCGTCCTGCGCCGCGCCGCCTTGCTCCAGCAGGCGGATATGTTCCGGCCGGATCGAGAAGGTTCGACTTTCGCCGAGCAGGCGCTGCGCCAGCTCGCTACGTACCACGTTGGAGGTGCCGACGAACTCGGCGACGAACGGCGTCTTCGGCCGCATGTAAAGCTCGCGCGGCGTATCCACCTGTTCGATGCGGCCGTTATTGAACACCGCCACCCGATCGGACATCGACAGCGCTTCGCTTTGATCGTGGGTGACGAAGATAAAGGTGATGCCCAGCTGGCGCTGCAGCTTCTTCAGCTCGCCCTGCATCTGCTCGCGCAGCTTGAGATCCAGCGCGCCGAGCGGCTCGTCCAGCAGCAGCACCCGCGGCCGATTGACCAGCGCGCGCGCCAACGCCACGCGCTGACGCTGGCCGCCCGACAGGTGCGCCGGCTTGCGTTCGGCGACGAAACCGAGCGCCACGCTATCCAGCGCCTCTTGCGCCCGCGCCAGCCGCTCGCGTTTGGCGACGCCCTTCACCATCAGGCCGTAGGCGACGTTTTCCAGCACCGACATGTGCGGGAACAGCGCGTAATCCTGAAACACGGTGTTCACGTCGCGCTGGTACGGCGGCAGGTTGGCGGCTTCCTGGCCGTGGATGCGAATCGAGCCGGAAGTGAGCTGTTCAAAGCCGGCGATCAGGCGCAGGCAGGTAGTTTTGCCCGAGCCGGACGGCCCGAGCATGGAGAAGAATTCCCCGTCCTGAATATCGATGGATACCCGATCCACGGCGCGAACATCGCCGAAAGTCCGCGAAACATCGATGAATTGCACGGCAATGGTCATTTTCTGTGCTCCATACGGATGTGATTCGGGCGCAGCGCGCTGCGCCCCGCGGCTTAGCGGCCGCCCATGATGGCGATGTAGTCCTGGGTCCAACGGCTGTACGGCACGAACTTGCCGCCCTGCGCCTGCGGCGTTTTCCAGAAGGCGATTTTGTCGAACTGGTTGAAGCCGTTGGTTTCGCAGCCCTTCTCACCCAGCAGCGCGCTGGCCTTGCAGCCCGCCGGCGAAGCCGGCACCGACCCGAACCAGGCCGCCACGTCGCCCTGCACCTTCGGCTCCAGCGACCAGTTCATCCACTGGTAGGCGCAGCTCGGGTGTTTGGCGTCGCTGTGCAACATGGTGGTATCCGCCCAGCCGGTCACGCCCTCTTTCGGGAACACGGTGGCGATCGGCTGCCCCTCGCCCTTCAGGGCGTTGGCCTGATACGGCCAGGCGCTGGAAGCCACCACGCCTTCGTTTTTAAAGTCGCTCATCTGCACCGAGGTATCGTGCCAGTAGCGGTGGATCAGCGCGTGCTGGCTGCGCAGCAGCTTCAGCGCCGCCTGATACTGCTCTTCGTTGAGCTGATAAGGATCGCTGATGCCGAGCTGCGGCTGGGTGGACTTCAGGAACAGCGCCGCGTCGGCGATGTAGATCGGGCCGTCGTAAGCCTGCACTCGGCCCTGGTTGCTCTTGCCGTCCGGCAGGTTCTGCTGCTGGAAGATCACCGCCCAGCTGTCCGGCGGCGTCGGGAAGGTTTTGGTGTTGTACATCAGCAGGTTTGGCCCCCACTGGTACGGCGTGCCGTAGGTTTTGCCGTCCACGGTATACCAGGCGCCGTTCAGCAGGCGCGGATCGATGTTCTTCCAGTTCGGGATCAGCGCGGTGTTGATCGGTTGCACCCGCTTGCCGAAGATCAGGCGCAGCGAGGCGTCGCCGGAGGCGGTCACCAGATCGTAGCCGCCCTTGGCCATCAGGCTGACCATTTCATCGGAGGTGGCGGCGGTCTTCACGTTCACCGCGCAGCCGGTTTGCTTTTCAAACTGGGTGACCCAGTCGTAGTTTTTGTCGGACTGGCCGCGTTCGATGTAGCCGGGCCAGGCGATGATATCCAGCCGGCCTTCGCCTTTGCCCAGCGACTGCGGCAGATCGGCCGCCTGGGCCAGGCCGCACAGCACGGTGAGACAGAGCGCGGAGACGGTGGTGGTGACTGCGGTAGTTTTTCTCATCGTAATTACCCCTGTGTTGCGTATCTGTGTGCGGCAGGGAACGGCTGCCGCCTGATTTTGCTTTATAGAACCGCTAGAAGCTGGCTTTGAACTTCGCCATTACGTGCCTGACAACGCTGTAATCCTGCAGCGAATCGCTGGACAGATCCTTGCCGTAGCCGGAGCGTTTCAGGCCGCCGTGCGGCATCTCGCTCGCCAAGGTGAAATGGGTGTTGATCCAGGTGCTGCCGTACTGCAGATGGGCGGCAATGTGCAGCGCCCGATCGATATTTTGCGTCCACACCGACGAAGCCAGCCCGTATTCCGAGTCGTTGGCCCACTCGACCGCCTGCTCCAGATGCTCGAAGCGCGTGACGCTGACCACCGGGCCAAACACCTCGCGCTGCACGATTTCGTCGCTTTGCAGGCAGCCCGCCAGCAGGGTCGGCTGGTAGTAGAACCCCGGCCCGGAGTGGGCCGCGGCGCCGGTGATCAATTCGATATGCGGTTGGCTGAGCGCGCGCTCGACGAAGCTGGCGACGCGATCGCGCTGGCGGCTACTTATCAACGGGCCGATCTCGTTGTCCTGATCGCGCTTGCGGGCGAAGCGCAGGCTGGCGACCGCCTCGCCCAGCGCGTCCACCAGTTTGGGATAGATGCCCGCCTGCGCGTAGATGCGGCAGGCGGCGGTGCAGTCCTGGCCGGCGTTGTAATAGCCGTAGGTGCGAATGCCGTTGACCACCTCGTCGAGATCGGCGTCGTCGCAGACGATCACCGGCGCCTTGCCCCCCAGTTCCAGGTGGGTGCGCTTGACGCTTTTGGCCGCCGCCTGAAGAATTTTTTGCCCGGTGACGATATCGCCGGTGACCGACACCAGCCGCACCTGCGGGTGCCCCACCAGCTGGCTGCCGACCCCTTCACCGCCGCCGTAGACGATGTTCAGCACGCCCGGCGGCAGGATCTCCTGCAGCGCCGGCACCAGCGCCAGAATGGTCAGCGGCGTATGTTCGGACGGTTTAAACACCACGGTATTGCCCGCCGCCAGCGCCGGCGCGATTTTCCACGCCGCCATCATCAGCGGATAGTTCCAGGGGGCGATCGAGGCCACCACGCCAATGGGATCGCGGCGGATCATCGAGGTGTGGCCCGGTACATACTCACCGGCCAGCTGCCCTTGCTGCGTGCGCACCGCGCCGGCAAAGAAGCGGAACACGTCGACCGCCGCCGGCAGATCGTCGTTGAGCGCCTGATGCAGCGGCTTGCCGCAGTTGAGGGCCTCCAGCTGCGCCAGCTGCGGCGCCTGCCGCTCGATGGCGTCGGCGATGCGCAGCAACAGCGTGGCGCGCTGGGCCGGCGTGGTGCGCGACCAATGGCCGAACGCCTGCTGCGCGGCTTTTACCGCGCTGCCGACCTGCGCCGAAGAAGCTTCGGTCAGGGCGATCAGCGTCTCGCCGTTGGCCGGATTGACGATGCATTCCTGCTGGCCTTCGCCGTCGATAAGCTGACCGTTAATGAACTGCTGACAGGACAAACCTGAGAGAACCTGCACATCCGCCATCGCCTGACGCCCCCAAGTGACAAAAACGTTAACCAAATGTGAATAAGTTATTTTTAATCAGCCTAAGCGAGCCTCTGGCGGGCAACAAATTCTAAATACTGAACGACGCGTTCGATTAAATCGAATGCTTAAGCCCGGCGGCGTGTTTGCTGCCGTTCTCGCGCGCGATGGTGAGGAACGGCGTCACCAGCTCCGGCCGCGCGCTGCCGCGCCGCCATGCCAACCCGATATCCAGCGGCTCCAGCAGATCGTCCAGCTTGCGCGCCTCGATCATGTTGCCCTCCAGCGACCAAGCGCGGTACGCCATGTCCGGCTGGATGGAGACCCCCATCCCCGCCGCCACCAGACTGCGCACCGCCTCGGTCGAGGCGGTCTTCATGGCGATCTCCGGCTTCAGCCCGGCGCGCGCCCAGATGCGCCGCGCGTGCACGTCCATTTCATCGGCGTTGAGCTGGATCAGCGGCTGTTTGGCCACGTCCGCCAGGCTGATGCTCTCGTGCTCCAGCAGCGGGTGCAGCGGCGGCAGCCACAGGCGGTACGGCGAGTGCATCAGCACCTCGGTCTGCAGCGCGTCGCGGTCCTCGATGTTCGACAAGATCAGTACGCCGATGTCGATCTCGCCGCTGACCAGCAGATGCTCGATGTACGGGCGTTCGTCTTCTACCACCTGCACGGTGACGTTGGGATAGGCCGATTTAAAGCGCGTGAGCAGCTCCACCAGAAAGTAGCCGGCCACCAGGCTGGTGACGCCGACGGTCAGCTTGCCGGTCAGGCTTTCGGTGCCGATCTGCAGGCTGCGCTTGGCGTTGTCCACCGTCGCCAGGATCAGATACGACTGGCGCAAAAACTGATGCCCCTGATGGGTCAGCGTCATGCCCTTGGCGTGGCGATCGAACAGCCGCACGCCGATCTCGGTTTCCAGCTGCTGGATAGCGAGCGTCAGCGAAGACTGGGAGACAAACACCGCCTGGGCGCCGGCGGAGATCGACCCGGTTTCCGCCACGGCGATGAAGTGGCGGATTTGGCGTAACGTCATCATGGGGGGGATTCCTCAAGCAAAAACATTGCGTTGAGTCTAGACGCCGGCCACGAAGCGATCGGGAAAAGTATCAAAAACGCGATAGCGTTCGCTTTTTTAGAATGCTGACAGGCAAAAAGGGGGAAACGGCGAGGCGAAGAAGCATGATGCGCGGAGGACAGAAATGACAAGGGCGCAGCACGCTGCGCCCTTGATGGCAGAGGATCAGATCGCTTCTTCGTCCTGCTCGCCGGTACGGATGCGCACCACGCGCGCCACGTCGAAGACGAAGATCTTGCCGTCGCCGATCTTGCCGGTCTGCGCGGTCTGCATGATGGTTTCCACGCAGGTGTCAACGATGTCGTCGGCAACCACGATCTCGATCTTCACCTTAGGCAAAAAGTCGACCATGTACTCGGCACCGCGGTATAGCTCGGTGTGGCCCTTCTGGCGGCCGAAACCTTTCACTTCGGTGACCGTCATGCCGGTGATGCCCACTTCGGCCAACGCTTCGCGGACGTCATCCAGTTTGAACGGCTTGATAATCGCGTCGATCTTTTTCATCTTCTTTCCTTTTACCAATTTTTGCGGCCAAAACCGGATGTGATGGGGTAGCGGCGGTCTTTGCCGAAGTTACGGGCGGTGATGCGCGGCCCGACGGCGGCCTGACGCCGCTTGTATTCGTTGATGTCCACCAGGCGGATCACCTTGCGCACGATCGCTTCGTCGAACCCTTCGGCCACCAGATCGGCGACCGACTTGTCGCGCTCAACGTAGCCTTCCAGGATCGCATCCAGGATATCGTACGGCGGCAGGCTGTCCTGATCGACCTGATCCGGCGCCAGCTCGGCGGACGGCGGACGATCGATCACCCGCTGCGGGATCACGTAGGAGACGGTATTACGGTATTCGGACAGCTTGAACACCAGTGTTTTCGGCACGTCTTTCAACACGTCGAAACCGCCGGCCATATCGCCGTACAGCGTGGCGTAACCCACCGCCATTTCGCTCTTGTTACCGGTGGTCAGCACGATGCTACGGCGTTTGTTGGACAGCGCCATCAGCACCACCCCGCGGCAACGCGCCTGCAGGTTTTCTTCGGTGGTGTCACGCTCGGTGCCGGCGAACATCGGCGACAGCTTGCCCATAAAGGCGTCGAACATCGGTTCGATGGAGACGATATCGAACTCCACGCCGAGGATTTCCGCCTCTTCCTTGGCGTCGGCGATGCTGATATCCGCGGTATAGCGGAACGGCATCATCAGCGCCTGCACCTTGTCTTTACCCAACGCATCCACGGCGATCGCCAGCGTCAGCGCCGAGTCGATGCCGCCGGACAGCCCCAGCACCGCGCCTTTAAAGCCGTTTTTGGTCACGTAGTCGCGCACCGCCAGCACCAGCGCCTGATACACCTGCGCCAGCTGCGGCAGTTCAGCGGCCGGATCGGCCATCGGCACCACGGCCAGCTCGTTGAATTCCAGACGAGTCACCTGCTCGTCGAAAGCCGCCAGACGGTGGGTCATGGTGCCGGCGGCGTCGAATACCTTGGAGCAGCCGTCGAAGATCAGCTCATCCTGGCCGCCGACCTGGTTGAGGTACACCAGCGGCAGCTGGGTGCGCTGGCAGTGGCCGGCCATCAGCGTTTTGCGGATATACGGTTTTTCGCGGTTATACGGCGAGGCGTTGATCGACAGGATAATCTCTGCGCCGGCCGCCTTGGCGGCGTCGATCGGCTCAGGGAACCACAGATCTTCGCAAATCAGCAGCCCCAGACGGTAGCCTTTCAGCTCCACCACGCAGGTGTCGTTGCCGGCGTGGAAATAGCGCTTCTCATCAAACACGCCGTAGTTCGGCAGCTGCTGCTTGAAGTAGCGGGTCAGCAGGCGGCCTTCGGCAAACAGCGACAGCGCGTTGTACAGCTTATCGCCTTCGCGCCACGGGTGGCCGACCAGGATCGCCGTCTCGGCGGAGGCCTGCTGCAGGCGCAGCAGCTGCGCGTCGCAGCGCTGGTAGAAATCATTGCGATACAGCAGGTCTTCCGGCGGGTAGCCGGACAGCGCCAGTTCGCTGAACATGACCAGATCGGCTCCCGCCTTCTGCTGCTCCTGCACGATTTGCAACATGCGTTCGGTGTTGCCTTCAATGTCGCCGACCAGCAGGTTCAGCTGGGCCAGGGCGATGGAAAGTGATCTGCTCATTTGTGTACGATCCCGCTTAATACGTTCCATGGTGCTCTACGCCGGGGCGCGCCGCGGCAAAGAGAACGGAGTGTAAATCATTCCGCCGGATTTGTTGAGAACCTGCGTGGCAGGCACCGGCGGGAATCTGTCATTCTTTGAAATCGTTGGCGTCCAGCTCATGGCGCGACAGCAATTTGTAAAACTCGGTGCGGTTGCGGCCCGCCATGCGTGCGGCCTGGGTCACGTTGCCCTTGGTGATCTGCAGCAGCTTGCGCAGGTAGTGCAACTCAAACTGGTTGCGCGCTTCGGCAAAGGTCGGCAGCGCGGTGTTTTCTCCTTCCAGCGCTTGCTCCACCAGGGCTTCGCTGATCACCGGCGCCGAGGTCAGCGCCACGCACTGCTCGATGACGTTGACCAGCTGACGCACGTTGCCCGGCCAGCTGGCGGTCATCAGCCGCTTCATGGCGTCGGTCGAGAAGCTGCGCACGAACGGCTTGTGCCGCTGAGCCGCTTCGCGCAACAGGTGGTTGGCCAGCAGCGGAATGTCTTCAGCGCGCTCGTTGAGCGCCGGGATCTTCAGGTTCACCACGTTGAGGCGGTAGTAGAGATCCTCGCGGAACTCGTTCTTCGCCATCGCCTTTTGCAGATCGCGGTGGGTGGCGGAGATGATGCGCACGTCGATGTCCAGATCGCGGTTGCTGCCCAGCGGCCGCACCTTGCGCTCCTGCAGCACACGCAGCAACTTCACCTGCAGCGACAGCGGCATATCGCCGATTTCGTCGAGGAACAGCGTGCCGCCCGCCGCCGCCTGGAACAGCCCCTCGCGGCTGCTGACCGCGCCGGTAAAGGCGCCCTTGGCGTGGCCGAACAGTTCGGACTCCAGCAGCTGCTCCGGCAGCGCGCCGCAGTTGATGGCGATGAACGCCTTGCCGGCGCGCGGGCTGGCGGCGTGGATCGCCTGCGCCACCACCTCTTTGCCGGTGCCGCTCTGGCCGTTGATCAACACGCTGACGTCGGACTGCGCCACCATTTTCACCTGCTCCAGCAGGCGCAGCATCAGCGGGCTGCGGGTGACGATGTCTTCCCGCCAGGCCTCGTCGCCGGCCGGGGTGGCCGACAGCGCGAGCGCCTCGTCGATGGCCTTGTACAGCGCATCGCGATCCACCGGTTTGGTGAGGAAGCTGAACACCCCTTGCTGGGTGGCGGCCACCGCATCGGGAATCGAACCGTGCGCGGTGAGAATGATCACCGGCATGCCCGGCTGATGTTTTTGGATCTCGGCGAACAGCGCCATGCCGTCCATCTCGTCCATACGCAGATCGCTGATCACCAGATCGATCTGTTCGCGCGCCAGCAGGCGCAGCGCTTCCTGGCCGCTTTCGGCGGTGGTGACGTGAAAACCTTCGCTGGTCAGACGCATGCCCAGCAGCTTCAGCAGGCTGGGATCGTCGTCAACCAATAACAGGTTGGCCGGTTTGCGTGCGGTCATTGCGCGTGGGACTCCTTATTGGCAGGGGGCGGCGTATAGGTGTCTTCCGGTTCAACCGGCAGCGCGGTGCCCTTTTCCGGCTCGTCCTGCGGCTCAGCCCCTTTGGCGGCCGCGCCGTTTTTACCGGCGGCTTCGCCCTTTTGGGAGCCCGCGCCGTTGTCCGGGATTTCCCCTTGCAGCTGCTTGCGCGAAGAGAGCTGGCGCTCGATGTCGGTCAGGTTTTCCAGCTTGCGCGAGGTGTCCTGCAGCTGCGATTGCAAACGCGCCTGGCTCTGGCGCAGCGAATCGATCTGGCTGTCGCTGCTCTCCTGCAGATGCTGATAGCGCGCTTTCTCATCGAACAGCGTGATCTGCAGCATCTGCTGCTGGCGCCACAGCTGCGTCAGTGGACGCAGCGAGCCGGGGAACTCCATCCGGTAGCTGTTGATCCTGTCGATCATCTGGCGGCGTTCGCCGGAGGTCGGCTGTGCGCTACCCAGCAGGATGCTCTGTTTGAAAACGCCGGACCAGCTGTCACCAGGCACCGTTTTCGCCAGCGCGCGCGCCTGGGTCGACCCGATGCGATCGGCGCAGTCCATCGCGCGCAGCCAGTAGAGCGCATTATCCAGCGCATCCTTGTCGTCCAACTGCCACAGGGTATCGCAAGCCGCGGTGCGGTAATCGATCACCTTGGTATCCGGGATCGCCTCTTGCTGCTGAGAGTTCAGGCCGCCGCTGACGGCGCGATCGACGCAGCCCGCCAGCAACAGCGGCATAAAGAAGACGGCGCCCAACCAGCTGATCGGGCGTTTGCCGAGCGGCGCTCTGTGCGTGGCACGCGGTGAACGTTCGGTCTGTGAAAGACGAAGGCGCTTAGACCATGTGTACATTATTTATTCATTCTCGGCGGTTAACGGCAGTTCAATGCGGAAGCAGACGTCTGCACCGGCGACCGTCGCCAGTTGCAGCTCACCGCGCATGCGACGGATACAGTCCTGAGCGATGCTCAACCCCAGTCCGCTTCCTTTTACCGCCCCTTTTCGCTGGTGACTACCCTGGAAAAAAGGCTCGAAAATCATGGCTCTTTCAGCCTCGGGGATCGGCGTGCCGGTATTGGCGACGTCGATTTGCACCCGTTGTCCAACCTGACGGCTGCGGATCCAAATGTTACCGGATTCCTTGCCGTAGTGCACCGCATTGGAGTAGAGATTATCCAGCACGCGCATTAATAGCGTAGGCTCTGCCCAGCAGATTTCCGCCTCCAGCACGATTTCGGTGGAAATCATCTTCGCCCGCGCCGGCAAACTGTGCGCGGCGACCACCAAATCGACCATCTCGCGCAGCTCGACGTTCTCGTGTTCCGCCGGGCCATCGGCCAGTTTGCGGTTGTAATCCAGCAGCTGTTCAATCAGCTGCTGCAGGTGGCGACTGCTGTTGTCGAGGATCGTCACCACCTCTTTCTGATCGGAAGTCAGCGGCCCCGCCACCTCGTCGGCCAGCAGCTCGGTGCCTTCGCGCATGCTGGCCAGCGGCGTTTTCAACTCGTGCGAGATATGGCGCAAGAATTCGTGGCGCTGCGATTCCAGCCACGCCAGCCGCTCGCTCAGCCAGATGATGCGCTGCGCCAGCGAACGCAGCTCGCGCGGCCCTTTGAACGATGCAGTGCTGCCCAACGCGCGCCCTTCCCCCAGGCGGTTGATCATCCGTTCCACGGCCTTGACCGGCCCGATGATCATGCGGGTAAACAGCACCACCAGCAGCACGCTGACCAGGAACAGCAGCAGCGCCTGCCAGCCGAAGAACTGGCCACGCTCGGCGATGGCCTGCTGCAGCTGCTGGCCGCGCGAGAACACCACCGCGCGCGTGGCCTGCACCATTTCGGCGTTGGAACGGGAGAACGACTCGAGCAAGGCCGAAGCCTCTTGGTCCGGCCCGCTGTTATGGCATTTGATCGCCGCCAGCTGGGTCAGCAACTGACGCAGCGTTTGGTAGTAGCGCTCGTCCGGCAGAATCGGCGCGTGGGCGTCCAGCATCTGCGAATATTGCTTGCGCTGGTTCTGGTACAGCTTCTGCAGCGTAGGATCGACCAGCACGCAGTACTGACGATAGCTGCGCTCCATCTCCAGCGCCACGCTGGTCATCGCCTCACTGCGCCGCGCGTCCACCAGCGTGGTGCGGTTGATGTCCGCCGCCTGCGCGCTGAGGTGATCCAGGCTCTGGTAGGCTTGATAGGCCAGCACCAACAGCGGCAGCAGCACCAACAGAAAGGCCAGCAGCACCAATTGCCGCAGCGAACGGGGAAATAAACGCCATTTTTTCAACGAAATCATCTCATTCTCTCAGCTCTGTCACGATGCTAACTGACTCGCCGGAAAGAAAAAAGCCCGGCAAGGGAGAATCCTGAACGCACAAGGAAAAAGCGACGGGATTGGTGAACCGCGCCCATAGGCCTGCCGACGGCATGCGGCCCCGGTAATATCAACCGGTGCGAAAACGAGAGTGTGGGGAGAGCGTCTGCGTTCGAGGGCATAGGCAACGAAACAGGGATAAGCGCAGCGTTGAGAATTGACATCGGGGCAAGAAACTTGCCCCAACGCAAGGAAAGTGTGGATGCCCTTGAACCTCGTCCCCAGGGTGATGTAGCGCAGCGGCTGGCATCGAACAGGACGAATAGCATCCGTAAGTATCCAGGATTGATGAACCCTTCATCACAGTTGGATACAGGCGGTGCCTCACTCCACGTGTCGCCCGATGCTTGATAAAGCCGCTTGCACGGTCTGTTATCGGTTTAGTTGGACGATAGGCACCATTTCTTTGGCATCATTCGGAGGCTTATGAGGCGATTTGCCGTCTAATGACGGCGCCGTCATAAAAAGTTGAATGAGCAACTGACGAGAATAATGCACGTTGCGTGCCAACTTTGCAATTAAAATTATAATCACATGATTTTATTAAAAAATAAAATTATATCAGCAAATTTCTTTGCGCATCACGCCCCGATGAGCGATGAAAAAAACGCCGCGCTGTCGCCAAATGCAGACAACTAAAGCCAAACCCGCTTACCATCAATAAAATCAAACAGTTAAATGTCTCCATTTAGCGACAGGAAAAATGGCGCCTGTCGCAAAATGCAGACACTGCCGCCAGTCGGCGAACGCCGGCCATAAAAAAGGGCGCAATTGCTTGCGCCCTCTGTACGGTGGTACCGTTTTTAGCCCAGCTGCTTACGGGCGTTGCGGAACATGCGCATCCACGGGCTGTCCTCGCCCCACTCTTCCGGGTGCCAGGAGTTGCTGACCGTGCGGAACACGCGTTCCGGGTGCGGCATCATCACCGTGGCACGTCCGTTGGCGCTGGTCACGGCGGTAATGCCGTTCGGCGAACCGTTCGGGTTAGCCGGGTAAGCTTCCGTCACCTGACCGGCGTTGTTGACGAAACGCAGCGCCACCAGGCCTTGGCTTTCCAGCGCCGCCAGATGCGCCGCATCGCGCACTTCGACATGCCCTTCACCGTGGGAAACGGCGATCGGCATGCGCGAACCGGTCATACCCTGCAGGAACAGCGACGGGCTGGCCGCCACTTCCACCAGGCTGAAGCGCGCCTCGAAGCGATCCGACAGATTGCGCACAAAGCGCGGCCAGTGTTCGGCGCCCGGGATCAGCTCGCGCAGGTTGGACATCATCTGGCAGCCGTTGCATACGCCCAGCGCCAGCGTCTGTGGACGGTGGAAGAACGCTTCGAACTCGTCGCGCACCCGCTCGTTGAACAGGATAGACTTCGCCCAGCCTTCGCCGGCGCCCAGTACGTCACCGTAAGAGAAACCGCCGCAGGCCACCAGCGTATGGAAATCCTGCAGATCGCGGCGCCCTGCCAGCAGATCGCTCATGTGCACGTCCACCGCGTCAAAGCCGGCACGGTGGAACGCCGCCGCCATTTCAACGTGGGAGTTCACCCCCTGCTCGCGCAGCACCGCCACTTTCGGGCGAGCGCCCTTGGCGATGTACGGCGCGGCGATGTCTTCCTCCGGTGCGAAGGTCAGCTTCACGTTCAGGCCGGGATCTTGTTCATCCTGTTTGGCCTGATGTTCCTGATCGGCACACGCCGGGTTGTCGCGCAGCCGCTGCATCTGCCAGGTGGTTTCCGCCCACCAGGTGCGCAGCGTATTGCGGCTTTCGCTGTACAGCGCCTTGCCGTGTTGGGTGATGACGAAACGATCGCCGGCCTGCACGCTGCCGATGTGATGCACGTTGTCGGTCAGACCGTGCTGCGCGAACGCCTGCTTCACGTCGTCGAGACGTTCAGCGCTCACCTGGATCACCGCGCCCAGCTCTTCGTTGAACAGTACCGCCAGCGCATCGTCGCCGAGGCCGTCGAGATTGACGTCTACGCCGCAGTGACCGGCGAAGGCCATCTCCGCCAGCGTCACCAGCAGACCACCGTCGGCGCGGTCGTGGTAAGCCAGCAGCGCTTGATCGGCCACCAGCTGCTGCATGGCGTTGAAGAAGCCCGCCAGTTGCGCAACGTTGCGCACGTCGGCCGGTTTGTCGCCCAGCTGGCGATAAACCTGCGCCAGCGCGGTGGCGCCCAGCGCGTTATGGCCGTTGCCCAGGTCGATCAACAGCAGCGCGCTGTCACCCTTATCGGTGCGCAGCTGCGGCGTCACGGTGTGGCGCACGTCCTCCACGCGGGCGAAGGCGGTGATGACCAGCGACAGCGGCGATGTCATTTCGCGCTGTTCATTGCCTTCCTGCCAGCGGGTTTTCATCGACATGGAGTCTTTGCCCACCGGAATGGTGATGCCCAGCGCCGGGCACAGCTCTTCGCCCACCGCTTTCACCGCTTCGTACAGGCCGGCGTCTTCACCCGGGTGGCCGGCGGCGGCCATCCAGTTGGCGGACAGCTTCACGCGCTTCAGACTGCCGATTTCCGTGGCGGCCAGGTTGGTCAGCGCTTCCCCGACCGCCAGGCGGCCGGAGGCGGCGAAGTCCAGCAGCGCCACCGGCGCGCGTTCGCCGAGCGACATCGCTTCGCCGTAATAGCTGTCCAGGCTGGCGGTGGTGACCGCACAGTCGGCCACCGGGATCTGCCACGGGCCGACCATCTGGTCACGCGCCACCATGCCGGTAACGGTGCGGTCGCCGATGGTGATCAGGAAGGTTTTCTCCGCAACGGCCGGCAAATGCAGCACGCGTTTCACCGCGTCGGCCAGCGTGATGTTCTCACGCTGCACCGCCTCGCCATGCGCCTGCAGGCGGGTCACGTCGCGGGTCATTTTCGGCGTCTTGCCGAGCAGCACGTCCAGCGGCATGTCGATCGGCTGGTTGTCGAAGTGGCGGTCGTTCAGCGTCAGGTGCTGTTCTTCGGTCGCTTCGCCGATCACCGCATAAGGTGCGCGCTCGCGGCGGCAAATCTCGTCGAACTGTGCCATCTGCGCCGGGGCAATCGCCATCACGTAACGTTCCTGCGATTCGTTGCACCACACTTCCAGCGGGCTCATGCCCGGCTCGTCGTTGAGGATATCGCGCAGCTCGAAGCGGCCGCCGCGGCCGCCGTCGCTCACCAGCTCCGGCATGGCGTTGGACAGGCCGCCGGCACCGACGTCATGGATAAACAAGATCGGGTTCTGGTCGCCCAGCTGCCAGCAGCGGTCAATCACTTCCTGACAGCGGCGCTCCATTTCTGGGTTGTCGCGCTGCACCGAAGCGAAGTCCAGATCGGCATCGGACTGGCCTGACGCCATCGACGAGGCTGCGCCGCCGCCCAGGCCGATATTCATCGCCGGGCCGCCCAGCACCACCAGCTTGGCGCCGACGGTGATTTCCCCTTTCTGCACGTGATCGGCGCGGATGTTGCCGATACCGCCCGCCAGCATGATCGGTTTGTGGTAGCCGCGCAGCTCAACGCCGTTATGGCTGTTGACGCGCTCTTCATAGGTACGGAAGTAGCCCAGCAGCGCCGGACGACCGAATTCGTTGTTGAATGCCGCGCCGCCCAGCGGGCCTTCGGTCATGATATCCAGCGCGGTGACGATGCGTTCCGGCTTGCCGAAATCCTGCTCCCACGGCTGTTCAAAGCCGGGAATGCGCAGGTTGGACACCGAGAAGCCCACCAGGCCGGCCTTCGGCTTGGCGCCGCGGCCGGTGGCGCCCTCGTCGCGGATCTCGCCGCCGGAGCCGGTCGCGGCGCCCGGCCACGGTGAGATCGCCGTCGGGTGGTTGTGGGTTTCTACCTTCATCAGGATGTGCGCGTCTTCCTGATGGTAATCGTACGTGCCGTTCTCCGGCGCGGCGAAGAAGCGACCGACCTGCGAGCCTTCCATCACGGCGGCGTTGTCTTTATACGCCGACAGCACGTAGTCCGGCGTCTGCTCATAGGTGTTCTTGATCATTTTGAACAGCGATTTAGGCTGCTGTTCGCCGTCGATGATCCAGTCGGCGTTGAAAATCTTGTGGCGGCAGTGCTCGGAGTTGGCCTGCGCGAACATATAGAGTTCGATATCCGTCGGGTTGCGCCCCAAACCGGTAAAGGCATTCAGCAGGTAGTCGATCTCGTCCTGCGCCAGCGCCAGGCCGAGCCGGACGTTGGCCTGCTCCAGCGCGGCGCGCCCTGCGCCCAGCACGTCGACCGACTGATACGGCGCCGGCTGATGGTGCGCGAACAGCTGTTCGGCCTGTTGCAGCTCGCTGAAGACGGTTTCCATCATGCGATCGTGCAGCAGCGCGGCGAGCTGGCGCCACTGGGTTTCCGTCAGCTCGGGCGCCTTGACGTAGAACGCCAGGCCGCGCTCCAACCGCAGCACCTGTTGCAAACCGCAGTTGTGGGCAATATCGGTGGCTTTGGAAGACCAGGGAGAAATGGTGCCCGGACGCGGCGTAACCAGCAGCAACCGGCCTTCGGGAGCGTGTTCGGCGAGAGAAGGACCGTACTTGAGCAGACGCTGAAGCTTGGCGTGTTCTTCGGCACTTAGCGGTGCACTAACATCGGCAAAGTGGACGTACTCGGCGTAGATATCACTGACGGGCAGGTGAGCGTCCTGGCAGCGGGACAGCAGTTTGGTAATGCGAAAAGCCGATAAAGCGGGCGAACCACGCAGAATTTCCATAATCAAAGTTCTCTCGTCTTCGAAGCGACGGATAAGACGCTTCATTGGGCGCAACAGGGGAAAACGCGCGTCATTATAGAGAATCCTCGCCGCCGACGAAACCGTTTGCGTAGGGATTATTGATAAAAGCGTGCCACACCGACGAATTGTCATAACGTGTCAATAAAGTTGCACACTGGCGTTTTGTTGCGCAAAATGCCCCCCGCACTGGTGATTTAACCATGAGAAAAGTCGCGGTTGTCGTCGCCGGTGTACCTGTGCCACCACTGGATAACTATTTGAAACGTCTTAAAATAAACTACATCCTCATCGGCGTTGTCACCCTGCTTCTGGCTCTCGCGCTGTGGCCCAATATCACCTGGCGCAGCGGCCAGGGCGGGCAACTCCAGGAGATCATTTCCCGCGGCGAGTTGCGTATCAGCACGCTGAACTCCCCGCTGACCTATTTCAACACCAAGCAAGGGCCGGGTGGGCTCGACTACGAACTGGCCAAGCGCTTCGCCAACTACCTCGGGGTGAAGCTGGTGGTGATCCCCCATCAGAACATCAATGACCTGTTCGACGATCTGGACGACGACGACGCCGACCTGCTGGCGGCGGGCCTTATCTACAACCAGGAACGCCTCAGCCGCGCACGCACTGGCCCGGCCTACTACTCTGTTTCCCAACAGCTGGTGTACCGGCTGGGCACCCCGCGGCCGAAAAGCTTCGCCGACATCAAAGGCAAGCTGGCGGTCGCCTCCGGTTCCGCGCACGTCAGCACGCTAAAACAGCTCAAGCAGGATAAATACCCGGATCTCACCTGGGAGTCCTCCAGCGATCTCACCTCCAAAGAGCTGCTGGAGCGGGTTGCCGACGGCAAGCTGGACTACACCCTCGGCGATTCGGTGACCATCGCGCTGCTGCAGCGCATCCATCCGCAGCTGGCGGTGGCGTTCGACGTCACCGACGAAGAGCCGGTCACCTGGTATCTCAAACGTGACGGCGACGACAGCCTGTACGCAGCGATGCTGGATTTCTACAGTCAAATGGTGGACGACGGCACCCTGGCGCGGCTGGAGGAGAAATACCTCGGCCACGTCGGCAGCTTCGACTATGTGGACACCAAAACCTTCCTGTCGGCCATCGACTCGGTGCTGCCCAACTTCCGCCCGCTGTTCGAGAAGCACGCCAACGAGATCGACTGGAAGCTGCTGGCGGCCATCGCCTACCAGGAATCGCACTGGAATCCGCAGGCCACCTCCCCCACCGGCGTGCGCGGCCTGATGATGCTGACCCGCGCCACCGCCGATGGCCTGGGGGTCAACGACCGCCTCGATCCGGAAGAGAGCATTCAGGGCGGCGCGCTCTACCTGCAGCGACTGATGGCCAAGGTGCCGGACAGCGTGCCGGAAGACGAGCGCATCTGGTTCTCGCTGGCGGCCTACAACATGGGCTGGGGCCATATGCTGGACGCACGCAAGCTGACCAAAACGCAAAAAGGCAATCCGGACAGCTGGGTCGACGTCAAACAGCGCCTGCCGATGCTCAGCCAAAAGCGCTACTACCCGCAGCTGACCTACGGCTATGCGCGCGGGCGTGAAGCCTACAACTATGTAGAGAACATCCGCCGCTACCAGGTCAGCCTGGTGGGTTATCTGCAGGAAAAAGAGAGAAAGGCGGCGCAAGCGGCCGCCGAGCAGGAAGCGTTGGGGAAAGGCTATCCGACGGTGATGCCGGAACTGGCGCTCAACTACTGATTATTCCGGCGTATCCGCCGCCCGCTGCGCCAGCTTGAGCGCTTTTTTCTGTTCGCGGCGCAGGCGGAAGAAATTGCTCAGGGTGGCGGCGCATTCGTCCGCCAGCACGCCCGAGACGATCTCCACCTGATGGTTCATGCCCGGATGGCGCAAAATGTCCACCAGCGAACCGGCCGCGCCGGTTTTCTCGTCGGCGGCGCCATACACCAACCGGCGGATACGGCTGTGCACCATCGCACCGGCGCACATCACGCAGGGCTCCAGCGTGACGTACAGCGTGGCGTTCAACAAGCGGTAGTTTTGCAGCACCGCGCCGCCCTGGCGCAGCGCCATGATCTCGGCGTGCGCGGTTGGATCGTGTCGGCCGATCGGGCGGTTCCAGCCCTCGCCGATGACCTGATTGTCCAGCACCAGTAGCGCACCCACCGGCACCTCGCCCTCTTCCTGCGCGCGCAGGGCCAGCTGCAATGCCTGACGCATCCAGTACTCATCGTTATATTCAGTCATCGCATAATTCCTCGTGCGCTTTTGCGGCGGGCATTATACACACTAGCCTCCCTTTGTCGTAGCCGCCCGCCAATGGCTATACTGGCCGAATCAGCGTGTGATTCAGGGACAAGAAACATGAAACTCAGTAAAAAGAACGCCGTCGTGGTGCGCAAGGCGCTGGACGGCTGGGTTGGGGAAGGCGCCTTGACACCCGAGCAACGGCAGCAGTTGCTGCTGCATGTGGACGTACAACCTTTCGACTGGCGACGGCTGGCGCGCTATGCGTTTCTCGCCGCGCTGGCCTCGTTGCTGATCGCCGTCACCAGCCTGTTCGCCGACAGCGCACTGCTTGAATGGCTGAGCGAACTGTTCCGCTTCGACGCGCCGGTGCGCATGGCGATCGCCGGCGTACTGGCGGCGCTGGCCTACGTCTGGGCGCTGCGCCGCCGCCAACAGCACCCGGAAAAACGCTACGGCAATGAGGCGGCGCTGTTTGTCGCCGTGTTGCTCACCGCCTGCGCCTTATGGCAGTTGGGGGTCTGGCTGGATAACGGCAGCGGCCGGGTTTCCGTACTGCTGCTGGTCGCCGCGCTGCTGTACGGCGCGATCGGCTGGTTCAGCCGCTCCGGGCTGGTGTGGTGGTTCGCCCTGCTGTCGCTCGGCAATGCCTTCGGCGCCGAAACCGGCTACCTGTCCGGCTGGGGCGCCTACTGGCTCGGCATGAGCTACCCGATTCGCTTTATCGCCTTCGGCGCGGTGCTGATCGCCGCCGCATTGCTGCTGCGGCCGCTGTTGGCGCAGCGCGGCCTGCAGCGGGTGTCGCTGGCGATGGGCCTGCTGTACCTGTTCATCGCGCTGTGGCTGCTATCCATCTTTGGCAACTACGGCGATCTCGACAGCTGGTACCGCGCGCGCCAGATTGAGCTGTTCCACTGGAGCCTGCTGTTCGGGCTGGCCGCCCTCGCCGCCATCTGGCTGGGGTTGAAGCATGACGACACCATGCTGCGCGGTTTCGGGCTGACATTCCTCGGCATCAACCTCTATACCCGCCTGTTCGAGTTTTTCTGGGACAGCATGCCGAAGGCGATTTTCTTCGCGCTGCTCGGCCTGAGCCTGTGGGCGTTGGGGCATTATGCGGAGAAGATTTGGCAACTGGGGCGCAAACCGCACGACGTAACCGACGACTGAACGCGGTAGCGATAACAGCAAAGGGCGGAATTCTCCGCCCTTTGTTTATTCCAGCTGCTGCAGCTCGCCCTGCTTGCTTACCCGCCAGCGGTGTTCGCAAAAAAACAGCAGCGGGTTATCCTGCTTGCTGTCGCTGTAACCGCTGTACAGCTTCAGCGGCGCACCGAGCCGTTGCTCCAGCTGCACCACTTTTTGTACGCCCAGACAGCGCAAGGTCAGCACCCAGCCGCCATAGCGGCGCGCGATGCGGCTGCCGACCAATCGCACCCGCGGCAGAAACGCCGAATCCCGATAGACCTGCGCCACCAGTTGCTCCGGCGAGCCGGTAATCAGCCACACCTCGGCATCGTGCTCATCCAAATACTGCCGCAAGCGCATTTGCACCACCGGAAACGCGGTCACCTTCTGGCGGAAAACCTCGATAAACTGCCGCTCCAACGCCTTCAGCGTCGCTTCGGAGCGCCCGAAGGTGATCGCCCACAGCAACAGGCTCATCGGCCAGCGCGCGGCGCGCCCCAGCAGCAACAGCGCCAGGCCAATCAATGGCAACAGCGGTATCACCAGCAACAGGTTCAGCGGCAAACGGCGCAGCAGGAAGCGCAAGAAACTGCCGAACATATCCTCCTGATGCAGAGTGCCGTCCAGATCGAAAAAGACCACGCGGCGCCCTTCTGCGGCCGATGGTTGCTGCTTGTCGCTCAAACGCTACTCCTCGGGATCGTTGAACCCCATCATCCAGGTGAAGAGAAAACCGGCGATAATCGTAATCAGCATCCCCGCCAGATACAACATCACCTTACCTGAGACGATGGTCAACGCCAAAGGCAGCCCCGAAATGCCGAAGGTGATGACCGTCGCCACCTTCCAGTAGCTGATCAGCGCGCCGCCGACCGCCCCGCCGAGGCAGGCGCCGATAAACGGCCGCCCCAGCGGCAGCGTCACCCCGAAGATCAGCGGCTCGCCGATGCCGAGAATGCCGACCGGCAACGCCCCTTTGATCACCTTCTTCAGCCGCGCATTGCGGGTTTTCAACAGCACCGCCAGCGCCGCCCCCACCTGACCGACGCCGGCCATCGCCAGGATCGGCAGCAGCGGGTTGGAACCGTGCGCCTGCACCAGCTCGACGTGGATCGGCACCAGCCCCTGATGCAGGCCGGAGAGCACCAGCGGCAGGAACAGCCCCGAGAGCAGCGCCCCCACCAGCAACCCGCCCTTGTCGATCGCCAGATTGGCGCCGTGGGCGATGGCATCGGAAATAACCCCCCCGACCGGCTGCAGGATCAGGATCGCCAACGAGGCGGTGACCAGCGTGGTCAGCAGTGGGTTAAGGATCAGTTCGACCGACTCCGGCAACAGCGTACGCAGGCGTTTCTCCACCCAGCACATCAACGCCACCACCAGCAGCACGGCGATCACCCCGCCGCGCCCCGGCTGCAGCGCCTCGCCGAACAACGTGATCTGCGCCAGCGCAGGGCTGGAGAGGATCCCGGCCATCACGCCGCCCATCGCCTGTGAGCCGCCGAACACCCGCGCGGCGTTCACTCCAACCAGAATGTTCATGATGGCGAATACCGCGCTGCCGAATATCGCCAGCAGCCCCAGCACGTTCGGGTAGTCCACGGCCAACTGACCGGCGATGTCGGGCCGTTTCAGCAGGTTGATGATGCCGGTGATCAGCCCCGAGGCGATAAACGCCGGGATCAGCGGAATAAAAACGTCGGCCAGCTTTTTCAGCGCGCCGCTCATCGGCGCAGCGTATTTTTGCTTAGCCTGCGCCTTGGTGCGGGCGGCGTCACCGACGGCGGCAGCGGGCTGTGCATTGCCGCTCAACAGCCCGCGCATGGCGTCCACCACCTTGGCGGCGGCGCCCGGGCCGACGATAAACTGATGCTGCTCACCCTGTTTGATATAGCCCTTCACGCCGGGCAGCTGCTTGAGGGCGGCCAGGTCCAGACGCTGCTCGTCGCTGACCTCAACGCGCACCCGCGTCATGCAGTTCTCCAGTTTGAGGATATTGCCCTCGCCCCCCACACCCGCCAAGATCTGTGTCGCCAATGCCGTTGTCTTGTCCATCGCCACCCCCACCGTGAATTAACGCGCCAACGCCGCGCGCAGGTAGCCGTCGTGCCGCTGCAGCCGCTGCTGCGCCTCTTCGGCGCTGACGCCGGCCAAGATCATCAGGATCGCCGGTTTAACCTCAAAACCGGTCTGCGCCAGCGCCGCCTCCGCCTGAGCGCGTTCGGCGCCGGTGGCCTCCACCACGATGCGGCAGGCGCGATCCACCAGTTTGACGTTGGTGGCCTTCACATCCACCATCAGGTTCTGGTAGACCTTACCCAGCTTGACCATCGCGCCGGTCGACAGCATGTTGAGCACCAGTTTCTGCGCGGTGCCGGATTTCAGGCGCGTCGAACCGGTCAGCGCCTCTGGCCCCACCACCGGCGAAATCGCCACCTGCGCTTCGTGCGCAATCGGCGAATCCGGGTTGCAGGAGATGGCCGCCGTCGGGCAGCCCAGCCCGCGTGCATAGCGCAGTGCGCCAATCACATAAGGCGTGCGCCCGGAGGCCGCCAACCCCACCACCATATCGACGGCGGTGAGGTTCAGCGCCCGGAGATCGGCTTCGCCCAGGGCCTCGTCGTCTTCCGCCCCCTCCACCGCTTTGAGCAGCGCGCCCGGCCCGCCGGCGATCAGCCCCACCACCACGCCGTGCGGCACGCCGAAGGTCGGCGGGCACTCGGAGGCATCCAATACGCCCAGGCGGCCGCTGGTGCCGGCGCCCAAATAAATCAGCCGGCCGCCGGCCTTCAGCGCCGCCGCAGCCAAATCGACCGCCTGCGCAATCGCCGGCAGCACCTTTTCAATCGCCTCCGGCACCTTGCGGTCTTCCTGGTTAAAGCAGCGGACCATGTCCAGCGTCGACATCTCATCCAGCCCCATAGTGGCCGGGTTGCGGGTTTCCGATACCAGTGCGCCTAAGTTCATCTGTTCACCTTTGAATTTTTAATTCACAAAACTTAATCAATATTTGAATATTTTATTCAACAAAGCGAGCGCTATTTGCTATTTTAACGGTGAGCTCACAAAAATTTTCACCGCGCGTTTTCGCCCTCTGCATGGCAAAATGGCCGCTGGTTTCCAGGGAAAGAACAATGAGTACCCTTCTGCGCATTCGCCAGATGTATCCGACACTGGCGCAAAACGACCGTAAGCTGGCGGACTTTCTGCTGAATAACGCCGAGCAGGCGCGCCATCTCAGCTCGCAAAAGCTGGCCCAGTTGGCCGGCATCAGCCAGTCGAGCGTGGTCAAGTTCGCCCAAAAACTGGGCTATAAAGGTTTCCCGGCGCTGAAGCTGGCGCTGAGCGAGACGCTGGCCCAGCCGCAGGCAGAACCGGTAGTGACCGTTCACAACCACATCCTCAGCAGCGACACGCTGAAAACCGTCGGTGAAAAGCTATTGGCGGAAAAGCAGGCGGCGCTGCGCGCGACGCTGGACATCAACAGCGAAGAGCGGCTGCATCAGGCGCTGGACATGCTGCGCCAGGCGCGCCGGGTGATGCTGATCGGCATCGGCGCCTCCGGGCTGGTGGCCAAGGATTTTTCCTTCAAGCTGCTGAAAATCGGCGTGATGGCGGTGGCCGAAGCGGACATGCACGTCCAGCTGGCGGCGGTGCAGGCGCTGGACAAACGCGATCTGCTGCTGGCCATCTCCTTCAGCGGCGAACGGCGTGAAATCAATCTGGCGGCGGAAGAGGCGCGCCAGGCCGGCGCCAGAGTGCTGGCGCTGACCAGCTTCTCGCCCAATGGTCTGCAGCAGCGCGCGGACCACTGCCTCTATACCATCGCCGAAGAGCCCCATACCCGCAGCGCGGCCATCTCCTCCAGCACCGCCCAGTTCGCCCTCACCGACCTGCTGTTTATGGCATTGATCCAGCACGATCTCGATCATGCCCGCGATCGCATCAAGCACAGCGAACAGTTAATGAAAAAGTTGGTTTGACGCGTATAATGGCGGCCGATAAAACGCCGCCAGTTCAATTATTTCCCTTCTCTGCATTCGAAAAATAATGTGCGGGCGGTGACCTGCTCAATTATCGATCAATAATTGGGCGTGCATGGAAAGCATTATTTAACGATACCATTATGAATACACACACTGTTATTTTAGATAAGTTACGGCATTCCGTGACGCATCCGATTCTGCGTACCTTTTTGCTCTATATCATTACTGCATTGATTCTAATCAAGGCGATGGGATACAGCGGTGGAAAAGGTATTGATATTCTTTTTATTGCGCTTACTTTGCTATTATTATCTATTCATTCGCTTACCCGATACGGCCTGATTATTCCGTTTATTCTGCTGTGCGCGCTGTATGCGCCGGTCGGGGCCATTTACGGTACCCCTTCCGCTGCCGTGATGTCCGCCCTGTTGCAAACCAACCTCATAGAAGCGAGGGAGTTTTTGCAGACCCTGCCGGCCAGTTGTTATCTGCTGCCCGCCGCCATTCTGGTTATGCTGGCCATTCTCGGCCTATTTATTTGGCGGCAAGCCATTTCAAAAAAAACTATACTTCCCTTGCTAGCCCTGCTGATGGTTATCATTATCGCCAGAGCCTTCAATGGCGGTGTGGCGAATCTTAAATTGCCTGACTTCTTTTTATCCCTCTACTCGGCTTACCATCAATACCAACAGCAGGTTGATGAATTAAGTGCCGGTGCTACAACACCGGATACTTGGTCAATAACCGCAGGCGCACCGACGAATGAAAACTATGTCATTATCGTCGGCGAAAGTATGCGCAAAGATCATATGTCCTTATTTGGTTATCCGGTGTCCACTACGCCGTTTCTGGATAATGCCAATGGACGATTTTACAGCAATTATATTTCCACTGCGCCAAATACGTTCGAATCGCTTCCTCGCACGCTGGCTTTGAGCAACGGCCACAACATTGCCATCGGAGATAATATCATCACCCTGGCAAAAGCCGCCGGTCTCAAAACCCACTGGCTGTCCAATCAGGGCATGTTCGGACAATTCGATACGCCGGTATCAAAAATCGCCATGTTCAGCGATAGCCATTATTTCCTGAAGAAAGGCGACTTCCAATCGCGCAATACCGATGACGATGCGCTGCTGCCGATATTTGACCCATTATTGCGTCGCCAGGGACAAGGCAATCTGTATGTGCTGCATCTGATGGGCTCGCACGCCGACTTTTGCGAGCGGCTTAACGGCGAACCGCCGAGCGTCGAGTCGCCGAATAAGGAACTGGCCTGCTATCTCTCTACCTACCGCAAGACCGACCGTTTTATCGAGCAGGTTTATCACAGCCTGAAACAGAGTGGCACACCGTTTAAACTGTTCTATTTCTCCGATCACGGCCTTTCCCACAAGGATATCGGCGGTGGGCGTTCTTTACGCCACAGCGGCGATACCCGGCAGAATTACCAGGTGCCGTTGCTGGTGCTGAGCGATCGCGACCAACAGCACCAGATCATTGATGATCCCTTAAGCGCGTTCGATTTTATCGGGTTGTTTGCCCAAGAGGCGGGAATACGGATTGCCCATCCCGAAGTGATGCCTACGATACGTATCGCAGATGCAGATAAACGCTGGGTGTTTGACGGGCAGAGAATGGTTGATTTCGATCAGTTGGCTGACGATCCGCCTGAGTTACCCTAAGCGGTAAGATGACGAAAAAGTGCCCGTTGCGCGGCGATTCTATGATAGATTGCGCGCCAGCCCGAGCACACCGATGGAAAGATAACTGACAATGGCACTGCTGATTACCAAGAAATGCATCAACTGCGACATGTGCGAGCCGGAATGCCCGAACCAGGCAATTTCGATGGGCGATGAAATTTATCAGATAGATACCGACCGCTGCACCGAGTGCGTCGGCCATTACGATACGCCGACCTGTCAGCAGGTCTGCCCGATCGACAACACCATCATTACCGATCCGCAGCACCGCGAGAGCAACGAACAGCTGTGGGACAAGTTCGTGGTGTTGCACCACGCCGATCGCATTTAATCGCCGCAGGACTGACAAGGGCGCCATAGGCGCCCTTTCTCTTTTCAGCTTTCGACGATCACCGTCGCGCAGGCATAACGCCGCTCGTCGGCCAGCGAAACGTGGATCGCGGTGACCCCCATCTCCCCCGCCAGCTCGGCGGCGCGGCCGTGCAAACGAATATTCGGCTTGCCCAGCGCATCGTTGAACACTTCGAATTGATTGAACGCCAGGCCGTTGCGAATGCCGGTACCGAACGCCTTGGCAGCGGCCTCTTTCACGGCGAAACGTTTGGCCAGAAAGCGAATCGGCTGCTGGTGCTGCTGATACAGCGCCCACTCGGCGTCGCTCAGCACGCGGCGCGCCAGACGATCGCCGCTGCGCTCCACCACCGCTTCGATACGCGCCATCTCGACGATGTCGGTACCCAGCCCGAGCACCGCCATTACCGGCGCGCTTCCCGCATCAGCACTTTCATGTCGGCAACCGCGGCCGGCAGCCCGCTCATCACCGCCTGGCCGATAATCGCATGGCCGATGTTCAGCTCGTGCATTTCCGGCAGCGCGGCGATCGGCTGCACGTTGTGATAGGTCAGGCCGTGGCCGGCGTTGACCTTCAGCCCCTTCTCGGCCGCGTAGGCGGCGGCGACCGCGATGCGGCGCAGCTCGGCCTGTACCGCCAGCTCGCCCTGCGCTTCGGCGTAGGCACCGGTGTGGATTTCGATATACGGGGCGCCCACCGCCACCGCCGCGTCGATTTGGCGATGATCGGGATCGATGAACAGCGAGACCAAAATGCCCGCCTGCGCCAGGCGCTCAACCGCCACGCTCATTTTGTCCAGCTGACCGGCGACGTCCAGGCCGCCTTCGGTGGTCACTTCTTCGCGTTTTTCCGGCACCAGGCAGCAGAAATGCGGCTTCAGCTCAATGGCGATATCCAGCATCTCGTCGGTCACCGCCATCTCCAGATTCATGCGCGTCTGGATGGTCTGGCGCAGCAAGCGCACGTCGCGGTCGGTGATGTGGCGGCGGTCTTCGCGCAGATGCACGGTAATGCCGTCGGCCCCCGCCTGTTCGGCAATGAATGCCGCCTGAACCGGATCCGGGTATTGGGTTCCGCGCGCGTTACGTAACGTGGCGATGTGATCGATATTGACGCCCAGCAACAAATCAGCCATGACAACCTCTAAATACGATTTTCAGTGTCAGCAGTTTACACGCGGGCGCAGGGCGGCAAAAGGGGAAAAGGTCAGGCGTCGTCGACCGGCGTATTCGGCTGTTTGCGCACAAACTGGCGGAACAGTTCACGGCTCTTCAACGGCTTGCCGCCGAGGTAGGGTTTCAGCGCCATGCGGGTGAAACGCTTGGCGGCGCGCAGCGTCTCGGCATCGGGAAACTGACGCTCCGCCAACGCGCGCAGTTCGCGCCCGGTGAAGCTGTAGTGATCCACCACCAGGCTGGCGATAAAGCCCTTCTCTTCGCGGTAGCGGTAGGTCATGGCATCATCCACCGGCAGGCCGCTGCCGGCGCAGTGCAGGAAATCGAGGCCGTAACCCAGGTGGTGCAACAGGGCCAGCTCGAACTGACGCAGCGCCTGTTCCGGCGAACTGTCTTCCGCCGCCAGCGCCTGCAGGCATTGCAGGTAGTCGAAGAACAGCACCGAGTAGTTGGTTTCCTGCTCCAGCACGCGCGCCAGCAGCTCGTTCACATACAGGCCGCTGTAGAGCATCATGCCGCTGAGGGGTAAACCAAGGGAGACCGCTTCGGCGTTGCGCAGCGTTTTCACTTCGCCACGCCCGCCCCAGCGCACTAACAGGGGGGTAAAGGGCTGCAGGCAACCCTTCAGATTGGAGCGGCGGCTGCGCGCGCCTTTCGCCAGCAAGCGCACCCGCCCATGACCTTCGGTAAACAGATCCAGCATCAGACTGGTTTCACTGTACGGCCGCCCATGCAGGACGAAAGCGCGCTCCCAGCCGTCCACGGGTCGTTACTTCAGATCGTCAACATAGCCCAGGCTGCGCAGCGCACGTTCGTCGTCCGCCCAACCGGATTTCACTTTCACCCACAGCTCCAGATGCACTTTGGCGTCGAACATCTTTTCCATGTCCTGGCGCGCTTCGATGCCGATGGTTTTGATCTTGGCGCCTTTATTGCCGATGACCATTTTCTTCTGGCCTTCGCGCTCGACCAGGATCAGGCCGTGCACATCGTAACCGCCGCGATCGTTGGCCACGAACTGTTCGATTTCTACCGTCACCGAATATGGCAGCTCTTCGCCCAGGAAACGCATCAGCTTCTCACGGATGATCTCGGACGCCATAAAGCGCTGGGAGCGATCGGTGATGTAGTCTTCCGGGAAGTGGTGTTCCGCTTCCGGCAGCAGCTTGCGCACGATGCCGGCGATGGTGTCGACGTTCATCCCTTTCTCGGCGGAGATAGGCACCACGTCGAGGAAATTCATCTGCTGGCTGAGGAACGCGATGTGCGGCAACAGCTTGGATTTGTCAGTGACGTTATCGACCTTGTTGATCGCCAGCAATACCGGGCAGCGCAGGCTGCGCAGCTTGTTGACCACCATTTCGTCGTCGGCGGTCCAGTTGGTGCCTTCGACCACGAAAATCACCAGTTCGACGTCGCCGATCGAGCTGCTGGCCGCGCGGTTCATCAAACGGTTGATGGCGCGTTTTTCTTCGATGTGCAGCCCAGGGGTATCGACGTAGATCGCCTGATAGGCGCCATCGGTGTCGATGCCCATGATGCGGTGACGGGTCGTCTGCGGCTTACGCGACGTAATGGAAACCTTCTGCCCCAGCAGTTGGTTCAGCAACGTCGATTTGCCCACGTTCGGGCGGCCGACGATGGCGATAAAACCGCAGTGTTGTTTTACTTCACTCATTCAAGCTCCAGCTTTTTCAGCGCTTGTTCCGCTGCCGCCTGCTCGGCTTTACGGCGGCTTGAGCCGGTGCCCACCACGGGCTCGCTCAAACCACTCACCTGGCAGTGGATGGTAAACTCTTGGTCGTGCGCTTCACCGCGAACCTGCACCACCAAATAAGAAGGCAACGGCAGATGACGCCCCTGCAAAAATTCCTGCAAACGGGTTTTCGGGTCTTTCTGCTTATCACCGGGGCTGATTTCGTCCAACCGGCTGCGATACCAGTCCAAAATCAGGCGCTCGACGGTCTGGATGTCGCTGTCCAGGAACACGCCGCCGATCAATGCCTCCACCGTATCCGCCAGGATTGACTCGCGGCGGAACCCACCACTTTTCAATTCGCCCGGCCCAAGCCGCAGACATTCGCCCAGGTCAAACTCGCGTGCCATCTCCGCCAGCGTATTGCCGCGCACCAGCGTGGCGCGCATGCGGCTCATATCGCCCTCGTCTACGCGAGGAAAGCGATGATAGAGCGCATTGGCGATGACAAAGCTCAGAATCGAGTCACCCAGAAACTCAAGACGTTCATTGTGTTTACTGCTGGCGCTGCGGTGAGTCAAAGCCTGCAGTAAAAGCTCCTGCTGTTGAAAAGTGTAGCCCAGCTTCCGCTGCAGCCTGTTTATTACGATGGGGTTCATGAGTTACCAATAGATCAAGAATGCGTCAAAAACTTGCAGCATACGGAACAGGCCTGCTTCGCCGAAAGCCGATCCAAAGCTGTTTCGTTTGCAGTGGCTCCCAGCAGGGGCCAACTTTTTATCGCTCGAGAAAGTATTCTACAACGAGTGGAAACATAATGCTGTGTTTATATCCCCTTAATCTTTCACGCCGCAGTAGGCTGCGGCGTGAAATTAACAGGGAATCAGTCAGCGATTAATGAATACCGCCGATCCGGCTGAAACGCACGCCGGTAGGCCACTCACCTTCCTGTTTTTCAAAGCTCATCCAGATGGCCGTGGCTTTACCCACCAGATTCTTCTCCGGCACAAAGCCCCAGTAACGGCTGTCCGCGCTGTTATCGCGGTTGTCGCCCATCATGAAGTAATGCCCGGCCGGCACCACCCACTCCGCCAGCGGTTTACCCGGCTGTTGGTAGTAAGCGCCCACCCGATCCTGCGCGTCCGGCACGGTCAGGATGCGATGCGTGACGTTGCCGAGGCTTTCCTGGCGCTCACGCATGCGAATACCGCCCGACGGCACGTTATCGTTCAGCGGGATCTGATAGAAGCCGTTGCTGGCCTCGCCCATGCCGCTGCGGCTGAACAGCTGCACGAAGTCGCTCGGCTGCGCATCGGCGTAGGTCACGGCCAGCGCGGTATCGCAGGACTGCCCGCTGTTGCAGGACGGCTGCACCGTGACGCGCTTATTCACCGGATCGTAAGTAATACGGTCGCCCGGCAGGCCAATCACGCGCTTGATATAATCCAGCTTCGGATCCAGCGGATATTTAAATACCGCAATATCGCCACGCTTCGGATGGCCGGTTTCAATGAGCGTAGTCTGGGTAATCGGATCTTTAATGCCGTAGGCATATTTCTCCACCAGAATGAAATCGCCAATCAACAGCGTCGGCATCATTGATCCGGACGGGATCTGGAACGGTTCGTAAATAAACGAGCGCACCACAAAGACCAGCAGCAACACCGGGAAGACCGATGCCCCGGTCTCTACCCAGCCTGGCTGCTTCGCCACTTTCGCCAGCGTTTTATCGTCTACTGCGCCCGCGGTCTGCTCGTTGACCGCCGCAATCTTCGCGCGGCGGGCCGGCGCCCATTTAAAGCGCTCGAAGCACCAGATGATCCCAGTGACCAGGGTGGCCAACGCCAGGATCAGGGCAAACATATTCGCCATGCAAACTCCCTCGTTTCGCGAACTCGTCGCGGTTACTTGCCGTCTTTACCGACGTGCAGAATGGCCAGGAACGCTTCCTGCGGCAGCTCGACGTTGCCGACCTGCTTCATGCGCTTCTTACCGTCTTTCTGTTTCTGCAGCAGCTTTTTCTTACGGCTGACGTCACCGCCGTAGCATTTCGCCAGCACGTTTTTACGCAGCTGCTTCACGGTGGAGCGCGCGATGATGTGCGTGCCGATCGCCGCCTGAATCGCAATGTCGAACTGCTGACGCGGGATCAACTCTTTCATCTTCTCCACCAGTTCACGGCCGCGGTACTGCGAGTTGTCGCGGTGGGTGATCAGCGCCAGCGCATCCACGCGCTCGTTGTTGATCAGCACGTCCACGCGCACCATGTCGGAGGCCTGGAAACGCTTGAAGTTGTAATCCAGCGACGCATAACCGCGCGACGTGGACTTCAGGCGGTCGAAGAAGTCGAGCACCACTTCCGCCATCGGGATTTCATAGGTCAACGCCACTTGGTTGCCGTGGTAAACCATGTTGGTCTGCACGCCGCGTTTCTCAACGCACAGGGTGATGACGTTGCCCAGGTATTCCTGCGGCATCAGCATGTGACATTCGGCGATCGGCTCGCGCAGTTCCTGGATGTTGTTCAGCGGCGGCAGCTTGGACGGGCTGTCGACGTAGATCACTTCTTTGCCGGTGGTTTCCACTTCGTAGACTACCGTCGGCGCGGTGGTGATCAGATCCAGATCGTATTCACGCTCCAGACGTTCCTGAATGATCTCCATGTGCAGCAGACCGAGGAAGCCGCAGCGGAAGCCGAAGCCCAACGCGGTGGAGCTTTCCGGCTCGTAGAACAGGGACGCGTCATTAAGGCTCAGCTTGCCCAGCGCATCACGGAAAGATTCATAGTCGTCGGAGCTGATTGGGAACAGACCGGCGTACACCTGCGGCTTCACTTTCTTGAAGCCCGGCAGCGCTTTATCCGCCGGCTGACGCGCCTGCGTCAGGGTATCGCCCACCGGCGCGCCGTGGATGTCTTTGATCGCACAGACCAGCCAGCCCACTTCGCCGCAGTTCAGCACGTCGCGATCGACCTGCTTCGGCGTGAAGATACCCAAACGATCGGCGTTATACACCTGGCCGGTGCTCATGACCTTGATCTTGTCGCCCTTGCGCAGCGTGCCGTTCTTGACGCGCACCAGAGACACGACGCCCAGGTAGTTATCGAACCAGGAGTCGATGATCAACGCCTGCAGCGGCGCATCCGGATCGCCCTGCGGCGCAGGAATGTCGCGCACCAGACGCTCCAGTACCTCAGGCACACCGACGCCGGTTTTGGCCGAGCAGCGCACCGCATCGGTAGCGTCGATGCCGACGATGTCTTCAATTTCCTGCGCGGCGCGATCCGGATCGGCGGCCGGCAGGTCGATTTTGTTCAACACCGGCACCACTTCCAGATCCATTTCAATCGCGGTGTAGCAGTTGGCCAGCGTCTGGGCTTCTACGCCCTGACCGGCGTCCACCACCAGCAGCGCGCCTTCGCAGGCCGCCAGCGAGCGGGAGACTTCATAGGAGAAGTCAACGTGGCCAGGGGTGTCGATAAAGTTAAGCTGATAGGTCTGCCCATCCAGCGCTTTATAATCCAGCGTTACGCTCTGCGCCTTGATGGTGATGCCGCGCTCGCGCTCCAGATCCATGGAATCGAGCACCTGCGCAGCCATTTCACGGTCGGACAAGCCACCGCAGATTTGGATAATGCGGTCAGACAGCGTCGACTTACCGTGGTCAATATGGGCAATAATGGAGAAATTTCGTATATGCTTCATTATAAAAGTTTTTCTGCCTTGGTATTTCTGAATTACTCGCCTATAGAAACCCGCATGGACCTAAAGCGACAGTGAATGGGTGAGGCCGTCTTGCACCTGAATCGCTGCATTCTACATGCCACACCACTGAAAACCTAGCGATCGGTGCAGTGAAGGCATTCTATTATGCGCCGCTAAATGTTACAGGTCGCCCCGGCGGGTGAAAACAGATGTTAACGCGGACGATACAGCCTGAACCCGAGGCTTGCCGGTGCTCCGTGGCCATCAAACTCCGGTGCTAATACATAACCGGCCGCAGCGCAATAAACCCCTTCTGAAATTATCGAAAAAGAATATTTGGATCAACCTCTTAGAATTCGATTTTGCCCCACATCCTTTAGGAAAAACCCCATATACGCCACCACCGTCCCTCGGATAGAAAGGGCATGAACTCCGCGACAAAACATTATTCCGGGCACTACATCGGCAGCCCACCGGGGTTCACCAGCATATCTGCGTACGTTGATTGGAAGGTGCATTATGATCGATAAAGGGCAAATGCTGAGCCGGCACGATTTTTCGAAGGTCAACTGGGGCATTCTGGCAGCGGCGGCGCTGCTGTTTAGCGTGGGGGCGGCGCTGTTGGTGCTGCCGCTGCTGAGCAGCATTGACGAGAGCGAGGTCATCACGCTGTTGCAGGCCGGCGCGGGCACGATTTTACTCGGCTGTACGCTGCTGGCGCTGCGGCATTATCTGCGTCCGACGCTGACCTATCGCCTGTACGAGCACGGCGTGCGGGTCTTTGACGACCACCATCACAAAGAGCGTTTCATCCCGTTTGAGAAGATCGGTGATATCTATCGCTTTCGCGGCGGCAAGGCTTTTGGCGGGCTGTTTGACGTCACGGCGTTTCGCACCGGCGCAGATCAGCCCTGGTGCACGGTTTTCAGCAATATCGCCCATTCGTGGCGGTTGGCGGACGTGATCGTCGACCAACAGCTGCAACAGCGCGGGCCGCTGGCGTTGAATGCGCTCTATCAAGGGGAGACGGTGTCGTTTCACACCGTTGAGGGCGACGCGCGCTGGCTGTGGCAGCTGCTGCTCGGCAAGCGGCAAGGCACGCCGACCGAAACGCTGCGGCTGAGCGCCACCTTGCTGACGACTGAACGGGGAAACGTGCCGATCGAGCAGATCCGCACCTTGGAAAACCATCCGCAGCGCGGCATCCGCTTGCTCGACGGCCAGGGAAATCTGCTGTTCGCGATTAACTACGATTCGCTGCTCAGCGCCGATCTGTTCATCGCGCTGTTGGAGCATATGATCCACAACCGCATCACCGCCTATCACAACCCGGCGATGACGCGACCGTCGGTTTAAATCAGCGGGGAGTTTTCCGCCTGCATGCGCATCGCGGTAGGCGGCAACCCAATCTGCAGCACCACCGGCTGGTAATCGGCCTGCTCACCCAGACGTCGAGCCAAGCGGCGAGCCAGCATAAAGGCCGCCCCGCCGCCCAGTACGGCGCCGACTGCCGCCGAGGCGTCGCTGCCGAAACAATATTGCAGCAACGTGCCGCCCAACATCATGCCCAGCAGCGGCGTCAGGTAAACCAGCATGGCGGAGCGCAGCAGGCTGCCTTCCGCGATGCCGACCTCGACGCGCTGCCCCGGTTCGAGCGGCTGCTCGATATGCACCTGCAGCTGATGCTCGGTTTCCGGCACCAGCTCGTTCAGCGCACGCGCGCCACAGCCGGAGCGCGCGGTGCAGCTGCCGCAGCCGGCCTTGGGTTCACAGCGCAGCAGCGCTACGCCCTGTTGCCACGAAACCACCGTGGCCCACTCTTTCATCATTACGGCGATACCTTGAAAGAAATGCTGTCGGCGATGCGCTTGGCCGTCGCCGGCGGCAATTCGCCCACAATCGTGATTTCGTTGCCCGCGCGCACTTCGGTCTGAATGGTGCGGCGCCCCTGACGGTAGTACTGCTGCCCGGCTCCGCTGCCCGCTGGGCTGACGTTGACCGAGAAGCTGAACAGGCCGTCGCTGTAGAGCCGGGATTCAACCGGCACGGCGACATTCGGCAATTTGCGGCGATTGCGCGCCACCTCGTCCACGCCGGCCGGCAACCAGCCGGTGCTCCAGCTCAGCTGGACGTTTTCCACCGCCGGCAGCGACAGCAGCGGCGGCAGGTTGGCTTTGAGCAGCCCCTGCATCGCGCCCTGTACGTCGGCGCCGACCGCGAAGGAGATCACCCGATATTGCTCCAGCGTTTCGCCGTCGCGATCGAGCAAATCCACCCGCAGCGGCAGCTTGGTGTCTTCGTCCATCCAGACGATGTAACTGTAGCGGGAACCGTCGCGCGCCACTACGCGCAGCACTTCACACGGCCGATCGGCGATGCGGGTGCTGCCCACGGAGATGAAGTCGTAATACTTGGCCAGACGAGTGAAATCGGCATAGACGATCGCCGGCAGCGCATCGACGATGTGATCGCCGGTGAGCGTGAACGGTTCCAGACCGGGTTCGAAGTAGCTGATCCCGCCGCCGCGCTGCAACACTTCGCGACGCGGGCCATCCATATGCAGCAGCTGGCCGAGCGGCACGTTGCCGATCACCGCATGGCGATAGCGCAACGACTCGATTCCCTGCTTGCTGATGCTGATGTAGGCGAGCTCGTAATTGAGAGAACGGCTGGCGCTGCTCATCTGTTGCAATAACGCCCCGGACGCAGTTGGCTGCGCCGGGGCGATGCTGGAATAGAGCAGGCTGCCCGTCAATAAACAAACGGAGAACCAGATTTGCTTCATTACTGCTGTTGCATTCCTAAAGACTGAGTTCCGGGAACCTGAATGGCAGCCTGTTGTGGGTTGCCTTGCTCAAGCTGCAGCTGATCCGAATGCAGGCGACGTTGCAGCTCATAGTCCTGCAGCATGGCGTTGATACGCTTACGCTGTTCCTGCACCTGCTGCTGTTGACCGCTGCCGGTAGAGAAACTGTCGGCAGGCACGCCCAGGCTGACCGGCGAGGCCTGGCCCATGATCGGCAGCGTGGTGAAGGCCGGCGATTCGGACGCGTTCGATGGCGCAGAAGGCTGGTTGTACTGCTGCACGCCGACGATCACCACCAGAGACACGCAGGCCGCCATACCGATTTGCGTAATCTGGCTCGCCCAAGGACGCACTTTGTCCCAGAACGGCATTTTCTGCCAGGTGTGAGGCTGCGGCTGAGATTCCTGAACGGCGGAAGGTACCAGCCGGGCGGGTTCTTTCTCAAGTGCAGCGGCTACGCGATCGGCGATGTCGAGATGCATCACTTGTCCGACATCACCTCGCAGTGTGTCACGTATCAGGTGATAGCTCTGCCAGCTTTGTTGAAGCGTTCGATCTTGCGACAGAGAACTCAACAGCTCGCTGTCGAACGATTCACCATCCATCAGAGCGGAAAGCTTTTCTTTCTGCATGCCTAAGTACCCTTCCTGTGCCCGCCATTGCTAACGCTGGATCAGCGGTTGAACTTTATTATCGATAGCTTCCCGGGCGCGGAAAATACGCGAACGTACGGTTCCGACCGGGCAATCCATGATGGCGGCTATCTCTTCGTAGCTTAGACCATCCAACTCCCGCAAGGTAATCGCCATGCGAAGATCCTCAGGGAGAGACTCAATGGTACGGAAAACTATCTGTCTCAGCTCTTCTGACAACATTAAGTTCTCAGGGTTCGAAATTTCTTTCAGTGCGCCCGCACTTTCGTAATTTTCCGCATCGTTGGCGTCCACATCACTGGATGGCGGACGGCGCCCCTGAGCAACCAGATAATTCTTTGCCGTGTTCACGGCGATTCGATACAACCAGGTATAAAAAGCGCTGTCGCCACGGAACGATTCCAGTGCGCGATAGGCCTTGATAAACGACTCCTGCACCACATCGGGCACATCGCCCTGCGGCACATAGCGGGAAACGAGACTCGCCACCTTATGCTGATAGCGCACTACCAGTAGGTTAAACGACTTCTGATCGCCCTTTTGGACCCGCTCGACCAGAACTTGATCCGTTAACTGCTCGCTCATCCGAGGTAAACTCTCCCCAAATCCGTCTCCACGCGTAAAATTGTACTGCCAGCCATACATTATTTTCCTGAGCAAGCACTCGCTTGGAGTTCATATAGAACACGAAGTTCCATATCGCCATTGTTTTTTCTGTTGATGTCACCCTATCCGTGGCTTTTGCCCGGACAGTTAGGCTAACATGAAATTCACTCTTCTTCTGCACACATCATACGTTATGCAACCATCATCTGAACATGTTAGCGATGTCCTGATCGTCGGCAGCGGCGCTGCGGGCCTGTCACTGGCGCTGCGCCTGGCGCAGCATTGTAAGGTTACCGTTCTCAGCAAGGGGCCGCTCAGCGAGGGGGCCACCTTTTACGCCCAGGGCGGGATCGCCGCGGTGTTCGATGAGACGGACAGCATTGCCTCACACGTTGATGACACTTTGATTGCCGGTGCCGGCCTGTGTGACAAAGAGGCCGTCGAATTCATCGCCGGCAACGCGCGCCACTGCGTGCAGTGGCTGATCGATCAGGGCGTGCTGTTCGACACCGAGATCAACGCGCAGGGCGAGGCGCATTATCACCTCACGCGCGAAGGCGGCCACAGCCATCGCCGCATCCTGCACGCCGCGGACGCGACCGGTAAGGAAGTAGAGACCACGCTGGTGGGGAAAGCAAGCGCTCACCCCAATATTTGCGTGATGGAGCGCCGCAACGCGGTTGACCTTATCACCTCGAATAAAATCGGCCTGCCGGGCACCCGCCGAGTCGTGGGCGCTTACGTCTGGAACCGCGAGCTGGAGCAGGTGGAAACCTACCGCGCCAAAACGGTGGTGTTGGCGACAGGCGGCGCGGCCAAGGTGTACCAATACACCACCAACCCCGATATCTCCTCCGGCGACGGCATCGCCATGGCCTGGCGCGCCGGCTGCCGGGTCGCCAACCTGGAGTTCAACCAGTTCCACCCGACCTGCCTGTTCCACCCGCAGGCGCGCAACTTCCTGCTGACCGAAGCGCTGCGCGGCGAAGGCGCTTACCTGAAGCGCCCGGACGGCAGCCGCTTTATGCCGGATGTCGACCCACGCGGCGAACTGGCCCCGCGCGATATCGTCGCCCGCGCCATCGACCATGAAATGAAGCGCCTGGGCGCCGACTGCATGTACCTGGACATCAGCCACAAGCCGGCGGAGTTCATCACCCAGCACTTCCCAATGATCCACGAAAAGCTGCTGACGCTGGGCTTCGATCTGACTCGGCAACCGATCCCCATCGTCCCGGCGGCGCACTACACCTGCGGCGGCGTGATGGTCGATCAGCACGGCCGCACCGATCTCGACGGGCTGTACGCCATCGGCGAAGTCAGCTACACCGGCCTGCACGGTGCCAACCGCATGGCGTCGAACTCGCTGTTGGAATGCCTAGTTTACGGTTGGTCGGCGGCGGAAGACATTCTGCAGCGCCTGCCGTTCATCCAGCAGGCCAAACAGGTGCCGCACTGGGATGAAAGCCGGGTGGACGATGCGGACGAACGGGTGGTGATTCAGCACAACTGGCACGAGCTGCGGCTGTTCATGTGGGATTACGTCGGCATCGTGCGCACCACCAAGCGGCTGGAGCGCGCCCTGCGCCGTATCAACACGCTGCAGGCGGAAATCGACGAGTACTACGCGCACTTCCGCATCTCCAACAACCTGCTGGAGCTGCGCAATCTGGTGCAGGTGGCCGAGCTTATCGTGCGCAGCGCCATGGCGCGCAAAGAGAGCCGCGGCCTGCACTACACGCTGGACTACCCGGATTTGCTGCCGGAAGCGCTGCCGACCATTTTGCAGCCTTAAACTCTGCGACAGGGCGCCTTATCGGCGCCCTTTTCTTTTCAGTAGAACAGGTAGAAGTCGGTGATCAATCGGCGGAAATCGTCGGTGTAGCTGCCATCGGCCTGTTTGATCGCCAGCGCCTGCGCCTGCAGCGGCGTTTCCCGCCGCGTCAGCGCCAGCAGCACCCGGTGCAGCGGCGTATCGGCCCGGTCGCTGACGTTCACTTTCACCGCCGTATGCCAGCCGCTTTGCAGCGCCAGGCGTTCGAATTCGGCGCCAACGTCGTGCGGCAGCACCACGCAGAACGTCCCCTGTTCCGCCAGCAGCTGCGCCGCGCAGGCCAACAGCGCGCCGTGCGTCAGGGTTTCGGTGTAGCGCGCGTTGTGCCGCGCCTGGTCGCGGCAGGCCACCGCCGGCTCGAAATACGGCGGATTACTGACGATCAGATCATACTCAGCGGCATGCCGCTGCGCATAATGATGAATATCCTGCGCATGCACGCGGATGCGCTGTGGCCACGGCGATTCCGCCGCGTTTTCGCGCGCCTGGCCGGCGGCGGCTTCATCCAGTTCCACCGCGTCGATGGTCACTTCGTCGCCGCTGCGCTGCGCCAGCATCAACGCGATCAGCCCGCTGCCGCAGCCGATGTCCAGCACCCGGCGCGCCTGCCCCAGCGGTGCCCAGGCGCCGAGCAGCACCCCGTCGGTGCCCACTTTCATGGCGCAACGATCGTGGGCGACAAAGAATTGTTTAAAGGTAAAACCCCCGCGGCGCGGGGTAAAATCGGCTTTCGATCGCTTGCTCACACTCACCACCTGGCTATAAAACTGGCGTAGCATAAGGCAATCTGATCGGCGGGAAAAGAGCGGCTTTCCGCTTAAATAGGTGAAGATCGCGGCCAACCCGTCTATAATCGGCGCCCCAAGTAGAGGTAGACCATGACAGCAACCACTTTTTCCGAACTCGAACTCGATGACCGCCTGATCGACGCGCTGCGCGACAAAGGCTACGATCGCCCCACCGCCATTCAGGCCGCAGCGATCCCGCCGGCGATGGACGGGCGCGACGTCTTAGGTTCGGCTCCGACCGGCACCGGCAAAACCGCCGCCTTCCTGCTGCCCGTTTTGCAGCACCTGCTGGACTTTCCACGCAAAAAATCCGGCCCGCCGCGCGTGCTGATCCTGACGCCAACGCGTGAACTGGCGATGCAGGTCGCCGACCAGGCGCGTGAATTGGCTGCTCATACCTCGCTGGATATCGCCACCATCACCGGCGGCGTCGCTTACATGAACCACGCGGAAGTGTTCAGCGAAAACCAGGACGTGGTGGTCGCCACCACCGGCCGCTTGCTGCAATACATTAAAGAAGAGAACTTCGACTGCCGCGCGGTGGAAACCCTGATCCTCGACGAAGCCGACCGCATGCTCGACATGGGCTTCGCGCAGGACATCGAAACCATCTCCGCCGAAACCCGCTGGCGCAACCAGACGCTGCTGTTCTCCGCCACGCTGGAAGGCGAAGCGATCCGCGAATTCGCCGAGCGCATCCTGAAAGAGCCGGTGGAAGTGGAGGCCGATCCGTCGCGCCGCGAACGCAAAAAGATCCTGCAGTGGTACTACCGCGCCGATGACGTGCAGCACAAAACCGCGCTGCTGATCCACCTGCTGCAGCAGCCGGACGTGCAGAAATCGGTGATCTTCGTGCGCAAACGCGAGCGCGTGCACGAGCTGGCCACCTGGCTGCGCGAAGCGGGCATCAACACCTGCTATCTCGAAGGCGAAATGGTGCAGGCCAAACGCAACGAGGCGGTCAAACGCATGATGGATGGCCGGGTTAACGTGCTGGTCGCCACCGACGTTGCCGCACGTGGCCTGGATATCCTCGATATCACCCACGTGTTCAACTTCGACATGCCGCGCACGGCGGATACCTACCTGCACCGCATCGGGCGTACCGGCCGCGCCGGGCGCAAAGGCACCGCCATTTCGCTGGTGGAAGCGCACGACCATCTGCTGCTGGGCAAAGTGGGCCGTTACCTGAACGAGCCGCTGAAAGCGCGCGTGATCGACGAACTGCGGCCGAAAACCAAGGTGCCGAACGAGAAGAGCAACGGTAAACCGTCGAAGAAAGTGCTGGCCAAGCGCGCGGAAGACAAGGCGAAGAACAAAGAAAAGGCCAAGGTGAAAGTGCGCCATCGCGACGCCAAAAACGTCGGCAAACGCCGTCAGGCGAAGGCCAAACCGGCCGGCGACGCGGAATAACCACCGCTGCCTAAGAAAAAACCGCCTGTACAGGCGGTTTTTTTATGGGCGTTTACTGCTGCGCGTAGTGCGTGGCCAGACGGTGCCCCTGCAGCCATTTATCCAGTTCGCGGAACTGCGCCTTCAGCTCGTCATTCTGCAAATGCGCCGGCGTTTGCGAGAAGTAAAACTGGAACACGACGCCCTGCTGGTTGCGTGCCCGGGCATCGGCCCCGGCCTGCAACAGCAGCAGCGCCAGGTGCGGCGCGTTAATCTTCGCCGCCAGATGCAGCGGAGTATCCCCCAGCCGATCGCTCAAGGTGGTGTCCGCTCCGGCCGCCAGCAACAGCCGCAGTTGCTCTTCGCGCCCGGCCAGCACCGCCGCCGCAAGCGGCGTGGCGCCGGTAACGGCATTACGCACGTTCACCTGTGCCCCTTCGGCCAGCAACAGCCGCAGGTACTGCGCATCTTGCAACATCGCCGCGGTGTGCAACGCGCTGTTGCCGTCCAGCCCCGCTGCCGCCGGGTCGGCACCGAGCGCCAGCAACGCCTGCACGCTACCCGGCTGTTGCGAAAGCACCGCCCACTGCAACAGCGTGACCTGCCGATCGCCCCGTTCGCGCAAGCGCTCCTGTGTGGCCTGCGCGGCGATGCCCTGCGCATCGCCGCGCGCCACCGCCTGAGCCAGCGCCTGGTTGCTGCGGCCGTCAAACGGTGAAATCTCCTGCCCCATCTGTTGCTCCTTAGCCATCATCAGTAAACCGGTCACCGCGACCAGCGCCAGTAAGGCTATCGCCAGCGCCCGCCGCAAGCGACGCCCTTCAGGCATTGGCCTTCGCCTCCCACGGCTTTTGTTCCGCCATCGAGCTTATCACCTTGTCGATGCCGTGCGCCGTCAGGCTGCGATCCAGATGCTTGCTCGGCCGCCAGTCATCGATGCCGGTCAGGGTATCGTTGTTGGCCAAGGTGATGTTATGGCCGATGGCGTCAGGGATCAGCGAAGTCGACTCCTGGGTGCTGGTCAGCATGTCATATTGTTCGCTGTAGCGGCGAATGCCGCCGGCTTCGGCATCTTTCTTCGCCGCCGCCGGATCGATACCCAGGCGATTCAGGGTGTAATCCGAAACCCCAGCCGCGTTGAAGGTGACCGCGACGGTACCGGTCGCCAGCGCAGCCGTGGCCGCCAGGCCACCGCCAAGCGAATGACCGGCGATCACCAGCGCATCGCCAAAGGCCGCCTTGGCGCTTTTGGCAGCGGCAACCGCCTGATTGTACTGCACATCGTCATAGCCCGTCGCCTGCCTCACGTTGCTCAGCCAGTCGCGCCAGTCGTTGGTGCCGGCGAACGCCAACACATACTGCTTGTCGTTGCTGTAAACCCCGGCCTGGAAACCGCTGCCCGCGTCGTGCAGGCTGGCGGGATCGATGCCAAAACCGAGCAGCGCGCTGTCGCTCAGGCGATTGAACCCGGCAGCGCCCTGGCCGTTCAGTGAATAAACGTCCTTGGCCAACAGCGCCAACGTATAATCACCTTCCTGCGATTGTTGCCCCCGTGTCACGCCCGGCGCTGCCGCCGCCGTCGGGGCCGCCGCGGAGATATCGCCGACCAGCGTATTCAACAGGTTCTGCGCATTGAGCGTGTTCTGCGAAGGGGTGGCCACCGGCGCTGGATTTGCCGGCGCTGCCGCAGGCTGCGCCGCCGTCGCCGTCTCGGCAGCGGCGCGAGGTGTAGGGATCGCGGCCACCGGGGATACTGCAGAGGTAAAACTTAAAGGCATACTCATGCCGACTCCTTGTCGATAGACTTTTTATTGAGCACCTGAATAGGTGCTGATTTAGCTATCGGCAGGTCGGATGAGTTCTGTATTAGAAATGCTTATCTTTGTACAGAATGTGATCCGCGTTCGGTTTTCGGCCACCAAACGCAGAAAAGGGAGCCGAAGCTCCCTGATTGACTGCGCCGCAAATTACAGGCTTTCGGTAAAGGTGCGGGCGATAACGTCGCGCTGCTGTTCCGGCGTCAGAGAGTTGAAGCGCACCGCATAACCGGACACGCGGATGGTCAGCTGCGGGTATTTTTCCGGGTGCTTGACCGCGTCTTCCAGGGTTTCGCGACGCAGCACGTTGACGTTCAGGTGCTGACCGCCTTCCACGCGCACGGTCGGCTGCATTTCCAGCGGCACTTCACGGTATTCGATCTGGCCCAGGTCGCTCACTGCGACAACCTGATCTTCCGCGTAGTTGGCCTTGGCGCACACGCAGCGAGCTTCCGCTTTTTCATCATCCAGCAGCCAGAAAGAATTCACCAGCGCCTGGTCGTTCGCTTTGGTAATTTGAATACCGGTAATCATTATGTTGCCTCCGTACAAGGGCGTAAAAATTCACGTCGTGAGAAAACCCAATTCTGGTTTCGGCCATTTGGTAAAACCATTGTTGTCTTGTTGTTCTGTATACCAGCCTGACCGGGCCAGTTCCTTGATTAAAGTCAATTTTTACCGGGTAGGCACAGGGCATGAAGGGGCAAATTTATGTTTTATATCAATTTTCCCACTGCGGCAAAAACCAATTATTTTTGTAAATTTTCAAAAATAATTGCATTACGCGTGACAGTGAGAAATGAAAAGCGGGTTTCGCTGCGCGTGCCGAAACGGTAAGCTATAGCCCATGAATTGCTAAAGAAAACAAAGGAGAGCGTTTATGGCCACCTCCCTCACCTGGCATGACGTGATCGGCAAAGAGAAAGAGCAGCCCTATTTTGTTGAAACGCTCGCCTTTGTTGCCGCTGAGCGCCAGGCCGGTAAGACCATTTATCCACCGCAGAAGGACGTGTTCAACGCTTTCCGCTATACCGAGCTGGCGGACGTCAAGGTCGTCATTCTCGGCCAGGATCCGTATCACGGCCCCAATCAGGCGCACGGCCTCTCTTTCTCGGTGCGCCCCGGCGTGCCGGCGCCGCCGTCGCTGGTGAACATGTATAAAGAGCTGGCGACCGACATTCCCGGCTTCGAACGCCCGGATCACGGCTACCTGCAAAGCTGGGCCGAACAGGGGGTGCTGCTGCTCAACACCGTGCTGACGGTGGAAGGCGGCCGCGCGCACTCGCACGCCAACCTGGGCTGGGAAACCTTTACCGATAAGGTGATCGCCGCCCTGAATGAGAACCGCGAAGGCGTGGTGTTCCTGCTGTGGGGCTCGCACGCGCAGAAGAAAGGCAACTTTATCGACCGCAACCGCCACCATGTGCTGAAGGCGCCGCACCCGTCACCGCTCTCCGCGCACCGCGGTTTCCTCGGCTGCCGCCACTTCTCGCAGGCCAATCAGCTGCTGGAGCAGCAAGGGCTCACGCCGATCGACTGGATGCCGCGCCTGCCGCAGGCATAGTCCAGAGACAAAAAAGGCACCCTCGGGTGCCTTTCTTTATGCCGTTGCCGGGGCGATTACGCCTTGGCTTTGGAGACCGCGACCATCGCCGGACGCAGCAGGCGGCCGTTCAGCGTATAACCTTTCTGCATCACCATCATCACGTGGTTCGGCTGGTGATCGGCGGATTCCATCATGCTCATCGCCTGATGCACTTCCGGGTTGAACGGCACGTTGACGTCGCCGACGATTTCGATGCCATACTTGCGCACCACGTCCAGCAGCGATTTCAGCGTCAGCTCGATGCCTTCGATCATCGCGGCCAGTTCCGGGTTGTTTTTATCCGCCAGATCCAGCGCGCGCTCCAGGTTGTCGATCACCGGCAGCAGATCGCCGGAGAATTTCTCCAGGGCGAATTTGTGCGCTTTTTCGACGTCCAGTTCGGCGCGGCGGCGGATGTTTTCCGCTTCCGCTTTGGCGCGCAGCAGGCTGTCGCGCTCGTGCTGCTGCGCTTCCGCCAGTTGGGCTTCCAGTTCGGCGATACGCGCATCGCGCAGATCGACGCCTTCCGCCGCTTCCGGCAGCGTATCATCGTGATGAGCGTGTTGTTCCATTTCTTCCGAGACTTGCTCGTTTGGCGTCTTCTGTTCTTTACTACTCATGAATATCTCCGCGTTTTAGCATTAATCTCGCAACTTGGCTTATTATGGGGATCAAAACCGGGGTTTCAAGTCAACCGGTCACAATGTGGGGCATAAACGGGTCCCGGTGAGGAAAATCACAACAAATGAATAAAAAATTCGCCTGTATTGGCATTGTTGGCCACCCGCGTCACCCTTCAGCGCTGGCAACCCACGAGATGCTGTTCCACTGGCTGGTCGCCCGTGGCTATTCGGTGATGGTCGAACGCCAAATCGCCCATGATTTGGGGCTGAAAGACGCCGTCACCGGCAGCCTGGCGGATATCGGCCAGCGCGCCGATCTGGCGGTGGTGGTCGGCGGCGACGGCAACATGCTCGGCGCAGCGCGCGTGCTGGCGCGCTACGACATCAAGGTAATCGGAGTCAACCGCGGCAACCTCGGTTTCCTCACCGATCTCGATCCCGACAACGCCCTGCAGCAGCTGGCGGACGTGCTGGAAGGCGAGTACATCGACGAACAGCGTTTCCTGCTGGAAACCATCGTGCATAAAGAGCACCAGCAGTGCCGCATCAGCACCGCCATCAACGAAGTGGTGCTGCACCCCGGCAAAGTGGCGCACATGATCGAATTCGAAGTGTACATCGACGATCGCTTCGCCTTCTCACAGCGCTCCGACGGCCTGATCATCGCCACGCCGACCGGCTCCACCGCCTACTCGCTCTCTGCCGGTGGGCCGATCCTCACCCCGTCGCTAGAGGCGATCGCGCTGGTGCCGATGTTCCCGCACACCCTTTCCGCCCGGCCGCTGGTGATCAACGGCGACAGCACCATCCGCCTGAAGTTTTCGCAGATCGGCAGCGATCTGGAGATCAGCTGCGACAGCCAGATCGCGCTGCCGATCCAGGAAGGCGAAGAAGTGCTGATCCGCCGCAGCGATTTCCACCTGAATCTGATTCACCCGAAGGACTACAGCTATTTCAACACGTTAAGCACCAAGTTGGGCTGGTCGAAAAAATTGTTCTAAAATCTGCGTCGGCCACTTTACTGTATATAAAACCAGTTTATACTGTATGAAACTACAGTTATGTGTTTATACACAGGAAGGTTCCCATGCTGGCGCAATTAACCATCAGCAACTTTGCTATCGTTCGTGAGTTGGAAATCGACTTTCAACCGGGTATGACGGCGATCACCGGTGAAACCGGCGCCGGCAAATCCATCGCCATCGATGCGCTGGGGCTGTGCCTCGGCAACCGCGCCGACGGCAACGTGGTGCGCCTGGGAGCCGCCCGCGCCGACCTCTGCGCCCGCTTCTCGCTGGCGGACACCCCATCCGCGCGCGCGTGGCTGGAGCAGAACCAGCTGGACGACAGCAACGAATGCCTGCTGCGCCGGGTGATCAACGCCGACGGCCGTTCGCGCGGCTTTATCAACGGCACCGCCGTGCCGCTGTCGCAGCTGCGCGAGCTGGGGCAACGCCTGATCCAAATCCACGGTCAACACGCCCATCAGCTGCTGCTCAAGCCGGAGCACCAAAAAGCGCTGCTCGACGCCTACGCCGACGAACCCGCCCTGCTGGCGGCGATGAGCCAGGCCTACCAACGCTGGCACCAGAGCTGCCGCGAGCTGGCGCACCATCAGCAGCAATCCATCGAGCGCGAAGCGCGCAAGCAGCTGCTGCAATACCAATTGAAAGAGCTGAACGAATTCGCGCCGCAGGCCGGCGAGTTCGAACAGACCGACGCCGAGTACAAGCGCCTGGCCAACAGCGGCCAGCTGCTGACCCTCAGCCAGCAGACGCTGCAGCTGCTGGCCGACAGCGACGAGAACAACATGCTCAGCCAGCTCTACAGCGCCAAACACCTGCTGCTTGAACTGGCCGGGCTGGACGACAAGCTCAGCGGCCTGCTGGACATGCTGGAAGAGGCTTCTATCCAGATCAGCGAAGCCAGCGACGAGCTGCGCCACTACGCCGATCGCATGGATCTCGATCCCAACCGCCTGCACGAGCTGGAACAGCGCCTGTCGCGCCAAATCAGCCTGGCGCGCAAACACCAGGTTGCGCCGGAAGAGCTGCCGCAGCTGCATCAGCAGTTGCTGGATGAACAGCAGCTGCTGTCGCAGCAGGAAAGCGATCATGAGCACCTGAACGAGGCGGTCACCCAGCATCATCAGCAGGCGCTGGCGCTGGCGGAAGAGCTGCACCAGAAACGCCTGCACTACGCGGCCGAGCTGACCACGCTCATCACCGACAGCATGCAGGCGCTCTCCATGCCGCACGGCAAATTCAACATCGACGTGCGCTTCGAACCGCAGCATCTGAGCGCCGAAGGGGCCAGCCGCACCGAGTTCTGCGTCTCCACCAACCCAGGGCAGCCGCTGCAACCGCTGGCGAAGGTCGCCTCCGGCGGTGAGCTGTCGCGCATCGCGCTGGCCATTCAGGTGATCACCGCCCGCAAGATGGAAACTCCGGCGCTGATCTTCGATGAGGTGGACGTGGGCATCAGCGGCCCGACCGCCGCCATCGTCGGCCGTCTGCTGCGCCAGCTCGGCGAATCCACCCAGGTGATGTGCGTCACCCACCTGCCGCAGGTGGCCGGATGCGGGCATCAGCACCTGTTCGTCAGCAAGCAGACCGACGGCACGGTCACCGAAACCCAGATGGCGCCGCTGGATAAACGCGCCCGGCTGCAGGAGCTGGCGCGCCTGCTCGGCGGCAGCGAAGTCACCCGCAATACGTTGGCGAACGCCAAAGAACTGCTGGCGGCATAAAAAAGCTCAACTTTTTCACTTTCCTGCGGTCTGACAGTGACGCTGTTGACCCGAAAGATATCTAAAGTGCGGCGCGGCGGTGATCTTAAGCCCCCTCAACGGCCTGAAACAGGCCAAGCGCTTGAGGTGCTGAAAGAAAGCCAACGCGTCGCAACGTGAAAGATGAAGGGTATAAAGGTTTCCAACTGCCGCAAGGTCTATTATCATCGGCATCCTATGCCCTAAAGGAATGTGATTACTATGCGCTGTAAAACGCTGACTGCCGCCGCTGTAGTTCTTGTGATGCTGACTGCAGGCTGTTCTACTTTTGAAAAGGTGGTTTATCGTCCTGACATCAACCAGGGGAACTACCTGACGTCGACCGACGTGGCGAAAATTCAGAAAGGGATGACCCAACAACAGGTCGCTTACACATTGGGCACCCCAATGCTGCAAGACCCGTTCGGAACTCAGACGTGGTTCTATGTGTTCCGCCAGCAGCCTGGCCATGAAGACATCACCCAGCAGACGCTGACGCTGACCTTCGACAGCGCAGGCGTGTTGACCGATATCCAAAACAAACCGGCGCTGACCAAGTAATCGGCGCCGCCCGCTCTTCCGGCCCATGAGGGGGCATGGTGTTCCTCATGACAGTCGCAGGCTGCAACGCGGAAGAGAAAACCGGTTCCAGATAAAAAAATAAGGCGCTATAAGCGCCTTATTTTTTTGCCTTTTCTGCCCGTTGCCGGCGCAGCTCTTTCGGATCGGCGATCAGCGGCCGGTAAATCTCCACCCGGTCGCCATCGTTCAGCCTATCGCCCAGCTTGGCCGGGCGGCTGTAGATGCCGATTTTATTGCTTTTAAGATCGATATCCTGGCGCAGCTCCAGCAGGCCCGAAGCCTGGATCGCCTGCTCGACGCTGCTGCCTTCGGCCAGCTTCACCTTGCGCAGGTACTGCCGCTCCGGCAAGGCGTACACCACCTCGACCTGGATGTCAGACACTGTAGACCTCTTTCGCCCGCTGGGTGAATGCCTGCACCATGTTGCCCGCCAGCTCTTTGAATACCTTGCCGAACGCCAACTCAATCAGTTTGTTGGTGAACTCGAAGTCCAGGTGCAGCTCCACCTTGCAGGCCTCTTCGCTCAGCGGCGTGAACTGCCAGCCGCCCATCAGCTTGCGGAACGGGCCATCGACCAGCTGCATATTGATGCTCTGGTTATCCAGCAGCGTATTGCGGGTGGTGAAGGTCTTGCTGATACCGGCCTTGGCGACGTCCACCGCGGCGGTCATCTCGTTGGAGGTAGCGTTAAGCACCCGGCTGCCGGTGCAACCTGGCAGAAAATCGGGATAAGAATGAACATCGTTAACCAACTGATACATCTGCTCGGCGCTGAACGGCACTAATGCAGACCGACTGATCTGGGGCATATCATTTCCTGTAAGACATAAAACGTACAGATAATACCATTTATCTGGCGGCAAACAAAAAATCTGCTAAGGGATGAGGGCACCAAAAATGCGAAAAATTGCGCAGGTGCTGAACGGGAAAGGATTTCTTTCGCTGGAGCATCCAGTATAATGAACGCACTATGACAAAGAAAAAAGCACACAAACCCGGTTCCGCCACCATTGCCCAAAACAAGCGCGCGCGTTTCGAATACTTCATTGAAGAAGAGTTCGAGGCGGGCCTGTCGCTGCAAGGGTGGGAAGTTAAATCGCTGCGTGCAGGCAAAGCCAACCTCAGCGACAGCTACGTGACGTTCCGTGACGGTGAAGCCTATCTGTTTGGCGCCACCATCACCCCGCTTAACGTGGCTTCGTCGCATGTGGTGTGCGATCCGACGCGTACCCGTAAACTGCTGCTGAACCGACGCGAGCTGGACACCCTGCTCGGCCGCGTCAACCGCGACGGTTACACCGTGGTGGCCTTGTCCCTGTATTGGAAAAATGCCTGGAGCAAGATCAAGATCGGCGTAGCCAAAGGCAAGAAAGAGCACGACAAACGCGATGACATCAAAGATCGCGAATGGCAGACGGCGAAAGCCCGTATCATGAAGCACGCCAATCGTTAAGCCGCTGGCTTATCGAGGTAAACTTCTGGTATACTGCACAAAGTTACTTGGGGCTGATTCTGGATTCGACGGGATTTGCGAAGCCCTAGGAGCATGCCGAGGGGCGGTTGGCCTCGTAAAAAGCCGCAAAAAAATAGTCGCAAACGACGAAAACTACGCTTTAGCAGCTTAATACCCTGCTTAGAGCCCTCTCTCCCTAGCCTCCGCTCTTAGGACGGGGATCAAGAGAGGTCAAACCCAAAAGAGATCGCGTGGATGTCCTGCCTGGGGCTGAAGCGTTAAACTCAATCAGGCTAGTCTGTCAGTAGCGTGTCCATCCGCAGCTGGCCGGCGAATGTAAAGATTGGACTAAGCATGTAGTGCCGACGGTGTAGTAATTTCGGACGGGGGTTCAAATCCCCCCAGCTCCACCAAATACGTCGCCAGTGAACCAGATAGACCCGGCGATAATAGCGAAAAAGCCCGCAACTTCGGTTGCGGGCTTTTTTGTGTCTGTTCGTCACCAACGTGTCAAAGCGAGTTCCAGTCCGGCAGCCTGTTCGCCTTTTTCCGCCTGTAGTGGAAAAGCGCCATAAAAAAGCCAAACAACAGGCCGGCGGCGAGGCTTAATGTCAGGGCCTCTTCACCGGTATATCCCTGATTTTTCCATACCATGAACCACATCAGCACGCCCCACAGCGGGCCAAACCAAATGCCGAAGAACAGCATATTCAGCCAGAAAGGCGCAAACGGCGGCGGTGGCATATTCACATCCATTCGCCACAGCAGGCGCAAGATTGGCGGCGCATAGTTGCTCCGCCACATCTTCTTTTCCTCCATCAGCGCTATCGCCTTGTCCCTTCGTTGTTCAAACGTCATCGTTCGCTTCCTTTCAGTGGAAATTGCCTATCCGGTGAGATGATACGCGCTTAAGCCCCATTCCCAAATATCCGGCATGCCCGCAGGCATGCCGGACGCTACCTCACCGCCCCTCTTTCTCCCCCAGGAAGAAATACCACAGCGGAATGGAAAGCAGCAGGGTGAACACCAGCGTATACAGCAGCACCATCAGGCTCTGCATGATCACCATCTGTGCGCTCCAGTCACCGATCGGCAGCTGGAATTGCTCGACGGTGCCGCCAAGTATCGCTCGGCCCATCACGCAGCCGACCGCCAGCGCCACCGTCGCCACCGCCGCGCGGAACTTGCGCACCTCGGCGCGGCGGGCGGCCGCTTCCGGCGTTTCGTCCCGGTGGCTTTGCCGTTGGCCGCGCCAGCGCCACATGTCCACCAGCAGCAACGCCGCGAGGCTCACGCCCATCACCGGCAGGCAATACCCCAGTGCGGAAGCCACTAGCAGCGTGGCGGCGCGCGCCGGTAGGGAAAGCGCCAGCCAGGCGGCAACCAGCGTATGCACCGGATGCTGCGCCCCCGCCGCCGGGCGGCGACTCCACCACATGCGGTAACCCAGCGCAATCATCAGGCACAGCCCGAGGCCGAACGCCGCCAGCAGCAGCTGATTCGGCAAGCCGAACAGAATGCCCATGTGGGCGTCGATGCCCCAGCGGGTCAGCTTGGCGATGAGTGGGAAGGTGTCGAACCGCACCTGATCGATGACGGCGAAGCTTTGCGGCGCGATGGCAACCGCGTCCACCTGCGTCGGCCAGCTGCGATCCACTTCGGTTACCGTCCAGGCTTTGCCCTCGCCTTTCGGCTGGCGCAGCTCGACCTTGGCGGCGTCGATCCCGGCGGCGCGCGCAGCGTGCAGCGCCCGATCCCAGTCGCCGTTCAGCGCATTGGCCTGCACGGCAGGGTTCATCTTCATGCCCGGCATCATCCCGCGGTGCTCGGCGTGCGGATCGGCCGGCATCTGCGGCGCATCGGCCTGCAGGCTGGTGTTGACCTGCGGCGTCAGCCAGCCCAGGTTGGCCCGCAGCGCGTCGATGTTGCCACCGGCCCACTGCGACCAGGTCAGCCCGGTAGCCGAGAAGAACAGCAGCCCGGCCAGCAGCGCCACGCCCAGCGTGATATGCCAATGGCGGCTGGCGGCGAAGCCCCCTTTTGCCCTTTTCAGCTTGCGCTTCGGCCGCGTCGCCAGCCACAGCGCCACGCCACCCAGCGCTGCCACCCACAGCCAGGAGGCCGCCAGCTCGCTGTAGTTGCGCCCCAGGTCGCCGAGCAGCAGGCTGCTGTGTAGCTTGTCCAGCCAGGTGCGCAGCGGCAGCACGCCAGAGGTGCCGTACACCGTCATGTCGCCCTTGATCGCCAGGGTGTAAGGATCGACAAACAGCGCGCGCGACTCGGAAGCGCCCAGATCGGCGCCCGCGAACTGTACGCGCGTGGTGTCCATTGCGCCGGGTGCCGGACGCACGGCGTAAATGCGCGCCTCGTCACCCGCCACACGGCGGGCGGCGGCGATCTGGTCAGCCAGCGATCTCGCCTGCCCGTGCGGTTCGGTGAAAAGCGCATCGCGATACAGCGCCTCTTCAAGCTGCGGGGTCAGCACATACAGCGTGCCGGTCAGTGCGGCGACCAGAATAAAAGGAGCGACCAGCAGGCCGATATAGAAATGCAGCCGTCTGATCAGGTTCAGCATCGCGCCACGCGGCGATGCGGCAGGTGGAGTTTTGGTTATTGAAGACATGGCCTTTCTCGTTTTTCAAACTGTGCGCAGGCAAACCGTCCGCAGCGATACGGACGGCATTACCCATGATCAAGCAATAAGGAAAAACGGCTGGCCGGGCGGCCCGCGCGGGCTTGGCCGCAGAGTAAGGCGCCGAAGGAGCGGAGAAACGATACGCGGCGCGCAAGGCAGGCGCGCGATGCGCGTCATCAGCCACAGCAGCGGGACGAATGCCCACAGCAGTAGCGGCACGTGGATCAGCAGCTCGCAATAGCCGCAGAAAGTCATCTCCGCCGGGTCCATGCCGTGGTGGCCGGCATGTTCGGCGGCGGGCATCGCCATCCCGTGCATGTCGTGCGGCATAGCGGCTGCCGACTGCGTCATGCCGCCCATCATCGGGTGGTGCGTCAGCGATTTCGACACCACCGGCGCCACAAACAGCAACAGCACCGCCATAATGGCGATGCAGGCGGTAAAGCGTTGCTGTAGCTGGCGTGACACTCTCATCGCGGCGGCGAATTAACCCGGTCGGTGGCGAACAAGCGGCCAGTGTAACCCGCGATGCGCGATGAGGTGAAAGAAAAGTCAGGTTTGTCTTACGCGCCCCCGGCGAGGGCGATCACAGCGCCCGCGAATAGACCCGCGAGGCTTCGCCCCAGGGGTGATACCCGAGCCCGTTATAAACGAAGCCGCTGCGTTCGTAGTACCCTTCCAGATCGGTGCACAGGTGCAGCTGCGGGAAGCCCAGCCGGCGGGTTTCCGTCGCCACATGCTCAATCAGCTTGATGCCGTAGCCCCGGCCGCGCTGCGTCTCTTCTACGTAGAGCGCACACAGCCAGGGATACAATTCCCCACGGCTGATAAAGTCGTTGGTAATCAGCCCTGCGCAGCCGAGGATTAGGTCATTTTCCATCAGCAGGTACCACTGCGGCAGCGGGTTGGCGGCGCCGAGGCTGCGGTTGATGGCGTCTTCATACATCATCAGCGTTTCTTCCGTGGCCCAGTGCCGCTGAAAATACGCAATGGCGCGCGGCGCCAGCTCGGGCGCTTGCCGCACCGAAATCATGTCCATCGTCATTCCCGTTACTCATGTTGTCAGCGTAGAATTATGCAGCAATATGCACGGTATGGCAGCGGCATTCCGCCGCCGTCATTCACTAAGGAGTCATCATGACGCAAAACATCTATGACAATCAGGCCTTCTTCGACGGCTATGCGCAGCTCAGCCGCTCGCAGCACGGCCTGGACGGCGCGCCGGAATGGCCCGCCATCCGCCGCATCCTGCCGGATTTGCAGGGCAAAAGCGTGGTCGATCTCGGCTGCGGCTACGGCTGGTTCTGCCGCAGCGCGCGCGAACAGGACGCCGCCGACGTGCTGGGATTGGACGTCTCGGACAAGATGCTGGCCAAGGCGCGGGAGATGACCGCCGACGCGGGTATCGAGTACCGTCGGCAGGATTTGGCGCAGCTGCAGCTGCCGCCGGAAAGTTACGATCTGGTCTACAGCTCGCTGACGCTGCACTACCTCGAGGATTTGCCCGCGCTGTTCGCCACGGTTTACGCCGCGCTGAAACCCGGCGGGCAGTTCATCTTCACCGCCGAGCACCCGATCTATACCGCCCCGGCGCAGCAGGGCTGGCTGACCGACGGTAACGGGCAGAAATCCTGGCCGGTCAACGGTTACCAGCGAGAAGGCCAGCGCGTTTCCAACTGGCTGGCGGAAGGCGTCATCAAGCAGCATCGCACGCTTGGCGGCTATATCAACCCGCTGGCGCATCAAGGGTTTATCATCCAGCATTTGAACGAATGGGGCCCCAGCGCGCAGCAAATCGCCGCTAATCCGGCGCTGGGCGAAGAGCAGGAGCGCCCGATGATCTTCATTCTCGCCGCCCGCAAACCCGCCTGATTGATCCGCAGTAAACCGTTCACATCACCACAGTTGGGGAGGCCGCCTCCCCCCAACGGCTATTGTGCCGGCAACGCCGCCCCGTGCGCCGCGAAGTGCGTCAGCGCCTCGCCTTCCATACGATAGCGCACCCACTCGCCCTGCGGCTGCGCGCCGATGCTGAGGTAGAAATCGATGGCCGGTTGGTTCCAGTCCAGCACGCTCCACTCCAGGCGACCGCACTGCCGTTCGCACGCCAGCTGGGCGATGTGTCGCAGCAGCTTTTTACCGGCGCCCGCGCCGCGATGCTTCGGCGCCACGTACAGGTCTTCCAGATAGATGCCATTTTTACCCAGCCAGGTGGAGTAACTCATAAAGAACACCGCATAACCCGCCGGCTCGCCGTTCACCGTACAAATCAGCGCTTCGGAACAGGCGCCCGGCCCAAACAGGCTGCGTTCGATGTCTTCCACGCTGGCCAGCACCTGCTCGCGCGCCTTTTCGTACACTGCCAGCTCGATAATCATATCCAGAATCAGTTTGGCGTCGCTTTTTTGCGCCGGATAAATCTCAATGGTCATGGCAAATCCTGAGTGTGTTGATGACTGTGCTTGCCAGCATATCGCGCCTCCAATACTGTATGAACTGCATTTTCATCAACAGGTAATGAATATCATGCATCTGGATTTGAAACGCCTCGATCTCAACCTGCTGCTGGTGTTCGAAGCGGTCTATCGGCTGCGATCGGTGACGCGCGCCGCGGCGGAGCTGGCCCTCAGCGCGTCGGCGCTGAGCCACGCGCTGATCCGGCTGCGCAAGGCGCTGGCGGACGAGCTGTTCTACCGGGTCGGTAACGACATGCACCCGACGGTGTATGCCGACAGCCTGGCTCCGACCGTCAGCGAAAGTCTTGCGCTGCTGGCCAAAGGGCTGCATCCGCGCCCGCGCTTCGTCCCCGCCGAAAGCCGGGAGAGCTTCACCTTCGCCATTACCGATTACACCGCCTTCGCGGTGTTTCCCGCGCTGATGGCGCAGATGCAGCGCCTGGCGCCCGGGCTGTCGTTTCAGCTGCGCTATTCCGAGCGCAAGGTGGCGCTGAACGATCTGCTGGCGGGGCGCATCGACTTCGCGCTGGGCTTTACCGAAACCGATGGCGAAAGCTACCCGGAGATCGACGAGGTGAGCTGGCTAGAGGATGAGTATGTGGCGATCTGTTCGCCCGCGTTCAGCGCGAAATACGGCGAGCTGACGCTGGAAAACTACCTGCAGGCGCGTCATCTGGTGGTGACGCCGTGGAACGAACAGCGTGGCGTCATTGACTACCAGCTCGACAAACTGGGGCTGCAGCGCGATATCGCCATCCGCACGCCTTCGCTGCTGGGCGCGCCGTTCATCGTCGCCGACAGCGAACTGGTGATGAGCATGCCGCGTTACGCCGCGCAAAAATTGCGGCAGGCGGCGGCGCTGGATATCCACCCCCTGCCGTTTCCGGTGCCGCCGTATCAGATCAAAATCTACCTGCACCGCAAGAACGGCCGGCCGGAGGCCTGCCGCTGGTTGCGGCAACAGCTGCAAGCGCTGGCGACGTTATAACGCGGGTTCGCCGATCGGCAGATACCCCTGCCACAGCGGCCGGGCCGGTTTGCCGTGCGGGTTGGCCCGCAGATGCACGTGGTAGCCCTGCAGCGCGTGCAGCAGCAGGCAGTCGTCCACCTCGGCCAGGTCATCCTTGTGCTGCTGCGCACTGTCCGTTAGCAGCACCCGTTTGGCTTTCTCCTTCGCCTCGTCGGCGGAACGCGCCACAAACAGGCCGAACTGGTGCAGTTCCGCCAGCTGATCGCTGCGGTAGCCGCCTACGTTGACGAAAAACAGCCTCTCTTCACCGGCGAACGGCGCAGGCTCCAGGCTCACGTCGTAACCGTCCGCCCAGTCGATGCGCGCATAGCCGTCGACATGCACCTTGCGCTTATCGCCGAACCACTTTTCACGCAGCAGCGGATACGCCTCTTCCGGCCGATCCGCCGCCGCGAACTGCACGTCGTGCAACTCAATATTGGCGCCCGGCGCCGTACCGCCCACATAAAGCATCAATAATCCCGGCATGTTAGTCTGCTCTCCTTAGTGATAATCGCTGTATAAATCAATACATAACGAAACTCCTGCCAACGGCGGCGGCATTCTGTGTTATCAATAGATGAGGTTTAATCTGTTGTGGAGGAACGCATGGCATTCAATATCGGTGATTTTGTACAACGCACCACCGGCGGCCCAAAGATGACCGTGGTAGCGATCGACGGCGAAACCCTGGTTTGCAGCTGGAATGAACTGGGTAAAGAGCAGCGCACGGAAGTGCAGGCCAGCGACGTGGCGCTGTACCACGAAGACGGCGATTTCGGCGTCTGCTGAATGACCGGGGCGCGCCGCGCCCCGTTATCGCCTCAGGCGCGAATGTCCTGATAGGCTGGGGTGGTATCGAACTCATGCTTGGCGAACGGGCATAGCGGAATGATTTTACGCTGCTCCGCGCGCATTTTCTCCACCACCAACGCCACCAGCTTTTTGCCGACGCCCTGCCCCTTCAATGACTCATCCACCCAGGTGTGATCGATTATGGTCAGCTTGTCGCCGCTCGGCACGAAAGAGATCTCGGCGATCAGCTTGCCCTGCTCATCATTGATATAAAAACGCTTCTCGTCTGCCAGTATTTTATGATCCATATTATTTCTCCCTATATTTCAGTGCGCCGCTGGGGCAGGTGTCGATAACGCGTTTCACCTCGGCCGGCTCGGCATTGTCCGGCATAATCCACGGGCGGCGGTTCAAGGTGAATATAGCCGCGTTGCCGCGCACGCAGTTGGCGGAATGGCGGCATATCGCGCTGTTAAAATAAACGTCAATCTTGTCGCCGGAATAACGACGGTAACCAGCGGCGGTCAATTCCTCATCCATCTTGGCCTCACATTGCCTGTTTTATTGTTTTTGCTCCAGGCTCAAGTATAGGCAATGCCGTCGGCTTCACCACGCGTCTCACCCAACGAAAAAAGTGGCGCAACCGCCCGTCGCCGCTAGAAAAAAACGTAAATTGTTCTAATCTTTATTCAGTAAGACAACATAATTCCGACAGTGGCTAAGGAGTTCGAAATGGGTGATAGCTCAAAAGACGGCGTAATTCTGCTGTCCCGTATTCTACTGATGGTTCTGTTTATCATTTTCGGCTGGATGAAACTGGTCAACTTCGGTGCAACCGTCACGGCGATGGAAGGCTATGGCACGCCGATGCCTTATTTGGCGGCGATCGTTGCCGTGGTGGTGGAGTTTATTTTCGGCATCGCGCTTATTCTCGGTCTGTTTACTCGCCCTATCGCGGTCATTTTCGCCCTGTACGTGTTGGGCACCGCGTTTATCGGCCATCCGTTCTGGAAAATGACCGGCATGGAAATGATGGGCAATGAAATCAACTTCTTTAAAAACATCAGCATCATTGGCGGCTTGCTGTTGCTGGCGGTAACCGGCGCCGGCCGTTATTCGCTGGACTATAAAATATTTAATAAATAATTCATCGATGGCCGGCGATATTCGCCGGCCATTTTATTTCGGCTATCCTTTCAACGGCTGCGCTTGGCGTGGCGCTCAAAGTTTTCTGCCTTGGCCTGCGCTGATTTACGCAGCGTGACATAGCAGGCACCCTCGCCGCCGTCGCGCGGTAAGGCGCGGCAAAACGCCTGTACCTGTTCAAACTGTGCCAGCCACTTGGCGAGGTAACTGCGCACGATATTCGGATGGCTTTCGTTCTGCCGCCCGCGGCCGTGCACGATCAGCAGCGAACGCAGGTTTTGCGCCTCCGCCTGCACGATGAAACGAAACAGCGCCTGCCGGCTGGCCTCGACCGACTGGCGCAGCAGGTTCAGCGACGCCTGCGGCGGGTAACGGCCGTTGCGCAGCTTGTCCAGCACGCCCTGCTGAATGCCTTCCCCTTTGAACTCCAGCGGCTGTTCACAGGGGATCACCTCGAGAAAATCGGTGCTGAGGAAGTTTTCCTGCATCAGCCGCTGCGCTTCGCGCCGCGCGCTTTTGTCCACCGCCTCCTGCGGCTTGAGGTACAGCGTCTGCCGTCCACTCTCCAGCGGCACCACGTCCGCCATCGCCTGTTCAAAAAAGTCTTTTTCCTGCTCGCTCATGTTCCACCTCTCTTGAACGGCAGCCTTTACGGCCGGGAATGGGGTCGATTGTAAGACGCCTTGGCGCGGTTGCAAGCCGGGAATTGTCAGCGGCATTTGTCTCATTTGTCGTCAACGGGTGAGCTTGCGAACAGTTTTCGCTATACTGCTAAGCCATCATTGAGTGCCGCAAAGGATCGAGCCCATGACAATGCGCGAGCTGGAAATCCAGTTTCAAAATGCGATGAATGAGTTGCAGAGCAGCTTCGAACGGCAACACCGCGAATGGCAGCAGAGCTACCAGGCGCTGCAGCAACTGCTGGAAGAAGCCAAACAGCGCGAAGCCGCGCTGCGGGCGCAGAATGAACAACTGGCGCGCAAACTGAGCACCGCCAGTTCGGTGCCGGAACAGCATGCACTGGTCAAGCAGATCAAAATGCTCGGCGCCCATCTGGACGCGCTGGCCAAAGACGCGGCCACCTTCAATCACCACCTGCGCCAACAGAGCGCGGTCGGTAATTTCAGCGGCGAACAGCATTGATAGCGGGCGCTGTCGCACAGCGCCTCCCGCCCCTCTTCTGGCGTATTGAGAGTGTAATAAAGCCTAAATGACCTGGATCATCCTCGCCGCCCTGATCGTCGTATTCATTATCGGTTACCGCATCTTGACGTCCGACACCCGCAAAGCCATCGATTCGCTGGCCCATCTGCTGAGGGTCAAGCCGATGCTGATCGAATCGATGATCCAGGAAATGGGCGGCCGCCAAAGCCAGACCTTTATCCGCATGCTGAACAACGGCTACACCGAAGAGATGCACCAGGCGGCTTATCTGCTGTTCATCTACCTGACGTTTATCAAACAGGCGGACGACGAGCAGATTGCCCTGTGGCGTGACGTGCTGCTGCGCGCCGGGCTGTCACCGGAGCTACACGCCGAGCACACCGAAGCGGCGCTGTTTTACTTCGCCGAGCTGGATATTGATGCGTTTGAACTGGCGCAATTCCGCCGCGCCTACAACGAGCGTTTCAACCGCGAAGCGTTGGCCCACGGCTGATAGCGTCCCCCGGGTCGGGGGACCGATTACAGGAACATGCTGTAAAGGTAGCGCGAAAGCGCTTCGCGCGAGCTGAAGCCGTGTGCGATGCCGTAGCGCTGGTTCGGGGTGTCGCTGCTTAAATCCAGGGGAAACTCCAGATACTGCTCGCTGAAGCGCACCGGGGAGGTCGGCGTGGCGAAATGCACGCTTCTCTCTTTCAGCGCCGGGTGGATCACCAACGCGGTTCTGCCCATCCGCGCTTCGCGATTCACATACACGTAGTGTGCGCCCTTGCGGTAACCATAGGCCTGATCGGTGACATAATCACGCTCAAAGCCGGTATTCTCCAACACTTTAGCCACTTCATCCGGCCGTAAATACATCGATTCCTCCTCTCATTCTGGACCGCTGAGCGACCTTACCGTAATCATTCACCGAAACAATGATTTTCTGGGAAGGAATCCGGGTTTCGGACTATTCCTGAATCAGGCCCGGCTGCGCTGCAGCAGGCGCAGGGTGAGCAACACCCCGAGCGCCACCAGCAGCGCCGCCGCCAGATAGATCGACGGCACGCCCATCTGCCCGATCAGTAGCCCGGCCAGCGGGCCGGTGATGCCCAGCGCCAGGTCGAGGAACGCCGAATAGGTGCCGAGCGCCGTGCCCTGGTTCTGCGGCGGCACCTGTTTCACCGCCTCGACGCCCAGCGCCGGGAACACCAGCGAGAAACCGGCGCCGGCCAGCAACGCGCCGGTTTGCACCATCCAGGGCTCGCCGGCCTGCCAAATCAACAGCAGCCCGACGATCTCAACCAGAAACGACGCCAGCGTCACCTTCAACCCGCCGTGGCGGTTGATGACATTGCTGAAGATCAGGCGAATGCCGACGAAGGCGCAGCTGAACAGCGTCAGCGAAAACGCCGCGCCGCTCCAGCCTTTGTCGGCGTAGTAAAGGGTGATGAACGTGGCGATCACGCCGAAACCGACGGTGCCCATCGCCAGACCGAGACCATAGGCCCAGATGCGGCCGAACACCGCGCTAAAGGCGATGCGCTGCCCGGCGGCGATCGAGACGTCCGGCTTGCCGCTCGCCAACAGCAGCGCCACCGCAACCGCCAGCACGATCAGCGCCGCCACCCCGGCCAATCCCCACTGCTGATTCAGGTACACGCCAAGCGGCGCCCCGGCCGCCATCGCCCCGTAGGTGGCAACGCCGTTCCAGGAAATCACCCGCGCGGTGTGCATCGCCCCGACCCGGCCGATGCCCCATAGCGTGGAACCGGTGCTGGCGAAGCTTTCGCCGACGCCGAGAAACACCCGCCCCACGCACAGCAACAGCAGGCTGAGCCACGGGTAACCGTCAACGCCGAACGCCAGCGCGTAAAACAGGCCGCTGGCACCGCAGCAGGCCAGGCCGAACAGCACCACCTTCTTCGGCCCCAGCTGATCGGCGTAACGCCCGGCGTGCGGGCGGCTGAACAGCGTGGCGAAGTATTGCGCGCTGATGATAAGGCCCGCCAACACCGAGTTGTAGCCCAGGTGGTCATGCACAAATCCCGGCAACACCGCCAGCGGCAGGCCGATGGTCAGGTAGCAGACGAAGGTGAACATCACCACGGACAAAATACGTCGGTTCAGCTGGAGGTTATTTTCTGCGGTCATCGAAGGTGGCTCGCATCGGACGGGGTAGACGAAGCCCTCCAGCATACCCCGATGAGATTTGATGATAAATGAGAGAGTTATAACGAATTATTATTTCGCTAACGATTTTGCCGCCACCCGCGCGCGCAGAAAATCGATAAACGCCCGCACCTTCTCCGGCACGTGACGGGTATTCGGGTAGAGCGCATAGATGCTCTGCTCAGGGAAACGGTGATCCGGCAGTAACCGCTGCAGCCTGCCGGCATCGATGTCGGGCTGCGCCAGCCACGCCGGCAGCAGCGCCACCCCGGCGCCATGCAGGGCGAACGCCAACAATGCCGCAGCGCTGTCGCCGGTAAGCGTGGCGGCGTCCGCAACCTTGAACAGCACCGCTTCGCGCTGCGGCGTGACCACCTGCCAGCTGAGCGGCGAACTGAGCCGGCTGTGGGCGATCCACTGCGCCTGCGCCAGATCCGTCAGCGAATGAATCGGCCGGTCGGCCAGATAACCCGGCGACGCCACCGGAAAAATGGCAAAGCTGTCGATCAGCGCCGCGCGATGGCTGGAATCCACCAGTTGGCCCAGACGGATCGCCACGTCGAAGCGCTCAGAGATCAGATCGGCATGATAAGAAGAAGAGACATGCTGGATGCGCAGCCGCGGATGCTGTCGCGAAAATGCCGCCAGCGCCGGCACCACCACCTGGGCGCCGTACTCCGGCGTGCTGGTGATACGCAGCACGCCGCTCAGCCCGTGATGATCGCGACGCACGTCGTCCAGCACATTTTCCGCCTCCTGCAGCAGCTGCAGGCTGCGCTGGTAGAAGCGTTCGCCGGCATCGGTCAGCGACAGCCGCCGGGTGCTGCGCGCCAGCAGTGACACCCCCAGCTCGTTCTCCAGCTGCTTGACGTTAAAGCTCACCACCGCCTTGGTTTGCCCCAGCGCCGCCGCCGCCGCGGTAAAGCTGCCCGCTTCCACCACTGCCGCAAAGATCGCCAGACGCTGCAAATTCAGCATTTCGTCGCCCTTATTGTCAAAATAATTTTGACAGTGTAATCGCCCGCCGCCGATTTATCCGCACTTTTCCCCCCGATACACTGCTCGCCTTCAACCGGAGGCACCATGTCTTATCGCAGCAAAGTGGCAATCGTCTATCTGCTCGGCTTTTTCGTCGATCTGATCAATATGTTTATCGCCAACGTCGCCTACCCCGCCATCGGCCAGGTGATGCGGGCGTCGGTCAGCCAACTGGCGTGGGTCAGCAACGGCTATATTCTCGGCCTGACGCTGGTGATCCCGCTCAGCGCCTGGCTGGCGCAGCGCATCGGCGGACGGCGGGTGTTTCTGCTGTCGCTGGCGTTGTTCATGCTGGCCACCCTCGGCGCGGGCAACGCCGACAGCATCGGCGCGCTGATCGGCTGGCGCACCCTGCAGGGCATGGGCGGCGGCTTGCTGATCCCCATCGGCCAAACGCTGACCTATCAGCTGTACCGCAGCCATGAACGCGCCGGGCTGTCGGCCGCCATCATGTTGGTGGGGCTGCTGGCACCGGCGCTGTCACCGGCGCTGGGCGGCTGGCTCGTCGATCGGTTGGACTGGCGCTGGGTGTTTTTCGCCAACCTGCCGCTGGCGGCCCTGGCACTGGCGCTGGCGGCGCTGTGGCTGCGTGCGGAAACGCCGACGGCGGCGCGCAAACCGCTCGACGCGACAGGATTACTGAGCGCCTGCGCGGCGCTGACGCTGCTGCTGCTCGGCCTGACCCGGCTGAGCGAAGCCGGCCATCAAGCTTCCGGCGCGGCGCTGCTGGCCACCGGTCTGCTGGTGCTGGCCTATTATCTGCGCCATAGCCTGCGTACCCCGCAGCCGCTGCTGAACCTGCGGCTGGTCGCCGATCCGCTGCTGCGCAACGCCATGGCGGTTTATTTGTGCATTCCCGGCCTGTTCATCGGCGTCAGCCTGGTGGCGATGCTGTATTTGCAAAACCAGCTGGGGATGCCCGCCGCACAGGTCGGCGGCCTGATGCTGCCCTGGGCGCTGGCGTCGTTCCTGGCCATCACGCTGACCGGCAAAAGCTTTAACCGCCTCGGCCCGCGGCCGCTGCTGATCGCCGGCTGTCTGTTGCAAGGCGCCGGCATGCTGACGCTGGCGCAGATCGATCAGGCCGGGCAGCACGCGTTGCAGATCGCCGCCTTCGCCCTGATGGGGTTCGGCGGCAGCCTGTGCAGCAGCACCGCGCAGAGCAGCGCGTTCCTGCAGATCCCCGACGGCCAATTGGCGGACGCCAGCGCGCTGTGGAATATCAACCGCCAACTCAGTTTTTGCCTCGGCGTGGCGCTGCTCAGCCTGCTGCTGAATCTGCTGCTGACCGTGTTGCCGCCCGCGGCGGCCTACCGAACCTGCTTCATTCTGGCGGGCGCCAGCGTATTTATCCCGCTGTTGCTGTGCCTGCGCCTCGCCAACCGCGCCATCGTGCGCCAACTCAACGCTCAACAGGATGCTTTATGAACCCGTATTTTACCGAAGTGATCGACGCCCACATCGCCATTGAACGCTGGCTGGGCAAAGGCGCCGGAGAAGAGCAAGCGCTGCTGGCGCGCTTTACGCCGGAATTCAGCATGATCGCGCTGAACGGCGCGCCGCTGGATTTCACCGCGCTGTGCGCTTTTTTCCGCGCGCATCGCGCCGCCAAACCGGGATTGGAAATCGAGATAGAAGAGATGAAGCTGGTGGCCGAATGGCCGACGGGCGCGGTAGTCAGCTATCGGGAAAAACAGAGTCTGCCGGGACAAAGCGCCACGCTGCGCTACTCCACGGTGGTGTTTGAACGCCTGCCCGACGCGCTCGGCTGGCGGCATTTGCACGAAACTGCCGCAGCGCAATGATCACAGGAAGCTGCCGGCCAAAAACAATTCCCAACCGACGATCACCCCACACAGGGTTACCGCGCTGAAAATGACTTCAAACAGATAGCGATGGATCATCGTTCGTCGCCTCAAAAGAAGACACCCGGAAGAACCGGGTGTCTGGAATACGGGCTGGAGAGTGCGGAACCTTCCGGTTCCGCAACCATCAATTAATTAAGCTTTTTTACCGGCTTTTTTGTGGTGTTTTTTAGCGGCCTGAGCTTTCTGCACTGGCGCTTTTTTGTGGTGTTTTTTAGCAGCCTGGGCTTTCTGAGCTGGCGCTTTTTTGTGGTGCTTTTTAGCGGCCTGAGCTTTCTGGGCTGGCGCTTTTTTGTGGTGCTTAGCTTTCTTGTGATGCGTTGCTTTAGCTGGCGCTTTTTCAGCAGCAGCCGCTGGCGCAGCGGTAGTGGTGGTCGCAGCTGGCGCGGTGGTAGTAGCCGGAGCAGTAGCTGCGGTATCAGCAGCGAAAGCAACAGAAGACAGACCCATAGTGGCAGCAACGATCAGCGCTAATACTTTTTTCATCTTTAAATCCTCAGAGTGTTGTTTCGGTAAGCCCCGGTGGAGCCGTTGAAACAGATACTAGTGGAATCAAACCGCCGCTTCCGTGAGTGATTGGTTTCGCCGAGTAACCAAATGTACAAAGCCCACGCGCCGGCAAACACCTGCGTGACGGCGGTTTTTTTCCGTGATCGGCCACACAATTCTCGGCATGGTCTACACTTAAAAGACATGTGTCGAAATGGAGAGCTGAATGTTTAAGAAAGCGGAAAGAACAGAACGCGATATCGATCAGGACGTCACTCTGTTGGCCGATACGCTGGATGAAGTGTTGCGCGAGTCCGGTGATAAGACCAAAGAGGAACTGAAAGAGCTGCACAGCAAGGCGAAAGGCGTGCTGCGCGACGCTCGGGCGCGATTCAATGGCTCCACCAGTCTGACACAGCATGCGCGCGACGCCGTCGATCAAGCCGACAGCTATGTGCGTGACAAACCTTGGCAGGGCGTAGGGATCGGTGCCGCCGTCGGCATCGTGCTCGGCGTGCTGCTGGCCCGGCGTTAACACCCCTGCAGTCATAAAGATAAAACAGATGTGCGTCTGGCCCGCGGAAATCGCGGGCCGTTTAATTTGCGTGTTTAAACAGCTGTGCCAGCCCCTGTACCGCCCGCTCCGCCTCCTCTCGCCGGCTGAAATTGGCGAACCCCAGCAGTAACCCTTGCCCCACCGGATGGTCGATTCGCCAGTCAGACAACGCCTGCACCGCCAGCCCCTGCTGCCAGGCTTGCGCCGCCAACGGCGCATCCGCCAAGCCGTCGCGCAGCCGGGCCAACAGCTGAATGCCGCCCTGTTGCGGCACCGTCGTCAGCCACGCCCCCAGCTGCCGCTCCAACGCCTGCGTCAGCCACTCGCGCCGCTGGCGGTACAACGGCCGCATGCGTTTCAGGTGGCGATAGAAATGCCCTTGCCGGATAAAATCCGCCACGCCGGCCTGCAGCAGCGGCGGGCAACCGCAGCCACGCAGCCGGCTGCTGCGCGCGAATGTTTCCGTCAGACCGACGGGCACCACCAGATAAGCCATGCGCAGCGCCGGGAACAGCGTTTTGCTGAAGGTGCCGGCGTACAGCACCCGACCCTGAACATCGAGGCTTTTCAGCGGCGGCAGCGGCCGCCCGTGATAGCGAAACTCGCTGTCGTAGTCATCCTCGAGGATCCAGGCCCCGCGATGCTGCGCCCAGTCGAGCAGCGCCATGCGCCGCGCCAGGCTGAGCGAGACGCCGAGCGGGCTTTGATGGGTCGGCGTCACCACCGCCAGCCGCGCCTCAGGCGCCGTCAGAATACCGGCGGCCACGTCCATGCCCTGTTCATCCACCGGCACGGCGACCGGCCTGACGCCGGCGGCCAGCAGCAGCGGACGCGTGACCGGATAGCCGGGATCTTCGATCCATACCGCGTCGCCGGCATGTAACAGCGTCTCCGTCACCCAGTCCAACAACGCCGGATAACCGGCACAGAGGAAAATTTGCTCCGGCCGACAGCTGATGCCGCGCGACAAATGCAGGTAATGGGCGATCGCCTCACGCAGCTCAGACAGGCCGCCGGCCGGCGGCAGTGCCAGAGAAGCCACCGTGGAACCGCGCAGTTGGCGGGCGACAATGCGCTGCCACAGCGCCCGTGGAAACGCGTCCAGCGCCGGTACCCCCAGTTGGAAAGGCTGCAGCATGCCTTGCGGCTGCAGCGGATCGGGCGCCATTGCCGCCAGCGGTGGCGCAGCGGGGACCGCGCCCGGCGGCATGTGTGGCAGCTGTGGCGAGACATAGGTGCCCGCCTGCCCGCGGCTCTGCAAGAAACCTTCGGCAATAAGTTGCGCGTAGGCGCTTTCCACCGTAGCGCGCGCCACGCCCAGATCGCTCGCCAACCCGCGCACTGAGGGCAACCGGCTGCCTGCCGCCAGGCTGCTCTGGGTAATGGCGTCTTTAATCCGCTGGTAAATCTGCCGGTACAGCGGCTCGGCGAGCCGGCTGTCCAGCCGCAGCGAGGTCAGGAAAGTTGGCATTATGGCCCGGTTAAATAATCATTTTATGGCCCTATAGCATAGACCATAAGGCCGCTAAAGTAGCGCCATGATTTCGTTACTACCGATTGAGGTTGACCATGATTAAGCAACGTTTGAACTATGCCGAGCTGGCGCCCGCCCCGTACAAAAATATGGTGGGCGCGCTGATGGCGCTGGAGAAAGGCGCCCTGGACAAGGCGACCATCGAGTTGATGTTTATGCGCGTTTCGCAGATCAACGGCTGCGCCTACTGCCTGGACATGCACGGCAAAGCGCTGCGTGAAAGCGGCTTCAGCCATGCCAAGCTGGATACGCTGGCGGGCTGGCGCGTCAGCCATGAATTCAGCGAGCGCGAGCGCGTCGCGCTGGAATGGGCCGAGTCAGTGACGCTGATCGCCGCCACCGGCGCGCCGGACAGCGCTTTCGAGGCGCTGAAAGCGCACTTCAGCGATACCGAGATCGCCGATCTGACTTTCGCCATCAGCATCATGAACGCCTTTAATCGTCTGGCCGTCAGCATGCGTCAGTAATGCGCTCGACTCCCCCTCTTCACTGAGAGGGGGAATTTCTCACCCGCAAAAAATTTTTCCCTCGCCTTTTCCAGCCCCGGCGCGGCCTGCGCACCCAACCCCACAAAACACCATATATAGCGTGGTTGATAAAACAAATATCTACATATAGTATTTTATGAGTCAGCCGCAGGGAATGTCGTTCGGTTGATAACGCCGTCAGAAACGCCAGGAACGATGCTCCGTTATCTGACTTGCCCGCCTTTCCTTCAGCCTAAAGGTAAATGCGAATCATGAGCATTATTATTTACAGTAAGCCGGACTGTGTCCAGTGCAACGCCACTTATCGCGCATTTGATAAACAGGGGATTGATTATCAGGTGATCGACCTCACCCAGGATCAGCAGGCGCTGAACCACGTTAAATCCTTAGGTTATCAGCAGGTTCCGGTGATTATCGCCGGTGACGACCACTGGTCCGGTTTCCGGCCGGACAAAATCGGCGCGCTGGCGCTCACCTGCTGAAGCTCGACGATGAATCCGCTGGTCTATTTCTCCAGCAGTTCGGAGAACACCCATCGGTTCGTTGAGAAACTGGGCCTGCCGGCGATCCGCATTCCGATCGCCGGCGCCCGCAGCAAATTGCTGATGGAACAACCCTATATCTTGATCGTACCCAGCTATGGCGGCGGCAGCGCCGTCGGCGCGGTGCCGATCCAGGTGATCCGCTTTCTCAACGTTCCGCAAAACCGTTCATACCTGCGCGGCGTCATCGCCGCCGGGAACACCAACTTCGGCGCAGCGTACGGCATCGCCGGCGACATCATCGCCAAAAAATGCCAGGTGCCTTTTTTGTACCGCTTCGAGCTGCTCGGCACGACGCAAGACGTTGAAAACGTTAGACAGGGAGTAACCGCATTTTGGCAACGACAGAACTGACCAGGCCCGAGACGGGCGCGCTGGATTACCATTCGCTCAACGCGATGCTCAATCTTTACGATGCGGAAGGCCGGATCCAGTTCGATAAAGATCGGCTGGCGGCGCGGCACTACTTCCTGCAGCACGTCAACCAAAACACCGTGTTCTTCCATAACCTGGAAGAAAAGCTGCGCTATCTGGTGGAGGAAGGCTACTACGAGCCGCAGGTGCTGGCGCAGTATGAATTCCCGTTTATCAAGCTGCTGTTCCAGCAGGCCTACGCCAAGAAATTCCGCTTCGAGACCTTCCTCGGCGCCTTCAAGTACTACACCAGCTATACGCTCAAAACCTTCGACGGCAAGCGCTATCTGGAACGCTACGAAGACCGGGTGTGCATGGTGGCGCTGACGCTGGCGGCGGGCGACACCGCCCTGGCGCAGGATCTGGTGGAGGAGATGATTTCGGGCCGCTTCCAGCCGGCCACGCCCACCTTCCTCAACTGCGGCAAACGCCAGCGCGGTGAGCTGGTCTCCTGCTTCCTGCTGCGCATCGAAGACAATATGGAATCGATCGGCCGGGCGGTGAACTCCGCGCTGCAGCTGTCGAAACGCGGCGGCGGCGTGGCCTTCATGCTGAGCAATATTCGCGAGGTGGGCGCGCCGATCAAGCGCATCGAGAATCAGTCCTCCGGCGTCATTCCGATCATGAAAATGCTCGAAGACGCCTTCTCCTACGCCAACCAGCTCGGCGCGCGCCAGGGGGCCGGCGCGGTGTATCTCAACGCCCACCACCCGGACATCCTGCGTTTTCTCGACACCAAGCGGGAAAACGCCGACGAGAAGATCCGCATCAAGACGCTGTCGCTGGGGGTAGTGATCCCGGATATTACCTTCGAGCTGGCGAAGAACAACGAAGAGATGTACCTGTTCTCGCCCTACGACGTCGAACGGGTGTATGGCACGCCGCTGTCTGAAATCAGCGTCAGTGAAAAATACCGCGAGATGGTGGACGACAAGCGTATCCGCAAGTCGCGCATCAACGCACGCGAGTTCTTCCAGGTGCTGGCGGAGATCCAGTTCGAATCCGGCTATCCCTACGTGATGTTCGAGGACACGGTCAACCGGGAGAACCCGATCGCCGGGCGCATCAACATGAGCAACCTGTGTTCGGAGATCCTGCAGGTCAACCGCGCCAGTACGTATCACGAAGATCTGAGCTACGATCGCATCGGCAAGGACATCTCCTGCAACCTCGGCTCGCTGAATATCGCCAAAACCATGGACGCGCCGGACTTCGGCAAGGCGATCGAGACCGCGATCCGCGCGCTGACCGCGGTGGCCGACATGAGCGATATCCGCTCGGTGCCGTCGATCGCCGAGGGCAACCGCAGCGCCCGCGCCATCGGCCTGGGCCAGATGAATCTGCACGGTTACCTGGCGCGCGAGCGCATTTTCTACGGCTCGGAAGAAGGCATCGACTTCACCAACCTCTATTTCTATACCGTGGCCTATCACGCCATCCGCGCCTCGAACCGGCTGGCGATAGAACGTGGCGGCGCGTTCGACGGCTTTGAGCACTCGCGCTATGCCAGCGGCGAGTACTTCGACAAGTACACCGAGCGCGACTGGCTGCCGCAGACTGAGCGGGTGCGCGAGCTGTTCGCCGCCGCCGGCATCGCCATTCCGGGCCGCGACGAGTGGCGCGCGCTGCGCCAGTCGGTGATGATGCACGGGCTGTACAATCAGAACCTACAGGCGGTGCCGCCGACCGGTTCCATCTCGTACATCAACAACGCCACCTCCAGCATCCATCCGATCGTCTCGCGTATCGAGATCCGCAAGGAAGGCAAGATCGGCCGCGTTTACTACCCGGCGCCGTACATGACCAACGACAACCTGGCGTATTACCAGGATGCCTACGAGATTGGCCCGGAAAAAATCATCGATACCTATGCCGCCGCAACGCAACACGTCGATCAGGGGCTGTCGCTGACGTTGTTCTTCCGCGATACCGCCACCACCCGCGACATCAACCGCGCGCAGATCTACGCCTGGCGCAAAGGCATCAAGACCATTTACTACATCCGCCTGCGCCAGATGGCGCTGGAAGGCACCGAGGTGCAGGGCTGCGTGTCCTGCGCGCTGTGAGGCAATTTATGACGACCGTAACATCGGCGCCGCTGGTGCGCGCCATCAACTGGAACATTATCGAAGACGACAAGGATCTGGAGGTATGGAACCGCCTGACCTCCAACTTCTGGCTGCCGGAGAAGGTGCCGCTGTCCAACGATATCCCGTCCTGGGCCACGCTGACGCCGAAGGAGCAGCAGCTAACCATTCGGGTGTTTACCGGGCTGACGCTGCTGGACACCATCCAGAACACCGTCGGCGCGCCGGCCCTGATCGCCGATGCGCTGACGCCGCACGAAGAGGCGGTGTACTCCAACATCAGCTTTATGGAGGCGGTGCACGCCCGCTCTTACAGCTCAATCTTCTCCACCCTGTGCCAAACGCCGGACGTGGACGACGCCTATCGCTGGAGCGAGGAAAACCGCGCGCTGCAGAAGAAAGCCGGCATCATTCTGGCGCACTACCGCAGCGACGATCCGCTGCTGAAAAAGGTCGCCAGCGTGTTCCTCGAGTCGTTCCTGTTCTATTCGGGCTTTTACCTGCCGATGTACTGGTCCAGCCGCGCCAAGCTGACCAACACCGCCGATCTGATCCGCCTGATCATTCGCGACGAGGCGGTGCACGGCTACTATATCGGCTATAAGTTCCAGAAAGGGCTGGAGAAAGTGGACGCCGCACGGCGCCAACAGGTGAAAAATTTCGCCTTCGATCTGATGCAGGACCTGTACGACAACGAGGTGCGCTACACCGAGGAGCTGTACGACGGCGTCGGCTGGACGGAAGATGTGAAGACCTTCCTGCACTACAACGCCAACAAGGCGCTGATGAACCTGGGGTATGAAGCGCTGTTCCCACCGGCGATGGCGGAGGTCAACCCGGCGATCCTGTCGGCGCTGTCGCCAAACGCCGACGAAAACCACGACTTCTTCTCCGGGTCAGGGTCGTCCTACGTCATCGGCAAGGCGGTCAACACCGAGGATGAGGACTGGGACTTCTGAGAACATGACAGCGATACCGGTCTTTCAGGCCGGTATCGTGCATTCAATACCCTTGTTCTTTCTGACTACGGATCGCCAGAACAAACGCCGTATCGATATCAGGGATATATTTGTAGAGCGCCAAATAACCGCGAACTTGCTGCCCAATAATCAATTCACGCAGCCCTGAGCCAAGGGCTCGTCCGATCAATGGATTATGTTCCAATACCGCAATCGCCTGGATGATTTCCTGAATGCGCCGCCCTGGATCCACGGCACCATACTGAGCCAAATGAGCGAGAATACGTTCGATATCATCCCTGACCTCTGGCGCCAACTCGACGTTTGCCATCAGCGCCCCAATTTTTTTACCGGAGGTTTAACAGCGTCAGTGTTACCGGCTGCGTAATTTTCCAAATAACCGCGCATCTCTTTCCAAGAGACCGTCTCTCCCGTCGCAATTATCTTGGCATAGCGTTTTTCCGCTTCATTCTCAAAGTCGCGGCGCAACTCTTCTTGCTGCGTTTTCTCCGCTATTGCCTGCAAAATAAAGCTGTGAGACGTCACGCCAGCCTGCTCGGCGACGGCAGCGACTCGGGCTTTAAGCTCATCTGGAATACGGATGGTCGTCGTCGACATAATCGCTCCCAACGTCGGTCAATCACATGTAGCTCAATTGTGCTACATGAAGTCTGACAGCGCAATAATGCAGAGGATTATTTCACCGATTGACGCAGCTCAAGCTGCCGCCAAATAGCGAGTTTCTCCGCGTCGCTGGCGGTCGGCCAGGCGGCGATTTCCGCCCGCGTGCGCCGGCATCCCCGGCACTGCTGGGTTTCGTCGTCGATGCGGCACAGGCTGACGCAGGGCGACCTGACGCCGGGATGAAACTGCTGATTGTCGCCCGCCATACGCTGCCCTTGATGTGATGAGTTCCGCCACAGGATACCCGATCCTGCGGCGGCGCGTCGTCAATCAGATGATGCCGCCGTTGGCGCGCAGGGTTTGGCCGTTGATCCAGCCGCCGTCGGCCCCCGCGAGGAAGGCCACCGCTGCAGCGATATCGTCCGGCGTGCCCAGGCGCTCCAGCGGCGCCATCTTCGCCAGCCGCTCGATAAGCTCCGGGGTTTTGCCGTCGAGGAACAAACCGGTGGCGGTCGGTCCCGGCGCGACGGCGTTCACCGTGATATTGCGGCCGCGCAGCTCTTTCGCCAGCACGCTGGTCAGCGCTTCGATCGCCGCCTTACTGGCGGCATACATACCGTAACCCGGCTGCAGCAACCCCACCACGCTGGAAGAGAAGTTGATGATGCGGCCGTTGTCGCGCAGGCGCTTCGCCGCCTCGCGCATCGCATTGAAGCTGCCTTTCAGGTTGATGTCGAGCAGGCGATCCACGTCTTCATCATGCATGTCCGCCACCGGCGCTAGCGCGATCACCCCGGCGTTATTGACCAGAACGTCGACGCCGCCAAACGCCTGTTCGGCGCTGTCGAACAGCTGGGCAACCGCAGCCGCATCGCTGACGTCGGCCTTGATGCTCAAGGCGCGGCCGCCGCGCTGTTCTATCTTGCCCACCAGCTCATAGGCCGGCGCCGGGTTGCCCGAATAGTTGATGATGACGGCAAAGCCATCGGCGGCCAGGCGCTCGGCGATGGCGGCGCCGATACCGCGCGATGCGCCGGTGACGATGGCGACGGAGGGAGTTTTCTGATTCATCGGGAGATCCTTAAAGAAAACGACGAGGGTAACGTTAATCATGCACTCTTTATCACGGCGAATAAGCCCCGATTCTCTGGCATCATCATCCCAAATTATCGAACAATGTCCCCAAGGCGCTTACGATGGCCGCCCGTTGGGCGGCCATCTCCCTTACAGCGCGCCGTAGTTCAATGGCACCCAGGTGTAACCGTCGCCCTGACGGTTCAGATACCCCAACCCCGGGAACGACAGGTGTGCGCCCCCCACCAGCTCGCTCTGCCGCGCGCTGTCGCCAAATATCCGCAGCCGCTGAGCGACTGCCGCCTTGGCGTCGCTGTCAAAGCTGATAGCCACCTTCGGATGCGGCAACTGCACCGCTGCCACGTGGATAAGATCCCCCAACAGCAACAGCTTCTGGCCCTGGCTGGTCACCTGATACACGCTATGCCCCGGCGTATGGCCGTGGGCGGCAAAGGCGGCAATGCCCGGGGAAAGCTCACCGTCGCCGCTGAACGGCTTAAAGTGACCGGTCGCCTGATACGGCTTGATCGCCGCCTGAGCCCGTTCGAAGTTGCTTTTACTGCCCGCGCTAGCCTGTTTCAGTTTGTCCGCGCTTAGCCAGAAGTCCGCGTCCTGGCTGGCGGCGCGCACCACCGCATTGGGGAATACCGCCTTGCCGTCGTGCGTCAGGCCGCCGAGATGGTCCGGGTGCATGTGGGTCAGGTAGATCTCATCCACCTGCTCCGGCTGGTAACCCGCCGCGCGCAGGTTATCCACCAGCTTGCCCAGGCCGTCGCCCAGCAGTTGGCCGGCGCCGCTGTCGATCATCACCAGCTTATCGCCGGTATTGATCAGATAGGCATTGACCGAGGTGACCACCGGCAGGCTTTGATGCCGCTCGGCCAACCCGGCGGCGATCTGCTGCGGCGTGGTGTTTAGCAACAGCTTGTCCGCCGGCAAACGAATGATGCCGTCGGACAACGCGGTCACTTCAAAACTGCCCAGCATGATGCGATAAAATCCCGGCGTCGGGGTTTTAGCCTGCGGCGCGGCGGCCCCGGCCTGTAATGACATAACGGCCAGCGCCGCGCCCAGCAGACAACGTTTCCAGAACATGATGACTCCTTGCGAGAATTGAACAGCGCTAAGTATTGACGCAAAAATCCCGATGCGCCTGTTTAATAAATGCCTTTGATAAATATATGAACAATATATTTATTGTGAATAATTTTGTTTGCCGACTCACACAACCCCAATCAATATTTTCCGGTTCGCGACTTCGTTATTTTTCTTACTCCCTAAACCACGAGTGAGGAAATATCATGAACTATCAATTCGAAAATCTGGTCTTTGAAGGCGGCGGCGTAAAAGGCATCGCCTATGGCGGCGCGCTGGAATTGCTGGAAGCCAAAGGCATCATGCCGCAGATCAAGCAAACCTCCGGCGCCTCGGCGGGCGCCATCGCCGCGCTGCTGGTCGGCCTGGGCTGCAGCTCGGCGGACGTCACCAAGATTCTGTCGGCGATGGATTTTAAAAAATTCCTCGATTATAACGGCGGCTTTTTCGGTACGATCCAGGATGCCTATCGCCTGTTTAATCAATACGGCATCGCGCCCGGCGATTATTTCTATCAATGGTCACGCGATATTATCAAGCAGTATACCGGCAACCCGGATATCACCTTCGAGCAGTTCGAAGCGATGAAGGCGGTGAAAGGGTTCAAGTCGATTTACTTTATCGGCGCCAACCTCAACAGCGGCCAGCGAGAGGTCTATTCGCATCGCACTACGCCGCGCATGAAAGTGGCGGACGGCCTGCGCATTTCGATGTCGTTCCCCTTCGCCTTCGTGGCGAAGAACAATACTCTGGGCGACCTGTGCATCGACGGCGGCATGATCGACAACTACCCGGTGCGACTGTTCGACTATGACTTCTCCGCCACGCCGCCTTACATCGACGCCTCCAGCCAACGCATCAACACCCGCACCCTGGGCCTTCGCCTCGACTCCGCCGGCGAAATCGCCCAGGCCGCCGGTCAGGCCGGCCCGCGCACGCCGGTCAACAACCTGTTTGATTTCACCCTGGCGGTGGCCAACGTGATGCTGGACATCCAAACCAAGGTGCATCTGGACAGCGATGACTGGAAGCGCACCGTGTATGTCGATACGCTCGACGTCGGCACGCTGGAGTTCGGCATCAGCGAGGAGAAGAAACGCGCGCTGATCGAATCCGGCCGTCGCGGCGTAGAGCGCTACTTCGCGTGGTATGACGCCGCCATGAAACAGGCAGCGTAACCGGTATTATCCCCGCCCGCACGTCAGGCCGGCGCGCGGGCAAAAAAAATCCCCGCGGGGGCGGGGAAAGGCAAAGTAACGCTAAGGATTTATAGGAGTTATACGAAGAACTTGGCCAACACCAGCAGCGACAGCGAAACGTTGATAGCGCCGCCGATACGGGTTGCGATCTGGGCGAACGGCATCAACGACATGCGGTTGCCGGCGGTGAGGATCGCGACGTCGCCGGTCCCGCCCTGCCCGCTCTGGCAGCAGGAGACAATCGCCACGTCGATAGGGTGCATGCCGATTTTCTTGCCGACGAAGAAACCGGTCGCCACCAGCGCGCTGACGGTGGTGACGATCACGATCAGATTCTGTACGGTGAACGCGTCCACCAGCTCCTGCCACGGCGTGATAGCCACCCCGACCGCGAACAGGATCGGATAAGTCACGGCGGTGCGGAAGAATTTGTACACCACCTGCGAGCCTTCCTGAATGCGTGGCGATACCCCGTGCGCCAGCTTCACCGCCACGGCGGCGAACAGCATGCCCACCGGCGCCGGCAGGCCGATCAGACGGTGCAGCAGCATGCCCACCATATACAGCAGAATGGCCAACAGCGCGCCGCAGGCGATGGTGCTGACGTCCACCTTGCCGCTGATTTTTTCCACCGCGCTCATGTCGCTGTCGCCCTGCTTGCTCGGCATCAGGCTGCCTTCGCCGGTCAGGTGCGGATAACGCTTGCCCAGCTGGTTAAGCAGGCCGGCGATGACGATAGCGGTCAGGCTGCCGAGCATCACGATAGGCAGAATGCGCCCCAGCGCCACGCCCTGTTCCATGTGCAGGATCGCCGCGTAGCCCATCGACAGCGGGATCGCCCCTTCACCTACGCCGCCGGCCATGATCGGCAGGATCAGGAAGAAGAAGATCTGGAACGGCTCCAGGCCCAGCGCCATGCCAACGCCCATCCCCACCAGCATGCCGACGATCTCGCCGCACAGCATGGGGATGAAGATGCGCAGGAAGCCCTGGATCAGCACCTGGCGGTTCATGCTCATGATGCTGCCGACGATGATGCAGCAGATGTAGAGGTACAGAATGTTGGTCGATTTGTAGAACTTGGTGGTCGATTCCACCACCACGTCCGGCAGCAGGCCATAGTGCACCAGCGCGGAAGGAATGAAAGTGGCGCAGATTGCCGCCGCGCCCATTTTGCCGATCAGCGGCAGGCGCTTGCCGAATTCGCCGCAGGCGAAGCCGAAGAACGCCAGGGTGGCCACCATCACTACGATATCGCTCGGCAACTTGCCTTCCAGGCAGTCGAGCAGAATCAATACGCCGGCCAGAATAAAGAACGGTAACGGAATAATCCCTACTTTATAATTGTCCAGTATCCGCCACCATTTCTCACGCAGAGGAATATCGGCGGTCTTGTCTTTGGCTACGAGGTAAGAATCATCTGTTGTGCTCATAATCTGGCCTCTTATTAGTTTGTTCAGCCATCATAGAGAAGCGCACGGATTATCTGCTGTGATTATGTTCAAAGTTAAAAAGGGTTTTTAATGGTGGTTATGGTTTCTATGGGGTTAATTAAGATTATGTAAAAACCAACGCGGTTTTAATGGTGTTAATAACGTTTTTATTTTAAAGCTTATTAATTTTATCGCAGGCGAACAATTCTCGTCCGGTTCACTCTAATCCCGTGTGAGGGATCACAAGTTGATCGAGCGCAATATTACAGACCCCGCTTATCGTGATAGGGTAAGGCTTCAGGATCTCTTTACAGTGAAGCTCCACCATGCGCCTCAAACTCTCATTTCAAATCAAACTGTTTCTGTGCCTGGTGGCCTTCTCCTGCCTGCTGCTGACCTGTATCGGCGCCTATACCTATTACCAGTTGGATGCGCAACTGCACCGCGATCTCGGCGCCCGCGCCCAGGTGCAGGCGCGGGAAATCGCCCTTATCCCTTCGCTGGTGGACGCGGTGGAAAACAACGACGCCGCCAGGATCGCTGCGTTGATGAAAAAAATCCGCGCCAGCAGCGACGCCAGCTATATCGTCATCGGCGATAATCATGCCCGCCATCTTTATCATTCCGAATACGAAGGCCGCCTGGGCACACCGATGATCGGCGGCGATAATAAAGAGGTGCTGGAAGGGAAAAGCATTATTTCCATTCGCAAGGGCGGCATCGGCGTATCATTACGCAGCAAGGCGCCGATCCTGGATGAAAATAATCAGGTGATCGGCATCGTTTCCGTCGGTTATTTGAAATCGCATATCGATAATTTAAATGCCAGGACGTTGACGCAAATTATCGGCTCTATCGTGCTGCTGCTGATTGCCCTGTTCGTTTTTTCCTGGCTGCTGTCGAAAAATCTTAAGCGCCAGATGTTCTGGCTGGAACCGAAAGAGATCGCGCTGCTGGTGCGCCAGCAAAAAGCGCTGCTGGAAGCCATTTATGAGGGCGTGATCGCCATCGATCCGCAATTGCGGATCATCACCATCAACCATGCGGCGCGCGAGCTATTGGATCTACACCAGCCCGCCGCCAGCTTGCTGGGCCGACCAATCGGCGACGTGATCCAGGCGCAGCCGAACTTCTTCGCCGCCGCGCAACTGGGCCTGGATACGCACGACGAGGTGTGCCGCTTCAACCACGTGCGGGTGATCGCCAGCCGGGTGCGCATCATGCAGGAGCAGGAGCTGCAAGGCTGGGTGATCAGCTTCCGCGACAAGAACGATATCAATACCCTGAGCAGCCAGCTCAGCCAGGTGAAACGCTATGCCGACAACCTACGCATCATGCGCCACGAGCAGCTGAACTGGACCGCCACGCTGGCCGGGCTGTTGCATATGCAGCGCTACGACGAGGCTATTCGCTATGTGGAAGCCCAGTCGGAGGGCGCGCAGGAGATCCTCGATTTCATCTCGCAGCGCTTCAGTTCGGCGGCGCTGTGTGGCCTGCTGTTGGGCAAATACTCCAGCGCCAAAGAAAAAGGCATCGAGCTGCGCTTCGATCCGGCCTGCCAGCTGCGGCAGATCCCGGCGGCGCTGAATGAGACCGAACTGATGTCGATCGTTGGTAACCTGCTGGATAATGCGGTGGAGGCGACGCTGCACCGCCCGGCGCCGCACGATGCGATCGAACTCTATATCAGCGACGGTAGCGACGAGCTGGTGATCGAGGTGGCGGATCGCGGTACCGGCATCGCCGAGGAGATTCGTGATACGCTGTTTGAACAGGGCGTCACCACCAAAGCGGATAAAAGCGACCACGGCATCGGCCTGCATCTGGTCGCCAGCCACGTGGCGCAGGCGCATGGCAGCATAGAAGTGTCAGACAACGAGCCGCACGGCGCGATATTCTCTATATTTATCCCTAAATAAAACCCATAACCCGATTTTTTGAGCACCCGATTATGTCACACCAAGCACTGGACGTTCTGATCGTGGAAGACGAGCCGCAACTGGCGACGCTGCACGCGGAGTTCATCGAGAAAAATTTCAACCTGCGGGTGGTGGCTTACGCCGCCACGCTGGCCGAAGCGCGAGCCAAAGCCAACGCGCATCAGCCGCGCCTGATCCTGCTGGATAACTTTCTGCCGGACGGTCAGGGCATCGAGCTGATGGAAGAGCCGGCGGTGAAGAACCCCGCCTGTTCGGTGATCTTCATCACCGCCGCCAGCGACATGCATACCTGCAGCCAAGCGATCCGCAACGGCGCCTTCGACTACATCATCAAGCCGGTGTCCTACAAGCGGCTACGCAATTCGCTCGAACGTTTCATGCAGTTCGTACAGACCCAGCGTACCTTCAAGATCATCGATCAGGATAACGTCGATGCGCTGTACAACCTGCAGTCGAAGCAGTTCTCCAGCGAGCCGAGCGCCAAAGGCATCGAAACCAATACCCTTGAGCTGGTGCAGGCGCTGTTTATCGCCCAGCCGACGGTAGCGCATGCGGTGGAAGACGTGGTTGAGCAGGTCGGCATCAGCAAGACCACCGCCCGGCGTTATCTGGAATATTGCGTCGCCACCCAGTTCGTGCGGGTAGAGATGTTGTACGGCAATATCGGCCATCCGCGGCGGCTGTACCGCAAGGCCTGAGGCTGCCATCTGGCTGTCATATTACGGCGATAACATAGCGCTCGACGATATCCCCCTCGATATCGGCACCTGTCGTTAAAACTGATGAAATACTGATGACTTTTACCCGGCCTCTGGTCGGGTTTTTTATTATCCGAACGGCAGGCGTAAAACCGAAATAGCTCATCGCCCCACACAGCGTTATTTCCTCAAAAACCAAACCATTATGGCGAATAACGGCCGTCAATTTTGAGTCACGGGCCAAATTACCATAGCTAATTAAAACCTTGATGTAAACCACTAATATCCCATTTAAATGACATTGAGGGTTGTCTCAGATATTCACTGTGTTAGGGTAAAAAGCTCTTTTATTTTGCTAAGGACAGCCCATAACGCGTTAATTAAACCAGAGGAAACAGCAAATTGCATGGCAATTAAACTCGAAGTAAAGAACCTGTATAAGATATTTGGCGAACACCCGGAACGCGCATTCAAACTGCTGGATAAAGGTCTGACAAAAGATCGGCTGTTTGAAAAAACCGGCTTATCGCTCGGCGTAAAAGACGCCACTCTGGCCATTGAAGAAGGCGAGATATTTGTCATCATGGGGCTCTCCGGTTCCGGCAAGTCCACCCTGGTACGCCTTCTCAATCGTCTGATAGAACCCACCCGCGGCCAGGTACTGATCGACGGTGAGGACATCGCCAAAATATCCGACACCGCGCTGCGCACCGTGCGGCGAAATAAGATCAGCATGGTATTTCAATCATTCGCGCTGATGCCGCACATGAATGTCCTGAATAATACTGCCTTTGGTATGGAATTAGCCGGCATACCGTTGCAGGAACGTCAGGAAAAAGCGCTGGATGCCCTGCGTCAGGTCGGGCTGGAGAATTATGCGCTGTCTTATCCAGATGAATTATCCGGCGGTATGCGCCAGCGCGTAGGATTAGCCCGCGCCATGGCCAATAACCCGGATATATTATTGATGGACGAGGCCTTCTCTGCGCTCGATCCGTTAATTCGCACCGAAATGCAGGATGAGCTGGTGAAATTACAGGCCCAGCATCAGCGCACCATCGTGTTTATTTCCCACGATCTGGACGAGGCGATGCGTATCGGCGATCGCATCGCCATCATGCAGGGTGGTGAGGTGATCCAGGTCGGCACACCGGACGAGATCCTGAACAACCCGGCCAACGACTATGTGCGCACCTTCTTCCGCGGCGTGGACATCAGTCACGTGTTCAGCGCCAAGGATATCGCCCAACGGCGCCCGGTGACGCTGATCCGCAAAACCCCCGGCTTTGGCCCCCGATCGGCGCTGCAGCTGCTGCGCGATGAGGACCGTGATTATGGTTATGTTGTTGAACGCGGGAAGAAATTTATTGGCGTGGTGTCGATAGAGTCGCTGAAAAAGGCGCTGTCCGCCAATCAAACGCTGGACGATGCCCTGCTCGAAGCCCCTGCCGCCGTGCCGGCCGATACGCCGCTCAGCGATCTGATTTCCCTGGTCGCCCAGGCGCCCTGCGCGGTGCCGGTGGTGAGCGAAGAACATAACTATCTCGGCATCATCTCCAAGGCCATGCTGCTGCAGGCGTTGGACAAGGAGGGCTCAACCAATGAGTGATACCACGCAAACCCAAGATCCCTGGGCTACCGCACCGGCAGATGCCGGCGCCGCACCCGCTCACGATGTCGCCGCCAACGCCGGCGACGCCTGGTCCAGCGCGCCGCCGCCGGCCGCTCATGACGCCGCCGGACAAGGCGCAGATTGGCTCAGCAGCGCCCCGGCGCAGCCTGAACACTTCAGCCTGCTCGACCCGTTCCATAAGGCCTGGGTGCCGTTCGACTCCTGGGTCACGCAAGGCATCGACTGGCTGGTGCTGCACTTCCGTCCACTGTTCCAGGGCATTCGCGTGCCGGTGGATATGATCTTGAGTGGCTTCCAGCAATTGCTGCTGGGCATGCCGGCGCCGATCGCCATTCTGGTGTTCTCGCTGCTCGCCTGGCAGGTCTCGGGCCTCGGCATGGGCGCCGCCACGCTGCTCTCCCTGGTCGCCATCGGCGCCATCGGCGCCTGGTCGCAGGCGATGGTTACGCTGGCGCTGGTGCTGACCGCGCTGTTCTTCTGCATTCTTATCGGCCTGCCGCTCGGCATCTGGCTGGCGCGCAGCAAGCACGCCGCCAAGGTGATAAGGCCGCTGCTCGACGCGATGCAAACCACCCCGGCCTTCGTCTACCTGGTGCCGATCGTCATGCTGTTCGGCATCGGCAACGTGCCGGGCGTGGTGGTCACCATTATCTTCGCGCTGCCGCCGATCGTGCGCCTGACCATTTTGGGCATCAAGCAGGTGCCGGAAGATCTGATCGAGGCCGCCGAATCCTTCGGCGCCAGCCCGCGGCAGCTGCTGTTCAAGGTGCAGCTGCCGCTGGCGATGCCGACCATCATGGCCGGCGTGAACCAGACGCTGATGTTGGCGCTGTCGATGGTCGTCATTGCCTCGATGATCGCGGTCGGCGGTCTGGGGCAGATGGTGCTGCGCGGCATCGGCCGGCTGGACATGGGCCTGGCCGCCGTCGGCGGCGTCGGCATCGTGATCCTGGCGATCATTCTCGATCGCCTCACCCAATCGCTGGGGCGCGATCGCCGCAGCAAAGGCATCGGCCGCTGGTATCGCCGTGGCCCCATAGGGCTGCTGACTCGCCCGTTCATCAAACAGGCCTGACGCTTTTCCCGCCGGCGGCTGCGGCCCCGGCGGGCTATAACACCACCACATCGAAAAAAGGGGAAACACTATGCGCACTACGGGCATCTGGGCTCTCGCCCTGACGACGCTGATTGGCTCACAGAGCGTGAGCGCAGCAGATTTACCCGGCAAGGGGATCACGGTTCAGCCGGTGCAAAGCACCATTTCCGAAGAGACTTTCCAGACGCTGCTGGTCAGCAAGGCGCTGGAGAAATTGGGTTACGACGTGAAGGAACCGCGTGAAGTGGATTACAACGTCGCCTACACCTCGATCGCCTCCGGCGACGCGACCTTTATCGCGGTCAACTGGGATCCGCTGCACGCCGATCAGTACAAGGCCGCCGGCGGCGACGCCAAGTTCTACCGCGAAGGCGTCTACGTCAACGGCGCCGCGCAGGGTTACCTGATCGACAAGAAAACCGCCGAGCAGTATCACATCACCAACGTCGAACAGCTCAAGGATCCCAAGATCGCCAAGCTGTTCGACACCAACGGCGACGGCAAGGCCGATCTGACTGGCTGCACCCCGGGTTGGGGCTGCGAAGCGGTGATCAACCACCACATCAAGGCCTATGGCCTGAGCAACACCGTCGAGCATAACCAGGGCAACTACGCGGCGATGATCGCCGACACCATCACCCGCTACAAAGAGGGCAAACCGGTGCTGTATTACACCTGGACGCCGTACTGGGTCAGCGATGTGATGGTGCCGGGCCGCGACGTGGTCTGGCTGCAGGTGCCGTTCTCCTCGCTGCCGGGCGAGCAGAAGAACGTCGACACCAAGCTGCCTAACGGCGCCAACTACGGCTTCCCGGTCAACACCATGCGCATCGCCGCCAACAAGCAGTGGGCCGAAGCCAATCCGGCGGCCGCCAAGCTGTTCGCCATCATGAAGCTGCCGATCGCCGACATCAATGCGCAAAACCTGCGCATGCATGAAGGCCAGGCTTCGGAAGCCGATATCCAGAACCACGTTAACGGCTGGATCAAAGCGCACCAGGCGACCTTCGACGGCTGGGTGAAAACCGCCGCCGAAGCGGCGAAGTCGTAACCGTTCAGGGGCGCCGCCTTTGCCGCGCCCCTACCCCGCCATATCGATGCCGCTGAACTGTAAAAAACGTGCGGCGGCGTTCGACAAAGGCTGCGGCCAGATGCAATACACCTGGCGCCGCGGCCCGTCTTCAATCGGAATCGACACCAGTGCACTTAAGCGTTGCGCGGTCGAGACAGGTACGATACCCGCCGCCAATCCGCGCCGCACCAGATTTTCCAGCCATTCGATATGATCGATTTCAAAACTGACGTGCCGGCGGATACCCGCCGCCTGGAAGGCGCGATCGGTTTGGCGTCGCGCACCGGTGCCGCTGTAGAAATCCACCAGCGGCACTTCCGCGAGCGCCTGCAGATTCACCCGCTCGCGGTTGGCCAGCGGGTGCTGCGGCGCCACCAGCGCCACCAGTGGCTCATCGGTCAACTGCCGGTGCGACATCGGCAGTAAATCGACATCGCCGGGCCAGATGCCGACGAACGCCATATCGCACTTCTGCTGACGCACATCCTCCAGCAGGGCTTCGCTCATGCCAACGTACAGGCGGATGTTCACCGCCGGATAGTGGCGATGAAACTTGTCGAGCTTTTCGGTCAGATCAATCGCGTTTATGGTTGAAATTGTGCCGATGGTCAGGGTGCCGGACACCGCATCGCCGGCGGCGGTCACCTCTTCCACCAGCGCCTGCTGCGCCGCCAATAGGCGCTGCGCCGACGGAATGAAAGCCTGGCCGGCGGGGGTCAACCGCACCCGGCGCGAGGTGCGTTCAAACAGCGTGCAGCCCAGCTCTTCTTCCAGTTTTGCGATCTGGTGGCTGAGCGCCGACTGCACCGTATGGCAGCGCTGCGCCGCCCGGGTGAAACTCTGTTCTTCCGCCACCGCCAGCGCATAGCGGATCTGTTTCAGGTTCATGGCATCTATCTTGAAATGAGATAAATCAAATGAAAATTATACATTGGTTTCCACAGACGCGTTGCCGGATACTGCGCGCTATCTTCTTCCCGTGATGAAAAAATCATGAATCCACAAAACGCCCATCCGGGCCTCAGCCCGGCGCTGACCGTGCTGATTGCCATCGCCACCGGCCTGGCGGTCGCCAGCAACTATTACGCGCAACCGCTGCTGGAAACCATCGCCACCAGTTTCAACCTGTCGGTCAACCAGGCCGGCTTTATCGTCACCGCCGCGCAGCTCGGTTACGCCACCGGCCTGCTGCTGCTGGTGCCGCTCGGCGATATGTTCGAACGCCGCGGCCTGATCGTGTTCATGACGCTGCTGGCCGCCGGGGGCATGCTGATCACCGCCACCTCCGCCACGCTGCCGATGATGATCCTCGGCACCGCGCTCACCGGGCTGTTCTCGGTAGTGGCGCAGATCCTGGTGCCGCTAGCCGCCACGCTGGCCCACCCGGAAAAGCGCGGCAAGACCGTCGGCATCATCATGAGCGGCCTGCTGCTCGGCATCCTGCTGGCGCGAACCGTCGCGGGCGCGCTGGCGTCGTTCGGCGGCTGGCGCACCATCTACTGGGTCGCCAGCGTGCTGATGATCCTGATGGCGCTGATCCTGTGGCGCGCGCTGCCGCGCTATAAGCAACACTCCGGGCTGAACTACCCACAGCTGCTGGCCTCGATCTTCAGCCTGTTCTGCCGCACGCCGCTGCTGCGCACCCGCGCCATCCTCGGCGCCCTTTCGTTCGCCAACTTCAGCGTGCTCTGGACCTCAATGGCCTTTCTGCTCGCCGCGCCGCCGTTCAACTATTCCGAGGGGGTGATCGGGCTGTTCGGCCTGGTGGGCGCCGCCGGGGCGCTGGCCGCTTCGCGCGCCGGGCATCTGGCGGACAAAGGTAAAGCCGGGTTGACCACCACCGTCGGCCTGGTGTTGTTACTGCTGTCCTGGATCCCTATCGCGTTAGCCAAACAGTCGCTATGGGCGCTGATCGCCGGCATTCTGATCCTCGATCTGGCGGTGCAGGCGGTGCACGTCACCAACCAGAGCGTGATGTACCGCATCATGCCGGACGCGCGCAACCGCCTGACAGCCGGCTACATGACCAGCTACTTTATCGGCGGCGCGCTCGGTTCTCTGCTCTCCGCCTCGGCCTATCAGCATGCCGGCTGGTACGGCGTGGCCGCCGCCGGCGGGGTGTTATGCCTGCTCAACCTGCTGACCTGGTGGCTCGGCAAGCACCACGATCCGCAAGGGCCAGCGACAATCTGATTATCGTGCAAATAGTCACTAAAGAAATTTATTAGCGGTGCAGGGTATAAACATTACTTACTCTCTGGTAATGTTCTGGGCATAAACTATTGAAGTCCTATCTACCCTGCGATCCACAACCATGCAAAGCCAAGCTGCAGACAGCCTCAATCCGCCCGCCGTCAGCGCCACCTTCGCCAACGGCGTCGTCGACAGTTTGCCGATCGTCATCGGGTATGTCCCGGTGGCGTTCGCCTTCGGCCTCAGCGCCGTCAAACTGGGCTTTTCCCCGCTGGAAAGCCTTTTCTTCTCCTGCATCATCTACGCCGGCGCCAGCCAGTTCGTGATCACCGCCCTGCTGAGCGCCGGCATGTCGCTGTGGGTCTCCGCGTTGACGGTGATGGCGATGGACGTGCGCCACCTGCTGTACGGCCCGGCGCTGCGTCACCGTATCGTCTCGCGCATGTCGCCCGGTAAAACGGCAATGTGGGCTTTTGGTCTGACCGATGAGGTCTTCGCCGCCGCCACCGCCAAGCTGATGCGCAATAACCGCAGCTGGAGCGAAAACTGGATGCTGGGCATCGCGCTCTGTTCCTGGCTTTCCTGGGTAGCCGGCACCGCGCTCGGCGCGCTGTTCGGCAACGGCCCGCTGGAGCAGTTCCCGGTGATCGAGGCCTCGCTGGCCTTCATGCTGCCGGCGCTATTTCTCAGTTTCCTGCTGGCCGCTTTCCGGCGCCCGCAGAGCCTGACCATCGCTGCCTCATTGGCCGGTGCGCTGCTCGGCGTGGTGCTGTTCTCCATCCCGGTTGCCATTTTGGCCGGCATCGGCGCCGGTTGCGTCGCCGCTCTGTTCCAACCTGCCCCTGCGGAGGCCAGCCATGAACACTGATGTGCTGGTGATCGGCCTGGTGGTGGGTTGCGCCAATTACTTGTTCCGTTATCTGCCGCTGCGGCTGGCGCCGGCGCGCGCCCAGCCCGGCCTCAAACGCGGTAAAGCCGCCCTGCTACTCGACAGCATTGGCATCGCCTCGATCTGCGCCCTGCTGGTGGTCTCCAGCACGCCGGTGGTGATGCGCGAACCGGACAAGCTGCTGCCGACGTTGGCGGGGTTCGCCGCGCTGGCGCTGTGCTTCTACCGCAGTAAAAGCATCATTCTGTCGACGCTGCTCGGCGCGACGGCCTTTGGCGTCACATTAAAGCTGTTAATGCTTTTCGGTCCAGGCTGACGCCGCGCCGAACGTTTGGCTTCGCTTTGGCGTTTTCATGCGCCACATCTTTACAAACTCTGACAAATGACACGAATTGCTAAATTATCCGCACGGCTGAACATTTACATTATTAGTCACCGTCGTTACTATCTCGAACGAAATTAATGAGGCCCTAAATTATGGAAAGCTCGTTTGCCCCCATAGAACAAATGCTGAATTTCCGCGCCACCCGGCAGAAAGATTTCCCGTATCAGGAAATCCTGCTGACCCGCCTGTGCATGCACATGCAAGGCAAGTTGCTGGAAAATCGCAACAAGATGCTGAAGGCGCAGGGGATTAACGAAACACTGTTTATGGCGCTGATTACCCTGGATGCGCAGGAGAGCCACAGCATCCAACCTTCTGAGCTAAGCTCTGCCTTAGGCTCCTCGCGCACCAATGCGACCCGCATCGCCGACGAGCTGGAGAAACGCGGTTGGATCGAGCGCCGTGAAAGCGATAACGATCGCCGCTGCCTGCATCTGCATCTGACGCCGCAGGGGGAAGAATTTCTCAGTCAACTGCTGCCGCCGCAGCACCAATGTCTGCATTTCCTGTGGTCCACGCTGACCGACGATGAGCAAAAACAGCTGGAACAGCTGACGCGCAAATTGCTGGCACGTCTGGATCAAATGGAAATCACAGAACAGTTATCCTAATTCACAATTTCTGTTCAGGTACCTATTATGCGATCCCCATTTAACTGGAGATTCACCCCGCTGTTCGCCGTATTGCTGCTGGCCGGGTGTGCTTCTACCGATAATATTGCCCCGCAATCCACGCTGATGGATCCGCAGAGCCTGCAGTTGGCTCAGCCGAAAGTCAGTTCGCTGGCCGTCAGCCCGCAGTGGTGGCGCGCCCTCAAGGATCCGCAGTTGGATGCCCTGATGACGCAGACGCTGCAAAACTCGCCGACCCTGCGTCAAGCCGCCGCCCGCGTGCGCGAAGCGCAGAGCGTGGTGGGCGAAGCCAACGCCGCCAACGGGCCGAACCTGGATCTGAACGCCAGCACCCAGCGTCAACGCGTGCCGCAAAACGTCAATATGGGGTTGGGGTATCCGCATAAGCCGATCTATTCAAGCTCCAACTCCCTGGGGTTGAACCTGGCGTACGAATTCGACTGGTGGGGTAAATACCGCAACCAGGTGAACGCCGCCAAAGCGCAAGTGAACGCTGCGCGCGCCGAGCAGGAACAGGCGGCGCTGACCCTGACCAGTTCGGTGGCGTCCGCCTACTACCAGCTGCAAAGCAATCTGGCGCTCGAGAAGCTGCTGCAGCAGGAAGTGAACAACAATGAACGCCTGACCGCGCTGCGCCAACAGCGCTATCAGGCCGGGCTGACCGGCGTCGACGTGCCGCAACAAACCCAGGCGCAGTCCGACGTCGCTAAACAGCAGATTCTGCAGTTGCAGTCGCAAATCGAACAGCTCAGACACCAGCTCGCCGCGCTGGCGGGCCAAGGGCCGAACGCCATGCAGCACCTGCGTCAGGTGCCGTTGCCCGCAGACAACCTGATGGCACCGCAGGGCGAGCTGACGGCGGATCTGCTGGGCAAACGCCCGGACATCGCCGCGCAACGCCAGCTGGTGGAGTCTTACAGCCAGCGCGTCAGCGCCGCACGTAAGGAGTTTTACCCCAGCCTGACCATTTCAGCCTTCGCCGGCCTGATGACCACCAACACCAGTGGCACCAGCCCGAATCTGTTTGAAGCGGCCAGCCAGGCCTGGAACGTGATGCCGGCGATTTCGCTGCCGATCTTCCACGCCGGGGCGCTGCGCAGCAAGCTGGGCGAGGAATCCGCGCTGTATGACGAAGCGGTGGAATCCTATAACCAAACCATCCTGAATGCGGTACAGGAAACCGCCGACGCCATCACCATCCAGCAGAGTTCTGCGCAACAGCAGCTGCAGGCGGCGTCCGCGGCCCAGTCGATGCAACAGGTGTATCAGGTCGCTAACGCCCGTTACCAGGCAGGGATTATCGGGCGCGACGATCTGTTGACCAGCCAGACGCAGCTATTGCAGCAGCAACAGGCGGAGTTAAATGCCAGCAGCAACTTACTGCAGGCGAAGATAGGACTGATCCGTGCGCTGGGCGGTGGCTATCAGGCCCCGGCCGCAGCGGATTCGAAAGCATAATAATATAAGGCTTGGAGAACACCATGAGCGCGAGCGCGGAAATCCAAAACCCGCAGCAGCCGAGCGGCAAAAAGAAGCAGCGTAAATTTTGGCTGCTGTTGCTGACGGTTATTTTCATTGTTATAGGGGTGGCTTACTTAGTGTATTGGTTCCTGGTGCTGCGTCATCATCAGGAAACCGACGACGCCTACGTCTCCGGCAACCAGGTGCAGATCATGGCCCAGGTGTCCGGTAGCGTGAACAGCGTCAATTTCGACAACACCGACTACGTCAAGCAGGGCGACGTACTGCTGACGCTCGATCCGACCGATGCCGAGCAGGCGTTTGAACGCGCCAAAACCGGCCTGGCCAACAGCGTGCGTCAGACCCACCAGCTGATCATCAACAGCAAGCAGTATCAGGCCAACATCGCCCTGCGCAAGACCGATCTGAGCAAGGCCGAGAACGATCTGAAACGCCGCGTGGTGCTGGGCAGCGTTGACGCCATCGGCCGCGAAGAGCTGCAACACGCTCGCGATGCGGTCGACAGCGCCAAGGCCGCGCTGGAAGTGGCGGTGCAGCAATACAACGCCAACCAGGCGATGGTACTGAATACCCCGCTGGAACAGCAGCCGGCAATCCAACAGGCCGCCGCGCAGATGCGTGACGCCTGGCTGGCGCTGCAGCGTACCAAAGTGATCAGCCCCATTACCGGTTATGTCTCGCGCCGCAGCGTGCAGGTCGGCGCGCAGATCGCCGCCGGTTCGCCGCTGATGGCGGTGGTGCCGGCCGATCACATCTGGGTTGACGCCAACTTCAAGGAAACCCAGATCGCCAACATGCGCATCGGCCAGCCGGCAACGGTAGTCAGCGATGTCTACGGCGATGACGTGGTGTATCAAGGCAAAGTGGTCGGTATCGACATGGGCACCGGCAGCGCCTTCTCGCTGCTGCCGGCCCAGAACGCCACCGGCAACTGGATCAAGGTGGTGCAACGTCTGCCGGTGCGTATTGAGCTCGACGCCAAGCAGGTGGCCGATCATCCGCTGCGCATCGGTCTTTCGACGCTGGTGACCGTCGACACCGCCAATCTGGACGGCCGCGTGCTGTCTGACGTGGTGCGCGACAAACCGCTGTACCAGAGCGACGCGCTGGCGTTGAATCTGGCGCCGGTTAACCAGCTGATCGCTGACGTGATCCATGCGAACGCCGGCTAAGCGCGCGGGAGGCCATCTTGCCACAGAAACCGCTTGAAGGCGCCCAGCTCGCCTGGATGACGGTCGCGCTCGCCATGGCGACCTTCATGCAGGTGCTGGACTCCACCATCGCCAACGTGGCGATCCCCACCATTGCCGGTAACCTCGGGTCTTCCAACTCGCAGGGGACCTGGGTGATCACCTCGTTCGGCGTGGCGAACGCCATCTCGATCCCGATCACCGGCTGGCTGGCGAAGCGCATCGGCGAAGTGCGGCTGTTCCTCTGGTCCACCGCGCTGTTCGTCCTCGCTTCCTGGCTGTGCGGCATCTCCAACAGCCTCGGCATGCTGATCTTCTTCCGCGTGATCCAGGGCGTGGTGGCCGGGCCGCTGATCCCGCTGTCGCAGAGCCTGTTGCTGAACAACTACCCGCCCGCCAAGCGAGCGATGGCCCTGGCGCTCTGGTCGATGACCGTGATCGTCGCGCCGATCTTCGGGCCGATCCTCGGCGGTTACATCAGCGACAACTACCATTGGGGTTGGATCTTCTTCATCAACATCCCGATCGGCGCCTTCGTTATCATGGCGGCGATGGCGACGCTGAAGGGGCGAGAAACCAAAACCGAGATCAAACCGATCGACACGGTTGGACTGGTGCTGCTGATCGTCGGCATCGGTTCGCTGCAGGTGATGCTCGATCAGGGCAAGGAGCTGGACTGGTTCAACTCGACCGAGATCATCACCCTGACCGTCGTGGCGGTCGTAGCGCTGTTGTTCCTGGTGGTCTGGGAGCTGACGGATGACCATCCGGTGGTGGATCTGTCGCTGTTCAAGTCGCGCAACTTCACCATCGGCTGCCTGTGCATCAGTCTGGCGTACATGCTGTATTTCGGCGCCATCGTGCTGTTGCCGCAGCTGCTGCAAGAGGTGTACGGCTATACCGCCACCTGGGCCGGGCTGGCGTCGGCGCCGGTCGGGCTGATCCCGGTGCTGCTGTCGCCGATCATCGGCAAGTTCGGCAACCGGCTCGACATGCGCAGGCTGGTGACCTTCAGCTTCATCATGTATGCCGTGTGCTTCTACTGGCGCGCCTATACGTTTGAACCGGGCATGGACTTCGGCGCTTCCGCCTGGCCGCAGTTCGTCCAGGGCTTCGCCATCGCCTGCTTCTTCATGCCGTTGACCACCATCACGCTGTCCGGCCTGCCGCCGGAGCGTATGGCGGCGGCATCGAGCCTGTCGAACTTCACGCGAACCCTGGCGGGCTCGATCGGTACCTCGATCACCACCACCCTGTGGACGCAGCGCGAATCGCAGCACCATTCGCAGCTGACGGAGTTCGTCAACCCGTACAACCCGCAGTCGCAGGAGATGTACCGGCAACTGGAGCAGCTCGGCATGAGCAAGCAGCAGGCGTCGGCGTATATCGCCAACGAGATCACCGCGCAGGGCCTGATCATCTCCGCCAACGAGATCTTCTGGCTGTCGGCCGGGGTGTTCCTGGTACTGCTGGTGCTGGTATGGGTGGCGAAACCGCCGTTCAGCTCTGGCGGCGGTGGGGGCGGCGGCGCTCACTAAGCTTCAATAAACGAAACGGGCGCCCTGGGGCGCCCGTTTTTTTATCCGACGTAGAACAGATTACGCCTGATTCTGACGCCACCAGTCCGCCAGCAGAATGCCGGTCGCCACGGAAACGTTCAGGCTTTCCACTTTGCCGGTGCCGCCGATAGACACGTTCATGTCGCCCTGTTGCCAGGCGCCGTCGCTGAGGCCGTCACGCTCCTGGCCCAGCACCAGCACCATCTTGGCCGGCAGCTTGGCCTGCGCCAGCGCGGTGCCTTTGTGGCTGGAGGTGGTGACGATGGTGTAACCCGCCTTGCGGAAGGTATCCAGCACCGACAGGAAATCATCGGCGTTGATCGCCTTGATGTGCTCCGCGCCGCCTTCTGCGGTACGCACCGCCGCGCCGGACTCCAGCAGCGCCGGATCCTGCAGCAGCACGCCGTTGACGCCGAAGTGGGCGCACGAACGGACGATGGCGCCCAGGTTGTGCGGGTTGCCCACTTCTTCCAGCGCCAGCACGCAGTCGGTCGCCGGTGCGGTTTTCAGGTAGGTCTGCGCATCCAGGCCCTGACGCTTTTTGATCAGGAAGCAGACGCCGCCGTGGTGCTCAGTGCCGGAAGCCTTGGCCAGCTCTTCCTCATCCACCACGTGGTAGGCTTTGCGGTTAGCCGCCATCCAGCGCAGCGCTTCACGGAAGCGCGGCGTGACCGACTGCACGAACCAGGCGCGCACGATCGCTTCCGGGCGGCTGGCGAACAGCGCCTGACAGGCGTTTTCACCGTAAACGCGGGTTTCTTCCGCGCGCTGGCGGCGCAGCTGTTCCGGATCGATGAAGCTTTTGCCACTGATGCCACCGTGATCGAACGCCGGCTCTTCATTCGGTGCCCGCGAGACGGTTCTCCACGGTGACTCGTTGCCACCGCGATCTTCAGTGCGCGCCGGACGGCGAGGACGATCGCTTTCACTGCGGCGGGAGTCGGCGCCGCGGCGATCGTTGCCGCCACGCGCCTTGTCTTGACCAGTGCGGCCCGAGCGCGCACCGTCAGCCGGACGGCCTTTGCCAGCCGGACGTTTATTCTTGTTGCGGTCATCGCCATTGTCGTCGTCATTGCGGACGTACATCACTTTGACTTTACCGTTCTTGCCACTAAATGAATCGTTCATTGTCTTCTCCACCAACGCGCAGGGCGCGAAGATTACCTGATGTTGGTGCACGAAGCCACCAACTTGCGCTAAAAGCTCCCAACTATCACATCCATTGAACAAACCTCATTGTTCACGCGCCGGGTTTTGCCGATAATTGTCAGCATTAAAGAAACATCTCCGCAACCGCGTTGCGGGGACCCGGCTTTCTCAGTACCCGAGGTCAACATGAATACAGTTTGTGCAGCTTGCAATGCCACCAACCGTGTGCCGGAAGAACGTCTGGCGGACAACGCGAAATGCGGCCGCTGCGGCCACGAGCTCTTCGACGGTGAAGTGATCAACGCCACCGCCGCCACGCTGGACCAGTTGCTGCAGGACGATCTGCCGGTCGTGGTCGATTTCTGGGCGCCGTGGTGCGGCCCGTGCCGCAGCTTTGCGCCGATCTTTGAAGACGTGGCCGAAGAGCGCGCCGGCAAAGTGCGCTTCGTGAAAGTGAACACCGAAGCCGAACCGGAGCTGAGCGCCCGTTTCCGCATCCGCAGCATCCCGACCATCATGGTGTTCCGTCAGGGCAAGATGGTCGACATGCTCAACGGCGCGATGCCAAAAGCACCGTTTGACAACTGGCTCAACGAGTTAGTGTGATTCCGCAAGTATAGGCCGTATCCCGCCATCGCGCGCGAACGCGCCCCGATCGAGCCCGCCCCTCCCGGCGGGCTTTTTTCTGCGTTACAATAGCGGTTTTTCCCCCAGGATCGTTATGACCGACAACGCCGTACTTCGCCTGCGCCAATTCCGTTTAGACCGCGCCACCCGCCCTTTTTTGGCGCGCGGTTGCCGGGTGGCGCGTTGTCAGGGTTGCCTGCTGCCGCATAAAAACTGCCTGTGTGACACCATTCGCCCGCAGCAGGCCGGCAGCCGCTTCTGCCTGATCATGTTCGGCGCCGAGCCGCTCAAGCCCAGCAACACCGGGCGCCTGATCGCCGATATCCTGCCGGACACCCAGGCGTTCCTCTGGTCGCGTACCGAGGTCGATCCCGCCCTGCTGGCAGCCATCAACGATCCGACGCGGCAGCCTTATGTGGTGTTCCCCGCGTCCTACGCCGACGCCGAACGGCCGGTGTTCAATGAGCTGCCCGTCGGCGGTAAACCGCCGCTGTTCATCATGCTGGACGGCACCTGGGCAGAAGCGCGCAAAATGTTCCGTAAAAGCCCGTATCTCAATCAATTCCCGGTGTTTTCACTCAACGTCGATGCCGCATCCGACTATCAGCTGCGCGAAGCCAGCCGCGCCGAGCAGCACTGTACGGCGGAAGTGGCCGCCGCCCTGTTGCAACAGGCGGGCGATCTGCCGGCCGCCGACGGATTGAATCAGCATTTCCGCTATTTCCGTCAACAGTATCTGGCGGGAAAACCGACCCGGCCGGAGGCACCGGTCACAGCAATGTAGCCATAAAGCGCCTAAAATCAGGCGTAACGTTGCCAAAAGGAGCCGTGCATGAGCCAGCGAGGGTTAGAAGCGCTACTACGTCCCAAATCGATCGCCGTGCTGGGCGCTTCGCAGCAGCCGGGCCGTGCCGGCAACCTGATGATGAGCAACCTGCTGGCCGGCGGTTTCGGCGGGCCCATCTTGCCGGTGACGCCGCGCTACAAGGCGGTATGCGGCGTCATGGCCTATCCCGACGTCGCCAGCCTGCCGCTGACGCCGGATCTGGCGATCATCTGCACCCACGCCAAGCGTAATCTGGCGCTGATCGACGCGCTGGGCCAACGCGGCTGCAAAACCGCCATCGTGCTCTCTTCGCCACCGGAACAGTTCGCCGAGCTGAAGGCCTGCGCGCAGCGCCACGCCATGCGGCTGTTGGGCCCCAACAGCCTGGGGCTGCTGGCGCCGTGGCAGGGCATCAACGCCAGCTTCTCGCCGGTGCCGATCCAAAAGGGCAAGCTGGCGTTTATCTCGCAGTCCGCCGCCGTGGCCAACACCATTCTCGACTGGGCGCAGCAGCGCGAAGTCGGCTTCTCCTACTTCATCGCGCTGGGCGACAGCCTGGACATCGACGTCGACGACCTGCTCGACTTTTTGGCGCGCGACAGCAAGACCAGCGCCATCCTGCTGTATCTGGAAAACATCAGCGACGCACGACGCTTTCTCTCCGCCTCGCGCAGCGCCTCACGCAACAAGCCCATTCTGGTGATCAAAAGCGGCCGCAGCCAACAGGCGCAATTACTGCTCAACAGCCAGCTGGGGCTGGACGCCGCTTATGACGCCGCCATCCAGCGCGCCGGCCTGCTGCGCGTGCAGGATACTCACGAGCTGTTCTCCGCGGTGGAAACCCTCAGCCATATGCATCCGCTGCGGGGGGAACGGTTGATGATCGTCAGCAACGGCGCGGCGCCGGCGGCGATGGCGCTGGACGAACTGCTCGGCCGCAACGGCAAGCTGGCGACGCTGAGCGAGGAAAGCCTGGCGAAGCTGAGCGATGCGCTGCCGGATTTCATTCGCGCCGGCAACCCGCTCGATCTGCGCGACGACGCCACGCCGCAGCGCTACCTGGCGGCTCTCGAAGCGCTGCTCGACAGCCACGACTATGACGCGCTGCTTCTGATCCATGCGCCGAGTGCGGCGGCGCCGGGCACCGCCACGGCGCAGCGGCTGATTGACGCGCTGCATCGCCATACGCGCGGCAAGCGCATCACCTTGCTGACCAACTGGTGCGGCGAATACTCTTCTCAAGAGGCGCGCCGGCAGTTTACCGAGGCCGCCATTCCCACCTACCGCACGCCGGAAGGCGCGGTCACCGCCTTTATGCATATGGTGGAATACCGCCGCAACCAAAAGCAGCTGAAAGAGACCCCGGCGCTGCCGGTCGGCCTGACCGCCAATACCGCCGACGCTCACCGCCTGATCCATCAGGCGCTGGCCGAAGGCGCCACCCAGTTGGATACCCACGAGGTGCAATCCATTCTGCAGGCTTATGACCTGAGCACCCTGCCGACCTGGATCGCCGAAGACAGCGCCGAAGCGGTGCACATCGCCGAGCAGATCGGCTACCCGGTAGCGCTGAAGCTGCGTTCGCCGGATATCCCGCACAAATCGGAAGTTCAGGGCGTGATGCTCTACCTGCGCACCGCGACCGAAGTGCAGCGCGCGGCGGAGGCGATCCTCGACCGTGTGAAGCGTACCTACCCCCAGGCGCGCATCCATGGCCTGTTGGTGCAGAGCATGGCCAACCGCGCCGGCGCCCAGGAGCTGCGCATCGCGGTGGAGCAGGATGCCATTTTCGGCCCGCTGATCATGCTGGGTGAAGGCGGCGTGGAGTGGCGCCAGGAAAATCAGGTGGCGGTCGCGCTGCCGCCGTTGAATATGGCGCTGGCGCGTTATCTGGTGCTGCAGGCGGTGAAAGGCGGCAAGATCCGCGGACGCAGCGCGCTGCGGCCTTTAGATATCCCTGGACTAAGCCGCTTGCTGGTGCAGGTCTCCAACCTGATCCTCGACTGCCCGGAGATCGCCCGGCTGGATATTCACCCGGTGTTGGCCTCCGGCAGCGAATTTACTCTGCTGGACGTTTCGATGCAGCTCGCGCCGTTCAGCGGCGATCCGCAGGCGCGGCTGGCGATCCGCCCTTATCCGCATGAGCTGGAAGAGACCATCGCGTTGAAAGACGGCAGCCAGTGCCTGTTCCGCCCTATCCTGCCGGAAGACGAGCCGGCGCTGAAACATTTCATCGACCGGGTGACCAAGGAAGACCTCTATTATCGCTACTTCAGCGAGATCAACGAGTTTACCCATGACGATTTGGCCAACATGACGCAGATCGACTACGATCGAGAAATGGCCTTTGTGGCGGTGCGCGCAGACGAGATCATCGGTGTGACCCGCGCGCTGTCCGATCCGGACAACACCGACGCCGAGTTCGCCGTACTGGTGCGTTCCGATCTCAAAGGCGTGGGCCTAGGCCGTCAGCTGCTGGAGAAAATGATCGCCTACGCGCGCGCGCATGGCCTGACCCGCCTGAGCGGCATCACCATGCCGAATAACCGCGGCATGATCGCGCTGGCGCAGCGACTGGGCTTTGGCATCGAGGTGCAGCTTGAGGACGGCATCGTCAATCTGACGCTGCCGCTGCAGGCCGCCGACGCGCAGTGACCTGCGTCGCAATGCGCTACGAATCCACCACTTAACGCCAAAACATACGCACAATCGGGGCAACTAATGGTATTATCGCCCGATTATTCGGTTTATTGTTTTTATGCCTGTGGCGTTCCGGCCATCAATCATGAGAGAAGAAACGCACTGTGATGTTGTCAAAATTTAAACGTAGCAAACATCAACAACACCTTGCACAACTGCCCAAACTCCCCCAGACGGTTGCTGATGTTCGTACGTTGTACGCGCCGTCCGATTTTCGCACCACGCTGCTGAGCGCCATCGCCAACGCCACCCAACGCATCTATCTGGTGGCCCTGTATCTGGAGCATGACGACGCCGGGCGCGAGATCCTCAACGCGCTGTATCAAGCCAAGCAGCGTCGGCCCGAGCTGGAAATCTGCGTACTGGTCGACTGGCACCGCGCACAGCGCGGGCGAATCGGCGCCGCCGCCGCCAATACCAACGCCGACTGGTACTGCGCCATGGCCAGCCAACATCCGGAACAGTCGGTGCCGATCTACGGCGTGCCGGTCAATACCCGCGAAGCGTTGGGCGTTCTGCACCTGAAGGGCTTTGTGGTCGACGATACCGTGATCTACAGCGGCGCCAGCATCAACGACGTTTATCTGCATCAGCATGAGAAATACCGTTACGATCGCTACCAGCTGATCACCAATGAGGTGTTGGCCGATACCCTGATCGATTACATCAAGCAGCATCTGCTCACCGCCGGCGCCGTACAACGCCTCGATCGCAGCGATCGGCCGAAAAGCCCGGAGATCAAAAACGAGACCCGTCTGTTCCGTTTCGCCCTGCGCCGCGCGGGTTACCACTTCCGCGGCAAGGCCGGCAACGATGAGCTGGCGGTGACGCCGCTGGTTGGGCTTGGCAAGCAAAGCGTGCTGAATAAAACCATTCATCACCTGATGTCGTGCGCCGACCAGAAACTGACGCTGTGTACTCCCTATTTCAACCTGCCGGCGCTGCTGGTGCGCAACATCATTTATCTGCTGCGCCAGGGCAAACAGGTGGAGATCATCGTCGGCGACAAGACCGCCAACGACTTCTATATTCCGGAGGACCAGCCGTTCAAAATCATCGGCGCGCTGCCCTACCTGTACGAGATCAACCTGCGCCGCTTTCTGAGCCGCTTGCAGCGTTATATCGACACCGGACAGCTGATCGTGCGTCTGTGGAAGGATGGCGATAACAGCTATCACCTGAAAGGCATGTGGGTAGACGAAGAGTGGCAGCTGATTACCGGCAATAACCTCAACCCGCGCGCCTGGCGGCTGGATCTGGAAAACGCCATTCTGATCCACGATCCCAAGCAGGAAATGCGCGAGCAGCGGCAAAAAGAGCTGGAATGCATCCGCACTCACACCACCGTGGTCGGCCACTATCAGGAGCTGCAAAGCATTCAGCAGTACCCGATCAAGGTGCGTAAGCTGATTCGCCGTCTGCGGCGTATCCGCATCGATCGGCTGATTAGCCGTATCCTGTAAGATGGACTCTGACCCCGGCCAAGGCCGGGGTTTTTATTACAGCTGTATCTCCTTGCCTTTGCGATGCAACCGGAGCGAGACCAGCAACGCCAGCAGGCACATGCCGGAAACGTACCAGAAGAAAGCGTTCTCCACGCCAAACGATTTAAGCGACAACGCGACATATTCCGCCGAACCACCGAACAGGGCATTCGCCACCGCATAAGACAAGCCTACCCCTAACGCGCGTACCTCCGGCGGGAACATCTCGGCTTTAAGCAGCCCGCTGATCGCGGTGTAAAAGCTGACAACGAACAGCGCCAACACGATCAGACCGAACGCCATAAAGGGGTTGGTCACCTCTTTCAAGGCAAACAGGATCGGCACCGTCAACACCGTGGCGAAGGCTGAGAAGATCAGCATCGAGCTGCGACGGCCGATTTTGTCCGAAAACGCGCCTACCGCCGGCTGCAGCAGCATAAAGACGAACAGCGCCACGGTCATGATGGCGCTGGCCAGCTTGGCGTCCATACCAGCGGTGTTCACCAGGTATTTTTGCATGTAGGTGGTGAAGGTGTAGAAGGTTAGCGAACCGGCGGCGGTAAAGCCCAGCACCATCAGGAACGCCTTGCGGTTCTTCCACAGCCCCGTCAGCGAACCGGCATCTTTGTGGTTACGCGTCTTCGCATCGGAGGTTTCATTCAGCGAGCGGCGCAGGTACAGCGCCACCACCGCCAACACCGCCCCCAAGGCAAACGGAATACGCCATCCCCAGGCTTTCAGCTCTTCGCCGGACAATATTTGCTGCAAGATCACCAAAACCAGCAGCGCCAACAGTTGCCCGCCGATCAGCGTCACGTACTGGAACGAGGCGTAGAAGCCACGCCGCCCCTTGATTGCCACCTCGCTCATGTAGGTGGCGCTGGTGCCATACTCCCCCCCTACCGACAACCCCTGGAACAGGCGGGCAATCAGCAGCAGCGCCGGCGCCCAGCTGCCGATTGATTCATAAGTCGGCAGGCAGGCGATCACCAGCGATCCGGCGCACATCATGCAGACCGAAATCAGCATCGAGTTTTTCCGGCCATGCTTGTCAGCGATGTAGCCGAATAACCAACCTCCGATAGGTCGCATGAAGAAGCCGGCGGCGAATACCCCGGCGGTTTGCAGCAGCTGTGTCGTACTGTTGCCCGCCGGAAAAAATGAGGCAGCAAAGTAGATTGAGCAGAAGGAGTAGACGTAAAAATCAAACCACTCCACCAGATTGCCTGACGAAGCCCCGACGATAGCGAAAATGCGTTTCTTGTTATCCAGCGCTCCCTGTTCGGTGCCGTGCTCATCCCCAAGAGCCGAGGTTGTTTCTGTCATGATGTTTTCTCCGAGCCATAGCAATGATGAAATTCGGCGTCCTGCCGCCAGGTGTTACTTTATTGTTATTTATAAGTTAACAGCCAAACTTAATAGCGGACGAAGAATATCTGATATTCAGAGAAACAATGCGTTGGTTTTGTGATGAATATTAAACAGTACGATGAAAGCTGAAGCGGATTACAACGGGGATTTTCCATTTTACGCATAGCAAAAAGCCCTGAACGTCAGTTCAGGGCTTTCGGCTTTATTTGATGCCTGGCAGTGTCCTACTCTCGCATGGGGAGACCCCACACTACCATCGGCGCTACGGCGTTTCACTTCT
>NZ_JAXCHC010000029.1:0-255 GCF_037027545.1 Serratia sp. 201 | reverse complement strand
CCCCCCCCCCCCCCCCCCCCCCCCCCCCCCCCCCCCCCCCCCCCCCCCCCCCNCCCCCCCCCCCCCCCCCCCCCCCCCCCCCCCCCCCCCCCCCCCCCCCCCCCCCCCCCCCCCCCCCCCCCCCCCCCCCCCCCCCCCCCCCCCCCCCCCCCCCCCCCCCCCCCCCCCCCCCCCCCCCCCCCCCCCCCCCCCCCCCCCCCCCCCCCCCCCCCCCCCCCCCCCCCCCCCCCCCCCCCCCCCCCCCCCCCCCCCCCC
>NZ_JAXCHC010000028.1:0-255 GCF_037027545.1 Serratia sp. 201 | reverse complement strand
TGGTCCCACCTGACCCCATGCCGAACTCAGAAGTGAAACGCCGTAGCGCCGATGGTAGTGTGGGGTCTCCCCATGCGAGAGTAGGACACTGCCAGGCATCAAATAAACGTTATCAGTGTGACGACTGGTAATGCGCAAATCGCAAAGCGCGAATTTGCCGGCATCGAGAGATGCAACGTAAAAGAATCGGTGGAGCGGTAGTTCAGTTGGTTAGAATACCTGCCTGTCACGCAGGGGGTCGCGGGTTCGAGCCCC
>NZ_JAXCHC010000027.1:0-255 GCF_037027545.1 Serratia sp. 201 | reverse complement strand
GAAGTATTTTGCTCTTTAACAATCTGGAACAAGCTGAAAATTGAAACATGACGGCTGAAATTTATCCCTCCGTAGATGTACTGGGATGAAGAGTAACCTGTCATAGAGTCTCTCAAATGTTTGCAGCTCGAACGATGGAAACATCTTCGGGTTGTGAGGTTAAGTGACTAAGCGTACACGGTGGATGCCTAGGCAGTCAGAGGCGATGAAGGGCGTGCTAATCTGCGAAAAGCGTCGGTAAGGTGATATGAACCG
>NZ_JAXCHC010000026.1:0-255 GCF_037027545.1 Serratia sp. 201 | reverse complement strand
ACGGGAGGCAGCAGTGGGGAATATTGCACAATGGGCGCAAGCCTGATGCAGCCATGCCGCGTGTGTGAAGAAGGCCTTCGGGTTGTAAAGCACTTTCAGCGAGGAGGAAGGTGGTGAGCTTAATACGTTCATCAATTGACGTTACTCGCAGAAGAAGCACCGGCTAACTCCGTGCCAGCAGCCGCGGTAATACGGAGGGTGCAAGCGTTAATCGGAATTACTGGGCGTAAAGCGCACGCAGGCGGTTTGTTAAGT
>NZ_JAXCHC010000025.1:0-256 GCF_037027545.1 Serratia sp. 201 | reverse complement strand
AAAGGGCAGTGTCCTAGGCCTCTAGACGATGGGGACACGAAAATCCGATTAAACTGAATAACTTAATCGGTTCGTATCAGCATGAATGACTCATGGCATCAACAGGTAGCGCTTTGCTCGTTACTTTTCATCAGACAATCTGTGTGAGCACGCCACTCGAAGCAATATCTTTAGGTAAGGAGGTGATCCAACCGCAGGTTCCCCTACGGTTACCTTGTTACGACTTCACCCCAGTCATGAATCACAAAGTGGTAAG
>NZ_JAXCHC010000024.1:0-256 GCF_037027545.1 Serratia sp. 201 | reverse complement strand
GTCCCGGTTTAAGCGTGTAGGGGGTGTGACCTGGTAAATCCGGTTGCATATCAACCCTGAGGCGTGATGACGATGCACTACGGTGCAGAAGTAGTTGATGCCCTGCTTCCAGGAAAATCCTCTAAGCTCCAGGTAACATTAAATCGTACCCCAAACCGACACAGGTGGTCAGGTAGAGAATACCAAGGCGCTTGAGAGAACTCGGGTGAAGGAACTAGGCAAAATGGTGCCGTAACTTCGGGAGAAGGCACGCTGG
>NZ_JAXCHC010000023.1:0-256 GCF_037027545.1 Serratia sp. 201 | reverse complement strand
GTCCCGGTTTAAGCGTGTAGGGGGTGTGACCTGGTAAATCCGGTTGCATATCAACCCTGAGGCGTGATGACGATGCACTACGGTGCAGAAGTAGTTGATGCCCTGCTTCCAGGAAAATCCTCTAAGCATCAGGTAACATTAAATCGTACCCCAAACCGACACAGGTGGTCAGGTAGAGAATACCAAGGCGCTTGAGAGAACTCGGGTGAAGGAACTAGGCAAAATGGTGCCGTAACTTCGGGAGAAGGCACGCTGG
>NZ_JAXCHC010000022.1:0-260 GCF_037027545.1 Serratia sp. 201 | reverse complement strand
TGGGTGTGTAAGTGCAGCGATGCATTGAGCTAACCAGTACTAATGATCCGTGAGGCTTAACCTTACAACACCGAAGGTGTTTTTAGAGAGATTTTCAGCGAAGTTCCGAGATTGGTTCTGATGGCTTTACGGGAGTGAGGCGGTTGGAATGAAACAGAATTTGCCTGGCGGCAATAGCGCGGTGGTCCCACCTGACCCCATGCCGAACTCAGAAGTGAAACGCCGTAGCGCCGATGGTAGTGTGGGGTCTCCCCATGCGA
>NZ_JAXCHC010000021.1:0-261 GCF_037027545.1 Serratia sp. 201 | reverse complement strand
CTACTCTCGCATGGGGAGACCCCACACTACCATCGGCGCTACGGCGTTTCACTTCTGAGTTCGGCATGGGGTCAGGTGGGACCACCGCGCTATTGCCGCCAGGCAAATTCTGTTTCATTCCAACCGCATCACTCCCGTGAAGCCATCAGAACCAATCTCGGAACTTCGCTGAAAATCTCTCTAAAAACACCTTCGGTGTTGTAAGGTTAAGCCTCACGGATCATTAGTACTGGTTAGCTCAATGCATCGCTGCACTTACAC
>NZ_JAXCHC010000020.1:0-266 GCF_037027545.1 Serratia sp. 201 | reverse complement strand
CGCCCTTCATCGCCTCTGACTGCCTAGGCATCCACCGTGTACGCTTAGTCACTTAACCTCACAACCCGAAGATGTTTCCATCGTTCGTGCTGCAAACATTTGAGAGACTCTATGACAGGTTACTCTTCATCCCAATACGTCTACGGAGGGATAAATTTCAGCCGTCATGTTTCAATTTTCAGCTTGTTCCAGATTGTTAAAGAGCAATATCTTAAACATGACTCGCAAGTCATCTTTAAGATTTTTTCGGTTATCGCTAACCGGTG